>JBATXV010000047.1:0-47222 GCA_049673585.1 Candidatus Sulfotelmatobacter sp. | reverse complement strand
ATCAATGCCTCCAACATTTTGTATTGGAAGACGCCAGGACAAAGCCAGACCCACGAAGAGAAAGCCGAGTATCAGCGCAGGCAGAATAGGGCGCAAGAAATCCGCGCCGAAATCGCTCAACTGCGGTTGGGCCGTGACGCCTAATTCCTGACCTGCGCTTCCGACCAGAGCGCTTCCGGAGGTTGAGAGAGTTGAGGTCAATGAGTGTAATGGGGATTTAACGTCAAGTAAGGACGGGAAACCAAAACGGAACATTCTGGGAGGGCCGTACGAGCTATTTGCAAGTCGGCCATCGGGAAAGAGCGCTCCAAGGCTGTCTATTGGCTCGGAGGTCTTGGAGGGAGCGGCGCGTCAATGGTTTTCGGGGGTGTAAATGACGGCGGACCATCGCCAGGTTCCGGCCTGTCAAACTGTGCGCTCTCCTTCTGATCGCTGTGCATCTCTGGAATAAAAGGCTCAAAACCCAACAGCGTCATGCGTCGTAGGAGTTCCTTCCCGTAGCGTGTACCGTCAACCTCGTCCCGTGGGGCACTGACAAGAATCAGGCTGTCGCGAGGGCCAAGATAAAGCAACGCGTCACCAGCATCTTTTAGTTTCACAGGGGGCCGGATTTCTTCAGTCCCTCCCGAGATGACGGGGATCGCGGCAAGCTCGCCGACCCAGTTCCCATTCACCAGAGCAATCGAAGGTGCAGGCCAGGAATCAAATCGATGATCCAGGTCGTCATAGCCTTTCACAGCATTCGTCCCCGCCAGGATCACGAAAGTTCTCGCCCCAGCCCGCCGCAATTCAGGCTCAATGTAACCGTCTCCTTTCTCACGCAGAAAATGGGCTGAGCCGGCGATTAGGAAGGCCCGGTGGTGTTTGGTGAGTACTTCGTCTTTCACGACCTGCGCATACCACTGATCGCGATGTCCCAGGAACGGGCCGATGTCGTCTTTGGTTTTTACCTTGCTCCAATTGATGTAGGGGTCTCCACAAAGAACACGCATTTGATGCTTGCCACGGCGGCGCATGTTCGTTTCGCGGATCTTCTCATACAAGTCTCCGTAAATCGGTGGCGGGGGCCCCAGACCGAGTGTGCTACGCCAAGCCCGCTGCACCTCCTCGATCGGAACTGCTTCGCCCGAAATATACTGGTCCACCGACTTCTGGTACAGCGAATTTCCAAGTTCCATCACGATGTCATCAACCCGGTCAGCGAATTCGGGGTTAGAGACTAGCGAGTCGAGCCATTCGTATTCCTGTTTATTGTTGTGGATCTCGCCCAACATGACGATGTCGTGCGTCTCAAATGCCTGAAGGACAACTGCCGCCGCATTCTTAGGGCGCGGATCTGCCTGGGCAGGACATAGTGAAGCCAACGCAAACAAGAGTGCTGACAACGTCTGTGCAGGATGTACCTTCATCTGAAATCGCCAAGAACGGTGCGCTTTTGGAGTCTGCAACTAAAGACACCAGCCCCGTAGCGCGAGTTCCCGAGCGGTCAGATGTGCCTTGTAAGTCTCACACGAGGATCAGTCTGGCTGCCTAGAAAGCAATCTGAACGGGTGGCCGCCGATGGTTGATGTAATCAGGCGATTACACTCATTGACCTGGATCCGCACCCGAACCCAAGTCACGTCTGCTATGATCCTAAGCCTTGAGGGGGCACCAACCGATGGGAAACGTGTCGAAGATTGTGAAGCATTTGAAGACGGAACGAGACAAAGTTGAGAAGCGGTTGTCAGGGTTGAATGCGGCACTCGCCGCCTTTGTTGGGGCGTACTACCGCGACGGAGCCAAACCAACACACAAACGCCGGAAGTTGTCAGCAAAGGCGAGAGCGAAGATCGCAGCCGCGCAGCGTGCGAGATGGGCAAAGGTTCGGGCGAAGAAAGCAGCCTAGAGTCTTGCGAACCTGAGAGGAAGAGACGCCGTTCAAGCGTGCCTTTTTCTGTTGAATCGCTGAACCTATTCCGAGAGACGACAGGTGAAGAATGCCATCGTCCCCGACGACATGGCCACACCGAGATACCACCAGTTGGAAGCGCGAATCGCGGCCACTAATGAGAGTGCTGCGAGAAGTTGCGTCCCATGTCGGATGCTCAAAAACGTGGCAAAACAGATCATGACGGGGCGAATCGGTGCCCTCGTAAGCGGTTGAAGAATCAAGTAGAGTAGAAAATTTTCCAAACGGTTCAGAACCCACTGTGGAACTCAAAATCCGCCGGCCTCAGTTCAAGGAGATGACCGCCGAAACCCGTAGCCAACGCTACGTACGTATCGTATCGACACGCATAGGCCCGTGGAATCTGTCGTCCGAGATGACGAACTTTTCATTTGACATCCGCTCCCTTTCTGTATAGGCTGCTGCGCATTCGACGGGCAGGATTTCTCAAGAGCGGGTGACGGTTTTATCTTTCGTCAGGCGGTTTCCTTCTCGTTGCTTCCCCTGGAACGTAAACGTGTTGCGTTGAGCGAGGCATTCGTGTGCTCGACGGTGCGGAGAAACACGGCTATACAGCAGCGGCCATTGATGAACGCTGTCAGACGCTTTTGCGTAGGAGGAAGTTTCTATGGCTCACTTTGCGGCTTTCCCGTTGCACCGACCTTCAAATCAAAAGGTGCTTATACCCCGCTTTGGGATATTTACCGCACTCTTGTTCTCCACCGCCATTTCCGTACTCACGTTCGCGCAGGCTCCCGGCACGGGTTCAACTACGGTCCCAATCCCCGGTGTCGGCCACGATTACATCCAAGCTCTATCCGAGACGGTAGACCCCGCTAGTGGCTCGGTAAGTCTTCGCATTGCTGTTCCGATACCGAAGGGCCGGGGGCTAAGTCTCCCCTTTAGTTTTGCCTATGACTCCAACGGCGTCGTTAACCCGCCGAGCTGGACGTCTTATCAAACAGGGCTGGCGAGTCTTGGCGGTTGGTCATATACAATTCCTGCGTCCGCCGCAGATCTCAAGACTTTCAACCCTCCCGCCTTCCCAACGGACACGTGCGAGTACTATACGAACTTTAGATTTGCAGACCCTTCTGGGGCACGCCGAGGTTTGGGATTTCTTAAGATAAGCACACCCTCCTCGCATTGTGGCACCAGTCCTGCCACTCAGAGCGGCGGCGATCTCGACTTTCGTGCGTCATTAACCGGCGGTATTTTGGCGGCCGATGCAAACGGAACGGTTTATTCCTTACCTGGTGCTGGTGGCGGGCTTGCGTCCAAAGTTGAAGACCGGAATGGAAACGTCATCAATATTAGTGGGTCAGGAACGGAGACTGACACTCTGGGACGCGTGGTGTTATCTGTCTCGGGCTTTGGCACAACTGGCAACACGGTCACCGTCGCGGGGCTCGGGGCGTCATATCAGCTTATATGGGAAACACTTTCAGTCGACTTTGCGGTCGATTCTAATCTCGTTTACAACGGAAGTGATTATGACTGCTCCTTTCAGGCATCGCCAACAGGCCCAATATCGGAACCGGTTATTCAGTCAATTCAGCTTCCAAACTTGAAATCCTATAGTTTCAAGCACGGTACGGACGATCCCAACAACAGTAACCCGTACGGCCTCATCAGCCAAATCACCTACCCAACCGGCGCGTGGGTAAAATATAGCTGGATGATAAATCCACAATCAGCAGGCGGGGTTTTTCCAAATCTCCAAGGCCAAGCCGGCCAATGCTACTGGCGGTGGGGCAAGCCCGCTCTCCAAAGTCGAACCGTCAGCTTCGATGGTGTGAACCCAGCCTTGACGCAGACTTTTCAATATCCGCCGACGTCTTGGGGGTCGACAGGCAATTCTACTTCGGATCTTTGGAATACAAAGCAAACAATAGTCACAACCCAAGACCTGGTACGTGGGACTTCGTTTACCACCACTTATCTGTACGCCCCCACAACCATCAGCGGAGAACCGGCGCCGGTATACAAGTACGGGGGATTCACGGCGGATCCGCAAATTCCCGTGGAACAGACCGTCACGTACCAGGACGTCGGCGGCGCAACCTTGGAAACGGTAAACAAGACTTGGTATAACGCACAGCAGATGGAAAGTGAGACGGATACGCTCAATGGCTTAACTTCAGAGACAACCTATACTTACGGGCCGGGAGGGCAAGTAACCCAGAAGGAAGAGTACGACTTTGGGACGAGTGGGCCAGGAAGGCTCCTTAGGAACACTGTTACAAATTATCAATCGTTTGCCGATACACCCATCTTCGCGGGCGGTCCCTCAATTTTTGATCTTCCATGTCAGACCATCGTCTACGATGGCAACAGCAACCGCTACGCGGAGACCGACTATTACTACGACGGAGGCACAACACTATGCCCCAGTACCGCCTCGACACAAGCCCTGCCGGGCACGGGCAGCTATACCGGCCATGACGAAACCAATTACGGTCCCAGCTCGACCAACCCTCGCGGCAACATGACGCAGAAAACAGAGTATTCGAGCACGGGGACCTCGCCGACAACCACTTACACTTACGACGAGACCGGTCAGATTCTATCGATGACGGACCCCTGTGGTAATGGGACCTGCAGTGACATGCCGACTAGCGCGACTCACACCACGAACTACTCGTACACCGACAGCTATACTGGTGGTACTAGCACGTGTACAAGCAGCAACGGGCCGGAAGGCAATACAAACGCATTCTTGACCCTCATCACCTACCCTCCGACAAATGGTGTTGCCCACAGCGAATGCTTTTCTTACATCTACAGCAGCGGAGAACTCTCAGGATCGAAAGACGAAAACGAGCAGCTCACCACGTACCTGTACAATGATCCGCTCGCTCGCCTCACCCAGGCTAATTATCCAGACGGTGGCCAAACGTCGTACAGCTACAACGATTCGGTCTACAACGCCTCGACTCCATCCCCGAGCGTCACAACGACGGAGACGATTACATCGACCTTGAATAAGGTAAATACCACCGCCTTCGACGGGATGAACCACAAGGTTAAGACAATCCTGTCCAGCGACCCCGCTGGTGCTACCTACACGGCCACCACTTACGATGGGAACGGGAGAGCCTACCAGGTCTACAATCCGACTCACTGTTCCTCAATCACTACCAACTGCGACAGCGAGACGACCTGGGGGGTCACCACGACCACCTACGACGCCCTGGGTCGTGTGACATCCGTAAGCGAACCAGACCATTCAGTCGTGACAACGACGTATGATCAAACCAACGCCAACAGCCCCGGTCTTTGCACAACGGTTACAGACGAAGCAGGTAACTCTCGTCAGTCGTGTGCGGATGGCCTGGGGCGAGTGACCAGCATCTGGGAAGCACCGACTGCGACTGGCTACAACTTCGAGACGGTTTACGCGTATGACGCGTTGAACGACCTGCTTTCGGTGACCCAGGAAGGAGGAAGCACTTCGACCAACTGGCGTGTACGGTCATTCGCATATGACTCCCTTTCCCGCCTGACCAGCGCCACCAATCCGGAGTCGGGTACGATTGCGTACTCCTACGACGCCAATGGCAATGTAACATTAAAGACCGCTCCGTTAGAGAACCAAACGGGCACAGGTACTGTGCAGACCACGTATGCATATGACGCGCTGAATCGGCTAACGAAGAAAAGCTACAACGATGGCGGCCTCACGCCAACAGTGCAATTCGCGTATGACGCCTCAAGCTTGACCGGCTGCACTGTGGCTCCGCCAGCACTTACGGACAGCTATCCGATTGGGCGAAGAACTTCTATGTGCGACGGTTCGGGCGGCACCTCATGGTCCCATGACCCGCTCGGCCGAATTTTGGTTCCCAAGCGACTGGTTGCCAGCGCCAGTCCACACGCACTCACCTACACATACAACCTGGACGGCTCTGTTGCGACACAAAATGACGGCAGCGGCGGTAAGACGATCACTTACACGACGGGCGGCGCAGGGCTTCCACTCGCGGCCCAAGACGGTTCAGGAAACATGTTCGTGAAGAGCGCTCTGTACGCTCCCTTCGGCGGACTAGCCAGCATGATCAACGGCTACACATCATCGTTCGCCGGGATAACGACAAGCAACCAGTACAACAGCCGTTTGCAGCCGTCAGTTTTCTCCGCGAGCACACCCTCTGCGACGATCTTCAGCCAAAGCTATAGTTATGGCGGCACACGTCAGGAACACAACAACGGCAACGTGTCCCAGATCGTTAACAATCTCAACAATTCACGCACCCAAAATTTCACCTACGACCCTTTGAACCGCATCCTGACGGCTGCATCGCAGGCTACGTCGGGCACCTACTGTTGGGGGCAGAACTTCAGCATCGACCCCTGGGGAAATCTCAACCAGATCACGTCGAGCCAATGCACCGCGCCACCGCTCAGTCAAACCTCTAGCACCAAAAACCAGTTTGTCGGATTTTGCTACGACGCTGCGGGAAATCTACTTGACGAGTTTGCCTGCCCTCCGCCTACAGGAAGTCACACCTTTGTCTACGATGCGGAAGGGCGGCTTCTCTACACTGCGGGAAATAGCTATCTTTATGATGGCGATGGCGAACGCGTGGCGAAATGCACGAGCACAGGGCAGAGCAGCACGTGCCCAACTAGCTCAACCGGCACGATTTATTTCCGAAACCTGGGAGGCGAGAGTGCTGTGGAGGAAGATCTCTCGGGCAATTTTCAAAACGAATACATCTTCTTCAACGGAAACCGCGTGGTGCGGAGTGATTCGAGTTTTGCACTACACTACTATTTCCATAACCATCTGATGACAACCGAAGTAGTCACCAACCCCACCGGTTCGTTGCCGCCCCAGCAGGACGTGGACTACACGCCTTATGGCACCGTAATCTACGGCACTCCTTCTGAGCGTTATCTATTTACCGGCAAAGAACGCGATGCCGAATCCGGACTCGACAACTTCGGGGCGAGGTACGATGCCAGCAGTCTCGGCAGATTCATGACTCCCGATCCCGACCAGGAGTCTGGGATTGATAACATGGGCGATCCTCAGATGTGGAATGGATACGCCTATGTCGGAAACAACCCTCTGAGCCGAACCGATCCTAGCGGTCGCATAGTCGAAATTTGCGACACCAACGGCCTAAGCTGTCAACCCGTCAAGGACCAGGACTACGCTCAGGCGCAGCAACAGGATCAGTACAACCACGCGCCCTCACTTGATCAAGTGAAGCAGAGCCAAGGCGATTCACTGAATATCACCGATTCCAACGGCAACGTGGTCGGCACTGTCACATACATGAGCAACCCAGGAACCTATCCGACGGAGGGAATCCAACCACTAGACGGACAGATAATTGGTGGCTTGGTTGTTGGTTGGGGGGTCGGCAAGGTTTTTGGTGCACTGGGTGTAATTACAGGCTGGTCTGGGAGGGGTGCGGCAGCTGCGGGGACGACTGCCGGAGAGGCCGGAGGCGAAGCAGCCGGTCAACTCGGAGTACGGGCGGGCGGCGTCATAGAACGCGTTTTTCAGACGCCATCGGGTCCAGTTCAGGTTTACTGCAAGATAACAGCTGAAGGAGATACAGCTGTAGTGAAGGAGTTGGCTATCTATCCAGCAAATAGTGAGGGTGCACTGAACGTAGGCACCATGCAAATGAGACAGGGTCTCAGGGCTATTCAGGGCGAACTGAAAGAAGCTGGCTTTACAGAAATGCGTATCGAGCCCCAATACCGTGTCGGCGGCGCCAATGCGGGAGGATATACGCCCTCGATGACGGTTAAACTTAGGTAAAAGGAATTCTAGGCATGAAGCTCGAACCGCCAAAACCTCCTGATCCGAACGTGGTGGAAGATGCTCACAGGCTCGCATCTGCGGGGGCGGACAGAGAAACGTTACTTGTGTTTCTTCGCGACAGGAAGTTCAACAAAATCGAATCCATCAAGGTGATGAGAGCACTCTACGGGCTCTCCATGCAGGAGGGGAAAGATCTGGTGGATCATAGTGCCGCTTGGTCGGATCGATTTGATAGCGACATGCAGCTTCGCGAAACCGCGTTGAAAGCCCTGCGGGACATTGCCGCTTCGCGAGACCCGACCCTTCCGAAGATCATTATTGACGAGCACGACCATGATGAAGGGAGTTCAAACAAATCCAAGGGCTGACCAACGTCCATGCTTACGACGCAGGGCCATTCAGCTATGACGGAACGTGCGGCGTGTTCGTTCAGCGTAGCGTCTCGGAGTCACTACAAATTCACCGGCAAAGAACGCGATTCCGAATCCGGCTTAGATAACTTTGACTTTAGGTACTACAGCTCTTCCCTCGGGAGATTCATGAAGCCCGACCAACCTCTGCTGTGGTGGGACCAAAACGATCCCCAAACCTTGAACTTGTACTCCTACGTTCGCAATAACCCTCTCAGCGGGATTGATCCTGACGGTCACGATTGCGTGTACCTGAACGACGCCGGAAATGGAGTTGAGAGCATCGACCACAACAGCAGTGCCGGAGAATGCACGGGCGACAACAACGGCGGCTACTGGGTGCCAGGATATGTAGCCAATAGTTCCTGGGTCACAAGCATCGACTCCGAGAATGGGGCCATTGGGGCATACAGCCAGCAAGGAGGTTCCTTCTCTTGGACCGCGAGTACAAACAACGCCTATGGGGTTGACTTCACGTCGGTCAAACTCCCGAGTGATAGGGAAATAATGGCCGACATGATTCCCGGAGGCAGGGGCATGCTGGCCTTTAACAACTGGGCTGGGCGTGCGCTCCCGATCCTCGACGCTTATAGCTTCTTCCTGTTTATGAAGGCGGGGGGAGGTGAGGCAGAGGGCGCAGAGGAAGGCGGTGCCGAAGAGGGAGCCGCAGAGATACCCGGTCATCCGTTCACGGGGCCGAATGCTGCAAGGGACGCATTCAAACACTTGGAGAAGTACAGCGGAGTCGATCCCATCGTAGCCAGCGAGCGACTGCACCAAATCAAAGAGGCGGCGGGGCTTGGACCGGCTGACAACGCCATCATTGGTCGTACAGGTGACGTCTACAATCCGTACACTGGAGAAAGGATCGGTTCCCTAACCCAGCCGCAATGAGTGATACGCCGCATTCCAAGTTTCGGCATCTCTATGCTGTTCTTCGGATCGATGTTCCGGTGAATCCGGAGAATCCGGAGAACAGCGTTGCCGTTGTCAAGGTGTTTTCCTCAAAGTTCTCTGCCGAGCAGGAAGTAGCTCGGCTGAACAGAATTAACTCTGAAAAGGGCTGCCGCTACGTGCTGAACATTACCCGATTAGTGCCGTCAGTAAACTGAGGGCAAGGCTTCCATGAAGTCCCTGATCTGGGATGAACCCAGCAGCCGATCCCCCGCCCTGATTCCAGGTCCGGTTAGCCGCGCTTTCCGGTGCCGATTCCGGGGCCCGGTAGCATGGCGATTCCGGCCCGTGGTGCGGGCGGTTTGGTGCTCCCGGAGGGTGGTTGCCGGGTTGGAGGTTTTTAGCCGTGCTTCGCACGGGGTGTAGGGGTGACACGTCACCCCTGAAAGGGTGCTGCACGGTAACCTGCGGTTACAGTGCGCGAACCTGTTGAGAGCAGGGCAGCTAGAGGAAAATCGTGTCGATTCGGTTGCTGTGCGGCAACCTGAAGTTACCGCAGGCGAACTTGTTGATTCTTAAGGGCGGCTGCTAGTCTCGGCTGTGATGGCGAGAGAGGAAGCCCGGACATGGTGAAGCCGCCGCTGCGCACAAAATCCATCGGATTCAAAGTGAGCGAGGAAGAGTACGCGCAGCTGGAAACGGCGGCGCAGGCCGACGGACGGACGCTCGGGGAATGGTGCCGCGAGGTGATCCTGCGGGGAGGGTCGGGCCGTCAGAGACTTTGGTCCTGGCAGCTGGCAGACTCTTGCGCCGTCCAGGCCAGAGGCTGCCGCGCCCCGTCGCGGTTTTCGGTGGTCTACGAACGCGAGTCACAGGAGTTTGGCGTATGCTAAGTGCGCGGAAAGGCCTAGCTTTCTCGCAGGTTCTCCAGTGTTCTGGGGTTCAGGAATGAAAGCAGTTTTCGAGCGAAAACTCTTCCGAGCGCGGCTCGTATATTTAGCTTGCTGTTCTCTTCTAGCGTCGCTACTCCCCGGCACTGTGAGAGCACAAACATCGCCGCGTAGCCCCGGTCATGCTCCGGCACTCTACTCTGCAAACAGACAGTCCTCATCGGTCAGGCGAGCGGCGATCCAAAAGAACGGACGATTCCTAGGTTGGAAGTTTGCTGCGCTATCGGCTCAAGACACGAGGAAGTGGCAGCGCAAGAATTTTCAAAACCCGCAGTTGCCAGCAGTAGATGCCGCTCACAACCTCCAGTCCCGAAGTGTCGCAGCTGCGACGAGCGGTTTAGGGAATGGTGGGTTCCTGGCGAGGCCGTCCCTGCCCGCAGGTTTTATCCCCACTGCTATCACTAATGCCGATTTCAATGGTGACGGTAAGATGGATTTCGCCGTCAGCAACGGCGGCGACAACACAATTTACGTGTTTCTCGGCAATGGAGATGGCACGTTCAAGGTGCCGGAGATTCTTTACACGCAGGGCCAGTCTCCCAATTGGATCACCGCCGTCACGCTGCGCAAGAATGGCCCCGCCGATCTTGCCGTTACCGACGGCGATTCGAATACGGTGGAAGTTTTCCTCGGCAACGGAGACGGCACCTTCCAGCCCAGCACGCAGACCTCGCTGCCTCAAATCCCGACGTTCATTCTTGCCGCAGATGCCAATAATGATGGCAATCAAGACCTGGTTGTCGGCCTCACCGTCGCGCAGGATCTAACACAGCCTCAGTTTGAAATTCTGTTGGGCAACGGCTCGGGTGGGTTTTCCGGTACGCTCTTGCCGAAGTCCATCTATTTCGCTGACGGCGACATCGTTCCCACCACCTGGATCGCCGCTGGCGACCTGAACAACGACGGCTATGTAGATTTCGTTGTCACTGCCAATACCGAAGGCTTCTTCATGCCGTATCTCAACCAGGCGGGAAAGACCTTCCCGCTCGGTGATTATCTCTTCTACAACGACGGCCCGGTAGTAGTTGGCGTGGGCGACATGAACGAAGATGGGTGTCTCGATGCCGTACAGCTTGGAGGGTACGGGCTGGTCACGGTGGCTCTTGGAACATGCGATGGCAATTTTGCGCAGAACCCGAATCTGACTGGAATGCTCGGCGATCTCGATCCTGCGATTGAGATTGCCGACGTGAACGGCGACGGCCACCTGGACGTTCTCGGTTCGGCGGTGTTTTATCCCACTGAGGACAATCCGGGATATGGTAACGAAGCTGGTTACTACGTCTCCGTATTGGATGGCGATGGCAAGGGTGACTTGGGAGTCGCAAGTGTTTACCGGGGCGGAACCGATAACTATTCATTCATCGTGGCCGATTTCACCGGGGACGGCTTCCCGGAAATCCTGACGGCATCCTCGTTGGAGAATCAGGTAAGCTTTTTTCTTAATGACGGAACGGGCAAGTACGGCGATCCGCAAGGCGCCGCAATTGGATACACGGTTGGCCCGTCAAACGCTCCCGACAGCCAGTCTCCACTGGAAACTGCCGATTTGAACGGCGATGGCAAGCCGGATCTGCTCCTGGTGGAATACAACCAGGTGGGCGGCGGACAACCCCAACTCACAGCGCTGATGAACGACGGTAAGGGAAATTTCTTGCCGCCCGTACGCACTACGATTCCGGTTGGCGAGGCGCAACCCGTTCCAGTTTTCATCTCCGCGCCGTTTCGTAGCACCGCAGAGCCCGACGTGATCTACATCAACACCTACGAGGGCAACAACAGTGTGTTTTATGTCGAATACTTTCCCGGCAATGGCAATGGGACGTTCGGGACGCCTGTGACCATTACTACGCTGCCGAACCCACAAAGGGTGGTCGCAGGGGACTTTAACGGTGACGGCAAAATGGACTTCGCTGTCTTGGGGACGGACTTGGCAGGGATACATTGGGAGGTTGACGTTTTTCTTGGCAATGGGAACGGAACTTTCAACCACCTGGCGCCCCAACTATCTCCCATCCTCGTCTCCCAGCCTTTTTCCCCACAGCAGCTCTTTGCAGTCGACCTGAACCATGATGGGAAACTCGATCTCCTTTTCGGCCTCAATTCAAACGGTGGATGGGTGGTGAGCGGAGATGATCTGATTGAGGCTCTGGGCAACGGCGATGGAACTTTTCAGACGCCAACAATTCTTTTCTCCCACTTCGGCGCGGTGGCCGTGGCCGACGTAAATCTCGATGGGTATCCGGACCTGATTCAGAATCGAGATCCGAATGGCGATTTCGCAACGGGGGGTCTGTCCTATCAACCAGGCATCACGGTTTACCTGGGGTCGCCAGACGGCACGTTCCAGCAGCAACCTAGCTACGATCTTCCGGGGCTGACAGCGCCTTCCTTAAGCCCGGCGCGGGTGGGAGACTTCAATGGGGATGGAATCCCCGATATCGCTGTGTACTACTGGCCGGCGCCGTCGTCAGTGCACGCATCACTGAGTGTGCTGCAGGGCGTCGGCGACGGAACATTTATTGTGACGGGCCACAACTATCAGCTTCAGGCAGAAAGTTACCCTGTCGTCGGTGCGGATTTTAACGGCGACGGTGCAACCGACCTGATGGAGCTTACGGGTCTGACGTCCTCGTACAGCACGATTCCGGCTGCCGCTGCACCGGCGCTTGACATCGCTCTCGATTCTTCACCTATCCTTGGGACCACCGGCAAGGCGACCGTGACTCTTGATTTGCCCGCGACTTCTTCCCAGACCGTTACTCTGTCGGCAAGCGATCCGGCGATTGAGCTTCCGACGAGCGTCCACTTCAGTGCTGGTCAGCAGACACAGGATGTCACATTTACCCTCGGCGCTGGCTTCGACACGACTCACGTTTTCGCGCTCTATGCAACTTTGGGAACCCAAACGGCGGTTGCCTATGGCACAAAACCGAATCCGAACCTCACGGTTGGAGTAGCGGCCCAACTGTCATATCCTTTGGCCCCACTGAGCACTAATGTTTCCGTCGAGCCTGGAGAAAGTTTCCCAATGTCGTTCGGCCTCACGAGCGAAGCCGGATACTCGGGAACATTCTCATCCCTGCAATGCAATGGATTACCCGCCGGGGCTTCGTGTACTTTCGATGCCCTGACCATTCCGATTTTTCCAGGCGAAAGTGGCAGCGTTGGCTTCACGGTCAGTACATCCACGGCTACACCGTTCGGAACGGAGAACGTCACCGTCAGTGGCACCGATGGCTTCGTGACCGGTGCGACCAGTTTTAAGATGGGCATCGGCGATTTCTCCCTGAGCATCAATCCCTCGACCCTTGTTAGTGGACCCAGTGGAGACGCAGTCACCACCCTTACTTCCGCCGCGACGAACGGCCTGAGCGAACCGTTAACTTTCACTTGCAGTGGCCTACCCGCTGGCACGCAGTGTGGACCCGATAGCAATGTTTACACCTCAACTCCATCCAGTGTTTTCGGCGTCAATCACAATCAATTAGCCGCGAACGACTATGCCTTCCAGATCACGGGAACGGCAGACATCATCTCTCACACGATTAACGCTATTTTGCGAGTCGGAGACTACACCGCATCTCTCGACAACACCACCGCCACACTTTCGCCTGGGCAGTCTGCCACATTCAATGTGACGCTGACTTCCGTCAATCACTACGCGAGCAGCATCACCGTATCTTGCAGCTATTCCGCCAGCGATCTGGGATGTGTCGCCTCGCCTTCGCCTGCAACGCTCACCGACGATGGCACCACCGTCGTGCAATTGACGTTGACGAACACGACGACCCCACAGCCAACAATCCGCCGCACGGCTTCGCAGTCCTCAACCCCGCTTCACCTGCTCGCCAGTCTGCTGCCCCTGTCACTGTTGCTCGGGCGGAAAGGGAAACACTTATTTCTCACGCTCATTATATTGGCGGGTCTGGCACCTGCCCTTTCCTGCGCAGGCAGCGGAAATAGTTCATTCGGCGGGGGTGGTGGAGGCGCTGGAGGCGGCGGGGGTGGTGGAGGTGGAGGCCCGCAGATCATAAATGTCACGGTCGTGGCACAGGCGGCTATGACCCAGAGCGACACGAGTAATCAGAAGATTCTTGGGCCGATCGTGATCACACTGAACTAGTTCAATTGGTTATAGGAAACTTCGCGGTCGATTTTGCCGCGCCCGATGTGGATGTGGCGTTTTTGCCACTGACATTTGTCGACCCGGACTTTCCATCAATCTGGGGGGCGGCTAGCGGTCTGGTACCCATCTTTGTCCACCACGCCATTTTGCGATCCGTTTGTCGTCCCACGACTGCTTTTCATATACTTCGGTGCCATCCGTGGCCCTGCATGTTGTTGAATTTACGCTTCTAGGCGGATTCGAATCCATCCCTCCAGCGTTTCCTGCGCAATACGACTAGGCGAAAATCTCGTTCACCTTGTCCCGCACATGTTGACTGCGGGACGGCTTCAGGTAGCGCATCGTACTTTCCATGTCTGAGTGACCCAGCCAGAGTTGAACGGTTCGAAGATCAACGCCAGCCCACAAACATCGGGTCGCAAATGTGGAGCGGAACTTGTGTAGCCAGAAATTCTCTTTGTCCAGCTTGGCGCGCTGGGTGACCGCCTTTAAGCAATCGAGAAAGTCGCGCTTCGGCTTACACCCAGACGTGGGGAATAACAAAGAGCACCCCTTGGCGGCCTTTGCCTTCCATGCCTTCAGGCTCTTGGTGAGTTTTTCAGGGATGGGAATCTCGCGTTCCTTGTACGCCTTCGGGGACCATCCGCGGTCGCGCTTGTGAGAGACGCGGACGGTGCTGGCGGTGAAGTTCACATCGTTCCAGTAAGTGAACATGACTTCTTGCTCGCGCATCCCCGTCATCAAGAAAAACTCAAACCAAAGTCGCTCCACCGGGTCACAGGCCGCGAAGAGTTTACCGAGTTCTTCCTCCTCGTAGATTTCGGGTTCCTGTTGCGTATAGCGCGGCCAGTCGTTCTTCTCCACCAGCCCGCGAATTCCGTGCGCCTTGAGAAAGGACATGACGATACCGAACTTGTGGTTCACGCTGCGCGGGCCTTGATTTTTCTCAGCTTGCAAGAACGCGGCATACTTCAACAGGTCACGGCGGTCGATCGCCTCCAGAGTCAGCTTGTGGCAGGACTCCATGAAGTAGTTCAGTGCTGTACTGTAAACGCCGAAGGTGCTGTGCCTGTTAAAACTGGTGGGTTTGTTCGTGGTCTGTTTGACCTTTACGTCGTCCAGATATTCGGCTACGGCAGCCGCCAGCGACCTGCCGTTTTTCTCCGCTGACGCGATCACCGCGCCGTGCGCCATTGCGTTCAGTTCGGCTTCCTTGCGGAGCCGTCGGTTGTTGGCGTCTGCTGGGTCTTTACCGACCGACAGCCGCACGCGTCGCGCTCCGTCGCGCCAGTCCAGATAGTAAGCGCCTTCGCGGTGGATTTCCGGCTTGTCGTTAACCAGCACGGTGTCGGGCTTCACGCGCCCATTGGCAGCGAGGACGACCTGGCAGAAGCGTATCCCTGCACTGGTTCGAACTCGTTTGGTGAGATTGACTTCGCGGTTGGCCATTAGGTGCTCCCTTTCCGGTATCACCAGAGGTAGCACCATCATACAACATTATGAAAACAAAAGATATGGTGCGGAAGGGGGGATTTGAACCCCCACGCCTTTCGGCGCCACCCCCTCAAGATGGTGTGTCTGCCAGTTCCACCACTTCCGCACGTTGTAAATTACCTGCAAGTAGTCGGGTGAGGGCCGCACAAGATAGTTCATGCGCCACCGCGACGTTCAATGTTATCGTGTCTGGCCACAGACTGCAACGCGAAGTGGTCTGTGCGCTCTTGATCGCGTCCTGAAGGAAGGGCTGAGGCCGATTGATGCTCGAGTGCTACAGGTACTTAGCAGGACGCCAGTGCGAGGCTTACCGGGCCGGGGCGTGCTTCCAAACGCGCCCGCGCCCAGAATAGTCGCAGAGCGCCATCCTCAACATTCCAAAGAGTTTCGTCAGTTATATTCCGCGCATTCTCGAAAAACAGCGCGACTTCACTGGCGACGCCGAGCCAGGGAAATACCGCGTCGGTCGTGCGTCCACGGGACCCACCTTCAGCTCTACGCTGTTTCTCTGTACTCCTCCATCGCTCCCCTCGCGCCGATCGTTGCTCGCGGCAGCGGCACCAAAACAATTCCCCGATGCCGGTCGTGCACCAGTGTCCAGACCCCGGCACACTCGTTACATAACCAATACCGCTCTACCTGGCGCGCCCTTGGCCGCGTGGTGGGCGAGGGCGCAACTGTCCCCTCTCCCGGGTTGGCCACACTCTCCGTCTCCACCAGAAAAAGTTTGCCTTGGCGCAGGCGAAGAAAGGGCCTGGAGCATTGTGAATTCGCACAGTGGCTGAGCACTAATTCCTCCGCCGGACCCCTCTTAAACCTGAACTTGTCGAGCGCAGCATTACTCTCGTAGCAGCCGGATTTAAAAGCCACTTGCATGTGCTATGCCAAACCGCGTGAGAGGCATTTAGCATCGATTGCTTGCATATTGATGTCGATAGGCGCGGCGGCGTCCCGGCACCCGGTGCCGAATCGTCGGCACCCTGACGAAACTACGTCTCAGCGTGGGAGTTCGAAAACTTCAGAGGCACTTGTCCCGCAAGAGAGTTTCCCGCCCCAGGCTCGGGAACTTCAGGCGAAGCTCAGTGCGCCATCACGCCCATCACGCCAACGACCACGCCCACCACGCTCAGCACAATGCCCGCGTGCCAGAAGACTCTCCGACCCGAAAGCAGAGTAATCGAGGTCACTACCAGGCCAATCTCCAGGAACACCTCCGCCAGGTCAAACAGGTCGGCGCGATTTCTTTCGGTCGCGACCTCCTGCTCCAGCTTGCGCGCCTCGGCTTGAATTTCCTCTTTGTCGTGCTTGTAACGGTCGGCTTCCTGCCCGGCCTTTTCGCGAAACTTGGCCATCGCCCCAACGTCATTACTGGCTGCTACAGCAGCCAGGTCGCTGAACAACTCGTCTTCATGCTCGCGAATATTCTTGGCCTGGTAATAGGCCCACTGATCTGATGACTTCGCCTGCAGCACCACTTCCTCCGTGTGCGCGCGGTGCCCCAGCAGCGACACCACCGCCACGAAGACGGCGAGAACCGCCATGGTGAGCGACACTGCGGCCAGGGACCGGTCCTCTCGCGCCTTCTCCGCATGTTCTCGTAATTCTTGAAGTTCGTCCGCCATATTTTTCCGATCCTGTTCAGAGTGATGGTGCAGACTCAGGTGGAGATAATACGTGATCGTGAAGTCTTCCCCCAGATAAAAGCGCAGGACGGATGCGCGCCACGCTCGCGAAGAGGTTCGACCTCGGCTTTAGCGCATGGTCTCTTCAATCTCAGAAATCCAGTTAGGACGCTTCAACACTTCCCGCGGCTTGGGACCGTCGGCTGCGCCCACGATTCCGTCCTGCTCCATAAGATCGATCAGATGCGCGGCACGCCCGTAGCCGACGCGCAGTCGCCGTTGCAGCAGGGAAGTGGACGCTTTCCCAAACTCCACCACCAGCTTCACCGCATCCTGATAAAGAGGATCATCTTCGCCGCCGCTCTCCGATCCCTCAATCCCATCGCTGCTGCCGCCACCGGCCTCGCGCTCCTCTTTCGGAGGTTCGAGGAATTGCTGCTGGTACTCGGCCGAGCCTTGCTGCTTCCAGAATTCAACCACCGCCGCGATTTCTTTCTCCGTGACCAGCGGAGCGTGCAGCCGGTGCACGCGTGCCGATCCCGAGGGCAGATAAAGCATGTCGCCTTTGCCGAGCAGTGCCTCCGCGCCGTTGGCGTCGAGAATGGTTCGCGAATCCACCTTGGTCGCCACACGAAACGAAATTCGCGCCGGAAAGTTCGCCTTGATCAGCCCCGTAATCACATCCACCGACGGCCGCTGCGTCGCCAGCACCAGGTGAATGCCCACCGCGCGCGCCATCTGCGCCAGCCGCGTAATCGACTCCTCGACGTTCGAGGAATCGAGCATCATCAGGTCTGCCAGTTCATCGATGATGATCACGATGTAGGGTATCGGCTTGTCGTCGGAATCTTCTTCGAACAAGCTCGGAGTTCCCTGGTCGAACAGCCGGTTGTACTGGTCGATATTGCGCACGCCCTTAGCAGCCAGCAACTTCAACCGCCGTTCCATCTCGCGCACGGCGTTGCGCAGCGCGTTTGCTGCTAGCTTCGGCTCGGTAATGATCGGCGTATACAGGTGCGGCACACCTTCATAGTTGCCCAGTTCCAGCCGCTTCGGATCCACCAGAATCAGGCGTACCTGGTCCGGTGTCGCCTTATACAGGATCGACATGATGAAGGCATTGATGGCCACGCTCTTGCCCGAACCCGTCGACCCGGCAATCAGCAGATGCGGCATCCCGTTCAGATCGGCGGTGACGATGCGTCCGTTGATGTCCTTGCCCAGAGCCATCGTCAGCTTCGACTTCGAGCCCATGAACTCCTGCGACTCAATGTTTTCCCGCAGCCAGATGATTTCGCGCTCACGGTTCGGCACCTGAATGCCCACGGTTGATTTCCCGGCCATGCGCTCGATCAAAATACTTTCGGCCTTCAACGCTAAACAAAGATCATCGGTGAGGTTGGTGATGCGGCTGTACTTGATTCCAGCATCAGGCTTGAACTCGAACGTGGTGACCACGGGGCCAGGATTGATTTGTGTGATCTGCCCGTGGACATCAAACTCCGCATACTTTTCGGTGAGCACCTGGGCCAGCAGCTTCAGTTCTTCCGCATCCACCGCCTGCTGTTCGTCAGGACGCTGTAGCAAGCTGCTCGAGGGCAGCTTGTAGCCGCCCGCGATGCGCGGCATCGTAGTCTTGGCCTTGTGGTCACTGTCAGCGCGCTGCGTAACTTCCGGATCCCCTGTCATGCTGAGCGGAGAATGAGATGGCGAAGCCAACTCATTCGCAGTCGAAGCATCCCTATCAGCGCCTCCGAGCGCGGCCAGCGATTCTGCAAGAATTCCACCGGTTGAAGCGGGTCCTTCGTCAGGCCCCAGCATCCGCTCAATCCCGGTACGGCGAGGCTCGGCAGAAGTCCGTGAGGCTTCTGACTCGCCACTTTGCCGCGACGGAATCAGCTGCGTCTTTACTACGGGCTTCGAAATCCGGCGTTTGTCCAGTTCCTTTTGCTGACGCCGCTTGGCCCGTTCTGCTCGCCAATCCTGGTACCGGTTCCACAACGCGGTAACAAACGCAAACCGCGTCGGCGCCCACAGTTGAATCGACGAGAACGAGAATGCCGTCGAAAGATAAAGCGCAACCGCCAGCACGCTGGCACAAACGATATAGGCGCCGGTCAAATTCAGGTAGTGGATCAGGACATCGCCGACCACCCGTCCCAGAAGGCCTTCGACCGGAATCACATGCAGCCAGCGCAAATGTCCCGGCAGCAGCGCCAGCAACGCCGGGACAAAGATCACCAGCCAGATTCCACCCAGACTTTTCGCCACTGGAGATTGAATCTTGCGCGAAGCAAACCAGCGGAGTCCAAGCATCGCGGGGAAAATCGGCAGCAGAAACGCTCCGATGCCGAAGAACTGCAGGGCCAGGTCTGAGATAAGCGCTCCCACCACGCCAATCCAGTTGCGGGCAACGTGCGTTCCGGTCAGCACGGAAGCGCTATTAAGCGAAGGATCAAGCGGCGAATACGAAGCCAGCGCGAGGAAGAGAAGGAGCGCAGAGACGCACAGCAGAAAACCGATCAGCTCATTCAGCCGCCGGTTGCCCGTGGGCACAAATATGCTTGCCAGAAAACGCATGTAGGCCGTTTCTTCACCGGACGCCAAACCGCCGTCCCGTGGCGCAAATCGGCCAGAGCCTCATTATTATGCCAAGAAGCAGACACTCCGGCAATGCCGTAATCGGCAAGGGGTATTGAGTTGGCTTCCGGGGTATCGCCGCAACCAGGTCAATGAGCGCTATCGCGTGGTTTCAACGGTTAACTTCCGGATTGCTCGTGATTCGCCAAGTGAGAGTGGCTCCGTTTCTCGACGAAGATCAATCGCTTTTCCGAAGGGCTCCAAACGCAAGTCGACCCGCCGAAATCCCTCCCGCGCATCTCGCCAAGGTCTTCTTTCTGGGGCGAGGGTTGGGTGTACAATCCTTGCACTTCCAAGGGGGGAAATGGGGATTTCCGCAGGAACTCGACTCGGCCCCTACGAAATTATCGCGCCGCTAGGTGCAGGCGGCATGGGCGAGGTTTATCGCGCGCGCGACACTCGGCTGGAGCGCACGGTTGCGATCAAAGTGCTGCCGTCGCATCTGTGCGACAGTCCCGACTTGAAGGAGCGGTTCGAGCGCGAGGCGAAGACCATCTCACAGCTGAATCACCCCAACATTTGCACTTTGTATGACGTCGGCTACGAGAACAGCACCGATTACCTGGTGATGGAGTTTCTGGAAGGCGAGTCGCTGGCAGAGCGACTCAAGCGCGGGCCGCTGCCACTGAAAGAACTCATCGCGATCGGTTGCGACATTGCGGACGCGCTGGATCGAGCTCACCGTGCCGGTATCGTTCATCGCGATTTGAAACCCGGCAACATCATGCAAACGAAGAGCGGGGCGAAGCTGCTCGACTTTGGTTTAGCGAAACCGGCGGTCATGGGGGCGTCCCCGGGAAGCGGTCCGGCGCCGCTGCTGAGTGCAGCCATGACGATGACTTCGACCAGCCCACAGTATTCGCCGCTCACGCGGCAAGGCACTCTGGTAGGCACGGTGCAGTACATGTCGCCAGAGCAGATTCAGGGAATCGAGGCGGACGCACGCAGCGACATCTTCGCTTTCGGGGCGGTGCTCTATGAAATGGCTACGGGCGATCGGCCTTTCGATGGGAAGTCGCAGATCAAAGTAGCGAGTGCGATTCTGGAAGACGATCCGCAGCCAGTCAGTGCGGTCCTGAAGACGTCGCCGCCCGCCCTGGACCGACTCGTGCGCACCTGCCTTGCCAAGAGTCCGGAAGAGCGCTTCCAGTCCGCGCTCGATGTGAAGATCGAGTTGAAATGGCTGTCGACCGCGCAGCCGGGCGCTGTATCGGCGCGACCGAGGGCAGCAGCCTGGATCGGGTACGTTGCGCTCGCGGTGATTGGCGTCCTTGCTGCAATCCTGCTGTGGGCGCGCTTCACGCAGGCCCCGCCACGCGCTATGCAATTCACGGCTGCGCTGCCATTTTCCGCTCGATCAGCGGCCATTGCTCCCAACGGGCACACGGTCGTGTTGGCTGCCCACCGGGAGGAAACTCACAAAATTGGGCTCTTTGTTTACGAGATCGGCGCGACCGATGCGAAGCCCCTTGCGGGCACCGACGGCGCCAGCTTTCCGTTCTGGTCGCCTGATGGACGGGCCATCGGCTTCTTCGCCGACGGCAAGCTCAAGCGCTTCGACCTCGACAGCGCGTCTACCCGAACACTGTGCGATGCCCCCAATGGGCGCGGCGGCGCATGGAGCAGTACAGGAGTGATTCTGTTCACCCCTATCGGCACGCTCGGCAGCGGCATCATGTCGGTTTCCGACAATGGGGGCACTCCCGTCAAGCTTAATTATCCGGACATGTCCAAGGACGAGAATACTTTTCGTTGGCCGGTATTCCTGCCCGACGGCAAGCACTATCTTTTCCTCGCCGGGAACATTCGTGGGGACACCGAGCTCAACAAGCTGTATGTCGGTTCCATCGACAACCAGAGCGAAAAGCGCTTTCTCACCAAGACGATTTACAACGGCGGCTACGCCAACGGCTATCTGTTCTTCGTTCGCGATGGTGCCATCCAGGCCCAGCAGCTCGATCTCAGCTCCTATAAACTTGCCGGCGATGTGGTGCGCGTCTTCGATAACGTGAAGCTGCAATCGCGCATCATGTATGCTGCGTTCGCCGCCAGCGGCGATCTCGTGATCGCGCAAAAGGCGGGTGAGGTTTCGCTCTCCCGGCTGACCTGGTACGACCGCAACGGCAAAATCATCTCCGATTCCGTTCCCCCGGATGCTTACAGCAACCTCGCAATCTCACCTGATGGAAAATATGCCGCCATCGACAAGACTGACACGAGTAATGACAACACCGACGTCTTCGTCTACGATCTCGCTCGTTCGTCCTTCCGCCGACTCACTTTCGATCCCGCCATCGATGCGGTGCCCGTTTGGAGCCCCGATGGTGGCCGGATAGCCTTCACCTCCAGCCGGGGCCGCAATTTCAGTATTTATGTCAAACCTGCCGACGGATCGCAACCCGAGCGCGAGCTGAAGCTGCCGGGCGGAGTCGATGTGCTTCCGCTCAACTGGTCGTTTGATGGTCGCAATTTGCTGTATCTCGCCGTGCCTGACTTGTGGGTATATTCCTTTGCTGATGGCAACTCGCACTTATTCCTGAAAACGAACGCTTCGCTGAACAATGCGCAGTTTTCCCCCGATGGCAAGTGGGTCTCCTATTCCTCAAACGAGAGCGGACGTTGGGAAGTTTACGTCACGTCGTTTCCCGATGCGCGCGGCAAGTGGCAGGTCTCGACAAATGGTGGCGAACAGCCCCGCTGGCGTGGAGATGGCAAGGAAATCTACTTTCTGTCACCCGACGCGAAGATGATGGTCGCCTCCGTCGACACGAAAACCGAATTTGAGTCTGGCACGCCGACAGTTCTCTTCCAAACCGATCCACGCGAGCGGGTTGCGACCACCGAAGTGATCGTCTACGGGGTCAGCCGCGACGGCCAGCGCTTCCTCATCAACACCAACTACAACAACGGCTCGGCACATCCAATGTCTGTTGTTTTGAACTGGAAATCTGAAATCAAGTAGTGATGGTGTGCAACGCCAGATCAAACGAGCCGTTCCACACGAAGCCAGTTGTCGGATGGTCGGCAAACCGGAAGTCATCTGGGGCTCTAACTGGTACCCAATCTGGTCAGTTGGTGTTAAATCCCCATATCACTCATTTTGGGGGCAGGCCCAGGTCTGTTGGAGCCATCACGACCGAGGAATGCCTCCAACCTTCGCAGCTTCAGAAAGCTGCGCAGCGATGGCGCCTGGTCAAAAGGATTTTGCCGTGGGCGCGCAAGCGCTACCCAGAATATTCACAGCCCATCCCTGTGACATCCAACCTTGCGCCGTGCCAAAACCGCGCCGATAATTGTCCAAGCAAAGGCAATAAATTCGGAGCCCGTTGCGGACCAAAAAAGGTCCGGCAACTCCTTTGTTTTCCTGATTTTGACCCTTAAGTCCTTTACCCTGCGGATTTTACGGGGAAAAACTCGGTAATGTGATGAATCTAAAAGGGGGAGGGGGGAGGGGGGTACCCTGTAATCACAAGGTAAACGGTTATCAAACCATAAACTGACCTTCGCGCCGGGTAGAACCGACGGCATGCGTCAAAGCTTAGCAGCTATGGCATCGCTCCCGATTCTCGACCACTCCTCAAAGGGCGCGGCGGACGGACGCAGCCGCCCCGGATTCATGATATTGTCGGGGTCGAGTCCCCCCTTAATCGCGCCGACTGCCATCACGCCGACAGGCGAGATGTCATCGGTCAACCACGGCAAGTGTTCCGTGCCGACTGCGTGATGGTGCGATAGGGTGGCGCCGTGATCGATGAACGACTGCTGCACAACGCGTTTGGCGTGCAGATACTGCTGCATTTCGCGCCCATCCTGTTGCCTGCAGGCAAAGGTTAAATAGAGGCTTGCCCCGCTCTGATAAGTGTGGCTGATGTGGCATCCGACCCAGGGCCTTACTCCACTCTCCTGGATCGCGGCGCGCAGCCCCGCGGTTGTCGCCTGATACAAAGGAACGATATTGCCCCAGACGGTTGAAGTCTCGCTCACATCGGAAGTGATACCGCGATCCAGCAGAAAGTCGCGGATGTGTGGAAAATCGTACTTGGTCGATTCGAACGACTTGCCGGAACCGGAACCCAGGTCCACCGCGCCGAAGCGTCGGTAGATGGCGTTCACCCGACTGTGTTGGCGGACGGCTCCGTTTTTGCTGCCCTCAAAAGTTGTAAGCATGAGACAAGCACGCGAATCGAAGCCTTTTGCCTTCAGGTAACCCTTCATGATTTTCGTCACGGCATGCGAGAGCCGCGACGAAGGCGGCTTAAAGGCCAGCGATAGCGCCGTCTTGTCCGGATCGCTGAGGCGCAACATCGAAGGTACGCACTCTTTTCGCACGCACTCGTGCATAGCTTCGATGCCAGCCTCGAATTCAGGGAACAGATAGCCATGCGTGCGACGCAACTCGGGACGCGGATGAACTCGCATGGTAGCTTCCGTAATTACTCCCAGCGTTCCCTCGCTGCCGATGCACAGATGATTGACATCGATGCCGTTTGAGGATTTGGGCACAGTACGCGTGGCAAGCACACCGACTGGAGTGACCATGCGCAGCGCAATTACCATATCCTCGATCTTGCCGTACTTGTCGCTCTGCATTCCCGCCGAGCGCGTGGCGATCCAGCCGCCAAGCGTGGAGTGCAAGAAGGAATCCGGAAAGTGGCCGAGCGTCAGGCCATGAGCGTTCAACTGCTCCTCGAGATCGGGACCGAAAGCTCCAGCCTCGATGCGCGCGGTAAACGATTCTGTATCCACTTCCAGCACGCGCCGCATGCGTCTCATGTCAAGCGAAACCACCATGCGCCGGCTCTCGCTTCGCTCCAGGCAGCCAGCGATGTTCGAGCCGCCGCCGAAGGGAATGACCACGACGTCATGACGCGCCGCGGCCCGCAACGTCGTAAGCACGTCGGGTTCGTTCTCGGGATAAAGCACCAGGTCAGGAGCACCCTCGGCCAATCCCCGCCGCATGCGAAACAAGTCGCGAAAGCCCTTGCCGTAGGCGTGGATCACGCGCTCGCGGCGGCTGTCGCAGATCTGGTCCGCGCGCATCGATCGCCGCAAATCTGCGAGGAACCCGTCATGCTGAATCGCATCGCGCAAGCGCACAGCCTCGAGCGGCACATGCGGAGCATCCAGGTCGTCGCTTTCCACATCAAGCACCGCTTTAGCGTAGGGCCACAACCCAGGATGCGCGCGAGAGTCGAAGCCGACGTCTTCATCTCCCCATCCCCACCACTTCATGTGCCTGGCTGCGTACATATCGTGTACACCTTACCAGCTGTTCAGTCCTTGACTCTTTGTATTCTGGACCTCCTGCGCAACGACCGAGGCGGAAATCGTCGGCTGCTCTTCCTTAACCGGCACTCCGGCGAAGCCTCCGGCCCGCGGCTTCCGGCTCAGCCCGCGGATACGACGTTCCAGCAATTGGACCGCGGCGTTTCGAACTCCGCGCCCGCGCAGAGCATCGGACGAATTCGATGCGAACCTGATTGGCTCTCCGAAGCGTACGGTGACGGTTCCGACTCGCGGCACATTTTTTCCCTTTGCCAGAATCTTGTGAGCGCCGTCGATATAGGCGGGCACGACGGGTACGCCAAGCGCCACGGCAAACAATCCGGCGCCCTTCTTGAATGACTGCATTTCGCCGCTACTTGAGCGCGTGCCCTCAGGATAGAGGATTAAATTGCCGTGGGTTCGCTGCAAAAAATCATCGCACATCGCCAGACTCCGCTGCAGTGATTTGGCCTGGGCCTGACGATCGATGGGAATGACGTTCATGAATCGAGAGACTACGAACCTCACCTTGCGTGAGTCAAAGAAATAATCACTCGCGCCGAGCAGTGCGAATGCCGAGAAAGACCACCCTGAAGCTGTCATCAGAACCGCGCTGTCGATATGGCTGGTATGATTGCTGCAGATGATAAATGGAGAAGCCGGGAGGTGCTCACGCCCTTCGACCGTCAGCCGGCAGTAGCAAAAGAAAAACCACCGGCAAAAGGCCTGAAACATGGCGCTACCAGAGGCTGGCGCCAAGAACATGCCCTCCGCTTTGCCCGAGCCAGTCATGGGACGTGAGGTGTTGCCTCAGTTCATTTCCCTGAAAAAGACCAGTGGTCTGCGACGTGCCTACTGAAGATGCCACACGTACGCCAGGCCGATCACGATGATGCCGACTACGATCCGGTAAACGATAAACACCCGCAGAGTGTTGGACTGCAGGTAGCGAATGAGCCAGGCGATGGTGGCGTAACCCACGATCGCGGAAACGACAATCCCGACGATAAAAGGCGCCTGCATTCCGGCAGGCAGGCCCTCCTTGTGAACCTCGTATGCCTTCAGCAACGCGGCGCCCGCGATGAGCGGAGTAGAGAGCAGAAAGCTGAAGCGAACTGCGGCCTCGCGAGTCATGTTGCGGAACAATCCCGCAGTGATGGTTGAGCCGGATCGCGAAACGCCCGGAAGCAGGGCGAAGGCTTGCGCTACGCCGACGATCAGCGAATCGGCGAAAGAGATGCGCGTGAGCGGTTTCTCCCGCGTGCCGACTTTTTCTCCCAGCCACATGAGAAGCGCAACGACGATCAACGCGGCCGCAATCAGGACAATGTGCTCGCGGAAATAATCTTCCGCGGAATGCTCGAGCAGCTTGCCCGCAATTGCTCCCGGAATCGTCGCCAGAGCGAGAAACCACAGGAGCATGCGTTCATCCTTGCGCTCCTGCAGGGTCAGATTTTCGTCCGAGCCGCCAGCTTCAGAGAAGCGGACGATCTTGCCTCCTAGCGCCGCACGGATAATCTGAAACCATGTGCGGCGGAAATAGAAGAGCACGGAGAGCAAAGTGCCGAAGTGCAACGCGACGTCGAAGGTGAGTTCGTGAGCCGGGGAAAGCTCGTTCCAGCCCAGCAGACGCCGCACAATAATGAGATGTCCCGAACTGGAGACGGGGATGAATTCCGCCAGTCCCTGAATGATTGCAAGAACCACAGCTTGGTAGATGGGCAAATTTAGTCCGCCGTATTTCCGTAGGTTGGAATGCCTTGCTGAATGTAGAAGATCAGCCGCTGGGTGCGCAAGGCCCAATCGCTTTGCCCATACTGGCTGATGACTTTTTGTGCCAGTGCAATGGCACGATCTTTGGATTCAGCAGACTTTTTCAGGTTGGGCTCCGTCTTGTAAATCTCTATCAGCGCCGAGCGGCGCCAGGCCGCGTCATACAAGGCCTCTGGTGCGGCCGGAGACTGCGGATGTTCCTTGGCGTAGTTTTCGTAAAGGTCTGCTTCTTTATCCGGACACTTCGCCAAACCTTCCCACTCGCCGCACAGCTTGTTCTCTATCAAGCGAAAGGCGGCCAGGTCAGCCCACTTCGTGCCGGGGTATTTCTTGATCACGAGCTTCATCCACTGCTCATTCATCTGACCGCGCATGTAGGCTTGCCGTTCGCGAGCAGACGGCCGGGTCATGATGTCCGCCCGCTCGATTTGCCAGCGAATATCGGCCGCGCGATAAAGCGCCTCCGCGGCCAGGGGTGAGGTCGGCATCAAATCATAAACACGGTAGTAAAGCTGCATCGCGTCTTGTGCGGCATCGCGATGGCCGCGGCGACTGGAGGCCGCGTCTTCGGAGTCCGCGGCTTCGCCAAAGATGATGCGGTCGCCATCCTGAGTCGTGCTGGTTATCACCGCCCTTGCCGGAACCCAGCCGGTGATCGCTTTACCCTCCTCTTCGTCTTCAGTCGCGCCCTCGTCATGGCTGGGCTGGCGCAGGATAGCTTCCACATGAACCCAGTCGCGGCTGGTGTCGATGATGACCAACTCGCGCCCGGGCTCTACCTCGGCCAGCTTGGCGGCACCGCTGTCGGGTGCGATGCGGATGGTTTCTTCGCTTACCAGCGTTCCCCGCAGGGCGTCAGCCCAGGCGAAGGAGGCGCAGACGGCAAGAACTGCGGCTATCTTGAATATCACAATCGTAAATCGCGGTTTCATAGAATTATGGAAGCTGCGAATATGTTAGCCCCTTTTTGCTTTCGGGGTCACGCTGCCGTGGAAGTTTCCGTATGCCAATAATGGATGCGTTACCCTCCTGCGATTCGGGCGGGAGAAAAGTTGGTACGATGGCTGGCTGGTCGCGCGATGCTCTGATGACACCTTTATCGATATTTGGCCTGTTTGCAGTGACGGCAATGCTTGTCTGCTACGCGCTGGAGGCGCGTAGCCGGTGGTTCATACTGGCTTTCGCGGGAGCGTGTGTGCTCGGCTCGGTATACGGATTTCTGCAGGGAGCTTGGCCGTTCGGGCTGGTCGAGGCCGTTTGGTCCGCGGTCGCGATTCGGCGCTGGGCGGTAGCCGGGCGCGCAAAATAGTCTGGCAAGCCTTCCGCAGTCTTAACCGCGGCGGAATTCTTCGAGCATCTTAGGGTCGATGTTGCCGCCGCTGATAACGGCGACGTTCAGCTTTGTAGCCGGAAGCTCATCGCGGTGGAACAGGAACGCGGCCACGGCCACGGCTCCACTGGGTTCGGCCAGAGTGTGGGGATTCGCCGCCAGCAGACGGACTGCCTCAATAATTTCTTCTTCGCTAACAGCGACGATGTCGTCAACGTAGCGGCGGATGTGCTCGAAGTTGATGGGGCCAATGCTCTGCGTGCGCAATCCGTCGGCGATGGTGGACGAGACTTGTTCAGCCGGGAACTGAACGATTTTTCCAGTGCGAAAGCTGGCCCGAGCATCGCCCGCCAGCTCTGGCTCTACGCCGATTATCTTAGTCGAGGGCTTGCTTAATTTAATTGCTGTCGCCACCCCGCTGAGCATTCCTCCGCCGCCGACCGGAGCGAGAACTGTTTCGACCTCCGGCAGGTCTTCGAGAATCTCCAGTCCCATCGTGCCTTGACCGGCGATAATTTGTTCATCGTTGTAGGGAGGTACGATTACGTAGCCGTGCTGCGCCGCGAGTTCCTCGGCCTTGAGCTGGCGTTCGGAGCTGCCCGGGCCTACGAAGACGATCTCCGCTCCCAGCGCCGCAGTGGCTTCGCGTTTGATCGAGGGAGCGTTGTTCGGCATGACGATGACGGCCTTCACCCCCAGCGCCCGCGCCGCGTAGGCTACGCCCTGCGCGTGGTTGCCGCTGGAGTAGGTGATCACTCCGCGCTTGCGGTCGCCTTCGGAAAGGGAGGCGATCTTGTTGTAAGCCCCGCGAAGTTTGAAAGCGCCTATGGGCTGCTGATTTTCGGGCTTGAGAAAGAGGTGACGATTGTCAGATTCGCGATGATTGAATTCGATTAAGGGTGTGTGAACGGTGATGCCGTTTAGGCGGGCTTGGGCGGAGCGGATGTCTTCGAGAGTAACCATCAGCGGCTTGCTTCAGATCTCCAAGATCACCGGCATGATCAGCGGCCGTTTCTGGGTTTGCTTCGAAATGTAGCGCTTCAAGTCAGCGCGAATCTTTTCTTTGATCACGCCGTAATCGGCTTTCTCTTCTTCACTAGAGTGCGCCAAGGTGTCTTCGACGATGCGCTTGGCGCCGTCCATCAAGCCGTCTTCGCCGGGATTGAAGCCGCGCGTCACGATCTCCGGCGCGGTTTCCACGCGGCCTGAGAGTTTGTTGATGGCGATGATGGGCAGCACGATGCCGTCTTCACTCAAGTGCCGCCGGTCCTTGATAATCAAATCTTCAACCACATCCGTGCGCGAGCCGGAATCGATGCAGACGCGGCCCACATTAACACGACCGGCTTTGCGGGCGTTGTGCTCGTCGAACTCGAGAACGTCGCCGCTTTCGATAAGGATTACCTTCCCGACCGAGCTGTGCATGGCTCCCGCCATTTCGGCGTGCAGCTTCAGTTGCCGGTACTCGCCGTGAATGGGAATGAAGTATTTCGGCTTCACTAAGTTGATGATCAGCTTCAATTCTTCCTGGCTGGCGTGTCCGCTAACATGAATCGGGGGCGAAGTGCCGTCTTCATAAATCACGTACGCCTCACGGCGGAACAGGTGATCGATCATGCGGTAGATCGTCTTCTCGTTGCCGGGAATGATGCGCGACGAGAGCACGACCGTGTCACCCTTCTCGATCTTTGCGTGTTTGTGATTATCCACGGCCGCGCGCGACAGCGCGGACATGGGCTCGCCCTGGGTTCCGCTGATCATCACGCAGACTTTTTCCGGCGGAAAATTCTTCATCTCGCCGGGATTGATCACGAGACCTTCAGGAATTTCCAGGTAGCCCAGATCTTCGGCGATTTCGGCGGAGTTGTTCATGGAGCGGCCGATGAACGCCACTTTCCGCCCGTGCTGATTAGCCAGTTCCACGGCGAGCCGGATACGGTGAATGGAAGAAGAGAAGCACGAAATAAAAAGCCGACGTTGGGTATGCGCAAAAACCTCGTCAAACTTGCGCCGCACCGCTCGCTCGCTCGGCGTGTAACCCTTGCGCTCGACGTTGGTCGAATCCTGAAACAGCGCCAGCACGCCTTCTTGGCCGTATTCAGCGAAGGCGTGCAGATCGAACAGATGATTGTCAGTAGGCGTGGGATCGACTTTAAAGTCGCCGGTATGAATGATCACACCCAGAGGAGTGTGAATTGCGAGCGCCACGCAATCCACCAGGCTGTGCGTCACTCGGATCGGATGGATGGTGAACGCACCGACTTTGAATCGCTCGCCGGCACGAATCTCGCGCAGGTCGGCGTCGTCGAGCAGTCCGTGCTCGTCGAGTTTGTCTTCTACATAGGCCAGCGTGAACTCTGTGCCCCAGACGGGCACGTTGAGTTCGGAGAGAATCCAGGGCAGAGCGCCGATGTGATCTTCGTGGCCGTGGGTGAGCACAATCCCGCGAACCCGCTGCCGATTCTCGATGAGGTAGGAAATATCGGGGACCACAATGTCGACGCCGAGCAATTCGGCCTCGGGAAACATGAGCCCCGCATCGATCACAATAATGTCATCGCCCCAGCGCACGGCCATGCAGTTCATACCGAACTCGCCGAGCCCTCCGAGGGGAACAACCTGCAATTTTCCAGTTGGCATTAGATATTGATGATGCTAGCACACGCGGCAGTGGCCAGTAGGCGGCGGCGAGTGACTGGGAACTGCTCTTGGCGCTGGCCTTTGGTGTCAGGCTGAGCTAAGGTTGGAGAATGGCCGATATTGAATCAAAATCCTGGCTTCGCCGCCGCGTCGAGAAGGCGCTGGTCAAGGGATTGACACGCGCTTACTCCACTGTCCAGGTTGATCCGGCGAGGTTTCTGGTGCAACTGCGCTCCGCTTACCGGCTTCCCATCAGTGGTTATCACGGAGTGTATTCCCTCGAAATGGGCGAACTCGACAGCGTGGCGGACGAACTGATTCGCAGCGGCATGAAACTTGCCGCACTTGAGGGCGCCGGGTTTGGCCTCGGTGGATTGATCACCATCTTTCCCGATCTCGGCATCTTGTCGGCCATCACCATGCGCACCATTCAGAAGCTGAGTCTGGTCTATGGATTTCAGTTCAATACCGACAATGAAATCGCCGAACTCTGGATCGCCGCCGCCAGCGCGGCCGGGGTCGACATCAGCCGTGAGTTGCTGGAGAAGGAAGTCGTCAATAAGTTTGTTCCCCGGGTGATCCAGCGCATTGCCGCGCGTGCGAGTGCCGAGGTCGTCGAGAAGTGGGCAGGACGCATGATTCCACTTGTCAGTTCCGCCCTTGGCGCCGGGCTGAACTACTGGTTCGTGCGCGCCTGGGGCGAGCGCGCCAAGGCTCATTTCCGCCAGCGCCATCTGCGGCTTCGGCAACAAGCTCAACAGTCAGCTTTGTCGCAACAGCCTCCGCAGATTTTGCCCGCACCCGTGCGCTAGGCCGCCGTCTTTGTGATAAAAAAAAGAATGACCAAGTTCAGTTGCGCTGCAATCCTCTTCGATCTCGACGGAGTGCTTGTCGATTCCACGCGCTCGGTGGAGCGGCAATGGCGTATCTGGTCACGCGAGCTGGGACTCGACGAAGAAAAAGCAGTGACCGTTGCCCATGGCGTGCGCGCCATTGAAGTGATCCGGAAGGTCGCTCCCCACCTCGATGCGGAAAAGGAATTGCGCAAACTGGAAAGCCGCGAGGCGGCAGACTATGACGGCGTCACCGTCATGCCGGGGGCGGTCGATCTCGTGCGCTCGATTCCCCACGGCCGCTGGGGCGTGGTCACGTCTGGAACCCGGCATTTGGCGGTTGCACGGCTGCGGCTGGCGGGCATACCGGCTCCGAATATCATGATCACCGCGGATGACGTGGAGCGTGGAAAGCCGCATCCCGAGCCATATTTGAAGGGTGCAGAACTGTTGGGAATGAATCCGGCAGAATGCCTGGTCATCGAAGACGCGCCCGCCGGCATCCAGTCGGCGCATGCTGCGGGGATGAAAGCGATTGCGTTGACCAGCACCTATCCGGCGTCTGCGCTGGGCGAGGCTGATGCGGTGGTTGAGAGGCTCGATCAGATTCGCGTCGCTCCCGACGGCGCGGGGATGCTCGCGGTGAAGATCGGTTAAGGCAAAGCGAATCAGCGCAACCAGTCTTCTAATTCAATGCCGCGGTCTGTCTTCTCGTCGCGGTATTTCACGATCACTGGGGTATACAAAGAGATTCCCAACTCTCCCGCGGCGCCTTTCGTTACCGCGCGTGATCCCGGCACAACGACTGCGCCTTCGGGAACTTCAAGTGGCGCATCGGGCGTCGCTCGGTAAACTTCGTTGCGCACCAGGTCGTAGAGTGGCGTCGAGCGGGTCAAAATCGTTCCTGCGCCCAGCACCGCGCGTGCGCGTACCAGCGTGCCTTCATACACCCCGCAGTTGCCGCCGACCAGCACATCGTCTTCAATGATCACGGGCGCGGCGTTGACCGGTTCGAGGACGCCGCCGATCTGCGCCGCAGCGCTCAGATGCACGCGCTTGCCGATCTGCGCGCACGACCCTACCAGAGCGTGGGAATCGATCATCGTTCCCTCATCCACGTAGGCGCCCACGTTGATAAACATCGGCGGCATGCAAATCACTGACGGCGCCACGTAAGCTCCCACCCTCACCGACGAGCCACCGGGAACAATACGCACTCGGTCGGTTACAGAAAATTGGCGGGCAGGGAAGGTGTCCTTATCCACGAAGGTAAGCGCAGCGCAGCTCGTTTCAACCAGTTCGCCCAAGCGAAAGCCAAGCAGAATGCCGTGCTTCACCCATGTGTTGACGACCCAGCGGGCTTCGCCTTTCTTGTTCGGGATCTTTTCGGCGGCGCGTATTTTGCCCTGGGTGAGCGCATCCCGGAACTCGAGAAATGCCGGACGCGCTTCTGGATTGCGCTCGACTTCGCCCAGCGCGGCCAAGCGTTCGATGGAAGATTTCAGCGATGACATGCGGGGAAGTATAAAGCAAATGAAGAAGGTAGAAGTTATGACCCTAAACGCATTTGCACTCGCTGCGAATGAGTATGCCGGTCATGCCATGTGCGGCATCGCGGCCTTGGACAAGCGTCGCGTACGGTCCGTGCCAGCGCGCGTGGTTGGCATCGTGTCCTGCGGGACGACCCTTGCCCTGGTTGCATTGCCCGCACGATCCGCGGTGTAGAACGATCTTATGGGGTCCAGCGGCCCAGTTTTCATAGATGTAGAACTGGGCCGTCTCGGGCGCGGGTGCGGCGGGCTTCGTGATCAGCCCCACCTCCGTCGCAATCTTCTGCAGCTTCGATCGTGTATCGCGCCGCATGGGCAAAAGCGGCAGGCGATAGTTTTCTTCGATTTTGCCCATCATCGCGAGCACGGCCTTCACCGGAAGCGGACTGGATTCAATAAAGTTTGCTTGCATCAGCGGCAGATATTTGCGATGGATACTGCGCGCCGTGCTCCAGTCATTATTGAGCGCAGCCCGCGTCATGGTTGCCATCTCGTTCGGAATCTCGTTCGATGCCACCGAGACAAGCCCCACGCCGCCCAGAGCAATCACGGGCAAGGTGACTGAATCGTCCCCGGAAAAAACCAGAAAGGTTTCCGGCACCATGTTGATGGCTTCGGCGACCTGCGTCATGTTGCCGCTGGCTTCCTTCACGCCCACAATGTTAGGAATCTCGGCGAGCCGCGCCAGAGTTTGCGGTTCGAGGTTCGCTCCAGTTCGGCCCGGCACGTTATAGAGAATGATCGGCTTCTCGCCTACGGCTTCCGCGATGGCTTTGAAGTGCCGGTATTGGCCCTCTTGCGTGGGCTTGTTGTAGTAGGGAGACGCGGTAAGAATGGCGTCGACCCCCGGCCGCGAAGCAACTTCTTTAGCTTTTTCCACTGCATCGTGCGTGGAGTTCGAAGTTGCTCCGGCTACGATGGGCACGCGCCCAGCCGCTACCTCGATGCTTGTGTCGATCACGTGCAGCCACTCATCATGGGTGAGAGTAGGGGTCTCGCCGGTGGTTCCGCAGGGGACCAGAAAATCTATGCCGGACTCCACCTGCCACGCCACCAAGTTGCGCAGAGCAGCGTCATCAACCGAGCCATCCCGATGAAAAGGAGTTACGAGTGCCGTACCACAGCCACGGAGTTGCATGCTAATAAGATAACGCGAATGTAAGCGAAGGGAAACCTGGTTCAAGGAAGACGACTTCCTATCTCGTTCATTGCGAATTAAGCGTTGTCAGGAAAACGATCTGCGCGTGTGCATTTCGAATTAAGTCCATTACATCGGTGACGCACTGCCAATCGACCTCGGGGTCGGCATCGACATAGACCACCCAATCAGGACGGAGTTCGAGCGATTCCTTCAGGGCGTTGTCTAAGTTTTCCCACGAGACGAGCTTCGAATTCAAATGCAGGTTGGGCTGTACGCCACGGCCAGAAAACCCTATGCGAACAACCACCGGGCCGGCCAAAAGCAAGCTGGGAACCGCTCGTGCTAGATGAACTCGGATTCCTCTCGAAGGAGAAAATTGCAGAGTAAGGATCAACCCAATAAAGAACACGCTGAATATAAGCGTCGAGCTGCAAAATAGGCCGAATGACGGCGGCGAAGAAAAGCGTTTCTTAGGTCGCTTCAAACCCGGCCCTCAACCAATGCGGGTTCGCGCAGGGAACTGGGCATTTACCTAACTCAGACAATTGAACTGAGAAAAAGTTCCAACCGGGCTCATTCAAGCAGTTACAACTCACTCCAGACGTCCTTGAAATCGTAGAAACCCTTCTTGCCGGCAATCCACTCCGCTGCGCGCACCGCGCCGTCGGCAAAGCCCTGGCGGGATTTGGCGTCGTGACAGAGATAGATCCGGTCGGCCGCGGATTCGAGAACAACCTCGTGCATACCTACTACATCGCCTTCGCGAAAGGATGTGATCTCCAAGGCTTCGCCCTTGTCTTTGCCGCTGGCTTCACTAATTACGCGTTGGATCGCGAGAGCCGTCCCCGACGGAGCATCTTTTTTTTGAGCTTGGTGCCGCTCGAAGATCTGTCCGGAATATTCATGCCGCAAGGCTGCAGCTGCCGCGCGCGCGACGTCGAAGAAGAGATTGACTCCGATTGAAAAATTGGCTCCGTAAACGAATCCCGTGCCGTGGCTCTCGACCAACTTCCGGATACGATCCAGTTCTTGCTGCCAACCGGTCGTGCCGACCACCATGCTTTTGCCCGCCGCAAGACATGCTTCGATATTGGCGACGACGCAGGAAGGAGTGGTGAAATCGATCACCACATCGATCCCGCCCAACTTCTCTGGGACGAGAGCTGCTCCACAGACATTCTCGGCCGCACCCACGATGCGAACATCGTGTCCTCGCTGGCGCGCTACTTGCTTGACCAGCGATCCGGTTTTTCCACGGCCTAGCAGAAGGACATTCATGACCGCAGACCTCTAATCTTACGCGTATACCTCCGGATCCAAATCCGCAAAAAACGTGCGATGCAGCCTCTGGATTACGTCTGGTACTTCATCTTCTTCAATTACAAAGGTCAGATTGATTTCGGACGCGCCCTGCGAAATCATGCGAATCTTTTTGTCGGCCAACTCGCTGAACACGAGCGCAGCTACGCCCGGTTTATCGCGCAGGCTCTCACCCACAAGACAGACAATGGCTTTGCGGCCCTCATACTTCACGTCGGCCATCTTGGCCAGATCGGCAGCCAGGGCGGGGATGGCGTTATTCGAATCCACAGTGAGCGAAACGCTTACTTCGCTGGTCGAGACTACGTCGACCGCGACCTTGTGCCGGTCGAAGGCCTCGAAAATCGCCCGCAGGAAGCCATGAGCCAGCAGCATGCGTGGTGCAGCCACGTCTACGATCGTAATCCGTTTCTTCACCGCAATCGCTTTGAAAATGTTTTTCCCCTGGGGAGCGCGGGTGGTAATCTTCGTTCCTTCGCAGGAAGGATTTCGCGAATTCAGCACATACACGGGGATATTCTTCTGAATGGCGGGCAGCACCGTCGCTGGATGCAGCACTTTCGCGCCGAAGTATGCCAGTTCCGCGGCTTCGTCGAAACTGATCACCTTGATTCGCCGCGCATCCGGACAAATGCGTGGGTCCGTAGTCAGAATCCCATCCACATCGGTCCAGATCTCGATGCGCTCAGCCCCCAGCCCTGCACCTACGATGGCCGCGGAAAAATCGGAGCCGCCTCGGCCAATCGTCGTGGTGATGCCTGCGCGGTTCGCTCCAATGAACCCGCCCATCACCGGAACCCGGCCGGCGTCCAGCAGGGGTTGCACTTTGCCCCGCAGGCGCTCGTTGGTTTCTTCCGTCTGAGGTACGGCTTCCATATAGCTGCTGTCGGTAACCAGAACTTCCCGCGAGTCCACGTGCACCCCATTCAGGCCGTGGGCCGAAAACGCAGCCGCCACAATTTTGCTCGAAAGCATCTCGCCGAAGGCGGCGACGTGATCGGTGGTTCGCGGGGTTATCTCACCGACTGCCGAAATGCCTCGCAGCAGTTCATCGAGTCCCTCGAAGTCGCTGCCCAATTCCGAGTGGAAATCAGTGAACAGCGCCGTGCCCAGCAATTCGCTGGCGGTGTTGTAGTGCCTTTCTTGAAGAGTCCGGCAGAGTTTGAGCGCCGTTTTTCGTTCTCCGGCTCCCGCCGCGCGGGCCATGGTGAGCAAAGTGTCGGTAACTTTGGCCATGGCGCTGACCACGACCACCGGTTTTTGCGGCAGCCGGTCTTTGACGATTGCGGCCACGCGTTCGATGGCCCGGGCATCTTCCACCGAGGTGCCGCCGAATTTCATCACGATCATCGGCGTCGCTTCCTTGCAGGAGTGCGGGAACGCCGATTATAAGAACACGGTTTGGGTTTCATCCTAAGAACTTGCAGCTAAGAACTTGCGGCTAAGAACTTGCGAAGTAGCCCTTGGCCTTCAGCAGTTCGGCATTCAACACCGCGGCTCCAGCGGCTCCGCGAATGGTGTTGTGCGAGAGCACGGTAAACTTCCAATCCAGCACGCCGCACGGCCGCAACCGGCCCACCGCAGTGGTCATGCCTGCTCCCAGGTCAACGTCAAATCGCGGTTGCGGACGATCATTCGCCTCGAGGTAAACCACGGGACGCTCCGGAGCGCTGGGCAACCTCAATTCCTGCGGTTCGCCGCGATACTCGTTCCACGCGGCGATGATCTCCTCCGGCTTCGCCTTGGTCTTCAGGCGCACCGAAACTGATTCTGTGTGCCCGTCCTCGACGGCAACCCGGTTGCATTGGGCGCTCATGGCAAAAGTTGCGGGAATAATCTTTGTTCCGTTCATCTGCCCGAGAAGCTTAAGCGTTTCCTCTTCCATCTTCTCTTCTTCATTGCGGATGTAGGGAATCACATTGCCGAGAATGTCGAGTGAAGCCACGCCCGGATAGCCGGCCCCGCTGACCGCTTGCATCGTTACCGCCATCACCGTTTCCAGGCCGAAACGCTTTTGCAAAGGCACCAGGGCCAGCACCAGTCCAATGGCGGAGCAGTTAGGATTGGTCACGACATATCCGCCGGATTTCTTCCGCCAGGCCTGCCCGTCGATCAGCTTGATGTGCCCGGCATTCACTTCAGGGATGACCAGTGGGACATCCGACTGCATACGAAGCGCGCTCGAATTCGAAACCACAGCACAGCCTGCTTCGGCAAACCGCGGCTCCATTTCGGCGGCGATCGACGCATCGAGCGCCGCGAAAATAATCTTCGGCGCGCCTTCGGGCGTGGCGGGCGAGACTCTCATTGCTGCCACGTTGGGCGGCAACGGCGTCTTCAGTCGCCAGCGCGTGGCGTCCGAGTAGATCTTGCCTTCAGAACGGTCGGAAGCGGCCAGCCACGCAACCTCGAACCACGGATGGCGCTCCAGCATCTGGATAAACCTCTGCCCGACCACGCCGGTGGCGCCCAAAATACCGATAGGGAGTTTGTTACTCACAGTTGTAATGGTAGCACTCCGTCTATGAGATAGAGATTGCAGATCCTAAGGATTCTAATAAACCGATCATTGGGAGCGCGGGACCAAGCTCGGGTTGAGGTGGAAGACTCCTTTATATGGAACCACCGGGTAGCCCTTCGCCTTCCAGGCCGCCAATCCGCCTTGGAGGAACTTGATCCGTGAGAATCCTAGCGATAAGGCGCGACGCAATACCATGCGGCTGGTTTTGTCGCTCGGGCAGGTACAGTAAACAACCGACTCTTTGTCGTTCGGGATCAGGGTGGGGTTTGCCAGCACTTCACTTGGGGCGATCCGCTGAGCCTTAGGAATCACCTCTGGATAGGCTAACAAGTCCAGCGGCTGGCGAACATCAAACAGGAGCAGCTCCGGATCTGAGGCCAACAACGCGTGGAGTTCGTCCGCCGTGATGCTGTGCTGCTCCAGTTCGCGTTCGGACCTTCGCCGTTTCACGCGAACGACGAGGGATATCCCAAAAGCCACAATACCGAAAACACCCAGAACAGACAGAGTCAATAGCATCGCGACGTACCTGGCGCACCACCAATATCAGATTCTCTTTGGCGGCGGGAAGATGCAGGGGCTAAGACCGCAAATCCTGAAATCGCACTCACTTCCTCGCATTACAGAGACAGCGTCTTTTTCACTCCAGTATTGCTCCCCATCTGCCGATAGAAGATTCTGGAGGACTACCATGCCGGAGCTGCGCCAGAATTTCTTTACCAAGGAATGGGTCATCATCGCCACCGAACGCGCCAAGCGTCCCGAAGAACTGGCTACGCATCGGCCGGCGCAAACCGTGCCGTCCTTTTTGGAAAGCTGCCCGTTCTGCCTGGGCAACGAGAGCAAGACTCCGCCTGAAGTGATGCGGTTCCCGGAGAAAGACCAGCCTTGGGCGGTACGAGTGATCCCCAACAAGTTCGCTGCGCTGGATAGCACAGCCCAGCCGACACGCAGCATGCAGCATCTACGGCGGAGGGTCGAGGGCTTCGGCTTTCATGAAGTGATCATCGACGGTCCAGATCACTCCGCCTGCATGGCGCTTCTGCCGGACGCGCATGTGGCCACCATTCTGGGCGCTTACAAGGAACGCTACAACGAACTCAGCATGGACCGCCGCGTTAACCACGTCACCATCTTCAAGAACCACGGGGCTGATGCCGGCGCCAGCTTGCAGCACCCGCATTCCCAACTCATCGCCACGCCCGTGATCCCAAGCCAGGTCCGGCACCGGCTTCATGAGGCCCTGCGCCATTATGACGACGTTGGGGAATGCATGTTCTGTCACATGGTGGAGCGCGAGGTGGAAGACCAGACCCGCGTAGTTCTGAAGAGCGAGCACTTCGTGGCCATGGAGGTGTTCGCTTCTGCCACGCCGTTTGCCACTCACATCTTTCCCCTGCGCCACATGGCCAGCTTCGGCGAGATCACGGCCGCCGAGATCGCTGACCTGGCCAGGGTTTTGCGGACGCTGCTGGCCAAAATCTACTTCGGTCTCAACAACCCCGATCTTAATTTCACCGTCCGCAGCGGCCCCTCAGACTATGTGGGTGCCCGCCACTTCCACTGGTATGTAAGCGTGATTCCGCGCCTTACGCGAGTCGCCGGCTTCGAATTGGGTTCGGGCATGTTCATCAATACGGTTCTGCCCGAAGCAGCAGCGGAATTCCTGCGCCAGACAAACGCCGAAAAATCCGTAGGAGCGGCTGGCTAATGCCGAAAATTGAAATGCAGCGGCAGGAGTGAAATGCAAAGAGAACTGAGAACTGGGAACCGCCCTACTTCGACCGCCCCACCTGGTCATCCAGTACATACTCGCTGAGGGGGCCGAACTTTCTTTTCTCCGCGTACAGTCGCCAGCGGCGGAACACGATTCGCAGACTTGCCATGACGGGAATCGATAGAAAAATACCTAGGATGCCGGCCACTTCGCCGCCCGCCATGACGCCAAAGATTGCCGCCAGAGGATGCAGCTCCATACTCTGCCCCATAATGCGGGGCGAGGATACATAATCCTGGATCAGCCGCCAGATGCCGAGAACGAGTATCAGCACCAACCAGTGCTTGTATCCCATTAACAATGCCACGCCCACGATGGTCACCGCAGCCACCAGCGGCCCTAACACGGGAATAAATTCGAGCAATCCGCCCATCGTTCCCAATATCAGCGCGTAAGGCATTCGCATCACGCCGAGAACGGTCGAATAGGCGACAAACGTCAGCGCTGCCAGCGTGAGCTGCGCTCGGATGAAGTGAGCCAGCATCTGGTTCAAGTCGCTGAGCACACCCTGGAGCAATTCACGCTGCGGCCGCGATTGCACAAGAGCCAGCAAGACCTCGCTGAAAGCCCTGCCATCCCTCAGAAAGAAAATCGACAACAGCGGCACGACCACCAGCAGCCATGCCTGTTTTGCGACTTCCGCCACGTGCAGCCCAACGCTCTGGGCCAGTTTCACAATTTCGTCACTGTGGTTGGCAAGATAGTCACGAAGCAGTTCGAGGGCTTTGCCGTTCCAGCCGTGCTCTTCTCCCAATTGCTCCGCGATCTGCCCGGAGCTCAACTTAGCCAGAGCCGGCAGCGACTGGCCCAAGCGCGCCCCTTCGTGGCCGATCTGCGGCCCCATGGAGATGAAGAACAACACCACGATGCCCAAGAGCAACACGTAAATCATCGCGATGGCACGGCCACGCCCATGCAAAAATCTTTCCAGATGCGATACCAGAGGGCTCATCAGGTAGGCGAAGAAAATGGCAAACAGGAAGGCCATCAGCGTTTCCCGCGCCACATAGAGAAATCCTAACCCCAGCGCAAACAACAGCACCGTGATCAGAACCCGCGCCGTACGTGCATCTGCCAGCGGCATGGTGCTCAGTCAACTCCTAATCGGATCCCGTGCAGCGCGGCGTTCCGGCTAATCCCGCACTACTTCTGTCTTATCGTCTGGAATCAGCACCCGCATTAGCTTGAACTGGTCCTTGTCGTCCACCCAGAGGGCCCAGGAGAAATCTTCGCCCTTCAAGTCTAAGCGTAGCAGTTCACGCTCGGTGCCTCGAATGTTCACCTTTTCCCTGCCTACCAGCTCGAGGCGCACTCGCAGCGACGTCCGGTCTTGCGGCACCAGCACGCCGTACTCCCCGGGGTCCTTTTGGCATCGCAACTCTCCGCTCTCGCTCTGGCAATCCGTCTTCAAATAGCGCCACGCCAGCACCTCGCGGTGAACAAAAAAGTTATTGTCCAGAATCGCCGACGTGCTGGGCATGAGAAACGGCTGCTCGGCCGGCTTGGCACCTGGCGAGGGCGTGATCTTTTCGAGCAGGAAGTCATCATTGGGCGTGACCACGAGTGAACTGTTGCCGTCGCTCCATTCATACCGAAGCAATTCGGCGGAGCCAGTCATCTCTAATTCCGACTTTTGGCCGGGGGAGGCGGAACCGCTGATTTCTTTGAGTTGTGACTTCACTATGCTGATGCCATTCTCCTGCTTGATGCTAAAAGTCTCGGTGACCACGCGCTGCCCTCTGACGAAAACCCCGAACGAGCCCGAATCGATCTGTTGAGCACCAGCCGGCTTCGCCTTGTCCTTCTTGTTACCGGCGTATAAAACTGCCGCGCACGCTAGAACCGCCACCGTTCCCCATCGCATTCGTGCCATCAGAGTCACTACTTTTCTCCTCGTTTTTTTCGTCTTCGGTCCAGGCCTAAAGCTTCAATCACTTCGGCCGCAATTTCCTGGATGGTCTTTCCCCCGGTCTCTTGCCGGAACGAAGCCTTCAGGTAATGCCTTCGTCGCCCCTCGTAAAGCTCGCCGAAGCGCTCGTGGCTGCCCCGCAAGGGGCGCTCAATTCCTTCCTGCTCGGCCTGGTGCCGGCAGCGCCGCCACAACTCCTCCACTGCAGCGTCCAGGAATACAGTGGGAACGGCTCCAGCCTCGATCAGCCTGGCATTCTCCTTCTGCGCGAAAGCCCCACCGCCGAGGGCGACGATTTTCTCGGGAGTAGCTTGCAATTCCTGCATCAGTTCTCTTAAAGCCGTGTGCTCGGCCCGGCGGAAACCCGCTTCGCCGGAGTCGCGGAAGATTTCAGGTACTTTGCGTCCCGCCCGCTGTTCAATCCGGTCATCGAGGTCCTCAAAGGTCCAGCCCAGTTGTTCGGCCATGGCGCGGCCGACACTGCTCTTGCCGGCGCCCATGAAGCCCACAAGAATCACGCCCGACGTCCCCTGCCGGCGGCGTGGCTTCTTGACTTGACGGCCAAGCACACCAAAGGCCGCCGTTTTCTCCGGGCCTGGAGCAGACCGCTTCCTTCGAGCCGGTTTTCGCTTCGTTTTCTTTATTGTTTTTCGGAGCGTTTTCTAAGGTGAATTTTACCACTGAAGGTGCGCAATACCACGGTCGAGGACACTGCTACTCGACCGACGGTACCTGCAAAGGCACGTCCCTTGTCGATGGGAAACCAGGTGTGATTCTTTGGCTGGAGGGGAATATCGTCATGTACTTCTCCGCGCACCGAACGAGCGCTCACGTCGGCGGAGGTGCCTTCCGGGATGGTGGCTTCGATATCGCCGCTGTGGCTGGTCAGCCGGTACTCGCCGCTGTTGCCGAAGTCGCCGAAGTAATTGATTCTGCCACTGGTCGAGACCACCTGCACCAAGGGGCCAGTCACGCTCCTCAGGGTAACGTCTCCGCTCAACGAATCGACCTCGACATGCCCGTTCTGGATGTTATCCAGATTCACGGCGCCATTCATCGTCTTGACATGAACGTGGGCGTCGGAGATGTCGCGAACATCGACAGCCGCTCCTGCACCTTCCAAATTCATGTCGCCGTGCAGTTTCTCGGCGCGCAAGGAACCCGTACTGGAATGCAGGGTGACGCTGGCATCGGCGGGAACCAGGACTTCATAATCCACGCGTCCCGAATCGGCGTCGGCCCCGGCCAGCAGATGCGATTGAATATCCACGCGGTTTCCGGTCTGACTATTGTCGACCTCAACCTTGTCGGAATGCAAAATCGCGTTGACCACGACGGTATTGTTCAATGAAGGCCTCACCGAAATCGAGCCATAGGGGTTCATCACCGACACGCCAGCCTTCGGCCCAACCGAGAAGTGATACTCTTTCTTGCTCTCGGCCACCAGCGTGCCCGCAACGATTACGCCAATCGCCACCAGTTTTGCCGCGCGTTTGCTTACCATGTGTAACTCCCCCAAGCTTGCTGATCCGCCATCGCCGTCAATCCTACTCGAAATTTTGAAGACTATTCCGCAGAGCGGTCCATGGCCAGCTCGAAAAGCATGGCTTTCTGCTGGTACGCATCCATCAACGACCGCCGCGCATCCTCGTCATTCGGAGTCTCATTCACAACACCCTGAGCATCGCGAATGGAGTCGTTCACCTCCCGGAGATTCTCTTCGTATAGCGTCTTCACTTCGGGCGCGGTATCCGCGATTTCCTGCCTTAGATCGTCATCATTGAGTTCCAGGGGATTCACCGCCGAAACGGCCACTGAGGTCTGTGGACTCAACGGACCCGGCCGCGATCCACGCTGCAGAAAGAGTCCTAAAGCCAGCAGCAACATCGCCGCGGCCGGGACCAGCCATCTTGCCGCCCGCCAGCTGCCGAAGGAAGGGATCAGCCTTCGGGTCGCTCGCTGCGGACGGATCAGGCCCTCTCGTCGCAGTGCCGCTTCAATGGAATTCCAAACTGCAGGACTGGGCTCGTCTGTTGCTTGCAGCCGGCTTGCCGCGGCGGCGATCTGATTCAGGTCTCTTACCAGCGTCGAGCACGCCGAGCACGCCCTGAGATGGGCGAACTGCTCAACACTTCCGCCGTTCTCCACGTCCGCCAAGCTGTGTTGCAGCTCAACGCAATTCATAACCTTCTCCCCAAGTCAGCTGCGGCTCGTAGTGTGACCGCAACGCTTGCGCCCCTGCTCAGGTTAATGTCGTTCCGTGTTCTTCGTTCAGTGGTCCAACGCTTGTCTAACCTACTCGAGATTTCGCGGCCTTTTCGGCTCTATTCATCTTGAGCAGATCGCGCAATTTCATGCGCGCCTTGTGTAACTGCGACTTGCTGTTCCCGATCGAGCATCCCGCGATCCTGGCGATTTCATTATGCTCGTAACCTTCTATGTCGTGCAGCACGAAAATCGTCCTATAACCAGGAGGGAGATTGTCGACCGCCCTCTGCAGCTGCATTCGGTCAATCGACCCAGCCAGCGCGATATCGTCTGCCCCGAAATCCCTCTTCGGAGAATCCTCTTCCGTCCCTTGCGTGGTCTCTTCCAACGAAACCACGGGAAGACTTTTCTTCCTCAGATGCATCAGCACGACGTTTACCGAAAGCCGGTGCAACCAGGTCGAAAACGCCGACTCCCCGCGAAATGTCGAGATCTTGCGGAAGAGCTGCAGGAATGCCTCCTGCGCGAGATCTTCGGCCTCCGCCGTGTTTGCCGTCATGCGCAGACACAGCGAATATACCCGCCGCTTGTGCTTGTCATAGAGCGCCTGGAACGCTTCTGCGTCCCCCCGCTTGGCCCGTTCGATTAACTCGGCCTCGCTGGGTTCAGTGCTCGGGTGATGTCGTGGCTCGGTCAAGTTGCCTGTTCCGGGCCGCAATCACTGGGATGCGGCATAAGTAGTTTGTGTTGTATCGTTTGCGCGGATCTCACCGTACCGGGGGCACCCTCCGCAGTTCCAGAATATCAGAGTATTTCTACCAATCTTCGGATACTTACATTAGCCTAATCTGCCCGCTGTGCCAGGCCGGAAGACCTTTACATTCGCAGGCTTGGATGCTTCGGTTCACTCGAGACTTCAAACCCAAGCCGAACCAAAGAGTCGCAACCTCCGCAAATTGGTAGTTGCCGTTCGCTTCAGTACTTGACAATCGCCGCAAACGATTTTGGATCAAGCGAAGCCCCGCCCACCAGTGCTCCGTCTATTTCCTCTTGTGCCATCAAGGTTGCGACGTTATCTGGCTTCACGGATCCGCCGTAGAGAATACGCATCTGCGATGCGAAATCCGCGCCAAAGGCCTCCGCCGCTTCCCGGCGGATCACGGCATGCGCTTCGGCGGCCAGTTCCGGCGTTGCTGTCTTGCCGGTGCCGATCGCCCACACCGGTTCGTAGGCTACAACCAGTTTTGCGGCTTTCTTGGCAGAGATAGCATGAAAGGCTCGGACACACTGCCGTCGCAACACATCATCAGTGAGGCCAGCTTCGCGTTCCTCGAGCACTTCGCCTACGCAACAGATTGGCGTGAGGCCAGCCTCCAAAGCTGCCTTCAGCCGCAGGTTCACAGTGTCGTCAGTTTCGCCAAAATACTGCCGCCGCTCGGAGTGCCCCACGATCACGTGGGTCACACCCAGAGCTACCAACATCGGTGCCGAAATTTCCCCGGTGTAAGCCCCGTCCGCCTTCCAGTGAACGTTTTGCACTCCGATCGCCACATTCGAGCCCCGCGCCGACGCGATTGCAACGTCCACATCCGTGTAGGGCGGACAGACCACAATCTGGTCGCGAGTGTGACCTGCGACCAGGGGGAGAAATTCGCGGAAATACACGCGAGTTTCGTCCGGGGTCTTGTTCATCTTCCAGTTTGCGGCCATTAGCTTGGTTCTCATGAAGAAGCCTTCTCGGTCCGGAATGGAGAAACTAACGCCGTGTGGTTGCAATCTTCGAAAGCTTGACGAAAATGGATCACTTCTTGTCCGTGAGCGCTTCGACTCCGGGCAGTTTCTTGCCTTCCAGAAACTCCAGCGACGCACCACCACCGGTGGAAATATGTGTGATCTTATCCGCCACTTCCGCACCATGCACCGCCGAAACGGTGTCGCCGCCGCCGACAATGGAGATCGCGCCTACGTTCTCGGCTACTGCGTGGGCGATTTTGAAGGTCCCCCGCGAAAATCCTGGAACTTCAAACACACCCATAGGCCCGTTCCACACAATCGTGCGCGCCCGCGAAATCTCTTCCGAGAACAGCTCGATGGTCTTCGGCCCAATGTCGAGCGCCATGCGGTCGGCCGGAATGGGTTGGCCTTCGCCGATCTGCTGCACGACGGCGTTGGTTTCAGGCTTAATCGCAACTACGTGATCGATCGGCAGCAGGAACTTCACATTCCGCTTCTTCGCTTCCTCCAGTAGTTGCCGCGCCAGGTCAACCTTGTCAGCTTCCAGCAGTGATTTACCGATTTCTTTTCCTTGCGCCTTCAAGAAGGTGTAGGCCATTCCGCCGCCGATGATGAGCGAGTCGACCTTGTCCATCAGGTTCCGAATCACGCCGATCTTGTCGCTCACTTTGGCGCCGCCCAGGATCGCCACGAATGGGGGCTCGGGATGCTCCAGCGCCTTGCCCATGTACTTCAGTTCCTTCTCCATGAGCAAGCCAGCCGCGGATTTTGACACAAACTTTGTAATGCCCACGGTCGAAGCATGTGCCCGATGCGCCGTGCCGAAGGCGTCATTCACATAGAAATCCGCCAGAGTTCCCAATTGCTTGGCGAACTTCTCGTCGTTGGCTTCCTCTTCGGCATGAAAGCGAAGGTTCTCCAGCAGCAGGGTCTGGCCTTTTTCCAATTGCGTGGCCACTTCCTCTGCCTCAGGACCTACGCACTCCGGGCAGAAGCCAACGTTTTCGCCCCGCGCCAGTTCTTTGTCGAGCACCATGCGCAGCCGTTCGGCGACCGGCTTCAGGCTCATTTTCAGGTTGACCTTGCCTTTTGGCCGCCCCAGATGCGAGGCCAGAATCAATCGCGCCCCATGGCGTAACGCATACTCGATCGAGGGCAGGGTTTCGCGGATGCGCGTGTCGTCCATCACGCGCCCGTCTTCCAGAGGAACGTTAAAGTCGACGCGCATGAAGATACGGTTGCCGTTCAGCGGGAGGTCACGGATGGAAAGCTTGGACATTGGCTGGTTCGTCCTTAACTCGTTCGTCCTCAAATGAGGTGCTCTAAAAGTAGCGCCGCCGTCCCGGCGGCTGTCGTGCGGGCGTCCCGCC
>JBATXV010000046.1:0-106461 GCA_049673585.1 Candidatus Sulfotelmatobacter sp. | reverse complement strand
TTCGCTAAAGCGAAGCGGCCACGCAGTCGAAGGACCCCTACACCTCCTGCGCACTCTCAGCAGCCTCAAGGCGTTCTCTCAGAGCTTGGACGGTTTCGCAGCGGAACCGCACTCGCCGCCCGCCCGTACCATCCCTAAGACCTAATGGACCTATCCAGAAAATCGCGCCGGCTCCTGCTCTTCGTCGCGCTCTACTTAGCATTCTCCGCCGTAGCAGGAATCTTCGTAGCCGACGGCACTTTGCATCCCGCCCGCCGTCCTCTGACGCAAGCAGACGAATCCACCATGCGTGACATCGCTCGCGAACTGAACTCCGATCTCGCAGACGTTTCCATCACCACGCCCGACGCCATCACCCTCCGTGCCTGGACCATCCATCCCCACAGCGGCAACGGCGACGCAGTAATTCTCCTCCACGGCCTAGCTGACAACCGCGTCGGCATGACCGGATACGCGCAACTCCTTCTCGCAAACGGATTCACCCTGCTTCTTCCCGACGCCCGGGCCCACGGCGCCAGCGGCGGCCAACTCGCCACCTACGGCCTTCTCGAACGGAACGACATTCACCAGTGGTTCGACTTCCTCGCCGCCCAAGATCACCCTCGTTGCATCTTCGGACTCGGAGAATCGATGGGTGCCGCCGAACTCCTGCAATCTCTAAGCGTGGAACCACGATTCTGCGCCGTCGCCGCCGAATCTTCCTTCTCCAGCTTCCGCGAAATCGTCTACGATCGCATGGGCCAGCCCTTTCATCTCGGCCCCTGGTTCGGACGCACCATCTTCCGCCCCCTTGTCGAATTCGCCTTCTTCTACACGCGCTGGAAATACGGCCTCGATATGCAGCAAGTTTCGCCAGAAGATTCAGTAGCAGCCACGAAGGTCCCCGTCTTTCTGATTCATGGCCAAATCGACGGCAACATCCCGCTCCGCCACTCCCAGCGCATACAAGCTCGCAATCCCAACGTAGTTCTCTGGGAGGTCCCCAATGCAGATCACTGCGGAGCCATGAGCACAGCTCCACAAGAATTCAGCCGACGTCTTCTGGCGTGGTTCGCAGCACGGCCGGGAAGCAAGCGCTCGTCACTGGCCGCTGATCACTGACCACCGCTTTCTGCATTTCCTGTGCAACCCCTGTGCACAATCAACTTCCCCGCTCCAAACAAATTTCCTTCCAACGCCCACCCCCAAACAGAACCCAAGCCCTCCATGCGGCTTAGCGACACATCTTTGTCAAGGTCCTTGATCCGTGCCCATCCGCGAAAATCCGTAGCCAACATTTTCCTCAACTGCACCAAAAATACTGAATTGACCGCGCGCCCTTTCGCTCGTACATTCACTCTCGCCATCTCAATAAAAAATGAATCGGGAAATCGGTCGAAGACAAGCACCGGCCGTTGCTGATCAGCAGTGAACCATCACATTCATAATCGAAAACTGAAAACTGAGAACCGAGAACTGAATGAAAGCGTCGAACCCATGGATTACCTATCGCACCCGCTTTCTGGTCAAAGCCAAACAGCTCACCACCAGCCTCACCTTCGCCGACATTCTGGGACGCCAGCACTCCGGACGCAAAGGCGACTACCTGGTCGAATCCTCCGACGGCGTTCTGCGCATCGCGCCGCGGCAGATCTTCGAGGACATCTATGTACCCTTGCTCTCCAGCGAGACAACGGAGCAACTCGAAGCTCCCGATACTCCGTCGCTCCCAGCCCATCTACTACGCAAATCTCCCCAACCCTACCGCAGCAGCCGCAGCCCCATCCCCGGCCTGCGCTCGCTCTAAGCGACAACAATTATGAGGGTGGAGCAGGCCTTCCAGGCCTGCGTCAGGATGCATTCGGAAATCGCCGGGCTTTAGCCCCCGAGGTACTTACCTTGGGACCGACCATCTCGCCAATCTCCCAGACAACCCAACTGCCACCCCTCCAACCGCGCCCCCACATTTGTGAACGCACGATGAATTCCCTTTGTGGAAAACAAATCCCAAACCAACCCCTCACCCCCGCACCAAGGCCGTCATTGTTGAGGATACAACCTGTGGTGTTTCCCTCTTGACAGGCACAATAAGCGGGAGTAACTTTGCATTCCCATAGCCCTTTGAAACACGCCTCGCGGGAACGGGGCGGGTGAAAGAAGAGGGGCGCTGTCAGGAAGGATTTACGGGTAGGCGCCAGGCCAGAGGTGACCCGGCGCCACCCGTAAACGTAATAAAACAAAGCGGAAAGTGCGGTGGCCGTTCCCCCGATCCTCCCCCGGGGGGCCGACTGAATCAATCAGACTGATTCAAACAGTAAGAACTCGTCTCACACCGGAACGCAGTTCAACTTCTGGCCGAAGCCCCGAAAGCCAAAGCCCGAAGCCGATTTCAGGAGCCCAGGATGGAAGCTTTAACTCGACTCATCGCCGATTCCCTAGCCCGGCACGGCTTCGACCGTCCCGTGGACCCACGCCGCCTGCAATGGTCGCGCTGGTTCCGTTGCGATTCCACCCACAGCCTCCTCATAGTCCCCAGCAAGCCCGGCATCTTCGCCCTAGCCGAAGACATCATGGACCTAGGGCCAGGCAATACTTCAGAAGCGACCAAGACCCATGTGGGGACGGACGCATTCGTCCGTCCAACGAGCGAAGCGAGTGCCCCCACCCTTGAGGGGAGCGCAGATCGGGAGGGGCACGACTTTAGTCGTGCCGTTACATCGCCAAAAAACTCACCGGCTTCAGCCGCTGAGGCATCCCAACGCCGCATGCTCGCCGTCCTCCAATTCTCCGAAGACGACGACATGGCCTTCACCCTCGACCGCATGTTCACCTGCGCCAATCCCATGCGCGCCCGCCTGGCCTCCGGGCGCTGCTTCCTGCGGTTCGTAGTAATCGAAGACCAGACCCAGCGCCGCAACATCTGCAACGCCCTCAACCAGTGGATGCGTTCCTCAGCCGAAAAAGCCTCAGGCATCGGCATCGACTTTCAGTCGTCGCTGGAGTTCACAGATGGCGCAGGCACAACCCGTGTGGGTCGGACACTCCTGTCCGACTCTGCCGACAGCACCACAACGCCAGCACAAACAGCAAAAGCAGAAGCCTCGGATGCAGCACCGCAGGCCCCGAATCTGGATTCCGGAGCCAACAAAAATCTTCACTGTCCTCATCCCCTCCCCTCGGGCTTCTAAACCGAAGGGAATGACGGAGATCGGGAAGGGCACGGCTTTAGCCGTGCCGTTAGATGCAGCTATGAACGGGCTTTAGCCCCTGAGGTTTGGAAGTATCGGAGCACCACCGACGCACCCAGCACCGTGGAAGAGCGGCGCTTAAGCGCCGCGCAAGGAAAAAATGACAGGGGGCTTTAGGCCCCGAAGCACAAGCCCCCAAAGGGGCAAAAGAGCTCTTTAACAAGAACTGCAACACCCCGAACAAATTCCCGTTCGGGCACAACCCAATTCCCGCATCCACCCCCAGGGACGCCGAATCGGGTCAAGCTGGATAGAATCTAACTAATAATGGAGAGAGCAATGCCCGAGGCCAAAACCACTACCGTCAATCCCCCTGCGGCCACCCCCGCAAACTCTGTCATCGCGAGCGCAACCGCCGCACCTGGAAAAAAGACCGCGCCTGGCCTGTCCTTCCGACGCTTCTTCACCAAGCCCGGCGTCTCCCCCTACGACGAACTCGAGTGGGATCTCCGCCTCGCCCAGATCACCGACGCTCAAGGCAACGTGATCTTCGAACAAAAAGACGTAGAAGTCCCCAAAGACTGGTCCATGACCGCCACCAACATCGTGGCCTCGAAATACTTGCACGGCAAGGTAGGCACGCCCGAGCGTGAAACCGGAGTCCGCCAGCTAGTAACCCGCGTAGCCGAAACCATCCGCAACTGGGGACTGGCTCAAGGCTATTTCAAAACACCGGAAGACGGCGCCACGTTCCACGACGAGCTGGTGCACATCCTCGTCCGCCAGTACGCCGCCTTCAACTCTCCGGTCTGGTTCAACGTAGGCTGCGACCGCATCGAGCCCAATTCCGATGCCCGCAACTGGCACTGGAATCCTCAGACCCAGCAAGTAGAGTTCGACATCACCGGCTACAGCAAGCCGCAATGCTCGGCCTGCTTCATCAACTCTGTAAAAGATTCGCTCGACTCGATTCTTACGTTAGCGAAAACGGAAGGCATGCTCTTCAAGTGGGGATCAGGCACCGGCACCAATCTCTCCCCGCTGCGTTCCTCCACCGAAGGTCTAAGCGGAGGAGGCACAGCCAGCGGCCCGCTCAGCTTCATGAAAGGTTTCGATGCCTTCGCCGGAGTAATCAAGTCCGGAGGCAAAACCCGCCGCGCCGCCAAGATGGTCATCCTCAACGTCGACCATCCCGACATCGTAGAGTTCATCGAGTGCAAACAAAAAGAAGAAGCCAAGGCGCACGCTCTGGTAGCCCAGGGATACGATGGCTCGCATCCCGACTCCGACGCCTACTCTTCAATCTTCTTCCAGAACGCGAATAACTCCGTCCGCGTAACCGACGACTTCATGTACGCCGTAGTCCGCGACACCGACTTCTCCACCAAAAAAGTGCAGGACGGCAGCGTAATGAAAACCTACAAAGCCAAAGACCTGTTAAAGAAACTTTCCGAGGCCACCTGGCACTGCGGCGATCCCGGCATGCAATACGACACCACCACAAATCGCTGGCACACCTCGAAGAACACCGCAAGAATCAACGCGAGTAATCCGTGCAGCGAATACATGTTCCTGGACGATTCAGCCTGCAACTTAGCCAGCTTGAACTTGCTGAAGTTCGCTCCGAACGGAACGTTCGACGTAGAAGCCTACCGTCACGCAGTAGATGTGTTGATCACAGCGCAAGAAATTCTGGTCGACAACGCGGGATATCCGACAGAAGCGATCATGCGCAACTCGCATGACTATCGCCCGCTAGGCTTAGGCTACGCAAATCTAGGCGCGCTGTTAATGGCCGCAGGCCTACCCTACGACAGCGACGCCGGCCGCGACTACGCCGCCTGCGTAACCGCAATCATGTGCGGTGAAGCCTATCTGCAATCAAGCAAGATAGCCGAACAATGCCAACCATTAACCCCAGCAACCGACACAGTAGCAACTCGTCTAGGCATAACCGAAGCCGCCAACATGCCCGGCGCAGCCTGCCCCGGCTGGTACATAAACCGCGAACCATTCTTAGACGTAATAAGAATGCACCGCGCCTCAGTAAACAACATAAACAAAAATAATGTCCCAAGCACTCTCTACGAATCCAGCAAACAATGCTGGGACGAAGCCCTAGCCCAAGGCGAAAAACACGGCTACCGCAACAGCCAAGTAACAGTACTAGCCCCCACAGGCACCATAGGCTTCATGATGGACTGTGACACTACTGGTGTGGAGCCGGATTTGGCGTTGGTTAAGTACAAGAAGCTGGTGGGTGGAGGCATGATTAAGATTGTGAATCAGACTGTGCCTACTGCTTTATTTAAGCTTGGGTACGATCATGATCAGGCTAACGCTATTGTTAGTTACATCGATGCTACTGGAACCATCGAGGGGGCTCCGCATGTTAAGGATGAGCATCTGGCTGTGTTTGATTGTTCGTTCAAGCCGGCTAAGGGGACTCGGTCGATTGCTTACATGGGGCATTTGCGGATGATGGCTGCTGCGCAGCCTTTTATCTCGGGGGCTATATCGAAGACGGTCAATCTTCCGGAGAATGCTTCTGTTGAAGACATCATGGAGGCTTATCTTCAGGCCTGGAAGCTTGGCTTGAAGGCTGTCGCCGTTTATAGGGATGGGTGCAAGAAGTCGCAACCGCTTTCGGCCGCTGGGACTAAGACTGCCAACTCTTCGAAGGAAGACTCGCGGACTGCGTCCGCTCCACAGGAAGACAATCTGAATGCGCCTCCTCGCGCGGTGCGGCACAAGCTGCAGGAGGAGCGGGCTTCGATCACGCACAAGTTCAATATCGGCGGCCATGAGGGTTACATCACCGTCGGGCTTTATCCTAACGGAGATCCAGGCGAGCTGTTCATCACCATGGCCAAGGAAGGTTCTACGGTCTCGGGGCTGATGGATAGCTTTGCGCTGGCCACATCCATTGCGCTGCAGCATGGCGTGCCGCTGAAGCTGCTTTGCGAAAAGTTCGCGCACACGCGGTTTGAGCCTAGCGGGTGGACCAGCAATCCCGACATCGGGTTTGCCAAGTCGATCATGGACTACATCTTCCGCTGGCTGCAGTTGCGTTTTCTGACTGGGCAGCAGCAGTTTTTGTTTGAGAATCTGCGGCCGAAACAAGGGATTAGTGGGCAGGGGCCAGGGATCAGCGAGGCAAATGAATCATCGAGGGGATTGCCGCCCCCTGACCCCCGATCCCTAAACCCTGGCTCGGTTCACGCCGCCGACCAACTGGCCGGCATCATCGACCTGGGCGACGCTCCTACGTGCAGCTTCTGCGGCAGCATCATGACTCGCAACGGTTCGTGCTATCGGTGCGGGAGTTGTGGGAGTACGAGCGGGTGCTCGTAAGATTGACGGCGGAAGTCAACGTCCCCACCCTGTCGCAAAGAACGCGACGAGGATGGGGCACCCGCTTCACGGTCAAGTAGCGGTGCTGGATGCGCTTCAAGATTGTTGGACGGATATCGGATATTGAAACGATTGCGTCCGGCACCGCGATTCGCGAGCGTAAACGGTTGTGGAAGAATTACGGCAAGGGACGCTGGCGGAAGTTGAAGGGCATTGCGAAGATCGAATTTAATGATGGTACGAAGTGCGAAGCTGAGGTCCACTGGTACGAAGCTCATGGGATTGGCGCGAAAGAATACAAAATCAAGCGGATTGTCGAGTAACGCTGCGGCCGGCGCGGCGCGGTTTGTGCTTTGCGTGCGCAACCGGGATTATCCTGCGTCGCTGGAACTGCGCAAGGTGTATCGGCTGCTGAGGGATGAGCAAGCGTCGAGGCATCGTCTGATGCGGGTGATAGACGAGTCGGGCGAGGACTATTTGTATCCGGAGGAGTATTTCGTCCCGATCAAGTTGCCGCAGGCGGCGGAGAGAGCGGTGTTGAAGGCTATTTAGTGCACGCCGCCGATGCGCTGGCTGGCATCATCGACCTGGGCGACGCTCCTACGTGCAGCTTCTGCGAGAGCATCGTGACGCGGAATGGGAGTTGCTACCGGTGCGGGAGTTGTGGGAGCACGAGCGGGTGCTCGTAGGATTTTAGCTTTGCCGGCCTTCAATAAAAGTGACGATTTGTCATTTTTGTTGACACAGCATCCGATTGTCTTTATATTGATCTTGGGTCGCCGCTACTGGCGATTCGGCAGGTTCTTTGACAAGTTCTCTGGCTAAGAGCTGCTTCTAGTACCGAGTCCCTCGTTGTGAGGCGGGGGGCGTAAAGCCGTGGGGGCTTCCACAGACCCGCGGCGACGGGATGTCGTTGAGGCCCGTCAGTCCGACGCTGCATGCTTGGAGATCCGCGGGGTTTGCGCTGAGTCCCTTTGGTGTCTGTGAGCCTGTTCGTTGGGGTGTGTTGGTTGTTTGCTGTGCGGCACACGTTGGGTGAGTTTTTCGGTTCGGTCCATTCCTTCTCGGGAGCTGCTCTGCGGCACCGGCAGTTTCTCGCCGGAGAAGGAGGACCAGTGAAACAGGACAAAAACCTGCAGTATTGCTTGGATTGTCTCCGCTCCATGCAGGAAAGAGATGGACTCGAACCGGAACAGAGGAGCGCACTAGCGAAAGCGGAACTTAGATTGAAACGGCTCCGTCGAAGTCCAGATCCGACAAGAAGAGACATCTTCGAGGCGGTAAGGCATGTAGCCGAAGCCATCGTCAATAACTTCGTTCGCCGCCGGTAGTTTTCGGCGGTCTGGTGCTCAGGTTCCGAGGAAAACTCACTTCCAAGAATTCGGGATCACCGTGGACTACTCTAAGGCCATTCGGGTCGGGAGGGCGCTCGCCGACGTCTCGCAGCGGGACCTGTCGAGGAAGATTTCGGTCGATCCTAGTTTAGTTTCGATGCTCGAGAATGGAAGGCGTAAGCCCAGTGTGGAAATATTGCAAAAGGTGGCTGCTGCGTTAAGAATTCCATTTCACTTGTTCGCGCTGCTAGCCTCGGAGCCCGGTGAGATAAAGGACGCAGATCCGAAAACGGTTCGGCAGCTTGCATTGGCGCTAAGCGAATTATTGTTGACCGGAGGTGAGCTTGAACCTGGCAGAGGGCCCGCAGTCGGCCCAAAAGCTCGGCATCCAAAGTCCAAGGCGCCTCGCCGACGTACTTAGGATTCCACCCGGCAGGCTTGAAGAGGTCGCGGGTTCTGCGGATGCGAACTACAGCCCGTTTATGCTGGCTAAGCCGCCACGCCCATTTGAGCGATGCTACGTTCCGCAGTCACGCCCGATCGACAATCCCCTGCAGGACCTAAAATGGATCCAGCGGCGGATTTATCGGCGCTTGCTCAAGCCGATCTGTTTCCCCTCCCACATCCTTGGCGCGGTCTCGAGCCGCAGCGTTATGGACAACGCCGAGCGCCATCTCTCCTCCGCCCTGCTGGTGACTTTGGACGTGCGACAGTGTTTTCCCAGCATCACTAACGCTCACGTTTATCGAGTGTGGTCAGAATTCTTAGGCTGCTCCCCGCCGGTGTCACGCTTGCTCACGCGGCTGACGACCTTTGAGCGTCATCTTCCTCAAGGCGCGCCGACTAGCCCGCTCTTGGCCAATCTTTTCATTTGGATGATTGATGGGCCGATACGGGCAATCTGCGAGCAGTTCCTCGTATCCTATTCGACTTGGATCGATGACTTGGCGTTCTCTGGCGAACGATCCAGGGATCTGATCGAGCCTTCGATTTCCTTGCTTGCTGCTCACGGACTCAGAGTGAAGCGCGAGAAAATCAGAATTATGGGACCTAGGGCAATCAAGCTGCTGACGGGCACGCGCCTCGGTTCACGCGAGGTTCGCGCTCCGAGGGAGAAGATCTCGCGGGTTCGCTCCGGCATCCACAATCTGCGCGTCGGCTTGGTCCCGCCCAACGACGAAGAGCGATACGTAATAGGCTTGGTAGGCCAGATTCGTTTTATCCATCAGGTTTGTCCTCGTGACGCCTCCGTCGGCGCTGGTGAATTGAAGGACGCATGCAAGGGTCACTTTCTTGACTCACCCTCGAGAAGGTTTCTCGATTCTCTCGGCTAGCTTGTCTGGGGAATTGTGCCTGCCCTAGGATGACTGGTTGCATTTCTTTGGAGGCTTGCGGCACGACTGAAGTCGTGCCCTTCCCGGGCGTGGCGCTTGCCAAATCCTCAGAGGGATGGGGCTGTGGAATCCCACTCTTCGCAAAGTGCGCGAAGAATGGGGCACCCCGGTTTGTGATGGTGCCGACAGACAGCAGGTTCCTCGACTCCGCAAGATCATCCGCCTTGCGGATGATCTTTCTCCGCTCGGAATGACAAGATTTTGAGAGGGCTTGCGGTACGGCTGACGTCGTGGCCTTCCCAATTGTGGCGCTTGCCAAATCCTCAGAGAGATGGGGTTGTGGAGTCCCGCTCTTCGCACAGTGCGCGAAGGATGGGCCGCCCCGGTTTGTGGTGGTGTCGGCAGACAGCAGGTTCCTCGACTCCGCAAGATCATCCGCCTTGCGGATGATCTTTCTCCGCTCGGAATGACAGGATTTTGAGGAGGCTTGCGGCACTACTGAAGTCGTGCCCTTCCCGGTCGTGGCGCTTTCCAAATCCTCAGAGGGATGGGCTGTGGAATCCTACCCTTCGCAAAGTGCGCGAAGGATGGGCCACCCGCGTTTGGGGTGGTGTCGACAGACAGCAGGTTCCTCGACTCCGCAAGATCATCCGCTTTGCGGATGATCTTTCTCCGCTCGGAATGACAGGATTTTGGGGAGGGGTCATCCGTTTTGCGGATTTTCTTCCGGGAATTGGTCGTCGCTGCTGGCTTGGATGGTCAGGCCGGGGTTGGGTTGCAGCAGGTGCCAGGCTTCGCGGTAGGGGCCGTATTTCTGGCGCTTGCTGGCGGGGGTGAAGTGGAGGCTGCTGTTTTTTCTTCCTATTACGTCGAAGGGGATTATGTACCAGTCGTCGATGGGGATCAGCAGGATGGCGAAGAAGTCTACTGTGCCGGGTTGATACTTTTTGCGTTGCGGTCCCATTACGTTGAGGCTGTAACCTTCTCCGCGGCGCTTGTAGATGGTGGACTTTACCTGGACGCGTTGGACTCGGCCTTGGTTCGCGTTCCTGCGGCTCTCGCGGATATTGCTCTCGCGAATGTGGCTTTCTACTCCTACGTCGTATCTTCCGGAATCGCCGAAGGGCTTGGAGACTTTCATGCCGAGGCCAGCGGCCATCATCATGAAATAGAGTTCGGCCCATTCGCCTCGTTCTTTGCAGTGTTTCAGTTGGGCTCCTGCTAGGCGGTTGGCTTTTCTCCACATTGTCCCTCACCCCTGATTATTTTTATGGACACTTCACCTAGTATTTCGAGTTTTATCACTTGAGTCACGGTCGTTCGTCACAGGGGGTGGGGTTTTGGCTGTGGAAAAGCCTTTGGACTTCTGGGATCGGAATCGGGGCGGGGAGAACGTGCTTCCTGACGGCGGTCGTGATGCGCGCGAGATCCCTCACCCCGCTGGTGAAAGCGCGGGGCTTCGGGATGACGCAGCCGAGAAGGCGTCAGGGGCGGGGTTTGCGGAGGGCGTTTAGGACGATTACGCCGCTGAGGGCGAAGGAGATTACGGCGGCGAGGGCGGTGATCAGCATCAGGGCTGGGTTCAGGTGGAGGACGTCGGCGAAGACTGCGGCTATGGCGAAGACTACGCCTGCGGCGTTCAGGCGGAGTGGGGCGCGGGACGGGGCTTGCGGCGACGAAGATTGCGCCGCGGGGCCGGCGTCGGGGCCGAGGTCTGAATGAAGATCGGGACGAAGGTCGGGGCGGAGGCGGCGTTGCAGTAGGAGGGCGGCTAGTCCGATCGCCGCTACGACTACCATGGCTACCGGGCTTAGGAAGGCTCGGCGGCTGGTGTAGAGGACTACCAAGGCTAGCGCGGCTAGAAGCAGGCCGGCGGCGATTATGGTGGGGCCGCGGGGTTGGGGAGTGGGACCGGGGGTTGGAGGGGTGTCGGGCACTTGGTCCGTCTTGAGATTTATACAGGGGCGAGGGGCAGTTTTCAAATAGTCGTGCAGCGCCTCGCTTCGCTCGGCTGGACGGACGAATGCGTCCGTCTCCACATGGGCATTTCCATATTGGCATTTTCGGGCGGGCAATCCAGAGGTCGAGACTCTCGGCGCAGATATTAGGAATCCTGTGGGGCGTGGGTTGCGCCGGCTAGCCATTCGGCTTGGAGGGGGTCGCCGTGGTTTACGGCGTAGAGGACTAGCTCGACTCGGGACGAGATGCCTAGTTCGTCGAAGATGCGGAAAAGATACTTTTTGATGGTGTGCTCGCTCAGATTTAGTTCGCGGGCGGTCTCGCGATTGCTTAGGCCTTCGGCGACTAGGGCTACGACTTGTTCTTCGCGCGGGGTTAAGAGTTGATGGCCTGTGGAGTTGAGAACGCGGAGGGATGGGACTTCGGAGACCAGATCGAGGAGGAACGTCATCTGTTCGGTGTTGGCCCAGATTTGTCCGCTGGCTACGCGCTGGATGCAGCGGCAGAGCAGGCGGAAATGCGTGTCGGAGATGCAGAAGATGCCGCGGGCGCCGGAGCGGAAAGCGCTGACTACCAGGGCGCGGTCGTAGGACTCGACTAGAAGAACTTTTGCGATCGCGGGATGAGAAAGATGAACGCGGCGCATGGACGCCATCTGATTGGCGATGCTGACGGAGTGATTCAGGGAGAGCACGACCACCTTGGCCGGCGTGGATGCGACGGCGTGCAGGATCGAGGCGATGTCGATGGGGCAGGTGGAGATGCGGAACTCGGAACGGCGGCGCAGGGCGCTGGTGAGAAGCTGCGCTTGCATGCGGTTGGAATCGGCGATGAGGACTGCGATTGCGGCGGCTGGGGACGAAGTCATTAGGGCCAGAGCTAATGGAGCGGAATTGAGGAACGTCTTGATCTTAGGTGTGAAGAGCGAGGGACTCAAGGAAACATGTCACTTTATTCGGAGGAGACATTCAATTCGGGAATTGAAGTTACGACGTTGTGGAAAAATCGCGATGAGCCAGATTGGGATAGGGAACCTTGCGGCTGTTAGAGCGAGAAATGTTGCGTGGCGCGGGTCCGCGGCGCAGTCTCGAGTCGCGTTTCATCGGGCGGGTGTGATGTCGTGAACATGCAAGTCTACTTTTGAGGGTAGCCCGCGAGGGACACGCTTTCGGCCCTATCGGAAGCGGTCGGCAGTATGAAAAGCCGCGGCGGGCTTGGTTCGGCACACTTTCGCGAGTGAAGCTGGCACGACCACGCTGGTAGACAGCACTTCCCATGTCTTGCCGGGAAATGTGCATCGGCATAGCTTGCCCAAAGAGAGCCGCGGATGCTGAGCGGATCTCAGAACCCAGGAAAATAGAACCCATCACGCAATGAAACCCTTCGTTGGTTGGACAAGAGTTGCGGTGATGGGCGTGTTGTCGTTACAGCTTTGCGTGGCCGCATTCGCCCAGGAGGAAAAGAGGGAGCAGAGCCTGGGAGTAAGTCCACCGTCTTCTCCGACCGGCCAAACCGGGGCTGGGACGGGAAGCACAGGAATGGCGGCCGCAAAACCGGGGCAAGCGGACGGCAAGGGAAACCCCAAGCTCGGAGGGGAACGCCGTCCGCTTTACCGGCTCACGCGCAGCGACGTGGTGGCATTGAGCTTCACGTTATCGCCCGAGTTCGACCAGACCCTCACCGTACAACCAGATGGATTCGTCACTCTAAAAGACGCAGGGATGGTGTTCGCCCAGGGACTCACTCTGGACGAGTTTCGTGAGGCAGTGCGGCGGGCCTATGCGGGATATCTGCACGATCCGCAGGTGGCGGTGGCGCTGAAGGACTTTGAGCATCCTTATTTCGTGGCGGGTGGGGAGGTTGGAAAGCCCGGCAAGTACGAGCTTCGCGGGAATACGACCATCATGGAAGCGGTCGAAATTGCGGGCGGGTTTACCCACGAAGCAAAGCATTCGCAGGTGCTTTTGTTTCGCCGGGTGAATGATGATCTGGTGGAGGCACGGGTTTTCAATCTGAAGAAGATGTTGAAGGAGAGAAGATTGGGCGAGGCGGTGGAGTTGCGGCCGGGCGATCTGGTATTCGTTCCGCAAAATTCCATTTCGAAGATCGAGCCGTTCCTGACCAGACCAGCCTTAAGCATGTACGTGAGTCCCACACAGTATTAACAAGTAACTCTATCAGGACGACTTTATAAGGCCGGCTTTATCCGGCAACCCAGGTCAATCCGCATGCGAGATCAGGATTTAGCGCGCAGAGAAGAAGTGCTGGAATCGCCGACGATGCGGGAGTTGGCGATGGTTCTGTTCCGGCAGCGGAAGCTGTTTGTCGGGGTCGCGGGGTTGATCTTCACTTTGGCCGTGGTGTATGCGTTCGCGGGGGCCAATTACCGGGCGCACCTGCGCGTGCTGGTGCGCCGAGGACGAGCCGACCCTCCCGTGGGAGCGCAGGAAAATGCTCCTCCCGATTTCTCCCGGGTAGAAGTGACTGAAGAAGAGCTGAATTCAGAAGTAGAACTGCTGAAGGATGACGACGTTTTGCGGCGCGTGGCGGAGGTTAACGACCTGGCTGCGCATGATTGGCTGCGATGGCTTCGGCCGCACGAAACGCAAGCGGCGCGGGTGGAGCGAGCCGCGAAGAAATTGGCCAGCAGGTTGGAAGTTGAGCCGATCAAGAAAACCAACCTGATCGCGGTGAGTTATGGCGCGTCCGATCCGCAACAGGCGGCTCGTGTGCTGCGGTCGTTGGCCAGCGTGTATCTCGAGAAACACATGGAAGTCCACCGGCCGCGGGGACAACTGCAATTCTTCGATCAGCAGACCGCAGAGTCGCGGCGACAACTGGAGGAGGCTGAGGGAAAGCTGGCGGCCTTCACAAAGAGCCACGACGTGGTGATGGCCGGGCAGCAACGCGATCTGATGTTGCAACGAGTCAACGACCTCGAGGCGGGCTACCAACAAACTGAGGCAGAAGTGTCGGACACAAAACATCGAGTTCGCGAACTGGAAACGCAGCTGGCGAATTTGCCGGCACGGAACGTTACCCAGGTTCGGACGGCGGATAATCCGGAGCTATTGCGGGCGCTGAAGGCGAGTCTGCTGGATCTCGAGCTAAAGAAGACACAGCTACTCACCAAGTTTGAGCCGGGCCATCGCCTGGTGCAAGAGGTCGAGCAGCAGATTGCTCAAGCCAAAGAGGCCATTGCGGCGGAGAAGCAAAGTCCCGTGCGCGACCAGACGACCGACTTGGATGTGAACTATGAGTGGGCCAAGGCGGAGCTGCAGAAGGCACAGGTCGAGATGAAGGGATTGGAAGCACGCGAGGCGACGACGAGCACGGAGTTGGCGGGATATCGCCACCTTGCCCGGCAGCTCGGCGAGGACGCGATTACCCAAGACGATCTTACGAGCAGCGAGAAAGCTGCGCAGGAGAACTACCTGCTCTATGTGAAGAAACGGGAAGAAGCGCGGATGGGGGATGCTCTGGATGAGGACGGTATTGTGAACGTGGCGATCGCCGAGCAACCAGTGGTGCCGGCGCTGCCGGTGTGGCCTGCTGGCGTAGTCATGCTGGTGGGGTTCGCAGCGGCGCTGACTTCGGGGACCGGGGCCGCGTTCGCGGCGGACTATCTGGACCCTGCGCTGCGCACTCCTGAGGAAGTTTTGCGGTGTCTGGAAATCCCGGTACTGGCTTCGATACCGGAAGAAATGGACCAAAGGCTATCCGCCTAAAGGAGATGAGATGAGTGCTAATGCGGACGTGCTGCGATGTGAGGAGTTTATTGGGTCAGCGGCGCAGCAGTCTCCACTGCGGCAGGTTGAGGTCTTTCGTGAACCGGAGGTTTGGAATCCGGAAGATTTCGCACGCGAACAGATTCGGGGCCTGGTGCAGCGTGTGTTTTTTGCCAGCGGAGGCCGGCCCGTAAATCAGGTCGTGTTCAGCGGGGCCGAGCCACACACGGATGTGGCCGGTCTCTGCGACCAGGTCGGACAGGCTCTGGCGCTGGAGACAAGTGCGCATATCGCCGTCGTGGGCCGGGACATGACGGCGGAATTAGCGTCCTGGTGCGGGGGCAGAGCTGCGATCAAGTCGTGGTCGAGGCAGACGGCGGTCAATTTGTGGCAAGTGCCTGGGTTCGGGTCGCGCGAATGCGGTGAGGAATCAGGGACGGGACGTTATTGGATTTCGCGCCTGGCGGAGCTGCGAAAAGAATTCGAGTACGCGGTGATCGAGGGGCCTGCCGCGGGGACATCGAGCGAGGCTGCGTTGCTGGGGCAGCTCACGGATGGAATCATCCTGGTGCTGGGGGCGCATAACACGCGGAGAGCGACTGCGCGCAAAATCAAAGAAACGCTGGAAGCAGCGCAATCGCGAATCCTGGGAACGGTGCTGCGAGAGAGAAGGTTTCCGGTCCCGGAGCGAATTTATCGGCGGTTGTAGAGATGCGGCAAGAGGAAGATTGTTCTACAAGTGACGGTTGTCCGCCGCAAGTACTGTGGCGTGGCTAAAAGCTGAAAGACGCAGTGCAAAAGAAACCAAGAATAGGCTGTGGGACTCAATGAGCGGTAGCTATGGAGTCCCGGCCGCAAGCCTGGCCGGTTCGATGGATGCGCAGCCGCAGCCGGTGGTGGCGCACCCGCCGCAGTGGTTTGCGGTGCAGACCCGGTATCGCTTTGAGAAGCGAGTGGTCGCCCAGCTCAACTACAAAAGCTGTGAAGTCTACCTGCCATTGTTGACCGAAAATCACACCTGGAGCGACCGACAGAAGGTTGTGACGACTCCTTTGTTTCCGGGATATGCGTTCGTGCATATTGATCAGACTCCTAATGCGCGCCAAGCGGTACTACAAACCGCCGGTCTGATCGGCTTTGTGAGCTTTGGCGGGATTGTAGCAGCGGTGCCTCCGAAGCAGATTGAAGATCTGCGATTGCTGCTGCAAGAGAAGGGGCTGTTTTCCCTGCACCCGTTCGTGCATACCGGACAGCGAGTCCGGATCCGGGGTGGTTGCCTGCAGGGATTGGAAGGCGTGCTGGTGCAGCACGAAGAGGGAAAGCTGGTGATCTCGATTGAATCGATCCAGCGCTCGCTGGCGATTGAGATCAAGGGGTACGAGTTGGAACTGGTCTGAAGTGTCTTCTCCTTTTCTACATCAAGGTCAGCAAAAGCCTCAGGGAACCGAGTGGGCTGCGCGGTTGATTCCAGGAGCGGCATGGGTCGGTGTCCGAAAGAAACCGCAGCGGGAAGTGCGGGCAAGGGGCGGGACACGAAATGTTCTGATCGTGGGAGCGGGCGGACTGGGTCAACGGATCGCGAATTATTTGGAGAAGCATCCCGAGATGGGGCGGTCGGTTTGCGGCTTTCTCGATGATCGGAAGCTGTCGGGAAAGAGAGTCATGGGACGCACGACGGACTTGGCGGAACTGGCGCGCACGGCGTTCGTGGATGAAGTGATTCTGGCCGCACCGCATGACCGGGAGTTGACGCTGCGGGTGCTGCGCACGGCTCAGCAACTGCGGCTGGACGTGAAGATGGCGCCGGATCTGTTCGGGTGCGAGCCGATGCGGGAAATGGAGCGGATTGGAGACATGCCGCTGATTTCCCTGCACGAAGAACCCTTGCCGGTAGCGGGATTGCTCCTGAAGCGCGTGCTGGATGTGGTGGGTGCGGGTCTGGCGCTGATTCTAATGGGGCCGGCGCTGGCAGTGCTCGGGATTCTCGTCCGATTGGATTCGCCGGGGCCGGCGCTTTATGCGGCCCTGCGGGCGGGACGCAAGGGCAGAGCGTTTCGCTGCTACAAGTTTCGCACCATGGTGAGAGATGCGGATGGTCTGAAAGAAAAACTGCGGGAGCGGAATCAGAGGCAGGGGCCGTTTTTCAAAATCACCGACGATCCGCGGATCACGCGGGTCGGGCGATGGCTGCGGCGCTACAGTCTGGACGAACTTCCGCAGCTGTGGAATGTGTTGCGCGGGGAGATGAGCCTGGTGGGACCGCGACCGCATCCCCTCGACGATTTTTCCGGTTATGCGATTGAGCACCTGCCGCGGCTCGATGTGATGCCGGGGATGACGGGACTTTGGCAGGTGACGGCGCGGCGGGATCCATCTTTTCAGGCGGGAATGAAACTGGATATTGAGTACATCCGGCGCTGGAGCCTGGGGATGGATTTGCGGATTCTGCTGAAGACGGCGGCGGTGGTGCTGCGAGGGAGTGGGGAATGACGTCGCCAGGTGCACGGGGAATGCAGTCGCCGGTCGCATGGGCGGGCGAGACTGCCTGGGGCGGCGTGAGGGTGGGGCTGCGTCCGCTGCAGGCGATGATGGCGGCGCCGACCGCGCTGTTTCTTTTGGCGCTGACAGCGATGCTGCTGCGGCATCCGGATGTGCCTTTTTACGAGATCGATCGCGTCGCATTCGCCCTATTGGTGGTGGGGGTGGCGGTGAGGTCGGTCGTGACGCGAGAGCGGCTGCTGGTGGTGGAGCGGGCGACTTGGCCGATGATTGGGCTCACGCTTCTGGCAGTGGCGAGCGTGATCGCACAGCCGTTCGACAACCAGACCTGGTGCTTGCTGGCGGCAAAGTTCATTATTCCGTTCGCACTGTTTCATTTGGCGGGGCTGGTGTTTCGGGAAGAGCGCCGGTTGCGGCAGTTCGAGATGTTTTCCCTGGTGGTGCTGGCTTATCTCTGTTTCACGGCAATCGCGTTCCTGGTGGGCGCGAAGTCGCTGATCTTTCCACGCTTTATTCTGGATGAAAGTTTGGGTTATCACGTTGACCGGGCGCGAGGACCGCTGCTGCAGGCGGTGGCAAACGGGGTGTCATTGAACCTGCTAGGGGTGCTGGCTCTGCATGCTTTTCTGCGCGGAAGAATACGAGGATTGAAGGCCGCGGTGCTGCTGGGTTCCTTACCGGTCGCAATTTTGGCGACGATGACGCGGGCGGTGTGGTTGTCGTTTGCGGTCAGCGTGATGGTTTTGATTTTTCGCGCGCACGACCGGAGGCTGCGGCTGATCTGCGTGGGGATAGCGATCGTGGGAGCTCTGGGCTTGCTGATCGCTTTGAGCTTCGATGATCAGCGGCGGGCGCTCACGGAGCGGCTCAAGGAATCGGGGCCGCTCGATTTCCGGCGGGCGGTTTATACCGCGGGCTGGGAGATGTTTCTGGAGAAGCCGCTCACGGGATGGGGCATCAACCAGATGCCCGCGGAGTTGGCGCGGCACGTGAGCGGCTACCAGGAGAAGGAGTTGTATCCGCACAATACTTATCTGGAGTTGCTGGTGGAGCATGGCGTCTTCGGTCTAGCGCTTTATGCGTGGCTGATGTGGGAGCTCTGGCGGCTGGCACGGGGGCAGGTGCCTCGGGCTGAGCGCGGAGGTTTTCTGAATGGGCAGTTTCATGCCATGTGGCCGGTGATGCTTGGCATCTATTGGGTGAATGCGGCTCTGGTGGTGATGAATTACCAGTTCGTGAACGGACTTCTGTTCTCCATGGCGGGAATGCTGGCGGCGCAGCAGCGGCGGGCCGCTTACGAATTGCAAACGAGACCAAGTCCGTTTGCCGGGGGCGTTCGCGGGTCCGCAGCGTAGGCCTCGTTGTGCACAGATCTCGTTCGATCTTCTCGAACTCTTAATTCTGCGACTACCTCTTCTACAAATCTGGATTCCGTGTTGACGGTTGCCTATCTCGCCAATCAATTTCCTTCAGCCGTCGAGCCCTACGTGGGCGAGGAAATCCAGGAACTGCGGCGGCGGGGAGTTCGGGTCATTCCGGGAAGCGTGCGCAGGCCGGACGTGACGCAGAGCGTGTCGCAGAATGCGGCTCTGGAGGCGGAGATTCTGTGTCTGCAGCCCGTTCGAGTTGTGACTCTGCTGCGAGCGCTCGGGCTTGTCGTACGGCGTTGGGAACGGATTGCTGGCCTGATGGCGCGGGTGCTGCTGCGGGGGAAGGAATCGCCGAAGCGGCGGCTGAAAGCCCTGTTGCATACCTGGTTGGGGGCGTATTACGCCGTGCTGCTCCAAGATCGAGAGATGGATCGCGGGGTGGATCACGTCCACGTGCATCACGGCTATTTCGGATCGTGGATCGGAATGGTGGCGGCGCGGCTGCTCGAAGTGAATTTCAGCATGACGCTGCACGGATCAGACCTGCTGCTCAACGCTGCTTATCTCGATGTGAAGCTGAAGCATTGCCGGTTTTGCATGACGATTTCGGAGTACAACCGGCGCCATATCTTGAAAAACTTCCCGGCGGTCGATCCGCACAAAATCATCATCTCGCGTCTGGGTGTGGACGTGCCCGAACAGGTCGAGTCGCGGAGGGTTGCCCGGGGCACGCGCCGCATCTTCACCCTGCTGGCTGTGGGACGGCTGCATGCGGTGAAGGATCACGCGTTCCTGGTTCGCGCCTGTGCTCGACTGCGCGATAGCGGACTCGATTTTGAGTGTTGGATTGCAGGGGAAGGACCGGAGCGGCAGCGGCTGGAGTGTTTGATTCGGAAAAACCGGTTGCAGGACCAACTCAAGCTGCTCGGCCATGTTGGCCAAAGGCAGTTGGAGGCTCTATACGGGCGCGCCGATGTGGTCGTGCTCAGCAGCCGAAGTGAGGGGATTCCTCTGGTGCTGATGGAAGCGATGGCGCGGGGCAGGATCGTTCTCGCGCCGGCAATCACTGGGATCCCGGAGATTGTCGTTCCTGGAAAAACCGGTTTTCTCTATGCGCCGGGAGCACTGCAGGATTTTGTGTCCAAGATTCTCTTCCTCGAGAGATCAATGTGCCGGGAGGATCGCTCAGCCGTGAGCCGACTGGACTGGATCCGGCATGCCGCGCAGATGCAAGTGGTTCACAACTTTAGTCGCGCCAAGAATCTAACTCGATTTGGCAGCCGGTTTCTGCACAGGATCTCCACGCCCGATTCCCCGCCAACCCCGGACTCTATAACCCAGGATTTTGTAGCTCAAGACTGGAGCGCACCCCGTGAAAATCTTGTTTTGCAACAAATATAACTATCCCTTCAGTGGCACCGAGGTCTACCTGTTCGAAGCCATGGAACTGCTGCGATCCAGAGGACACGACGTAACGCTGTTTTCTATGGCCGATCCGCGGGGCAGCCCGACGCCGTACGATCGCCACTTCATGCCCCACGTCGATTTCAAGCAGCGCAATGGATGGTTGGAGAAGGTGAGCCTAGCCGGGCGTGCGATTTACTCCCGCGAGGCGCGGCGGCGGATGCGGGGCATGATCGCGGATTTCCGGCCGGATGTGGCGCACGTGCGGAATATTTATCACCATTTGTCGCCATCGATCTTGTGGGAGTTGAAGGCGCAGAAGGTTCCGGTCGTCTACCACTTGAACGACTTCAAGGTGCTGTGCGCAAGCTACAACCTGGTGTTGCGAGGAGAAGCTTGCGAGGCCTGCAAGGGCGGCGAATTCTGGCATGCGTTGAAGGAAAAGTGCTATCCGGGATGGGGAGCACGGATGACTCTGGTAGCAGAAGCATACCTGCATAAATGGGTGGGAACTTATGAAAAATGCGTGGACCGCTTTCTTGCGCCCAGCCAATTCGTGCGGGACAAGTTTGTCGAGCATGGATGGGATCCGGGCAGGTTCGAGGTGCTTCCCCATTTTCAACCGGTCAGGACGGTGACGGAGCGCGCCGCAGAGAACGCTCCCCTGCTTTACTTCGGACGACTCTCGGCGGAAAAGGGCGTCGACGACCTGCTGCACGCCATGCAACGACTGCCAACTCTTCGGCTGGTGATCGCGGGCGACGGACCGGAGCGCGGCCGATTGGAGCAACTGGCTGGCGGGTTGGGATTGGCCAACGTCGAGTTTGCCGGTCACATGCGAGGAGAGGAACTGCAGCATGCGATTGCAGGGTCGCGCTTCACCGTGCTGCCGTCGCACGCCTATGAAACGCTGGGCAAGACGATTCTGGAATCTTATGCCGAGGCGCGGGCCGTGGTGGCCACGGACCTGGGGTCGCGGAGCGAACTGGTGCAGGCCGGCAAGACCGGACTCTTGTACCGGGTGGGCGATGTGGAGCGACTGGCGTCGGCGATCCGGTTTCTGAGTTCGCAGCCGGAACTGGCGGAACAAATGGGGCGGGCAGGGTGGCAGAGAGTGCGGCGAGAGTATACGCCGGAGGCTCACTACGAGGCGCTGGTTGGACTGTATGAGCGGGTGATTGACGCGAAAAAACAATCTCCCGGCGTTCCGACGCTGAGAAGGACTAAAAGGACAGCCCTGGTGAAGGTAAGGCCACGCGATGGAATGCCGCGACTGGACGGAAGTGGCTTCGTTCCTCTGCAGCGGCTTGTCTTTGCCCCAGCTTTGGACGCAGTCGACGTTCCCCCCGTGGCGATTCAGAAGCGGACGCTTCGCGTGGCATTTATTGGCGGGCGGGGGGTGGTGTCGAAATACAGCGGCATTGAAACTTATTACGAAGAGATTGGAGAAAGACTGACCGGGATGGGACACCAGGTGACCGCGTATTGCCGAAGCTACTTCACTCCGCCGGAGAGACAGCGCAACGGCATGCAACTGGTGCGGCTGCCCACGATTCGATCCAAGCATCTGGAAACCCTGGTGCACACGTTTCTGAGCACACTCCATGTTCTGGTTCAGCCGTGCGACGTGGTGCACTACCATGCCCTGGGGCCGGCGCTGTTCTCTTTTATTCCGCGGCTGGCGGGGAAAAAAACCGTGGTCACGGTGCAGGGACTCGATTGGCAGCGAAAAAAATGGGGTCGCTTTGCCTCGGCTGTCCTGCGACTGGGAGAGTGGGCGGCGGTTAGTTTGCCCAGCCACACGATGGTGGTCTCGCGAACATTGCAGAACGACTACCGGGTGGGCTATGGGGTGGAGACTTCCTACGTTCCGAATGGGGGTGTGCTGCGGGAGTGGCGCGTGCCCGACAAGATTTTTAATTGGGGATTGGAGCCGGGGAGATACATTCTGTTCCTAGGCAGGTTTTCGCCGGAAAAGGGATGCCACCTGCTGGTCCAGGCGTATGAAAAGCTGGACACTGATGTGAAGCTCGTCATGGCGGGAGGGTCGAGCTACTGCGACAATTATTCGCGCGAGTTGCAAACGCATGCGGGTGAGCGGATCAAAATGCTGGAATGGGTCACGGGTGAAGCTCTCGACGAGTTGCTGACTAATGCCATGATGTTCGTTCTGCCATCCGATCTGGAAGGACTGTCGCTGGCTCTGCTGGATGCGATGGGCGCCGGGCTTTGCGTACTGAGCAGCGACGTTGCGGAAAATCGGGAGGCCGTGGAGGACGCGGGATTCACTTTCCGGCGCGGTGACGTGGCGGATCTGGCGGAGCGGCTGCGCTTTCTGATTGCGAATCCGGCGGTGCGTGAGGCCGCGGGGCAGGCTGCGAAACGACGGGTCCAGGACCATTATCAGTGGCCACTGATCGCCAGGGAGATCGAGCGAGTGTATTTCGAAATAATGGGTTGGAAGCAAGTGGACACGGGAACCAAAAGGCCGGTCGGCCGGGCCGCGGCCGCCGCGACCGCGGGGCAACAACGGGCGGGGTAAGGGACAAGCCCGCAGGTGGTGCGAAACAAACTCCAATGAACATGTAACCGGCACACAAAATCGAACGCAGTAACAACGAGGACGGGGTGAATCCCGTCCTTTTTGTTTACAATTGGAGTTCGTTCGCTGGCGAAGGCGTGGCGAGCGGCCGGGCGCCGTTGAAACCGAAGTTCGACGATTATGGGAAACACGATCCTCGTGACAGGTGGGGCAGGATTTATCGGATCCAACTTCATTCTGCAGAGGATGGGGCGGGATTCGGCTTCGATCATAAATCTGGATAAGCTCACCTACGCGGGCAATCTGCACAACCTGGAAACGGTTTCGAACGAACGGCGATACGAGTTTGTGCATGGGGATGTTGGCGACCGGAGCCTGGTGCGCGGACTATTGGAACGCAGCGGACCACGGGCGATTGTGCATTTTGCCGCGGAGAGCCATGTGGATCGCTCCATTCGCGGGCCGGATGATTTCATCCGCACGAATGTCGATGGGACTTTCGCTCTGCTGGAGGAAGTACGGGCATATTGGGGAGGTCTCGGGGAACGAGAGAAAATCGAATTTCGATTTCTGCACGTTTCCACGGATGAGGTTTTTGGCTCGCTGGGACCGGAGGATGCCCCGTTTTCTGAGACGACTGCGTATGCGCCAAACAGTCCTTACGCGGCGTCGAAGGCGGCGTCTGATCATTTTGTGCGGGCTTATCATCACACTTATGGGTTGCCGGTTTTGACCACGAACTGCTCGAACAATTACGGGCGCTTTCAGTTCCCAGAAAAATTGATCCCACTAGTGATCCTGAACGCGCGCGATGGCAAGCCGCTGCCGGTTTACGGAGACGGGCAGAACGTTCGCGACTGGCTCTACGTGGAAGATCACTGCGAAGCGATTGCGCAGGTGCTCGCTCGCGGACGAGTTGGGCAGACCTACAACATTGGCGGATGGAATGAGAAGCGGAATATCGAGATCGTGGAGAGGATCTGCGACATTGTGGATGAGATGGCCGGAAGCCGCGGGACGCCGCGCCGCGGGCTTATTACATTTGTGAAGGACCGTCCGGGGCACGACCGGCGCTATGCCATGGACGCGACTAAGATTGAGCACGAGCTGGGGTGGCGTCCGCTGGAAACATTTGAGAGCGGAATTCGCAAGACAGTGCGGTGGTATTTGGAAAATGAAGAATGGGTCCGCGATGTGACCAGCGGCGGCTACCGGAAGTGGATTGAAACGCACTACTCTTCCTGAGTTGCGGCCGTGACATCCATTAGAAGAATCACCCTATGACGCAAGCCTCGAGTGTGAGCTACAAGGGAATCATTCTGGCGGGAGGGGCGGGGACACGTTTGTATCCCGTGACTCATGCCCTGGGGAAGAGTCTGCTGCCGGTTTATAACAAGCCGATGATTTATTACCCGCTGTGCACGCTGATGCTGGCGGGGATTCGCGACATCCTTCTTATTACTACTCCGGAGGACGTGAGCAAGTTTGAGGCGCTGCTGGGGGATGGCAGTCAGTTTGGAATTCATCTGCGATACAAGGTTCAGCCCAAGCCGGAAGGAATTGCACAGGCTTTTCTCGTGGGGGAAGAATTTATTGGAAGCAGCGCTTGCGCCCTGGTGCTGGGCGACAACATTTTTTATGGGCATGACTTGGGTAAGGACTTGCGGCAAGCTGCGGGTAAAAAGCGAGGGGCGTGCGTGTTTGCTTATCCGGTGCACGATCCGGAGCGCTACGGGGTTGTGGAATTCGATGCGACCGGACGCGCGCTCAGCATCGAGGAGAAACCTAGACAGCCGAAATCGCGTTACGCGGTGACCGGACTTTATTTCTACGACGATCAGGTGGTGAAGATCGCGAAGTCGCTGAAGCCCAGTGCGCGGGGCGAGTTGGAGATCACCGACGTGAACAAGGTGTACCTGGAGCGCGGAGAGTTGGAAGTGGTGGTGATGGGACGAGGCATGGCGTGGCTGGACACGGGCACGCATGAGTCGTTGATGGATGCGGCGCTCTATATTCAGGCGATCGAGAAGAGGCAGGGACTGATGGTGGCTTGCCCGGAGGAGATTGCGCTGCGCTCCGGCTACATTACGGCGGAGAAGGTGGAAAGAATTGGCAATGCGATGAGGAATAATAGTTACGGCGCTTACCTGCTACAGCTCTTGCGTGAAAAGGTATTCTGATGGATGCAGTTCAGGCAATTGGCCCTGCAATGGATGCGCTCAAGAAAATTCCGACTTCGCTACCCGGTGTATTTGCGCTTGAGCCGCGAGTATTCGGAGACGAGCGCGGATTTTTCTTCGAGAGCTACAACCAGCGGATCATGGCAGAGGTGGGGATTGTTGAAAGATTTGTGCAGGACAATCATTCGTGCTCGTCGCGAAATGTACTGCGTGGATTGCATTATCAGTTGAAGCATCCGCAGGGGAAACTGGTCCGGGTAGTTGAAGGGGAGATTCTGGACGTCGCGGTGGATATGCGCCGGAGTTCTCCAACCTTTGGTGGCTGGGAGGGTGTGCGTTTGTCCGGAGAGAACAAGCGCATGTTGTGGATTCCCGCGGGTTTTGCGCACGGATTCCGCGTGCTTTCGGAAAAGGCTCATGTGCTTTACAAGGCAACTGATTTTTATGCGCCCGAGCACGAACGCACCCTCGCCTGGAACGACGCTCAACTGAAGATCAACTGGGAACTGGATGGCGAGCCGATTGTTTCAGCAAAGGACCAGCGCGGTGCCGCGCTCCGCGACGCTGAGTGTTTCGACTAAATTCCATGAGAGTCACAATTTTTGGTGCCTCCGGGTTATTAGGCAAGGCGCTCATGCGCGAGTGGAGCGGAGATACCGTGACTGGGCTTACCTCGCACGCTGCAGATCTAAGAGACGCAACGAGAGTACTGGACGTTGTGCAGGAAACGCGTCCGGACTGGATTGTGTTAGCGGCAGCTTATACCGATGTGGACGGATGCGAAAGCAAGCCAGACTTGGCTTTCGCGGTGAACCGCGATGGAGCAGTAAACGTTGCTGCTGCGGCTCAGCAAGTGGGAGCACGGCTGGTTTTCCTTAGCTCCGATTATGTCTTCGATGGAAAAAAGACGACACCGTACGAGAGCGGAGACGCTCGGAATCCGCACAGTGTGTATGGACGCACCAAGGCCGAGGCGGAGATCGAGTTGCTGGAGTTGATGCCAGATTGCTGCATCGCCAGAACTTCGTGGCTGTTTGGAGTGGGTGGAAAATGCTTTCCGGATACGATTTTGAAGCTGGCTGCAAGCCGTCCCGCGCTCGATGTAGTCGATGATCAGCGCGGCTCTCCAACTTATGCGGAGGACCTGGCGCGGGCAATTATTCAATTGTGCCGGACGAATGCTACGGGGATTGTGCACGCAACCAATGCGGGCGACTGCACATGGTTTGAATTTGCGCAAGAGATCGTTAAGAGTTCGGGGCTGCCAACAACTGTGCGGCCGGTGAGCAGCCGGCAGATGGCGCGGCCAGCGCCCCGGCCCGCATTTTCAGTGCTGTCGCCGGCTGGTCTTCGGGCTCTCGGAATTGAGATGCCATCCTGGCGCGATGCATTGCGACGCTATCTGGAACAGCGGCAGCTCACGAGTTAGCGTGGAGATTGCCTCGCTTCCAGCCGCCCTGCTACGATTGCCGAGACCCGCCTGGGGATTTCGTGAAATTAATCCAGAATTACATTGATGGCCGGTTCGTCTCCGGGAAGCGCGAGTTTGCGGATGTGAATCCGGCGGACGGGTCAGTGATCGCACAGGTCACCGAAGCCGGCGAATCACAGGTGAACGAGGCTGTGCACGCTGCCCGGCATGCGTTGGGCGGAGAATGGGGACGGCTTGAAGTTCGCGAGCGGGCGGTGCGATTGCACAGGGTCGCGGACGAGATTGAGAAGCGGTTTGATTGCTTCGTGCAGGCGGAAGTTGCGGACACGGGCAAGCCGGTCTCCCTAGCCTCAAGGCTCGATGTTCCTCGCGCAGCGGCGAATTTTCGCGCGTTTGCCGATCTGGTGAAGATGTCTGGGCTGGAGTCTTTTCAGACGGAGACTCCCGACGGCACAAACGCCTTGAACTACGCCGTGCGCAAGCCTTTGGGGGTGGTTGGAGTGATCACGCCGTGGAATCTTCCCTTGCTGCTACTCACCTGGAAAGTTGCGCCCGCGCTGGCTTGCGGAAACGCGGTCGTGGTGAAGCCCTCCGAAGAAACTCCAGCTACGGCGGCGCTTCTAGCCGAGGCGATGCAGGAGGCAGGGATTCCAAATGGCGTTTATAACGTTGTGCATGGCTTCGGGCCAGACTCCGCCGGAGAATTCCTGACGCAACATGGGGACGTGGATGCTGTCACGTTCACCGGAGAATCGCGAACTGGAGCGGCCATCATGAAGTCTGTCGCCCCTATGGTGAAGCCGGTTTCATTTGAGCTGGGCGGAAAGAATGCGGCGATCGTCTTCGGAGATTGTGATGTGGAAGAAGCGGTGAAAGGTCTAGCGGAGGCAGTGTTTCTTAATACCGGGCAGGTCTGCCTCTGCGCTGAACGGATTTATGTGGAGCGGAAACTTTTCAGCGAATTCGTAGAGGCGCTTAAACAAAAAGCGGAGAAGCTGCACGCGGGTTGGCCGAATGACCCGAAGACTGATCTGGGGCCGTTGATTTCGGCGCAACATCGAGAGAAGGTGCTGTCGTATTACCGGCTAGCTGAGGAAGAAGGCGCCACGGTTGTTACAGGCGGAGGAGTTCCGAAGTTTGGCGACAATCGCGATCACGGCTTCTATGTACAACCTACCATCTATACTGGGCTGCCGGAATCGGCGCGATGCGTGAAGGAGGAAATCTTTGGTCCGGTCTGCCACATCGCGCCGTTTGATTCAGAGGAGGAAGCCGTCGCCATGGCCAACGATACGAAGTATGGTCTGGCGGCGTCGATCTGGACCAGCAATTTGAAACGGGGGCATCGCGTGGCGCAACAGATGAAAGCGGGCATCACGTGGGTGAATTGCTGGTTCTTGCGAGACCTGCGAACAGCGTTTGGCGGCGCGGGGCTTTCCGGCATAGGGCGCGAAGGCGGGATGCATTCCTTGAATTTCTATTCTGAACTGAACAACATTTGCATTCGGCTGTGATCTTTGACGTTGCGCGAGATAATGCGATGAGCGGGATAGAAAGCAAAATCGTTGAAGGGAAAGCAGCGCCGCGCGGCAAGTATCCTCACGTGAAGCGGGCTGGTGATTTTCTGTTTGTGTCTGGGACCAGCGCGCGCCGTGCGGATAACACGATTGCTGGCGCTGATGTCGATCGATTGGGGACGACGCGGCTCGACATCCGGGTGCAGACGCGCGCGGTGATCGAGAATATCCGCGACATTCTGCACAGTGCAGGAGCGCAACTGCAAGATGTGGTGGAGATTTCTACATATCTCGTCAACATGAACGATTTCGGCGGCTACAACGAAGTGTACGGAGAATTTTTCGGATACGATGGCCCGGCACGAACGACCGTAGCCGTACATCAGTTGCCGCATCCGCACTTGCTGATCGAGATCACGGCCCGGGCTTACAAACCGGAGAAATAGGAGGCGTAATGGCATCCATCAAGAGTCTGAAGGCCTTCAACTTTCAGGGCTGGATCGAAGCGAACAAAGAGAAACTGAAGCCTCCGGTGGGAAACGCGCAGGTGTGGGAAGACGGCGAAATGATGGTGACCGTGGTGGGAGGGCCGAACCAGCGGCGCGACTATCACGACGATCCTACTGAGGAATTCTTTTACCAGCTGAAGGGGAACATTTCTTTGCGCATCATGGAGACGCCGGGTAAGCCGCCGCTGGAAGTGCCGATCAAGGAAGGCGACATTTTTCTCTTGCCGAAACACATGCGCCATTCACCACAACGACCAGCTGACACCGTCGGAGTGGTGGTTGAGGTGCCGCGACCCGAAGGCTCTCTGGATGCTTTTGAGTGGTACTGTCCGAACTGCCATCAGTTGATCTATCGCGCGGAGGTGAAGCTGAAGAGCATCGTCAAGGATTTGCCGCCGCTATTCGAACAGTTCTATTCGAACGAGAGCCGGCGCAAGTGCAAGCATTGCGGCACGATTCATCCCGGCAAATAAAATGCCAGTCATCGACATTCATAATCATTTTTTCCCTGCTTCGTGGCCCGACCTGGCGACGCGCTACGGCACACCGAACTGGCCATGGATCAAGCACACCGAGCCGGGGAAAGCCGAAATCATGGTGGGAGATCGATTCTTCCGGAATATTTATTCGGCGTGCTGGGATCCGGAGGTGCGACTGCGAGAGATGGATCGGGACGGCATTGATGTGCAGGTCATGTGCGCCACGCCGGTGCTGTTCGCGTATGAGCGCCCGGTGGAACACGCGCTGGATTGTGCGCGGTTGTTCAATGATACGGCGCTCGAGCTTTGCGGCTGCGGGAAAGGCCGATTGAAGTCGCTTTGTCAGGTGCCCCTGCAAGATGTTGATGCGGCTTGCAAGGAGCTTAGCCGATGCATGCGAGCCGGACATCTTGGTGTGCAGATTGGAAATCACGTTGGCGACAAGAATCTGGATGATGCTGGGATTGTGACTTTTCTGCGGCACTGCGCGGATGAGGGCGCGGCCGTGCTCGTGCATCCCTGGGAAATGTTTGGGAGCGAGCGCATGCCGAAATACATGATGCCGTGGACGGTCGGCATGCCTGCGGAAACGCAGTTGTCGGTGGTAGCGATGATTTTGAGTGGAGCGTTTGACCGGCTGCCGGACACGCTCCGGATTTGCTTCGCGCACGGCGGCGGGAGTTTCGCCTTCTTACTGGGGCGGCTGGAAAATGCGTGGCATCATCATCCGGTTGCGCGTGGACAGAGTGAGCATCCGCCCAGCTATTATCTCAACCGGTTGTTCGTCGACTCTGCGGTGTTCGATCAACGCGCGCTGCATTTTCTGGTGGAGACGATGGGAGCGGATCGAGTCATGCTCGGTTCCGACTATCCGTTTCCGCTGGGGGAGGAACGGGTTGGGTCGCTCGTCCGCCAAAGTGATCTCGCGCGGGACGCCAAGGATAAAATTCTGGGCGGAAATGCGGAGCAATTCCTTGGACTTAACGTCGAGTCGCTAAAAGCCACGTCTGGCACGGGTGCCGGGCCGTCTGCGCCTGGGCCTGGACAGCTCACCTACAGCTCGTATTTGAAGGTTCCGGAATTGCTGGAGTTGCAGAAGCCACAATCTGCGCCGCCGCACCATGATGAGTTGCTGTTCATTCTTGTGCACCAGACTTACGAGCTTTGGTTTAAAGAGTTGCTGCACGACCTGGACGCCGTGGTCTCTAATCTGCAAAAAGCCGGCGCGGCGCCGCAGTCGCATGATGAAGTGTATGAGGCGGCGCGTCTGTTGCGGCGGTGTACGGAGATCACACGGGTGCTGGTGGAGCAGTTCACAATTCTGGAAACGATGCTGCCTACGCATTTTCTTGCGTTTCGCGGTCTGCTCGAGCCAGCGAGTGGTTTTCAGTCTGAGCAGTTTCGGGAAATCGAATTCTTGTGCGGGTTGAAGGACGAAAAAATGCTTCGCTATCACCGGCCCACACCAGAGGCTTACGCAAGTCTGAAGCGCCGGTTGGAGGAGCCCTCGCTGCGCGACGTATTCTTCGGCGCTTTGCAGCAGATGGGCAAGCTTCAGCCGGCCGTCGACGGAGCGAGCGAGAGCGAGCGATTCGCAGCGCGTGCTCGCGCAGTCCACGAGCTGTATAAGGATGAACATCATCACCGCGACTGGATCGATGTGTGCGAGCGTCTGACGGAGTTTGACGAACTGGTGGTGAGCTGGCGGTTGCGCCACATTCAACTGGTGGAGCGAATTATCGGAATTCGCATGGGTACGGGGGGAAGCACGGGCGCGTCTTACCTGAAACTGACACTTGACAAGAAATTCTTTCCCGAATTGTGGGAGGCGAGAACGTTGTTAACCGAGTAAGAAGTTGTTCTCTTCAGCGTTGTGGGTTGAGGAGAATGTTCGTCGCATCTCTCAGATGAAGGCCGCACCTGACAAAGTCACGCTGATCGGCGCCGGACTGAACGGCCCTCTCCTGGCTATTCTTCTGGCGAAGCGGGGATTCGCAGTCGAGATTTATGAGCGGCGTCCGGATATGCGGCGCGTGCGCATGAGCGCAGGACGGTCGATCAACCTCGCGCTTTCGACCCGCGGCATTCACGCGTTGCAGCAAGCCGGGCTGTGGGAGCGGATGCGCAGCATCATTATTCCGATGAAGGGGCGGATGATGCATTCGACCGCTGGGGAACTGACATTCCAGCCCTATGGGAAAAACGAAGCGGAAGTCATCAACTCGATTTCGCGGGCTGAGCTGAACATTGCGCTCATCAACGCGGCAGAGGAACAGGAAGCGACGATTCACTTCAATCAGCGCTGCACGGGGTACGACTTGAAGACCGGCGCGATGCGAGTGCGCAACGAGGAAACAGGTGAAGAGACAACACGGATGACGGAGGTTGTGATTGGGTGCGACGGTTCGGCGTCGGCGATTCGGGCGGAGATGCTCAAGCTGAGCCGGTTTAATTTTTCGCAACAGCATCTCGACTATGGGTACAAGGAGCTGACGATTCCGGCTGGGCCCAAGGGTGAACATCTCCTGGAGACGCACGCGCTGCACATCTGGCCGAGGGGCAACTACATGCTGATCGCCTTGCCCAACATCGACGGCACGTTTGCCTGCATTCTGTTTCTGCCGTTCGAGGGCGCGGACAGCTTTACCGGCCTGACCACGCCGGCGCAGGTGATCCAGTTTTTCGAGTCTCGTTTCCCGGATGCAGTTCCGCTCATGCCGCAACTGGCCGAGAATTACTTCGCGAATCCTACCGGTGCGATGGTTACCATCAAGTGCTCACCGTGGCATGCGGAAGGAAAAGCGCTGCTGCTCGGGGACGCGGCTCATGCCATCGTTCCGTTCTTTGGCCAGGGGATAAACTGCGGATTCGAAGACTGCACTCATCTAGTTGAGCTGATCGACCGGCACGGCTCGGACTGGGAGTGCGTTTTCTCCGAGTTTGAGAAAGAACGCAAAGTGAATACCGACGCCATCGCGGACATGGCGATCGAGAATTTTACGGAAATGAGGGATCGGGTTGCGGATGCGCGATTCCTGCTGCGAAAGAAAGTGGAGCTGGCGCTGGAGTCACAGTATCCTCAACTTTTCGTGCCGAAGTACGCTATGGTGACGTTTCATCGCATACCTTATTCGGTTGCAATGACGCGGGGTGCGGTTCAGGACAGAATGCTGGCGGAGCTGTGTGAATCCATCGATCGGGTGGAGGATCTCGACTGGAACCGAGCAGACCAGTTGATTCGCCGTGATCTTACTCCGCTGGAGATCCTGCAGTGAGCGACCTCCAGCATCGGACGAATTTCCAATCCGGTGAAGATTTTGCGATCGCGATGGATGAACGCGATCCGCTAAAGGAGTTCCGTGAGCGTTTCTTTCTTCCCAGCACTCCTGGCCGCGAATGTATTTACCTTTGTGGGCACTCGCTTGGGCTGCAGCCCAAGGCGGCAGCGGCCTTTATCGAGCAGGAACTGAACGAATGGGCGCGGCTGGGCGTCGAGGGACATTTCCATGCGAAGAACCCGTGGATGCCTTACCACCGGCTGCTGACGGAACAGACTGCGGAGCTGGTCGGAGCGAAACCCATTGAAGTCGTGGTGATGAATTCGCTCACGGTAAACCTGCATCTGATGATGGTTTCGTTTTACCGTCCGACGAGAGAGAGACACAAGATTGTCGTGGAATGCGGAGCCTTCCCTTCGGACCAGTACGCCGTGCAGTCGCAGATTCGTTTCCATGGATTTGATCCTGCGACGTCGCTGATCGAGTTGACCCCGCGGCCCGGCGAGGCCTGCCTTCGCGATGAAGACATTGAATCATTGATCGAGCGCGAAGGGGATGCCATCGCCCTGATCATGCTGGGGGGAGTAAATTATTCTACTGGTCAAGTGTTTGACATGGCTCGCATCGCGGAATTGGGGCGGAGGCGAGGCTGCGCGGTTGGTTTTGATCTGGCGCACGCGGCCGGCAATTTGCCGTTGAATCTTCATGAGTGGGGCCCGGATTTTGCGGTGTGGTGCAGCTACAAGTATTTGAACGGCGGACCCGGATGTGTTGCGGGCTGTTTCGTTCATGATCGGCATGCCCGCGAGTGGAATTTGCCTCGCTTTGCGGGCTGGTGGGGACATGACGAACAATCGCGGTTCGAGATGGGGCGGGACTTTCGCGCGATGCCTGGCGCCGACGGCTGGCAGTTGAGCAATCCGTCGATAGTTAGTCTGGCCGTCCTGCGCGCCTCGATGGCTATCTTCGACGATGCGGGGGTGGAGCGCTTGCGGGCGAAGAGCGTGTCGCTGACCGGGTATCTGGAGTTTCTCCTGCATCAAAAGGCTTCTCAGGCTTTTTCAATCATCACGCCGCGTGAAGAGAACCGACGCGGCGCGCAGCTATCCATCCAAATTTCACAGAATGGGCGGGCTCTGTGCACAAAGCTGGCACAGGAGGGCGTTGTGGGCGACTGGCGGGAACCCGACGTTTTCCGGGTTGCACCGGTGCCGCTTTACAACTCCTACCATGATGTTTTCCGGTTTGTCCGGCGATTTGCGGCTGCGATTGGCTAGAGATCGAGCAGCATATTCTGGTCACACACGCTGTTACTTCAGTAACACGCACACCAACCTAGCCCCGCCATACACTCTTACGGTGGGTCTCATCTCGGTGCGAAAACCCGGCAAGTGGACGGGACTCGTGTGCGCAGTGGTGTGCGTTCACGTGTTCGTGTCTTTGATGTTTCCGCGCAGTGTGGGGCTGACCGCCTTCGGCGATCTGCTGCAGTCTGCTCTGCTTTTCTGCGGAATGCTGTCCATCCTCTCGAACCTCAAGACAAGCTATAGAAAGGCCAAGCTTTTCTGGGCACTCATGGCGCTCGGTTGCGGCATGTGGCTGTGCACGCAGATTCTCTGGACTTACTTCGAGGTCTTCCTGCGCCAGGAGGTACCGAATCCGTTTGTCGGAGATGTGGTTCTGTTCCTCCATGTGGTTCCCATGATGGCCGCTCTGGTCGTGCAGCCACAAGTTCAGCGGAAAGACCATTCTCTGCGGCTGGCGTCGCTCGACTTTTTTCTGCTGCTCACCTGGTGGCTCTATCTTTATTTATTCGTTGTGATCCCGTGGCAATACGTTTCGCCAAACGAAGCCGTTTATGGCCACAGCTTCGATGTGCTCTATGCATGCGAACAGATCGTTCTGATTGCGGGGGTAGGCCTGGTTTGGAAACGCAGTCATGGATCTTGGCGACTAATTTACAGGCAACTTTTTGTCGCCGCCTTGTTTTACAGCGTGGGCTCGATTCTGGCGGGTGTGGCGATCGACTATCACCAGTACTACACCGGCAGTCTTTTTGATGTTTCGCTGGTAGCTGCGATGGCGTGGTTCGCATCCGTGGGGTTCGTCGCACGCGGAGCACCGTCCGACCAGCCCACTGACCAGGAACCGCGCCACAGCCACAGCATGTGGACCGCGCGTTTAGCGATGATTGCTGTCTTTTCCACGCCGCTGATGGTGGCATGGGCTGAGTTCGGGGGAGGGGCACCGGCGCGAGTGCGATCCTACAGGCTGTTCCTGACTGTGGCAGCGATGGTCTTCATGGGTGCGCTGGTGTTCGTCAAACAGCACTGCATGGACCGCGAACTGCTCCACCTGCTGCGTCTGTCACGGGAAAATCTCGACGAAACGTGCAAACTGAAGGATGAGTTGGAGAGTAAGGAACAGTCGCTGCGGTGGCACAGTCTGGAACTGCAGCGCAAGAATCTTGAGCTCCAGGAAATTTCGTTTACCGATCCGCTGACCGGAGTGTGGAACCGGCGCTATCTCGAAGAAATTCTTACGGCGGAAGCTGGGCAGGTTCTTCGAAATTACGAGAGGGCCCGCGGCAGCGACATTCGAAAGCTGGATCATCGCGATCTCGTCTTCATCATGGTGGACGTGGACTTTTTCAAAGAAGTAAACGATCGTCATGGGCATCCTGCCGGCGATCGCCTGCTTCAGCGAGTGGCGGAGCGCCTGAGTGGGGTGGTCCGCAAATCGGACGTACTGGTGCGCTGGGGTGGAGAGGAATTCCTGATTATGTCGCGCTCGGCGGATCCGACCGGCACGCCCGCTTTCTGCGAGCGCGTTTTGGAGATCATGTCATCAGAGGCGTTTGATCTCGGACATGGGGTTCGAGTGCGGAAGACCTGCTCCGTGGGATGGGCTCCCTTCCCCTGGAGCCGCGGAGCCTACGAGGCAGTTTGCGCCGAAGAGATCATTGAACTCGCGGACACAGCGCTCTATCGCGCAAAGACGGGAGGGCGGAATCAGGGCGTGGGAATTCTGCCTGGCGATGGCGCGACTTCCACTCCACACGCGATTACGCTGCAGGCTCTGCAAAAGGATAACGGGGTGCTGACGCGAACGGTGCGAGTGCAGAGTGGAGGCGCTAGAGAGCAGGTCGTCGTCGCTGATGTGGTGTCCAGCGAACACCGCGATGCCTGATTCTTTCCAGCCATTCTATTTCTATTCATGAGTTGCATCTAATCAAGGCGGTGGTTGCCGCTTGACCTCTGACTCTGCGTTGAATACAGTTTGGAAGCCGTTATTCTGTGAGGTACGCGCAACGATGAATTCAAAAGCTCCTTCCCGCAAGACGGGTCTGCGCCAGAAGTCGCAGCTTATGTCGGCATCAGAAATCGAACGCACGCTGGTGCGACTGGCGTATGAGATTGTCGAAAAAAATGGCGGCATCGAAGGCTTGGGGCTGGTTGGGATTCGCCGCCGCGGTGTCCCGATCGCGGAGCGACTGGGCAAGATCATCACGCGCATCGAGAATGCCAAAGTCCCGGTCGGCACGTTGGACATCACTTTCTATCGCGACGATCTTTCTACACTCGGACCCAAACCAGTGGTGCAGGAGAAAGAAATCGGGTTTTCGATTGAGGATAAAAATATTGTGCTGGTCGACGATGTTCTCTTTACCGGGCGCACGACCCGGGCTGCGCTGGATGCGCTGTTTTCGCACGGCAGGCCGCGACGCGTGCAGCTGTGCGTGCTGATCGACCGCGGACATCGGGAGATACCGGTCGAGGCCAGCTTTGTCGGCCGCAATGTCCAGACCACGATGAACGAAGTGATCGAAGTAAAGTTGACCGAGGTTGATAATGCGGAGAAGGTTCTGCTGATGGAAAAGTAACGGCGAACGACCGAGCACTGGAAAATAAAAGGACGGCGGTGGATCCGCCGTCCTTATTTATTGGAACGATCCGCTACGCCAATTTAGTGCAGATCGCCTTGGTTTGCGTGTAATTGTTTAGAACATCGTGCCCCATTTCGCGGCCCCATCCGGATTGTTTGTATCCTCCGAAAGGGAGAGACGCGTCGAAGATGTTGTAGCAGTTGATCCACACCGTGCCGGCGCGCAGAAGTTCGGCGGTGCGGTGGGCCTTGCTGATGTCCCTGGTCCAGACGGCGGCAGCCAGGCCGTATTCGCTGTTGTTGGCACGCGGCAGAATTTCCTCGGGATCGTCGAACGGCATGGCCGTCACCACGGGCCCGAAGATTTCTTCCCGCACGACTTTCATGTCTTCGCGAGTGTTCACAAGAACGGTGGGCTCGACGAAATAACCTCTGTCACCTTTCTTGTGGCCGCCAGTGACCGCTTTGGCGCCTTCCGAGAAGCCGGCCTCGAGATAACCGCAGACGCGGTTTAGCTGTTCTTCGGATACGAGCGGTCCCATGCTCGTCTGGGGATCGAGGCCAGAGCCGATATTAATTTTCTTCGCCTCTTCGGCGACGCCTTCCACAACGCGGTCAAAGATCGCCTTCTCGACGTAGAGGCGCGATCCGGCACAGCAACACTGACCGTGATTGAAAAAGATCGCGCTCGCGGCCCCAGCGATGGCCGCGTCGAGATCAGCGTCCTTGTACACGACGTTCGGAGATTTGCCGCCAAGCTCGAGCGACACCTTCTTCAAGTTGCCGGTCGCGGCGTGGACGATCAGCTTGCCAACTTCGGTGGAACCGGTGAACGCAATCTTGTCGACGTCGGGATGAGCCGCCAGCGCGGCGCCCGCAGTCTCGCCGTAGCCCGGGACGATATTCACCACACCTTCAGGAAAGCCAGCCTCGGCAACCAGTTCGCCGAGACGCAACGCTGAAAGCGGCGTTTGCTCTGCCGGCTTCAACACTACAGTGCAGCCGCAAGCCAGAGCCGGGCCCAGTTTCCACGCGGCCATCAGCAGAGGAAAATTCCAGGGAATGATCTGGCCTGCCACTCCGACGGGCTCGCGCAACGTGTAGGCGAGATACTTGGCTCCCGGCGTGTATGGCACCGAGATCGGAATCGTGTTGCCTTCAATCTTAGTGGTCCAGCCGGCCATGTAGCGGAACAAGTCGACGGCCAGCGGAACGTCGGCGGCGCGCGCAATGGTGAGAGGCTTGCCGTTGTCAAGGCTCTCGAGGTACGCGAATTCTTCGGTGTGCTGTTCCAATAAATCGGCCAGCTTCCAGATCATGCGTCCGCGTTCGGACGAGGTTAATCGCCGCCACGGACCGTGGTCGAAGGCTTTGCGCGCGGCCTTCACGGCTTGTTCAATATCTTCACGATCGCCTTCCGCCACCTGCGCCAGAACTTCACCGGTGGAGGGATTGTAGGTTGGAAAAGTCTTGCCGGAAATCGAGCTTACCCATTGACCGTTGATCAACATTTTGCGCGGCTTCTCGAGGAACTCCGCGACCTTGGGATGAATCTGTGGTGACACTGCGATGCCCATACTTCCTCCTTAGATCAGCACGTAGATCGAACACGAATTGGCATGACGGGATGCCAAAGATGCCGGGCGGAGAAGAAACGACCGAGATATGCTAGTCCGGAGACGGAACAAAAGCAATTCCGATTCGAGATCATTCTCGGCAGATTATTGTCCGCAGATCATTCGCCGTACGGAACCCAGATGTTCTTTACCTGCGTGGCATGCTCGAGAAACCAACGTCCTTCGGCCAGCTTTGGATTGAACCAGTCGATGGCACGGCCCTCGTTGGTCCAGACCTGCTTTAGATTGCCGACTGACATGGCTTTTGCGGCAGCGGCGCTGGCTTCGTCGACGAAGGACCAGATGGCGTCGACATCGTCGTGCTCGGCGAGAGTTTTTAGAAGCTGCGAGGTATATCCCGTGACGATGTTCACCACTCCACCCGGTAGATCGCTAGTGTCGAAGAGTTGATAGAGGTCCGCGGTGATGAGCGGGTATGCCTCGGAAGGGACCGCAACCACGGTATTACCCATCGCGACCGCCGGCAGGACGAGTGAAAGAAAACCGAGGAGCGGCGCCTCTGTGGGGCAGACGATCCCGATGGTTCCGAGCGGCTCGTTCATGGCAATTGCAATGCTGCGGAATGGAGGATTGTGGACGGCTCCGTCGAACTTGTCGGCCCAGGCTGCGTAGGAGAAAATGCGTTCGATACTGAGATCGAGTTCGGCCGCGGCTTGCTTTGCGTCGACGACCGCGGTCAAGCTGCGGATAATTTCGTCGCGACGTTGCGAAAGATTCTCGGCGCAGTAGTAAAGAACCTGCGCACGGTTGTGCGCGGCGGCTTTCGCCCATGCCTCCGCCTTGCGGGCCGCCTCGACCGCATTGCGAACGTCTTTGCGGTTGCCGAGCGAGGCCTCGCCCAGCAAATGTCCGTCGAGGGAACGCACCTCCATGCTGTAGCCGGAATCTGGACGCACCTGCTTGCCGCCAATGTAGAGTTTGATGGTGCGATCGATGGCGGGAGTGCCGCTCGTCGGCTCTTGTTCTGCGGGCGGAGGTGTGAGTTGTTGGGCGGCGGGCAATTTGGGAGCGTTCTTGAACCATGTCGGCTGCAAATATTCCAGCAGGCCTTCCTTGCCGCCTTCGCGTCCGTATCCACTCTCGCGGTATCCGCCGAAGCCGCAGGAAGCATCGAAGAGATTCGTGCAGTTTACCCAGACCACGCCGGCTTTGAGTTGCGCGGCCACGTGCAAGGCGACGTTGATGTTCTCGCTCCAAATGCACGCTGCCAGGCCATAGACCGTGTTGTTGGCCAACTCAACCGCTTCTTTCGGAGTGCGGAATGTCATGACGGCGAGCACAGGCCCGAAGATCTCCTGCTGCGCGACGACCGACGTGGGGTGCACGTTGCTCAACAGCGTGGGCGGATAATAAAAGCCGCGCGACGGCAAGACAATCTGCGGCTGCCAGCAGGTCGCGCCTTCGGCGATCCCTTGGCCGACGATGCGCTCGATGCGGTCCAGTTGCACGCGCGCCACGATCGCACCGATGTCGATTGCTTTGTCGAGAGGAAGGCCAATGCGCAGCGTGCTCATGCGGTCCCGAATCTTGGCGAGCAAATTCTCAGCAATGCTTTCGTGCATCAGAAGGCGCGAGCCCGCACAGCATACCTGCCCTTGATTGAACCAGATTCCATCGACTAATCCCTCGACGGCGCTATCGAGGTCAGCATCGTCAAAGATGATGAACGGAGACTTTCCTCCGAGTTCAAGCGACAGGCGCTTGGAAGTCGCGGCGGTGGCACTGCGAATCGCGCGCCCAACTTCGGTGGAACCAGTGAAGGCAATTTTGTCTACGTCGGGATGTTTCATCAGGGCTTCGCCGGTCGAGCCGTCTCCAGTGACGATGTTGACGACTCCGGCGGGCAACCCCGCTTCATGACAGAGTTCAGCGAAGGCGAGTGCCGTGAGAGGAGTAAATTCCGCGGGCTTCAACACGAGCGTGTTTCCGGTGGCGAGGGCCGGAGCAATTTTCCACGCAGCCATCAGCAAAGGAAAATTCCACGGAATGATCTGCCCTACGACGCCGCAAGGTTCGTACTCCGGAAATTCCTGGTCGAGAATTTGCGCCCAACCGGCGTGATAGTAAAAATGCCGCGCTACCAGCGGAATATCGATGTCACGACTCTCGCGGATGGGCTTGCCATTGTCCATGGTTTCCAGAACAGCGAGAAGACGCGAGTGTTTCTGCACTAATCGTGCCAGAGAATACAGGTAACGCGCCCGGATGTGCGGGGTGAGCGCTAGCCACTTGGGGTATGCTGCGCGTGCTGCTTGCACGGCGGTGTCGATGTCTGCCGAAGAACCTTGAGCGACGGAGGCTAGTTTCTCTCCGTTGGAAGGATCGATCGTCTCGAAATATTCTCCCGCGGCTGGCGCCTGCCACGCGCCGTTGATGAAATGCCCGAAACGATGGCCGTGGCGCTCCAGCCATGCTTGCGCCTCTTTGGGATCTTCGGGAGCGGGACCGTACTCCATCGTCAGAAATTTTTCAGCGATGCTCATTTTTCGATTGACTCGATTCCACTTTTCTTAAAAGCAACAGCGGCCGGCACCTATGCTATGGGATGCCGATATTCCGCCGAATAACGTCCGGTCGCGTGGTGTTCCAGTTGCCGCTCGATGTCTCCCAATAACCCACTCGCGCCGAAACGAAACAGCTCGGCGCGCATCCACGGCTGCCCGAGTTCTTCTTTCATCATGGCCAGCCAGTCGGTCGACTGCTTTGCCGTCCGAATGCCGCCGGCCGCTTTGAAACCTACAGCCATGCCGGTTTGCTGGGCGTACTCGCGGATGGCACGAGTCATCACCAAGCCCACCGGCAGCGTGGCGTTGGTAGGTTCTTTGCCGGTTGAGGTCTTGATGAAATCGGCTCCCGCCATCATGGCTACGACGCTGGCGCGCGCGACGTTGCGCAGAGTGAGCAGGTCGCCGGCACCGAGGATGACCTTCATGTGAGCGGCGCCACAGGCTTGTTTGAAAGCTGCAATTTCGTCATACAGCGCCTGCCATCGTCCGCCAAACACCAGCCCGCGAGTGATCACAACGTCAATCTCTTGGGCGCCAGCCTCGACCGACCGGCCAATCTCCGCGACCCGCTCAGCCAGCGGCGATAGACCAGCGGGGAAGCCAGTGGAGACTGCTGCGACGCGGATGCCGCTGCCTTCCAGGGCGTGCAGCGCGGTTTCGATGAAGACGTGATAGACGCAGACGGCGGCGACCTTCACATCGAGTTCCTCGATTTCCAGCTCGCTCACAAGATCCTGCTGCAGCGGCCGGCGCGCTTTCGCGCACAGGCGGCGCACGCGGTCGTCGGTGTCATCGCCCGAAAGCGTTGTCAGGTCCATGCAGGTGATCGCGCGCAGAAGCCACGCGGCCTGCCATTCCTTCTTTACCGTCCTGCGCGCTACTTGGCTCTGGGCGCGGCGTTCCACTGCGCTGGTGTTCACACGAACCTCCTGGATCCAGTTCAAGTCGAGCGGAATTCCAGAATTGGGCAGGAGGGGACGTCCGCCGAGGATCGCGATGGAAGATTCCGGATTAGGCTGGTGGACGCCAGTCTTATGCGCCATTTCTTGAGCTGCTCCGGGATGGTTGTGATCTGCCGGCACGGGAATTCGCCTCGGTTCGCAGCACGGGACTAGAGCCACGAACGGGTCGTCGCGCTGTAATTGTACGGCAGGAAATCTTGCAACGCGAGTCTCGCGTTGCTGGCTATCTGAAAATTCGATTCGAACCTCTCCTAGAAAAAACAATGAATTGTTGGGCCAGGGTTTACAATGACCCTCGCTTTCGCCGCGTGCTGTGAAAGCTCTCTCCTATGCGCGAGAAAAAGCTGAACCCTGACGTAGCGGCAAGGCTGCTGCGGTCCGCGACCAAAGCTATGAAGAATGCTTATGCGCCCTACTCGAAATTCCGGGTTGGGGCGGCTATCCTTCTTTCAAACGGAAAAATATTTTCCGGTTGCAATGTGGAGAATGCCTCCTATGGAATGACCAACTGCGCCGAGCGCACGGCGATTTTCTCGGCGGTTGCACAGCTTGGACCAAAGATCGAGATACGCGCGCTTTCGGTAGTCAACGACCAGGGTGTGCCCTGCTCGCCCTGCGGTGCATGCCGTCAAGTTATTTATGAGTTCGGTCCCGACGCAACGATCTTCTTCCAGGGGGCTGATGGCCCCAAACACGCCCACATCACCGAACTGCTGCCGGAGGGATTCCGCCTCCAGTGAATCCGACTCCAGCTCTAACGCCGACTTTCCGCGCCATCGATGTGATTCGCAAGAAGCGGGATGGCGGCGAACTGTCGCGGTGTGAAGTCGAATCGATGGTGAACGCTTACACCCGCGGCGACATTCCCGACTATCAGGTTTCGGCGTGGTTGATGGCGGTTGTACTGCGGGGTATGACGCGGGCTGAGACCGCTGCGCTGACCGATGCGATGCTGCGGTCTGGCGAGTTGCTCGATTTTTCTTCGCTGCCAGCGAAGAAAGTTGACAAGCACTCTACGGGCGGCGTGGGCGACAAGACTTCGCTTGTGCTGGCGCCGCTCGCAGCTGCCGCGGGAGTAGCGGTTCCAATGATCAGCGGGCGCGGCTTGGGGCATACCGGAGGCACCCTCGACAAGCTTGAGTCGATTCCCGGCTTTAATGTGAATCTTCCAGTGGAGAAATTTCGGCGCGTGCTCGAAACCTGCGGCTGCGCCATGATCGGGCAGACGGCCGAGATCGCTCCGGCGGATCGCAAGCTGTACGCGCTGCGCGATGTGACCGGTACCGTGGAAAGCCCCTATCTTATCTGCGCGTCCATCATGAGCAAAAAGATGGCAGAGGGCATTGATGCACTCGTGCTCGATGTGAAGACCGGGTCCGGGGCATTCATGAAGAGTGAAAAGGATGCAGCGTTTCTTGCGGAACTCATGGTTGAAACCGGCGAGCGCATGGGCAAACAAGTGGTGGCGCTGATCACGGACATGGATCAGCCGCTGGGCTGCATGATTGGCAATGCACTTGAAGTGGTCGAAGTGGTGGAGCTTCTGCGCGGGGAAGGACCGGAAGATTTGCGGGAACTCTGCTTCGAGCTGGCGGGTTGGATGCTGCATCTGGGTGGAGTTGCTGATACAGTCACGCAGGGGAAAAAGCACAGCGAGAAACTGATCGCTTCCGGCAAAGTTCTCGACAAGTTTCGGCAGATGGTTGAATTGCAGGGCGGAGATCCGCGGGCGATCGACGATCCGAAAAAGCTGCCCCAAGCGCAGCATACGATGATTGTTTCGAGCCCGAAGACGGGATATCTTGCGTCTCTGCAGTGCGAGCAGTTGGGAACAGCATGCGTGATTCTCGGTGGTGGCCGCGAACGGAAAGAGGATTCGGTTGATCCCGCGGTGGGAATCGTGCTGCATAAAAAAGTTGGCGACGCGGTTTCCGTGGGCGAGGCGCTGGCAACGATCTACTACAATGCAGAGGCGCGCGCGGCTCGTGCGCGGCAACTGCTGGAAAAGAGTTATCAGATTGTCGATTCGCCGGTGCGTGAGAAAAGGCCGTTGATCCATCGCGTGATCCAGAAGTCTGGAGAGAAAAACTGATGGGACGCTACACTGGAATCCTCGGCCTTGTCACCATGCTGGTGCTGGCTTACGCGTTCTCCACGAATCGCCGCGCCATTCGCCTGAAGACGGTCATATGGGGACTCGGCCTGCAGATCGTGTTCGCGATTTTTGTGCTGCGCGTGGACGTTGGCCGGCGCATGTTCCAGGCCGCAGGCGATGCTGCCAACCGCGTTTTGAGTTACGCGTTCGTGGGCTCGGAGTTTGTCTTTGGCCCGCTTGGCAAACAGGGTTCGAACATCGGCTTTATCTTCGCCTTTCAGGTCTTGCCCACGGTCATCTTCATCTGTGCGTTGTTCGCGATCCTGTATCACTACGGCATCATGCAGATGGTCATCCGTGTTGCCGCCTGGGTCATGATTCGCATCATGGGCACGAGCGGCGCCGAATCCTTAAATGTTGCCGCCAGCATATTCATGGGGCAGACGGAAGCGCCGGTGACCATCCGCCCATTTCTACCCGAGCTCACGCACTCGGAACTGATGACCGTGATGACCAGCGGCATGGCGCACGTTTCGGGATCGATCATGGCTGCATATTTCGCTTTTGGAGCGGAGCCGCGGCACATACTGAGCGCCGTAATCATGACCGCGCCCGGAACGATCCTGGTCTCGAAGATGTTGGTACCTGAAACCGAGCAGCCGAAGACCGCGGGTCGGGTGGTGATGAGCGAGGAAGAGACCAAAAAAGAGCACCGGGAAAATCTGCTTGGCGCCATTGCCCGGGGCACGGGAGACGGCCTTCACATGGCGCTCAATATTGGTGCAATGCTGATCGCATTTCTAGCGCTGGTGGCCTTGCTTGACGGGATTTTCGGCGGCATTCACCACCATGTTTCCTGGTTTCCCACGAGCCTTGAAAGCGTTCTGGGAGTGCTGTTCTCGCCGGTGGCATGGGTGATCGGAATTCCCTGGCGCGATTGTGCGGCCATCGGAAACCTGCTGGGCACGCGCATGGTGCTGAACGAACTGGTTGCCTTCTCCATGCTCGGACCGCAGAAGGCGGCGCTTGATCCGCGGTCCTTTACTATTGCCACGTTCGCCCTGTGCGGGTTCGCGAATCTCAGTTCCATCGGGATTCAGATTGGCGGGATTGGGGCGCTGGCGCCGAACAAGAAGAGCGAACTGGCGCGCCTCGGGATTCGGGCGATGCTGGCGGGAACAATGGCCAACCTGATGTCGGCATCCATTGCGGGCATGCTGCTATAGCCCCGCCGCGTTTTCGAGAAAGGAACTTTCCTTTGAAGCAACTCCACAATGCATCCATTTTGATTTCGTTCTTCGTTCTTGCTTCGCTGACCAATGTGTTTTCGCAGGCTGCGCCGAGGCGCGTGATTATTGACACTGATCCGGGCACTGACGATGCCATGGCCATCATCCTGGCTTTGAATTCTCCAGAGTTCAAGGTAGAAGCGCTGACGGTTGTGCCCGGCAACGTGGAAGCGTGGCAGGGACTGGAGAACGCGCTGAAGATCGTTTCGCTGGCGGGGCGCTGCGACGTTCTGGTCGCCGGCGGAGCGCAACATCCGCTCAACCAGAAATTGATCACCGCGCAGTTCTGGCACGGCAAGAATGGCCTGGCGAACGTCGAACTGCCTGCTTCGAAATGCAAGCCGGATCCCCGGTTTGGTCCGGATCTCATCATCGAGATGATCCACAAATATCCGCATGAGATCACACTAATTCCGATTGGCCCGCTGACTAATATCGCGCTCGCAGTTTCAAAGGATCCTTCGATTGCGGCTCTGGTCAAGGATATCGTCATCATGGGCGGTTCGATCTCCGGTGGCAATGTGAACGGCGCGGCGGAAGCAAACATCTATAACGACCCCGAGGCCGCGCAAATTGTGTTTAATGCCGGTTGGATGGTGACGATGGTGGGGTCTGATGTAGGCGAGCGAACCTTAATTACGCGGAAGTATCTGGCAGAGCTGCAGTCGTCGCACGGGCCACAGAGCGACTTTATCGCGAAGGTCGCCGATTTTTATTTGACCCGCAGCGAGAAGAGCGGATACAGCGGGGCGGCAATGTATGACCCGCTGGCGGTGGGGATTGCTCTGGATCCAACTCTCGGAATACTCAAAGAAATGCATGTCGATGTGGAAACCAAAGGTGAGTTTACGCGCGGAGAAACCGTGGCGAACCGCATGGGCTCGAACGAGAAAAACGTATTGCATGGCGACCACTACGAGATCGAGGGCGTTATCCCTCTCAAACCGAACGCGCGTGTCTACCTGGCTTCCGATGCCGACCGTTTCCTGGAACTGTTCGTCGGCAGAATCAAAGGGAAATAATGCCACCTAACCGTTGGCGCGTGCGACCAGGAAAATTGCCAGCCCATAGAAGATGAACATCAGTCCCAGGTAGATTTTGGCCCGTGGTCCTGAGTTTTCGAATTCCTTCCACGCGAGAATTCCCCAGAGCGCGGCAACCATGGGAGCAGACTGGCCGATGGCATAGGAGATCGCAACGCCGGTGAAGCTTGCGGCTACTAGATTGAAAACCGTGCCAATGCCCCAGATGAATCCGCCGAAAAGGCCCAGCAGATGGCCCCAAGCAGGCCCGCTGAAAAATCCAGCGAAGCTTACTGGCTCTCCTACCAGCGGATGCTTCATGAAATAAATGTTCCAGATAAAACAGGAAAGCAATGCTCCGAGGGTCAGGAACACGGCTGCGCTATAGGGTCCCAATGGGTTGCCGCGAGTCATGGCGTGAGTCATGAACGGAGCCCACAAGCCCATCAGAATCCCTGACACTACACATGTGATGAGGCTTTTTTTCGAGACGGACCGTCCCGCAGACGCGAGACTACCGTAGGCTTTGCCATCCAAGAGCACGGCAATAAACGCGCACGCTACTCCGAGCGCGAGCGAAACAGCGTTTCCCTTTGGTTGAAGGGCGTAACTCAATACAGTTCCGACCACCAGGGCGATGCCGATTGAAATGGGGAATGCGACGGCGAGTCCGGCCATGTCTATCGCGGCCACCAGCAAGAGATTAGCGAGATTGAACAGCGCACCGCCAATGAGCGCGTTAATAATGTTTGAAGTGTCTGCCGAGCGGACGTTGTTCAGAAAGCTGGCGGAATCATGCCCGGCACTGCCCATCGTGAAAGCAAGTACGAGTGAGATCACGAAGATGCCGACCGCGTAGTCCCAGTAGAAAAGTTCGAAACGATAGCCCTTCACGCCTTTATAGGTGTTGGCCCACGAACCCCAGCAAACGGCGCTCGTGATCATCATCAACAGCGCAATGCTCAAAGTCGAAGGCGTGAACATCCGGTCCTCCTTAGGAGTGTTGCGACGAGCGCAAAGCGTGTAACTGTACTCTTTTTTATAGGCGCGCCACAAGTGAGCATGGCGGTCGTGGGTGCAGGCCGCGCCGCTCCGTTGACACAATCAAAGGCGGCAAATAGACTCGGCGTTCTCAGGTTCTCTCAGGAAAACCATGCGTCGGCGCCCTCGCATTGCGGTGGTTGGAAGTGCCAACATCGATCTGACAACATTCACGGACCGGTTTCCCAAGCCGGGGGAGACCATCTTCGGCCAGAAGTTCGATCTCGGATTCGGTGGCAAAGGCGCGAATCAGGCAGTGGCGGCTCGTCTTTGCGGTGCAGATGTGTTCATGGTGGCTCGAGTTGGCGACGACCTGTTCGGTCCGGCTACCATCGACAACTTTAAGAAGCTTGGCATCGACGCAACCCATGTGAAGCAAGTTGAGGGACTCTCCAGCGGCGTGGCGCCGATCTTCGTCGAGCCCAACGGACAAAACCGCATTCTGGTGGTGAAAGGGGCCAACGACGCGTTGAAGCCGGCGGATGTCGAGGCGTCAGCTGAGATGTTGAAGACCGTCGATTGCATCGTCCTCCAGTTTGAAATCCCGCTGGAAACCGTGTATTACACGGTCGCGTTCGCGCGCAGGAGTGGCATTCGGTGCATTCTTAACCCGGCGCCCGGTCAGTCCGTCGACATGCGCGCCCTGGCCGACCTTGATTATTTCATTCCGAATGAGAGTGAGGCCGAAACGATTACCGGGGTCGCAGTACGGAGTGTGGAAGACGCGAAGAAGTGCGCTGAGAACCTGGTGGCAGGCGGTATTGGCCGAGTCATCGTTACCTTGGGAGCGAACGGCTCGCTGCTCGCGGCACGCGGAGTGAGCGAACATATTCCTCCCTTTGTGGTGAAAAGCATCGACAGCACCGGCGCAGGAGACGCATTCATCGGGAGTTTCGCCGTTTTCCTAGCCGAGGGATTGCCGGAGCTAGAAGCGGTGCGGCGTGCCAATCTGTACGCTGGACTGTCAACGACGGGCATCGGAACCCAAAAATCTTTTTATGATCGCGCGCGTTTTGATGAAGAGTGGACGATTCGGGCGTGAAATGGTTCGCGGTCTGGTTGTCATCTCGAACGTCGGTCCATTGGTGGAGATTTCTCAGCGATGTCTCGCAGGTATCTTTCCGCGCAAAAACGGTAGAAGACGCGGGTGCGAATTTTTTTCTGCTTCCGAAAAGTCTTGACTTCGGAAGGAGATGCCATTTATAAGGCCGTTCTACGGTCCAACGATCTCCCGGTCAATTGCCAAACGGAAAGTCACTTCGTCATTCGGCGCGGGTCCGCCGAAAAGGGGCAGGAATGTTGAATAGAAAGACACTGTTGGTTGCGATTGTTTTTTCACTTGCGGCTTCCGCTTGTCCGCTCCTGTACGGCCAGGCCAGCGGTAGTTTTTCCGGCACCGTTTCCGACAAGGCGGGCGCGGTGGTCACGGGCGCGACGGTGAAGGTCACATCGGAAGGCACAGGCATTTCCCGCGAAGCCAAGACCAACGAAGACGGATATTACCTGATCCCGTTGCTGCCGGTCGCGTTCTACACGATTCACGTGGAGTCGCAAGGATTCCAGCCCGCCGAGCAGAAGGACATTCGGCTGCAAGTCGACGAGCATCGCGAGGTGGATTTCAGCCTTCTGCCGGCGTCTGTCTCCTCGACCGTTCAAGTCAGTGCTACGGAGGTCGCGGTAGAGACTGCGAATCCGACGCTGGGCCAGGTCATCACCTCCGAAGAAGTCGCCGACCTTCCCCTGAACGGCCGCAACTTCGTGCAACTGGCGACCCTTACGCCGGGAACGACGGCATCGACCAACCCGCAAAGCTTTTTCAACGGCGCGCCCAGCAGCGAAGCTTCCACGCGCGGAACGTTCTCGCTTTCGGTCGGCGGCTCGCGCGAGCAAAGCACCGACTGGCTGCTCGACGGCAACGATAACAATCAACTGGATGAAGGCGGGATTGCAATCTTCTCTTCGATTGACGATATCCAGGAGTTCAAGGTTCTAACATATAACTACTCGGCAGAGTATGGAGAGCGCGCAGGCCCAACGGTGCTGGTCACGACAAAGTCGGGATCGAATCAATGGCACGGATCGCTGTTTGAGTTCTTCCGCAACACGAAGCTCAATACAGATCAATACTTCACGCAGGCGCCGCAGAAGTTCAACCTGAACCAGTTTGGCGGATCGTTCGGTGGTCCGATCCAGAAGGACAAGACGTTTTTCTTCGTGGATTATCAGGCCAAGATGCAACGTCAAGGTGTGACGTATCCAGGTTACGTTCCAACACACAACATGGTGACGCCGGACGCCAACGGCAACTACGACTACAGCGACGATCCATTCTTAAATCCGAAAACCTTTCCCTTTATCAACGACCCCTTCACGTTTTCACCGCTGCAGTGCAACACCGTGGGCGGTACTCTGGTTCCCGCCCCCGTGAATCCCGATGGATCACAGACCTCGGGAACCAACTGCGACATCATTCCGGCGGCCATGGTCAACCCGATCGGCGCGAAAGTAGTTGCGCTCTACCCCACACCCAACGCCACAGGCTCCAGCGGCTTCAACTACGCTGATCAGCTCACCCGAAAACTTAACGAAGGCACATGGGACGTTCGTCTCGATCACAATTTTTCGAGCGCGGATTCGGCCTTCGCGCGCTTCAGCTACGATCAGGCAACCAACTTCATCCCAGGTGGTTCGCCGACGTGGTCGGAGTCTACGGCCTTCGGCAGCAATCAGTTCATCAACAACCACGGGCGCAACCTGGCGCTGTCAGAAACCCATGTTTTTTCGCCAAACACGATCAACCAGTTCAACGCTGGTTTCAACCGGATTTTCAACCACATTCTTTCTTTCGGAACCGGGACATGCGAGGCTTCAATCATCGGAATTCCCGGCGCCAACCTGGGCGGCAAGTGCGACGCCTATACCGGCTATCCCGCCAGCCTGAACCAGGCGAGCAACGACTGCGTCGGCTGCGGCATGACGTCGTTTGCCATGACGTCATACTTTTCGGTGGGCGATCGCGGCTATGCCCCCTACCAGGGTGGGACGAACGTATACTCGGTTTCCGACACGTTAGATCTGATTCGCGGCAAGCATGAGATCCGCTTCGGCGTCGTCTATCGCGCCAATGAAATGAACGTCCGCAACAACGCTTCGCAGGACGGCCTTATCTCGGAAAGCGGAGCTTTCACGGGTGACGATGTGGCGGATGTACTAGTAGGTGAGATCGGAGTCTTTGCTGCGCACGACCAGACTTTCCTAGGAGCAACTGTGGGCCGGCGCTGGAAACTCGTTCGCCCGTTTGTGCAGGACAACTGGCGCGTCACCAATAACCTCACCGTCACCTTAGGCTTAGCGTGGGCGCTGGTTACACCCGAAACGGAAGTCGAGAACCGGCAGGCGAACTTCGATGTCGCATCTCTCACGTGGTTCGTCCCAAAAGGCAGCCCGGGGGGTTGCGCACCCGCGATTCTACCTTTCGCATGCACCACTTCGGACGGACGCCTGGGCATTCAGTTTGACAAAACAGCTTTCGAGCCGCGAATCGGTCTAGCGTGGAAGCCGATGGGTAGCCAGAGCACGGCCATTCGCCTCGGCTATGCGATCTTCCACGACTCGGCATGGAACCAGGGCGGCCAGGGATTGTGGCAAAATCCACCCTACTATGCGGAAGTTGATCCACCGACTTTTTCCTACGCCTTCGGCAGCCCTTTTGGCTCGCTTTCGGATGGCTTCCTGCTAAGCGCAGCCCAGGCGCCTTCCACTTTGGCGGTGCCGGGCGGATTTATTTATAACGCTCCGGTGAACCCCGACAACTACACCGGCACGCTGCAGTCGATGAATCGCGATTTCAAGCAGGGCATCGTGCAGCAATTCAACCTTAATGTCGAGCGGCAGCTGCCAGGCAACATAGTTCTGACGGCCGGTTACGCAGGCTCGCGCAGCGCGCACATTCTGGTCAGCCAGGTGAATGAAAATATCGGCTCGCCCCTGGCCTGTCCCGGCACCGGATTCACAGTTCAGGGCTACACTTTGGGCTGCGGCCGCAATCTGATTATTCCCAATAACCCGTTTCAGGTGGTCGACAGCAACAACAGCGTGGGAGCAGCACGCTACGATTCGTTGCAAATCAAAGCAGAAACCAAGAGCGCGCGCCACGGCGTCTACGCACTGCTCGGTTACACCTATGCCCGCAACTTCGACTCTGGTTTGACCGACGGGCTGGGCACGAATGCGGGCGCGATCTTCTGGCCTCTGCCCGGAACCCAGAAACTGGACTGGGGCTTGTCGCAATTGAACCTGAACAATACCTTTACGGCGAGCGTTCTTTACGATCTGCCCTTCGGGAAAGGCAAACACTTCGGCAGCAACTGGAGCAGCACTACCAATACGATTCTAGGTAACTGGGAGATCAACCTGATCGAGCGCGCTCAGTCGGGCTTCCCGCTATTCGTGGTTGACAGCGCGAACACCGGCCCAACCTTCGGCGCGGCCCCGAACCCAGGCAACACCGGACAATATTTGAACTACGACTTCTTGAGCCTCAATCGCCCGGTCCTGGTCGGCGACCCCAACAGCGGCGGCAACGAAGGCGGCCAGACGGATTGCCCCACCCAGGTTCACACCATTCAAAACTGGTTGAATCCGTGCGCATTCGCTCATGCAATCGGAGGAGAGATCGGCACGGCTCCTCGGGCTCCGGCGTACGGGCCGCGTTTCGTGAACACGGATTTTTCAGTCATTAAGGACTTTCCGCTCCCGTTCCGCGAGGCCATGAAGCTGCAATTCCGGGCTGAGTTCTTCAATCTGTTCAACCATCCCCAGTTCTTTATCGGCGGTCTTTCAGGCATCGGACTGCTGGACGTCAACGTGGCGAACCCAAGCAATTTTTCGGTGCTCAACCAGCAGGTGAACAATCCGCGGCTCATTCAATTTGCCCTGCGGCTGAACTTCTGAAGCCGGACCGGCATTCTGTTTAGGGCAGACCGACGTTCAGTCTGCCCTTCGTTTTGGCCCGGGAATCGGGGGGCTCGATAAGATCAAAGGACGCGGTCGTCCCGCGCTGCTTTAGAATTTGTTGAGAACAACGATGAAATCATTTCTCATCCGTTGCATTGCCGCCGTTCTTTTCCTCAGTGCCTTTGTCACTTCGGCTCAAACGAAGCGAAAGATCATCATCGATCAAGACGCGGCCGGGCCTGCTGGAACGGATCAGCAATCGATGCTGTTGCTGATTCAGTCGCCGCAGACGGAGGTTCTGGGCATCACTGTGGTGACCGGCGATCAGTGGCTTCACGCGGAAGTGGCACACACTTTGCGCATGCTTGAACTTATTGGACGAACCGACATTCCGGTCGTGCCGGGAGCGGAGTATCCGCTGGTTCGGCGAAGAGAAGAGACGCAACGATGGGAACAGGAATTCGGCGAGGTTGCGTGGCTGGGGGCGTGGACTCCGAAGTTCTATCATCCGGCGGATCAACTGGGAGAGATGCCGGAGGGTAAACCCACGACCAAGCCGGCCGATGAAGACGCGGCGCACTTTCTGCTGCGCATGGTGCATAAGTTTCCGAACCAAGTCACCATTTATGAAGGTGGTCCAATGACCAACCTGGCTCTTGCCATTTCGCTCGACCCCGAATTTGCGAAGCTGGCGAAAGAACTGGTGTTCATGGGCGGCAGCTTCAATCCGCGGACTGACGACCCTGAGTTCGCCAACACTCCTACTCACGAGTTCAACCTATGGTTCGATCCGGAAGCGGCTCACGTGGTGCTGCGTGCGCCGTGGAAGAAAATCGTCTGCACGACGGTGGATATTTCGGTGAAGACGAGACTGACTGCGGACCTGATCAATCGAATAAAGGCGGCAGATACGCCGGTGGCGCGCTACGTCGGCACATATGCGCGCCTGCGTGGTAGCTACAATTACCTGTGGGATGAACTGGCGGCCGCGGCGTGGCTCGATCCGAGCCTGATTACGAAGAAAGAAACGCTGTTCATGGATGTGGATCTGGATCGCGGGGCCGGTTATGGCAATGCTTTGAGCTGGACAGACCGGGACAAACCTAAGATCGAAATGCCGCCAGTCGAAGTCCAGGATGATCTGGACCTGGAGAAGTTCTACAAGATGTTTGTCGATCTGCTGACCGCCCCGACGCAGCGGAAGAACTGGCGCGAAAGCCAGTACTAATTCGGAAACGCCAAGAGATCGGTCCCCCTCAGCGCGAGCCCGCGCTGAACTCTAATACTGTCACACTATGAAACCTCTGTCCCGGTTTCAATTCGGTCGAAGGAAAGCTCGGGTGGTTGGGCGAATCGGGAAAATGCTGCGTCTCCAGGCAAAGGGCAAATCGCCGCTTGTAGACTCGGCCTTCTTTGCCGGTGATCGATCCGTCTAGATGGTTTCCGGTGTAAAACTGCAATCCAGGTTCGGTCGTAGACACACGCAGGATCCGCCCGGTAGTCGGCTCATACACCTCGGCCGCCTCGGCCAACTGACCCGCCGGATGATCGAGAACGAAGTTGTGGTCATAGCCAAGGCCTAGGCGCAACTGCGCGTCGTCCGCATCAATCCGCTCTCCAATAACATGTGGCGTTCGAAAATCGAACGGCGTCCCTTCCACCGGTTTCAGCTCTCCCGTCGGGATCAGCGTTGCATCGACGGGCGTAAATCGAGAAGCATCGATCTTCAGCACGTGCCCCAGAATGTCCCCGTTCCCTTGTCCTGCAAGGTTGAAATAGGAATGGTTGGTCAGGTTGATGACCGTATCTTTATCGGTGGTCGCCGAATACTCGATTCGCAATGAGCTGCCACTCAACGTGTACCGCACCGTCGTGGTTAGATTGCCCGGGAAACCCTGATCTCCATCCTTGCTCACGTAAGTAAGCTCGATTCCATCCTTTATTTCCTTGGCCGCCCAGACCAATTTATCGAACCCGCGAATCCCCCCGTGAAGAGCGTTATCGCCGTCGTTCTTCGGGATGGAATAAGTCTTACCGTCGAGCTGAAAAGTCCCATGCGCGATGCGATTCGCGTAACGGCCGATGATGCCTCCGAAATGCGCTGTCTGCACCACATACTTCTCGACCGAATTGCAGCCCAGCACGATGTCGTCGAGTTTTCCGTTGCGATCGGGGGTGCGCAGGGAAACGACGATTCCGCCATACGTCATAATGCGGGCTTCGATCTCGCCGTCCGCCAACGTGTAGATCTCGACCGGCGTTCCCTCCGGCGTATGCCCGAACGGCTGCTTAGCAACCCGAGTTTTCGCTGCCACAGTGGAGGTGAGCATCATCAGAACCGCAAAAGCTGCAACCCAGCGGTTGGCCTTCTTTGAAAACGCCTGGTTTGAAAATACCTGGTTTGAGAACATAGTTTTCCTTTTCCCTGTGCGGATCCCGCGCCTCGATCCCCGTGCATCATGCGCCTCTGCTGATCGTATCCCAGCGTATCAGACCTCGCACGCTCCGGAACGTCAATTCAGATTGGTTCGCCGAGAGAACCCTGGAGACTGCAACCTCTGTGGACTACTCCTCCCTTGCGCTATCATGGCTCGCTGTGAGATTTTCTCGACCGCAGATCCGAAGGAGAGATTCCGTGGAAATCAATACTCGACGCAACTTCTTGGGCAAGATTACGGCCATGGCGGCTCTCGTAGCCGGCGCTCTAAAACTCTTCGCTCAGCAGGCTCCTCCTGCTGGCGCACCCACGCCCGCCAGCGCACCTGGCGGAGCGGCGCCTCGTCGCTCCGGCGGCGGCAACCACACACACGATGGCATCTATTATTTCTCCGGCACCGGTGCCAATGACGGCTATCCCAAGGACGATCACGTCCTAGTAACGGACCCTTTCGAAAAGCACGTCACCCGTACCATGGACGCGCTCAAGAAATCGGTTGAGCGCGCCGGTTGCACCATGGACAGCATCCTCCATCTCCAAGTCTTTCTCTGTCTGCCTCTCGCCGACACTATCCCCATGCCCACCGGCAAGGCGCGGTTCGACGCCCACAAAGCGCAGTACGACGCCTTGAACAAGATCTACGGAACCTATTTCTCTCCCGGCAAAGCTCCGTCCCGCGCCTGCATGGCTCTGGAATGGATTCCTGGTGATTCGCTGATTGAAATCGTCGGCAGCGCAATGGTCGTCAATCCCACTTCGCCCGCTGATAAATAATTTTTCGAAGGCGTCGAGGAAAGGTGCGCACGGGACATGGTCGCTGACGGCATATCGCCGCCGCTCTTCTTGGCGGTACGATTCGTAAATTTCCGAATCGGGGCATTATTGCGGCCAATCCAACTGCTAAAATGTAAAAAGCTCGCGCGCCTTTTTTCCCCGCAAGCCCCTACAGCGGCTGCATCTTTCAGGAGGTAGCCCAGTATGATCGAGAAGGCAAGTCCCAAGCCGATCCCGGATCTATCTCAAGAAGACCTGCCTCGAGAAGACGCCCCCAGAGCCGTCTCCAGACGCAACTTCATCAAAGGCGTTATCACCAGCGGTGTAGCAGTCTCTTCGGCAAGCTACCTGTTTCGCGCCTCCTCTCTTCTGCACGGCCAGCAGTCGGCGCCGGGTGTAGGCGAGCGACTGATTACCCTCAACGTCAATGGTCAGCTGAGGCGCGTCGACGCGATGAAGCAGGAGACCCTGGCGTCGACCCTGCGCTACAAGCTTGGCCTCACCGGCACCAAGCTGGGATGCGACCGCGCGGAATGCGGATCGTGCACCGTGCTGATCGACGATGTTCCTTATTATTCGTGCTCGGTGCTCACCCACACGGTGCGCGGTCGAAAAGTCCTGACCATCGAAGGCCTGGCCAAAGCTGACGGGACTTTGCACCCCGTGCAACAGGGCGTCATCGACGAACAGGGCTTTCAGTGCGCCTTCTGCATGCCTGGCTTCATTATGAGCACAGTGGGATACCTGAAAACCAATCCCAATCCCACACGCCAGGAATTGGCACAGGGCATCTCGGGAAACCTATGCCGCTGCCAGGATTATGACAAGATTCTCACCGCGATGATGCGCGGCGCGGAGAATATGCGGAGGTCGAATCTTGGATAACCGGAAGAAGGATAACCAGAAAACGGCTAACAAGAAAACTGTTGAGACCACTAGCGCCACCGAGCGCCAGTACGGAGCCGGCTACAAGCTAATCGGCAAGAACTATGCGACGCCAGATCTGTATGCAAAGGTTACCGGCCAGGCAAAATATGCCGAAGACTTTCGCGCGGAAGGCATGCTGTTCTGCAAGTTGCTGCTCAGCCCCATGCCGCATGCCCGCGTAAAGCGCATCCACACCAACGCAGCCCTAGCCATGCCCGGGGTCAAAGCCATTCTCACCGCGAACGATCTTCCCGCGCCCGCCGATACCCTTACCGACAATGGAACCGTGATCAAAGCCAGCAAGTGGGGCGAACGCGGCCTCACCAATGAACCGGTTTATCAAGGCGAACCGATTCTTGCCGTAGCGGCCGTCGATGAACTTATGGCTGCGGAAGCCATCGAGAAAATTGAACTCGATCTCGAACCGCTCCCGTTCGTCATCGATCCGCTCGACACCTTGCGGCCGGGCGGTCCGAATCCTCGAACCGATGGCAATGTGTGGACACGGCCACCGATGCCGCAAGGCCCGGGCACTCCCGTGGTGACTGAACTCAAATTTACCGAAGCCGACTTCGCGGAAGAAAAGCATGGCCGTCTTCCGATGGGCAAGACTCCCGACGAATGGTCGTACGGTGATGTCGATTCCGGCTTCAAGAATGCGGCTCTGGTTCTCGACGAAACTTTCGTGACGCCCGACACCAGCCATCAGACCCTGGAGACCCGCAGTGCCCTGGCTTACTGGCAGAACGGCAAGGTCTACATTTATACGGGCACCCAAAGCACCGCGCAAACGCTGCCCGCGATCGCGCGCTGGTTGAACATTAATGCCGACAACATTGTCTTCATCAGCGAATACACCGGAGGGGGCTTCGGCAGCAAGATTACCGGCGGCGTGTCGATGATCATCCCTGCGCTGCTGGCCAAAAAAACGAATGCTCCAGTGATGATGCGCATCAGCCGCGAGGAGGAAACTTTCATCGGACGCGCCCGTCCGAGTTTTCAGGGACGCATGAAAGTCGGCTTCTCCAAAGAAGGTCGCATTACAGCTCTCGACATGTTCGTGATTTGCGATAACGGTCCCTACGATGCCGTGGGGGATGCTCCTTCCTCGGGCCGCATCGTCTCTTTGTTGTACCAACCGCAAGCCATGCGCTGGCGGGGCGTGACCGTGCTGACCAATACGCCGCCGCGCAGTGCGCAGAGTGCCCCGGGTGGATTGCAGGGCATTGTCATCCTCGAGCCCATCATCGCTAAAGCCGCGCGCAAGCTCGGAGTCGACCAGGTGGCCATTCGCCGCATCAACTGCCCGGAAGGTAAAGCGCCGTTCGGACCGCCAATGCAGGGGAAACGGCAGTATGCCACGAGCGCATTCCTCAAGGAAGCTCTCGACCGCGGCGCGGAGCAATTCAAGTGGAGCGAACGCGTCGCGCGCACTCCGAAAAGGATAGGCACGAAAGTTCGCGGCGTCGGTGTATCGCTGAGTTGCTACGTTGGCGGCACGATCGGATTCGATGGGCTTCTCGTCATCAAGCCGGATGGCCGTATCACCTTCCAGTCTGGAATCGGCAACCTGGGAACGGAGTCGGTGATCGACGTGCACCGCGCGGGCGCTGAAGTTCTCGGCGTGCCCTGGGAAAAATGCGACGTGGTGTGGGGCAACACGACCAAGAACCTTCCTTTCACCTGCGTCTCCGGCGGCAGCCAGACGACTCACGCCATGACACGGGCGGCGCATGCGGCAGCGATGGACGCCAGAAAGAAGCTTCAGGAAATCGCGGCGAAAAAGCTTGGCGGCAAACCGGAGCAATACGAAGTCGCCAGCGAGCGTGTCTTCCGCAAGGGCGGGGGCGCCGGCATGACGTTGGCGCAGGCTGCGAAACACGCGATTCAACTAGGCGGCATCTACGATGGCCACGAAGCCCCCGCCGATGTCCATAAATTGACCAAGGCGTCCGTGGCGGCGTTGGCAGGTCAAGGTCTGGTCGCAGCGGCCAAGGACAACTATCCCCGCGACGGCTCCACATTTTCCTACGTCGCCAGCTTTGCCGAAATTGAAGTCGACATCGAAACCGGCAAGTACTACATCGTCGATTTCCTCGCTTCCGCTGATGTCGGAACAGTCATCCATCCTCGAGCGCTGGGCGGGCAGGTGCTCGGCCGTTCGGTCCTCGGCATGGGACATGCCATCGGTCAGAAGTGGGTTTTCGATCCGCACTACGGCGAGATGGTTTCCAAGCGTTTCTACCAAAACAAACCGCCGACCATCCTGGATGTACCGGTTGATATGCAATGGACCGCGTTGGACATTCCCGATCCCGAGACGCCGGTGGGTGCGCGCGGCATCGGCGAGCCGCCGGTTGCGGGCGGGTGCGCCTCCATTTTGAATGCGCTGTCCGATGCGCTCGGAGACGAGATCTTTCAGCGTGCGCCGGTGAACGCCGACACGATTCTGACGTCGCTCGAAGCGGGCCGCCCCATGCAGCTTCCGCTCGCAGCGCACATTTGATCGAGAGTTTGAAGGAGAGTTATGGCTGTCATACGAGACGTAATGCCGGCTTTCGAGTTGTACCAGCCGAGCTCCGTGGCCGATGCGCAGAAGCTTCTCGAACAGCATGCACCCGATGCGTGGGTGCTGGCCGGAGGGCTCGACAGTTTCGACTGGCTCAAGGATCGAATCAGGAAGCCCAAGGCGGTAGTCGATCTGAGTGGAATCGAGGAACTGCGAGGAGTTCGAACCACCGGTGATGGCATCGAGATCGGCGCCATGACCACGCTCACGGAAGTTGTGAATCATCCCATCGTCAAGCAGAAATACAATCTGCTGGCGCAGGCTGCCGAACTGGTCGCGTCGCCCCAAATTCGCAACCAGGGAACTCTCGGCGGCAATGTTTCGCAGGACACGCGCTGCTGGTATTACCGCGGAGGGTGGCCGTGCTACCGCGCCGGCGGCAACATTTGCTACGCCGACACGCCGGAGGGTCGCAACCGCGAGCATGCCATCTTGCACGCCGACCGCTGCGTGGCCGTGAATCCTTCCGACACCGCTCCGGCGCTGATTGCGCTCGATGCCAAGTTCGTCCTGCGCACGCCCAAGGGTGAGCGCGTGGTCGATGCCGAAGATTACTTCGTTGGTCCTGAGATCGATATTACCCGGCTGCGCATCCTGCAGCCCGGCGATCTGCTGACTGCCATTCGTATTCCCTCTACCTGGGCGGGAGCGCAATTCTATTTTGAAAAAGTGCGAGACCGCAACGTTTGGGACTTCCCGCTGCTCAACGTAGCCTCGGCCATGGTTCTCTCGGGCGGCACGATCGAGCGCATGCGAATCGCAGTGAACGGTGCCGCCGCTCGACCGTTAAGGCTGAAGGCAGTCGAAGATGCAGTTCGGAGCCAGCCGCGGAACGCGGCAACTGGCGAGATGGCGGGAAAACTGGCTGTGCAAGGCGCGGTTCCACTGCAGTTCAATGCGTACAAGATTCCGCTGATGAGAAACCTCGTGAAACGCGCTATCAGCGGAGTCGAGGAGGCGACATGGACTTCTTAGAGTGGGCCACGAATCCGTGGGGGCAAAGCGTCCCCATCCATATTGCCTGGTTCCTGATCTGGGTTGCGGTGATCGCGGGCTTGCTGTTCCTGATTGTTCACGCCATCTACGTCATGTATTTCGCCAAGGCAAGACAGTTTGCCGGCGATGCCTCTGCCCAGGTCATTGCGCAGATACCTAAGCGCGTTCCGCGGCACTCGCTGGTCGCAAGGGCGTTTCACTGGATCATGGCAGCCTCCATGTTCACGCTGCTGTTTACCGCGTTTCTCCCGAAAGTCGGCGTCCAGTTTAATTGGGTGACTTATCATTGGATCGCCGGCGCCGTGTTAACCGTTTCCATTCTCTTTCACATCATTCATGCCTCCTTCTGGCTCGATTTCTGGTCCATCTGGCCTGACCGAATTGATGTGGACGATGCACAGAAAAGGGTTCGCCGGTTTTTCGGAATGCCCGCGCCGCCGCCGCGAAAATTTGCCAAGTATCCCTTGGAAAACAAACTCTTCCACGGTGTCATAATCCTGTGTGGTCTGTCGGTAATCGTCACCGGCGTTTTCATGATGTCTCGCGTGCGTACAATCTTTTTCCCTCGGAATCCCTATCTGTTCAGCGATATGATCTGGGGCCTGATGTACGTGCTGCATGGATTGGCAGGAGTGGGACTGATTGCGCTGGTGATGATGCACGTCTACTTCGGGCTCCGGCCGGAGAAACTCCCTATCACGAAATCGATGATCTTCGGCTGGATGGACCGCGGCTTTTATTTGGAAGAGCACGACCCCGAACGCTGGAAGGTCGAGACTGCTTCGTCGCCACCGACCGCCAACCCAATCGAAGGCCGAGGACTGACTGATGCTGGCTGAGATCTACGACCGTTGTGACGCGGTGGAAGAATGCTACGAATTCTTGCTGGGTTACGCGGCCCAGGGGCTGCCGACTGACCAGGGCAGCAAGTCAGGTGGACAGGTCCGCGACTTCCTGCAGCGCGCCGTGGAAGCATTAACAGGGCTGCCGGAAGCGTGTGCGATAGCAGTCAAACAAGAAGGTCTCGAGCCCGCGGCGAAGTACCTGGCGTTAATCGCGGTGCTCAACCGCGACTCTCGCGATTCTCTTGCCGCCATCGAACTGGTTCTCGCTCAGCCCGCGATCAGTTCCCAGTTGGTCGACAATCTCAACGCTTCCATTCACCTCCGAGCACTGCTCACCGATCTGTTCCTGCTGGGCGAGATTCTGAAAAAGCAAAGCAAACCGGCGGTGGAGACAGTCGCGAGCGACGGCGCCTAAAGTACCCATGTACCGAAAAACGAGGAACCATCCGAAGTCGCAAAAGCCGCGTAATCGCCTGAATAGGCAAGAGAAATAATGGGCGGGGAGAGAGGATTTGAACCTTCGGTCCCCTGGTTCCGAACAGAGTAGAGTCAATTCGAACCCATTGGCCTGGAATCGCTTGTGAAACCCGGTACATTCAAGTTGCACTCATGCACCCAACAGAGCGAACTACTTCAGGTAGGCCCATCGAGCATCCCGGGCCCCGTCACTGACACTGCGTATTCCCCATGTAAAGTCTTTGTACCACGATTTCGGAGATCAATCTTCCGGCGCCGAGTGCGCCCGCTTCACTCCCCAAACGAGAAATCTTGAGTTGCACTTCATTGGCCGACTTTTCCAGCGCGCGTTGTTTTATGGTCCGCTTCAAAGGTTCCAGGAGCAGCTCCGGAGCGGAACGAAAAAGAGCTCCCCCAAAAATGAGGACGTGCGGATTCAGCAAGTTCACAACGTCAGCCAGAGCTACAGCGATGTGCGACACTGCCTCGTGCAGAACCCGAAAAGACAGGCTGTCATTTTCCATGGCAGCTTGTCCGATCATCTCAATACTGATCCGGTTCAGATCTCCCTGCGCTAACTCTCGAACTTTTGAATCCACTCCCTTTTCGATAGCGCTCTTCACTGATTGAATAATGGCGCCACAAGAAGCCAGCGTCTCCAAGCATCCATTGTTGCCGCAGCAACACAGGGGACCGTGTTCATCTACAGTCATGTGACCAAATTCACCGGCGCTGCCGCCAGGTCCGCGATACAGTTTTCCATCGATAAAAATCGCGGCCCCAATGCCCATTCCTACGTCAACGTAAATGAAATCGCTCAGACCTGTTCCGAGGCCGTAATGCTTCTCCGCGGTTGCGATCGCCCGAACGCTGTCCTCAAGCAGGCAGGGCACTCCAAATTCGCGTTCCAGGATGTCTCTAAGCGGGACGTTTTTCCATTCCGTCATCTGACCGGGGCGAGGGAAGGATAGGACCATACCTTTACTGACGTCGATCACCCCGGAATGACCGATTCCGATTCCCCTGAATGCATGCTTCGGTGTTTCGGAATCATCAATCGCTTTGTGGATCGCCTTCAAGGTTCTGGAGAGAACGAGATCGCGCCCGTCCGACATTCCGGTCTCCGATTCCTGCTTGTAGACCACAGTGCCTCGTATATCTGTGACGACGATCCTGGTGTAGAACGATCCCAGATCGACTCCGATCAGGAATCCGGCGTCTTCTCGAAGCCTCAGAGAAATGGGCTTTCGTCCTAGAGCATTCGAGTGGTGACCCGATTCTACGACCAACCTCTTGTCGATCAGGTTTTGGACAATGGCGGTGATAGACGCTGCACTCAGGCACGTTTGCTTCGCAAGTTCAGTCCGCGAAATGTCGCGTTTGGCGTGAATGAGTTGCAGAACATTCCACTCATTCCTGAAAGACTTGGATTCGGGATTGCGAGCGAGATACCTTCGTAGACTCTTCGTGCTCACAAGCTATGTCCTTTCTCGCACGTCATCTGCTTTGTGCTCGGGAGCCCGGGGGAGCGCTCTAGTTGCGGCTGGGCAACATGCTCGCCGTGCCCGTGATTTACGCCACTCGTGCATCGCAGCGCGAGCTGGACCCGAACCTGGCTTGCAGTCCGATCATACTGGCAAGATGAAGAATAATTACTTCTTGACATAGTTGAATTAAGAGGCGTAAATATTGGGCGCCATTGTTCATATTACTTCAGTTTATGAAGTAACTACAAACGGATTTTTCCCGCGAAATGGAAACCTCACAGGAGACCGAATGCTCGATAAGCATGTTGGCTTGACGACCGGAACCGGGCTCCGCCATCGACTACGAACCATTCACTGCGATGCGATCATCTGGCCGGCGCTCCTCACTGGAGTTTTCTGCTTGCTCACTTTTCAAGTAGCCAGCGCTGGGGTTACCGGAAGCATCTCGGGAATAGTAACTGACCAGAGTGACGCCGTAGTCGCCGGCGCGGAGGTTACGGCTCACAGTGTCGAAACCGGGATCGAACGCGTAGTCGTTACCGATCAGAAAGGTTTCTATTCCTTCCTGGCTTTGCCAGTTGGCGCCTACACCATCAGCGTGCGTAAGGACGGCTTCAAGGAGTTTCATCACACAGGCATTGCCATTGACGCGAATAGCGCAGTGCTGGCAGATGCTCGTCTTCAGGTGGGCAGCGTGCATGAAGAGATGACCGTCTCCAGCGACACGGTTCGGGTTGAAACCGCAAATACCCAAATGGGCGAGGTGATCGGGAGTACAAAGATGGAGTCCCTCCCACTCAACGGACGAAGCTACACCGACCTGTTGGCCCTGCAACCCGGTGTCGCGCCCGAAACTTCAGGAGAGTACACGCCGATTTCGCCTTCGGGCAATTTGAACGCGGGCAGTCTCTCCGTCAGTGGTCAGCGCGAAACGGCGAATGGTTTCATGGTCAACGGCGGCAACGTCAATGAAGGCGTAAGCCAAACCACTTCAATCGTTCCCAGCCTCGACTCCATTGAAGAGTTCCGAATCCTCACCAATAACTTCGATTCCGAGTACGGAAACTACAGTGGCGGCCAGGTGAATGCTATCACCAAGTCAGGTACGAATGAGTTTCATGGGGAAGCTTTCGATTTCTTGAGAAATGATGCTTTGGACGCACGGAACTTCTTTAGCGACATCCGTGGGGCATTCAAGCAGAACCAGTTCGGCGGCACGTTCGGCGGCCCCATCGTGCGCAAGAAGATTTTCTTCTTTACAGACTATCAAGGGACGCGACTCACGCAGGGCCAGGTCGCCGAAGTTCCGGTGCCTTCCAGCGCTGACCTCACTGGAAATCTGGCCGATGTTGGTGGCGCAATCACTGGTCCCGTCAATGGCGCTTACTGGGCGGGAATCCTCTCTACCGAGTTAGGATATCCCGTTGCAGGCGACGGTTCTGAGCTGTATTACTACACTGCAGCGACCATCAATCCCAATACCGGAAACCCTTACGGCACAAATTGCACGAGTCCCGATTCAACCACGGGCTGCGTCTTCCCGAATGCTCTGATTCCGTCGTCGGCAATCTCGGCTCCGGCGACGGCACTTCTAAAGTACCTCCCACAGCCGAACACGTCGATTGGCGGTCAGCCATTCTTCGAAACCTCTGCCTACAACAACGTGCTGCGGGACGACAAAGGTGGAGTCCGTGTAGATGGAAGCAGCCGCATCGGTCTACTTTCTGCGTATTACTTTCTGGACGACTATACGCAGCAGTGCCCGTACTGCGACTCGTCCCTGCCGGGATTTGGTGTTCTGAATACCGGTCGAGCGCAGATGCTCAACCTCAGCGATATTACGACGCAAAGCCGAACCGCAGTGAACGAAATCCGTTTGCATTATATGCGCAACGCGAACTTCGTCGGCCTGCCGGAGGGAGGTGTGGGTCCATCCCTGTCTTCTTTAGGATTTCAGACGGGAACGAACACCTTAGGCATCGTCCCGCTTGCGCCGCAGTTCAACGGAGTGCCCAACATAGCGTTCAACAATCTCTCATTCGGTGTGAATGCCTATCCGCTGGCACAGTACAACAACACATACCAGGTGCTCGACAACTATTCGAAGGTCATCGGCACCCACTCCCTCAAGTTCGGCGGAAATCTCCATTACGACCAGATTACGCAGCACACCTACGGTGCCAACAACGGCAGTTTTGCTTTCGATGGTTCGGAAACGGGGCTCGATTTCGCCGATTTCTTAATCGGTGCGCCGTTATATTACCAGCAGGGGCAACAAGCTCCGCTTCACTCCCGCAGCCGGTATTACGGGCTGTACGCGCAGGATAGCTGGCGCGTCACTCCCGCGCTGACGTTGAACTACGGACTACGGTGGGATGTAAGCACGTCCTGGTGGGAAGAAAACAACCAGTTGGAAACCATTATTCCCGGGGAGCAGTCTCGAGTATTCCCGGGCGCTCCTACGGGATGGGTATTCCCCGGCGATCCGAATGTGCCGTCCACTTTGGCGCCCACCCACTACAACGATTTCGCTCCCCGATTCGGCCTGGCCTATTCGCCCTCGGCCGACACGGGTCCTCTTCATTGGCTGTTCGGGAGCGGCGGCCAAAGCAGCATCCGGGCTGGATACGGTTTGTTCTATACTGCAATCGAGGATCTCACTGACGCGTTAGAAGTAGGTGACGCTCCCTATGGATTCTTTTACACCAGCCCGAATCCTTCTTTATTCGCAACCCCTTTTGTCGATCGCGCCACGGGATTCAGCGAAGGGCAGCGTTTTCCCGAAGTGCTTCCTCCTCCGAATGTATCCGCTTCCAACCCCGATCCGAATGTGAACTGGCCCCAGTTCCTGCCCATCTCGAGTTCCCCGGGATACTGGTACAAGAACCGTCTTCCCTACGCCGAGCATTACGAGTTTTCGTTCGAGCGGCAGCTCGGCGCCAATTCGCTCTTTAACGTTAGCTATGTCGGAACACAAAGCCATCGACTGCTTGTACTAGTGGAGGCCAACCCTTCCATTCCGGCGCTCTGCCTCTCCGTAAGCCAGACCAGCCAGGTCGCGGCTGGGACCGCAACCTGCGGACCGGGTGCCGAGACCGGCATTTTCACCACAGCCTCCGGACAAACGGTAGTTCCGCGCCAGCCACTGGGAGCAGATTTCGGCAGCACTGGCCTATACGAAAATATCGGCGATGCAGACTTCAATGCCCTGGAGGTTACGGTTCGCCACCGCAGCCGTCGCTTGGAGTTCTTGGCAGGATACACCTACAGCAAGACAATCGATCAGGCGTCCGGACTCGGCGATCAAGTCAACCCCTTCAATCCGGGACAGACGAGAGAGTTGGCCGCGTTCGATTTAAGAAATAACCTGGTCTTCAGCTATACGTACGAGCTGCCGCTCGATCACTTGTCAGGCCTGGCGGGCAAATTGATTGGTGGCTGGAAGCTCTCGGGCATCACTCGCTTCTCCGATGGACTCCCGGTGACGCTGCTCGAGCTTGACGATAACTCGCTTATCGGCACTCCATGTGCCGGCCCGAACTGCAACGGCATTGACGTACCCAACTACACGCCTGGACCATTGAACTACTCAGATCCCCGCCAGTGCGTTAACAACCCCAATTGCCCGCCGTATTTCAATACGTCGCTGTTTACATCGGAGCAACTCGGTCAGCTGGGAAATGCGCGGCGCCGCTTCTTTCGCGGTCCCGGAATCAACAACTGGGATATGGCGCTCCTGAAAGAATTCACTGTGAACGAGCGCATGCATATCGAGTTCCGGGCTGAGTTTTTCAACGTATTCAATCACACCCAATTCGTGGCAACCAGCGGCCTGGGATCGCCGAGCACCGGTACCTGCGTCACAAGCGGGCCCGGAGAGCCTTGTGGAGGGCCAGGCTCGCCCTTTGGGTACATCACCACCGCCCGCGATCCGCGTATCGGCCAGGTCGCACTTAAGTTCGTTTTCTAAGACCGCGGCAGCCTGAGGCGCTGCCGCCGGCAAGAAGCAGAAGGTGGCATCATCCGATTATCGCAACGGAGGACATTCAGATGAAAACGCCAGTACGTGGGCCTTTAGGGATAGATCGAGTGGGGATAGATCGACTAAGGATGCTCCGAGTAGGGATACATCGAGCAGTCGCCTCAGCCGTATGGTTCGTCGTGGCCACGACAGCGATCGGGGCCGCACAAGCGGCTGCACCTGGTATCGCGGTACAGGGAAATCAATTTGTCACCACCAGCGCCGGGACTCTGGGCGTGATAAGTGTTGGTGCGAATGTTCCAGTTGTCTTGAGAGGGGTCAACATCACGGGGTCGGAATACGAATGCCTGCAGGGCGACTCCGTTTGGGATTCCTCGTCCCAACCCAATGCAGAAACCACGGCCGAATACCAGAAGGTGGTTAACGCAATACTCGCCTGGCATGCCAACGTCGTCCGCATTCCACTCAATGAGGATTGCTGGCTCGACGAGCCTTCGTCCAGTCCTCCACCTGCCGCCACCAGCGGACCCGTAAACTACGCCGATGTGATCGCCAGCTTCATCAGTGTCGCCAATGCATCCGGACTGATTGCGGAGGTTGACCTCCACGTTGGCGCCGGTCCCGAGCTCGTCAAGAAGAACAGCAATAACATCGATTCTTTTCCGGCCATGGACACGAACTATTCTCTCGCCTTCTGGCAGTCCGTGGCCTCGAAGTTTGCGGGCAGTCCGTCGGTGATTTTCAACCTCACCAACGAGCCGGAGTTTCTCTCTTCCACTTCTAATTGGTCCTGCTATCTCAGTGGAGGTTGCTCGACGAAAGGGCTTCCGTCGCCGAATGGCTCGGCGAATTACTGGACGGTTCAGGGCACTCAGAGCGTCGTTACCGCGATTCGCAACACCGGCGCCAAGAATCCAATTATCATTGCCGGCTTAGACTATTCAAATCAACTTAACGATTGGTTGTCGTACGTGCCTAGCGATCCGGATGGCCAGATTATCGCGGGAATCCACATTTATTTCGATGACCTCGACTGCGAGGATGCCGCATGTTGGACCAGCGTGTTCGGTGGAATTCAGGCCGCGGGTTATCCAATCGTCGTTGACGAGACCGGCGAACTCGATAAGGTCAAGAACACCCCCGCCACGGGTGACACCGGTTGCGGCTCAGGGAGCGAGCAGACCCTCACGGCGTGGGCTGATGCGCAGTCTCCACAGGTTGGTTATTGGTTCTGGGCATTCACGTCCGCGGACTGGAAGAATTGCACCAACGGGCCAGACCTGCTCCAGGGTCCTAACCCGCCGACCAGCTTTACGGCGTGGCCGAACTACGGGACTTTTGTGGAGTCGCACCTGCAATTGGTTCAATAACAGAGACGGATTCCGGCAACACGGATTCCGGCATCAACGAAAGACGCAACCCAGTCGTCGTGTAGAAGGGCACCCTTGGAAAATGCAGAGCGTTGAGGTTAAGCAGAAGAAGAAATGGCTTCTCGTCGCTGTACTCGCTCTTTTCCTGTTGACGTCCTGCGCCCTTACGGTCGCGCAGGACGTACGGACGTTTGTCTCCTCGAAGGCAGGCGATCGCATCACTCCGAAGTCTGTTCTTCATTTCCAGAAGGATCAGAATCCCTCGCTCGCAAACTTCGTGATCGATGACCGTGTCGCTTACCAGAAGATGGATGGTTTTGGAGCGTCTTTCTTGGAAGCAGGCCTCATTTGTCTGAACAGCTTGCCTGCCAGCGAGCGCGAAGCTGTTTTGCGCGCCCTGTTCGATCCCGAGAAGGGAGCAGGTTTCACCGCCATGAAAACCGTGATTGCGTCCACCGATTTCATGTCAGCCGGACCTTTCTACAGCTACGACGACGTGCCCGGTGACGTCGCGATGACCCACTTCTCCATAGCCCGCGACCTCGGCCCGAATGGACTGATCACTTTCATCAAGCAGGCTCGCCATTACGGCAAATTTGTCCTGCAAGCTCCGATGGATTATCCGCCGGATTGGATGTTGTTCGATGTGAACAAAAATCAGGACGTAAACCCGCAATACTACGACGCGCTGGCTCGTTATTATCTCCGTTACCTCCAAGAGTACGAAAAGCACGGTATATTCGTCGACTATCTAAGCCTGTTCAATGAGCCAGATATCTACACGAAGATTCCCTACAACGAGATCGACGTCCTGCTGAAAGACCACGTAGGCCCGCTTCTCAAGAAAGAAAACATTCGTACCCGCATCATGTTGAGCGAAGCCCCCAACCGCGAGGACGCAGCGCGCAATTATCCTCTGTTGCTGAACGACGCGGCGGCGCGCCAGTATGTCTCTGTCGCGCCTTATCACGGATATGACGACAAGGATTGGGACAAAATCCTGAACTTGCATCATCAATATCCTGATCTGCCTTTATGGATGACGGAGGTATGCTACGCCTACGATGCAGGCACACCTAAATCAATGTCTCTTCCTCGTTTCGACTTTGAGGATGGCGATCACTGGGGCAATCAGATCTTCAATGATCTCGAGGTCTATACGTCCGCTTGGATTTACTGGAACATGGTATTGGACGAAAAAGGTGGACCATGGTCCGTGTCTGAGATTCACGGGAATCCCAACCCGAACGTTCAACATCCAGTAGTGATCATTAATAGGCAGTCAAAGAGAGTGACCTACACGGGGCTCTACTACTATCTCGCGCACTTCAGCAGGTTCGTGCGCCCCGGCGCAATTCGCATTAAGACCACCGGATCATTGCATGGGGTAAGGGTAATGGCTTTCAAAGCGCCGGACGGCAAGATTGTCGCCGAACTGATGAATAGCGAGAAAAAAGACGTGGAAATGAGCGTGAAGTTCCATGATCGAGTGCTCCACTTGAAGTTGCCGGCGATTTCGATTACGACGGCGTTGTGGAATAGCGAGGGTGTCAAAAGCCAGATCAGCCACCGCTCGCTCAACGGGCAAGGAACATGACCAGCAGATCACGAAGGATCAACAAATCAATCACAGGGTGATGCACAATGAAATTGACACAAGATAATTTCACAGCGACAGAAGAGAAGCTGGCGATCGATGGCGGCAAGCCTGTCCGAACCGAACCTCTTCCCCTGGAGTTTCCAGGGGTTCACCACATGGATGAGGAAGAGGTCGAAGCAGCGTTGCGTGTGTTAAAGAGTCGTTCGCCATTCCGCTACTATGGCATCGATCTACAAGGAGAAGTGGAAGCCTTCGAGTCTGAGTTCGCATCGTTTCTCGGTGTCGCTCATGCAGTCGCTGTTAGCAGTGGCACCGGGGCTCTGCACACCGCGCTTTCCGCGCTAGGCGTCGGGCCCGGACAAGAGGTGATTGTTCCTGCCTATATGTGGGTCTCGATTGTCGCGGCGGTGGTAAATCTTGGCGCAATTCCAGTTTTGGCTGACATCGATGAAACTTTCTGTCTTGACCCCGCTGCGGTCCAGAGATCCATTACTCCGCGAACCACCGGTATCGTGGCTGTCCACATGAGCGGCGCGCCCGCAAACATTACCGAACTTCTCAAGGTGAGCCGGGAGCGAGGGTTGTTCCTTCTCGAGGACTGCGCTCAGTGTGCTGGAGGAAGCGTAAAAGGCAAGAAAGTCGGCACATTCGGGGACATGGGAATATTCAGCTTCCAGATGAACAAGAATATGACCAGCGGAGAAGGCGGCGCCGTGGTCACGAATGATGCCCGCCTTTACGACCGGGCTTTTGCCGTTCACGATCTGGGCTACGCTCGGGACAACAACGGCCGCACCGTCTTTGACAACCTAGCAATGTGCTTGTGGGGGCGAGGATACCGCATCGATGAACTACGCGCTTCCATCTTGCGCGTTCAACTCCAGAAGCTACCGCGAATAATCGCCACCATGCGCGGCAGCAAATATCGCATTCGCGAGGCCCTCGAACAAATACCTCAACTGCGCCTGAGAAAGATCGTTGATCCACAAGGCGATACCGGTGCGTTTCTGATTTCAAGTTTTGACACGCCCGAAATTGCCAACCAAGTCAACCAAGCGCTGCGCGCCGAAGGCATCGTCACGTTTTCCCAGGGCGTCAACAACGTTGTGATGACTAATTGGGGTCTTCATGTTTATTTCAACATCCCGAGTTTGGTAAATAAGACGAGTGTGGACAAGAGAGGATCACCTTGGAAGCTGAAAGAGAATCGAGCCTCGACCGCCAGCTATCAGAAAGGTACCTGCCCAGTCGCCGATAGCCTATTCGAACGCAGCATCCTGCTCGCAATTCCGTCGTGCCTTGCCGAGCGGGATGAAGAAGACATTGTGCACGCCTTCCGCAAAGTCTTAGGCAGGCAGCTGTGACATCTCGCAAACAACTGAATGTGGCAATGATCGGCCAGGGGTTCATGGGGCGAGCGCACTCCAATGCCTTTCATCAGGTCGGCCATTTTTGTGAATTCCCCTACGACCTGCGGTTAAAGGTCATCTGTGGGCGCAATCAACCGCAGCTCAAAGCGACGGCTACGCGCTGGGGCTGGGAGGAAGTAGCAAGCGATTGGGAGTCCGTTGTAGAACGAAAAGACGTAGACGTCATCGACATCTGCACCCCCAATTATCTACACGCACCAATTGCGATCGCCGCCGCCGAGGCAGGAAAAATCGTGCTCTGTGAGAAGCCTCTCTCCATGTCGGTTGAAGAAGGAGAGCATATGGCCAAGGCGGCGCGGAATGTACCCACCCTGGTGTGGTTCAACTATCGCCGCGTGCCCGCGATCGCCCTCGCCAAGACACTGGTGGACGAAGGAAGACTAGGTCAAATCTACCATTACAGAGCCACTTATCTGCAGAGCTGGGGAGCTGACCCAGCCATCCCGGATGCATGGCGATTCAAGCAGTCTGAGGCCGGATCTGGCGCGATGGGCGATCTTCTGTCGCACTCAATCGACCTGGCTTTGATGTTGAATGGGTCGGTAAACGAGGTTTCGGCTCTCGTACACACGTTTGCTCCGGGCCGGGAGGTAGATGACGCAGCACTAATGCTGGCACGCTTTGCGAATGGCAGCATTGGCACCTTCGAGGCCACTCGCTTTGCAATTGGCTGCCGCAATCGCAACTATTTTGAAATCCACGGCGCAAAGGGCGCTATCCGTTTCGATTTGGAGGACCTTAATCGCCTCCACGTGTTCGACGCCGGAGATGCCGTCGCTGTCCAAGGTAGTCACAACGTTTTAGTGACTGGCCCCGGCCATCCTTACGTGTCTGATTTCTGGCCGCCCGGACATATTCTGGGGTATGAGCACACGTTCATTCTGACCCTGGCTGATTTTCTGCAGTCACTTGAGAAGAACCTGATATTCCATGCGAATTTCCAGGATGCCGTCGAGGTTCAAAGAGTACTGGCCGGAGTCGAAGAATCTGCACAAGCCAGGTCATGGACAAGGATAGCGACCCAGTTTGCCGGCAGCTGAAGCCTAGAGTTCGCTTATTTTCACTTGTTTTTCGAACCGATGCGGAACTGATTTGGTTTCGAAAACAAAAGTGACAGTCGCGCCCTGGCTGCAACACGGAGCCTCGGCATTCTGTAGCAGACCGCCAGGAAGTCAAGCTTTGCCTGTTTGATGCCCCAGCCCGCAACCCAGGAATCAATTTTGGAAAGGAAAGGGTTGATGCTGCTTAGGTGCAACAAGAGTCAGTTAACTTCGGCTCCGGCCGACGGCCGATCAGTCGAACTCTGAAGCCGGTCTGTCAGTCTGACGGTTGGCTCGTGACCCTACCTAGAAGAGTCATTCTATTAGTTCCTCGCTAGAATTCCCTTGACAAGGGATATCAAGGGATGTAAAAGCCATATGTTCTAACAAGAGCGAGCGCTCGCTTTGATTGGAACGGACAATGATCGACTAGGGAACGAATGCCCAAGCTACTTCACCGCACCGTCGAGAAAAACAAGCTCAAGATCGAGCGCGCCGCCCTCCAGCTTTTCACTCGGAAGGGGTTCCACGGCACTACCGTTCGCGAGATTGCCAAGAAGGCGGGCATATCGATGGGCAAGCTATACATCTACTACGACACAAAAGAAGACATCTTCATCGATCTGGTCCATCACCTGGGCCGCAAGATGGAGGCCATTCGCCAGAAGGAACTCATTCCTCTGATGGCTTCTCTCGATCCAGATTCACTCAGAAATTTGGCGCGGGCGATCGGACGAATTGTCTCTGAAAACCTGGATTACTGGCGTTTGATGTACATCGATGTCGTTGAGTTTCGGCACAAGCACTTCATTCATAGCTTTCGCGAAATCGCGGGTGGTCTCCGAATGTACGCCAACGCGATGATCCAGAAATCAAAGGTCACATTCCCGCCCGGAGTGGACGCCTCCCTCGCCTACACCGCCATTTACTTGCAATTTTTTACTTACTTCCTGGCGGAAGAACTTTTTGGCGCCAAGCGGCATCTGGGCATGAGCGATGAAGAAGCTATCGATCAACTTGTTCTTCTCTATACCGGAGGTCGCGTCAGATCGGGTAAATGAATTTCACAGCGGGGGCTTAAGGAGAAGAGTATGCAATTGCGCAGAGCGTTTCCACTTTCAGCCGTGGTGGTTTTCTTCCTGTTTGCCAGCCTCGTGTCGGGGCAATCTCCAACAACCGGGCAGATTACAGGGGTTGCGAGAGACTCGAGTGGCGCCGTCGTCCCCGACGCGAAAATTACTCTGACCAGCGCCGCCGGAGTGCAGCGGGAGACCGCCAGCGATGGAGCCGGACACTATGCGTTTTCGCTCGTACCTCCTGGCGCCTATCGGGTTGAGGCAGAAAAGGCCGGATTCGGCAAGGTGACGGCAGAAGGTGTCGTCGTGCGCATTACGGAAACAACTTTTTTGGACGTCCGTCTCAAGGTGGCTGCACAGACGGCGACGGTGGAAGTCGTGGTAAAACCACCGCTGGTGCAGATCGAGAATGCGGCCCAGGGCACGGTCATCGAACAGGACCAAATCCGCCAGTTGCCGCTCCCGACCAGAAATTTCCAGCAATTGTTGACGCTCACTACCGGGACGTCAGGTCCGGTGCAAAACTCATCCGAGTTGGGGCGGGGCGCTGCGCCGATTTATGTCGACGGGAACCGCGCAACTTCGAACTCAGTAGTCATCAATGGTACCGACGCAAACTCCATCGGAACGGGTTCCACACCCAATCTGGCAGTGCCGGCGACGGATTCTCTGGAAGAGTTCATCGTCCAAACCAGCCAATTTGATGCGTCGCAGGGGCGCGTGGCTGGCGGAGTTGTAGCGGCAGTTACCAAGTCAGGCACCAATAACCTGCACGGAAACGTTTACGAATTTTTCCGCAACGACGCGCTCAATGCCAACAACTATTTCCTGAATGCAGTAGGTGCTCCGCGTCCGCCTTACAAACGCAATCAGTTCGGCGGAACGCTGGGCGGACCCGTGATCAGGGATCGCATGTGGTTCTTCGTCTCATACCAGGGAAGCCGGGAAATCAACGGCACCTCGTTGCTCAATTCCATCGGCAGTGTTCTGGTGCCCGGGAACCTCTCGAATGATCGATCGACCGCGACCCTGGATGCGTTTGCCGCAACCTTCGCCAACCCGGCCAGCCCGACCACGTTGTGTCTGCCCGCGTGTTTGAGCCCCACCGCGCTGTTTCTGCTCCAGGCAACGCTGCCCAACGGCGCTCATGTCATCCCTTCTGCCCCGAACCCCGGAACATCGAATGCTCCAGTCTCAGTGCCCGTGGATGCCTTGTCGAAGTTCCGGGAAGACCAGATCAACGCGAATCTGGATTTCCAACTGTCCTCGGCAAACCGGCTGTCCGCCAAGTTCTTCGGGGCGACCAACCCAGCCACGCAGGGGTTGTTTGATTTGTTCGGACTCGCGAACGCGCTTCCAGTTCCGGGTTTTGGCGGCACTGCCAATCTCAATCAGCGAGTACTCTCGCTCGACGACACGGACGTTCTCACCTCCCACGTGGTGAATGACGCCCACTTTGGCTACAGCGTCATCACCACAGGTTCCCAACCGCAGGAGCCATTCACTGCTTCCCAGCTGGGAATCACATCGCCGCTCGGCAATCTGTTCGCAGGCATGCCGGAAATCTCGGTGGCCAACTACTTCGATTTGGGCGCCAGCCCCTTTGCCGACAACAGTGGAATCGAGAAGACCTACACTGCCGGTGATACCTTGAGCTGGCAAAAAGGCCGCCACAGTTTGAAGTTCGGCATGGAGTACAAACATCACGAGTTGAACGAGACTTTCAACCTCTACACCCGCGGCCAGATGTTCTTCCTCGGATTCTCCGGTAACCCCTTCGCTGATTTTCTTGGAGGTTATGGCGATACGGCTGGGCTTACGATCATGGGTTCTGGCGTAAACAACCGCGATGTTCTTGCACACGACTGGAACGGATTTTTCAACGATGACTGGCGAGTTACGGACCATCTTACCCTCACGCTGGGCCTCCGCTACGATTTCTTCGGTCCTTTTACGGAAGCGCAGGGGCGCTTCGTGGGATTTGATCCGACACAGCTTACAACCTTTGCCATACCCGTGGCCGAGGGCGGCGGTGTGGCGATTACCGGGGGATTTGTGCAGGCATCCAACGCCAAGAACCCGATCCCTGGAATTCCCACCGTGCAACCGTCACTTGTACCTTCCGACAAGCACGACTTTGCGCCGCGAATCGGCTTTGCCTGGCGACCGCGCTCCGACAACCGGATGGCAGTGCGCGGCGGCTATGGGATCTACTTCGACCGGGCAAATTCGCGGCTGCTTAACAATCAGATCCTCGATTTTCCCTACTACACACTGGCACAAGCATTCCTGACTCCCATCGCCACTCCATTCGTGAATGTTCCCCAGCCCAGCGCTTTTCCGCTGGCCTTCAACAATCCTGCGATTTTTCCCTTTGGTGGCCCGCCAGCCTTGATGACGCAAGCCCCAACTTTAGTTTCTCCGCTCGGAATCGCGGAGGTTCCTGCCAATGGCATTTACCCGGACCTCCACGACTTTCGCACGCCATACATCCAGCAATACAGTCTGGGTATTCAGAACGAGTTCGCCAACAACTGGATGTTCGACCTGGGCTATGTGGGCTCAGCCGGCCGTAAATTGTACCGGCTTATAGATCAGAACCAGGCGGTCCTCCAGACTCCCGTCGGCCCTGTGGGCGCGTATTATCCGGGATTGTCCAGTCTCGCGGTGCAGGGTTTTGGTGTCCACACGATGCAGAGCTCTTCCGATTCCAGCTACAACTCACTGCAAGCCAGCGTGACCAAGCGTTTCTCTCACGGGCTGACATTGCTCGCGTCTTACACCTGGAGCCATTCGCTCGATGATTATTCTGGCGATCCCACAGGAACGAGCGACGTCACGGTGGTTCCCGGAAACCAAGCTCCCGGCTTCCTGGATAACTACGCCAGTTCCGACTTTGACCGCCGCCATAGGTTTGTGTTCAGCGGCATTTATGATCTGCCGAAGTTCTACCAGGGCAGTTCCGGTTTTGCCCGGCAGGCGGTAAATGGATGGGAACTGGCCAGCATCGTCACGCTGCAGAGCGGCACGCCGTTCTCGGTTCTGACCAATGACACGGCCTTCGTTCAGGCGCGCGCCGACTCGGTCGCGGGTTGCAATCCGGCTGGGAGCGGCAGCGTCGAATCGCGCTTGCATGATTATTTCAATGTTGCCTGTTTTGCGGCTGCACCGGCTACGGCCGCCGGAGGCTTCGGCGATACGGGGCGAAATATTCTGCGCGGTCCCAATCAGATGAACGCAGACGTCTCGATCATCAAGTACTTCCCCGTCACGGAGCGGACAAAGATTGAGTTCCGCAGCGAATTCTTCAACGCATTTAATCTCGTCAGCTTCCAGAATCCGGTTAATGTCCTGGCAGCGGCCAATGTAGGACAGATCGTGGAAACCAGCACGGGGCCAAGAGTGATCCAGTTCGCGCTCAAGTTCAATTTCTAAGTTGAGGAGCACCTCAGATCGACAACGAGTACTGCCCTCTCAAGCCTAACTCATGAGTCTCGGCTTGCATGACAAAGTCGTAATAGTGACCGGCGCAGCCGCTGGGATCGGCCGAGTCACGGCGCGCCGGTTTGGTGAGCAAGGGTGCCGCGTCGCCGCCTGGGATCTGAACGCTGTAGAGCAAGGGCAAATCCGCCGCGAGTTGCGAGAGGAAGAGAACCGGGGATTGTTCCGCAAGACGAATGTCGCGGATGCGGCAGATGTGGCGACGGCAGTCTCGGAGGTTGCAGCCCGCTGGGGACGCATCGACGTGCTTATCAACAACGCAGGCATTGTGCATGACGATCAGCTCGTGAAATGGAAGGAAGGCGAGATTGTCAAAGTCATGACCGACGACACCTTCGATTCCGTGATCTCGGTCAATCTGAAGGGCGTGTTTCATTGCGCGCGGGCCGTCGTTCCGCACATGATCCGTGCAGGTGCGGGTGTCATTCTGAACGCCTCCTCCATCGTCGGCCTTTACGGGAATTTCGGGCAGACGAACTACGCGGCGGCAAAGGCTGGAGTGATCGCGTTTACGCGGACATGGTCGCGCGAACTCGGCAAACATACCATTCGAGTGAATGCCGTCGCGCCCGGCTTCATCAACACGGAACTTGTGCGGAGCATGCCGGAAAAGGTCATCCAGAACATGGTGTCACACACGCCGCTCGGAAGGATGGGATCTCCCGAAGAGGTGGCAGAAGTCTACCTGTGGTTAGCTTCCGATGCCTCTTCTTTCATAACTGGCGCTGTGATTTCGGTGGACGGTGGTTTGGTTTTGGGCACTTAAATGTTTGCAGTGGACCGTGCTCGCCCCTAATATGATTCGCGGAGCCGGCGGACTGGCGGGCCGGGCATGATTTCAAAGAAGATGCTTCCAAGCGATTTCATCAAGGTGATTCGTCCGGCGTACGGTCGCGTGCCCGGGGATGGTGTGGAACTCGCCTTCGGTTATTGGCCAGGCCGCGCTGCCCCGGTCGTGGCTCTGCACGGCCTGACCGCTTCCCATATGAATTTCATCGGCATTGCCGAACGCCTGGCCGGCCGATGCGCGCTCTTCGGCCTCGACCTGAGAGGCCGTGGCGATTCCGGCAAACCTGAAGGACCCTATGGCTTGGCCCAACACGCGCGCGATGTAGCCTCAGCGATGCGTGCCATGGGGCTTGGCCCGAGCATCATCGTGGGTCATTCCATGGGAGCCTACGTGGCAACTGCGCTCGTTGCTCAGGACCCCAGTCTCGTCTCCGGTCTCGTTCTGATCGACGGAGGATACGTACCCGATACTCCGGCTACGACTTCTCCCGGGCAACGCATTAACGCGGCGCTCGCGCTGCGCATCACGCAGTTGCGCCAAACCTATCCTTCGCGTCAGGACTATCGGGACTTTTGGCGAACTCAGCCGCATTTCCCTCCTGACGAATGGAATCCCTGGGTGGAGGCCTTTCTGGACTATGAAGTCGGCGGCGATTCGCCCGTACAGCCGAAAGCCTCAGAGGCAGGAGTGCGCGCCGACTTGGGCGAGGCGTTTAATCGCGACGCGGTCAACGAGCGCCTGAAATCGATCGCTGTTCCAACGCTGTGGGTGCGCGCCGAGAATGGTTTCACTCCGGGGCAGCCACCCCTGTTTCCGGATGCCGTTGTACCGGGATTCCGCACTTACGTTCCCCATGTCGAGGACCACAAGCTCGGCAATACAACGCATTACACCATTGCATTGGGTGAGTACGGAGCGACAAGAATCGCCGATCTGATCAGTGAACTTGCCAGCCGGCCTCATCCGAGGTGAACGTTTAACGCGAATTGCAGCCTATCCCGCGGGAGGGACTTACGTCGTGCCACAAGCAGGATGGACAGCCGGCACCGTTCGCGCGGTTGGAGGGTCGCGGAATTTTAAACTGTGGACGCCCACAACGCTGGAGCCAGGACGGCCTTGGCCGCTGCTCGTGCTGCTGCACGGTTGCAGCTTGGATGCCGAGCACATGGCAGCGATCTCGGGAATGAACCACGTTGCGGAAGCAAACCAGTTCCTGGTCGTTTACCCGGAGCAGTCGCGCCGAGCCAATCTGCTGAAGTGTTGGAATTGGTTTCGCCCTGAACACCAGAAGCGTGGAGCCGGTGAACCGTCGATTCTCGCAGCCATTGTTGGCCAGATTCGCTCCACTCACAACGTCGATCCAGATCGAGTGTACGTTGCGGGCGTCTCGGCCGGTGGCGCGATGGCCGCCATTCTTGCCGCAACCTATCCCGATCTTTTCGCTGCCCTTGCGGTCTTTGCCGGAGCGGAATTCAAAGCCGCCTGCACTACCTCCGAGGGGTTCGCTGCGATGAAACGAGGTGGCCCGGATCCGACCCGGCAAGGGCAACTTGCTTTCGAAGTCATGCGCAGCGGACTCGCAGAAACGAAAAGGCGACGCATGCCAGTGATTGTGTTTCACGGAACTGCAGATGACCGCGTGAATCCGGTCAATGCCGATCAAGTCGTTACCCAGTGGGGCAAAACCAATGCATGCCTCGCGGAGGAACATGCAGAAACCGGATTCTCCCTGACCGAGAAAGTCATTGGCAGCGAAGTACCGGGCGGTTATGCCTACCAGAAGCATGTCTACTTAGAGAATGATTCTCGGCTGCTGCTGGAAAAATGGTTGGTCCAGGGTTTGCGCCACGCCTGGTCCGGTTCGCCTGAATCCAGCAAATACGGTGACCCCAAAGGTCCCAATGCCAGTGCGGAAATCTGGCGCTTCTTCTGTGAAGCTGGCTTAAAGTCGACAGCTCCCCTGGCATCTCCGAACTCCTCGCAGCCATCATCAAGTGAGACAACAAAATGAACATCGGCTCGCTTCTTCCTCACCACGCCCGCTATCGCCCAGATCACACGGCCGTGGTTGTTGAAGACGACCGCCTGAGCTTTCGCGAATTCAACCGTCGAGTGAACCGGCTTGCCAATGCACTTTCGAGTCTGGATGTAAAGAAAGGGGACAAAGTAGCGACGATTCTGCCCAACGGTTTGAGCTTGCTCGAGATCTACTGGGCTGTGGCAAAGATCGGTGCCGTCGTCGTGCCGCTCAGTCCTCTGCTGCGCGAGAAAGCCCTGACCACACTCATTCAGGACTCCGATACGGGAACGATAATCGCGAGTCCCGATTTTGCCGCGCCACTTGCCTCCATAAGACGCGAATTGCGAAACGTTCCCGACAAAGGCTTCGTCCTCACCGGTTTGTCGCAGGTGCCGGGATTTAAAAGTTATGACGAGCTTACGCTTCGAGCCAGTGAGGCCGAGCCTCCACCAGTCGAAATTGCAGGCAGCGATCCTTACAACATTATTTACAGCAGTGGGACCACCGGTTCTCCGAAGGGCATTGTACTCACGCATTTCATACGGGCCATCTACTGTACGCTTTTCGCATCAACCTTCCGCATGAGCCCCGAGAGTGTAGTGCTTCACTCCGGCTCTATCGTTTTCAATGGCGCCTTTCTTACGCTCATGCCTTCTATGTATCTGGGCGCGAAGTACGTCCTGCACAAGAGCTTCGACCCGCAGAAATTTGTGGAAACCGTAGAGCGCGAGCGCGCAACCCACGTCATGATGGTCCCCTCGCAGATTGTCGCTCTTCTCGGCTCGCCGCACTTTTCCCCGGAAGCACTGAAGTCCCTCGAAATGATTGGCACCGTCGGTGCTCCATTGCACATGGAGCACAAAGAAAAGCTGAATCGTTGTCTGCCCGACAGGTTCTACGAGCTTTACGGTCTGACGGAAGGATTCATGACCGTTCTCGACAAGAATCACTACGCGTCGAAGCCAACTTCTGTGGGCCCGCCACAACCGTTCTTTGAGATGCGGATCATGAATCAACAAGGGAAGGAAGCATCTCCCGGAGAGATCGGGGAAATTATCGGTCGGGGGCCAGCTCTGATGCCGGGCTATTACAAGCGGCCTGATTTAACTGCTCAAGCAATTATTGACGGCTGGCTGCATACGGGCGACCTTGGATACGTCGATGAGGATGGATTCCTCTACCTGGTGGACAGAAAGAAGGACATGATCATCAGCGGCGGCACCAATGTTTTTCCAAAGGACATCGAAGAAATCATCGTGCAGCATCCCGCCGTTCGTGAAGTGGCAGTGTTTGGCATCCCGAGCGACAAGTGGGGTGAGACGCCACTCGCTGCGGTCATTCTGCACCAGCCTGGCAGCGTCGCGGAAAAGGCGCTTTGCGACTGGATTAATGAGCACGTTGATGCCAAGAATCAACGCATCAGCGCGGTCGTGATCATGGAGGATTTCCCGCGCAGTACCGCCGGTAAAACGCTGAAGCGCGTCCTCCGCGAACCCTACTGGGCTGGGCGCGACGAGAAAATGTAGATTCCCTAGCGCTGCTCCGCGTTTGGGGGGATGGTGGTCACATCAGAGAGTCAAATTTGGAGGGAACTCCCATAAGTTGTTAATGGTCGGGGAGAGAGGATTTGAACCTCCGACCCCCTGGTCCCGAAGCAGTTCCGGTTGTCTAACCTGTTGAATCGCTTAGCTCGGTTCTGCGTCTTGTACCACGGTTTTATGCGGTGTTCGGCGCTATCTGGTCCCAAGATGGACCCAGGTTTCCGGCCATTTGGATCCCGGGTTTTTCGTGATTCGTCGCTTATCGAAGAATGTCAGAGCGTCCATTTGGGACCGTCTGTCATCTATAAAACAGGTGTGTGGTATTGACGAATAATTTTTTGTTGTTATTCTTCTTCGAACCGGCTGTGCAGGGTAAATGTCATGTCAAACTTCTGGAATCTCATCATCCGCAATCTAAGGAATAAACGGGGCGACACCCTGTATGTTCATTATCCGTGCTTCGATGGGCTGATTTCGGGAGTATTGGCATGGGAGTTCTTGGAAACGCAGCACTGGACGATTCGAGATGTGCGTCCGATCAATTACAACGTTCGAGACGAATGGCTCTCGATGTCGCTTGGGCCACGGACAGCCGTAGTTGATTTTCTGTATCATCCGAAAGCTGTATTTTGGGCAGATCATCACCTCACGAGTTTTGTCAGTGGTGGCGCAAGGAGCGACTTCGAGCACCGCAAGGGGTTCCTCCCGCTGCTTTACGACAGTCATTCAGGTTCTACCGCATTGCTGCTTTGGAACCGCTTTGCGGGCGCTCTGAACTATCCAGATCGTTATCGGGAGATGGTTGATTGGGCAGAGAAGATTGATTCCGCCGCATATTCTTCCGTGCACGAAGCAGTGCTTGGCGACGCTCCTGCTCTGAGAATCAACTTCAGTCTGATGTCTCGGGACGCACACACAAGGGCTTTCTGCGACTATCTCATGAGGCAGCTGCGGAACCGCTCTCTTGCCGAGGTTGCGGAGTTGCCTGACATTAAGACGAAGTACGAGCACGTAAGAAAATTGATCGAGCGCGGACTCGATCATCTGCGCAGTCGCCTGACGTTACTGAGCAATATCGTCGCTTTCGACGTTGAAGCCAGCGATGACGCGATGATCAGCCGCTATGCTCCATACTATTTCGTCCCCGATGCCGATTATTCGATAGGCATTACACGGTACCCGCATGGTGCAAAAATAACCTCGATGAGAAACCCGTGGCGGAATTTTGAAAGCATGCCGCTGGGTACGATTTTCGCAAGGTACGGTGGTGGCGGCCACCAGCGCGTTGCTTCCGTTTTTCTGTCGGGAGATCGCGCAAACGACGTTGAAGCAATTGCCGACAAGATATTGCGTGACATTCGAGCATCCCAAGCAGAGTTTTCGGCTACTGCACACGAGGCGGCGCTTGCTTGATTGAAAGATTTAACTTTTATGACGTTTACGGGAACCTTCTTCCCGGTCTCGCGTTCCTTGGGCTTCTCTGGTTACCATTCGGAATCACACAACACTTCTGGCCGTCCACAGCGTTTACATCCGCGGTCGCGGCTTTAGCTTTCGCTTACATTCTGGGCCACATTCTCCAGTCATTCGCTTCAACCGTGTTTGGATCGAAAGCTAGAGATTCGAGAGGCAGGCATCGCTACCCCTCAAGTTTCTTTCTGGACCCAGAGGATGCCACATTCCCTTCCGAATTCAAGCAACGACTCCAGCAGGAAGTAGCTGCCAGATTTGGTCTAAATCTAAACGTCAGTGCGTATGGCGGAGAGGCGAAGGAAATCGATACTCAACGTCGCGCGGCTTTTTTTTTGTGCCGGGGGCTCTTGATTCGAGAGGAGATTGTCTCTTATGGAGAACAGTTCGAGGGGCTTTATGCGCTCATGCGGGGATTGGCAATCTCCTTCTGGTTGGCATCAGCATACTTTCTTGGCTGGGCTGCTTCGAGTTGGGATAACCATTGCTTTAGGCGTTTAATGTTTTACGGGATCTTTGCTGGGTTAGCTGTTGCGACGATAGCAACCGGAATTCTTGTGATCGGCAAGGTTCGCGACGACCAAGTTGTTTCAGTGGATGCGTTTACGTTTGCAGGTGTGCTGATCTTTCTTCTCTGCCTGGGTGTGATTTTCGGGACCGCTCAAAAGCTTGGATCCGGCGACGTCACCATGCTTTGCGTTATCGCACTCTCGGCGTTATTTGCTGGCGGACGATGTTTTCGAGGATACAGGTTCTACGCGAGGCAATTCGCTGGAGCGATCTGGCGCGATTTCGCGGAAAACCGCTCTGGGCACGAATCCTCAACTCATCAGGATCATTAGCCTTAAGAATCAGAAGTGGTCACTGGCGTCCGGCCTGCATTCCGGGTTCCCTGACCCTGTTCGACCCAGCTGGAAGGGGTAGCCCACCCGTCCAGTGGCGTTATAGTTCGAGCGCGGTGTATTCACTCGGCATAGACTCCGTTATGGTGTTCAACGAGAGAAAACGTCAAACGTTCGAATTCTTCGCGAGCCGACAGTGGGTGAGAGTACCCATCTACGCCGTGGCGGTGAGCATGTATCCCATCCGGTCTTCCTATCGCTACCTGAAGAAATTGCACAAGTATCATTACCTTTGCCGCGGTCACGACATCGCTGGTCGATTGGTCTACCGGCTTTCTCCCAGGGGGGCAATGTGGCTTCTGAAACGCATCCAGGCGCAGAATCCAGCTGTCCCAAACTGAGGGAATCAATCTCCTGCCTGCTTGGTAGCAGACACTAGCCTATTCACCCCGAGCAAAACCCAGCCTACTTCAGACAGCGTAGTTGCTCGCAAATTCTCTTGGCTTGTCCCAGTTCCGCTCAGCTCGCGATTGCTCTTGCCCTCTCAGGTCCAATTTCAGAAAGCAACCCTCGTAGCGTATTCAGGATGTCAGGATGGTGCTTGGTGAGGTGACGCTCCAGTCGATCATTCTCTAAGAGCCGTTGAAGGTATCTGCACGACACCGTAAGAAGAAGGATATCGGTCCCGTAAGAATCCTCAACCGCTTTGAGATCACGGATCAGGAAATCCGTTTCCTGTTCGAACATGACACGGGATCCAGCTGATTGGGCGTCAAGCTTTCGGGACTTCGGTACCTCGACCAGGAACTCAGGAGGCGTGACCTCTAGAAGCGCCTTAGCAAAGATGACAGTGTAGGTCCCACCCGCCAACATATACTCCGCCGCCTCAATCTGCCTGATTGGCTTCATCTTTCTCAGCACGGCAAAGGAGTCCGCTGTCATATGACTGTTTCGCAGTAGCTCGATGGCCTCGGGACAGATCCCGTCTAGCATGTCCCGTCTCTTCCTGATGCTTCCGACATCGACATTCAGCGCCGTAGCGATGCGTTCTTCGCTGACGCCGTTTTTCAGCGCCTTAAGAATCATGAAGTGCTGCGCGACTGGAGGCGCATGGTTCACTCGCTTGTTGTAGGTGTATGCCTCGTCGTCTGTCGCAAAAATTGCGCTGACTTCAGTGGCGCCGCTTCGCTTCAGAATGTCAAGTCGCACATGCCCGTCGAGTAGTAAGTACTCATTAGGCCCCTTCGGAAAAACCACGAGCGACTCAATCAGTCCAACATGTTCCAGTGACGCGGAGATCTGGAGGTACGGTTGGCTCTTCCTGTACGAAGGCAGAACCTCCCTTTGAGGCACGATGCTTTGAACGGGCAGCATGACGACCTGCTGGTCGAAGGCCGCTCTGACTTTGGGATTGGACACTGATCCTCCTTTATTTCAGTCGCATCGCGAGCTGCTGGGGAATGTCGGCCAGGTTTTCGGCACGCAAGAGTGTGATGAAATGTTCATCGGCGAACAGAGAGCGCAATGCTGAGGTCAGCAAGAGAAGGCGCTCCTTTGTCGCATTCGCTTTTTTTACGAGGTTTCGCTGTTCTCGTGTCCGCTGCTGGTATTCGCGCACGAGTTTGTCGCTGGTCAATTTCCGGCGAGTCTGGTGGTCTCTTCCCACCTGCCTCTCCTTTTCAATACGTTGGGCTATGATGCGTTTGGCTGCCGTGAGCTTCGATCCCCGAAGATCACCTTTCTCATATGCTTCGGAAAGCGCCCGTTGTACTTCATGGTCGTCCCCTCTGGCGATTTCGACGGCAACGCTGATAGGCATGCGACCACCCTCGACAGCTCGTATCAACAATTCCTCGCCGTGCTCCACGAGGCGAACAATCCCTTGGATATAAGCGCGATCCAGGCCTAGCTTCTTTGCGATCTCATCAGTTTTGTAGTTTCGTTGACGGAGGCTTCGCAGTTCCCCAAGGAGAGCCCTATTCGAAGGGGGACGCCTGGCGATATTCTCGATCAGGCTCATTAGGAATTGCTCCTCGCGGGTTGCATCGACTACCACAGCAGGGATTGTGGTCTCCCCGAGCGCGAGGCAGGCCTCCATGCGGCCTTGTCCGCAAACGAGGTCGTATCGGGTTCCGTCAGCATCGAGACTGCGGCGAGAGACCGTAATTGGTTTTTTGAGGCCAACGGCGCGGATGCTCGAAACTATGAGCTGAAATTTGATCTTGTTTCGCGACCGTGGATTCGCTACCCGAATTTCTCCGATGGGAATGCGCTCAATCTGTTTGTCTCTCATGCAGCCTCCTCTATCGGGACACGTCGAGCCATGCTGACAAGGAAATTTAGGTTTTCAAATCGATGAACGTCCAGCACGATACCGTTGTCAGGAGCGAGTCGGAGTTTGTCGACCAGAGCGCCCATGCTGGGGAGCAGGTAATAATCCAAGATCTCTTGGTTTTGTGGCTTTAGCCGTGCGGCAATCGTTACGTCTGGATCGAGGGAATTCTCCAGCCTGACAAGCCATCGATGATTCCCGACTCGAGTCTCACGACATCGTGCGAGGATCAGGGAAGTAGTGAATTCCTCGTTGATCGTCAGGAGATCCGAAGCAGGATTTCTTTGCACCCTTGCACCGTTCTCCCGCAGCTGGTCAATGATTGAAGCGCACTCCTGGCGATGGAGTTCGCGCAAAGCACGGTTCGTTTCGAGATACGTGTAGTCGCGAACCGGTGTGTAGCCAATGAGCTCATATGCACGGATGAGGCTGCCGAAACGGTGGCGGTATACCGTGCTTGAGGGCATGTCCTCGGTTTCGTCGATAAGGATGCCCGAAACAGTGCCAAACCGGGCCAGCAAGCTCTTCAGACACTCAAGCAGTTGCTCATCGGTAAAATTTCGATGACGATTCGCAACAATCGCGAGGGCCTCTGCAAACTGCTCCATCGCGATAATGGGCTTAAATGCGCCCTCGCGCCGGACCCATATGTCTGGCGGATTTTCGACTCTTTTCCGCTTGAGCTTGAATGACCTTCGGTTGTAAACGTTAACCCCGGCATATTTCGGATTCGTCAATACCTGATGTACCGTGGCGTGCGTCCAGGGTCTGCGGAGGTCGGTAAAGACTCCGCGTGCGTTCAACCACGATGCGATCTCTCCCTCGGTCCGACGATCTCGGGTGAAGCGATCGTAGACTTCCTTCACGACCGCGATCTCATCTTCAGGACCGGGCACGAGGATGACTCGGTCGGTTTGAATGCTCTTGTGTTCGCCGGCTTGTAGGAGCGCTTTTGGATTTCGATCGCGATCAACGAGCTGCCGCCGAAGACCGTAGCCCGCGGGGCCGCCTTGGCGAAATCCGAGTTCGATTAGTCTGCATTGCCCGGCAAACACCTTAACTGATAGCTCGCGACTGTACTCTCCCGCCATCGTGCGCTTGATGGTCTTCAGCAAAGAAGACGAAAGGCTGCCGTCATTCTCAAACTGCTCAGCGCAATAGTGCACACGGATGTTAGCCCGCTTGCAGATGTATTCGTAGTATGCACTTTCGTCCACGTCCTGAAAGCGTCCCCAGCGACTGACATCGTAGACCAGAACGTCGCTGTAGTCCGCCCGCCCGGCTTCGACGTCCCGCAACAGCTCCCGCAGACCGTCCCTTCCTTCCAGCTTCAGCCCGCTCCTGGCGGCATCGGAGTACGTTCGGACGACCTCCATTCGACGCGCTTCGGCATAGCGCTTCATGGTATCTGCTTGATTTTCTGTGGAGTATTGCTGGTGCTCAGTAGACATGCGCACATACTGCGCTGCCCGCACAGGCCCGGCCATCGTGCTTTTGGCATGCTCTCGCATGTGCCTTGCCAAGGAGACGGTGGCGGCAACGATCCTCGGGGGCTGGGAGAATCGCCAGTTTCCATATAATACGACGACCTCGGTCAATCTGTTCGCGGCATATTCCTTGTTCGGCTTTCGTAACAACTCGATCACGCTGCCACCCGGCCTGCACACTTCACAGTTGTTGTGCGCTTTCCCTCAATGGATAATGCGGGAATGGCCCCCGATTCCGATTTGGATCGTTTCGTTGTAGGTGTTTTTTCGTTGATAGATTCTGAGTCTGACGATCCGGAGCATCCACGCTCCCGTAAGACCTTGTCTTACGATGTACGAACCGATCGCAACATTCCGAATGCGGTGCTATTCGGTTCCGAGATCGTGCTATTCTCGGCCAGCAAGGATGGCGACCCGGCGGACATTGCGAGAGAAGCCGAGTTCCTGGTGCAAACTGACATTCTGCCTCTAGTTATGGAGGCATCGACGCTAGTCGCTGAGGAACTCCGAAAGCGGCACAGAGAATTGGCCTACAAAGTACTTCGCTTCGCAGCGATTGCCGGCCTAGGATTCTTACTGCTAGACGCAATCAAGATCATGCCGACTATCATCGACAAAGCGATCGACTCGGTCGAAGCTGCTCACGAGAGCCTGTCCGAACCGAATCCACCCACCCGCACGGCACAGTTCATTCTTAAGGTTCGCGACTCAGTATCTGCTTGATTTTCTGTGAAAATATTGTGGGTACTCAGCAGACATGCGTACATACTGCGCTGCCCGCATCTTGGAGCTCCATTCGATGCCCCACGACTAGTGGAATCCGGAAAAAGACTGGGCTGAACGTGTTCGCCAGGGATAGTATGCAATTAGCTTCCCCAAAAACGTACCTGCACCCATGGCCGAGCCGTACTTTTCGGGCAAGACACTTGATGACGTTATGCGCACGGTCATCGAGGAAATTCTGGCGCATGGTGATCCCATCAGCCCCAGCAAGGGGCCGGCAAACGAACTGCGCGGTGTTCTAATTGAAATCACCGAGCCAAGGGCGCGCCTCAGCCGAACCGAAAGCCGAGGCAAGATCTTCAGTGCCTTGGGCGAGCTTTGCTGGTACTTGGCCAGGACGAATGATGTCCGTTTCATTGAATACTACATACCTACGTACGTCGAATCCGCCGATGGAAACAAAGTATTCGGCGGCTACGGACCTCGATTGTTCGCCTGGAGAGGTATCAATCAGGTCGAAAATATCACGGCTATTCTCAGGAGGAAACCACACTCAAGGCAGGCGGTTGTTCAGTTGTTTGAGGCAAATGACATCTTAGAAGACCACAATGATGTTCCCTGCACATGCACGTTGCAGTTCATGAATCGACAGGACAGGCTGCACCTGTTTGTGAATATGCGGTCCAACGACGTGCACTGGGGACTGCCGCATGACGTCTTTTGCTTCACCATGCTGCAGGAAATCCTTGCCAAATCTCTATCGATTGAGCTGGGCACCTACAAGCATGCAGTCGGAAGTCTACACCTGTACACCAGACATTTCGGAGCGGCAAAACGGTTTCTAAAGGAAGGTTGGCAACCAACCAGGGCTGTGATGCCGCCCATGCCTATCGGCGATCCTTGGCCTGCGATTGAATCCGTGCTCCAGGCTGAAGCAGCGATTCGTGGCTCGGCGCTATTTGACGAGAGTAGGCTGACACACTTGGACGCATACTGGGCGGATCTGATTCGCTTGCTCGAAGTATTCCGCTCCAGAAAGGACAAAGACCTCGACAAAATCAGTGCTGTTCGCGGGAAAATATCGTCCAGCGTGTATCTACCATACATCGACCGAGTAATCCGACAACTTATAGTATCAAAACCGTTCCTTGGAGAATGAAAGCGAAGCAGTCCGCGCTAGTTATGCATTCCGCACTGACTACATTAATCGACCGCTTGGATAGGCCTGAAATGTTCGGGACAGACGTAATTCATTGGGGCGCACCAGTCCCGTCCTTTGGCGATTTGTCACGGGCGGGGGTCGCCACATTGGGCTTGAATCCAAGTAATCGCGAATTCGTTGACGATCGGGGAGATGAGCTGCAGGGGTTTCATCGACGGTTTCACACGTTGAACTCCCTAGGGCTGAGGTCGTGGGCCGACGCCGATTCTCGCCATCTGCACCTGATTATGGATTCGTGCCGGACGTATTTCCTTGGGAATCCTTACGATAGATGGTTCAAGAGACTGGATCAGATTATCGCTGACACTGAGGTGTCCTACTACAGCACGTCGGCGCCAGCATGCCATCTTGACCTGATTCCGTACGCCACAGTGCGCAAATGGACCGATCTCACGTTGCAGCAACGATTATTGCTGTTGAAAATGGCCGGCGACACGCTGGCACTCCTCCTTCGAGATTCGCCGGTTCGAGTGCTGATCCTGAACGGTGAATCCGTTGTCAGCCATTTTCAGCAAATTACCGGCATCAGCTTGCGACGCTGCGAAATGAATGAGTGGACTCTGCATCGCGATAACACGCCTAATGTTCTCGGATTCGGTTACGAGGGATTTATTGATTCTCTGTGTGGAGTCCGGCTTTCTGATCGCGTGTTGGTTCTCGGGTACAACCACAACATCCAGAGCAGTTTCGGTATCAGTACAAATACTGTGACAGCAATTCGGCGATGGGTAGCCCAAAGAGTGAGTAAGGTCCTCAAATGAGACCACGAGACCGAGAACTAGCACAGCGGCTCGACGCCGAACTGGTCGCTTTCGATGGAGCAACTCGGCCGCTTCCAGGAGTTCGTAATGCCGACCGCAGAAAAGCACTCATCGAGCAGATGCTTGAGAGTATCCATAGAGTCAAGTTCGTTCAAACCGTTCGGGGCCGGCCGATCTCCGAACGGCGTGCTGATCCGAATGATGAACTGTTCGATCCGTTGAAAGCTGCCATATTGCAACAGCGCCGAGGAAATCTCGAAGAGGCGTTCTGGTTGATATTCCTATTTGTGCATTTCGGGAGGAATCTTCGCGGCGGATGGCGGTACGCGCGCGAAGTGTATGGCCGTCTCGGCGATGGAACTTTGTGGGATTGGGAGAGTACGAGCCGTGAGCCCGGTGCTTTTCGCGTGTGGTTAAGTGCAAATCAAAACGAATTGAAACGTAGGGGAGTTCCTGGAGGGTTCGGCAATCACCGCAAGAGAGAGAGCCTCGATGCGTACTCTGCAACCGGTACCGGTGCCGTAGTTGAGAGTTATGTCAGGTGGATAGGTCCTTTGAGGTCACATCAGGCGATTTTTTCCGAAGTGCTCGGGCAGTCGGACCGTGATCCTAGGAGGGCCTTTGACAGCCTCTATTTTTCAATGGACGCCGTCAGAAGATTTGGGCGACTTGCGCGTTTCGACTATCTCACCATGATCGGGAAGTTGGAACTCGCTCCGATTATTCCCGGGTCGCCGTATTTGGAGGGGTCGAGCGGACCTCTTAAGGGAGCGCAATTGCTTTTTGGCACAAAAGAGAAAGCACCAGCTCTCGATTCTTATCTCGTTGAATTTGATGAATATCTTCAAGTCGGAATGCAGGTTCTTGAGGATGCGTTGTGTAACTGGCAGAAAAGTCCTGAGCGGTTCGTTCGTTTTCGCGGTTGATCCTATTCCCACCTATACCGCCGTCTCAGGCCATTGAAATGGTTTTTCTTCACCCTTCCATAATGCTGAAGCTGTCCTACCACGATTCCAGGCGAGACTCCAATCCGACGCGCAAACCGAGCCAGCTCGAACGCATTTTGACGCAAACGTAACAAATCCGGCCGATGCTCTGGCGGAATAAGAACACGCGAAGCAAATTCATTAGCTTCGGATTCCGCAGCCGGTTTCGGGCCTTCGAGGCCTTCTATAAAGACTTCGCGATGGCTGTGGAGCAACAAATGCCCGGCTTCATGGAAAAAACTGAACCAAAACTGATCCTCGGAAAGATGTCGGACGCTAAGAAGCAACAAAGCCTTGTCTGAAGCGACAAATCGAGTGGCACCGCTGGCGTGGCAGCCGGTTGGTGAACGTACGATCACGACAGCAACACCGGATTTGGCACACACACGCTGCAGTGTTGGCATGAAGCGTTTTGGGTCTTTTTCGCGAGTGAGTGACCGAATTGAGGGCAGTGCCTCTTCGAAGCTCTGAGCGTCCCAAGGAGCACACATGATTTCTTGGGCTTGCAACTCACCTTGACGCAACCACGCGCACACGGCCGCGGGCCGTGGTTCAAAAGAAGGAGACTTTCTAAACGCAAATTCTTGCTGCAGAGGTCCGTATACCCGATGCCAAGCAGCGACATTCGGTACCCCAAAAAAACTCAGGCAGGCGGTAAGTTGCTCTGATGCTCTCGGCTGAGGTCTCAACCAGCCGAATCGCACCATGTCGGCAACCGGCAGGTCCTTCAGCCAGACATTTTCAACCAGGTCTGGCTTCGCGACCTGCTGGCGATACTGGAAGTCGCGCGACATCCAGAATTCGACAGAGCCGCCTAATACCTTTTCAAGCCGCCTTGCCAAGGCAATAGTGATGGGAACGCGACCACGTAGCAGCTCTGATGTCTCTTTATTCGTGTGACCAATACGCTGGGCGAAATCATCGGCACTGATGTTCCGTTCCCGCAAGATATCGCTCATCGTGTCACCTGGTGCCGACGCCCAATCTGGCGAAAAAGCCTCTGCGTTACGCATGTTCACTCCCGATCTCTAATATTATGATCCTGTTCACTCTTCCCCAATCCAGATCCCCATTCGATGTAGTTGGGTTCTTTGGGTGATTGGCTGCGAAGCTGAGGTAACTTCCCGCACATAAGTCTACGATCATCCTCAACCCATCTTTGCTCAGCCGTGGACGGCCGGCTACGAGGTCGCTGGGCGACGTCGCTGCATCCAGGTCGGCTAATCGGTGTTTCAGCATTTCGGCAATAGAGTCACCCAACTGGCGCTTCGCTTCGGCTTCGTTCTCGCACACATCACGAAGCTCCCTAGACTCAAAGGCGAGTTCCAACTATGCTCCGCTCCATCTCCCGTCCCGGTACGCTCAAGGTGCGTACGGACGGCAACCCTAGAAAGAATCTGGCACCAAATTAATATCACGCTGAAATGGGCAGAGTGTGTTTACCGCTTATTATAAGGCGAATAAAAAGCGAATTCAAGTGAAAACCGCCGTTTCGAGTGTCGTGCCGGCGCGGCGCGAGAGATCTTTCGAATATTTGGCACTCATGACCGTTAATTTCATCATTTAGACATTGCTCAAAACTCAGTGTAACAAGTACCGGCTTGCTCCCCCGAGGGTGCTATGTGGCTCTTGAGAAAATCGCCGCCCTCGCGAGTAGACCAACTGCCGAAATTCAACCCTACGACCTGCAAAGCAACGTTCCATCATTTTGCCGAACAGCTATCGACAACGTTGGTTCGAGACACAGACGCTGGCACGGGGTTGGAATTAACAACAAATGAAAACCCCAGGCTATGGAGCGGGTGGGATATCCCGTACGGATGCTCCAGCTTGTATCATATTCGATAAGAAATTCCGAATCAGACGTTTTTTTTGCTTCTTTAGTGCCTTGCCGTCGTGCAGGTTCCCGCACCAACAATATTCGTCGAAAAACTCTGCCAGTTCTTCTTCCGTCAACTTTTCCAATCCAAGCCCTATACCGCAGAAAAATACATCCGCATGCGTCGGATCGACTTTTGATGACCTCACTCGTCCCGTAGCGCAATAGACCGTGGCATAGTCTTGCTCTGTGCGAATCAATCGGTCCCATGCGTCCGAATTCTTCGCTCGCGCTAGACACAGATCTGGCGCGAGCGATTTACCGTGTCGGTTGAAATGCAAGAATTCACGCATGCCAAGTTCTTGATTGGAAGGCTCGCATGTATACACGAAGTCGCCCAGCTGCGGCGGCAACGTGGAGTATTTTCGCAGAGCTCGTGTCAGCTTCCTACCGAGACGAGCCGTGATCGTATCCACCAGTTCAGCCGGTGGCCTGTCCCCGAGAGCCTTCGCCGCGGCTAGAGTTTCTGCGTAGTGGCGCAGAATGATAGGCAAAGCCGGATGGATTTTGCGCGCAATCTCTCGCCTCCGCCTCTCTGCCTCTTTATAGATCCTCTCTGCTATGTCCATGATCCGATTCTCAAACTACATTCTAGTCCTCCATGAGAAGCCTGGAGACTGTGAAGACGAAGGGGACACCAAAATTAATTTCACGTACCTGACAAATCCTCATACGACTTCATATCTTTGTGCACATGCAGAAACGCAAACTGACACGCAACAGGCAGGCGCTGGGGTTGAAAAGAGCCCTTCGGTCCCGCAAAACACCTGGTTGGCTGAAGCCGTCGATCAGACGTTATCTGCGCAAGCTGGAGCGATACAGAGAAAGGGCAAAGAAGAACAAACCCGCAAAGCACTGAGTTCAGGCTTCGGACGATCAGCACGAAGCTTAAGACGGACGACAAAAACGAAGGCCGCACGGTGAGTCGCACGGCCCTGAGAGGACATTCTGATACTTACCTGACCGTTACATCGTCTCAGAAAGTCCCCAGTCAAGCAAGTGCCCCACTAGAACAAGCCTTCAGTGAGCTCTCCATCAGAACAAAGCGGCCAGGTGGTGCACCCGCTGCGCCGCGACACCGACGGCGGGGAGCTCGCCGAGGGCTTGTGCGACAGCTGCCCCGCCCGAGGTGGAAAGTCCGAGGTGCCAGGGAGGTCGAGGAGGGACGGAGTCCACCCTCGGGCCTGGCGAAGCCAGGCCCGTTTGCGGGCTTGTCTAATAGCCCGCAACTCGCGTCAGTTTGCGGCGAGTGAACTGCCGAGATCTTTCAGGATTTGTGTGTCTCTAAGAGCTAGTAAGGGTTCCTGATGTCGATGATTGACAAGTTGGATGTACGAGTCCCGCACTCCGCGCCGTATACACGAGAGTTCGCGAGACTTTATCGAGAGATCGCCTGGGACGACGCACGGCGCTCGATGGAGGGGAAGCCGATGCGGCAAAGAGCTTCGCGATACTACCAATCCGTCGTAGACCTGCGGGATTTTGGCTATGACGCGATCCTCCACAGTTTCGCAAAGCTTAGCAAGAACGGGGATCACAAAATCGAACTCGTCCAGACAGGAAACATGGGTTTTTCTCATATGGTCAACGAGCTCTCTGGAATTTTTGATGTCGATGCTCAAAAACTCGTTGTCATGCGAGTAGATCTTACCGCAGACGTTCCGAACATTCCCGTCGCCTGGTTTCTAACTCATTGTCGAGCACAGTACAAACGCTGGTCTGCCGATATCGGCAGGATTGTTGAGAGCCTCGAGTATTCACAGATGGGCATGAAAGAGGTGCAGACCTTTTATTTGGGAAAGAGACCGAACGTTTACCGGATCTACAACAAGATCGCTGAGTACGAATACCAATACAAACAACTTCTTCGCAGAGCAAACCACGATGCAGAGATCCCGCCCTTCGATGAGATTTACGGCTGTTCATCCAACTCGATTTTGACCCGAGTAGAGCGCCAACTTGCATCGGGTCGCGTGCCTCCTCAAATTGACACCATAAAAAAGCTTCGGTCTGCCCGTTCTTTTAATCCTTTTGAGAGGCTGAAATTCTTTGCTGGCTGTGAACGCGACCCTCAGCCCTTCCACTATCGATCCGATGTTTATGAACGTGGCATGACGGTCCACCAGGAAATCCTTGAACAGGGATTACAGCGCACAAGGTACCGGCTGAATGAGCAATCAAGAGGCAATGCAGATCGGATTCTTAAAACGCTAGCAGATTTTATCCCTGCTGATGGACACCGGATCACTTCAGAGGAGCTCTTTGCACGTTACCAGGAGTCTGTTGAAAGGCAGTTGCGCGCATAGCAAATGGAAGCCAGATCGCCGAACCGAGGACGTGTCATGGCCGAAGAGAAACTTCACGAATTAATGACAGTGGATGAGATCGCTGCATTTTTGAACGTTCCCGTTTCCTGGGTATATGAGCGTACGCGGCGTCGCGGGATCGAGCGTCTTCCGCACCTGAAGATGGGGAAGTATCTGCGTTTTTCCATACCTGAGATCAAAGTATGGCTGCAGAAGCAGCGTCGGGAGATCTGAATTTGCATACCGTAACCCCAACAATTACACTTTCCGCCGACGCAGAACCGGCTGAGCGAGCCTTGAAAGGAGGCAAAGTGGCTCGCAAGAAGCATTTTCAGCACGGTTCACTTTTCAAACGCGGAAAGAGGAACAAAGTGTGGGTCGCGCGATATCGGGAGCCTGTCATCGGAGGAAACGGCGAAACTGAATTTGTGCGCCGTTCCGAAATCCTCGGCACCGTTACGGATCTCCCTACGCGACGTGATGCGGAAATCGTTCTGTCCGACCGGCTTCGCCGCGTCAACAGCGCAGAATACCATCCGCGCTCGTGTTGCTCGCTTTTTTCCTTTGTCCAGGAGTGGGGAGCGCAAGCTTACCCAACTCTGAAGTATGCAACGCAAGAGCATTACAAATACGTTGTCAAGACTCACCTACTGCCGAGGTTCGGGAATGTCCAGCTGCGCTTGATCTCGCGGGAGTCAATTCAGATGTTTCTCGCGGACAAATTGAAAGAGGGCCTTTCATGGCGCACCGTCAAACATCTCCGAACTACGCTCGGAACAATCTTGGGAACAGCGGAATTCTGGGGCTACATCGAAGACAATCCAGTTCGGAAAACCAGACTTCCGCGACGCGGCCTTCAGCCCGAAAAGACGGTCATGACGCCTGAGCAGTTGAGCTCGTTGCTGGAAAAGCTGCCGGAACCGTCCAGATCGCTCGTTTGGCTGTTGGTCTTGACCGGCTTGCGGATCGGCGAATTGCTGGCCTTGCGCTGGCAAGATATCGATTTGCAGGTAGGGCTCCTTCGCGTATGCCGCACGTTGTACGAGGGGCGTTTCGATGAGCCCAAGACGCGTTCTAGCATTCGTACGGTGCCTTTGAGTGCAAAGGGAGTGGAGATCCTAGCGAGCCTTAGACCAGGGGAAAAGAAACCGGATGCGCTAGTCTTCCGCTCGAAGAAAGGAACTCCGCTTTGCCGTCGAAATCTCAGAAATCGTCAGCTTGATCCGTTATGCGAAGAGCTGAAGATTCCAAAGATCGGTTGGCATTCCTTGAGGCATTCGAACGCGTCGCTGCTGGACGCGGTAGGAACTCCGTTGGGTACGGTGCAATCGCTCCTCGGACACTCTTCCCCGGAGATCACAAGAGGGACGTATATTCACTCATTGCCAGCGGGAGCGAAAGAGGCGGTCCAGAAGGTGGAAGATTTGCTAACCGGACCCAAACGGACCCATGTTCCGGAATTCGGGAAATTGGTATCGTCGCTAATTCAATGAGCTGCTTGGGAATAATTGGTCGGGGAGAGAGGATTTGAACCTCCGACCCCCTGGTCCCGAAGTAAGGAGTTTAGTCTGTAACTGATTGGTCTGGTTGCGCTTACGAATCAGTGATGGAGACTCAAATGCGCCCTTGCGCCCCAGGTGATTTGCAGTCGCGAGTATAGAATTTGCGAAAGCGGGAACGTCCATGAGTACTTAATCGTCTCTCTTCGTCGAAAGAGGAGAACGAGATAGAGGACCGTGAGCTAGAGCCACCGGATGAGCCGATTGACATCAATGACCCACGGCTAATGACGGAGGAAAGTGAGATCAAACGCAGTGCGGGCTGCCTGGGTTCGGCGGGGGAACCCGGAGTCCGAAGTTGCCTATTGCATTTCATGGCGTGAAATGATTTATTTCATGATATGGAAGAAATCAAGCCGCGTGCTCGCAATCTTTGTGCCGACCGTTCTCTACGCCATCATGGGAATTGCCATTTCCCCAAAGACCCCGCTCATCAAACCTTATCAAACCGTTGCGGCTTGCCCGTGTGGGCTGGTAGGTTCTCTGCATGGGTTCGGTCTTCCTGGTTCCTGTTTTAACTCCCCACGGCCATCTCACTTTGATCGAGGATCGCGACGCATCGGCGCTGGAGCCCGAACTTGCGCAACGTTTACAGGATGCCTTCGCGGGCGGAGCGGGCCACGGTCTTCTCCAACTCGGAGCCAGTGAGGTCGGAGTCGCACTTCCCGCCGTCTTCTCCTATTGGCGAGAATTCGCCGCGCGCTATGTAACGGCCCTCTGCACTCTGCCAGAGGCTGTATCGCAGCCCACAAAGATACACATTCCATCTCCGCCCGATGCAGAACTGGCCTGGCTGGCGCTGGCGGCGCCTCCGATGACTGGGGCGGACTATCTTACGGCAACCGCCCTTCAGTCTCTCTGGCAAGAACTGGACAGCGCTTTTGGGCTGGAGCTATCCGCATCGAAGTGCGGCGTTCAGGATTTTCTGAAGCGCCGTAATGCGGCGTGGAACCTGGTCGGGCGCGTGCACTTCAACCTCGCCGAGAACCGCAAGGACGACGCGGCCCCCTTCGCGTTTCTCGCCACTTATACCACCCGGCTGTCGGCCCACGCCAAAGCCCAACATCTTCCGCTGGGGCAGGCCCTGGGCGAGTATGCGGGCGCGGCGAATAAGGACCGCCTGCTGTCGTTGCTGCTCCCCGTTCAGCGGGCTGCGGAAAGCTGCCCGTGGCTGAAAGCCATGGTGGATGCGGGCGAGATCTTTCACCCCTTGCGCTGGAGGCCGTCCGAGGCCATGCAGCTTCTGCGCGACGTTCCGCAACTGGAGAGTGCGGGCGTCATGGTGCGAATGCCGGCGGCCTGGCAGGCCAAGCGGCCTCCGCGCCCGCAGGTGACGGCCAAAGTTGGCGGCAAGGTGCTATCGGGAGTGGGCCAGGATGCCCTGCTCGATTTCCGCATGGAAGTCACGCTCAACGGGGAAACCTTGAGCGCTGCCGAGGTCCGCGAGTTGTTGGCCAAGTCGGATGGGCTCGCGTTGGTTCGAGGGCGTTGGGTGGAAGTTGACCGGGAGCGGTTGAGCCGGATGCTGGAGTATTTCGGCCAGGTCGAACGGACCGCCGCCGAGAGTGGTATCAGTCTCCGGGAAGCCATGCGCATGCTGGCTGGGGCCGACGTGGATGCGGACGACGGATCCGCCGCCAGCGAAGCGGACTGGGCGCAGGTCGCCGCCGGTCCGTGGCTGGCGGAGACGCTGAAGGGATTGCGCAGTCCGGAGGGATTGGCTGGCATCGATCCCGGCTCGGCTCTGAACGGCACGCTGCGCCCCTATCAGCAGGTGGGCGTGCGCTGGCTTTACCTGCTCGCGAAGCTCGGGCTTGGGGCCTGCCTTGCCGACGATATGGGGTTGGGCAAGACCATTCAAATCCTCGCGCTGTTGCTGGTGCTGCGCAAGCAAGACGGCGGCGAACGGCAGCCGAGTCTTCTGGTTGCGCCCGCTTCGCTTCTCGCCAATTGGGCGTCGGAACTGGAGCGGTTTGCGCCGAGTTTGCATGCGCTCATCGCTCATCCGTCGGCGCTGCCCGCAGCCGATCTCATGACGCTCGCGCCCGAACGTCTGCGGGATGTGGATCTGGTGATTACGAGTTACGGCTCGTTGCTGCGCATTCCATGGGTCGCGGAAGTTCCCTGGCGCCTGGTGGTGATTGACGAAGCGCAAGCCATCAAAAATCCCGGCGCCCAGCAAACCCGGATCGCCAAGAAGCTGAAGGCGCAGGCAAAGTTTGCGCTGACCGGCACGCCCGTCGAGAACCGGATTGGCGACCTCTGGTCCATCTTCGATTTCATCAATCCAGGACTGCTCGGATCGTCGAATGAATTTTCGAAGTTCGTGAAGCGCCTGGAGGCCCGTCCCCACAATCCGTACGCTCCACTGCGCGAACTGGTGCGCCCCTACATTCTGCGGCGGCTGAAAACCGACAAGACCGTGATCGCCGACTTGCCGGACAAGACCGAAGTGAAGGCGTTTTGCCAACTCAGCCGCAAGCAGGCTGCGCTGTACAAACAGGCAGTGGAAGAACTAACCGAAGCGCTCGACGAAGCCGAGGGCATCCGCCGCAAGGGTTTAGTGCTGTCATTTCTCATGCGCTTCAAGCAGATTTGCAACCACCCGTCGCAGTGGCTGGGCGACGGCGACTGGAGCGAAGAGGACAGCGGCAAGTGGGCCCGCTTGCGCGATATCGCGGAAGTCATCGCCGCCAAACAAGAGAAGGTCCTCATCTTTACTCAGTTTCGGGAGATGACGGCTCCACTGGCGGCGTTTCTGGGATCTATTTTCGGGCGCGCCGGACTGGTGCTTCACGGGGAAACCGAAGTGAAGAAGCGCAAGGACCTGGTAGGACGGTTTCAGGAAGACGAAGCTGTGCCGTTCTTCGTGCTTTCTCTCAAAGCAGGCGGCGCCGGCCTCAACCTCACGGCCGCATCTCACGTGGTCCACTTCGACCGCTGGTGGAACCCCGCGGTGGAGAACCAGGCCACGGACCGCGCTTTCCGCATTGGACAGAACAAGAACGTGCTGGTGCACAAGTTCGTCTGTCGGGGAACGGTCGAGGAAAAGATCGACCAAATGATCGAATCCAAGCGGCAACTTTCCAAGGACTTGATCGAGGGCGGCGCGGATCTGCTCCTGACGGAATTGCGAGACGAAGACCTGCTAAAGTTGGTGGCGCTGGATCTCAATGCGGCGCTGAAGGAGGCGTGATCCGTGTACGGCGACTGGGGATGGAGACCTTATGTGTCGCTGGCGGAGCGGCGGCTCGAAGCCTTGCGCGAAATGGATAAGCGGCGGAAGAAAGGCCAAGCCGTTTCGCCCGTCACGGTTGAAGGGCGGACGATCGTCAAGACCTTCTGGGGCAAGGCGTGGTGCGACAACCTCGAACGCTACAGCGATTTAGCCAACCGCTTGCCGCGCGGACGGACTTACGTGCGCAACGGTTCGGTCATTGATCTTCAGATTTCGCCCGGTGAGATCAAGGCGCTGGTCAGCGGTTCGGAGATTTATGAAGTGGCCGTGAAAGTCACTCCGGTCGCGAAGGCGCGCTGGCGGTCCATTTGCAAAGACTGCGCGGGCGCGATTGATTCGCTGATCGAACTGCTGCAAGGACGTTTGTCCAAGGGCGTCATGGAACGTATCTGCCGGCAGAATTCCGGCCTGTTCCCTTCGCCAAAAGAGATTAAGCTCTCATGCAGTTGTCCGGACTGGGCCGAGATGTGCAAGCATGTGGCGGCGGTCCTTTACGGCATCGGCGCCCGTTTAGATAAACAACCGGATCTCCTTTTCCGGCTCCATGGGGTTGACGAAAAAGATCTCATCGCCCATGCCGACGCCGCGCGTCCGCTGGCCAAGAAGGGACCGGCGGCAGCCAAGGTCCTCGGCGGCGAGAACCTTTCCGAACTTTTTGGATTGGATATCGCTGCAAGCACCGCCGCCAGAACCGGACCTTCCGTGCCCGCGTCGGCCAAGGCAAAGCGGGTAAAAGCAAGGCCCTCAAGCAGCAAAATAACGCGATCCGCAAAGAAGGCACGGTCTTCAGTGAAGGATGGAGTTGCTGATTAGTCGGGGCAACGACGTCTGTCAATTCGCTTCTCTGCCATGCTTCCTGCTTTCGCATGGGCTCGAAGTTGCGCTGCATCCGGTCGACACCCACCGAGATGCAGTCGATCAGCGAGAACGACTTCGAGTGCTTCGCGAGGACCGGCGTAAACACGCCTGGGACAATACGACAAAAAACTGAACGGATCGCACAGTGGATTGCAGGTTCTCCAAGCGTCGAACCCAGGCTTTCCAACGAAATCAACAGTTTGGAAGGCGCGAATGGCACATCAAACCTCCAGACCCGTACCGAAACAGACAACTCCACTTACTGTTGGATGCTTAATGGACGCGGATTTCGTCGCTGACAAAGAGGCTCTGCGGGCTACAAGCGGTGGAATAGAGATCATTAACGCAGGCCGGGCTTACTGGCTGTCATGAAACGTGACTTCCAGTGCTTCTGTCAGACGCTTGCGCCTATTACCGGGCTGGCCTCGACAAGGGACTGTGTCCGTAGCACATGATGAATACTCCGTCATGGGACTTCCTTAAATCTTACGGTCAGCTTAGATTGCTACTTTTCCAGGCCTTGCACAAACTTTACAGATGGCCCCTTCCCATTGCCTCCCAGGCCACGCCTAACAAATTCGCGTCGCCTCCCAGCCGGCTCACCGCTACCTTGACCTTCTTCCCGGCAATGGGCTGCGCCCGTTCCTTCATTCCCTTCCGCAGCGTGCCCAGAAACAAATCGCTCGCACCCGCCAATCCTCCTCCAATCACTACCATCTCGGGATCGAACAAGCTCACCAGGTTCGCTACGCCATATCCCAGCAGCCGCCCGGCTTCCAGGTACACCTCGATCGCCACGCGATCGCCGCGTCGCGCTGCCTCCGCCACTCGGTGCGCGTCGATCGCCTCCGCCGGAATCTCTTCCAGCAATCCGCCTTTGCCTCGCGCCAACTCTTTTTTCGCTGCCTGTGCAATGGCCGGACCCGCCACCAGCGATTCCCATTGGCCAACGTACCGCGCGTCCGGACCATGGTCGCCCAGCCCATGCTTGTCCGTGACCACCATCCAGCCCGCGCACCCGGATAATTCATGAGCGCCCCGCACCAATCTCCCTCCGCTCAAAATCCCAGCGCCAATCCCGGTTCCCAGCATCAACACAATCACGTCGCTCTTCCCGCGCGCGGCCCCGCGCCATGCTTCCCCCAGTAGCGCCGCGTTCCGGTCGCTCTCCACCACCACCGCCACTCCCAGCGCGCTCTTCAATCGCCGCGCCAGCGCCATCTTCTTCCATCCCGGCAAATTCGGCGCCCACACGCTTCCGTCCCGCCGCACCAGTCCCGGCACGGTCACTCCCGCCGCCGCAACTTTTCCTCGTAAACTTTTCCCGCCCACCAATTCCCGCGCCAACTCCACGATCTGCTTCACCGGCGCCAGCGTGGAACTCCTGTCCACATTCACGGTCTTCCGCGCCAGGATTCTTCCATTGCAGTCCACCAGCGCCGCCGCCAGTTTCGTCCCGCCCAAGTCCACCGCCAATACGGAGGTCTCCGCCATTCGACTTTTCACTTCCCTACGAAGTCTCTGCAAGCTTCTTTCCCCGCAAAATCTTCCACGCCAAAACGCAAATCCCAAGTGCTCCCGCCAGTGGCACCACCATCCCGTAGCGCACTCCCAGTCTTTCGGATATTTGTCCCACGGCCCACGGAAAGGACATTCCGCCCACCAGCGCAATGGCAAACAACAATCCGAAAACCGTCCCCGTCATCTTCCGGTAAGTGTCCCCGGCAATCGCCAGCGCCGTCGGAAACACGCCGGCATACGACAAGCCAATCAACAGCACCCCCACCACTAACATCGCTTCCATCCGGTTCGTCAATAAAATTGCCGCACCCACCAGCGCGCCGACTCCGCTCCCCAACACCAGATGGCGTTTCCCCACGAACTTCAGCAGCCGCGCCGCCAACACCCTGCCCACCATCAGTGCCGCCCAATAGCCGGCCAGAATGAACGTCGCCGTCCGCGCGCCCAGTCCCGTGGCTCCCACGTAGGTTGACGTCCACCCGCCGATGCTCGCTTCATTCCCCGACTGGCAGAACAACAACAAGCCCAGCACCAGCACGCCGGGATACCGCGCTACCTGTAACGCGTCGCGCCACGAAAAACTCTGGGCTGCGCTCGCCTCCGGGAACTGCATCGCCGAAAACAACAGGGCGCACGCTCCCGCCAACCCCGCGCAAGTCAGCAGTTGGGACGCAATCGGAAAATGTCCCGCGATCACCGCCGCCAGCAACGGAATACACAGCGCGCCAATCCCGTAGAAAATGCCCAGCACATTCAACATCGGCCCGCGCTTCTGGCCGTACAAATCGGACACCAGCACGTTCGTTGATGTGTTCAGTCCTCCGCCGCCCAATCCCAGCAGTACCGCTGGGAGCGCCGCTCCGCCGAACGAATGGACGTACGCGAACCCCGCCATGCCCGACGCGACCAGCGCCGCCGACACCACCAGAATCAACTTGTTTCCAATTCCGTCAATTACTGGCCCGGCCACCAGCGTTGCCAGCAGAATTCCCCCATAGAGCAGCAGGAACACGGTTCCCTGCTGCGCCAGGTTGATCTGCAATCGCTGCCGCATCTCCGGCAATCCAAACAGCGTCCCCAGCACCGCCATGACGATGCCAAAGACAAAGATCCCCGTTGCCGCCCCGCCGAACAGTACTCCCCTCCGAATTGTCTCTGCCACGGTTCACCTTTTCACAACGAGATCGCCAGGCCCAGAAAGATCGCGAAATGTCTATTTCAAGATTAGGCACAATCAAGTGTTTGTCGAGCAGCGCTGCGGATGCCGGTTCGCGGAGGGTCTCAAGAAACGGCATCGCACCACGCTATGGGGTGTGAATATGCCGGACACGCTGCTCCGCGGGCGACATCAATGCGACGGCGCGTTTGAAATTGCTCAAACAGCCACGTGCAACCGCAAGACTGCTGTAGTAGTCGTTGTACCGAAAACCGGTTTCGCCGCGCCACATTGGAAATGCGTTACATGCCTCCAGCCACCGATCGAATACGGAAGTTATATCCAGATATGTATCCGCAATAAAGCCGGTTGCATCTTCCCAGTTGTCGGCAAACAACAGCTTGCTTACTTCATGGGCTGGTTCTTTGCGAACGAGGCCGGGAAGCCCCGCGTAAAAGATTGCGTCTTCCACGATCTCAGAACAGGCCCGGTGGTCTTTATGCCAACTCCCTTTCCAGTGGGTGACGATGGTCAAAGGCTTGTATTGCCGGATCAAGTCGCAGACCGCGAACTTGGCCTCGTCATGGACGGGAATTTCTCCATCGGGATACTGGAGAAATAGCGCTTTCGCGCCGAGCAGCGCCGCAGCTTTCTGCGCTGCTTGCCGCTGAGATGATCCGTACTGTTCTGCGGGAATTGCGGGAGAGCCCTTCTCGCCCAAGGAGAGGCTTAGCAAGAAACCTTGCCCCCCCAGATGAGTCGCGACGGCCACGGGAGCGCCCATGGCAAAAAAGGCGTCGCCGGGATGGGCGGCAATCGCCATTACATTGGAAAAGTTTGCATCTTGCGAGCCCGAAGTCTCGCTTGGCGATTGCCCCGGTAATTGTCCCGCCCTCAAGATGCCGGCTGAAAGGGCGGCCACACCGCCGGCAGTCAACGTTACGAAGCCGCGCCGTGTCGTAGAAGACATGATTCGCTCTCTCTTGTATGTTGCCGGTGCACGATGCCAAAGACAAACAACGCTGGCGGCGCCCGACGCATCGCCTTCGGAACTCTTCACCTCTTTAATCGCCGCTCATACTCCTCGTACACCCGGGTCGTATTGTCCGCGGGAATGCCCTGCACGTTGGGGGACACAAACACCGGGGGCGTTTGCCCCTTCGCCGCCAGGTTTGCCGCCACCTGCGCCATGATCGCCATCGCGATCATCATACACGCCACCGTCGAACCCGCCCCCACCGGGGCTTTCCATCCCTCAATTGCCACCAGCGCATCTTCCGCCGGCGTGCAGTTGTCAATCACGATGTCCGACACGTCCGCCAGCTTCTTCCCCGAGGAATGCGTCGCCTCCCGCTTCCGGTAATTGTCCAGTGAGGTCACGCCCACGGTGGTCAGCCCGCGCTTCTTCGCCTCCATCAACACTTCAATCCCCGCGGCGTTCAACCCACCGTGCGAAAACACCAGCATCACGTCGCCCGCGCGGATCGGTTCGTTCTCAAACAACAGCTGCGCGTATCCCTCTCTGCGCTCCAGCCACAGCAATCCCTTCGCGCCGCCGCTTCCAATCACGTTGGTCCACATCAGCCGCATGTCCATTAGCGGATGGAAGCCCGGATACGCGCCATAGCGCGGAAACATGTCCTGCACCGGCAGCACGGAGTGCCCGCTCCCGAACATGTGCACCAGCCCGCCATGCGCGATCGTCTCCGCCATCGCAGCCGAAGCTTTCTCAATATTCCCCATCTGAGTTTCCCAAATCTTTCCCACTACTCCACCAATCCGTTCCCGATAAGAACTAGCGCTCACAATTCCCTCCCATGATATTTTTGCTGTTCTTCAATAAACCACCTGGCAACTCTGACTGCGGCTGCAATCCTCGCTTCTTGAGAGCGGGCCGTAGATTTCATGTTCTTCTGTAAGAAGGCTCTTCTCTTCCCCGCGCCACTTTTCAATAATCAATCCTATAGATTCTTACCCCCAGGGCTGGGACTTCCGTCTTCACGGCAAATCGTTTCCCCTCCACCCTTCGCGTCTCTCCAGCTACGATCTCCCGCGCGTTCCCGGCCGGACGCTCCAACTCCTCCGCAAACTCCACTTCCGCCGCCTTTTCCGCGTGATTGAACAGAAACACAAATCGTCCCTTCTCCCCGTCCATCTCCCGCAGTTCGACCAGTGGCGGAGACTTCAATGCCGGCTCCGTCAAACCCGCCCATTTCGCCAGGATTCCTCCCAACGGGTGCATGGCCACCGGTTTTGCCTCGTTCGACTGACCGGCAAACGTCCCCAGCAAGATCGCGCTCCCTTTTCCATACGTGTGCTCGTACGCCGCCGCCGTTCCATCCGCGAATGTCGCTACGACCTTCGCTTTCTCATCGAGCACGATAAGATGTTCCGCGAAGCTCGCTCCCGCAAACTCCTTCGCGCCCCACTTCACTTCCACTTGCTTTCCCGGGTCGATCGAATGCTCCCGCACGCCCAGCATTTCCGTCCATCCAAATCCCGGCACCGCGCCCTCGGCGTGTCCGTCTTCGTTCACCCATCCCGGCCGCGCTTCCACGAACAAATGCCCTCCCTTCTCTACATACGCTTTCAGCGCCGCCGCTTCATCGTTCGTCATCATCAAGGGATACGGCAGCACGATCAGCTTGTATTTCTGCAAATCCCGCCCCGCCAGTTCGCGCGAGCTGAGCACCTCCACGGGCACATTCCGCTCGAAAAACATCCGGTGATATCCGGCCAGCGCCTTATGCATCGCGTTCCGGGTGCTTTCTTCGTCATAGCCGCCCAGCAAGGGCACCAGCGGACTGAACACGATCGCCGCTTCCGCCTGCTTCGGTTTCGTTTGCAGCAGCAAATCCGCATTCGCGGCGATGGTTTTGGCCGTCTCTCCCGCGCGGCGACTGCGCCCGGTCAGCGTGCCGTCCAGGTCAATCATTCCGTAGCCGCCGCTCTCATATCCCGCATTCATCGGATAAAACGCGTAGAAGTTGAGCGCCCGCGCCCCGCGCGACACCATTCCCCAGCCCCACAGTTCCAGGTCGCTGGCCGTCACTTCCGATCCGATGGTGGTTCCATGCACACCGAACCCGCTCTGCAACTCCCCTACGTAGAATCCGCGTCCTCCGGTCATCGCCGCCGTCAAATCCATCGCCAGCACCCGGCGCTCCAGAGTCCAGTTGTATTCCACCGCCGTCAGCTTCGGATAGAAACTGGTGCCGAAGTAATCCACCGAATCCTTCATCAGAAAATCGTCCGTAGGGTCGTACGGATCCGCCAGTGTCCGGTCCATGGGCGAAGGATTCGGCGCATGGCTCGTGGTCACGTGCGTCGCGTCGATCGCTTTCACCGCGTTGTTCCTCATCTTCAGGTCTTCCGCCAGTTTGTACCCGTAGTACACGCGCCAATCCATGAAATCCGTATAGGTCAGGATCGTTCCATAGCGCGGCGGCTCCACCTGTTTCCAATCGGTGAACGTCCGGTGCCATGCCACGTTCAACTTCTCCAGCGTCCCGTATTTTGTCTGCAACCATTCGCGAAACCGCTCCATGCTCGCCGGGCAGTAGCAGAACATCGGCTCCGACTTATATCCCACCCGAGCCCAGTTCAACGCCGCCGGTTCGCTCCACAAATCCCACCCATAAAACGCCTTGCTGTGCTCAACGTGGCGCGCCACTTCCTGAAAAAATGCCAGCACTGCCTTCCGCACATTTTTATTGTCAAAGCAAAATCCCGGCGCAGCCTGTGACGGAATCTGCAGGCCGTCCTGGGCCGCGTACCGTCCCTCCGGATATTTCGTCCCC
>JBATXV010000045.1:0-356967 GCA_049673585.1 Candidatus Sulfotelmatobacter sp. | reverse complement strand
AGCGCGCGGGCCAGAAGCAGTCTTGCGTTCTGGGCTCTTGCCTTCTGTGCTGCCTGAACAGCAGAAGCCTGGCTCTGCTTGAAGTCTCCGAGCGACGCCCAGGCTTCGGAGGCAGCCACATCGATTCGCGCATCGTCGGCCGACGACGACAGGCGCCGCAGCGATTCTACGGTCGCCAAAGCCTCTTTGCCTCTTCCTCCGCGCGTTTGCGCACGGGCTAGAAGCAGGCCGTATTCGAGATTGTCGGGGAAAAACCCAAAAAGGGTCCGGTAGCTCTCGGCCGCGTTGTCCCACTCCTTCGAAGTTTCGCGGTACCGGGCCTCGGTCAGCAATCGGTCCTCGCGCGAGAGCGATGCGGAAAGTTCATACGCGCTCTTTGCCGAGAGACGTGCCTTCTCGTCGTATCCGAGAAGAGCCCATGCGGCCGCCAGGGCAGAGTGAGCTAACGCAAGGTTCGGGTCCAGTTCAACGGTCCTTTGAAGCAGATCACGAGCGGTGATAGCATCGCCGAGGCGCAGCTTTGCCAAGCCCTCCGCGTAGAGCTTTGAGGCTTGCGGAGTCGATGGCAAGGCAGCACGAACACCAGCCTGGTCTTGCGAGCTAACCTGTCCGGCATCGCACTTTTCTCGTACCTGGTTTCCGGCACGGCTGACCAAATCAAAGAGATCGTTTTCTTCACCGGTTTCCTTCACCGAGATCAAGGTTTCACCGGCAGCCACGTCTTGCAGATGAAGGTCGACGCGCAATTTGCCATCGGGCAAGGCAACATAGGAGCCGAGCACCACTAGGTCCGCACCGAGGGTTTTGCTGACCTGGGACAAAGTCTGCGCGGACATTGTGTCTGAGTCAGGCAGCGAAAAATTGATCTTCATTTGCGCCACTTCCTCGCCGGAGATGGTGCGCAATTTCTCGCCGGCCGCGAGCTCAGTGGTCAACATCTCGGGAAGGGCTGTGGAGAGCCATGCCGCTTCGGGACGGGACGTGGAATTCTTAAAGTCCAGGACGGCTACAGAGCGGCGCCGGCTGACTGGTAGGGCTGCAGGTTTAGCCACCTGGGGTTTACCCCGAAAATGTAAGTAGGAAAGCGCTCCAACCAGAAGCAGTACGACCACGGTGACAACTGCGGCTGCGGCTCTTATATTTGTCTTTTTTGTCTTTGGCTTCGATGGTACGGAAATCGGATTTGCCCCTGGAACCGGGCCGAGGGGGACCTGCGAAATCGGCATGGTCAGGCGGTCAAGGTCGACGCGGAGCTCCCGCGCAGATTGGTAGCGGCGTTCCGGATCTTTGTCGAGACATTTGAGAATCGCCACCTCCAGCCCCGGCGAGATTTTTGGATTCAGGGCGCTCGGCATCTCCGGTGGCTTGTTCATGATGGCATCGATCAGACGCGGAACTTGCGCGAACGGAAATGGACGTCGCCCCGTCGCCAATTCATACAGGACCGCACCAGCGGACCAGATATCGGAGCGCTGATCGGTCAACTCTCCTCGCAGTTGCTCTGGCGACATATAAGGAAGAGTGCCGGTAACGTCTTTGCTCTCACTAATGCTCGCGGTGATGCCCAGGTCGGTTTCCTGGCGTACGAACTGCGCCAGCCCGAAATCGAGAATCTTGAGGCGATTGTCCTCGGTTAAACGCATGTTCGCTGGTTTCAGATCGCGGTGAATGACTCCATGCTCATGCGCGCTGGCCAAGCCGTCCGCCAATTGGAATCCCAAACGCAAGACTTCTTTTTGCGTCAGCGGACCGGAAGCCAGGCGAGCATCGACGGCCACGCCACCGACATATTCCATGACTAAAAAATCCAATCCCTCCTGGCTGCCGAATTCGTAAACCGTTCCGATGTTGGGATGATTCAACTTGGCGAGAGCCAAAGCCTCACGACGGAAGCGCTTTCGGGCCGCTTCGTCGGCAAGCATGCCAGGTGGGAGCACCTTGATGGCTACGTCACGTTCAAGTTGCTGGTCGGAAGCCCGGAAAACCAGCCCCATTCCGCCGGCTCCGATTTGCTCGAGTACGCGGTAATGGCCAAGAACCTGCCCGACAATTGGGGTTTCCGGCGCCATTAGGCCGGAATCTTACCCCCTGGGTAAACTGTGGTCAACGCAGCGTGTCGGAAACATCTTAAAGACAGCACCTTTTAACCGGGTCCCGGTGATAGATCTCGGTTCTTAGATCTGATTGCAGCTTGCCGCCGCTCGCAGGCCATTCGTTTGCTAGGGAATCCGACCGCCGACCGTCAGCGTCTCGGTACCGCTGCTGAGGTCTTGCAGGAAATCCTGCCCCGATATGTCGTCGATCGCCGCGGCGGCTCGCGCTATCATGGCGTGATTGCGAACGCGATACGGGGAGGGATCATGAAGCGAGAACGAGCACTGAAGATCGTGTTGGTGGTTGTGGGATTGCTCTTTTGCGCTGGCGTTTATCCGCTCACAGTGTTTTTCTCGCGAGAGCCTGCGGTGCCAATGATAATGAGCATCTATGTCACGCTCGGAATTTTCCTGCTGCTGGCGGTGCGTGACCCAGCAGCAAACCGCAGCCTGATCGCCTTCGCCGGATGGGCAAATCTTGCGCATGCTGGGGTAATGGCTGTGCAGGAATACCGGAATGTGATCGAGCGCCGAGAACTCGCGGGAGTGGTTGTGTTCGCAATCGTAGGTGTTGTGCTGGTCGCGTTAGCTCCACCAAAGCAGCCAGTCGAGAAAGCGTCCGCTGTTGTGGCATAGCGAGCAGCGAGGACTAGCGACCCATGACCACCGCAGCCATCATAATCATCGCCATCGCCGCCACGGGTGTGCTCATGATGCGGTTCCGTAAGCGATGGCTGGCGAAGATCAACATTGCCTTTACAAACCGGATCACCGGGTTGTTCGCTGGCTGGCTTCCGGGCTTTGGCATCCTGACCCACGTTGGACGAAAGTCCGGCAAGGTCTACCGTACACCCATAAACGTCTTTCGAGCGTCGAACGGCTTCATCATTGCGCTCACGTACAGCAGCCAATCGGAGTGGGTGAAGAACGTCCTTGCGGCGGGCGGTTGCGAACTAAAGACTCGTGGAAAGAAATATCAGCTTTCCGCGCTGCAGGTCGTTCGCGACCCAACGCGGCGGCGGTTCCCGGTTCCGGTGCGGATAGTGCTGAGGATCGTAGGTGCGGACGAGTATATGGAGCTTTCGATTCGTTAGGGCGCACTACGATGACACAACAGGTAGACTCGCAACTTTTTTCGCCGGAAACAGAACTCGCGCCCCAAGGCGAAGCAGTTTCCAGCCCAAGGCGACTCCCGCAAGAATCGTCGCCAGCCACAGCAGAATCGCGGGGAGATAGAAAACCAAGGAGAAGATGGCGCTTGCGTAATCAGCCAAGCCTTCAAGACCTTGCATCCCCGCCAGTTTAATCTCGTACAAAGGTCGCCAGTGCAGCTCGAACACATTGGCTTCTGCTTCGGACCGCAATGACACGGTCATCGCAACGGTTTCCACCTGCTTGGAGAGCGCGTCGAATTCCGCTTGCTGCTGCTCGATTTCTCCCCGGACTCCATTCAACTTCTCGCTGACATCGAGTATGTCCTTGACGCTCCTCGCCTGCTTCAGAATCGCCAAGTACTGGGCTTCCTGCGCATGCAAATTGTGCAGGCGTGCACGTTGGTCGACATATTGCCTTGTCGCATCTTCCGCCTCCACCTGCTCGCCTTCCACCCGCAAGCCTAGTTTGCGGATTTCGGCTCCCACTTCTGCAAAGCGTGCGGTTGGCACCCGGATAGTGAGCGTGGCGTTCGTGGCATCCTGCGCACCATTGGTTTGAAACCTCACCAAGAAGCCTCCCGCTTGCTCAGTCAGTGAGCGGATTTTCTCGGCTGATTGTGCGGGACTCTTGACCAAGAGGTCGATTGACGACGTGCGCACAACCTGTCGCTCGGTTAGACTTTCCGACCTGGGCAGGTAAGTCGTCATTAGAACCGAATGCGATGCGGCTCCCCCCGGAACTCCCCCAATGACGCCCGCCGCCAGCGCAGCGTTGCCTACCGATTCCGGCAGCGGCACCAGCCAATGACGGTTGCGCTCGATTGCCGCGAGCGCAGTGGTTCTTTCCATCGCAATCCCACGGAAGGCACGTGAAGGACGAATGACGCCGCCATACACCGCGACCAAGAATGCCGTAATCAAGCATCCAGTTTTTAGCCACTTGCGGCTGCCCAGCCAGAAGGTACACCTAGTGATCTTCATGCGCTGTTCCTACTGCGTTAGAGCGGGCAGAGTGGAATTTTGTTCCCGTCATTCCTGCTAGGAGAGATCGCGCATTCTGCGAAAGACGCCGGCCCTGACGTTCCCATCCTCAAAGCAGCCAAAGCTGAGTACGCGAAGTTGCAGTAGAGAACTGTACTTCAACGGAGACCGGGCATACTTCCGTTGGTCGCGGCGCGACCGCGAGTGTCGTCAGTCGCTCACTTGGCGAGTGATGGGCAAACCCGAAATAATCGGCCTTGGACGAAGGAACCAAGACTTGGCCCCTGGGAATTTGCTCATGCACAGGATTTCCAATACAGTCCGCAGCACGCACAACCACGATGGCGCAATCGTTCTGGATGTCCAGCAAGGTCAGATCTTTGTTCGATGATCGTGGGGACGCGTCAGCGTCCGCTCCGCAAGAAGTACACTTGGTTTGTCCAGTCGATTTCCCCTGCTTCGTCAGCGAGCGAAATCAGAGCACGGACTAGCCCACCAATGTCCGCCGGCGAGATTGTCTTTTCATCGACAAATATCACACCGCCGTGGGATCGTTCTTCCTCTGCCCAGAGCTTCAACAATGGAGGAATCGTCCTGCGATCATAAGTAACCAGGGTCAACCGCTGCTTCGCTGCTTCCAACAAGCAAACAGAATCTTCTTTCCCAAGGAAGTTTCCGCTCTCCCACTGCACCATCGAGTGGATAACTAGCGATCGATTCCGACGTTGAACGCCAGTCGTCACTTCTGGGGAAATGTGCTCATCTAGAAGAAGCTTGAGCATGTCAGCCCCGCTTGGTCTGTCTGGCGGCAAAGTCGACCGCTTGGGGAAGCATGCGCTTTAGGCTGTCGAAATCGGTTGAATCGTTCTCTGCTATCGCCTCGTTCACCTCTCCGGGGAATGCCTCCGAGTAGTTAAGGGCAGCTCGAACCTTCGCTTCGGGCCATTTCAGATGCTTGGCCACGTCCTTGATATTTCCTTTGTAACTCCGAAGAAGCAACATGACTTCCCATATCGCCAGGGTGCTGCCTTGGATATAGGCTTGCCTGCCTGCCGGTGAGTCGCGAAAATCCAAGAAGGCAAATTCCGACCGCCTTAACCCCTCTTCCACCAACCGAGCGCTAGCATCACTCGGCGTCCAGCCGTGCCGATTCGCGATGCGCTTCAAGCGTTTTCCACTCTCCACCGGCAGGCGCATACTAAGGACCATTGAACGCGGTTGCTTCATCGATCCTCCTTTGTGTAACTACTGTAACTATTGTATCACTTAACGAGAGGAAGTGAGTAAAACCGCCCCGATCGCCGCAAAAAGCCAGAATCTGAGTGTGCAGTTGGCGTTCGCTGCCGCCAGGGCGCGCACCGAAAGTGCATCCCAACAAACCGGAGCGGCCAAAACTGCCTTAGCCGACCGAGAATTAGACCAATCCCTACGCAGTAGGGGCACCGGGCTGTTGTGAGGTTTGCTGAGGGCGTGATTGACACCTTCAAAGTCTAGATGGACTCACCTGTTCTAGAATGCCATCAGGAAACGAATTCCCTGGTGTTGCCCTGTTATTTCCCTGCTCGAGTTTTTGCTTTTTGCAGCAGGTCCCACGGCAAGATCTACAACTTGGAGGCAGGACTCTTGCGTTCGCAGGCGAGAGAAATCACAAATTTCCCTCTAATTCTCCCTGTTAGCAGGGAACTTGCGGATCCACGATCCAGGGGTGGCCTGTGGCCGACCCGGGCGGCCGCGCCCCGGCGCGGGAGAGATAGAGATATTGTCATGTTTCAACAGTAATGCAATGGTCATGGAAGGCCGTAGGCTGCTAGTGGATGTTCAGGTCACCATAGTGGGAGAAGCTGGAAAGCGCTACTTCGTCGTTGCCCGGTATGTAGAAGCCAAACTTGCCCGCGCTGACATCGGCGGCGGGCTGTGTCCAGCGATCCAGCACAGTCACACTGTCACCGTGCTTGATCTGGTGCATGATCTCGGTGGGGCTTACGCGGATGAGGAGGGTGCGGAAGCTTTTCTTGTCGGCTTTATCGGGAACTTTGATCTCGTCCGTTTTCTCGCCGTTCCGAATGACGGCGCGGTAGAAGTTATTGTCGTCGATCTGGAAGAGGACGTAGTTTTTGGGGTCGCGGTAGTTGAGCACCCATTGCAAGAGGTGACCCTTGACAAGCATCGCGGAAAAAATAAATGTGCCCGAGGCAGGAGCGACTCCGTATAGAACGAAGTCTCCCCCTTTGTGTATGAAAGAATCTCCTTCATGCTTCCAGGCGCCGGGGTCATCCCACTTCGACATACCGCTTGGAGCGAGAGACAAATCCAAACTCTTGGATTGACCAGCGATGACTTCGAGCGTGGACGAGCGCGTGAACCTTTCGGCGGTTCGCGCAGTAAGTGTGTAGGTGCCGGGGGCAAGACTGAGCGGGACGCCACTGCTTACCGTTTTCAGAAGATTGCCTTTCACGATTGCAACATTGGCGTCGGGGGGTGTGAAGGTAATTTTCAATTCGCTGGGAGCGGCTTCCAGCGCGGCATCCGCAGCAGTGAGAGATATGGTTCCTCCGGCCTCGAAGTGTTTCTTGATTTGCCGCGGTTTGAATCGCTCGTTGCGCAGTTCGATGCTATGGTCTCCGGGATTTACGGTGGAGACGGAGAGCGTGCCATCGGGACGAATGGTGCCGACGAGAGTTTCATCGACGAGAACCGAAGTTCCTGGAACGCCGCCCTGGATGGCTAGCGAGGCCACGCGCTGCTGCGGTTGAGGCTGCGGTTGGAGTTTGAAGATAAGGCGTGCCTGCTCGCCCCTGCGAATGTGGACCGTTTGCTGGGGAGGATTCTCAAACCCGCTCTTAGAGACTTGTACAACGTAGTCCCTGGGTTCGAGACTCGGCAAGCGCAACTGACCGGCTGCAGTGACTTGACGTTGAAGTGTACCGTTGAGAAAAACTTTTGCATCGTCCTGACCGACAACGACAAGAAGCGTCCCCAGATTGCGACCGGACTCGGCGGGCGGTTGATCATCGAGTGCAACTTTTCCGGCCGGTGCTTCGGAAGAAGCACGCAAAGCAGGCAGAGATGGTCCCGGGGTTATTGGCGCCGTCGTTGCTTGAGAGGTATCTGTTGGCGCAGGGGCCGTTTGTGCGGGAAGCGCTTGAGTTGGCGGCTCGACGTCCGGAACAGGAGCAGTTGACTGTGTCTTCGCTACCGGTGCAGCGTAATGTCTTCGCGTGAAAAAAAAGGTTGTTGCGACCAGGATGACGGCTGCGGCGGAGACGAGGATCAGCGTCGTGGAGTTCGAACCCGTGCGCTGTTCAGTCCGGGATGGTGGAGGTGCGATTCTCGCCGCCGGTTCGGAGGACTTCACGCCGGGAAGGCCGGCGGTTTGTGGCGGAGTGGTCAGAACCAAGCTCAACGGCGCAATGTTCGGCGGAGTCTTGCGCGGACGAACTTCGCTGGGCGGGATTGGCGGAGCGTTGTCTGGCGGAATTTTGTCTGGCGGAGCAGCGGCGGTCGGGGCGCTCTGGGGTGGGGGTGGGCTCGGCGGAACAGCGCTTGGCGTGGTCTGATTTAGCAGAATCTGACGGGCAGGCTCGGAGGAAATCTCCGGAGCGCTGGGGCGCGGGACGTGAAGAATTACGGTTGCGCTTTTACCCCGCGGCGAAGCGCTGGAATTCTCCTGGGAGACTAATCCCAAGCGGAGGAGGAGGGCGTTGGCTATGGATAAGATTTCTCCATCCGTCCAATGCTTCGCGGCCACCGTCTGTATGCGCACGGCTAGAGCTTGTTTTGCGGCAACGTCGGTGGCCCCATCGATTTCGCGCTGTAGCCGCTTCAGGTCTTCCAAGTCGCCGCGGCGGGCCTGGCGCCGCAGAGCGCCCTGGTCGCGCTGTATCGCATCGTGAATCTGGAGCAACTCAGGAGCGTCGGGATGAACGGCCAATCCTTCCGCAACCCAAGACAAGGCTGCGAATAGATCGCCGGACGCCTTCAGCTTGTGCGCTCGCGCAACCCAATCCTCCACGGAGCTTGTTTTTTTCTGGTCAACGATCAGGTTATGGATCGTTTTGGCCGTGGGATGTGCAGGATTCAAGGCGAGGGCCTGATTGGTTAGCGTCTCGGCTTCCAGCCAATCGTTCTCTACGACGGACTGCGCGTGCTCGACGAGGGCGTTGGCCAGAATAGACCGGGCGAGAGAATTGCGTTTATCCAGTTCGTAGGCTTTGCGCAACAGCTGAATGGCTTCAACGGACTTTCGCTGAGCGAACAGCTCCTGGCTTTCGGTGATAAGGCGGTTGGCTTCGGCATTACGCTTGACGCCCTCCTGGGCAAGCTTTTCCAGTTCGGACAGCTCCGCATCGTTGGGGAATTCAGCGGCTGTGCCTCGCAACAAATCCAGGACGCGAGAGTAGTCGCCCGAATGCAGACAGCTGTTGACTTGCTCAACGAGATGCATTTTGGATTCGGTGCCGGCTTGCCGGTCGCGTATTTTGTCCAAGCGCTCTAACCTCATTCGACGGCACGATTGACATCATTCCAGCACGAATGTTTCATAGAGCGGAAACGAGGTCCTTGCCGCTCTGGTCAAGGATTTTCCAGACCCTGCAACGGCCTGCCAATTCTCAGGGTGAAGAGGGATTTTCATGGCACACCCGCGGTGCGGGACCTCAAAATCTTACTCGATTGGGAGGAAAAGGGGAGTGTCCTAGTAGTTGCGTCGCCGGCTGACTTTTTCCCCGCTCGGCTGCCTGCCATAATCCGGTACGGCAAAAGTTGCCAACAAGCCGGTCGCGCACGATCCTTATGAACGACTACGGCGCGCGAGCGACACTCGCTTCGGCAGGGGCGACTGTACCAGACGAGCGCTTTTGCTGGAGGAAAGGTAAGGGTGCTGCGTCAACGCAGATCTCGAAAGTCGAAAGTGGATCAACGATGAAAACGGAATTGCTGCGATTCAACGGAGCTGTCGAGCGCGATCCCGCCATTGACGCGTGGATGATGGATCATGCTGGCGGATTGGGAGCGATTGCGCAGGAGTGGTTTGAAGTGATGCGAAAATGCGGGGACGAAGTCCGGGAACTTTTGCATGACGGCTGTCCGGTTGCATGTCTGGGAGACGCGCCCTTCGGCTACGTCAACGTTTTCACTTCGCATGTAAACGTGGGGTTCTTTCACGGCGCAGCGCTGCCGGATCCGGCGCGCTTGTTGCAAGGCGCGGGCAAGTTCATGCGTCATGTGAAAGTGAGGCCTGGAACGGCCGCAAACTCGGCAGCACTAAGCCGCCTCATCGATGCGGCATACTCGGATATAAAAGCACGTGTCGAAAACGGCTAGCTCATAGAACGTCTTTGGAGAGCGGCGCGGGTGTGATGCGCGAGAAATAAAAAGTAATGAATCGGCTGGACTGCACTCATGCCCTGTTCATGCAACAGTGTTTTTTCCAGTAAACTGGGTATCCAGCGAGGGATTGCTACTTGTACAAGCTTAGGTCGTGGCCTCACCAGACTTTCATCACATTCTTCCTTCTCTTACTTGCGAGCTCCGTAGGTGCCCAGTCGGTTCCACCGCAATTGGTCAGCGCCCTCAAATGGCGACTGATTGGCCCGTTCCGTGGAGGCCGCGCGGTCGCCGTCGCGGGAGTGCCCGGCAACTCGACAACTTTTTATTTCGGCGCGGTCAACGGCGGCGTCTGGAAAACCACGGATGCCGGCACTGTCTGGACGCCGATTTCTGATAAACAGCCGGTGGCCTCCATCGGGGCCATCGCGGTTGCGCCATCTGATCCGGAGACGATCTACGCAGGAACTGGCGAGTCGGATATTCGATCGGACTTGTCTTCCGGCAATGGCGTTTACAGATCGAGTGACGGCGGCTCCACGTGGACGCATGTGGGCTTGGAGGATGCCCGCCAAATCAGCCGAATCGTGATTGACCCGCGAGATCCGAAAGTTGTTTACGTAGGTGCTCTCGGTCACGCCTATGGACCAAACGAGCAGCGTGGGGTTTACAAATCCGTAGATGGAGGGGCGCATTGGGCCAAGGTACTCGATGAGGGACCTGAAGCCGGCATTTCAGACTTGGCGGTCTGTCGTGGAAATCCGCAGCTGTTGTTTGCCGGCGTATGGAATACGCATCGTCCCCCCTGGAGTACCTATGCTCCCATCGACGGACCCGGTGGCGGCCTCTACCGCTCTCAAGATGCAGGTAAAACCTGGTCTCGCCTCAATAAGGGTTTGCCTGAAGGGGATTGGGGCCGCATCGGAGTCGATGTTGCGCCAGATGGTAAACGGGTTTACGCGCTCATCCAGGCGAAGAAGGCAGGTTTGTATCGCTCCGACGATGGCGGCGATACCTGGACCTTGGAGAACGCGGACCCTCGACTCACCAGCCGCGCCTGGTACTTCAACAGCATCACCGTCGACGGGCAGAATCCCGATGTGATCTACATTCCGAACGTTGCTCTTTATCGATCGGTCGATGGAGGAAAAACAGTTTCAATTGTGCGCGGCGCGCCCGGCGGCGATGATTACCACCAGATCTGGATCGATCCCAAGAATTCCAACAGCATGGTTCTAGGAACGGATCAGGGCACCACAGTCAGCCTAGACCGCGGCCAGACCTGGAGCACATGGTATAACCAGCCCACCGCACAGTTCTATCACGTCATCACTGACGACCAGTTTCCCTACATCGTGTACGGCGCTCAACAAGATAGCGGAAGCGCCGCCGTCCCCAGCCGCACGGATCACGGTCAGATCACTCCGCGCGACTGGTTTCCCGTGGGCGATAGCGAGAGCGGATATATTGCGCCCGATCCCAAAGACCCGGACATCATCTATCTGAGCGGAACCTACGGTTCCGTTACCCGTTACAACCGGCGGACTGGATTCAGCCAGGACGTCACTCCTTGGCCGGTGCCGACGTTTGGGTCCGAGATCAATCAGCGCAAATACAGGGACCCTTGGACTCCGGTTCTCATTTTTTCCCCCACTGACCCCACAACGCTTTACCTCGGGACGCAATACGTGATGAAAACGGTCGATGGCGGGCTGCACTGGCAGACCATCAGCCCCGATCTGACTGGAGCGACCCAGCAGCCGGGCGATAAAGCCGAAGGAGCAACGGCGATCGAGAACGCGAAGCAACGAGGCTACGGTGTAGTATTCACGATCGCGGCCTCTGCTCTAAACCACGATACGATCTGGGCAGGAAGCGATACCGGGCTAATTCATCTCACGCGCGATGGCGGTAAAACCTGGAAAGATGTGACGCCCACCGGGCTGACCGCCTGGAGCAAGATTTCGTTTATCGAAGCTTCGCATTTTGATCCCGCAGTTGCTTACGCGGCGGTAGATCGCAGCCGGCTGGATGACCAGACGCCCTATCTCTATCGAACCCGCGACTATGGAGCTACCTGGCAACTGATTACCAAAGGCATCGCGGCAAATGCTTTCGTGCGCGGCATTCGCGAAGACACTGAGAGAAGGGGACTGCTCTTTGCCGGAACTGAATTGGGGGTTTACGTATCATTCGACGACGGCGGGAACTGGCAGTCTTTGCAGCTTAATCTGCCAGTGACTTCCGTCCGCGATCTCACGATTCACGGCGACGATCTGGTAGCGGCTACACACGGCCGCTCATTTTGGATTCTCGACGACATCACGCCGCTTCGCCAGGCGCTCGATGCCGAAAAAGATAATGCATTCTGGCTTTACCATCCGGCACGAGCGTATCGCATTGATAACGACTCCTTCGCCGGCACTCCGCTTCCACCAGAGGAACCAACGGCCGAGAACCCGCCTGCCGGTGCGATCGTTGACTATTTCCTGAAGTCTTCCGCCAGCATTGTCACGCTGGAGATTTTCGATGCGCAACAGAAGCTCGTTCACAGATTCTCTTCGCAAGAAGAGCATGTGGAAGACAAGCATCCGGAAAGGCACCCACCCGTTCCTATCGCCGAGCGTTGGCTCCCCAAGCCCGAAGTCCTCGGAACTAATCCTGGGATGCATCGCTTTGTCTGGGATCTTAGTTGGAGCAGCTCGGGGGGGCCGAGCGTGGATGAAGAAGCCGAATTGCGCAATCCCCAGGGGCCTAAGGCGGTGCCGGGGATCTACACTGTCAAACTCACGGTTGATGGAAAGGCGCAGACCCAGCCCCTGGAAGTCGTCATGGATCCCCGTTCGCCGGCCACCCCTGAGACGCTTCGCCAGCAGTTGCAACTCGGCCAACAGATATTTGCCGAGACCAGGGAAGCACAGCGCACGCTTGCTGAGATCGACTCGCTACGGAAGCGCCTCGCCGATCTGGAGCAGAAGGTCAGAGAGAAAGATTCGGCTGTTAAATCGGCGCTCGCAGAGGCTCAAACTGAAATTTCAAAGATAGAGTCCAAGCCAGGAGCCGTGGGGGAGGCCTCAGGTCTGCAGAACGCTTTCGTCGATATGGTATCGGCGCTGCATGTCGTCGAAGGCGGAGATCGCGCGGTGCCTTCACAGGCGATAGCCCTCTACAGAGAGTCCAGCCAGCGCGTCAAACGAGCCATTGCAGAATGGAGCGAGTTTGAAACAACTAAACTTCCACGGCTTAATCAGAAATTGTCTGAAGCAAATCTGCCTCCGATCACGATTTCGGAAATCGAGCCAGGAGTCCAATTTCTAATGTCGCGCTAAGCTTGCCGCGGCAAGGTTGAAGGACGCTATTCCTGGGCGTAATATCCTTCGACTTGCATTGAAAGGAGCTCCAATTTCTGTTTGAATAACCCGTCGAGGAGTCGGCATGAAAATATACAATCTCACAGGCTATTTGATTATTGGCCTCTACATGCTGGCTTGCGTGTATTTCGCTCCGGCTCAGTTGGGACCATGGAAGGGATTGTTGATCGGCGCGGCTTATTTTGTTTTTTGCTGGTTTATGGGCGGGTTGTATCTGGCCGATGTTCTTCATTTGGGCATTGCTCACCGCTCCCTCGACTATAAGGAATGGTTCATCAAAGCCGTCACCATCGTGAATAACACGTTCGCGATCTATGTAAATCCAATCACCTGGGTAAATCGCCATCGCTTGCATCATAAGAATTCGGACCATGATGGGGATCCCAATAAAGTTGCCGGCGATGGTCTTTGGCGGACCTTATATCTTTGTCTCTTGCCGTATCGGTGTCAGGAGAATCTGGGCACCGACGAGATCTTGAAGTCGCGAACCTTTCGGGTGGTGGGCAGCCCGGTGTTTGCGGTCGTTGCCCAAACCGCCAATTTTTGGCTCTTATGGAAACTGTTTGGGGGCCTGAAGTTCGTGCTGGTGATGTGGATTGGCGTCCGAATTTTTGGATGGTGGGTCAATATGGTTCAAAACTACTGGACTCACACGCGACAATTTGGATACCGGCGTTATGACGACGAACGTGACAACGCGATGAACATCAGCGAATGGCTGCCGGTAACCGCAACCTTCAGCGCCTGCCTGCAGAACAACCATCACCACTATCAAACTCTCTTGCGGCTCAGCCACGACGAGTCCGAATATGATTTTGGATTCGTGACCGTCAAATTCATGAAGAGTCTGGGGCTGGTGAAGGCAACAGCAAGGGGCGCGCAGATTCCCGCTGACGTTCGATTAGCCGCGCTCGATTTCTAGGGAGTTCGTTTTCTTCTTGGAGTAAAGGGTTCAATCGTCTGTCCAAGAAAACCCTTCGCAATTTCCTCGCTGTCCAGACCGTAACATTCCGGCCACTCGTCAGGATAGTAGTAAGTCCCAAACAGTTTATCGATCCACGGAAAGTGAATGGCAAAGTTCTTGTCGATGCCCTCTTTTTGAGAAGTATGGTGCCAATGGTGATATCGGGGCATGACCAGATACCTTTCCAGCCATTTTGCGTTGGGACCGAAATTGCAATGAGTCCAGGTAGCGTGCAGGGTGACAAAGATCAAATACGCCAAGATGATCGATTGCGAAAATCCAAACATAAGTGGAACGAGGATAAAACCGCGCACGAGTGTGTCGTCGACAAAGTGGGAGCGAGAGCCGGCGATCCAATCCAGCGCCTTCGAAGAATGGTGAACCGCATGAAAACGCCAGAGGAAAGGCACTTTATGCAGAGCCAGATGAATGAAATATTCAGCCAGGTCCGCAACCACAACGGCCAGACAGAATTGCACCAACCAAGGCATTCGAGCGATCAAGTGCTGCAGAACCGGCACGCCCAGGTATTTCACGGCCTGAGTCGCGGGCAATAAAACCAAAAAAGACAAAACTTGTATTGGGAGATGGGTGGACATGAAATAGACCACGTCCAAAGTCCACTCGTTCCTGAACGTTCCCTGTTTTGGATACTGCGGCCAGAGTCTCTCGAGTGGGACATAGATGAGTGCCATCAAGGACAAATCGAGCAGAAACCAGTCGAGGCCGATGGCGGGTCCACTGTGCAAAGCGCCGTTGATCTGTACGCTTGATCCGCCCAAAGCAGTTGCGGCGATGGCAAGTAGCATTCCAGTCAATGCCAAGGTTTTTTTCTTGCGCTTGATCGAAGAAATGATTCCGAAAAAGATTGCCCCCACGATGAGGCATTGGATTAAAAGGCGCATGGTGTGCATCGGATAATGTGGGCGCAGTTCCGGAGAGCTTAGCAGCTCAGGAAAATGCAGGCACAGAACTCCGCCGAAGGAAAGAAATCCAAAGAAGGCAGACAATATCCCGCTCCACCAACCGGTTCCAAAGCCGGTAGATTCGGCGTCACCAAAGAATTCATTGATGTTTTGCTCGATCACGACGTCTCCTATTTTACGTACCTCGACTCATGCAAGGTATTGGAAAAATAGCGATGCGACGCACCTCAGTAATGCCCAAGAAAAGATCGCTGATCTGTCTGGAGCCGACTGGTATGATGTCCTCCGACAAAAGCCGGGCGGTTCTCACTCTGGAATTGAGTCTGAGGCCGAGTAAGGATAGTATCCTCACTTTCGGCCGACGGAGGACACATTGACTGATTCGAGCTATAACGCCTTCAATCGTCGCGAGTTCATCCACGGCGCTCTTGCTGGAGCTGCCTTCGTCGCATTACCAATCTCTGCTTTTTCTTCGGCTGGTTTATCTCCGGATGATCCGGGCATCCAATCGGTGTTGAGCCAAATACCGAAGATGCATGATGAGAACGTGAAGGGACTCCAGGACTGGATCGCTTTGCCCTCGATTGCGGCCGAGAACCGTAACTATCCGCAGGGGCCTGAGTATATGGCGCAACTGGCTCGCGATGCAGGATTTGCGAATGTTGAAATTGTGCCGACATCGGGCAAGCCTGGTGTCTTCGGAATTCTGGATGCTGGTGCGGCAACCACCGTCGGCATCTATTTTATGTACGACGTAAAACAGTTTGACCCTTCGGAGTGGTCTTCGCCGCCGCTCGAAGGCAGGATCGTGGACAAGGAAGGGTTGGGCAGGATTTGCGTCGGTCGCGGCGCGGTGAACCAGAAGGGGCCGGAGACGGCCTTCCTCGGCGCGCTTCATGCCTTCAAGGCAGCGGGGAAAAAGCTGCCGGTAAATCTCGTTCTCGTCTGCGAAGGTGAAGAAGAGATTGGTTCGACGCACTTTCCCGAGGTGATCCGCCAACCAAAGATCACCGATGCCCTGAAGAAATGCATGGGCGTGTTCATGCCGGAAGCAGGCCAGGACGCGGATGGAGGCATTCAGATATCGCTAGGCGCGAAGGGAGTAGTTGAACTCGAATTAGTTTCCAGCGGAGAGCGATGGGGTCGTGGCCCCAAACACGATGTTCACTCCAGCCTTGAAGCGCAGGTGGATAGCCCTGCGTGGCACCTGGTGCAGGCGCTTAACACGCTCGTCGAATCCGACGGACACACGCCGGCTGTGGCGGGTTTTTTTGACAAGGTGAAGCCGCTTACTCCCGGACAGATGAAGATGATTCAGGAGGCGGCGGCCCGCCGCAGTGAAGCCACGGTTAAGAAGCAGCTGGGGGTTGAGCATTGGGTGCACGACACAAACTGGCTTGATTCGCTCGTGCTGCTCGAATCCAAGCCCACGATCAACATCGAGGGTTTGGTTGGCGGATACACAGGTCCGGGTGGCAAAACCATTCTGCCGCATCGCGCCGTCGCGAAGATTGATATGCGGCTCGTGCCGGACATGACGGCTGCGGGCACGCTGGCGCTTCTGAAAGAGCATCTCGCCAAGCACGGCTTCGGTGATATCGAGGTGAATATGACTGGTGGCTACGATCCGACGCAGACCTCGCAGGATTCGAAACTTATCCAGGCGCAAATTGCGACTTACCGCAAGCTGGGGCAGGATCCAGTACTGTGGCCTCGATCCGCAGGATCCTGGCCGGGATACATCTTCACTTCCGAACCTCTGAACCTTCCAGCTGGACATTTTGGGCTCGGGCACGGCACCGGGGCACACGCTCCGAATGAGTACTACCTGATCGACTCTACCAATGCCAGGGTTGGGGGGATTGATGCGGCTGTGGGTTCATTCGTCGAATATCTCTACGCCTTGGCTTAGAGCAGAGTGAGACTCAGAGGTTGAATCAAGGCTGGACGCCTGCATAGGCAGGAATCGCTCCGGGCGCGGCGTTCTTGTAAACCACGCCGCTCTTCATAACAAATACAACGCGCCGAACAGCGGTGATGTCTTTGAGCGGGTCTCCATCGAGCGCGATGATGTCCGCTTGAAAGCCAGGAGCGATCGAGCCAATCTGATCGCCCAGGCCCAGCGCTTCAGCCCCTAGCGAGTTCGCAGAGATCATGGCTGCCATCGGGTCCACGCCGCAATCCCGCACGCGATCGATGAACTCCTCGGCGTTGCGCCCGTGCGCGCCGGCCACGGCGTCCGTGCCAAAAACGACTTTCAGTCCCGGAGTTTTTGCTGCTTGCTCCACGATCTCGTGATCCATGGGCAGGACCTTTTCCATCGCAGCAAATCCCTCGGCAGTGTAGCCTTCGGTGCCGAGATACCTTTCCCTGTTCTGCAAGTAGTTCTCAATGACCAGCCCGCATTGCGGATCGAAATACGTGCCTTTCTCGGCCATCAATTTCAAGTCGCCGTCTGGGGCAAGCGTACCGTGCTCAATCTCAGTGCAACCCGCGAGAGTTGCGGCGCGCACCGCCTCTTTGTAAGCGTGCACAAGCGTGCGCAGTCCCTGCTTCTTGGCTTCATCGCAAGCCGCGTTCAATTGTTCCTGCGAAAGAGTCATTCCTCCGCCCTGCCGAATAGACTTCGACGCGAAGATCTTGATCAAGTCCGCGCCGGCTTGCTTTTGCTTTCTCACATAAGCGCGGATTTCATCGGGCGTGCCGGTCGCCTCGCCTTTCCCTTCAAGCGGTTCGTTGGCCGTGAGGATACGCGGGCCGGGGAGGATTCCTTCTGCAATGGCATCGCGCAGCGGAATGTCATTGGGCGCACCGACGCTTTGCACCGTCGTGAAACCTGCCATGAGGGTAAGCCACGCATTCGACGCGGCACGATAAGTATCGTCTGGCGTGGTCCCTTCCGTGCCCGCGTTCTTCCCGTCCTTACCGAAGATCCATGTAATGTGCACGTGCGCGTCAATCCAGCCGGGCAGCACCGTCAGACCGCGCAGGTCGTAGTCCACCGGTCCTTCGGCCTTAGGGTCTGTCGCAATAATCTTCGACCCCTCGATCGCGATTCGTACGTCACGGAGTATCCGACCCTTGCCATCGATCACCTCGCTCGCGGCAATGACTGTCCGGTGACTTGGTTGCTGCGCCCACGAATTGCCCCCGGCGGAAAGCACGGCGGCTACCAATGCAAACGTGAAGGCTCGAATGCCAGCTTGCATGCTTTTGCTCCTCATTCCCGAGGCAGATTACCACAGCAACAGAACCTATCGCTCTCGCGAGTGGCATATACTCGCCGTCACCGGAGCCCAAGAACATGGCTGAACTGCGGTAGACCGGCGCTCCTGCGGTTGTCGGTAGAAGACTTCGTAAGTGGCTGATTTTTCTAGGATCGCGATACCTCCCCCGGTTACTTCAGTTCCATCCGAGACGGAATTAGGCTAAGAGATTGAACAAGATAGAAGATATTATCGGTTTGTGGGCTGCCCAAAAATCGCGCGCTCGCTGGCCGTCCTGCTGCTCGCGGCAGGGACTCTTTTTGCCCAGGAGTACAGTTTCCGCGCCTTCGGGAACGCAGATGGTCTGGCAAACCTTGCGGTGCGGCAAATATACGAAGACCGCGAAGGCTTCGTTTGGGTGAGCACGGAAAACGGCATCTTCCGCTACGACGGCGATCGCTTCGAGGGATTTGGGCCCGCACAGGGAATTCCCGTCACCTCGGCGGCCGCATTTGGCGAAGCTCCTGACGGTTCTCTGCTGGCCGGCGGAAGCTTCGGCCTCTACCACCTGCACGGCAACAGCTTCGAAAAACTTCCAGTCCCTTTCAAGACGGTCAGTTGGGCGCAGGGCATTCAGCCGGATGGAAAGGGACACACTTTTCTCGGCACCGAGTCTGGTCTGAAGGAACTCTATTCCAAGCCCGGGCAGGATGGATTTGCCATCCGCGGGTTTCCCCAATCCCCAGCAACCTCGGGCCCTAGTGTCGACGCTGTTTTAGTGGATGGCGACGTCCTCTGGTACGGATGCGGACGGAAACTCTGCCGAAGGGAGCTGGATTTCACTCGAGTCTTCGGAGTCGAAAGCGGACTTCCGGATTCTGCTGTGATGGTCATTCGCAAAGACGGTGACGGCAATCTCTGGGTGCGAGCAAGGAATGCCGGCGTGTTTGTGTTGCCCCCGGGCCAGACCAAATTTCGCAGACCCGATGTCCCGACTCCCAGTACGGTGGTCGGCGTACCTGGAATTGATTCCTCTGGGCGGATCCTGTTGCCGTCCCCGGCTGGATTGCTGATCCGGGAGGGGAAACACTGGCAAAAAATCGACCGGACTTTCGGTCTTCGCGGAGCCGTGTATTCGGTTTTCGAGGACCGGCGGCACTCGCTGTGGATCGGGTTGGCGGGCCGGGGACTGGTCCAGTGGCGTGGGTATCGGGAGTGGGAAAGCTATTCCACCGCCAGTGGCCTCGCGAGCGATATCGTTTATGAAATCCTGCCACGGGCCGACGGAACACTGTGGGTTGGCACCGAGGGAGGGCTGCTGCGAGGGCAGCGTGGACCAGCTGGAATCGGGTGGAAGAAGGTTAAAGGGCTGGACGGATTCCCAGTGCACAGCGTTCGCAGCGGCCCCAACGGAGATCTGTGGATTGGCACCGAAGCGCATGGTGCAGCTCGTTTTCATGAAAAGACGGGCGCTGTGAAATGGTTTGGCGACGCCCAGGGTCTGTTGGGCAAATCCGCTTACACTTTGCGATTTGATCATCACCGAAGGCTCTGGGCTGCGACCGAGGCTGGGCTATTTGTGGCCACGGCCCCGTATCAGAAGTTTTCCCGCGTTTCGCAATTGCCGGCCGCACGAATTTGGGCTGTCGCGGAAGGAAGTGATGGCAGTGTCTGGGCCGGTGGCGAAAATGGACTTTTCGTGTTGGCGAACGGGCGCTGGAAGAATTTCACCCGCAACAACGGCCTCAGCAATCAGGAAGTGCTCGCGCTGGGTGCGGGCGCGGATGGGACGATCTGGATCGGCTATCGGTTCGGGGGTGGCATCGACCGCGTCCATCTGAAGCGCGGCGGGTTGGCAGTCGACAAGGCCGTCCAGAGACCCGGCACCGATGGGCTCGTCTACTTTCTTGAATTCGACGCATCGGGTCGCTTGTGGGCAGGTACGGAGCGCGGCGTGGACATGTGGAATGGTTCCCGCTGGAGCCACTACGACACGAGCGACGGCTTGGCCTGGAATGACTGTGACCTCAACGGTTTCGCCGAAGAACCTGACGGCACCATATGGATTGGAACCAGCGGGGGACTCTCTCGATTCAAGCCCCGTCCGCGTCTCTTGCCTGAATTGCCAATCCAGGTTGTTTTCACCAAGCTAGTGGTGGGAGGAAAGGATGTTTCCGGGCAGAAGAATCCATCCTTCAACGTCCACGCAAATTCTCTGATCGCGCGATACTCGGCGTTGAATGTTTCCAACGACCATCGCATTTTGTTTCGCTATCGGCTCAAGGGCGTGGATTCAGCATGGACCGAGACTACGCAGAGGGACCTCCAGCTTGCAGAACTCGCGCCCGGCGTCTATCGCCTGGATGTAGAAGCGCAGGACGCCGACGGCATATGGAGCGGGCACGAGGCTGAGTTCGCCTTCAGAATCCTGACTCCGTGGTATTGGTCGTGGTGGTTTATAGGCGTCTGCGGGCTCACGCCCCTGCTGATCGCAGGAGGCGTGACCCGATTGCGAATTTTAAGCGGGCGCAGGAGGGAGCGCGAACTCCAGCAGCTCAAGGCAGCACATGACGAGATCACGAATCTCGCATTCTTCGATCCTTTGACCGGCCTGCCCAATCGTCGCCTGCTGCTCGATCGGTTGCGGCAAACCCTGGCCGCCAGCATCCGAAGCAAACGCAAGCGAGCACTGCTCTTCGTCGACCTCGATGATTTCAAGACCTTGAACGATACCCTCGGCCATCACATCGGCGATCTCCTGTTGCAGGAGGTCGCTCGGCGCATTATCGCCAGCATCCGCGAAACCGACACGGTAGCGCGATTGGGCGGAGACGAGTTTGTGGTTCTGCTCCAGGAGCTTAGCGAAACGCCTGAGGATGCAGCCGCTCAAGCCAAAACGGTCGCCGAAAAGATTCTCTCCACCATTCACCAACCCTACCTTTTGGATGGCCGCGAGTGCCGCAGCAGTTCCAGCGTTGGAATCACCGTCTTTGGAAATCCAGAAGACAGCACCAACGAAGTTTTGCAACAGGCGGATATCGCGATGTATCAAGCCAAGGCAGCGGGCCGTAACACCTTACATTTCTTCGCCCCCGCCTTGCAGGCTGCCGTCAACGCCCGCGCCGCGATGGAAGAAGATCTCCGCCAGTCGATAAGAACAAAAGACTTCCAACTCTACTATCAGGCGCAAGTGGATCGTGGCGTCCTGATCGGCGCCGAGGCGCTGCTACGCTGGAAGCACCCGAAGCGCGGCCTCTTACCGCCGGACGATTTCATTCCCCTGGCCGAGCAAACCGGGCTGATCCTTTCGTTGGGAGACTGGGTACTGGAAACCGCTTGCCGGCAGATTGCGGCGTGGACGGCTCGAAAAGAAACGGCCCATCTCACGGTTGCCGTGAACATCAGCGCTCGACAATTGCTCAACCCGGACTTCGCGTCGAATGTCTTGAGGACGCTGGAGCGAACCGGAGCCAATCCACGCAGTCTGAAGCTGGAACTCACCGAGAGCATGTTCGTGGATGATCTCGAGGACGTTATCGCCAAGATGACAGAGCTCAAGTCTCACGGGATACGGTTCTCTTTGGACGATTTTGGCATGGGCTATTCTTCCCTGGCCTACCTGCGACGCTTGCCCCTGGACCAATTGAAGATCGACCAGGAGTTTGTCCGGGACATTCTCGTCGACGCCAGCAGTGGCGCCATTGCGCAAAGCATCATTTCCCTCAGCAAAGCGATGGGATTGTCGGTAATTGCCGAGGGTGTGGAAACGGAAGGACAACGAGACTTCCTTGCTCGTCTCGGATGCCATTCGTTCCAGGGCTTCCTGTTCAGCGGTCCGCTGCCGCTGGAGGAGTTCCAAGCCTTGTTAGCAAACTTGGCCGACAACTCTCTGCGAATTCAGCCGTAAGAAATCGTCATTGCTTGAAGAGAGCAGCGAACTACCTGGCTCATCTGGCTTGGTTTATCTGGTCTGGTTAATCGCGCTTTAGATTCCCTGAGAAAGCCTCTGCGAGGTACCGGGAAAGCACCGCAGCCAGTGCTTCGTAGTGAGTTGCTATTATTCCCAGATGGTCCCCAGGCACAGTTTCGACCTCGATCTTTTCGGCTAAGGGTGCCCAGACTGCCGCAGCATCATCGGGGAAGGCCGAACTGGTCTCGGCCCGCACGAACTTTATTTTGCCGGGATAAAATCTCGGCCGGTAGCGGGTCAGGGCGAGATATCCGCTGTCCCGCACGCGCTGCGTCGTCGGGGTGAATGAGATCCCGGCCGGCGGTTGATACGGCGCGCCTCCGCGGAGATTCGCAAGCGAGCGCAATCCTCGTCTTGCCTGGTGCGCAATGAGGCGGCCACGTTGTCGTAACGACAAATAGTGGATGTGCGGGTATGCGTCCAGCATAGCCAGCAGAGCGACCTTGTCCCCGTTTGCCGACAGGCGTTGAGCCATTTCCAGCGCAACCAGGCCTCCGAGCGAATAGCCTGCGAGGACGTACGGACCGCGGGGTTGCATCTCCCTGATCGCATGAAGATAAAATTCGGCCATATCTTCGATGCGCGCCAACGGTTCGTCGAGCCCATCGATTCCTCTCGCTTGCATTCCGTATATGGGATGGTCTGTTTCGATGTGCTTGACGGGTTGAAAGAAATCCATAACGCTGCCGCCCAGGCCGTGCGCGACAAAAACCGGCGGCTTCTCCGTGCCCGGCTTCAGCAGCACAAGAGTAGGGAAGCGCGGAGTGGTGGGTTGCTCCAGCAACGCGGCCAGAGCGGCGATCGTGGGCGCCTGATAAATCGTGACCGGGGGCAGTTCTCGATCGCACACTTGCGCAATTTCGTTAAAAAGCTGAAGCGCCAGCGAGGAATCGCCGCCGAGATCGAAGAAGTTATCGTCGACATGAATCGACGGCAGTTGCAGCACGCGCTGCCAGATCGGGGTAAGCGCTTCGACCATCGAGGATGTGGCTTCAGGCTTCACAACAAATCACGAATGCGCGAAAGCCCAATAAAGTTCTCGAGCCTTGGTGTAGATCGGGCCGAAGGGAAGAACGCGATCGCCGATGCGAGTCACCGGAACAACCTTGGAATAGTTTCCGCTCGCGAAAATCTCGTCTGCCTTTTCGAAATCCTGATAAGTGAGAGCCTTTTCGACGACATTCACGCCATTCTGCCGCAACAGCCCGATTACTCTTTGGCGGGTGATGCCCGCCAGGAAAGTTCCGTTCGGAATGGGCGTGAACACAACGCCATCTTTCGCCATGAAAATATTCGAGGTAGCGAGTTCGGCGACGTTGCCCAACATGTCGCAAACAATGGCATTGTCGAAGCCGCGCGAGTGCGCCTCAAAAAGCGCACGCGAATTGTTGGGATAAAGGCAACCGGCCTTGGCATCGACCGGCATCGACTCTAGAGTCGGCCGGCGATAGGGAGACAGCGTGATCGAGAAGCCTTTGGGCGTGCGGATGGGCGCTTCGTAAATCGAAAGACACCACTGCGTAGACTCCGGATCATGCGCCTGCACCCACGGTCCTTCCTTCTCCGCCCAGTACATGGGGCGAATGTAGAGCGCGGCATCCTTATCGAAGCGTCGTATTCCCTCGCGCGCAAGCCTGACCCATTCTTCCGTCGAGACCGTCGGTTTCAAGAAAAGCTTCTTGGCGGAGTCATTGACCCGTGCACAGTGGAGCTCAAGATCGGGCGTAACCCCTTCAAACGCTCGAGCGCCGTCGAACACCACGGAGCACAGCCACGCGGCATGAGTGCGGGGGCCCATGATTCCGATGTTGCCCTCGTGCCAGGCTCCCTCGAAATAGGTCCAGGTCTTGGACCAGCCGCCTCCAACCGCCATCAACTCCTCCCGCTTTATATTCGGCTTCGTGCCGTCGAAATTCATTTCAGATTCAGGCAATGCCGTTGTTTCATTTGGAACGACTCTCGTAACCAAAAATCGCTTTCAACTCGAGAAATTCCTCGAAGCCAGATTCGCCCCATTCCCGACCATTGCCCGATTGTTTGTAGCCGCCAAAACAACCGCCAAAGTCGATTCTCGCTCCGTTAATGTGAACGTTGCCGGATCGAAGGCGCTTCGCGACTCGGACGGCCCGCTCCTTGTTTCCCGATGTTACAAAACCCGACAACCCATAGGGAGTGTCGTTCGCTATTCGCACCGCATCATCTTCGTCCTGATAAGGAATGATGCAAAGAACCGGTCCGAATATCTCCTCGCGAGCGATAGTCATGTCGTTGCTGACGTCCGCAAAGACGGTGGGCTTAACAAAGTAGCCCTTGCTGATCCCCTCGGGACGGCCCGGACCACCGGCAATCAACTTTGCACCTTCCTCGACACCCTTGTTGATCAGGCGCTGCACTTTGTCGAACTGGGCCTTACTTGCGAGTGGACCAACGCCTGTGTCTTCGGCAAGCGGATCCCCGACCTTGGTGGTCCCGCTCGCCTGTCTCGCTGCCACGATTACCTCCGCCATCTTTGCGCGCGGAACCAACATGCGCGTCGGAGCGTTGCACGATTGTCCAGTGTTGCGGAAGCATTCCTGCACGCCTTGCTTCACTGCCTTCTCGAAGTCGGCGTCATCCAGAAGGATGTTTGCGGATTTGCCGCCGAGTTCTTGCGTCACTCGCTTCACCGTAGGAGCCGCGGCCATAGCCACAGCGACTCCGGCTCGCGTGGATCCGGTGAAGGAAACCATGGAGACGTCAGGATGCGACGAGATAGCGGCGCCGACCGTGGGCCCATCACCGTTCACCAGATTGAAAACTCCTGCCGGGACACCAGCTTCATGCAGAATCTGCGCAAATAAATACGCGGAGAGAGGGGCAAATTCACTGGGCTTGAGAACCATCGTGCATCCCGCAGCGAGAGCAGGCGCCACCTTGCAGACGATCTGGTTCATGGGCCAATTCCACGGCGTGATGAGTCCACAGACCCCGATGGGTTCTTTCCGCATGAGGGTTGAACCCTTGAGTTCTTCAAACTTGAAGTGCTCAAGCACTTTCACAGTTTCCAGCAAATGTGCGAGTCCGGCAGGAGCCTGCGCTTTTCTGGATAGCGAACTGGGTGCGCCCATCTCCTGCGAAATCGCGGCGGCCATCTCCTCCATCTTCGATTGGTACACCTCAGTGATCCGGCGCAGAAGATCCAAGCGTTCCTGCACGCCGGTTTCCGAATTCGACTCGAAAGCACGTTTGGCTGCGGCCACGGCCCGGTCAACATCAGAGGCACTTCCGAGCGAGATAGTCGCGACGGCCTCCTCGTTGGCAGGGTTGATGACCGGAAAGTCGCGAGCCTTGACCGGATCGACCCACTTCCCTTCAATGTAGAACTTTCTGCAGTCTTTCATGCGCTCCTGTGTAGTTTGCGAAGGGGCATTCCTCAATGTTTGGACGCTGACGCTACCTGGCTCGCTGGCTTTTGGTCGTTAGTCAAGGCGATGACCGCAAAAGCGGTGGCTGCATCGCTCATAAAGCGCCCAGTCTCGGAGGATTTGTGCCGCCGTTTGTTCACCGACGAAGCCGGCCAGGAACCGTCCGTCGCGTTCTGGTTGCTCATCAGCCAGGAGACTCCACGCTTGAGTTGCGCGTTGTCGCATGGTACGCCTGCGTCTTGCAGGGCAAGGATCATCAAGCTGGTAGCCACGCCGTCGCTTTTCCCTTCGATCGGGGTCCCGTCTTCGCGCAGCCACATGTTTTCTAGTGACTTAATAGTCCATCCGTTCCATCTCCACGCGATGGAAGCCAGCCTCCAGCCGCCGTCTGCCTGCTGCTTGCTCAAGATTTCGTGGATAATCGCTTTTTGCTCTTCCGGAGAAAGAATCCCGGGCAACTTACTCGAAGCCCAGAGCAGGAAAACACGATTGATTGTCGATTGCCCTGCACGTTCGCGATTCAGGTATTCGCGCAAGCTCGCGAGATCGCCCTGAATTTCAGGCGCGGACGCGTAACTCCCAGGGGCCATCCCCACCGCCATCGCCGCCAGGGTCGCGCCGTAGTAATTGGAGTCGTTCGCTTCCCAAGGCTCTTGGTCAAACTGAAGCCAGAGCCATGAGCCCCTATTTTCTCCAGCCGTCTGCTGCAACGCCCACATGTTCTCAAACGCGGCGCGGGTATCGTCACTGAGTTGCCCGGTCTGGGCATCATGACTGGCGAGTATCAGAGCGTTCAGAACCGATTCCGTTCCCCGGGACTCGGCGGTTTTGTGGTCATATCCCTGATCGCTGTAGTAGGGCCCAATCTCCTTCCAAAGACGAACGCGCTTGGTGACATTCTCGATCAGTTTGCGCTCATTGATGGACGGGCCTTGTTCCGCAAGTGCGGCGCGCAGCGCGGGTCGGGAGAGAGCGTAGGGCAAAGCCGTGTGACACGATACGCAGAAGGTGCCGTGGTCGCGAGCGGATCCCGTCCATCCCGTCCACCAGCCTTCCCGGTAGTCAAGGTAGGCGGCAGCCGCCTTCGGATTCCATGTGTTGGAAACTTTGGCGGCGGGGTGCGAGCAGGCCACCACGACTGCGGCCGCCAGACACGCCAACACGACGCCAATTCCTCGTATGCCGGCCTTCATTGGGATTGCGCCTCCATACCGTTCGAGCGATGATCTGACTACTGACCGAAGAAAATGGAGGGAGGTGAGAGACGGACAGGTAAGGTGCCGACCCTCGAAAACTCCCTCCATTATACAAGAATCGAGACGATCTCCGGCCCGCATCTGCTTGGTTTCGGCTCCGAAATTCGCAGGAGTCTCAGGATCGTGCCGCTCCAGAAACAAGCAGTGAGGGCTGAGCCAGAGCCGCTAGGTGGGAGAAACAGACCCAACTCGCAGGCCCTGGAAACAAAAGGAAACGATCCGCTGCAGCGCCTGCCTGACCACAAGCACAAACCAGGCTGATCTTCCGATCGAGGGCTGGCCGGCCGTTTTCCACGCGGCTGAAAGCAATCGCAGACGTTCCCGGTGGGTCACTCGAATTCTTACTCCCTTGGAAGCGATGATGTTATACGCCTTTCCTTCCAGATAAACCGACCGAACATCTTTCCAGAAGCATGCCATCAAAGATAGCGGGATGTCATGCTCGACGATTGCCTCGGGAACGAACAGAGGCAGCATCCCGTTCTGCATCAGATCGGCCAATAAAAGTGTGTCCTCAGCTCTGAGCGCGACTGGGTCGAACACTCCCGTGTCGATATCCGCCTGGGTGCGTCGCATGGCGAATCCAGCCGTATTCAAGTATTGAATGCGTCCGTCGGGCCGCAGCATGTGCTCTTGAAAGGTGATGAGCCGCAGTTCTTCTGCTCTTCCCACCAGATTGGAGCAATTCCCCACGAGCCGGAGCTGAAAGCAATCGTGCTCGGGCAAACGCTCGATCGTTGAACTCAGGGCGGCCAGGCAGTTTGTCTGAAGTCTGCAGTCGGCATCGATGAACAGCAACACTCCGCCACGGGAAGCCCGAATACCTTGATTTCTAGCAGAGGGAATCCCTGAGTGAGATTGGCGGATCAGGGTTAATGGGTAACTATGGGACGAGGTGCGAATGAATTCTGGAGCAGCCTCTACGCTGCCGTCGTCCACAAGGATAACTTCGAAAGGCGGCGCGTTCGTTTGCCGCGCCAGCGATTGCAAACATGGATAGAGCGGTACCCAATCGTTGTAAACAGGGATGACAATGCTGAATAGCGGTGACGCGCTGGAGTCCTGTTCGCTTTGAGTCATGGGTCGTTCGGTCTTTCAGAAGGCGCACCTTGAGCAATTTAGGATTTCACACTCAACCCTCAAATCAAAGTTGGCTGGTGGGTACTCTGGTTACAACACGCAATCTCGGCTGCTCGTTGCTGCCGGCGGTATGGGGCATTCCGTTCCGTCGGGCTAGATCGAGTCCGTCATTACAATGGCACTGATCGCTGTTTCGCGCGGGCTGTATAACTAGAGAAGCAATCCTATGCTCGAAAGGCTCGGCGTCAGGTCAAATCATCAAGTCCTTGCGGTAGCCCTTGGTATCGCCGGCGCACTACAGGTCGGATGCACAAGCTGCCTGAGTGCTCCGAGACCGACTCCAACCCAACGGTTGGAAGAAGCCCTCCGGCAGGACGCTCAGCGGAAAGCCCAGACGCCCACCAGTCCCCCTGTGGCTGCCCCCCTGGTCTGTCCGGTGTTCGGCGCTTCCGGCGCGCCGACAGCAGCCCCGCAGAAAGACGGGCATAGGGTGATTCTCTCGTGGAGAGCCAGCGCCCCTGCCGATCCCACGCATGCCGCGGCCGCCGGTTATTGCATCTACCGCGGCGTGAAGCAAAAGGACCCGTCACCCGTACTGCTCAACAACGCCCCGTTTCCAGGCACCAGCTGTGCGGACGACCTGGTGGTCAACGATACGAAATACTATTACGTGGTGCGAGCGATCAGCGCCAAAGGCGTCACCAGCATTGTCTCCAACGAAGCACCTGCCAAAATTCCGAAACACAGCCGTCCCCCTACCTCCGCAGCGTCGGCGCCTCTATGCCGCGTACCGGTCAGCTTGAAATAGCCCCCTGGCCTCGGGAAAGGGCCCAAAACCAGTCGCAGAGTGGTTCTTGTCGTTTTTGCGGCCTTTGGACAGCGCAGATCAGCTTGGCTCAGTATTGGACCTCCGGACTTGACAGCCGGGTGTACAGTTTGCGCTGCACTCGAATGCACCTGTTTTGGTGCATTCTAGAGGGCCAAGTCGGCAAAACAGGAGGGTGAATCCATGGATCGATCTGCGCGGCTGCATTTGGTCGGGAAGATTACGTATTACATCGGCTGGATTTCGTTGTTATGCGCAGGGCTCGTTCAGTTAAACCTCGCGAAATCTCTGTTCCTGGCAATGAACCTCACCAAGCGGAATCTCTTCGAAATCAGTGTAGCTGCCTTCATCATCTGCGTGGCGACCGAAGTTCGCGCCCTCGCCCCCAGTGAAAAAGAGCTGCCCAGTGTGGTGAAGAGGCAGACGGCCGCATAGCCAGTTCTGCGGATTGCGTGATTGTCGGCGCCATGAGCCGTCGCCGGTTACACTTTAGCGACTGGCCTGCTCAGGATGTCCTTCTGGCATCTAGGCGTACCTACCCGAACCTTGCCAAGCTGTCTAGCTTATGCGACCCCGCCGGTCGAAGGCTCGATTCCTGTCCGCGACTGCCATTTCGTCAGTGGCGCTGGCGATTCTCGTGATGATGCCTCCACGGGTGCGGGCAGCCGACCCAGAAATGAGTTTTTCGCCAACCTTCCTGCGCTTTGCCGATGTCGTAGTGGGTCAGACCGAAACTCTTGTCGTTGTTGCAACCAACCACGGGCAATCGAACGTAACGGTTTCAGAAGTGAAGACGACCGACAGCAAATTCAAAGTCTCGACCCTGGATCTGCCGCAGGTTTTGGCCGCGGGGGAGAGTCTCGCGGTCAACGTCACTTTCACCCCGACTGCGAAAGGTGAGGTCGGCGGGTCCATCATTTTGTACAGCAATGCCTCCAACCGGGTTCTTTACCTGGGAGTGGCAGGTGATGGCGCGACCAGCCAGGCAGTGACCGTGAGTCCCCGGAACCTCTCGTTCGGTAACGTTGAAATGGGGGCGAGTTCAAAGTTGACGACCGTCTTAACCAACACCAGCCCGAAGAAGGTAACCGTTACCGGCTTGCAAACCGTAGGCACGGGATTTTCGGTCAGTGGGGCTACATTCCCTTTGACCCTGCCGGCGGGAACGGAGCTGAAATTAGACGTCACTTTCGAACCGCAAGCGGTGGGCCCGGTCGGTGGCAGTTCCCTTGTCTTCGGTCCCAACCTGGACATAACGTTTACCGGCACCGGCATCGGCGTGAGCAAGCCGGAACTTGCAATCACCCCCGCCACACTGAACTTTGGCGATGTGGCTGTTGGAACCACAGAGAAGCGGACCGTGGAACTGAGCGCCACCGGCGGAAACGTAACCGTTTCATCGGTCTCCAGCAGCAGTTCGCAGTTTGCAGTTCTCGACGCACCCTTACCATTGACGGTCTCAGTCGGCAAGGAAGTATCCCTCAACGTCGCCTTCACGCCGCAGACCAGCGGGAACCCCTCCGCTACGCTTTCGTTTGCCAGCGATGCTGTAGATTCCCCAGCCCACTCAGCCTTAATCGGCACGGGTACTTCTGCCTTTGTGAGTCTCTCCTGGATCGCGAGCACCTCGCCAGAGGTCACAGGGTACAACATTTACCGGAAAGCGTCTGTGGCGGGTTCTTATGCCAGGATCAATTCGAAACTGGATCCCGACACGAACTACACCGACGCAACTGTGATTCATGGAACGACCTACTACTACGCCACCACAGCGGTGAACGCAAAGGGTAAAGAGAGTGATTACTCGAACCGCGTGGAAGTAGTTGTGCCGTAGAGCTGCCCGGAAGCATGTTTTCTCGTGACGCTCGTCGGAACTCCATCGCCAGCGGGTTAGAATTACAGCGTGCCGAGTGCCCCGAATCACGAATCGACTTTCGAATCGTTGTCCCTGCCCATCTTTTCCATTCTCTGCGCAATCTCCCTTGCGATCTGGTGGTCCCCGCTCGCATCCTCATTTGCTCTAGCTCTCCACGACGACCAGTACACTCACATTCTGCTGATCCTCCCCATTAGTGCCGCCTTGATCTTCATGGATTGGAAACCGCCCGAGCCCTTCCACGCACCGAGCGCAGTCCTTGGTTCAGCCTTGCTGGTCGCAGTGGCCTCCGTGACTTTCTTCATGAGACGGGGGGCGTTGGCGCTTTCCCCCGATGAGCGCCTCGCAGCGAATATGCTGGCACTTGTGTTGTGGTGGATCGCTGCTTTCATTCTTTGTTTCGGCAATCGTGCCTTCCGGCGTTCTCTTTTCCCTCTTTGTTTCCTGTTCTGGTTGGTTCCTTTTCCCGACTTCGTGTTGAACCCGGTCGTGAATCTGCTGCAGCAAGGCTCCGCCGCCGCCGCTCATCTGCTTTTCGCCGCGGTCGGCGTTCCAGTGGAGCAACAGGGCGTCCTGCTGCACATCCCGGGCTTGACAGTTGAGGTTGCCCGGGAATGCAGCAGCATCCGTTCCAGTTCGATGTTGATAGTCACAACCATGGTTCTGGCGCATCTACTCTTGCGCTCACCTTGGCGGAAAGCCCTGCTTGTCTTGGTGGCCATCCCGCTTTCTGTTGCCAAGAATGGCCTTCGCATATTCGTCATCGCGATGCTGGCAACCCGCGTCGATCCCAGCTTCCTGACCGGAAGGCTGCACCGGCAGGGCGGAATCGTCTTCTTTCTCATCGCTTTGGCGGCGACATTCCTGCTTCTTTGGATTTTGCGCAGGGGCGAAAGGCAAGACCACGAGATCGCGCCGGCAAGAACTGTTTGAACGTAGATTTACCCCTATCGATGGGCGAGGTCGTAGGTCACGGCTGCACCTGAGGCGCTGATGTTCAGCATGGAGACCGCACGCTCCAGTTTATGATGTCCCGTCTTGTGGAAGATGTAGCTGAGCCCGACCACGCCCGCGGTTTCACCTGCGAAATTCACTGCCAGCCCGGCCGTGCTGCCGGTGAACACGCGGGTCACCGGGTTCAGTTCCTGTCCGCCAGCGCGCAGGTTGTCCCGGGTGACGACGAAGTCAGCAGCGCTGAAAGCGGCGCTTGCCGCGAAGAGAACGCAGTTCTCGCGGTCCCAAAATCGATGGTTGGGAGCTTCGGGATACGTCGTGGGCTGGAACGTCTTCACCATCGGCGCTGCTGCCATCGGAGCGGGTTGAATCGCACCTGGGCGAAGTAGCGCGGCGGAGACTTCTTGTGACAGTGCGGGCCGGCACATACCGACCGCTGCCAGCAGAATGACTGCCTTATATTTGAGAATCGCGCCCAGCCAGTTTGTCCGCATGACTTTAGTAGGGGCCCAGTAGTGGCCACCTGTACCTGTACTATCGCAAATGCCGGGCCAAGGCAGTATGGCCCCTAGGTGCCATTAAGCCGTTTAAAATGATTACTTTGTGAATGGCGGTGGGTTACTGAAGTGACTTCCTCGATGCAAACCATTGCATGTTAGGGCGTTTCCCCTGCGTTGTCGGTGCATGCAGGAGGAAGTCACGTTCGCCCCTAATGCTCTGCGCGGTCTCTAAAACTAACGGATGCGTGGGCTCGGTCATGGAGAAATCAGGCGTCCATCGTCCGGACGATTGAAAGAGTTAGCCGCGTTATTGGAGCATCTGATCGGCGCTATAAGAAATATGAATTGGACTCAGTAGATGCGTACCTTTATCGTCTGCGGATTAGGGAGAAGACTGTCGATTGAACGCACCGGCGCTCGTCGGGTCGGCTCACCGGGTCAGGCCTTGCCCCTTCCTATATGCCAGCTATATGAAAGTCCGACGGCATCGGCAGTTGCAGACGCCGTTCCAGCGCAGGTACGATTCGCCAGAGAATTGCTCACCTTTCAGAAACAGGAGCAACCAGACATGAGAAAGCGAGCCGCCAGGCGCTCTCTGCGCCTGTCGTTACTATGGAGAAGATTAAGAGCGACAGCGTCGGCCACCGCCGCAGTTCTTTTGGCCGCCGGATTATTTGCCGGACTGGCCGTGCCTTGCTTCGCAGACGACGCTGCCAAGCCAGACCCGTCGGGCATAGCCACCGGGGATAAAACATCCGCGGTCGACGCCGCCGGAAATCCCTTTGTGGTTACGGAGCCCACCGACAAGTCCGCTCCCGATTATGCCGCAAATAAAAAGGCATTCGACGACTATCAGGCTCAGTCGGCGAAAGAGCCCCTCGCCGTGAAGCTCGCTGACAGCGTGGGCCACGTCCGTGTGGCCACGAACTTCGCCTGGACCTTGAATACCGGTTATCTCGTCCTCTTCATGCAGGCCGGGTTTGCATTGCTCACATGCGGGCTGGTGCGAAAAAAGAATGCCGCCCACTTGATGATGCTGAATTTCGCGGCCTATGTGTTCGCATTCCTGGCTTATTACGCGGTCGGATATGCCTTTCAGTTTGGCGCCGTTTCCGTCAACGCCGCTCCCACCAATCTTGGCGGCATTCCCACACTCAATCATTTTCTGGTCGGAAGCGGCCAGTGGGGATTCATCGGCGGCAAAGGATTTTTTCTCACCGGTCCCGCCTACGATGCCGGCAGCAACTGCCTGACACTTTTCGAAGTCGTGTTCATGGAAACTGCCGGCTACATAATTGTAGGCGCCGTCTGCGAGCGGATCACTTTCTGGGCATTCCTGCTTTGTGAACTTTTCATCGGCGCGATCCTGTACCCGATTTCCGGCTGCTGGACTTGGGGTGGAGGGTGGCTCTCGCAAGTGGGATCGACTTTGAATCTGGGCCACGGCTACGTCGACTTTGCCGGCTCGACCGTTGTGCATGCCGTCGGCGGCTTCTGCGCCATGGCTCTCGCCATTATTCTCGGTCCTCGCCTTGGAAAATACGGCCCCGGCGGAAAGATCCGCGTCTTCCCCGCGCACAACATCGTCTACGTAGTGACCGGCACCTTCCTGCTGCTCTTTGGATGGATGGGTTTCAACCCTGGCTCTACACTGGGAGCAACAGACCTGCGCATCTCCGTAGTCGCAGTGAACACGAATCTGGCTGCGGTCGCAGGCTCTGCAGCAGCAATGCTCTTGTGGTATCTCTGGTTCGGCAAGCCCGACATCACCATGGCTTGCAACGGAATGCTGGCAGGCTTGGTCGCGATCACGGCGCCGTGCGCCTTTGTGTCTCCAACTTCGGCAGTAGTAATCGGCATACTGGCGGGATGCCTGGTTTGTGCCGGCGTTCTCTTCAACGACCGGGTTCTGAAGATCGACGATCCCTGCGGAGCGATTTCGGTGCACGGCTACTGCGGCTGGCTCGGCGCAGTCAGCGTGGGCATTTTTGCCGACGGCGCCTACGGCGCGGGATGGAACGGCGTAGGCGCAGCCTCGTACCTAGGACGAGCAGGCCAGGGCGTGACCGGCTTGCTACACGGCGACACGCGCCAGTTCCTCTGCCAGCTCATGGGAGCAACTCTCTACGCGGCCTGGGCGTTCGGGGCGACCTACGCTGTCTTCTGGGTCGTCAACAAGGCGAAAAGCATGCGAGTAGCGCCGGAAGTGGAAGAGGAAGGTCTCGACGTTCCCGAGTTCGGCATGCCGGGCTATCCCGAAGATGCAGTCGTGACTCCGTACTAGCTGGGTGGAGTTCAAGTCTGAACGGCGGAACGCGCAGTCGCACGAAGTCTTCTCCGGCGGCTCGCAGATCGTCTTGGTTACTGACCTCCGACGGAGCCGCGGAGCACTGTAATGGATGCCATCTGAAGCTTGTAGAGCGTTTCTGCGCCGCCGTTTACCTTCGACTTGGAGGGTGGGCCATCAGGATCTGCGTGGCCGCGGTCTCCCGACCTCAGAGATGAACCGTCGGAATCCGCGTGGCCACCTTCTGCTTCGTGCCACTTATATTCTGCGGATCCGAACGTGATGCGATCCACCTGGCCGGAAAAGTGACGTTCGCGCCCGGTTCCAGGATCGCTGAAAACAACCTTCACTGCGTGATCATTGGATTGGTCACGGTTCACCAACATTACAGACCACTGTCCGTCCGGCCGCTCGACGGCATAGGCTGTGACCAGCAGCGTTCCCGCAGCGTCGGTTACATCGCTTGAAGCTCTGAAAAGTTTGTGAGGGGCATCGACCGGCTGCACCCACTCTTTTGTAATCATCTGCGAAGCCATGTACTGAGGGGGATAGCCGATCAGGTTGTAGTGTTCGTCAAGCAGGAGCAGGGGGTAGGCGCCCCAGTGGCCCGGCGAAGGCATGTAATGGAAATAGTAAGTAGCTCCGGCGCCCGCGGTCATCATGGAGCCAACGTAATCGGCGAGCCATAGCGCGCCTTTCACGGTCGAAACCCCGGCTCCGCCTCCAATGTTACCCTCGGTCATGAAGAAGGGAATGTTCGGAGGCAAGCCGTTGTCTTTCCAGACCTGGACGATGTGTCTTACGTATTCCGGCTCTGGATATAAATCGGCCCAGGAGGAGGTGGGCCTGTCCTGGTAGGGATAATGTTCGAACGAAAAAAAAGAGAAGTCGTTCAGTCGGCCGTGGGCCTTGAGGTAGTCGACAAATCGTCCGAGCCATGAGACTTTCCCGGCCGCGTCCGGCCACACTTCAACATCATCAAACGTTCCTTCGAAAGGCGGCCCTCCGAGCTTGGCTTCGGGAACGAGCCGGTGAATGGCGGCGGCGAATTGCAGATACAAGGCGCCGTAGTCTTCGGGCAGAATGTGCTGTCCGTCGGCCTCTTCACCCATCTCGATCCAGGAGATGGGATAGTGGCGCTTATACAAATAGGCAATCTCGTTGGCCGCGTCCTCGGGCGTGGAATACAACATGGCAATTGGAACCATGGTGGGAAGTCCGCGGGTTACACCGCTGGTGAAGAAGAAATCGAATCCGACTTGATCTCCTCTCGATTCGTCCATATCAGAAGCCGCGTGCCACGGATCGACCGAAGAAGGCCAGGTCACAGTCTGATTGCGGCCGGGAAAATGAGTGACGTAGTCGTTGAACTCGCCATCCGCCGAGAGAGCCCCGGCATAAAGTTCATTGATCGCATATCCCACGCAGTTTCGTTTGTCGGCCGAACCGTGACTGTCACAGGTGTTGGAAGATTCCGTCATCCAGATGCGGAGATAGCGCACAGGAATCATCCATGAAACCAGCTTCAGCGTAACCGTACCACCCTTGCCTTCGGTGATCGTGCCCAACGGGAAAGTTTGCCATGTGCCCTTGGTAGTGCCCTCATAGAAGGGTTCCAGTTCGCCAGTCCAGAACTGAACTGAGTAGCGCTTCGCGTAAGGCTCAGCCCATGCAATCCGAATGGCGTTGAGCGGAACTTTGCTGCCGAGATCGATTATCACCCACTGCGGGTGCAGCGAGTCGTCTTCTCCGGTAAAAGCTTTCGTGAGGTACGGATTGCTCTTCCAGTACGATTTCGGATCGCCGTCGGTCAGCCGGGACCAGCCGTTTCCATCGCCACGGCTGAAACCGCGATGCGGAAGCGGAGCCGCCCACGAATGGCGGATCATCTCCGCAGTCGGTTCCGCATTGCCCACGAAGTAGCCCTGTTGTTTTTCCGCATCGCTCCAGGTGCCGTTCGGGTTCCAATGCCAGGCCTCAACCATCAGCTCTGTGTTCTGGCGATAGGTAACCGTTTGCCATCCTGCCCCGAGAATCTCCTTGAGGACGGGGTCAGTAAGCAGGTGGTCTGGCGTTCCCGTTCTCAGCCGGTCGATGGCCGCGCCCAAAGATCGAACCGGGCTGAAGGTGTTGGCTACGTGAGAGGGTGCAGCGTCAATTGTGACCGTCTGAGCAGCTGCCGTGTTTGTTGTCCAGCTTGCCGCCCAAAGAATAATCCCCAGGGAAAGAGAGACTCCCAACACCCGGCTTTCGATGCCCGATACCATTGCTGCCTCCTTGTAGAATTCTCTCGCCTTCGATGAAGAACAGGAAGCGAGAACTTCGCACTTTCATCTAGCAAAACTCTCGTCTCGCCGGGGAAGTCCGGAGCTTGTTGGCATGACCGTTTATCCCAGTCGCCGCAGGCGTGTCAATTGTATTTGCCCGACTGAATCGATTCAGTAGAACACATGGCGAATCCATTCAGCCCAAAACGTTCGTTTGTTGATTCGTTCGAGGGACTAAGCCTTCGGAGCTTCGCTGAAGATCTCAACCAAGCGGTCCGCGATCACTTTGTCCTCGCCATCCTTGAGCTGCCAGACGGCAAAGCCAAAACTGTTCGGGTCATTGGAGTGGCCATGATGCTCGCCATGATTGTCACCAGAATGATTTCCACCGGCCGGCGCATCTGGATTTCGCCCCCGCAAGCCGCTGGCTCCTGCCCCCATGCTGCCGATACCGATTGGCCGGGTGTCGGCCAGCTTCTGCATGACTTCCTTCCCGCTGATTTTGAGCTTCGACGGATCGATCTGCCAACTGTAACGTGGCGTCACGTTGCCGAGAGCTTGAGGGTTGAACTGTCGAGGCAGCGCCGTCACTCCGAACTTCTGCACCGCGTCGGTAATGACCTGTGCGCGCTCGTCATAAATCTTCAGTGAAGCGTCGAGGTCCTGATTGACGAAAATCTCGAGCGCCTTGAGCATGCCGAAAATGGTCTCCTTACCAACCTTGCAGCAACGGCCAATGCGATCTTCCTGCGGGCTCATGTTTAACAGCGCGTAGTGGATCAGCTCTTCTTTGCCGATCAGGATGCCCGCTGCCTGCGGTCCGCGGATATCCTTGCCGCCGCTGAACGTGACCATGTCGAAGCCGAGTGCCGGGTACTCCCAGAGCCGCTCTTTCGGCGGCACGTCGGCCGCGGCATCGTTGAAGCTGTAGAGGTTGTGTGCCCGGGCGATTTCGACGGTTTCAGGCCCGCTGACCTTGCCCTTGTCGGACAGGATATTAGTGAAATGGATTGCAATAGTCTTCGGATTGATTGCCGCAATCATCTCTTCGCGCGTCTCGACTTCGACCAGCTTCGCACCCGTCTGGCGGATCTGGTGATCAAACGGATAGCGATGGCTCTTCTGGATGATGACCTCATTCTTCGGGAAATTGCCTACGTCGGGAATGTCGCGCATGCGAGGCTCCAGGTCTTCCGTCATCATGCCGGCATAGCTAACCACCATGGCTGCGGCTGCGCCGCCCGTCACCAGACCGGTATAGCCGGCAGGGGATTTACACAGATTTGCGATGAACTTGCCAGCCGCGATCTCAAGCTCATCGATCAGAACGAAGTGCTCGTTGCCTCGCCGGATCAACTCCATGACTTCTGGCTGCATCACCGACCCACCAATGACAGTTACGGTGCCATTGATGTTGATGAGAGGAGTTATCCCCAGTTCGGCATAGATGTCGCCGGTTGAACCAAGGCCGGTGGTGATGGGCACGATTGGACTGCCGTCGATAGAGGGCGGGGATGGCTTGTGCTTCTTGCCGAAGATGCCCGCAGCGTGCAACTTTGCTGGAGCGAACAGAGTGCCGCTGGCAGCAGCAAGTCCGGCAAGAAATGAACGGCGATTCCAACCCAACTTCAAATTCATGCCTGGCTTCCTTTCAACGCCTCCCGCGACATTTATTTACCGGGAGTCGACGTGGGTGGATGGACGACCATTGCACTGCCAGTGCGAATGTGGCTGCAGCGAGTGCCCCGCACATTTGGGTAGGAGGCCACGGAATTTCTCCGTTGTTAAAACTTGGCGGAGAGGAAGGGATTCGAACCCCTGATACCCTTTCGGGTATGCCGGTTTTCAAGACCGGAGCCATCAACCACTCGGCCACCTCTCCGGTAATACTGTTTTACTACAATTCCGCGATCTCGCGTTTGCTCCAGCGTAACTCAGGCCGCCACACCTGCAAAAAGCATCGATGAGTTGTCTCCGCAAATATTCGTTACTTTCGTTTTTCCTCAAGAAGCGAATTAAGAGCTACGCTGGGACGTATGAATGTCGTCTATGTGTTCGCTGGGATGGTCATCTTCTGGTCGCTATTGCTGACCCTGATCTTTCGCTTTGAAAAGCGGATGGCATGGCCTTTTGGCGAATTGCAATCTGAGCGTCCTTTCGCTGATCCCACCGGTTACGGCACGACCCGAGTGGCGGAGGCAGTTGAGAACGGGTTCACGCTTTTGGGATGGGCGCGCGATCTCAAAGGCCCAAAATACTGCGTGAGCTACGCCGTGCTCGTTTCCCCAGAAAGAAATATCTTCGCGGTCGTCGGAGCGGGCTCTATTCTACAAATCCGGGTGGCAGCCACTCAGCTGTACACCCCCACGAGTGACGGGCGTTGCTTTTACTCGACCGATCATCAAGCTGGCGTGCAGATCGACCTTTCGCATCAATGGACGAATCAGCTTGTGCCGGGAGCGACCTTCCCTCAGCTTCTCCAGGAACACCAGGATTGGATCAGAATGAATCAAGTGGTTCCTCGTCCGCTGACGTGCGGACGGGAAATCGCGGAATTTCGGATCCTACGCCAGGAACATTATCTCGCGATGGAGCGGACCGGCTTGATCGGTTTTACGGATGCTTCAGCAAACTACTTTCGCTTCACTTTCTCCGGGGCAGCGAGAACAGCTACGTGGAGCTATTTCCTGGGCATGGCCAGGCAATTGTCTCGGGGAAGGTTTCCCCGGAATGCCTGAGGAACACGGCTCACAAACAGGAGCTTCTAGCGGAGGTGCTTAGCGAAGACCGAATGCCCGCGAATGAAACTCCATGACCTCAGCGAAGTGAGCCATGAAGTAGGAAAAGCTGTGGTCGCCGGGGTAGGGATGGTACTCGTGCTCGACTTTTTCCTTCTGGAGCTGTTCGTGTAGTGCGGCTGCGCCTTTTTCGAATCCGTAGTTGTCATCCTGACCGCAGTTGAAGTAAATGGCCATACGGCGCAGGGCGGCCTGGTTCCGGTTCGCTAGAACGAACGGACTATTCTCTTTCCAGTGGGCGACCTCGATCGGACTTCCGAAGACTGTGGCCAGCAGCTTTCCCATCGGAGCGCCGGACTTGGCCGCGGTGTCGAGTTCTTGCGGAGATTCCGTCATCAGCGCTGCACTCTGCGCGCTGACTGCCGAGAATAGTTCCGGATGCGAGAAAGCAAAACGCAGTGCTCCATAGCCGCCCATGGAGATGCCGCTGATCGCGCGATTCTTTCGACCTTTGCTCGCCCTGTATTTGGTTTCGATCAGCGGGACGAATTCCTGCAGGAAGAAATCGCTGTAACGCACTGACCCATCGGCAGAATTGATGTAGAAAGTTCGTCCGCCTTCCGGTGCGGCGATGAGGAATTCTCCGATCTTGTGCTGCTGCCGGAGATCATCGAGCAGAGTCCATCCTCCGCTGTTGAAGAGAGTTTGCTCGTTGTCGCCCAGGCCATGGAGGAAGTAAAGCACCGGATAGCTTTGCGGAGGACGCCTGGTTGCGCCGGCATCATAGCCCGCCGGAAGGTAAACGCAATAGTGGATCTCGTGTTTCAGGATCCGGCTGTTCAGCGCGTTGCAGTCGATGCGGCTCTGCGCGGTAAGCGAAAGCGAGACAGCCAAGGTTGCGATCAGAAAGATGATTCGGAGACAGCGATCCATCGCTTCAGTTTACTCGTAGCGTAAGGCCTGCACGGGATCGAGTCGGGCCGCGTGTCCTGCCGGGTAAAGGCCCGCGGCGAGACTGACAAAAAAAGAAAACACGATGGCGAATGCGACCAACCACAATGGGACCGACCAGAAATGTTCTGGCGGGAAAGATTGGCTCCTGAGGTAAATGTTCGTACCCAGGTTGATGACCTGCCCGATCGCCCAGCCCAGCGCGACTCCAACGATACCGCCCAAAATGCCCATGGCGCCTGCTTCCGCGAAGAAGAGTCTCTTCACGTCCGCGTCGCTGGCACCGATGGCTTTCATGATTCCAATCTCGCGGCGCCGCTCGAGGATTGCCATCACGAGCGTATTTACAATCCCGATGAATGCGACTGCGAGAGCGAGGCTTCCGAAGATTCCGAGAAACACGTCCAACACTTTGAAGAATTGCTGGATGCTGCGGCTGGCGTCGAGAATCGAGAAAGTGTTGAACCCCATTTTCTTGATCGCGTCTTCCACCGTCTGGATCCGGCTGGGATTTTTCACGCGCACGCTCACCGAGGAATAAACTGGCTCATCAGTCGCCGCACGCGAAATTTCCCGCAGGTCCGTGGGCTGCATCACATGCAGACTCTCGGCCAGTTTAAGCGGAAGAAAAACCCGCGCCCGGGTCGGCCCTCGCATGCTTTCGGGGTCAAGATCGGCGACGCCGACAATTTTCAGCTTCTGCTCGCGGGAGATCACGGAATAGGCCGCGCCGGCGAGACTCTGATCCGCGGGAGACTTGGCGTTATCATTCGCAGATTTCAAAGGCGGGGTTGGTGCCGCTTCACGCTCGGCATAGCGCATAGTCAATTCCTTGCCCAGAAGCGGAGCGGCGAGTTCCGCCACGTTAGTTTCGTCGACGCCAGCCTTCGGCGTTTTTCCCAGGAGTTCTTCTGCGAAGGTTTTCTGCAGAATCGCTTCAGGTGCCGTGTCAGAGGAGAAGAAATGTCCCTGCACCGCTTCGAACGCGTCGTTGGATCGAGCAGACGGAGGCAGCGCCGCCACCATCGTCAAATGTGGCTTATCTTCGTAGCGCAGCTCGGTGATAAAGCGGATGTCCGGATACGCCTCGAGCACGTTAGGCAAACGCTCAATCTCGCGGCGAGTCGGCTCATCGAGAATTCGGCTCTCGGCGGGAGCCGGACCGTTGCGCTCTTCTTCGCGGTCGCGGCCGAAGTTGCGTAGATCGCGCCGGGAAGTGACCACGACCGTATCGAACAAGCCGGACTTCATCAAACGCCGCGATGCCAGCTGTTGCAGGCCGATTCCCAGAGAAAGCATTGCGACCAGCGAAGCCACGCCCACCGAGATGCCGATAGTAGTCAGCGAATTTCGCAGAACCGATTCGCGCAAATTGCGCAGGGCGAGTTCGGTCAAGTCAGGAAGCTTCACGGTCGCCCTCCGTTCTCTCGACCACTGGCAGCGACCGCCGAATTCGATTCCTCGCCAACCAGTTTGCCATCCGCCAGGAAGATCAGGCGATGAGCGTAGCGCTCGGCCAGTGCGCGCTCGTGCGTCACCATCACGATTGTCATTCCCAACTTCTGGTTGAACTCGCGGACCATGTTCATGATTTCGGTTCCGGTGTGGCTGTCGAGATTACCCGTAGGCTCGTCAGCGAGCAGCAACTGGGGGCGGTTGATGAGCGCACGCGCCAGCGCCGCCCGCTGTTGTTCCCCGCCGGAGAGTTCGCTCGGCCGATGGTTCATTCGCCCTTCGAGACCAACTCTTGCAAGCGCTTCGCGTGCGAGACCGTCACGCTTCTCACGATCGACCTCGGCAAAGCGCATGGGCAACTCGACGTTTTCTGCAAGCGTCATGCTGGCGATCAGGTTGAACGATTGAAAAACCATCCCTACAGTGTGCAGTCGATACTTGGCTAATTCCTCGCGGGAGAGTTGCGCGAGATCGCGTTCCTGGACAATCACGCTACCCGAGGTTGGACGATCCAGGCCAGCAACCAGATTTAAGACTGACGACTTACCGGAGCCGGAACTGCCCAACAGCGCGACGAATTCGCCAGCAGCGACGGCAAGCGTTACGCCATCGACAGCCCGGATGAGAGTCTCGCCCATGCGGTAATAGCGGCAAAGTTGCTCCGCATGAATCGCGGTCGAGCAGTTCAGAAAGGTTCTAACTGGGCTGGTCATCAGGCTAGCGAACCTCTCCCTTGAGCACACCCAAGGCGTCGGCGGGTTTGGCGTTGCCGTTGGGCGCCGGACCGGCGCCGCCGTTCCCATTCGTCTCGAGCGTGTCGCCCTCGCCCGGCGCGAGAAAGAGGTTGTGCTCCAGGCCATGCTGCCGGGTGTAGAGATCGTAGTAGCGGCCCTGCGCTTCATAGAGTTGTTCGTGCGTGCCGTGTTCCACGATTCGTCCCTGCTCCATCACCAGAATCTGGTCGGCACGCCGGATAGTCGATAGGCGGTGTGCGATCACAAACGTCGTCCGGCCCTGCATGAGATAAGAAAGTCCGTGCTGGATCATCTGTTCGGATTCCGAGTCGAGGCTGGAAGTTGCTTCGTCCAGTATCAGAATGCGCGGCTCGGCGAGAATGGCGCGGGCGATCGAAATGCGCTGCCGCTGGCCCCCCGAAAGCTTTACGCCGCGCTCGCCGACCACGGTGTCATATTTCTCAGAGAAAGATTCGGCGAACTCATCCACGCGAGCGATTCGGCAGGCACGCAGAAATTCTTCTTCACTCGCCCCGGGACGCGAGAACGTCACGTTCTCGCGAATCGTTCCATCAAACAGAAACGATTCCTGCAAAACCACTCCAAGACGCGTGCGGTAGGAATCGAGGCGGACCGTGCTTAGGTCCGTGCCATCCACAAGAATTCTCCCTTTGGTGGGCACGTAAAAAGCGGAGATCAAGCCGATCGTGGTCGATTTTCCTGACCCGGAGGATCCCACCAGCGCCGTAACTGTGCCAGGTTCCGCGCTGAAAGAAATATCATGCAGCACTTCGTGTACGCCGTCGTAGCTGAAACTTACGTCGTCGAACTCCACGTTGCCGCGAATATCGCCCAGCGCCACGGAACGCTTCGGGTCCTGGTCCTCGGGACGTTCGTGCAGGATTTCCTGAGTGCGCTCTAACCCCGCCAGCGCTTCGGTGAGTTGTGTTCCAATTCCTACCGCCTGTGCCATGGGTGCAATCAGAAAAGCCAGCATAGCGGTGAAGGAGACGAGGCCGCCGATCGACATGGTCCCCGCCATCACCTGGCGTGCTCCCACAAACGTGACCACCGCGCCGACCACGCCTAAAAGCACGCTGGCGGAAAGGCTCATTACCGACGTAGCGGTGAGCGTGCGCATGACGTTTTCCAGCAGGCGTTTCACGCCATGAGCGAAGACCGCCTCTTCGCGCTCCTCTGCGTGATAGCCCTTGATGACGCGAACGCCGCCCAGAGATTCCGTGAGGCGACCGGTCACTTCGGCGTTGATCTTGCCGCGCTCCCGGAAAATTGGCCGGATCGTGCCAAAGGCTTTGGTGAGAGCCACAGCAAAGCAGAGCAAGAATCCGAGGGCGAGCAACGTCATAACCGCACTGATGTGAAGTAAGACCGCAAGGGCGATGGCGGAAGTCAGCAGTCCACCCGCAAAGTCCACCAGGCCGGTCCCTAGCAAGTTGCGCACGCCTTCCACGTCGCTCATGATTCGCGATACCAGCATGCCCGTTTTATTCGCATCGTAGAATGCGACCGGAAGCCGCGAAATGTGCTTTTGCACCCGCTGGCGCAGTTCTGTAATCAGGCGCTGCGCCTCTTTGGACAGCAACTGCGTCAGCGAGAACGACGTGATTCCCTGAATCAGCGTTGCCCCCAGCACGACCAAGACTAGACGGTCGAGCAAGTGCAGGGAGTGCTTGGGGATGACGTTATCGAACAAAAACTTAGTGGAGTAAGGGAGGACAAGGCTGGCGACCCGGTTAACAATCATCAGCAAAAAGCCGAGGCTCAGCAGGCCAACGCGCGGACGCGTCAACTCCCAAACGATAGGGAGAACGGCGCGCAGTCGCTGAACTTTTGGGGGCTTCTGGGCTGCTTTCGGGTCTGTACTCAATCTTTAATTGGACTCCGCCAGACTTCGATTCGCTTCATTATTACTGCATTGTGACACGTCCGGGCGGGGCGTTGTATGCTCGGGGCGTGGCACGTCCGTCTTCTCCGGAGCGCTCTCCAACCCTGGGCCTGTTGCTCGGCCTGGTTATCACGCTTGCAGCGGTCGTGGCGTACTCCGCTTATATCACGCGGCAAGTGGCCGGTCTGCGCCGGCTTCAGTCCGATCTGATCGACCGCAACCGCAAGGATTCTCTGCAGTTGCTCCGCATCCAGAACGACTTGAATCTGCTCGCTGTCGCCATGCGGGACATGATCGACAACGACGAACCGTACCCGCTTACAGCCTGGTCGGCGCAGTTCCATCGCATTCGCACTGATCTCGACGATGCCATGCGCCTCGAGGCTGGGCTGACCCCGACCAGCCGGACGCCGGAGCAGAGCGCTTCTCTCAGCAGTGCGCTGACGCAGTTCTGGGATGCAGTCGACCGCGTTTTTGCGTTGGCTGGTTCAGGAAATCAAAAGGAGGCCAGGGCGCAGATCCAGCTTTCGCTGCAGGCGCGGCAGGCTGCTCTGAGCACGACTATAGCCCGGTTGCTGGTGCAGAACAGCGAGAATCAAGCGCAGGCGGCGCAGCGCATTGTCCAAATCTATAACGGGGTGCAGCGGCAAGTTTACGTATTCCTGGCTGCGACCCTGGCCGCGATCTTGTTGACTGGATTTTCCATGATCCGGTGGAACCGGCGGCTGTTTGCGCGCATGGCCGAGCTTTCGGAGCGGCGCAGCGAACTGGCGCAGAAACTGATTGCCACGCAGGAGTCGACCCTGCGCTATATTTCGCGCGAGCTGCACGATGAATTCGGGCAGATTCTCACCGCGATGGGATCGATGCTTAGCCGCGCCGGAACTTACGCCCCCGAGGGTTCATCCCTGCGGGTCGACTTGCAGGAAGTCAACCAGATCGCGCAGGACACGCTCGACCGGGTTCGAACACTCTCGCAGGCGCTGCATCCGGTGATGCTCGACGAGGCCGGCCTCGAGACTACACTCGACTGGTATATCCCGACCGTGGAAAGACAGACCGGGATTGCCATATCCTATGAGAAGCAAGGCGTGCCGTTCGACGTAAATGGAGGCGCCGCGGTGCAAATCTACCGCGTTCTGCAGGAAGCATTGAACAACGTGGCGCGCCACTCCGGCGCAAAACAGGCCTGGGTGCGATTACGTTTTCTGCCCAAGACGCTGGAGTTGGAAGTAGAGGATCACGGTGTAGGCTTCAACCACAGGTCTGCGAAGCATGGCATCGGACTCGTAGCGATGCGCGAGCGTTCCGAATTGATGGACGGACGATTGGTCTTTGCGACTCCCACCGTGGGGGGTACGCTATTGCACCTGACGGTACCTCGCGAGAAAGTTGAGTCGCGAGAGGGAGATCCCAGGGAGAGGGAGAAAGATCAAACTCAGAAAAGCGAAATATGACAAAAAAGATCAGTGTGTTGCTCGTGGACGACCATAGCCTGGTCCGGCGGGGCTTTCGGCGGATATTGGAAGACGAACCGGATATGGTCGTGGTTGGCGAGGCTGGCGACGGGGAAGAAGCGGTCAAACTGACGCGCGAATTGAAGCCGCAAGTGGTGGTCATGGACTGCGCATTGCCCAAAATGAACGGACTTGATGCAACGCGGCAGATTCTCGAAGACTTGCCCCAGACCGCGGTGCTCATGCTCAGCATGCATTCGGAAAACACCTGGGTGCGGCAGGCAACCGAGGCCGGCGCCAAGGGATATATTTTGAAGAATGCAATGAATCTGGAACTGGGGTCAGCCGTGAGGCGGGTAGCCGGCGGGCAAACAATCTTCGATCCCCAGGTCGAGCAACCCTCTGCCCTCAAAGGCGAACGTAGCGGCGGCCTGACGCCGCGCGAGCTCGAAGTTTTGCAGATGATCGTGGATGGCAAGTCGAACAAGGAAATAGCTCTCGCGCTCGATCTCAGCGCCAACACGGTTGCAGTCCATCGCGCCAACATCATGAACGCGCTCGGCATTCACAAGACGGCGGAGCTTGTGGTCTACGCGATTCGCTCCGGGCTGGTGAATGTTCCGTGAAATGTTCCGTGAAATGTCCCATGAATCGCAGATCTTTTCTGCAGGGTGTAGTGGGTCTGGTTTCCGCGTCACAGTTGCCGCTGCTGCACGCTCTGGGCGCGCCTTCTGGAGTAGCGGCTTCGCCAGGTTTCCGTCTGGTCGATGTCACCTCCAGTGCCGGCATTCAGTTCCAGCACAATAGCGGCGCCTTCGGCGGGAAGTACTTGCCGGAGACCCTGGGCTCGGGCTGCGCTTTTCTCGACTACGACTGCGACGGCTGGCAAGACATTCTGCTCATCAATGGAATGGACTGGCCGGGCCACAAGCAGCGGCGCTCCACACTGCGGCTCTACCACAACAACGGAAACGGAACCTTCACGGACGTTACTTCTCGCGCCGGGCTCGATGTCGAAATGTACGGCATGGGTGTAGCCGTCGGCGATTATGACAACGACGGATTCCCCGACATCCTCGTGACCTGCGTGGGGCAGAACCGGCTGTTTCACAATACCGGCAAAGGGACTTTTATCGATGTGACGAGTGCCAGCGGATTGGGAAAGCGCCTGGCGTTCAGCACCTCCGCCCTCTGGTTCGATTACGATCGCGACGGCCTGCTCGATCTTTTTGTCTGCAATTACGTCAAGTGGTCGCCTGAGCACGACGTGTTTTGCAGTCTCGACGGCAAGCACAAATCTTATTGCACGCCGGAAGCGTATCGCGGCGAAACCTGCTGGCTGTTTCACAATCGCGGCAACGGCACCTTTGAGGACGTCACTGCCTCGAGCGGTGTCTTCGACAGCAGTTCCAAATCCTTGGGCGTTGCCATGCTGGACGAAAATCAGAGCGGCTGGGCCGATCTGCTGGTCGCGAACGACACACAGCCCAACAAGCTATATCGAAACCAGCGCAACGGCACTTTCAAAGACGTCGCGGTCGAGGCTGGGCTGGCCTTCAGCAGCGAGGGCAAGGCGCGAGCCGGCATGGGCGTGGACGTCGGCGATTTCACGAACTCCGGCCGCTCCGGTGTGGCCATCACGAACTTCGATAACGAAATGACCGGCCTCTACGAGTTCAGCGGGAAAGACTACGAAGACATCGCCGCGCAGGCAGGCGTGGGGGTAGCTTCCAAGAACAGTCTGGGTTTTGGATGTGTTTTCCTCGACGCGAATCTCGATGGCTGGCTCGATCTCGCCGTAGCTAACGGCCACATCGACGAGACCGTGCGCAACATTCGCGGCAATGTCGGCTATGCCCAGCCGCCGCAGCTCTTTCTAAACAATGGCAATGGAAGTTTTCACGACATCGCTGCGGAAGTCGGCAGCGGATTCGAGCAGCCTAAGGTGGGACGCGGGCTAGCCTATGCCGACTTCGACCGAGATGGCGACCTCGATCTTCTGCTCACCACAAATAACGGTCCTGCATATCTGTACCGGAACGACCAGCTTGCCGGCAACCGCAGCATTAGGTTTCGGCTAGTCGGCACCAAATCGAACCGCGACGGAATCGGTGCGACGATCCGCATCGCTTCGGGCGGCTTGCATCAGTCGCGCTTGGTGAAGAGTGGTTCCAGTTATTTGTCACAATCGGAATTCCCGGTTACGTTTGGATTGGAGAAGCGCGATCGCGTGGAGCGAGCCGTCATTCTCTGGCCCAGCGGCCGAACTGAAGAGTTCACGAATCTCGCAGCCGGACGCGGCTACGAATGCACCGAAGGGAAGGGAATCACGCCGCTCGACGGATATTAGTTCGCCACCGGCGGAGTCGTTTCGAGGCTGGATTCTCGAAGCCGGACGTTCAAGGCCGGACGATGGTTCCCGCGGCAGTCAGATCAATGTCGACCGATTCACTGACTCGCAAAAAAAACGTACTCGGATTCTTCATGCCCCAGTTGGCATAAGGCACCGCAAAGTGCAAGGTAGCAGTCCAGTGGTCTGGAAACATCTCGACTTCGGCGGGGACGGTGAGTTCATGATCCGACCCGTGAATGGCGAAGATTCCGTGCACCCGCACCGAAGACTTTCCTTGCAGAGCGAGAGGCCCATCGACGCGATCGGGACGAAACGCAATTTCCGGATAACGGTCGCTCTCCAGCACCTCCCGATGCATTTTGTGGTCGCGCATTCCGCTGCCGCTCTCACCGCTTCTTGCATCCACAATGATTTCGCCCGCGAGCTTCCCGGAAGCAGGATCCAGGCGCAGAGAACCTTGCTTCAAGCGAAAGGTTCCATGAACTGTGTGGAGAGCATCGCCGAGCGTGAAGTTAATTGTGGTGTGCTGAGGATCCAGCTGAAATGCCACACCCTGCGCCGCAGAAGCGACGCCGGCCACTGCAAGAAATGCGATGACAGCCAGGAACTTACCGCACACATACCTTCGATGAAATCCCTGATCGGTGTCTTTCATCGGGCTAGGCAGTGAGCAGCCCCCAGCCCAAGGTGAGCCCGTCAAGCGCGATGTGAAAAGGCGACCGACTTCCTACATGCAGAGCCAGCAATCTTCGAAAAACCTCAGGTTGCCTGCGAAAAACTCGGAGAGTACGTTGTTGAAACCTGGAATGCCCGTCGAGCGTGAGCATCAATCGCGCCATTAGCAGCGGGCGCAATGCCAGGCGACGGTGCGTTTCCTGATAACGGCTAAGAGTTCCGGACCGAAAACAGCTGGCCAGTGCGACGGCCTGGCGGAAAGACAGGCCAAGGCCTTCGCCCGTGATGGCATCGACGGTTCCCGAAGCATCGCCGATCAGCGCGACATTCCCTCGATAAACACGCTTCAGTTTGTGATTGGCGGTTGCAGATCCTTTTTCGGCAGACGCCGGTTCAGCCCCGCCAAGCCGCGCCTTCAATTCGGGTAACTCGCCCAGCGCTTCTTCCAGGCGAAGCGTGGAATCGCGCGAAGCCACCGCGACGCAGACTTGCTCGGTGCTCACGGCTGTGGCATATCCTTGAACGCGCTTCCCCCAATATATCTCCATGCGATCGGTCCACGGTTGGGTGCGATAATGCCGGCGAAACGCGTAGCGGAGGCCGGCCCGCGAGTGGGCCTCGAGATTCGCCCAGCGGCGCACTCGCGAGTTGCCGCCATCGGCACCCACAATCCAACGCGCGCGGATCGAGCGCTCACCCAGCTGGACGCCGTCACTCGAAATCCCCGTCACGGTAGTCTGCCACAACAGTTCGGCTCCCAGCGCCGCAGCCCGTTCATTCATGATGCGATGCAACGTGGTCCGGCGAATCGAGAGTCCGGAAGTGTCAGAAGGGAAGACCGTTTCTGCCGACGATCCGCAACTGAGAAAGCGCACCCCGCGAAGCGGACAGGCGTCAACGGCGGGCACGGCAACTCCCAGCGTCTCCAGAGCCGTGATCGCGTCCGGCATCAGCGCTTCGCCGCAAGCCTTATCGATCGGCGGCCTGGCGCCATCAGCAACCACGACGCGCAGCCCTTGCTGGCGTGCCGCAATTGCTGCTGCCAGGCCGGCTGGGCCGCCTCCGATTACAAAGACGTCCGTCGAGTTTGCCAACTACGCGACCTCACCATTGCAGAAGCAGAAGCTCGGAACAGAACCCGGGTCCCATGGCGGCCAGCAGACCCAACGTGCCCGGCTCAGGGCGCCGGTTTTTCATCACATCTTCGAGCACGCACAGCACAGACGCCGAAGAAAGATTTCCCACCTTGCGCAGGCAATCCCAGGAGGCATCGAGCTGCCCATTGTGCAAGCCCAATGCGTCCGCCGAAGCGTCGAGCACTTTCGGTCCTCCAGTGTGGAGAACGAAGCTCTTCAGGTCGCTTCGCTTGTATCCGTTGTCCGCCAGAAACGCGTCCACATCCCGGCCGAGGTTTTCTCGGATCAGGGTTGGAACCTCGGTGGAGAGTATGATGCGGAAGCCTTTCTCTGAGATGTTCCAGCCCATCATCTCTTCTGTGCTGGGATAAAACACGGAACGGGTCGCGAGGATCCTAGGCCCGGGAATTTCTGGTTCCGGCGCTTCAAATTCCTGACCGGTCACAATCACAGCGGCAGCGCCATCGGCGAATAGTCCGGAGGAGATCAGATTCGCTACCGAGAGATCCTCACGCTGCAGCGTGAGCGAACAAAGTTCGACCGATACCAAAGCCGCAGCCTGCTTGGGATAGGCGCGAACGTAATCCGAGGCGCGCGCAATTCCCGCAGCGCCCGCCACGCAACCCAGCCCAAAGATCGGCGTGCGGCGAATGTTTGTGGGAAGCTTCATGCGGTTGATCAAGAGAGCATCGATGGAAGGGCTGGCAACGCCCGTGACGGTCGTGAACAGCAGGCACCCCAAGTCGGAAGCCTCCAATCCGGCATTGTGCAGCGCCAGGCAGAGAGCCTTCTCTCCTAATTCCTGCGCCACTCTGATCCAGATGTCATTGGCCTGTCCCCAAGTCTTGATATCGACATATTCCTCTGCGGGAATCGCGAGATAGCGGCCATCGACGGTCACGTTGCGGTGCAGCCGCGCCAGCAAGAGAGGATTCTTGAGTTCGGGGCCCCAATAGTCCTGGAGCCGTTCGAGAAGAACTTTCTGAGAGTAGTAATGTTTCGGGAAGGCGCTCGCCGCGCTGGCAATCCTCATGGATACTGTGTCCTGAAGTGAGTCTCGGCAGATTCAACCCCCAAGCCGACCGAATCGGGATGTTCTCCCCGATTCGATGTTCAGTCCCGTGATAGTTTCACAGGGGGCTCGCGCCGGATAAGTTATTGTCGCAGAGTTGGGAGTTTTTGTATGTCATCGGCTTGTTAACAGAAAACTCCGTCACTCGTGAACCTGCCTGTTCCCAGGCCAGGGTCATGGCGGACATTCATCTGCAGCCGCCCTGAGCAAACTAACCTATTCCGGCGGGTTCGTCCAGTCCCGCACGCGGGAGAAAGCTCTACCGGGTCGTCCAAGGGTGAAGCCGTGCTCATTTTCATTTACTGCCTCACGGCAATCGAACTCGGTGTATTCCCAACAGCGTACGTTAAGAGAGGATTCAGATTACCGCTATTGACACCGAACGCCTGAATTCCCACGGAGGAACCCTGGTTCCCCACAAACAGGTAATTTCCGTTCGGGTCCTCGACCAGAAAGCTAGGACTGCCTTCAGTCGCGAAAGCAAAGGCGCTGGTCGACGTGGTAAGAGCCGTAGGCAATCCAGTTGTGGAGTCGATCGAATACACGGCAACGTTACTCGATCCTTGATTCGCCACATAGAGATACTGCCCTTTGGGATCCAGGAGCAGCGCAAAGGGATCACTGTAGATGTCGTTGAGTGGAGAGCCGATGACCTCCTGCAACGTGCCAGCCGGAGTGTTCGCTGGACTAATGGCGAAAATCGAGATGGATGCTGACTGCGTGTTCGCGACATACAGATAACTGCCGCTTGGGTCGATTGCGAGCCCATTGGGATTGACCCCTTCGGCGCTGGTCAGAGGAGGATTGAGTAGTTGGAGTGCTCCCGAGCTCACGCTGAAGCCTAAGATCGATCCATAGGCTGTTCCGATCTGTCCTCCTGCGACGCTGACGTAGAGGAAGTCACCCGTGGGCGTGAGCACCATATTCAGCGGCGTCAACCCACTGAGCGAAAATGGGGAAGTGGGAAGCTGGGTGAGCACGCCAGTGCTGCTGTCAATTGAAAAGACCGAAATGTTATCCGATTGTGTGTTCATGACGTACAGATAATTGCCTGCTGGGTCCATGACAAGAAGCTTCGGCTGTGTGCCCAGGGGTGCAACCTGCGTACGCGGGAGGATCTCATTCAAATAGCCGTTACTGAGGATGTCGAACAGCGAAATATCGTTTTCATTTTGACCGGGATTCGCCACATAGAGGAACTTTCCCGAGGGATGGATCACTACAGATTGAGCTCCGTCCCCCACCGTGTACGGCGTTCCCGCGAGTTCCGTAAGCGTGCCAGAGTAGGGGTCTTCCCGGTAAACTGCCAGCTCACTAACACCTGGAAGAGTGGCGTAGACATAATGGCTGGTTGTGCTGCAGCCGACGCAACCGGCAATCCCCGCGACGGCAAAAACCAGGATCAATGCTTTCTGAAGCATCTGTGACTCCTACGAGAATTTGAAAGCGAACTACGATCATACCGGGCGCCGGGACAATCCAGTGTCCGAACGAAACCACCATCATACGATTTCTGGAAAGAAAAAGGGGTATTCTACTCCACCCATTGCCTCGCGCGTCGATCCGGTCCCTTCAGGACCACCGAAAGCCAGGTTGCTCCGGTGTTTGGCGCCCACTCTGCGATGCAGCACGTCTGAAAACAGGTTGCACGCGGCCTCTCTCGTCCGCCGAAATCAACCTTCATGGATTCTTCAATCTTACGGGCTTCGGGAAGTGAGCGCCTTAGTGGGCCGGACTTGGTGTCGGTGTGCCCGAAGAACCCTGCATCAGAGGCTTCGCCTCTCCGCCGCGCAATGCCAGCCTCAAGCGGTCCAGATACACATAGACCACGGGGGTGGTGAATAACGTGAGCGCCTGGCTGACAATCAATCCGCCCACAATCGTAATGCCCAGAGGCCGGTGCAGTTCGGAACCAGTTCCCGTACCCAGCGCCAGGGGCAGACCTCCCAGAAGAGCAGCCATTGTGGTCATCATGATGGGACGGAAGCGCAGCAGGCAGGCGTCGTAAATCGCCTCCACCGGCTTCTTTCCTTGTGTGCGCTCCACGTCGAGCGCTACGTCGATCATCATGATGGCATTCTTCTTCACCAGCCCAATCAACAAAATGATGCCAATGGTTCCAATCACGTTGAGTTCATTGTGAGTCAGCAGCAAGGCCAGCAGTGCGCCCAGGCCCGCCGAAGGAATGGTCGAGAGAATCGTGATGGGGTGAATATAGCTCTCGTAAAGCATGCCCAGCACGATGTAAACCGCGATTAGTGCCGTGAGAATCAGGATGGGCTCGCTCGACTTCACGTCCTGGAACGCAGCCGCCGTACCCTGAAAACTGGCTTGCAGAGTCTCCGGAAAGCCGATGGAACTTTGGGCTTTCTGGATCGCTTGTGTAGCCTGACCCAGAGAGATTCCGGGAGCCAGGTTAAATGAGATCGTGACCGACGGAAATTGGCCCTGGTGATTCACCGCCAAAGGTATGTTCGAGGGTTCGAAGTGGGTGAACGCCGCCAGGGGAATGGGGGTGCCGCTGCTGGAGCGCAGGTAAATATTCTGCAGAGCCTCGGGCGTTTGCTGGAACTGCGGCGCCACTTCCATAACCACGTGGTATTGGTTGAGCGGCCGGTACATGGTTGAGACCTGGCGCTGTCCGAAGGCATCGTAAAGCGCATTATCAATGTCTTGTGCGGCTACTCCCAAACGGCTGGCGGTATCGCGGTCAATCACGAGTTGTGCTTGCAATCCCCTGTCCTGCTGGTCGGTATTCACGTCGCGCAGTTCCGGCAGCGGACGCATTTTTTCTAACAACAGCGGCGCCCAGGTATTGAGCTCATTTAGGTCTTCGCCCTGCAACGTGTATTGGTATTGCGCATTTCCGTAGCGTCCGCCAATAGTGAGGTCTTGATAGGATTGCAGATAAAGCGTGGCCCCGGGCACCACCGCCAGCTTGCTGCGAAGACGGTTGATCACGTCATCCGCGGTGACGTTGGGGCAGGACTGCCAGAAATGATGCGCCGGACATTTGGCGCGCTCTGCCAGCGGCTTCATCATGATGAAGAACCGGCCCTGATTCGAAACTGTGTTTCCTCCCGCAAACCCAACGACCGTGCTCACAGCGGGGTCGGTCATCACAATCCTGACGTAGCGCTCCATCTTGTCGCGCATCCCCTGGAATGAAATATCCTGCGCCGCCTGCACCGATCCCCCGATGCGCCCCGTATCCTGCTGCGGAAAGAAGCCCTTGGGCACGATGATGTAGAGATACACGGTCAGGCACGCCACCAGGATGGTCACGACTAGCGTGACTAGCTGGTACTGCAGCACTATTTTCAGAGAATGGCGGTAGGCCGCCAGCGTCTTATCGAAAAACCATTCACTGACGCGATAAAAGAGATTGTGGTGCTCGTCTTTCGCCGGGCGCAGGAACTTGGCGCACATGGTGGGAGTGGTGGTAAGAGAAACCAGCAATGAGACACCGATGGCAATGCTCAACGTGACCGCGAACTCGCGAAACAGCCGGCCCACAATTCCACCCATCAGCAGTAACGGGATGAACACCGCGACCAGCGACGTGCTCATGGAAATCACCGTGAATCCAATCTCGGCTGCTCCCTTGAACGCGGCCTGCACCGCATCCATCCCTTGCTCTACGTAACGCGTTATGTTCTCCAGCACTACGATCGCATCATCCACCACGAATCCCGTCGATATCGCCAGTGCCATCAGCGACAGATTGTCCAGGCTATAACCCAGCAGATACATGCCCCCGAACGTGCCCACCAGCGAAAGCGGGACGGCGATACTGGGAATAATTGTCGCCCGTACGGTGCGCAAGAATGCGAACACCACCAGGATCACGAGAATGATCGAAATAATCAGCGTGGCTTCAATGTCTTTTACTGAGGCCCGGACCGTGACTGTGCGATCCATGGCTACGGTGAGTTTGATGGCAGGCGAAATCGAAGACTGCAAATAGGGCATCAAGCGAGACACGCGGTCCACGGTCTCAATGACATTGGCTCCGGGTTGGCGGAAAATAATAATCAGAACGCTCGGCTTCGCACCGCCCCCATGCGAGAGGCTCGCCGGATTGCCCAGCAGTCCAATGTGCCGGGTATCCGAGACTGAATCATTAACCTCGGCCACGTCTCCAAGCCGCACCGGGGCGCCATTACGGTAGGCGATGATCAGCGGCCGGTACTGATCCGCGGTGAAGAGTTGATCGTTGTCGCTGAAGGTCCAGGAGGTTGTGCTGTTGGACACTTCCCCTTTGGCCTGATTCGAATTGGCCAGATTGAGCGCATTGCGAACGGTGTCCAAGCCAACGCCCAGCTTGTTCAGCAACATCGGATTCACTTCCGCGCGCACCGCTGGTTGGGCCGACCCACCCACATAGACCGTGCCCACTCCCGCTACTTGAGACAGCTTCTGCGACAGAATGGAATCGGCTGCGTCGTACATCTGCGCCACCGTCTCCGTATCTGAAGTCAAGGCCAGAATCAGAATCGGCGCGTCCGCCGGATTGGCCTTCCAATAGCTTGGATTGCTGGGCAGGTTGGCAGGAAGTTGACTGCGTGCGGCATTGATCGCCGCCTGCACATCGCGTGCCGCCGCGTCGATGTTCCGGTTCAGATCAAACTGCAAAACGATGCTGGTCGAGCCCAGTTGGCTCGTCGAGGTCATCTGGTTGATCGCTGCGATGCGTCCAAATTGCCGTTCCAACGGGGTCGCTACCGCAGACGCCATGGTCTGGGGATCTGCGCCCGGCAGTTGCGCGCCCACGCTGATCACGGGGAAATCCACTCGGGGCAGCGAGGACACCGGCAAATAATTAAAGGCAAGAATCCCGGAAAGCAGCAGCGCCGCCGCCAGCAGCGACGTGCCAACCGGACGCCGGATAAATGGAGCCGAGATACTCATGCTTTAATCCGCCGGCATTTCCTGCGGAATCGGATTGCCGATCTTGTACTTCTCAAATCGATGACCCAGCCGGTCAAACCACAGATAAACCACCGGCGTGGTATAGAGCGTAAGCAACTGGCTGAGAATCAGACCACCCACGATCGTGATGCCCAGCGGCCGCCGCAACTCCGCGCCCGTTCCCGATCCCAGCGCCAGAGGCAAACCGCCGAGTAATGCCGCCATGGTCGTCATCATGATGGGGCGGAAGCGCAGCAAACATGCCTGAAAGATTGCTTCTTCCGGTGGCTTGTGCTCTTCGCGCTCGGCCTCGAGCGCAAAATCGATCATCATGATGGCATTCTTTTTTACGATGCCGATCAGCAGGATGATGCCGATTAGCGCCACCACAGTCAGATCATTCCCGGTCAGCATGAGAGCCAGGATCGCGCCCACTCCGGCCGAGGGCAAGGTAGAAAGAATCGTAACCGGATGAATGTAACTTTCGTACAGCACTCCTAGGACGATGTACACAGTAATGATCGCCGCCAGAATCAGGAACGGCTCACTCGAAAGCGAATTCTGAAACGCGGCCGCTGTTCCCTGAAAAGAGGCGTGAATGCTCGGCGGTAACTGAATTTCTTTCTCCACTCGCTGAATCGCCTTCGTGGCATCGCCCAGCGAGGCTCCGGGCGCGAGGTTGAACGACAGCGTGACCACCGGGAACTGCCCCTGGTGGTTCACGGAGAGAGACGTACTCGCCGACTGCATCTTTACAAAAGTTGAAAGCGGAACCGGAGCGCCGCTGGTCGTCGCCGCCGCAGCGTTGGCGGTGGGTGCCCCCGCAGTGGGTACGGTGCTGCTCGGGCGCACGTAGACGTCGTTCATTGCATCGGGGGTCTTGGCAAAGCTGGGCAGAACTTCCAGCACCACATGGTACTGGTTCAACTGCGTAAAGATGATGGAAACCTGCCGCTGCCCAAAGGCGTCGTAGAGCGTGTTGTCGATAGCCTGCGGAAGGATTCCCAGACGCGACGCGGTGTCGCGGTCGATGGTGAGATTCGTCATGAGGCCGCCGTTCAGCTGATCCGTGGCTACATCGCGCAGCGCCGGCGCCGCGCGAAGTTTGTCTACCAGCTTCGGCGTCCACTGCGCCAGTTCCTGCGCGTCCGCATCTTCAATGGAGTATTGAAACTCCGTGCGGCTCACCCGATCCTCCACCGTCAAGTCCTGTACCGGCTGCATGTAGAGGGTGATTCCGCTTATCTTGGCCACCGCAGGCTGCAGCCGGCGGATGATGGCGGAAGCGTCCGCATCGCGCTCATCGCGCGGCTTCAAGTTGATCTGAATGCGCCCGCTGTTGGGCGTCGTATTCGTACCGTCTACTCCGATAAAAGACGACAGGCTCTCCACGTCTTTATCCTTGAGAATCACCTTCGCCAGTTCCTGCTGGCGCTGCGACATGGCATCAAACGAGACATTATCCGGCGCTTCTGAAATTCCCAGAATCACGCCCGTATCCTGCACCGGAAAAAATCCCTTGGGCACAACTACGTACAGAACCAGGGTAAGGATTAGAGTTCCGAAGGTTACGAGCAGGGTTGCGGTTTGATGTTTCAAAACCCACTTCACAGTGCGGCCGTAAAACGCAATGACCCGGTTGTAATAATCCTCTGTCACTTCGTAGAAACGGCCCTTTTCGCCCTCCTTGCGATGCTTGAGTAGCTTGGCGCACATCATCGGGGTCAAGCTCAGGGAGACTCCCGCCGATACCAGGATGGTCACCGCCAGCGTGACGGCGAACTCGCGGAACAACCGCCCCACAATGTCGCCCATGAACAACAGCGGAATAAGCACTGCAATCAGCGACACGGTGAGCGAGACGATGGTAAATCCGATCTGTCCCGATCCTTTCAACGCCGCTTCCAGCGGTGACTCCCCGGCTTCAAGATAGCGGTCGATATTTTCGATCATGACGATGGCGTCATCCACCACGAACCCGGTGGAAATCGTCAACGCCATCAGCGTCAGATTGTTAAGCGTGTATCCCAGTAGGTACATCACGCCGAACGTTCCCACAATCGAAAGCGGCACGGCGACGCTGGGAATGACCGTAGCCCGCAAATTCCTGAGGAAAAAGAAAATAACGATGATCACCAGCACGATGGTCAACGCCAACTCGAAATAAACGTCCCTTACAGATGCGCGGATCGTCGTAGTCCGGTCAGTAAGAATCTGAACCTTCACTGCGGAGGGCAGCGATGCCTGCAACTGCGGCAGCAGCCTCTTGATGCGATCGACCACGCTGATGATGTTGTACCCGGGCTGGCGCTGGATGTTGACGATGACTGCCGGGGTCAGGTTCATCCACGCCGCGAGCCGTGTGTTTTCCGTGCCGTCGATCACATTAGCCACATCGCTTAGGCGCACCGGCGCCCCGTTGTGATACGCGATCACGACTGGCTTGTACTGCTGGGCGGAGAAGAGTTGATCGTTAGCCCCAATCGTGTAGGACTGCCGGGCTCCGTCGATGACGCCCTTCGCCTGATCCACATTGGCCTCGGCCAATGCAGTGCGAACATCTTCCAGGCTCAACCCGTAGGATGCGAGCGCCGTCGGGTTCACCTGCACTCGCACGGCGGGCTTCTGTCCGCCGCTGATGGAAACCAGTCCTACGCCCGGCAGTTGCGAAATTTTTTGCGCCAGAGCGGTGTCGGCGAGATCCTCCACTTTCGACAAAGGCAGCGAATCTGAAGTCATCGCCAGCGTGAGAATCGGCGAATCAGCCGGGTTTACCTTGTTGTAAATCGGAGGATTCGGCAAGTCCGCCGGCAGGTACGTTTGTGCCGCGTTCACCGCAGCCTGAACCTGTTGCTCTTCCACGTCAATGTTCTGGTCAAGCCCAAACTGCAGCGTGATCACCGAACTGCCAAACGAACTTGTAGAAGTCATCTGGCTCAGGCCGGGGACTTGACCGAACTGCCGCTCCAGCGGCGAAGTCACCGACGAGGCCATCACGTCCGGATCCGCGCCCGGATAAAAAGTCACGACCTGAATAGTTGGATAATCGACCTCCGGCAAGGCAGAGACGGGCAGTTGCATAAAGGCAACCCACCCCACCAGCAGCACGCCAATCATCAAGAGCGTGGTCGCCACTGGCCGGAGAACGAATAAACGTGAAGGACTCATGAAGCCGGAATTCCTGATGCCCTTCCCGAGGCTGCAGTCCCTGAGGCCGGAGCACCACTGCCGCCTGCCGTGTTGCTTGGGCCTGTGCTTCGCGGTTCGACGGAACTGCCGGTTTGGAGTTTGTCCTGGCCATCGGTCACTACTGTGTCTCCTGGGTTGAGGCCGGCAAGCACTGCAGTGGTCGTGCCCTGGGTAAGCGCTATGGTCACCGTGCGCGCTTCGACCGTCTTGTCGGGCTTCATCAGATAGACGAATGCTCCTTGCGGACCGCGCAGAATCGCGGCCGTAGGCAGGACAGTGCTGTTCTTGCGTATCTCGAGAAGCAAGTTTGCATTCACGAATTGGTTGGGCCAAAGCTGGTTGTCTTTATTATCGAAGACAGCCTTCAGCTTGGCGGTGCCAGTCGTCGGATCGATTTCGTTGTCAATCGTCTGTAGTTTGCCCGTCGCCAGCTTGGTCTGATCGTCGCGGCTATAGGCTTCCACCAGCAACGTCGAGTTCTTCATGTGTTGCGCCACCATCGGCAACTCGTCCTCGGGCAAAGTGAAGATCACCGCGATCGGCTGCAATTGCGTGAGGATCAGCATGGGATTGGTGTCGGTGGCGTGCACAATATTCCCCGGATCCACCTGCCGCAGCCCGACTCGCCCAGTAAACGGCGCCGTGATGTTGCAGTAGACGAGCTGCAACTTGGCGTTATCAATCTGCGCCTGATCGGTGCGCACCTGGCCGTCGAGCTGGTCCACCAGCGATTGCTGCGTGTCCACCTGTTGCTGCGCAATGCTGCCGGAAGGAATTAGCGTGGTATAGCGCTGCAGGTTCAGTCGCGCGTCGCGCAGCGTAGCCTGGTCCTTGAACAATTGCGCCTGCATTTGTTCCAGCTGCACCTGGTAGGGGCGGGGATCAATCACGATCAGCAAATCGCCTTCTTTCACGACCTGCCCTTCCTTGAAGTTGACGCGCATGATCTGCCCATCGACGCGGCTTTTTATGTTCGCCGTGTAGAATGCAGTCACCGACCCAAGCCCGACCAGGTAAACGGGCATGTCCTGTCGTTGAACCTGGGCCACAGCCACCGAAACCGCATGCGGGCCCGCAGCTTGCGCTCTCTGCCTGGAATCGGCGCCGGTGCAGCCGGAGAAGGATGCGCAAACCACCACCAGCCCCACAGCCAGTGTGAGCCAGAGCCGAAAGTGCCCGGCAGACTGCCGTTTTTCTTGGACAGAATTCCAATCGATCTTTTTCACAGGTTTGGTCGTTTGCACCTTTCCACAAGCTCGGCGTCGAACGCGCCATTTGTTAGACGTATCATTTTCGACTCGGTTGCGGCACCTCTGCCCGGACGCCAGCAGATCGTCTTACGCTAGTCCTCCCGCCGGAGAGCCTCAGGTAGGAACTGGAACGCAGATTTAATAGTAGAACCTTACTAAACTAGCATCAACCGCGCGCCGCGACAGGTCAAGTGCCGGGGCGAATGTTTTACAAATCTTTACTCGCTTTTGCCTATATTTACCCTTGTTTACTGGGTCCTACGCGTTCAGGCTAAGAGTACCCGCGATTGCAGTGCGGCCGATGGCGGATGCAGCGCTTCATAGGCGGCAATTTCCGCTTCGTGTTGCAGCGTCAGACCAATATCGTCCAGCCCATTGAGCAGACAGTGCCGTACGAATTCATCGATGGGAAATTTCGCACGAAAGCCCTGTTCGTCCCGCACCTCGCATTGCTCCAGGTCGATGGTGAGCTGGTAATCGTCAAGCTCGCGAGATCGCCGCATCAGTTCAGCGGCCTCGTCTTCGCTCAGGCGCACTGTGAGGAATCCGTTCTTGGCGCTGTTGTTTGCGAAGATGTCGGCGAATGAAGAGGAAATCACGGCGCGGAAACCGAAATCCGCCAGCGCCCACACCGCGTGCTCGCGCGAGGATCCGCAGCCAAAATTCTTTCCCGCCACCAGAATGCTCGCGCCTTTATAACGCGGCTCGTCCAGAACGAAACCAGCGCTCTTTTTTCCATCCGCGGCGAAGCGCCAGTCGTAAAACAAAAACTGCCCAAAGCCGGTCCGCTCAATCCGCTTCAAAAACTGCTTGGGGATGATCTGGTCGGTGTCAACATTGACCCGCTCCAGCGGCGCCACGCTCCCCCGATGTGTACGAAACGGTTTCATATCCCTAACCCCTTACTCCTGTCATCCTGAGCGGAGTCGAAGGATCCCTACCCACTTTACAGCCTCCGCTCGGGTTCAAGGCGTTCTACCCGTGCACTTCGCACTCGTAATACTACAAATGCGGAAGGCGGAGCCACAGACTTATGTCAGCGAGTGGCGTCCGGATCGCCATCACCGAAACTTCCAGTCCCGAATATCCGTGAAGTGCCCCGCAATCGCCGCCGCCGCCGCCATCATCGGACTCACCAAATGAGTCCGCCCACCGCGTCCCTGACGTCCTTCAAAATTCCGGTTGCTGGTCGAAGCGCAGCGCTCCCCGGGTTGCAAAATGTCGGGATTCATTCCCAGGCACATCGAGCATCCCGACTCGCGCCACTCAAATCCGGCCTCCAGAAAAACTCGATGCAGCCCTTCCTGCTCCGCCGCCCGTTTCACCGTCTGCGAGCCCGGCACCACCATCGCGCGCACCTTCGCGCTCACATGATGACCTTTCGCCACCCGCGCCGCCGCCCGCAGATCCTCAAGGCGCGAGTTGGTGCACGATCCGATGAAGACGCGATCGACTCCGATATCTTCAATGCGCTTCCCCGGCTCCAGCCCCATATATTGCAAAGCCAACTCGGTCGATCGCCGGTCGGATTCTTTCAGGCTTCCAACATCCGGCACCCGTCCCGTCACCGGAGCGACCATCCCTGGATTCGTTCCCCAGGTCACAAACGGACAAAGCTGCGCCGCATCAATCTCCACGACCTTGTCGAAGGCCGCGCCTTCATCCGTCGGCAGGGTGCGCCAGTATTCGACTGCCTTCTCCCATTCGCCGTCTCGCGGGGCAAACTTCTTGCCCTTCACATATGCAAATGTGATTTCATCCGGCGCCACCATCCCGGCTCGCGCTCCGGCTTCGATGCTCATATTGCACAGCGTCATGCGCCCTTCCATCGAGAGCGCCCGCACTGCTTCGCCCGCATATTCGATAACGTACCCGGTAGCGCCATCAGTGCCGATCTGTCCAATGATTCCCAGTGCCAGATCTTTCGCCGTCACGCCTTCCGCCAATCGCCCACGCACATCAATCTTCATCGTCTTTGGCTTTTGCTGGCCCAGGCACTGCGTCGCCAGAACGTGCTCCACTTCTGACGTTCCAATGCCAAAGGCCAGCGCTCCAAAAGCCCCGTGCGTGCTGGTATGGCTATCGCCGCAAACAATCGTCATCCCCGGCCGCGTCAGCCCCAGCTCGGGCCCAATCACATGCACAATCCCCTGCTCAGGCGAATCCATGTCAAACAGCAGGACTCCGAATTCCTTGCAGTTCGCCTGCAGCGCCGCAATCTGCTTGGCCGCAATCAGGTCGGTGATTGGAGTTCCCCGCGGCTCGGTCGGAATGTTGTGATCGACAGTGGCGACGGTGCGCGAGGGTAGCCGCACTTTTCGTCCCGCAGCTCGCAACCCGTCGAAGGCCTGCGGCGAAGTAACTTCGTGCACCAGATGCAGATCGATGTAAACGATCGGCGACCGCCCGCTCGGCTGCGCCACTAGGTGCGCGTCCCAGATCTTCTCGAAGAGTGTTCGCTTTGCAGACATGATGAAAAACGCTGAAAGATCAGTTTTTCACACACCGGTGAGTGGGAGCAAGACGGTGTGAGCCTCAACAACTCATGTGGGGACAGCCGCCCTCGCCTGTCCGGCGGCCCAGGTGTATCGGGCCGCTCGCCCTCGTCTCCGATTTCTCTTGATCCCCGACGGGGGCGCACCGCCGCATCAATCCATAATCCATCCAGGAATTTCCACACCCCCATTTGTGACATCTGACCTTGCGCACAGTGCCGCAGTCGCGCGATCATTGTCGAGGCAGTGACGGTCCGCAGAAGACGAAATCGCCAGACCGTAAGCCATTTGTTTTCTATATTATGGTATCTAACTCCTTTGCCATGCGGATTTTGCCGGGAATTTCGTGCTAACTCGATGATTCCAGTGAGGGGAGGGGGGAGGGGGGTACCTCGGTTTTTGCGAGCGAGGCCGACCAGGCGATCCCGCTCCGAGGGTTCGTTGAACAATTATTTTCCTGACGTCAGGTATGATTTGGGACGTGCCAAGCTGTACCTTGTGTTCCTCTGTGACTCCTTTGTTAAAGAATTTCTGCAAGGAGAATCTCAGAGGCCCGGACAAGAATGATCAAACAAGAATGATTGATGGAAAACGCATTGCCGTCGTCATGCCCGCCTACAACGCGGAGAAAACCCTCGAGGCCACGGTAGGAGAACTACCCGACCTGGTGGACATCCGCATCCTGGTCGATGACCACAGCTCTGACCAGACGGTCGACGTGGCTCGCCGCCTCGGCCTGCTCGTTTTCCAGCATGATCGCAACTATGGCTATGGCCGCAATCAGCAGACCTGCTATCGCGAAGCGCTGGCCGCAGGCGCTGACGTGGTCATCATGCTTCACCCGGATTATCAGTACACGCCGTTGCTGGTTACAGCGATGGCCAGCATGGTGGCGTACGGCGTTTACGACGTTGTGCTGGGTTCGCGTATTATCGGCGGGACGGCGCTGCGCGGCGGCATGCCACTCTACAAATACGTCTCGAACCGGCTGCTCACCGCGTTCGAAAATCTTTTTCTGCGCGTGAAGCTTTCCGAATACCACACCGGCTACCGCGCCTTCAGCCGCAAAGTGCTCACCGAACTGCCGTTGCTCGAGAACTCCGACGACTTCGTCTTCGACAATCAGATGCTAGCCCAGTGCGTGCACTTCGGCTTCCGCATCGGAGAAGTGTCTTGTCCCACGAAGTATTTCGAAGAAGCCTCATCGATCAACTTCCGCCGCAGCGTGAAATATGGTTTCGGAGTGCTGGCCACAGCTCTGCAATTTGCTTTGCAAAGGTCGGGCCTGATCCACCTGCCCCGCTTCAGCAACAAAGGCCGCAAGCTTGAACCCGGCTATCCCACCTACTACGCCCGGCGAACCGCTCGCCCGGCGTGACATAAGAGTTCTTAATTCGTAAAACAGATTGTTCAAACGGAAGGAGTGATTCTTACTTCTTCTTCGACAAAAATCCCAGCACCTTGCTGGCAAACTCATCGGAGAATCCGAATCGCGCTTTAGCCCGCGAGTAAAGATCGACGGCCTTCTTATCCAGCCAGATCATTGCCGACTTCCACCAGCCATCCTGCGGCCGCGCAAAGTAATCGGTGGAATGTCCGGTAACTTTCTTGCCCTGCTCGACCGTGTAGTAGTACAAAGCGAGACTCTTGCGCGACTGCCCCTCGGGACAGGTTAGCGGATCAGGAAACCCATGCAACGACCGCTCATCAGTCGTAAATATGAGTGCATGATTCAGCAGCGGCGGATACTTCGCCGCACATCGCGCCATCTTCCCGTCTTTCCGCTCCCACAATTCGATGGCTCCGCCCCACTCCTCTTGCCATCTCGGATTCAGATAGAGAATCAGATTCACGCGCCGGTGCAGGTGAGCGTGGAAGTGGTGCATGGAAAAATCCGTATGCACGTTCAGATATCCGCCCGGCCCGGATTGATGCAGGCCGCCACCCTCGAGCATGGGGTCCGCCATCAGATTGGGAATTCCGGTCAATAGCGAAACCCAGGCAACAAACTCCGGCGAGTTCAATTCGTCAGTAACCGCTCCAATTGTCGCCGGAAACAGTTCACGCTTGGGCATGCCCAGCTTGTTTTCGTTGGCGTGTTTATACTGAGTCCATGCATCGCTGGCAGCCTGAGGAAACTGCGCCGCCATGTCCCGCGCGACTTCAGGATCAAGAAAATCTTTCAGCAGAAGGTGCGGGCAAGGATGGTTCTCGCGATATTGCTTGGCCAGCTCAGGCAGCGGAGATCCCCATCGTTCATAGGGAAACAGCCGGACGGGGGTTTGAACGGCCGAAGCAGTCGACATTACCCTGCATTGTAAATGATCGACCGGCTAGGAAACTGGATTTTCGTGGCGGGAGCCATCGCCGTCACCGCTGCTAAGGAATCCGGCAAACTCGCACGGCGACATTCTGGTAAGCGCAGTCGAGCCCCGCAACTCCCGGCTGCTGCACGATCACCCAACTCACGCCGAACTTGTTTTTCAAGCGCAAAAAATCTTCCGCATGAAAACTCTTCCACGGAGTCTGCGCCTGCACTTCGGTCCACCATTCCTCGGCCAACGGAGGAAACATGCTGACCGCGCCGCTGTCCTTCGATAAGTCCGCCAGTCGACTGCGCTGCGCAAGACCGCGGAAGCCGGTTGTATCCTCTCCACGGATCTGCATGAAATCGGGATCGAGCGCAAACACCGCATCCGCGGGCGTATTGTTACGAACCCAGACAAAGGCTTGCGCCCACTCATTCTTCGGAGCAGCCCCGGGCCACTCGATGTGAGCGCTTGCCGGAAAAAGATCTCGCTGAGCGACAAACATCCCAACGCCCAGCGGAACGAACAAAACGAGCCAGCGCCACACTCGATTCTTCAGCACAAACTCGCCCAGCAATCCGCCCATGATCAAGAACAACAGTATGTAGAGGAGATGCAAGCTGCGCAGCGGCTGCAGACGAGCCAGACTCTCAAATCGCGCTGGCAAATCGACTACCAGCGCGGCGAAAAAATAGACAAGGTCGTAGACGATGAGCGCCCGGCACACGAGTTCCAATCGATGCCACTGCCGCGCCCGCGCGACACGCGCAAACCACCAGAACAACGCGACCGGTGCAAGTATCCCCAACTGCTCATACCAGCGCCAGAGCTGGATGTAGTGAAATTCATGCCGCATCGCAGCCGCGTGGTAAGCCGGCGAAGTCGGAGGGTCCAGCGAAATCCCAAACGGCATCAACCCCGCTACGCCAGTTAGCGCGCTCCGGGCGGTTGGTGCTGCCATTCTCTTTTCAAATTTCTCCGCGACCACAAGCAGAAAGCAAAATGAAAACGCAAACGCGGCCATCAGCGGATGGACGCTTCCCGCAAATACCAGCCACAGCACAGCCCGCACATATTTCTTCTCAAGAATTCGGGCGACGGCAAAGACGGCGGCGAACGCTGCCAGATTCCGCGGGTTCAAATACTGATCCATGATGTAGAGCGCAGTTCCCGCCACCGGAATCGTTAAGAGGGCGGCGACGAGACAGACTCCACCCCAGCGCGCTCGCGCACTCGGGAAAAGTAAACTGCTCAACTCCCAACACGCAAGCAGCAGGAGAAAAATGGACGCCACATGCCACAAGAAAAGCCCGGTCTCGAACGGCAAGTGAGTCACACGCAGAGAAAAAGCAATCAGATTAGGAAAGATGGTTAGGCTGGCATGCGACGCGAAGAATTCCTGACCCGTCGGAAACAGTCCCGGATGCAGAATCTTCTCCACCCCCGGCAGATAAATCTCCGCATCCTCGGCGTAGGGATGGTACCCGTGCACCAACAGTGCCCCGGCCGTCAGCAGGAGCAGAGTAGCCAGCGTCTTATGTTTTTCAGAGAGAATGAAGTTCACTCAATAGTCGCGATCTTAGGCGGGATGTTCGCGCGCCTTTGCTTCTGCTCTGCAACCCACGAAGCTACTGCGAAGGCCGCCAGCAGCACGTACTGCGGGTCAATCGGCCGCCGGTAATAATCCTCCGGATGCGTCAGGTAATAAATTATAGGAAAGAAAAAGAACACGATGACATAAGGCATGGCGACGTTCCTATCGAGCTGCCATGCTCGGCGAAGTCCAATCAAAATCAGCACCGTAAGTCCGGTGCAGAAGACCATATTCCACGGATCGGCCGGCTCTTCCTGCAGATAGCGGTGGCTGAAACTCCAGAATCCCGTCCACAAATAAACCACGCGCCGCAGCGTCTGCTTCACATAAAGAAGCCGGTGCGAATTGATGAACGCCAGCCCTTCGTGAAACTTCTTCGATGTATAAGCGATCTCGCCAAGTTGCTGATACTCCCGCCACTCGTTTTCGTTATCCGAAGGATGGTAACCCGGAGGTCCCCAGTGCCACGAATCCTGATTGTTGCCGAAATAAACTTCCAAGCCCAGACAACTGCGGAACGGAATGAACTTGTGAAAGGTCACATAGTTTCGAATGAACCATGGAGAAACGACCAGCGTCACAGCCAGCACCGCTCCCAAGCCCGGAGCCAGCCATCGCCGCCCGCTCTTATAGAGGCGATACCACGCCCACGCTCCCAGAAAAGGCGCGACCGACATTACGACTGGATCCGTCAACCCTCCCAATCCACTGAGCGCGCCAAACCCTACCCACGGCCAAACCGAAGACGAGGTTTCCAGGTAAATTGCGGAGAGAAAGACCATGGTCATCAAAAGCGTGGTCAGAGTCGTTGCCCAGATGAAGTCCGCCGAGAAATAAATTCCGTAAGGAAAGAATGCCCAGGCCCATCCCGCCCACGCAGCCGTCCGCGTTCCGAAGTGTTTCTTCGCGATGAAGTAAATCGGGATGCAGGTGAGCGCCGAGAACAAACAGTTCAGAGCCAGCGCCGCAATCGCCGAAGCTTTGCTGTAAATGCCGAATATCTTGAAGATTCCCGCCAGCAAATAAGGAAACACCGGAGCCAGCCACGCCGTCGGCCCGGTCTTTCCGAATAGAGGATTGCTGAAGCCCTCGCCCTGCGCGATTGACCGCGCAATCCTGCCGCTCTCGCCTCCCATTCGCCAGTGATCGCGATAGGGGTCCGTCCGCTCCGGATACAAAAACGACATCACGAGAAGCCGCAACAGGAGCGCCACCAGGACCATCCAGAACAACGAACGCCGGGCGTTCCCCGCCGTTCCCGGGCCGCCTGCGTTAAGTTCGGTCGTTGTTGCAGAGGAGGCCATTCGCTTCAATCGAAACCTGAATCAAAGAGGTGAGCCTCTACTTTGCCACAACCGAACATCCCCGGACTGTTTTTTCTTCCGATTCCACGCGGGTTCTGCTCTTGCGCCGTTTCTCCCCGCTACGTAGCATCTAATCAGAGATGGCCGCTGCCCTCATGCCCGACCGCCCGCGACGCAATATGGCCTTGGGCGAGATCCTGAGTTTCTCTTACGACACCTTTTGCAGCAACAAAGTGCGCTTCATCCTGACCGCGCTGGGCATGGTGATCGGCACCGCGTCGCTCATCCTTGTAGTCACCATTGGCATGACCGGCAAGCAATACGCCCTGGGCCAGATTCAGGCCATCGGCACCAACGAGATTTGGGCGGAATACGAAGGTGCGCAGCACATCAGCAATTCGAGCCTCGATCCGCTCACGGTGGAGGACGTGCAGGCGGTGCGGGAACAGGTGCCGGGCGTGATTGCGGCTTCGCCTGTCGTCACTCTAGGGGACCGCATCGCAATCGGCAACGGGGACGAGAAAGACGTGCAAATCCTCGGGGTTTATCCCGAGTATCGGCTCGTGCGCAACTTGACGGTGGTCTCCGGACGCTTCTTCGATCGCGAAGACTCGCAGGCTCACAACAAAGTCGCGGTGATCACGGAAAAGATGGCCCGGTCGATCTACGGTTCGCCGCAAGCGGCCGTAGGCAAGATCATCAAGCTCACCGGCCTGCCTTTCACCGTCATCGGCACCTTCAAAGAGAGTGGAGAAACTTTCGGCGAAACCGAAGTCAGCGACAACTCGATGGCGATCCCGTACAGCGTCAGCCGCTACTTCCTCGAAACGCCCAGCATCAAGATGGTCTATTTCTCCATGGAAGATGCGGACATGGTGGTGCCGGCGACCGCTCAGATCAAGCGCGTATTGCAGTCGCGCCACCGAGCCGAGTCAGTTTACAACGTGCAAAACCTAACCGCGGTGCTCGCAATGATGGACCGCATCGCCACCGGCCTGACCTGGGTTCTCCTTTTGGTTTCCATGGTGACTCTGGTGGTCAGCGGCATCGGCATCATGAACATCATGCTCGCCACCGTGACCGCGCGCATACGCGAGATCGGCATTCGCAAAGCCGTGGGCGCCACTAATCGCGAAATCCGCTTTCAGTTTCTCGCCGAAGCCATCCTCATTTCGCTCATCGGAGGCTTTGCCGGCATCGTCATCGGCCTCGCCATTCCTTACTCGGTTCGCTTCCTCACCGAGTACCGCGTACCAATCAACGGTTGGTCCGCCGTCATCGCTATCGTTGTGTCTTCGGTGGTCGGCGTGATTTTTGGCACCGTCCCTGCAGCCCGCGCCGCGCAGCTCGATCCCGTCGAGAGTCTGCGTTACGAGTAGGGATAGGCCCTGGCCCGGAATGTGGCAGAATTGGTTCGCGCTTTGGATCGAACTGCGGGAGATCCCATGCGATCTTCGAATATCACTCTAGTGATTCTCGGCATGCTTGCCGTCTCCGCCATGGCTCAAAAAACTCCTTCACCAGCGCTGTCCCAGAGCAAGCCCGTAGTCATCGCCGCAAGTTCGGTGCTTGATGGCAAGGGCCATGTTCTGCACGACACCCGCATCGTGGTCGAGGGCTCAAAGATTGTCGCCGTCGACAAAATTGATGACGCAAAGGCAGGGTCCGTGGACTACGACCTGCGCCGCCTGACTGTCCTGCCTGGTTGGATCGACGCGCACGTCCACATTACCTGGAGCTTCGGCCCAGACGGAAAAAACGCCGGCCAGGGCGGAACAACGCCAGAAGCAACCTATGCCGCAGCCTCGAATGCATGGCTGACATTAATGGCGGGATTCACCACCATCCAGAGCGTGGGATCTCCCGCCGACGTTCCCTTGCGTGAGGCCATCGCAAAAGGCTTGCTCCCTGGCCCGCGTATCCTCACGGCGATCGAGCCGATCATGGGCCGAGGCGAGCAGACGGGCACGCCGGATGAAATCCGCGCCTTCGTACGCAAACAAAAAGCAGCTGGCGCAGACCTGATCAAAATCTACGCCTCCGGAGGCATGACGCGCGGCCCGATGACCATGTCTCAGGAACAGTTGAACGCCGCCTGCGATGAAGCGAAGAAGCAGGGCCTGCGCACGCTGGTGCATGCTTACAGAGATGCGGTGCGTGCCGCGACGCTTGCCGGCTGCACAGAAATCGAGCACGGCCTGGGAGCGTCGGACGATGATCTGAAATTAATGGCCGCACGCGGGACGTATCTCGATCCGCAAGCCGGGTTGCTGCTCGAAACCTATCTCCAATACAAAGACAAATATCTCGCCCCACCCTACTACACGGAAGAGGGTTTTGCCGCGATGAAAGCTCTCATCCCGGCTCACCAGGAATTTATTCAGCGAGCGCTCCGCATCCCCGGACTGAAGATTGTTTACGGCACCGACGCGGTAGCGGGCGCGCACGGCCGCAACGCTGAGGATTTTATCAGCCGCGTACGCGACGGTGGAGTGGATCCCATGGCAGCAATGGTCTCCGCCAACTCCCTGGGAGCGGAAGCGCTCGGCATGGCAGATCAGATCGGCTCGATTGCTCCCGGCCTTCAGGCGGACATCATTGCCCTCGACGGCGACCCGCTGAAAGACATTACGGCCGTTCGGCGGGTCGTATTTGTGATGAAGGCGGGCGTGGTTTACAAGAACGCGGCGCACTCCGCGACGCCTGTTTATGCGGGTGCCCTTCCTTAATCTGACCGTAAGTCATGCCGGGGCTACGCCTTGGCCAGCTATCCAGCCGCGCCCTGCAAAATCCACAGCGATGCCTCCTGCCACGAAAAAGTTGCATTTTCGAGTCACTCCGAAGTAATATGCACTACGGAGCTTGACAGTAAGCATTCCCGGTTCCTAGACCCTGTACCGCTCGTTTCTAAACTCCAACACTCGCAGTTCAGCTGGTTGCGAAAAACAAGATAAGAGGTGGTAGGTCCACCTCCGTCCCGGTTCGGAGAGTTTAATATGGCGTGGTACGCGTACTGCCTTACCGAGCACCAGACCCTTCCTAACGGCACCCGTTCCCGACGCCCTTTCGTAATCGAGAATGTTCAAGGCGTGAACGGAGCCCCAGTCCTCAGCTATCCCAGCGGCGAGTTTGCTGTGATTGTGAGCGAATTCGACCAAAACACGACCCAACTCGATCAGAAATCCGCCATCGAGCACGCCCGCGTAGTGAGCGGCTGCTTCCGCAATTCCACCGTGCTGCCCTTCCGCTTCGGAACCATTTTCGAGAGCGACGACGCCCTCCGCCAAGCCGTCCGGGTAAACCGGCGCGCCTTCGGCCTGAGCGTCGAACGGCTCCGGGGCAAGTCCGAGATGCACATCAAGCTGATGGTCACCGACGGCTCGCTGCGCGAAGCCATGATCGATGTCGTCCTGCCCGACACTGTCGGCGGCGACTATCTCTCCAAACTGCGCGTCAAGGCTTCCCGCGACCGCGAGCGCCAGACCAAGGCCCGCGCCCTCTCGGTGCAGGTTCATAAGCTGTTTAATCCGCTCGAAGAGGAAGTGAGCTGCAAGAAGGTTGCGCCCCAGGGCATGCTCATCGACATCGCCCATCTCATCGATTCCAAGTCGGTTGAGAAATACCAGAACCGTTACAGCACCGCGGCCAAGCAGCTCAAGAACTGCGAAGTGGCCATCAGCGGCCCCTGGCCCCCGTACCACTTCCTTCCCGGGAAGCTGCGTACCGTTGCCGGAAACAGCTAGTCCCGCACTCGAGCCTTTGAGCCGCCGTTCGCCGGTGAGGCGCCGGCGGCTCAGATTGCCCCCATTCTTGTGCATTCAATGTGCAGGCTTGTGCACTTCGCGTCCGGCCACGCTCACGCGCCCAATTGTCTGCGTGAAAGCAATGTCATCCTAAGTAATGTTTTATCAATCACTTGCGGACCGCAAGACCAAACCAGCCACAGCTCCCCTATTTGGCTCGGGAAATGCTTCTTCTGAAAGTACTAAAGAGGCCGTAAAACCCACAGCAATGACCTTCACTCGATTCTCTATTCAACATTTCCCGAAGTGCTCTCCCGCCTTGCGGGACGGCAACTTCCATCGCCTTTCCTGACATTCACCCACCACCTTGACCTCTTTGAAACGTGGCCCCAGCAATGGGGCCGCTTTTTTGCCCCCGGGAACGAACTGCTAGAAGAGCCTCCAGACGAAGTGCGCGAGGAGCGCGAACAGGAGCAACATAAACACCCCGCCGATCCAGACCAGGAAGTTCACCGTCAGCTTCGTCGAGTTGATTTCCTTCTTATCCATGCCTCAAGCTAGCACAGCCACTTTCCCCCCGACTGCTCACTCGGATACACTGCCTAATCTATGACCAAGCCTCTTTTCTCCTCGAGCGCACCCTCATCCTTCTTGATCGCAGCCTTGTTCGCTCTCCGGCTACTCGTGTCCACGTTCGCCGTCGCCCAAACCCCGCCCCAAGCGCAGCCCGCGGCGACCCAAATGATGTCGGCACCGCAAACTACCGCGGCTGACAAGCTGAATTTCCCTCCGCTTCTTCTGCAGCAGCTTTCCGCGATCAAAGCCGCTGCGCTCAGTGACGACTACGGCTACCGCGAACTCGCTCACCTCACCGAGAACATCGGACCCCGCCCCACCGGATCGCCCCAGGCCCGCGCCGCGTCCGAATACGTGGCCGAAGAGCTTCGCCACCTCGGCCTCGATGTTCGCCTCCAGCCCGTCACCGTCCCGCACTGGGTCCGCGGCGCCGAAACCGCTGCCCTGGTCGAGTATCCCGGCATGGTGCCCGGCACCACGCAAAAGATTGTTCTCACCGCCCTCGGCGGAAGCACGGCAACACCCGCCGATGGCCTCACCGCCGACGTAGTCCCCGTCGACTCTTTCGAAGAACTTCAGGCTCTCGGTCGCGACAAAGTCGCCGGCAAGATCGTCCTCTTCAACGAAATCTTTGACAAGCGAAAGGCGGTTGGCGGACAAGCCTTTGCCGCCTACGGCGAGGCTGTGCGCTATCGCGGAGCCGGACCCAAAGCCGCTGCCGATCTAGGCGCAGTAGCCGCCCTGGTCCGCACTGTAGGCAGTGCCGATTACCGTCTCCCGCACACCGGATTCAGTCTCCCTGCTGGAATCCCCGCCGCAGCCGTGACTGCCGAAGACGCCGACCTGATCGTTCATCTCGCTGCTGAAGGCAAAGTCCGCATGCATCTTACTTTGACGCCCCAGAAGCTTCCCGACGAAACCGGCTACAACGTAATCGCCGACCTCAAAGGTTCCGAACATCCCGAACAGATCGTAGCAGTCTCCGGCCATCTCGATTCCTGGGACCTCGGCACCGGAGCCATCGACGATGGAGCTGGCGTAGTCATGGCCATGCAGACCGCCGAAGTTCTCCAGCGCCTTCACCTGCGTCCCGCCCGCACCCTCCGCGTAATCGCCTGGATGGATGAAGAAACTGGAGGCTCCGGCAGCAAAGCCTACACCGCCGAATACGCCAGCGACTTCCCTCACTACATAGCTGCCATCGAGAGCGACTCCGGCGCAGCGCACCCTCTGGGTTTCGAGGTGAAAGCCGCTCCAGCCGCCATCGACGCTCTGGGCCCTCTGGAAGGCGTGCTACAAAGCATCGGCGCGACAGTTTTCCAGCCCACGACTTATCCCCCGGGCGCCGACATCGAAGCCATGTCCGAAGCTGGAGTCCCCGCCTTCGGCCTCATGCAGGACGGCCGCACCTACTTCGACTACCACCATTCCGCCGCCGACACGCTGGATAAGGTAGTCCCCAGCGAACTTCGCGAGAACGCCGCCGCCATGGCGGTCCTCGCCTATGCGCTAACCAACATGAAAGAGCCTCTGCCGAGGTAAAGGCTAGGAACCCTGACGGTGCGGGGCATGCACCCTGGTGGGCCGACCCTCTCTTGTTGGGCATGTTCTTTCCGATCTCTTAACGGTTGGAGACAGAGTCGGAGCTGGAAGGGAGATTGCAAAGTGCGCTTGGGCAAGGTCATAACAGTCGAAGATAAGAAAATGCACCTACCTGGTGGGGGGGGTCTGTGCGTCATTTTCGGAACTGTTCTTCTGGGGCTCTTGTTTGTGTATTTCGGGAGATTTGATCTTGCACGATCGGCTCTTGTGTCGGTTGCGATGGTTGCCCTTGCCATTGCGATGAGATGGAAACTGCGGCGGCATGTGTGGTTTTGGGTCACCATGACCTTCCTCGCGGCACTTCATCTCCCGTTGATTCTGTTTGTTCCGTGGACCACCAAGTGGGTCCCGGCCATCGTGATTATCCCTATCGGCACCGCGGATTTGTACGCCATGCTCGCGATTGTTTCTGTTGTGGGGAAAATTCGTGGAAGGGCCGAAACCTCTAAAAGATAAGCGTCCCCGATCAGCCGCAAACAACCTCCGCCATAGCTTTTGTTCGTTTTTCGTAACAAACCCAGATTCCAGGTTGTGCCGTTGGCGCTCGGTTCTATGATTCGCGGCGCAGCCTTCCCCCCGTCCCCAATACTGGGCCATGATTTCATCCCGAAGGCGGGATCCTAGCGGATCTCTCAGCGTCGGACATCTTTAGCATTTCCAGAACGGAACCTCACCCATGTCCACAAAGATGCTCACCACATTCCCCGACGCTCGCAAAAGCGTCATCATGAAGCCCGACCCAACCCGAATCGATCCTCTTAAGCTGAAGCTCGGCAAACAACCGGCGCGTCACGATCCGCGCACTCTGCTGTTCGCCACTTACGCCACCGCCGCTCTACCTGCTCCGCCTCCCAGCCTCGACCTTACTGCCAAAGTGAAAGTCCCCTGGGGCATGATGGATAACGCCCAGGTCGGCGACTGCACGTGCGCTGCCGCCGGTCACCTCATCATGGAGTGGACCGCCAACGCCCAATCCAAAACGGTAACTCCGACCGACACGCAAATCATCGCGGCCTATTCCGCCATCACCGGCTACAACCCCAAGACCGGAGCCAACGACAACGGCGCCCAGGAAATCGATGTCCTCAATTACTGGCGTCAAACCGGAATCGCCGGCCACAAGATTCAGGCCTACATGGCTCTCGAACCCTCCAACCACACCCACATCATGGATGGAACCTGGATCTTCGGCGGCTGCTACATCGGACTAGCTCTGCCCAAGAGCGCCCAAGCTCAAACCAGCAACAAGCAGATCTGGTCCGTTCCTCCGTCGGGCACCGGAGGCGACGGCGTACCCGGTTCCTGGGGCGGACACGCCGTCCCCGTAGTCGCCTACGATTCCCGCAGCCTCACGGTCGTCACCTGGGGCGCGCTGCAAACCATGACCTGGGGCTTCTGGCAGGCCTATTGCGATGAAGCCTACGCCATCGTCAGCCCCGACTACCTCGAACAGAAAAAAGGTCAACCCGTGACGCCAGATGGATTCGACGTCCAGCAACTACTCGAGGACTTGTCCGACTTGAAGTAAAGTTAGGGACTGCGTCGCAAAGCTCGCGCCCATGACGGGATATCGGGGCGCTTCATTTGTGTCCATAGAAACGCGAAGCGTGGTCCCCGACGAACTCATATGGACCGCAGTGATTCAGCTTGCTCGCGGCATCAATCCAGATCTCGCCTCCGATCCGCCGCCAGCGCAGGCAGAAGGAATAATCCTCACTCAGATATGCGCCACTCTCCGGGTCGATGACGCAATCGAAAAGCGCAAAGAGATTTGCACTTCGTACCACATCGCGTCGCGAGCCCGACATGGGAAGATCATGCACCCGGTGGAACCGGGTTTCCGGATAAGCCGCAATCATTTGTTCCAACGCACTCCGGCGGATCAGTTGAAAACCACCCCCGGCATAAAGTCCGGTCACAAAATCTCCAGCCTGCTTACGCTCCGCCTCAGGCAAGAAAGTTCCCACATAAGACAGCGCAGCCTGGCGTAAGTTTTCGCCGCGCTCGACACAGCGCCGCGGGACCAGATCCCAATCCATCGACTTCAGCGGATAGAGCGCCCCGGTAAAGTCCTTATCAAACCGCAGCATCCGTTCGACCTGCTGCGGCTCAAAGCTGATATCGGCATCCACAAAAAGCAGGTGGCTAGCCGCAGGATTGTCCAGAAAAGCGGCGACCAGCGTGCTTCGCGCCCGTGAGATCAAGGCGTCGGAACCAAGCAACGTGAGCGACACATCGAACGCGGACGATTTCGCGTAGCTCATCAGCCGTATCACCGACAACATGTAATTCTGTGAAACCATGCCGCCAAAACACGGCGTAGCGATGAGAATTGAAGGCCGGGTCGTCACAGGCTGGGTCATCAGAGACTGGTTCATCAGACTTCAGATCACCTACGCCCGCCCTTACGCCCAGTCCGAAATGGCATTGTCCGCGTCCTCTGAGTCCACCGGCTGCCTGCTTTTCCTGCGGCTGCCTGGGTTACCCTGTTCGCGTTTCTGCTGCTCATTCCGCGGCTTCGACCGCTCCTCGGCTTCCTCGCGCGCTCCCAGCTTTACTACGCAGCCTTCTTCAGATTCCGCTTCGCCGGCCAGTTCCGAAGCAAACTCCAGCAGCTTCCTTCGAGTGCCCTCGGCAGCTCGTTTAGCCGCGGCCCGCTCGGCAGCATAAAGCGCATCGGTCTGGACATTGGAATTAATTTGGTTGGGGTGAATGTGCATGGCTTCGCTCCTTCGTAAGCAACCTCAGCAAGCGAGATGCCGAAGTTGGTCCGCGCAGCCCATCCCTGGCCCTTAGTGCGTCGGGTTTCCTCGTTCCGGTTTAGAATGTTTTCTCTGTGGCCCAAACGAAATCGAGGAGATCCATTTCACTTTGCGTCTGACCCGCCGCGACTTCGCCCACTCCGCTTTCGCCGCCGGCATCGCAGCCGCCCTGCCCGCCGCTCTGTTCTCCGGCTGTAGTGTGTCGAATGCTGAACGCAGCGCGGCCTCTGCCGCCCCCACGGCGTCGCACGCGGAACAATTCGATTCTTCCTCCGGGATCCTGTTTCCCAAGGGTTTTTTCTGGGGCGCAGCCACTGCCGCCTATCAGATCGAAGGCGCATGGAACGAAGACGGCAAGGGTGAATCCATCTGGGACCGCTTCTCTCACACTCCCGGCAAAATCAAGAACGGCGACACCGGCGACACCGCCTGCGATTCCTACCACCGCTTTAGCGAAGACGTGGCGCTCCTGCGAGCGATGAACCTGAACAGCTACCGGTTTTCGATTTCCTGGCCGCGTCTTCAGCCCACAGGCTCTGGTCCCGCGAATTTCAAGGGGATTGATTATTACAGCCGTCTGATCGATGCCCTGCTCGAAGCCCGAATCCGTCCGTTTGTCACCCTCTATCACTGGGACTTGCCCCAGGCTCTCGAAGATGCCGGAGGCTGGCCCGCTCGCGACACAGCATCGCGCTTCGCCGATTACGTCGAGCTCGCCGCCCGCGCTCTCGGCGATCGCGTTTCCGATTGGATGTTATTCAACGAGCCCCTGGCTTTCACCTACCGGGGTTATCTCGAAGGCTCCTACGCTCCCGGGCGGCAAAGCCTCCTCGACTTCCTGCGCGCTTCCCACACCGTGAACCGGGCGCAGGGCGCCGGTTTTCGCGCATTGAAAGCGACTCGACCTTCAGCACGCGTAGGAACGGCATTGAGCATGTCGCCGTGTGAACCGGCAAGCGGCTCCGAAGAAGACCGTCAGGCGGCCGAGCGCGCTCACGCTGTCACCAACCTGTGGTTTCTCGAACCCGCACTCAAGGGACGCTATCCCGAAGCGCTGGTGTTCACCTCGGAAACCGCCATGGGCGTCAAGTCCGGCGACCTCGAGCAGATGCGCGCGCCGCTCGATTTCATCGGCATCAATCTCTACTACCGCACCATCGCCTCAGCCCCCAGCGTGTTCGAGCGCATCTCCCACACTCAACAGTGGCTGTTCCCAGTAAAGATGACGGGAGGCCAGCAAGGCCCGAAAACCGATAATGGATGGGAGGTCTGGCCGCCGGCTCTCTATGACATGGTCATGCGCATCAGCCGCGACTTCAGCCGGCCGCAACTCGAGATTACGGAGAACGGCTGCTGCTATAACGACCGTCCCGACCCAACCGGCGCGATTCGCGACACGCGCCGCGTTGAGTATCACCGGCAATACTTGCAAGCGCTCGCCCGCGCCGTCGCCGACGGCGCTGACGTCCGCGGCTACCACGCCTGGACTCTGCTCGATAATTTTGAATGGGCGGAGGGTTTCAGCCAGCGCTTCGGCCTGGCCTACGTGGATTTCAAAACCGGGCAGCGCACCCTGAAGGAATCAGGTCGCTGGTATGCGAAGGTGGCTGCGAGAAATGCTCTGCCGCCCTCCACCTAGTTGGGAAGTTTCAGCTTGTCGCGCTCCTCGGCGAGCTTCCTCTGCAGTGCAGGATTCACCAGCGAAACCGGCACACTGACGTCGCCCACTTTAAATTCCGTCGGATCAAAGGTTGCGTATCCGTCTTTTGAACCCATGTGGCCAGAGATGGTCACCCACACATCTTTCCCCGCAATCTCCGTGAGAAACCGTCCGTGGACAACGTCGCCCTCGTAGGTCACTTGCTGGTCTTTGATGTTAGGCTCTCCGTCGCCGACGTTCGAGTCGGGCGAGAGCCCGCCGCCTCCCGCAGATTGTGCAGCTTGCATCAGCAACGCGCTGATTCCGTCAGAGCCGAAGTGAGACTCGGCTTTCGGCTGAGGACTGGGAGCGACGGCCTGCTGATTCTGAGATGGCGTCTGAGCCTGCAGCGGAGCTGCCGCATAGCTTCCGCCCGAGGCCGGAGAACCTTGCTGCGCGGCCTGTTCCCGCTGCTCCATGGGTTGCCCAGACGACTGGGCCGGGGCCGCGGTCGTCGCCGGAACCTGCACGACCACAGGCGTTGGCTTCCTCAGTACCAGAAAAATCGCCACCATGGCGGCAAGCGTCGCTATGCTGATGATGCGGTCAAGCTTGAGTTTCATGAAAACTCTCGAACGGTCAGCCGGACAGACAGGCCCAGCCTCATCTTAGCGGGAACCGGACCCAGGAAGCAGATGGCAGAAGTCACAACCCAGGATGGTACTTCAGTCACATGGTTAACTGAATTGTTAACCCTGCTCCAACTTCTTAACCAATAACTCATTCACCATCTGCGGATTAGCCTGGCCTCTCGACGCCTTCATCACCTGCCCGACAAAGAACCCGATCACGGTCTTCTTCCCGGCCCGGTATTGTTCTAGCTGCTTGGAATTCGCGGCAAGAATTTCGTCGATGATCTTCTCTAGAGCAGATGTGTCCGAAGACTGCTGTGGACGCCCTTCTTCCTCGTAGATCTCAGGAAAATCTTTGCCGCGCTCGAAGCTCAGATCGTAAAGATCCTTCAGCATCTTCCCGGAGATGGCGCCGCTCTCAACCAGATCGGCCGACGCCGCCACGCCCTTCATCGTGATCGGAGACGACTCGATCTCGATTCCTTTGGCTTTGAGCCGCCCCATCAGTTCGCTCTGCACCAGGTTCGCCACGCGCTTGGGATTCTTTGCCGCCTTCGCTGCGGCCTCAAACTGATCGGCCAGCCCTTTTGAAACTGTCAGCACCTGCGCGTCGTATTCGGTAATCCCATATTCGCTGGTTAACCGCGCCCGGCGCGCTTCCGGCAGTTCGGGCAAGGTCTTGGCGATCTCGCTCTTCCACTTTTCATCGACCGCGAGCGGCAGCAGGTCAGGCTCGGGAAAATAGCGGTAATCGTGCGCCTGCTCTTTCGACCGCATGCTGTAGGTCTTGCCCTCGTGAGAGTTGTAGAGCCGCGTCTCCTGTACGACCTTGCCGCCCGCCTCAATCACCTCGACCTGCCGCGCGATCTCATAGACCAGCGCCTCGCGGATGAAGCGGAACGAGTTCACATTCTTGATTTCAGCCTTGGTGCCCAACTCTTTCTGCCCGCGCGGCCGCACGCTGACGTTGGCATCGCAGCGCAGCGAACCTTCCTCCATATTGCAATCACTGACTCCGGTGTAGAGGATGATTTCTTTCAGCCGCGTCAGGTATTCGTAAGCCTCGTCGGGCGTGGCAATATCGGGTTCGCTGACAATCTCGATCAGCGGCACGCCGGTGCGGTTCAGGTCGATGGCAGTTTTTTCCTCGGAGCCGGGAAAACCCTCGTGCAGGCTCTTGCCCGCGTCCTCTTCAAGATGCACCCGCGTGATCCCGATCTTCTTTTTGCTGCCGGTTGAGGAGACTTCGATGAACCCAAACTCGGCGAGCGGCTTGTCGTACTGCGAAATCTGATAGCCCTTGGGCAGGTCGGGATAGAAATAATTCTTGCGCGCAAAAATCGAAGTCTCATTGATGCGGCAATTCAAAGCCATCGCCGCCAGCGTCGCGAATTCGACTGCCTTCCGGTTCAGCACCGGCAAAGCTCCGGGCATCCCCAGGCACACCGGACAAACATTCGTGTTAGGCGCAGCGCCAAAGCGCGTGGAGCAAGAGCAGAAAATCTTCGACGCCGTAAGAAGCTGGACGTGCACTTCGAGGCCAATGACGGGTTCGTAGGTGATGTGAGCGGCAGCGAAGGCATCTGAGGTGGTCGACATTATCGAGGGATTATAAGGCAGCGGTCGGTGATTGATGGTAAGCGGTGAGACCGCGGTCTGGATCAAAAAAATCACAGATCGATCTCATAAAATCCATGGAATCAGTGGTTTGCCGCCCTCGATCTATGGTTGGTCCGGCTAAAATCTTGGAAGCAAAGGAGTTGCTGGCAAAATATTCCGGTCAAAGGACTTAGGTGATCGTCCCATCAGAAAGTGCAGCAAACTCGAGGGCGTCGACCGTAAAATATTGCATTCACAGAAGTTATCTCATTGCTATTCTTATGTCAGAGAGCTAATGCGTAGAGAATAGGATCGCAGTTTTGGGAATCCAAGTCAAGGGAATTCGAGTAGTCCTCAGTTTGAATTTATTAACTGCTCGAACGTTTCTACAATCCATTCCCTGAACTTCTCCAACTGCTGAGGCGTGGTGCCAGACTTAAATAGATGCTTTGGGTCTGAGCAAGAGATCGCGTAGGTGTTCTTGCTGGCCTTGTAGACACACAGCGGGATATACAGTGTTTTGCCAGTTCCGTCCTTGGAAACTTCAATTCGGTTCGTCTGCATAGTTTTATTCTCCGTTTTCAGTGCGCTTTTTATAAGGGCCGCCCTTTCCCGGTTTCGGCGTACAACTGTCGGCCATCATCGCGATTTCCTCAAGAGTCCAAACGTTGAGATTTCAAGCTGAGGCACTACCGGAATTCCAGTGCTGGTATTGCCTCATAAAACTGAGGCACTACGGACAGACCCGATTTCATGCGGCGGCCTCACTTTCCCATGGGAATCTCGAAGTACATCAGCTCATTCCCTTGGGCATCGTTCACCCCACTTACATACATGCGCGCGCCCGCGAGGGGCGCGTCGATGTCTTCCACATCGAAGAAGAGGAATCCTGATTGTGTGGTGTGAGGTTCGACCGCTCTGGCAGCGAATCGCGAGGATTCGACCTCGTCCATCTGCTTCCGGCTGATGGTGCCTTTCACATCCTTGTGGGGGATGGGAAGTGGCAGCGGCGGCGCGGTATTGGCGCGGGGATTGGTGATGCGGCGGTAGATATCGTCGGGCGCTTCCGGCGTCAGCTTGTCGCGGTTCGCCGTGGTTAGTGTTACCTGCATGTTGGAGACCGAGATGGGCTGGTTGCCGTCGTTGGTCACGACGAAGAAGACGGGCAGTATTCCGTGCTCGTGAAAGTTTATGGAGAAGATTTTCGCCTTGTCGGCGGTGTCGTAGGGGTCGGCGCCGATGGCAACTTTTTCGTCGGTGTGGTCGTCATGTGCGGGATAGGTTTTCGCGGGCTGTGCCCCGGGCTTTACGAAGTCTTTGGCGGCGAGGCAGATTGCGAAGCTGCCGATCGCGCATAAGGCGAGAACAACACGAAGATATCCTGAGTCGGGAGCCGGCTGCATACTTGGGATTATAGAACTGGTCCCGGGAATGTCGGAGTTTGTTTAGAATGGCTGAACTTGATCACATCTCTTTACAGCTTCCTCTACAGCGTCGTGCTGGCGGTAGCGATGTTGGTGAGCCTGCCTTACTGGCTTTTTCAGATGGCGCGCCACGGCAAATACAGCAAGGGCCTGGCTGAGAGGCTGGGCCGGCTGCCTTCGCGGCTTCAGCTGCCGAGAGAACAAGAGCTGGCGATCTGGGTTCACGCGGTTTCCGTTGGCGAGGTGCTGGCGGTCGCCGGCTTGGTCGAGGAACTGCGCCAACGATTCCCGCAGCGTCGCATCTTCATTTCGACCACCACCGATAGCGGGCAGGCGCTTGCGCGCAAACGCTTCGGAGACGCGAACGTATTTTACTTCCCTATGGATTTCGCATTCGCGATCCGACCTTACCTGCGGGCGCTGCGGCCGCGGATGGTAGTGATTGCGGAGACTGAGTTCTGGCCCAACTTTTTGCGTCTGGCGCATGCCAGCGGGGCGCGGGTCGCGGTGGTGAATGCGCGCATCTCAGACCGGTCATTTTCGAGCTACCGGCGATTCCGCGGATTTCTGCGAAGAGTGCTGGCCAACGTTGACCTGTTCTTGGCACAGACGCCGGAGGACGCGTCGCGGCTGCGAGATATTGGAGCGGCGCCGGAACGGGTGCGGGTCACGGGAAATCTGAAGTTTGATATTCCTGCGCCTGCTCCGCCTGCGATTGTGGAGAGTGTGCGGAAGTCGATTGCGGCCACTGGAGTCGGGCCGGTGCTGGTGTGTGGCAGCACTGTCGAGGGGGAGGAATCGCTGCTGCTGAAGGCGTTTGAGAATCTGCTGGTGCAGCATCCGCGGGCAGTGATGATTCTTGCGCCCCGGCATCCGGAACGCTTCGCCGCCGTGGCCGCGCTGCTGGAGCAGATGTCGATTCGTTTCCTGAGACGATCGCTATGGAACGGAGAGCCCTTGACCAGCGGAGTTTTGCTGCTGGATACAATCGGAGAGCTGGCGGCGCTGTATGCCCTAGCCGACATTGCGTTTGTGGGAGGAAGCCTGGTTCCGCGCGGCGGTCATAACATTATCGAACCCGCGCAGCACGGCGTGGCCACGGTGGTGGGCAATCACACGGAGAACTTCCGCGACATCGTGAGCTTGTTTGAGAGTCGGGATGCGGTGAGGATTGTTGGTCTAGCGGAGTTGCCGCTGGTGTTCCTGGAGCTGCTGGCCAATGATGAGGAACGAAGAACTTTAGGGCAGCGCGCCGCAGAAACTATGCGATCACAGATTGGAGCCACGGCGCGGACGGCCGGCGAGCTGCAGGAGTTGCTGGCGCGGCCATGAACTGGAATCCCGTTTCAGCCATCCTATCAACGGTCTATGGCGGCGTGGTCGGGGCGCGCAATGTGCTCTACGATCGGCGCTGGCTGCGTTCGCGCTCGCTGCAGGGGCCTGTGATCAGCGTGGGGAATCTCTCGGTCGGAGGTTCGGGAAAGACTCCGTTCGTGATTTTGTTGGGCGAGCTTTTGAAGGCCCGCGGAGTGCGCTTCGATGTGCTTTCACGCGGTTACGGGCGCACAACTCGCGGCGTGCTGCTGGTGGATCCCGGCGGGCCGCCGCGGGAATTCGGCGATGAGCCTTTGTTGATTGCTCGACGGCTGCAGGTGCCGGTGATCGTGGGTGAAGATCGCTACGAGGCTGGGCGCTTTTCCGAAACGCGATTCGGTTTGCAGATTCATTTGCTGGATGACGGGTTTCAACATCGCGGATTGGCCCGCGATTTCGATATCGTGCTGGTCACGCGGGATGATGCACGCGATCGTCTGCTTCCTGGAGGACGGCTGCGGGAGCCTTTGCGATCGCTGCAGCGGGCTGATGCTGTAGTGCTGACGAGCGGCGCATCGGCGGAATTGTTTCCGGTCGCGGGGAGGATGGTCTGGCGGGTGCGGCGGGGAATCACTCCTCAGAATGTTCCGCCGCGGCCGGTGGCGTTCAGCGGGGTTGCGCGGCCGCAGAATTTTCTACTGCAGTTGCGGGCTGCAGGCATCGATCCCGGTGCCGAGGCGTTCTTTCGAGACCATCACGCCTACACTGAGAAAGACGTCAACGACTTGTTGCAACTGCGGCGGCAGAGCGGGGCGGGCGGCTTTGTGACCACTGAGAAAGATGCTGTAAACCTGGGCGGCTATCTGGCGGCGCTGACGCCGCTGGCGGTGGTCCCGGTAAAGATGGAGCTTGCGGACGCGGCTAACGCTGTGGATACCATGCTGCGCGTGATTGAGGAGCGGCGGCGCCGCTCGTGAGAAAATGCCGGAGGGCAGTGGTCAGTGACCAGTGGTCAGTGGTCAGCGAGTTCCTTCCGCCTCTACTGGCCACTGATCACTGGACACTGGCCACTGTTTTCAGAAGAACATCTGATGACGAAACATCTGAAAGAAGTTGACCGGCTGCAGAAGATTGTCGAAGCGTTCCCCAAGGTCACGATTACGGTGCTGGGGGATCTGGTAGCCGATGAATTCGTATATGGGGAAATCTCGCGGGTGTCGCGCGAGGCTCCGGTGCTGATTCTGAAGCACCGCGAACGCACGGTGGTGCCGGGTGGTGGCGCTAATGCGGTGAACAATCTGGCTGACCTGGGAGTGAACGTGCTGCCGGTTGGCGCCGTCGGCGACGACGAGCCGGGACGAATGCTCGTGAAGTTTTTTCGCCACAAGCGGATTGCGGTGAGCGGCGTGTTGAAGGATAAGAGTTACACGACGGTTACAAAGACGCGCATTCTCGCGGGCATGACGCACAATTCGCGGCAGCAGGTGGTGCGCGTGGATCGCGAGCCGGAGAATCCTCCTAACCAGCACCTGACGCGAGAGTTATTTTTGGCGGCGCGGGAATATGTGCGGGCTTCAGATGCGCTGCTGGTTTCTGACTACGGCTACGGATCGGCGAGTCCGGCAATCGTGAATGCGTTGCGCCAGAGCGGCCGGCGAAGGGTTGTGATGGTGCCTTTGATCCTCGATTCGCGCTACCGTTTGCTGGAGTATTCGGGCGTGACGGCCGCTACTCCGAATGAGCCGGAGGTGGAAGCGGCGCTCGGTGGTCGCATTGGGCAGGACTGGAAGAAGCTGACGGTGGCGGGACAACAAATAATGGGACGGATGAAGTTGCAGTCGCTGCTGATTACACGAGGGCGCGACGGCATGGTTGCTTTCGACCAGAGGCATGCGCCGGTGGACATTCCGATTTTTGGTTCGGACGAAGTTGCCGACGTGACGGGGGCGGGCGATACCGTGATTGCGGCGTTCAGCGCCGCGCTGGCCGCGGGAGCCAGCACGGAAGAGGCGGCGCAGTTAGCCAACTATGCGGGCGGGATTGTGGTGATGAAGCGCGGGACGGCTACAGTTTCGCGGGAAGAGTTGTTGCGCGCGATCGAGCAGGCTCCGCCGGCGACTCGGCCGCATTGAGCTTCTCCATAAATGGGAAACAACAAAATTCTGGAGCGCCAACAACTTCGCGAGTGCGTGGAGCAGTGGCGGCGCGCCGGCGAGCGCATCGTTCTCGCGAACGGCAATTTCGATTTGCTGCATGTGGGCCATGTGCGTTATCTGCGGGGTGCGAAGGAACTGGGCGGGAAGCTGGTTGTGGCTGTCAATTCTGACGCGTCGGTGCGGGCGCTGAAGGGCGAGGGACGTCCGGTCATGCCGGAGCAGGAGCGCGCTGAAATTGTTGCCGCGCTGGCCGACGTGGATGCCGTTGTCATCTTTCCCGAGCTTGATGTGCGGGCTTTGATTCGCGAGATTCGTCCGGATATCCAGGCCAAGGGCACGGACTACACGGCGGAGTCAGTCCCGGAGCGCGATGCGGTCGGAGAATATGGCGGACGGATCGCTATTGTCGGAGATGCTAAGGATCACTCCACCAGTGAGTTGATTCGTTCGCGGCTGTCGCCGAGGCGGCCGTGAATTTCGAGGCTGCTGGTTTCGAGTCGGCTCGTATCGATATTGCGCCTGAGACGAAGCCCGGCCGTCTGCTGATTGTCCGGCTCAGCGCCATGGGGGATGTAATCCATACGCTGCCGGCGGTGCATGCGCTGCGGCAGGCGTTTCCGCGGGCCTTCATCGGCTGGCTGATTGAAGAGCGCTGGGCCGAATTGCTGTGTGCGCCGGGATCTCCGCGGCGGGGCCCACGGTCTGCGCTGCGGCCGCTGGTCGATGAAGTGCACAGCGTGAACCTGAAAGCCTGGGGGAAGGCTTCGCTTTCTATCGCGACCTTGCAGCGAGCGGTCACGGTTTGGAACGATGTGCAGGACGCTGGCTACGATGTTGTGGTGGATCTGCAGGGAGCGATTCGGTCAGCTGTGTTGGCTTGGTTGTCGGGGGCGCGTGCGGTTTACGGAGCGGCGGAGCCGCGGGAGTCTCCTGCCAGTCTTTGGTATACGCGGAAGGTGGTCACGCGCGGAAAGCATGTCATCCAACAGAATCTTTCGGTGGCCGAGGCGCTGGTAGGTGTCGAAATGAAACGGCCGGCTGAGGATATTTCCTGCGATTTTCCTCACGATCTTCTTCACGATCTTCCTCACGACCCCCAGGCCGAGGCGCGCACCGAGCAGGCGCTGGTGCAAGATGATGTGCGCGACTTTGCGATTCTGAATCCGGGTGCGGGATGGGGAGCGAAACGCTGGCCCGCGGAACGCTACGGTGAAGTTGCTCGCAGGCTGGCGGAGGCGGGCATTTGCCCGCTGGTTAACTACGGTCCCGGCGAAGAAGATCTTTTTCGCGCTGTGCTGGCGGCGAGTGGGGGCCAGGCCAGGCCCACGAAAGGTTCGGTGACGGAGTTAATTGCGCTAACGCGGCGCGCGCGGATTTTTATTGGCGGGGATACTGGGCCGCTGCATCTGGCGGCGGCGTTGCGGATTCCGGTGGTGGCGATTTTTGGGCCTACAGACCCGGCGCGCAATGGGCCTTACGGGACGCGCAGCGTGGTGCTGCGGAGTGCGGAGAGCGTTACTTCGCATACGCGGAGGGCGGATCCCGATGAGGGGTTATTGACGATTGGGAGTGATGAGGTAGCTGCGGCGGCGAACAGGCTGCTCGGCGGCGACCTCAGGGGCTGAAGCCCGCGTCTCCCATGGCATTTGCGGCGCGGCTTGAAGCCGCGCCCTTTCAAAACGACCGGGAAAGACGCATGGCTGAGTGGTCACAAATCGCGCGGCGGATTCGGGTGCCGTTGGGGTTTCTGTTTGCCGTGTTTTACTTCTGGCTGGCCCGGCCTACCTGGCGATCCATGGCGCTGGGAGCGATCGTGGTTGTTCCGGGGCTGCTGATTCGGGCGCTGGCTTCTGGCCACGTGCGCAAGAACGAGTCACTCGCGACTTCTGGTCCTTACGCTTATACGCGGAACCCGCTCTATTTAGGATCGCTGTTGATGGGGTTGGGATTTGCTGTGGCGGCGCGCAGTTGGGTCGTGGGCGTGGCGCTGGTGGTGATGTTTTTTGCGATCTATCTCCCGGTGATTCGCGATGAAGAAGCATTTCTGCGGCGGACGTTTCCGGAGTTTGAGGAATACGCGCGTAGGGTGCCGAGGATGTTTCCGCGGCTTACCTCGCGTTCAGGCAACGGGAACGAGGTTGGGACAGGATTTTCTTCGGATTTGTATCTGAAGCATCGCGAGTATAACGCGCTGCTTGGAGCTCTCGCCATGATGGCGGCTTTGATCGTCAAGCGGACAGTGCTTCGGGGATAGGCTGGGTTAGTGGCTGCGAGATTAGTTTTCAGATGAGGCCCTTGCCGACCTTCCACAGAAAATCTTCGGCATCGGCTCGGACTCTTTCCATGAAGGTGCGGTCGCGGCCGTGTTCGATCTCCATCTCGTCAAGCGTGAGTTCAACTGCGACTTTAGGTTTGTATCCTCGCTTGATAAGCATGCGGGCACGCTCGGCGAAACCTGTGTCTGCCTCCTTCTTGGCGGGTTCCTTGGCCGGGGCAAAGACGGCGTGGGCTTCGCATTTGTGGTCGCGAAATTTGGCGGCGGCCAGGCGGTCGTAAGCGGCCATGGCGTCATCTCCGCTCAACAGGGTGGGGACGGGGACGGTCCATCCGCAGTTGGTGCAGGCCCACCCGCTAGCTTCGCCCTGGATGCGGATCAAGGAGCGCTCCATATCTACGACCTCAACCCGCTGCGGGAAATCAAGAGTGCCATGCTTTCTTCGCTCAGATGATCGATCTCGTAAATTATTTCTGCGCCACCAATTCTCTGGCGCGGCTTAGTTCGGGCCGCGTGGAATTCGATCCGTCACAGACTTTGAGCAGAAGCGCGTAGTATTCGGCGGCGTCTGATTGTTTGCCGGCGGCTTCGGCGGCGCGGGCGGCGCCGTAGAGGCCGTCGAAGCGGTTAGGATTCAGTTTTAAGTCAGTCTGATATTCGGCCAGGGCTTGTTGCGGACGTTTGGCATCGAGCAGCATGTCTGCGATCATCTCTCTCGCCGGAATGCCTTCCGGCTCTTCTCCGAGTGAATCTTCCTTGTCGGCGATTGGGCGCATGGCCTCGACGGCGTCATCATCTTTGCCTTCGGCGAAGGCCAGCCAGGCGTCGACTTCTTTACGGTCGTCTTCGACGGCGCCGGCGAATTCTGATTTTTCGGCGGCCAGCTTCTTGTGAATGCTTTCAATCGCGGCCAAATCTTTGCGGACGTCATCTGGTTTGCGCAGGTGGGCTGACCCGATGGCGCGCGCCCAATAAATCACAGAGTCTTCTGCCGTGCCTGCAACCTCGGCCGGAGTCAGTGCGGCTGCGGCTTGCCAATCATGCATCTCGATGGGATAGAGAGCCGTCAGGTGGGCCAAGGCCGCGGCGTGGGGATCGAATCCCTCTCCGTACATATCGTCTTTCTTATTGGGCATAGCTCGGATCTCTTCGATCAGTGCTCTGGCATCGGCGTCGCGTCCGCTTTGCATGTAGGCGTAGAAGAGAAAGTCCATGGCGTGGAACTGATGGCCCTCGCCGCCCATGCCCATGGCCGCGGTTTTGCGCGAGGCGGCGATGGAGGCGAGGTTCGAGTTGATGTCATCCTGCCAGAGGCCGACGCGGGCGAAGATGTGCGAGGGCATGTGCAGGGCGTGCGGCGCGGCCGGTGCGATCTGCGCGTAGCGGCGGGCGGCGGGCAAGCCCAGTTGCGCGAGTTGCGGCTTGTCATAGGTATGGATGAGGTAGTGGGCCACGCCGGGATGGTCGGGCTCAGTGGCGAATAATTTTTCGAGGATCGCAGCCGCCTGCTTGCGGTTGGCGAAGGTTGGATCGTCGTGCGGTTCGGAAGCTAGCAGTGAGAGGGCGTAGAAGACCGCGGCTTCGTGATCGTCAGGGTAGGTCTCGTAGACCTTCTTCATCGCGTCGGAGTAGGCTTTGGCGCGAGCGTCGTGATCCAGCTTCTTCGAGTCACTATAGAAGGCGGAGATGGCGGCGATGTATGCCTGCTCGCGCGGGGTGGTGGGGCCGTCGGTGGTCTTCGCCAGATGAGCTTCTTCCAAGCCGTGCTCGATCGCCTTCTTATCCGGTTCGTTCCACAGTTGATGCCACAGGCTCATGGCCACGCCCCAGTGGGCCATGGCACAGTTTGGGGCCCTGGCGGAAATCTGGACGAATTCTTTTTCCGCCTCTTCGTACCAGAAGGAGTGCAGCAGGGCTACACCACGCTCAAACGGCTTCTGCACGGCTGGGTCGCAGGAAACCGGGAAGGTGACCGTTCCTAGTTGCGCGGTGGTCAGGTCTTCGTGATGGTGGCCTTCGTTTTCGTTATCGGTAGCAATTGCGGTTTCGGCGAACACGATCAGCGCGAGAAGGAGGAAAAAGACCAGCGGACACGCGATACGTTTCATGGGAACCTCGCTGAGAAGCGAGTCTAGTTGAGGGGGAAGAGCAGGGTCAAACGCGGGCAGAGGCACCGGGCAGGAAAACGCGGGCACCGGGTCGAGTGCCCGAACCTTTGAGAGTTCTAGCGCGGCTCGCGGAGCTCGTTCATGCAACTATTTCGAAAGCCGACCAGTTAGCGTGCTACTGCTTAGAGGCAAGCTGATTCGGTAAACCTGGGTGCAGAGGCGCCCGGACCCACCTGAATCGCCACGAAACTGGTGCAAATCCAGCACGCTTCTGGTACACTTCGCCGCAATTCGGATTTGGGTCGTGCTACTGGCCACTGGGTGTGCGTTCCATAAACCCGGCAAGACAGCGGGAAGTAGAATCCACGCATGCACTTCAAGCTGCCCAATCCGCAGGGAAGCCAGCTATGGATCTGCACCCTGGGACAAAGATGTATCGCGTTGCTGAAGTAAAGTTTGCCGACTTGGATCCCATCCGGCAGGCTCTCCACGAAAATGCAGACTGGTATCAGGATCTGGTTGAGCACAGCCAGGACCTGCTGTGCACTCACGATTTGCAAGGACGCTTGCTGTCGGTTAATCCCGCGCCGGCGCGAGTGCTGGGCTACACTGTCGAGGAACTGCTGAAGATTCCCATGCGGGAGATGATCGTCCCGGAATTCCGCCCCGACTTCGATGCTTACCTGAAAGACATTGCGATCACCGGCGAATCCCATGGCTGGATGGGAGTGGTGACGCGATCGGGAGAGCATCGCATCTGGGAATATCACAATACATTACGGACCGAGGGCGTAGCTTCGCCGATTGTGCGCGGCATGGCGCGCGACGTGACCGAACAAAGACGGGCGGAGCAGTTGGCGCGTGAAGCCAATGAGATTCTGCGCAACCAAGCGCTCGAGAGCGAGCGCACGATTGCGGAGCTGAAGTTGTTCCGAACCCTGGTTGACCAGAGCAACGATGCCATCAAAGTGGTGGATCCGAACACCTTCCGCTTTTTCGATGTGAATGAGAAGGCCTGCTCTTCACTGGGCTACAGCCGCGAAGAACTTCTGGCGTTGGGAGTTTTCGACATTGATCCATCTGCCGAAAAGTCGGCGCCGAAGGCACTGGAGGAGCTGCGGAAGGCGGGATTCCTGGTGATGGAAAGCGTCCACCGGCGAAAGGACGGATCGACCTTCCCGGTGGAAGTCAGCATGAGGCGGGTCGAACTGGACCGGGAATACATTGTTACCATCGCCCACGACCTAACCGAGCGCAAACGGGCTGAAGAGAAACTGAAGGCCAGCGAGAGCCGCTATCGCGTTCTCCATGAACGCTCCCCGGTTGGCGTCTGCTGGATTGACAGCCAGACGGGCCGGTTCTTTGGGGTGAATCCGAAGTACTGTGAAATCGTCGGGCGCACGGAACAGGATCTGCTGGGGCGCACGTTCCAAAGCATCACGCATCCCGAAGACTTACCCGGAAACCTCGAAAAGCTGCGACAACTCACGGACGGCGAGGTTAGACAGTACGAACTAGAAAAAAGATACGTACGTCCGGATGGCTCGGCGCGCTGGGTCGAGCTCGAGGTGGTGCCAATGTGGCTCGAGGATCACGATCCGGTTTGGCACATGGCGATCGTCCAGGACATCACGGAACGCAAGCTTGCGGAGGAGGCACTACGAACCAGCGAGTTATGCCAGCACAAGATTGCAAGGCAATTGGAGGCAGAACGTGCCCGCCTGATCGAGGCTCAAGCGGTAGCAAAAGTGGGCAGTTGGGAAGCCGACTTGCCAAGCCTTGAGATTACCTGGTCTGAGCAGACACACCGAATTTTTGAGACTGATCCCTCTCATTTTCGCCCCAGGCGTTCGGACTTCGTGGAATTTATCCATCCGGAGGATCGCGCGAAGGTGGATGCAGCGTTTCAGGCCTCACTTGAAAAGCGTGCACCCTCGACGGTCGAATATCGGATTGTCATGGCAGATGGCCGCTTCAAACTCTTAGAGGAGCACTGGGAGGTCTTCCATAATGAACAAGGGCGGCCGGTTCGCCTGGTAGGTACTTGCCGCGACGTGACAGAGCGCAGGCAGTCCGACGAGGCCCTGCGACGCAGCGAAGAGAATTACCGTAATTTTGTTTCTCAGAGTACGGAGGGAATTTACCAGGACGATCTGGATCCAGCTATTCCTATCGATCTTCCTGACGACGAATTCATTCATCGATTCCTCCGCAGCACGGTCATGGTGGAATGCAACAACGCTATGGCTGCGATGTACGGGTTCTCTTCTGGGGAAGAACTTCGGGGCCGGAGGATGTCAGAACGAGTGCCGCCGGATGATCCGCGCAACATCGAGATGGCCCGGGAGTTCATCCGCTCGGGTTTTCGTTTACTAGAACACGAATCGCACGAAGTTGACAAATACGGGAATCCCAAGACCTTCATGAATAGCATGATCGGGACGGTGGAGGATGGAAGACTGGTGCGCATCTGGGGCATCCAGCGCGACATCACGGAAAAAGTGAAGCTGGAAGAATCTCGCCGCCGGGCAGAGGAAGCGCTGCATAAGAATGTAACCCAACTGCAGGAAGTGACGGAAGAATTACGGCTGGCGAAGGAGAAGCTCTCTGAGGAGAAGCTCTACCTGGAGCAGACGATCGATACGGAACTGGGGTTCGGGGAGATTATTGGACGCAGTAGCGCCTTGAAAGAGGTGATGCAGAAGGTGGCCAAAGTGGCTCCGAGCGACGCCACGGTGCTGCTGCTGGGGGAGACCGGGACGGGCAAAGAGTTAGTGGCGCGCGCCATTCACCGCATGAGCCGGCGGGAGGGAAATAGTTTTATCAAGCTGAACTGCGCTGCCATTCCTCATGGACTTCTGGAGAGCGAGTTGTTTGGGCATGAGAAGGGAGCGTTTACTGGCGCGGTTGCCCGAAAACTTGGCCGCCTGGAATTGGCTGACCGAGGCACGCTTTTTCTGGACGAGGTCGGAGAGATTCCGCTGAGCCTGCAGCCCAAGCTGCTGCGGGTGCTGCAGGATCTGGAGTTTGAGAGGCTGGGCGGAACGCAGACGCTCAAGGTGAACTTCCGTCTGCTGGCGGCGACAAATCGGGACCTGCTGCAGAGTGTTAAAGGGCGCGAGTTTCGCAGCGACTTGTACTACCGGCTAAATGTGTTTCCCATTCTCATTCCGCCATTACGCGAGAGGCGCGAAGACATCCGGCCGCTGATTGAACACTTCGTCGTCAAATTTGCCGCGCAGATGAAGAAGTCGATCAGCAGCATTCCCTCAAAGACCATGGAAATGATGGTGCGGTGGGATTGGCCGGGCAACATTCGCGAACTGGAGAATTTTGTGGAGCGTTCCGTGATTCTGACGCCGGGATCGGTTTTGCAGGTGCCGCTCGCGGAATTGCAAACCGTGGTTGAGCAGGGCAATGTGGGAGCCAGCGTCAGCCTTCGCGACAAGGAGCGTGAACGTGTTCTTCGCGCTCTACGAGATTGCTGCGGAAAGCTGGGTGGACCCGATGGCGCGGCTGCACGCCTCGGTTTGAAGCGCACCACCTTGCAGTCAAAGCTCGATCAGTTCGGGATCAAGCCGGGATCGTATCGCTAAGTTCCACACTTCGTTGTGACGCAGGCGGAAACCAGGATCCCCTTCGACTTCGCTCAGGGCAGGCTGTCGCTTCGCGCGGGATGACAAGTGGTCTTGATGGTCTCGTGCACGAAAAAGCCCCTCGCTTGCGCGAAGGGCTTTTTCTGGGGGAGGGACTTGGGCGAGGCGCCCTTGGTCCCTAGCTGTTACGATCTGTGACTACTTCGGTTGCTGTTGCTGGTCTGCGGCGGTGACCGGAGCCGAAGAATTGCTGGAGAGTTGCTCCAGATCGTTCTTCAACAGGCTGATTTCCACGCGCCCGCCGCTGATGTGCTTGGCGTCTGCACCTTCAACCGGCGCGTTGCCCATGCCTACGAGGTAGATGCGGTAAACCGGAATCTCGTGGTTGAGCACCATGTAGCGGACCACTGACTCGGCCATCTTCTGCGAGTTCTGGATCGCGATCTGGCCCCTGCCGGAAGAGAAACCCTGCACTTCGATGATGTAGCCGCGCTGACCCTTGACCGTATTCGCCATCTCGTCGAGAGCGTCTTTAGCGTTCTTGCTTAACATGGTCTGGCCAGGCTTGAAGCGGATTTCGGTCTGGTTTGAGGCCTTGTACTGGTCAATGTTGCTGACCACGGTCTCGACGGTCTGGATGCGGGTGGTGGCCTGCTGCGCGGTCGTCTGCGCCATGGTGGCCTTGTTGCCGGCGTCGATGGCGTGCTGATCGGCTTCATTGGCCTTGTCCGAAGCCAGCTTTATGCCGGCCTGGGCGCGCGAGTCGGTGTCTTTGATGGCCTTGCTGTTGCTTGCGGTGAGATCATCGAGCTCGTTGACGCGGTCGCGGATAGGATCGGTCTGCCGCTTGACATAAGTCTTGCGGGCGAATGGGTTCACGCGTCCCCAGAAACCCTCCCGGGCAGGCGCTTGCAGCGGCTGCTTGCCGGTGGCGGTGTCGGTGGACTGGGTGGTGGCTGGGGTGGTGGCTTGAGTCTGGCTTTGATCCTGGGTAGACGAAGTTTGCGCGAAGGCCGGAAATGCGAGCACGGCGGCCAGCGGCAAAGTAGCGAGAATGCGAGTGTTCATAAGAAACTTCCTCCAAATTGGGAGCGCTCTGGGGGCTCGCTCCGGCACGCCGAAACGGGCGTGTTACGTGATTTTGATTGCGTCCCCGACAACAAAAACCAATATAAAAGCAAGCGATGAACGCCCTGCCGGCCGGCGCTGACGCTGCGCAGGCCTGAAAACCCTGAACTTTACTCTGAACTTCAAGCGCTAGAAACCTGCCGCGCCTGCCCTTTCTATTACAGGTTGGATGCCAAACCCGGCTTAGAGGTTGAAGAGCTAAATCATTGATATCTAAAGACGTTGTACCTCTGGTCCGGGGGGAAGGGTAGCGCTGGCCGTTTGCGGGAGGGTAATTTTCACAAACCTGATATAAAAACTGCGTGAATCGACAGGGTGAGGGGTACTTTTGAGATCAATCAAGCCGGGGACATCCACGATAGGAACGCCCCTTCAGGGCCACCGATGGCGCCGGCGGGTAAGGAGTTCTTCGCTCCGCTCAGAATGACAGAGTTCCGGAGATTGCCAGGATCAGTCCTCGCCGCAGTGCTTTTCGTGCTGTTCGATGATGAAGTGATCGGTCATGCCGGCAATATAGTCGCAGACCACCCGGGGCAGGGATTCTTGTGTGGCTTTCTCCTGGTAATAGTGCGGGAGAGCTGAGGGGTTTTCCATCCAGAAGGCGAAAAGTTCGCCGACGATGCGTTCGGCGTCGTCTTTTTCTCCGGCTAACGACGGGCTGTAATAGAGGTTTTCGTACAGGAAATCTTTGATCTGCTTGCGTTCAGCTTCTACTTCGGGACTGAAAGCGGCGAGGCGTTCTTTGTGCAGACGGACGTCGTCCAGGGTTTTTATCCCGGCTTGCTTCAGGCGCGATTGCGTGTTGGTGATTAAGTCTCCTGCCAGGCGGTTCAAGACTCCTTTTAGCGCTTCGTTGAATTTTAGCTTGTCGGCAACGTTCGGATAAGTCTGCTCGGCTTCGCGGAAGAAACGTTCGAAGACGGGCACGCCGGCGCGGATTTGCTCGAGCGTCAGCAGATGGGCTTCGTAGCCATCATCGAGGTCGGCAGTGTTGTAGCCGATTTCATCGGTCAAGTCGATTAGCTGGGCTTCGAGCGGAGGTCGCTGGTTGAGAAGATACTCTGCCAGTTCGGGATGCTGCGCATCGTCGTAATCGCGGGAATGTTTGATGATGCCTTCGCGTACTTCGAACGTTAGATTCAGGCCACGAAAGGCGGCATAGCGCTGTTCGAAATCTTCTACGATGCGCAGGGCGTGCAGGTTGTGGTCGAAGAAGAAGCCGTGGGCGCGCATCGCGGCGTCGAGCGCCTTTTCGCCGGCGTGACCGAACGGAGGATGGCCGAGATCATGCACAAGGGCTAGCGCTTCGGCTAGATCAACGTTGAGGGCGAGCGCGGCCGCGATGGTGCGTGTGATCTGCGCTACTTCGATGGTGTGGGTCAGGCGGTTGCGGAAGTGGTCGGAATAGCGGCGAGTGAAAACCTGGGTCTTGTCTTCGAGGCGGCGAAAGGCGCGGGCGTGGATGACGCGGTCGCGGTCGCGCTGGAAGTCGTTGCGGTAGGGATGCGGCGGTTCAGGGAAGCGGCGTCCGCGGGATTGTTCCACCTGCACCGCGTAGCCGGCCAGCATAACTAGAGTCTAGCATTGTTGATTGTCGATTTCTGATTGTTGATCAAACGGCGGCGGTGGCGGGATGCCTATTTCTGCGGTGCGTCCGACGTAGGCGGGAGCGGGGTGGTCAGTGCCCTCAGGCGCGCCACAACCGTGTTCATCGCTTGATCGAAGTTCTTGTCGCGGTTGCCGAGCAGCAACGCTCCCCGCACGTATTCGGTGAGGTTCCACAGCGTGATGCGGGTTTTGGGATCGACGATCACAAGGCGCAGCTGTCCGAGTACGGGGAGTCTTAAACCAGTATCGGTGAGGGCCCAACTGATTTCGAAGACCAGGTCGGCATCAGCGGGGGAGGATACGAGTTCATATCGGCCCCAACTCTTCATCGCCGTGTAGAACTGGTTGTAGGGGCGGTCGGGGCCTCCGTTGAAAACCGTCTCATCGATGACCGCCTCAAGGCTTGCGCCGCCGGCGTTGGAAATGAATATCTTTTTGGCTGCGACGATCTGCGCAGGCACGGGAGCGGGCACCGTTCCTTTGGATTGCTGTGCGCTCACAAACTGGATCAGTCCCAGGACGGCGATCGATAAGTAGAAGACCAGGGTTTTGATGGTCTGCAAGATGCCCTCCGATTGGGGAATGGGGGTATTTAGTAGCTAGTACCCAGTACCGAGTTGCGGCGCGTATTTCTCGTGCGAGAATCTCCTGCTCAGTCTCTTACTCGGTACCGGGTACTCGGTACTGGCTACTGATTTCCCGAGCCTTCCTTAGCGAGGCGGACCCTGGCGGCGTCGAGCTTCTTCTGCGTGGCCGCGAACAGATCGGTGTCCTGTTCCGGAGCGATGGTCTTGTTCCACTCCTCGACGGCACGCTCCCAGTGAGCGGCGGCCAGCTTCAGGCGGCCGGTTTTCTGGTAGAGATCGCCGAGGTGATCCTGCACGGTGGGATCGGAACCCATGCGCAAAGACGCCTTAGTCAGATTCTCTTCGGCGAGGTCGTATTTGCCGAGCTTGAAATAAACCCAGCCCAGGGAATCCAGATAGGCGCCGTTGGTCGGGTCCAGGCTGACGGCCGTCTTGATGTAATTCAGCGATTCTTCGAGACGGACGTCGCGATCGGCATTCATGTAGCCGAGATAGTTGAGGGCCGCGGCGCTCTGCGGCGTAATCGCGAGAACTTTCTTGAACTGAGCTTCGGCCTCGTCGTATTTTTTTTCGTGCTCGTAGGTATCGCCGCGGAGGAAGTAGACGTACTCCTTGTCGTCAGGCTTCGTAGAGAGTTGCTCGGCTTTGTTGAGCACCTCCTCGGCGTCGCTGAAGCGCTTCAAGCGGGTGTACATGATGGCCAGCCGGAGATAGACGTCGCGGTCTTCGGGCGTACCTTTTAGCATGGAGCGCACGTCAGCGAGAGGCTTCTCGGGGTCGCCGCTGTCGGCGAGTTGGCCATCGAGCACCATGCGCAGTTCGCGGTCGTTGGGCAGCTTTTGCACTGCCTCTTTGGCTGTGGCTGTCGCCTGTGACCATTGCTTAGCGTCGCGATAAGTGTCGATGATGTTCTGGTAACCGGAGCGGGCGTTGTCGTCGCCCAGAGCGATCATCTGGCGGAAGGCTTCAACCGCGGCGGGATAGTTCTCCTGGTCGCGGTAGACCATGCCGAGGCGTTCTATGAAGATGCCGCGATTGTTGCGGTCGGATTGAGAATAGCTGCTGTCAGGTTTCTCGGTTTTCTTCAGCAGGTCCTGCAATATCTTGGCGGCTTCGTCGTAGCGTGCCTGGGCCTCGTAGACCACCGCGATGTTGTAGGGAACTTCGAGGGCGTCGGGGACCATGGCCTGGGCCTTTTTCAGGCTGTCGAGCGCCTCGTCGTATTTGCCCTGGCGGCGGTAGATTTCCGAGATGCGCAGGTAGGTCTGCGCGTCCTCGGGATTGGCGTCGGCGATCACTTTGTACTGATCGAGGGCGGCGTCGATCTGGCCGTCGTTGAGCAGATTTTCTGCCAGGCCGCGGATGGCATCGAGGTTGTCGCGATCCAGCTGGATTGCGTGTTTGTAGGCGTCGATCGCGCTCTTGTAATCCTTGCGCTGCTCGTAGGTTGCACCCAGCGCGGCGTAGAGCTTGGCGGAGCGCCCGGTATCGGGCACGGAGCTGAGTACCTGCAGGGCGTGAGTAGTGTCGCCTTCATCGCTGTAGAGCAGAGAGAGCGTGGTGACGGCTTCTTCGGAATCGGGATCGAGCTGGACCGCAGTTTTGAGTTCGGTTTCGGCCTTCTGCAAATCATTGTTCAGGCGGTAGAGGCGGCCCAGGAGGAGGTGGTCGTCCACACTGTTGGGCTCGATCTTGACGATCTGTTCGTACTGCTCGATGGCCAGCTTGAGCACGTTCTCGGAGCCGTTGCCGCCGCCGGGCATGTCGCCGAGGGACCGCAGATAAATCCGGCCGAGCAGCTTGTGGGCTTCAAGATTGTTGGGATCGTGCTTGAGAATATCCTGCGCCTGGAGCACGGCGTCGCGGATGCGTCCGGTCTTGACGTAAAGTTCCGCCAGGCCTGAAGTCAGGAATTCGGAAGACGGATCGGCTTCGATAGCGAGCCGGTACTCTTCCATTGCTTTGTTGGCCAACTCACTGCGTCCGTAGACGGTGACCTGCTCCTCATACATGTGCGCGAGGCTGTAGTGGAAATAGGCGGCGGCGCGGTCCACTTTGTGCGGCGAGGCTTGCACTGATTTGGACGCTGCGGCCTTTGAGTCGGGTGACGAGGACTCCGCCGGCTTGGATGGACTGGTTTGCGCGGCCGCGGCCGCTGCGAGGGTGGAGAACACTAAAACGCCGCGAAAGATTCTATTCATGCTTGACCTGAGGACGCTGGACTCGATTCTACCGGAATTGGTTCTGTTAGAGCTGATCGTATTAGAACTGCGTGCGCTTCCCGAAACCATACCCACTTGGATGCAAACTGGCGGGGGTAGTGTGCTTCAATTCTAACCCGGAGCAGGCCGCATCGGGGAAAAACAGTGAGTCTGGCGAGGCTGCGGCGAAAGCGGAAGTACAGGGACTGGGGGGACTTGCGGAGGCTAGTGTCAAGTTTGGTAAAGGCGTCGGAACTAACTTTTTTTGACGGCTGAACTTAATGGCGGAAGTGCCGCACACCTGTGAACAGCATTGCCAGCCCCAGGCGGTCGGCGGCTGCGATTACTTCGGGATCACGCTGTGAGCCTCCGGGCTGGATGATGGCGGTTGCGCCAGCTCGGGCAATTTCTTCGACGCCGTCGGGAAACGGAAAGAACGCGTCGGAGGCGGCGACCGTTCCCTTCAGCGGCAGTTGCGCCTTCATCGCGCCAATCTTGGCTGAATCGACGCGGCTCATCTGGCCGGCGCCGACGCCTACGGTCTGTCCATCACGCGCGTAGACGATGGCGTTCGACTTGACGTGCTTGCAGACCTTCCATGCGAACAGCATTGCGCGGGTTTCTTCGGGAGTGGGGATACGCTCGGTGACGACTTTGAGGTCGATGTCTTGCAAGGGGCGGGAGTCGTTATCCTGGAGGAGGATTCCGCCGGAGACGTTTTTCAGAATCCACTTCTGGCGTGTGGCTTTTACTTCGACAAGACGGAGATTTTTCTTGGTGGCGAAGCGGGCCTTCGCAGCTTCGTCGAAAGAAGGCGCGGCAATCACTTCGAGGAAGAGCTTGTGCATCTCTTCGGCGGCTTCGGCGTCGATCGGGCGGTTCACGCCGATCACGCCGCCGAACGCGGAGACGGGATCGCACTCAAGAGCGCGTCTGTAGGCTTCAGCGAGAGTCTCGCCGGTCGCGGCGCCGGCGGGATTGGTGTGCTTGATGATGGCGCAGACGGCGGCTTCGTCCGGGTCGAATTCCTGGGCGAGGTCCCACGCGGCTTGCAGGTCGACGATGTTGTTGAAGGAAAGCTCCTTGCCTTGAAGCTGGCGGGCGTTGGCCACGCCTACGCCGGAGCCGTCGGAGTACATCGCCGCTTTCTGGTGCGGGTTTTCGCCGTAGCGCAGGTCGAGGGTTTTCTGGAAGGACAGGCGCAGGGTTTGCGGGAAAGCTTCTGCACTTGCAAGTCGAGAATTCTCGATGTCCGGGATGCGTTCGAGCGTGGAGGCGATTGCGGAATCGTACGCGGCGGTGGTGGCGAAAGCCTTCTGCGCTAGGCGCCATTTGGTTTCGAGCGAGAGCGCGCCCTGAAAGCGAGCGAGTTCTTCTGCGATGGCTGGATAGTCAGCGGGCGAAGTGACGACAGCAACATCGTGAAAATTCTTGGCGGCGGAGCGGATCATGGAGGGTCCGCCGATGTCGATGTTCTCGATCAGCTCTTCGAACGCCACGCCCGGTTTGGCCGCAGTTTTTTCGAAGGCGTAGAGATTCACCACGACCATGTCGATCGGCTGGATGCCGTGCTCCGCGACGGCTGCGACGTGCGCGGGATTCTCGCGGCGATACAGAATGCCTCCGTGTACTTTGGGGTGCAGCGTCTTGACGCGGCCGTCGAGCATTTCAGGGAATCCGGTGAGTTCGGAGATGTCTTTGACGGCGATGCCGGAATCGCGCAGCAACTTGGCCGTACCTCCGGTGGAGATGAGTTCGATGCCGAGGCCAGCGAGCTGGCGCGCGAAGTCGACGAGGCCGGTCTTGTCGGTTACGCTAAGGATGGCGCGCTGGATGCGGGAACTGCTGCGGGACATTGTTGGCCTCGGATATGAAGGATGAGTGCGTGGCGACCGAAGATTCTATCAGCAATTCCAAGGGGCGACGGACGCCTGCTTAGCACTCATCTCGACCTCAGACCCACCCCATGTGAAATGGCGCTGTTTCCGTAGCAATGTGTCGGATAGACTTGGTGTTGATTTCCATCATGGCCTTTCGCATCTCAATCATGACCGCCATTCTTTGCCTAGGATTCTTGGGTGTTCTTTTTGGCCAGTCAAATCGCGAGGCCGCACGCGAGCCTAAATTCACCGAGCTTTCCCGTGAGGACCGCGCCCGACTTGAGCAGCAGAGGGCAGTCGTGGCCGCCGCCGCCAAGCAGCGATACGGTACGATGGCGCTCACCAGAAACAAGCGCGACTTGCCAGTTCTTCAGAAGCTAATTGACGATAACGTGTTCAACAAGTCTCAGACCTACGAACTGCAGAGCCTCGGTGTGGCCCTCGGGGATGTGCTGGCGAGCGAACTTCCGTTGCGGTGGGTGATGGTCACCGACGAATACGGGACCGATCCAACGTTGCGGTTCAAGGATACGACCGTTCAGATCAATGCTCTAACGATGATTTCCAAACGGGTCGAGAGGGATGAGGCAGTAAGCGTCTCGGAGCTTCTCCGGATAACCCGCGACCAGATTACGCACCTCGAGAATAAGGTTCGCTGACCTGCGGTGTGCAATCCCCCCTACGTTTTCGCCTTGGCCTTCAGCTTGACATGCCCATCGGTGAGTTCGACGGAGAATTCGACGTCCTGGCAGCCGTACTGCTTGCGGATTTCTTTGGTTTTCTTCTGCACGAAGGTGTTGAAGGAATCGAGGTTGCCGGAGACATTTTCTCCCGCCTTTTTCTTGGCGGCGACTAGCGTGTTGTAGAGGCGCTCCACCTGTTCGTGCTCGTTCTTATCGACGTTGTGCAGGGTGAAGGGCTGCGAGGTGGTTCCTGCCGCTGCTGCCGCGGCATGGCTCAGGCCGTAGACCGGGTTGTGGTGTTGCTTGTGCTCTTCGACTTCCGGGCGAACTCCCTGCACACCGAGAAGCGCATCCTGCGGGCGGCGGTAGCCTTCTTCGCGGACGCGCGACTTCTTGCGCCACAGATCGCTGTAGACGGCATAGCGTTGCGCCATTTCGTTGTAGCGGTAGCGTTGGGAGAAACTCATGCGTCCGCCGTCGGAAAATTTGCGAAGCAGGGAGAGCACCTTCCACTCAACGTCGGTGGGCGGGCGTTTGGTCGGATTGCTGAAGTAGACCTCATACTCGATCTTCAGCCGGCGGAGCTGGGTCTCGAGCAGGTTCAGTTCTTCATCAGTGGTCACTCAGGCATCTCCCAGTCAACAGTGTAGTGAGAAGGCCCGGCGGGGGCGAGGTGCCCGGCGGTCACCGAGGTCATGGTACGAAAGTAAGCTGCTGCGAGCCCCGAGTCGCGAGTCGCGAGCGAACGGGTCAAGGTGAGGCCCGCCTAGTCTGAAGATTTTGACGGGAATTTTTTCTGGGACCACTACGCTCCGGGTGTTTTTGCTCGCGACTGGGGACTCGCGACTTACAGCTTACTTGCTGGAATTCGACGCCATCTTCTTGACCATGGCGAGAACCAGCTTGCGGTCGCTGTCATTCAGGTTGACGGCGTAGCGGCGGACCTGGCTCAGGAAGCGGACTTCGTCGTCGGAGAGTTGCGGCAATCCCTTGGAGCCGTTGCTGTGGCCGGACTCGGAGAAGAATTGCGAAAGCGCGATCTCCATGGCCCCGGCAATTTTTGAAAGCGTGTCGAGCGAAGGGATGGTGTGGCCGTTCTCTACGCGCGACAGGTAACAGCGCAGCAGGCCGGTGCGCTTCTCAATGTCTCCCTGAGACATGCCCTTTTGCAGCCGGTAGTTTCGGATGGTCTCGCCGATGTTGATCTGGGGGAGCATTGCAGGATGCGACATAGTAACCAGATCGGGATTTTCTGGCAAGTGGAAATTAGTGCCATAGGCAAACCACTTTAGTTCTAGAACTTGACGTTACCCCGCATACTTATGCTTAAACAGTGTGCAAGAAACGATTCGTCCCGGCAGCGGCGTGGGGCGGGGTTTCCAGCGCACGGCGGCATCTGCTTCCCTCTACAATTCCAGCTCCATGTACATCGCGCCCGCGATCGGGTTTGGACGGTAGGGAGCGATCTCTCTGAAACCAAACTTACGATACATCGCGACTGCATCTTTCATCACGGGCTCGACCGTGTCGAGACGCATGCGCTGGTAGCCAATCTGGCGCGCTTCGGCGATGATGCGCTCGGCCAGCGTGCGTCCCAAGCCCCTGCCGCGAAACTGCGGACGCAGATAAAGGCGTTTCATTTCGCAGATGCCGGGCTCTAATTTATGGAGCGCGACGCAAGCTGCGAGTTGACCTTCGCACTCGACCAGCAGCAGGCGGCCCTCTGGTGGAGCGTAGTTTCCGGGCAACCCGGCGAGTTCTTTATCGAAGTTCTGGAAACAGAGGCTGAAGCCGAGCGACTTCGCATACTCGAGAAATAATTCGCGGGCTTGGGTGATCTGGGCGGGCGACTCCGCTTGAAAAATCGTAAGGCCTTTCACCGTGGACGACGCGGAAAACGCCGAGGGGATCAATGCTCTTTGCGCTTGCTCGGGGTCCGTCTTCATTTTTCTCCGTGCCCTTGGCGTACTCGGCGGTGAAAGGTCTTCTATCCCATCAACATGCCGCCGTTCACACTCAACACGTGGCCAGTGATATAGGACGCTTCGTCCGATGCGAGAAAGGCTACAGCACTCGCCACATCGGCGGGCGACCCCACGCGGCCGAGTGGAATCTGCTTGGCGGCGTTCTGTTTGAACTCCTCGCCGAGCACGTCGGTCATGGGGGTTTCGATGAAGCCCGGGGCGACGGCGTTGCAAGTAATGTTGCGCGATCCCAGTTCGCGTGCGACGGCCATGGTCAGGCCGATCAGCCCGGCTTTCGACGCGGAATAGTTCGCCTGCCCCGCCTGTCCCATCTGTCCGAAGACGCTGGTGATGTTGATGATGCGTCCCCAGCGCTGCTTGAGCATGGAGCTTGTAACCTGCTGGATGCAGAGATACGCGGAGGTGAGATTGGTTTGCAGCACGGCGTCCCAATCAGCGCGTTTCATGCGCATGACGAGCTGGTCGCGTGTGATGCCGGCGTTGTTGACCAGGATATCGATCTTGCCGAACTGGGCGATGGCCGCCTTGATCGCGGACTTGACCTGTTCCTCGTCGGTGACGTCGAGCGGGAAGGCCGCGGCTTTGCCGCTCTCTCCTGTGATTTCGTGAACCAATTCATTCAGCTTGTCCTGGTTGCGCGCGGCTACGGCGACCGTGGCGCCCGCGGTAGCGAGCTTCAGTGCGCAGGCCCGTCCTATGCCTTGCGATGCTCCGGTGACGAACGCTATGCGTCCGGAAAACGACATTAGGGTTCCCCCGATGGTGCCTACAAGGCTTTGCTTTGTTCCCGGTCTTCGCCAGAACGTGGAATTATACGCGCAAGGGGCGGGATCATCTTTCTAGCGGATTGCGCAATGTTCGTCCGCCGATTAACATTCAAACACTCCCATGCCTCCGACTGTGACCAATGAAGTGATCACCATGCCCGAGCCCTCCAATAACAATTCATCGGCGTCTGATTCGGTTTCGGCCGGACCGGGGCACCGATCGCCGGTGCGAGCTTCGGCCGGGGAAGGCCCCGGCGGCGCGGGAAAGCCGCAGGGCGACTCGCCTTCCACCGAAGTCTTCGCGGTTTATGGCGTCGAGCCAGAGATTCAGGCCTACGCCATGGCCAAGTACTCGCGTTCGGCGCTGTCGATGAAAGAATCGCTGCGCGAGATCAGCGCGCAGAAGGCCGAGAAGTTTCTCAACACGTTCTATTTTCAGTATGGTCACCGCTCGATTGCCGACCTAGCGCACCTTGCGCTGGCCGTCGAGAGGCTCTCGATTCTGGCCGCAATCGAACTGGCTGACGAACAGCGCTGGGACGGGCAGGAGCGTTCGACCCGTTATCAGGACTTCAAGAAGAGCGGCTACTACACTCCTGATTTCGGCGCCGACGACGACGCCCGCAAGCTCTACCGGGAAACTCTGGATTTTCTCTTCGCCGAATACCAAGCGCTCTCCGCGCACATGACGCAGCACCTGATCAGCATCACTCCCAAGCCTGCCGAGATGAAGCAGGAGGCGTACGAGCGCACGCTGAAAGCGCGAGCCTTCGACATCACGCGCTACCTGCTGCCGCTGGCTACCAATACTTCTCTGGGAGAGATCGTCAACGCGCGGACTCTTGAAACCCAGGTTGCGCATTTGCTTTCGCACACGCACAAGGAAGTGCGGGCTCTCGGCGAATCGTTGAAGAAGGCGGCGACGTCGGCGGCTTACAACGTGAATGCTGAGTCCCTGCGCGGGTTGGTGGACGAGATTCGGAAAGTCAGTCCCGAGCTCGGAGCCCGGGCCGAGCAGGAGTTGCTGCACGAAGTGCGGGTCGCGCCCACGCTGGTGAAGTATGCGGATCCGAATCCATATGAGATGGAAACACGGCGTGAATTGCGGCAGGCGGCGCGTGAGCTGATGAAGAGCGAGCCGGTTGCGCCGTCGAAGGCAATCGTCGATCTGCTCGATGAAGAACCGCTCGAAGTAGAGATCGCGACCACTTTGCTCTACGAGCACTGTCACCACTCTTATCGCCAAGTCCGGCAGGCGCTGCAGGTTTCGGGCGAGAGATTCCGGCGCGAGATCATCGACCTTGGCCTGCGTCATCGCGGCAAGCACGACGAAATGCTGCGCGGCTTCCGGGCCGGGCAGCAGTTCCGCTTCGACATCCTCATGGACACGGGCGGCTTCCGCGACATGCATCGTCACCGCCGCTGCATTCAGGTGATGCAGGGATTCACCACGCAGCACGGTTATGAAATGCTGCTCGACGTCGAAGACGCCGGCATGCGCGGCCGCTACGATGCCGCTATGCGCCGCACGCAAGCGGCAATCGAAAAGCTCGTCGCGCGCGATGCTCCCGAGGCGGAAGAGAATTCGCAGTACGCAATTCCGCTGGCCTATCGCAAACGCGCCCTGTTCAAGATGGATTTCGCCGAGGCTGTTTACATCTCCGAACTGCGCACCACGCCGGCAGGGCATGTTTCTTATCGCAGCGTGGCTTATGCGATGTACGAAGCGGTGGCGCGGAAGTATCCGGCGCTGGCTAAGTATTTTCGGGTGCATGATGTTACGGCGCCGGTGGATTTGCTGCAGAGGTAGCGTGCACTCGGAAGTCAAGATCTCAGCCTTGCTCACTGAAACCAAGCCGGCACCTTTTTTGATTGTGTTGTCACTGGTGCTCTCGATTTTCGCTCGGTCCACGTTGAGTGCATCGGGCGGCGGTAGCCAGCCCGCCGGCTCCAGTGTTCAGGCTAAGTTCTCGGCCGACGACTTCGATTGGCGCGCGATGATCCCTTATCTCTCCGCTGCCGCAGCACTCCCACCAGAGCAGGGCATCGAGACCATGCTGCAAAACTCCAGAGTACTGCGCGCCTACGTCGCGCAGCAGATTCGGACGGAGTGCACGCTCGATAAGAGACTATGCGTCGCAGGGGACGTCCTCACGCTGCAGGAGGAAGTGAGCAAGAGGATTGACGGGACCATACAGAAAGGGATGGTTCACGAGCACAAGAGCGCGGTCGTGGACTGCCCCTTGACGCAGCCCTTTCCGTTCTCTGAGATTTCAGTTCTGAGAAGCGAGAAACAACAGGATGCTTACCTCGTCCTGGAGTTGGCCGATCGCAGCTACACCGCGGCGCAGGTGCAGGCCAAGTACGGCTCCCCGTATGACACCGACATCTTTCAGCAGTACAGCGTTTTCAAATACCGCTTGGACAGCCCACAATACAGAAGCAAGGCAGTGTTCGAGATCGATCCACTGGACGGCGCGGTGATGAAGATAGCGATCAGCTTGAAAGCCAGGAACCATCACTAGCCTCCAGACCGGAGCCATTTCGGGAAGCTTTTTCGCCAACATATTTCACTTTCGCCTTTGTTTCGCTTCGGTCTGTGTGTATAATCCGGCCAGATTAGTTTCTGCACGATAGTTCGGCGATCTTGAATAAGGAGCCACACTCCCATGGCGGATGAACGGGGCAAGGCAATTGAACTGGCGGTTTCACAGATTGAAAAACAGTTTGGCAAAGGTTCGATCATGCGCTTGGGGTCGAAAGAAGCGATCGTCCCTATCGCGGTGATCTCGACCGGAGCGATTTCGTTTGATGCGGCGCTGGGCGTAGGCGGCTTTCCGCGCGGGCGCGTGGTGGAAGTTTTTGGACCGGAATCTTCCGGCAAGACCACCATCACGTTGCAAGTGATTGCCGAAGCGCAGAAGACCGGCGGTATGGCTGCGTTCGTCGACGCCGAGCACGCGCTCGATCCCGGCTATGCCAAGAAGCTGGGCGTCGACGTGGACAACCTGCTGGTCTCGCAACCGGATTACGGCGAGCAGGCGCTCGAAATCACGGAAGCTCTGGTGCGCTCGAATGCCATCGATGTGCTGGTGGTGGATTCCGTCGCGGCGCTGGTGCCTAAGGCCGAACTCGACGGCGAAATGGGAGACAGCCACATGGGCCTGCAGGCGCGCCTGATGTCGCAGGCGCTGCGCAAGCTGACGGGAACCGTTTCCAAGTCGCGCACCTGCCTGATCTTCATCAATCAAATACGAGAGAAAATCGGCGTGATGTTTGGCAATCCGGAAACTACAACCGGCGGTCGCGCACTGAAATTTTATTCCTCGGTGCGCGTGGATATTCGGCGCATTGCAGCCATCAAGGAGGGCGATGTAGTCACCGGCTCGCGCACTCGCGTAAAAGTGGTGAAGAACAAAGTCGCGGCGCCATTCCGTGAAGCCGAGTTTGACATTCTTTATGGCGAAGGCATTTCGCGCGAAGGCGACCTGCTCGATATCGCGGTGAACAACAATCTTCTGGAAAAGTCCGGATCGTGGTTCAGTTACAAAGGCGAGCGCATCGGCCAGGGTCGCGAAAATGCCCGCCAATTCCTCAAAGACAACAAAGACACCATGGCCAAGCTGGACACTGAAGTGCGCAAGGCGCTGGGATTGATTGCATCCCCAGCCGCGGCGCAACCAGCCACCGCTCCGGGACAAACACCGCCGCAGAGCGCTCGAGTCACAACGATGCCGAGCGCTGTTCCCGAAGCCGCGAGGGCTCCGATAGCGGCGAAGCGTTAGAATTCTTAGGCTGATCATCCCGAGCGGAGCGCGGGGGCCTCGGTTCTCGCTCGCAGCGCAGATCAGTGGCGGCGCAACGAAACACCAGGTCGCTCGGGATGACAATCCTTAAAAGCTGACTAGCATTCCCCAATTGCCATCCTCACTCCCGCCCGCATAGAATCTCTATTCAGCCCGCCTGTTCCTGTGAGGCCTATTGCATAAGGGAATCGCCATCTACCCCGGGTCGTTCGATCCGCCAACAAACGGGCACCTCGATTTAATCGAGCGCGGCGCCAAGATTTTCGAAGACCTGGTGGTCGCGATTCTGCGCAACTCGGAGAAGAGTCCGATGTTCAGCGTGGCCGAGCGGCTGGAGATGCTGAAGGAACTCACGGGGCATTTGAAGAACGTCCGCATCGACACGTTTGACGGACTGATGGTCGAATATGCGAAATCGCTGGACGCTACCTGCATCTTGCGCGGCATCCGGGCCATCAGCGACTACGAATATGAATTGCAGATGGCGCTGATGAATCGCAAGCTCGAACCCACGCTTGAAACCGTCTTCATGATGCCGGCCGATAAGTACTCCTATGTGAGCTCGCGCCTGGTGCGCGAAGTGGCGCAAGCGGGAGGACCGGTGAGGGGCTTGGTCCCAGAAGTGGTGGAACAGAAGCTGCGTGAGAAACTTGATCCTGCGTACAAGCTGCGCGACGCGCGGCTGATTGAAGTCTTGGGCAAGAGAGACTTGGACAAGCGGGAAAAGAAAAGGAAAAAGAAGGCATGACCACTGCGACCAGCGAAGCGCTAAAACTCACCGACCGGATCAACCGCATTGAGCCCTCAGCCACCATGGCAGTCGTGGCCGAGGCCGACAAACTGCGCGCCCAGGGCATCGACGTGGTCGACTTTGGCGCAGGCGAGCCGCACTTCGCCACGCCGCAGCACATCAAGGATGCTGCCATTGCCGCCATTCAGGGCAACTTTACCAAGTACACAGCAGTGCCCGGAACGCCTGAGTTGCGCGATGCGATTGTGCATCGTCATGCCGTGGACTTCGATTCCGATTACCGCAGAGAGGAAGTGATCGCTTCGACCGGCGGCAAGAATGCGCTGTTCAACGCCATTCAGGTGCTGGTCGATCACGGCGACGAAGTAATTTTGCCGGTGCCCTACTGGGTCTCGTTCAAAGATATCGTGCGCTATGCCGGCGGCCACAATGTCTTACTGGAGACAGACGAATCGCAAGGCTTCCGCGTCACTGCTGAGATGGTTGCCCGGCTGGTTACGCCGCGGACCAAAGCGATCATTCTGAATTCGCCGTCGAATCCTTCGGGCGCGGTGATGAGCGCGCAGGATCTGACGGAAGTTGTGCGCCTCGCACATGAACGCGGCATCTGGGTTCTTTCCGACGAGTGTTACGTCTACCTCAATTACACAGGCAAGAATTTTTCTGTGGGATCGTTGCGCGAATATAAGGAGCGCATCGTGGTGCTGGGTTCGCTTTCGAAAACTTATGCCATGACGGGCTGGCGACTGGGTTACGCGCTCGGTCCGTCTGCGGTGGTCAGCGCTATGTCGAAGTTGCAGAGCCAGTCCACATCGAATCCGACTTCGATTGTGCAGAAAGCCGCGGTGGCTGCGCTGAAAGGACCGCAAGATTGCGTCGAGCAGATGCGGCGTGAGTACATCGTACTTCGCGACCACGTGGTCAAGGGCCTGCGCTCGATTCCGGGCGTGACCTGCACGCTGCCCGAGGGAGCGTTCTATGCCTATCCGAACATCTCGGCATTTCTGGGGCGTGGCAGCGTGAAGTCGGCGTCGGATGTGGCGGGAAGGTTGCTCAGAGAAGCACACGTGGCTACGGTCCCAGGAGAAGGATTTGGAACCGGCGACCACATTCGCGTCTCCTACGCGACTTCGAAGGCGGAACTGGATCGCGGACTTGAACGCATGCGCAAGTTTTTTGCCACTCTGTAGTCGCGGATATTAGACAGTGGTCACGGGAAGTTTAGGTTCGGCGGAGGCCGTCCGTTCGCGAACGGCCTTTTTCACGTAGGTCGTTAGCCATGGGCAATCTCTATCCATTCTTAATGCTTCCGGCGTTCGATCCGCGTCCCTGGGGAACGCACGATCTGTCGCCGATTTACCCGAACCGGAAGTTCGAGGAAAAAATCGGCGAGGCCTGGCTTACCGGCGACGATTGCAAGATTGCGAATGGGCCGCTCACCGGGCAAACGCTGGCGCAGGTCAGCCAGAAATATCAGCGGGAACTGGTAGGCGACGCCGCTCGCGACGCGCAGCGATTCCCTTTGCTGCTGAAGTTTCTCTTTCCGCATGAGAAACTTTCGGTGCAGGTTCATCCTGACGACGATCAGGCTCGACGTGTCGATCAGCCCTGGGGCAAAACAGAATGCTGGTACGTGGCTCATGCCAAAACCGGAGCGCAGATCGCATTGGGATTGAAACCGGGCGTGACTGTCGCGCAACTGGAGCAGGCCATCCACGAGCAGCGCGCCGAAGAACTACTGAACTGGCTCAACGTCTATACCGGCGACATGATTTACGTTGCCGGAGGAACCGTGCACACTCTAGGGGCCGGGTCGGTGATTGTCGAGACGCAACAACAATCAGACACAACCTATCGTTTGTATGATTACGGAAGGCCGCGCGAGCTGCACCTGAAAGATGGGATCGCCGCGGTGAAACTGAAAGTCGCGTCCGGAAAAGTCGTGAGGCCGGCTCCCACGCAAGTTCCCGGCAGCAGCAACCGGCAGGCGCCGCTGGTGGCCGCTCCTTATTTCGTTGTGGATATGTTTGAGATGAAGGACGCGCAAGAGTTGAGTACGCGCGACGAATCGGGAGTGAGTTCAGTCCAGATCCTCGTGGCTGTAGAGGGATGTGGAGTCGTAGAAGCGGCCGGAACGGAGCCCGTTACTCTGGCAAAAGGCGATGCGGTGGTGGTTCCGGCTTCGGCGGGGAAGTTCACGATTCGGCCGCAGTGGGCGCTGGAGTTTTTGAGAGCGCGGGTTCCGGGAAAATCTTTGTCTGAGCCGGAAACGCGGATGTAGCGAGTGGGATCCGAGAAACGTGGCTAAGAATTCAAACTTCTATCCTGTAATCCTTGCCGGCGGACGCGGCACGCGGTTCTGGCCCTTGAGCCGGAAAAAGCGCGCCAAACAGTTGCTGGCGCTCGATGGCAAACGGACGATGATCCAGCAGACCGTGGCCCGGCTGCTGCCGCTCGCCCCGCCGAAACAATTCTGGATCATCACTAACGACGATCTTCGTCCTGCGATCCTGAAGCAGCTCCCGAAGTTGCCCAAAGCACAAGTGGTGGCCGAGCCAGTGGGTCGCAACACCGCACCGGCGATCGGCCTCGCCGCTTTCCTCCTGTTGCGCGAGCATCTTGACGCGGTGATTGGCATGTTTCCTTCCGACCATGTTATCGGCGATGAAAAAAGCTATCGAGCAACCATCGAGCAAGGCGCCAGAATCGCAGCCGCGGGCGAAAACATTGTGGTGCTTGGCATCCGGCCGAATCGGGCAGAGACCGGCTACGGTTATATCGAGGTGGGCGGAGCGGTCTCCGGTGACGCGCTGCGGGTCCGACGGTTCACCGAAAAGCCCGATGCCGAGAAGGCCGCGGCCTTTGTCGCTGCGGGTAATTATTTCTGGAACAGTGGCATGTTCCTATGGAGCGCGCGCACGCTGCGCAACGCGCTGCGCGAGCATCTTCCCAAGACCGCTTCCTTGCTAGAGGAGATTGCGGCGGCTTTTGGAACCCGAAAGTTTGCGGCGACTTTTCGCAGGCTGTATCCCAAGTGTGAGAACATCAGCATCGATTACGCCGTGCTCGAGCCGCGCTCGGCGAAGGGCGAGCACGCGGGAAACATTGTTTGCCTGCCCGCCGATTTTGGATGGAACGATCTGGGCTCCTGGACCGCGCTGCACGAGCATCATCGCGCTAAGAGCAATCCGCCGGAGGGCAACCTCATCAACGGCGCCGGAGTGTTCGTGCTGAATGCCCGCGGCAACTACATACATGCTCCGGGCAAATTTGTCGCGGCCGTGGGCGTGAACAATCTGGTGGTGGTCGAAACCCCGGACGCACTGCTGATTACGACTCTGCAACTCGCTCAAGACGTTGGGAAAGTAGTGAAGCACCTGGACGAGAAGAAGCTGCACAAGCTGATCTGAGAAAGTGCACTCTGAACTTTCATGCCTCAAGAAATCAAATTCGGCACTGACGGCTGGCGCGGCATCATCGCCGACGACTTTACGTTCGACAACGTGCGCCGCGTTGCCGGTGCCATCGCTTCCTACGTGCTGAAATATGAGGAGGCCCAGCACGGCGTGATCATCGGCTATGACACGCGCTTCGCTTCGCAACGCGCGGCACAAGTGGCCGCGGAAGTGATCGCCGGCGCGGGCATCCCGGTGAAACTGGCCGACGACTACACGCCGACCCCAGCTGTTTCCTATGCCGTAAAAGACAAGGGCGCCGCGGGCGGAGTGATGATCACCTCCAGCCACAATCCTTGGAACTGGAATGGCGTGAAGTTCAAGGGAAAGTTTGGCGGGTCGGCTACGCCCGCCATCATGAAAAGAATTGAAGAAGAGTTGCGCGCTGGCGTGATGCCGCAGGGTTCAAAGGCAGCCATCGATGAGGTCGACCTCAAGGTGCCGTACATCGCCGCTGTCTGCCGTTTTGCCGATATGGATCTGATCAGCAAAACCAGGTTCAAATTCGCGATCGATTCGATGTACGGCTCTGGCAGAGGAGTTCTTGCCGGAATCTTTCGCGATCGTGGCGTTCCCTTCGTCGCCATTCGCCAGGAAGTAAACCCGCTTTTCCCGGATATCAATCCTGAGCCCATCCTGCCGCATGTCGCTCTTTTGCAGCAAACGGTAGTCAAAGAGAAGTGCGACGCCGGATTGGCTACCGACGGAGATGCTGATCGAATCGGTGCGGTTGCCGAAGACGGCAGCTTTGTGGATTCCCACAAAATATTCTGCGTCTTGTTGCGCTGGCTGCTGGTGCGTAAGAAGTGGTCCGGGGACGTGGTGCGCGCCTTCAATACCACGCGCATGCTCGACCGTATTGGCGCGAAGTATGGCCGCAAGCTTTACGAAACGCAGATCGGATTCAAGTACACTGCCGATTTGATGATGGAGCGCGACATTTTGATCGGGGGTGAGGAGTCCGGCGGCATCGGCTACTCGCGGTTTTTGCCGGAGCGCGACGGCGTTCTGAATTGCTTGCTGCTGGCGAATGTGATGGCCGAAGAAGGCAAGCCGCTGGGTCAACTGGTTGCGGACCTGCAACGCGAGTTCGGCCCGCACTATTACGGCCGTCGCGACCTGCACATTCCGGAAGAGATCAAGCAGGGCGCGATTCAGAGGGCTCGGGCCGAAAGCACACAGAGCCTGGGACGCTATCGCGTGCTGAAGAAAGAAAATCTCGACGGCATCAAGTTTTATCTTGATGCCCCGACGAACGGGAATGGAGCGGAAGCGTGGATCTTGTTCCGTGCTTCGGGAACCGAGCCCTTGCTGCGTGCGTATTCGGAGGCAGCGTCGCCGGAGTTGGTGGACGAAATCCTGACCGCCGCTGAGAGTTTTGTTAAAGGCAGCGTATAGCAGACTGACACGTCGGTCCGAATCTCCACATTTGACGCAGCGGTAGTGCGATACTTCTATCTGAGGATGACTTTCGCCGGGAATCCAGCTTCGACTCCAGACGACTCGCCCGAGGCGCGCCGCTATAACCGGATCCATCGCTGGCTGGGGGTCGCCGATTTTGCCGTCGGCTCCGCTTTCCTGATCCTTTTGCTGTTCACGGGTTGGACGGACTGGCTGCGCGATCTTGCGTTGCGTGAGGGATTTCGCAATTACACTCTGGCTGTTTTCATCTATCTGTTCCTTTTGCTCCTGATCAGCAAAATGCTGAGCCTGGGCCTGGACTACTACGGATTCCGGCTGGAACGAAGATTTCAACTCTCCACCCAAAGGCTGCGTTCATGGCTGTGGGATGAAGTAAAAAGCTTTTTGGTGGGGCTGGTGCTGGCGGGGATTGTCGTGGAATTGCTGTATTTCATGATTCGCGAATCGCCGCAACATTGGTGGATCATCACCTGGGCACTGTTCATGGGGCTGTTCATCCTGTTGGCCCAGCTTGCTCCGGTCGTGCTGTTTCCAATTTTTTACAAGTTTGAGCCGCTAGACAATGAGGACCTGCGTCGCCGATTAATTCAACTGAGCGAACACGCGGGCACGCGCGTGCGCGGAGTCTACCGCTGGAAGCTTTCGGAAAAAAGCAAGAAAGCGAACGCGGCGCTTACTGGACTCGGCCGCACGCGGAGAATCATCTTGGCCGATACGCTGCTGGACAATTACGCTCCCGACGAAATCGAGGCGGTCCTCGCGCATGAACTCGGTCATCACGTCCACCGGCACATTCTGAAGAGCATTCTGGTGCAAGCTGGAATTACCTTCCTCGGTTTCTGGGTGGCGAACTGGGTGCTGCACTACGCGGTCGATCACCACATGTTCGAAGAGCTTTCCGACTTCGCCAACCTGCCCCTGCTGGCGCTTACTGCGACTGCGCTTTCGCTACTGCTGATGCCCGCGCTCAACGCCTACTCGCGTTACAACGAACGGCAGGCCGATCGTTACGCCTTTGAATCGATCGCCAGCGTCGAGCCGTTCATCACGTCGATGAACAAGCTGGCGCAACAGAATCTAGCCGAGCGCACGCCTTCGAAATGGGTGGAATGGCTTTTCCATTCTCATCCGGCAATCGCCAAGCGCGTCGCGGCGGCGGAGGCGTGGGGCCGCGCGCAGGCTGAAGCTTCAGGGCCGCGGTAGTACCGAGTTGCGAGTACCGAGTGTCGAGAAATCAACGTTTCTTCAGAATTTCAGCCACGAGCTGCAAATCCTCTTCTGTATCGATGCCAACAGAGTCATAGGGCGTTTCGCCGACGTAGATTGGGATTCCGTTTTCCAGGAAACGCAGTTGTTCCAGCCGCTCAGTTTTTTCCAGAGTCGATTCCGGCCGGCCCACGAAAAGATCGAGCGCGGATTTCCTGTAGGCGTAGAGGCCAAGATGCTTGAAGTAGCGCGGGCTCGTATTGTCGCGGTCGAAGGGGATCGTAGCGCGTGAAAAATAAAGGGCGCGGCCGTCGAGAGCGGTAACGACTTTGACTGCGTTGGGATTACGAATTTCTTCCAGTGGACATGGAGTCTTCACGGTTCCCACCTGAACTGACGGGTCGTTCATCACCTCAAGCAGAGTGCCAATTTGTTCGGGTCGCACCAGCGGTTCGTCGCCTTGCACGTTGACATAAACATCCGCAGTCACGGTGTTGGATACTTCATGCACGCGCTCGGTCCCGCTGCGATGAGTGGCGGAAGTCATTTGTACCTTCCAGCCGTGTCTGCGGCAGCTCTGCATGATCTCATCGGAATCGGTGGCGATGATCACATCCGAGAAAAGAGGAGACAAGCGGACCGACTCGTAGACCCAGCCGACCAGTGGCTTGCCCGCAATCTCGCGCAGCATCTTGCGCGGCAAGCGCGTGGACGCCAGTCGGGCAGGAATAACAGCGATCGTTTTCATGAGACGACTAGTTTCCAGTTTCCCGCTCGAACTGGCAAGTGTCGAATCAGCAAATGAAATCGCCGCAGTTTGACACCTTCGAACAGCCGCTCTTAGAATCAAACATTGGACGCGACGCGCGACTCCGGCTCATCGTGTCCAAGGCGGCGAGAGTTCGCAACCGTTGCGACTAGTCCCTCTCGTTGCGTTTCCCCAGCTTGTTGGCGGCGTAGCTCAGGTGGCTAGAGCGACGGTCTCATAATCCGTAGGTCCGTGGTTCGAGTCCACGCGCCGCCACCACTCTCTTGTTTTCTGTCAGTCCCTTCCAGACGCAGGAATTGACTTTCCTGCGCTGCTCTGGAAACATCGAAAAACTCTCGGTGAAGGGTCTCGAACCTTCCGCATATCTAAAAGCCGGTTGAGGATTGGTTATGGTTGGAATTCGCACGCGCGACCTGCGCAAAGTGTATAGCTCCGCGCCGCCGTTCGGTGCGGGCAGCTCCGGTCCGTCTGGCGCGCGCGACAAGCGCAAGAAGCAGCCGAAGCCACAGATTGTGGCCCTTGATGGGCTGTCGCTCGACATTGCGCCGGGCGAAGTTTTCGGACTGCTCGGACCGAATGGCGCGGGTAAGTCTACGACGGTGGGAATTCTCACCACTCGCGTATGGCCAACCGGCGGCTCTGCCTGGATTGGGGAGCACGATGTCTGGAAAGAACAGGTCGCGGTGAAACGCCTGATTGGCGTGGTTGCGCAGCGCCCGAATCTTGATTTTTCTCTCACGGCGCGCGAGATTCTGCTGTTTCACGGGGCTTATTTCGGCCTCGACTCGGAAACGCGGGCAGCTCGCGCCGAGAGTCTTCTGGACCGGTTCAAGCTGCGGGAACGCGGCGATCAGATGGTGCGCGGATTTTCCGGCGGAATGATGCAACGGCTATCCATCGCGCGGGCCATGATGCACGATCCGCAGGTTCTTTTCCTCGACGAGCCCAGCGCTGGTCTGGATCCGCAAACAAAATTGCTTCTGTGGGAGATCATTCGCGAGTACAACCAGACCGGCAAAACGATTTTACTCACGACGCACAACATGGAAGAGGCAGACGCGCTCGCCAACCGCCTGGCCATCATCGACCACGGACAGAACATCGCGCTGGGCACGCCTGCAGAGCTAAAGGCTTCGGTGCCCGGTGGTTATCTGCTGCGCCTGCGTTTCGGCCAGCATCCTGCCGACTTGTTGCAGCAACTGCAGTCTTTACCGGGAGTGCGGGAGGTGCGTGCCAACGATCAAAGCGGCGCCGATCTCTACGCCGACCGCGGCGGTCCGCTGATTGCCGGGATTACCAGCCTGGCCTCGGCTGCGGGCGTGGATTTGCATGACGTACATATTTCCGAACCCAGCCTCGAGAACCTGTTTCTGCACCACACCGGAAGGAGTCTGCGGGAATGAACTGGAAAACGTTTTTCGCCATGCTGGCGCGCGATGTTCACGTGGCGCGGCGCAATTTCGTGGTGTTGCTGCTGCAAACTTTTCTGCAGCCGCTGATGTTTGTGTTCATCTTCGGCCGGGTGATGGTGCGCAGCGGATATATGCCGGAGTCGTATAAGAGCCTGCTGCTCCCCGGCATCATGGCGATCAGCATGGTGTTCACGGGAGTCTGGGCTGTAGCTATGCCGTTGATTGCCGAATTCCAGTTCACCCGCGAGATCGAAGACCGCCTGCTGGCGCCCATGGAAATTTCCTGGGTTGCAGTCGAGAAAGTGCTCGCAGGAACACTGCAGGCGGTGATCGCCGGGCTGGTGGTGATTCCGGCGGCGTGGGTGATTCTGCGGCCGGGCGTCAGCGTGACGGTGCACAGTCCTTTCACTTTTGCCTGTGTTACGTTGCTGGTGGCTTTGTTCTCCGCCTGCGGCGGTCTTGCTTTGGGCTGCAGCGTAAACCAACAACACATCGGTTTAATGTTCAGCATGGTCTTGACCCCAATGATTTTTTTCGGCTGCACCTACTATCCATGGAGCGCCCTAAATAGTTTTCCTATCCTGCAGAAGGTAGTGCTGGTGAATCCTCTGGTGTACGCCAGTGAAGGACTGCGCGGAACGCTGGCGCCGCAGTTTTCTCATCTTCCCTTGCCGGCAGTGTTGGTTGCGTTGACGGCGTTTGACGCGCTGCTGTTCACCGCCGGCCTGCGGCAGTTCTGGGGGAAAGCCGTTAGTTGAGAGGCCCCAGGTCACCTGTTCCTGGTTACCCTCGTGAAAGTTGCCTCGAATGAGGCGATTCCATGCGTTACCGAAGTTTCCGTCAACACCCACAAATCATTGTTACTAAACCTGTTAGCTGCGTATCCTAGTTTGTGGGTACGCCTGCGCGCTGGCAACCGAGGGGCGCGCTATGACCCACAGACGAATGTCCGCCAGCACACACTCGTGGAGAGGCCTGCCTATCGGCGCCAAGGCTTTCATCGGCCTGGTGATCGCTGCCGGAATGGCATCTCTGCTGCAAGCAGCGATTCATCAGAGCAGCAAAAACATCGCAGAGTTTATCTGTTATCTAGGCATCGCGATTCTGGCTTCGCGGCTGCGCGTCACGCTGCCCGGCATTACCGGCACGCTCTCGGTGAACTTCCTGTTCATCCTGGTGGCGGTTGCGGAGCTGAGCTATTCGGAAGCGCTTACGCTGGGCGCGGTCTCGATGCTGGCCCAGAGTATTCACCCCAACCGGCCCGGCGCCATCCAGTTGACGTTCAATGTTTGCGCGGGCTCGTTGTCGACGGCTCTGGCCTATCTTGTCTACCACAGCAACCTGGCCAACGAGATCATCGTGAACCGGCCGCTGGTTCTGTGTCTGGCGGCTTCGACCTATTTCATCGTCAACGCCGGGAGCATAGCGGTTGTTATTTCCGTCAGCGACGGAAAACCTCTCCGGCAGATTCTGGTGGACTGCTATTTCTGGTCGTTCCCGTACTACCTGGTGGGAGCCGGCATCGCCGGTGTGATTGGCTGGTTCAACCACAGATTCAATTGGGAAAGTTCGCTGCTGTTCGTCCCCGCGATTTATCTCATTTATCGATCCTACCGCTTGTATTTGGGAAAGCTGGAGGACGAGAAGCGGCACGTGGAAGAGATTGCAAACCTGCACTTGCGAACCATTGAGGCCCTGGCGCTGGCCATCGAAGCCAAAGACCAGACCACGCACGATCACCTGCAGCGCGTTCGCATTTATGCCATTGAAGTAGCTAAAGAGCTTGGTATGACGGGAACTGAACTCGAAGCCCTGCATGCCGCGGCGCTGCTGCACGACATTGGCAAGCTTGCGGTTCCTGAACACATCATCTCGAAGCCCGGGCGGCTGACGCCGGAAGAGTTCGAGAAAATGAAAATTCACACCGTGGTAGGGGCGGAGATTCTGGAGCGAGTTCGCTTTCCCTATCCCGTGGTGCCGATTGTGCGCGCCCACCATGAGAAGTGGGATGGGTCGGGTTATCCATACGGATTGAAAGGGGCGGAGATCCCGATCGGCGCGCGCATTTTATCTGCAGTAGATTATCTCGATGCACTGGCTTCCGACCGGCAATACCGGCGTGCCATGCCGCTGGATGAAGTGATGACGCGGCTCACAGCGGAGTCCGGCAAGTCGTTTGATCCGAAAGTGGTGGAAGTTCTGAAGCGACGCTACCGCACTTTGGAGAATTTGGCTCTCGCGAAATCGGCAGAAGATGGCAGCCTGATTCTTCCGACGGACTTAAAGATTACACGCGGACCGGCGCCAGCTGCGGGATTCGAGAACGCCACGGTTTCCGATGCGCCCGGGCGGGAAGCAACTTTTCTATCCTCGATTGCGGCGGCGCGGCAGGAGGCGCAGTCGTTGTTTGAATTGAGCCAGGACTTGGGAGCGTCGCTGAGCCTGGGTGAAACGCTCTCCGTGTTTTCCGTGAAACTCAAAATGACTGTACCCTACGACGCGATCGCCATCTACATCCGCCGGGGGGACGAGTTGATTCCGGAATATGTGAATGGCGATAACTACCGCCTGTTTGCTTCTTTGCGGATTCCCGTGGGGCACGGGCTCTCGGGCTGGGTGGCGCAGAATAAAAAGCCGATTGTGAATGGAAATCCCTCGGTTGAGCCGGGTTACTTGAACGATCCTGACAAGTTCAGCACGTTGCGCTCTGCTTTAGCACTGCCTCTGGAGGGAGTCGCAGGGGTGATCGGCGTTCTCGCCCTCTACCGCGCCGAGAAAGACGCATTTACTTCGGATCATTTGCGAATTCTTCTCGCGGTGAGCGGCAAAATGGCCCTGGCCATCGAGAATGCTCTCAAATATCAGCAAGCAGAAAGCTCTGCCACCACCGACTATCTTACCGGCCTACCCAACGCCCGGTCGCTGTTTCTGGAACTGGACCGCGAATTGGCGCGGTGCAAGCGCGACAACGTCTCGCTCACGCTGATGGTCTGTGACATGAACGGGTTCAAGAAAATTAATGACCGCTTCGGGCACCTGGAGGGGAATCGCGTTTTGCGTTTGTTTGCCCAGGCTCTGAAGGACACTTGCCGCGAGTACGACTACGTGGCGCGCATGGGCGGCGACGAGTTCGTGGTGATTGCTCCCGGTCTGCCCGCCGATGCAGCGGCGAAGAAAGTCGAGCAGATTCGTCCCCTCGCTCGGCAAGCCGGCTTCGACGTTTGCGGGGAAGAGATTCTCTCCTTAAGCGTAGGGATGGCGGTGTCTCCCGACGACGGCAACGATGCAGAGCAACTTCTGACCCAGGCCGACCGCCGCATGTATCTGGAAAAGCAAAAACAGCCTTCGCAGAAAGATCAGCGCCTGCACACGCGGATGAAGTGCCGGCTCACGATCGAGTTGCATCCTCAGTCAGGCGGCGGACCGATCTTCGGCAACATGATCGACCTCAGCCTGGGCGGGTGTTACGTGGAAACCAGCGCCATTCTCCCCCCCGGTTCGAACGTGAAGCTGGTTTTCTCCATCGATGACGGAACCCTGAGCAGCGAAGGCACCGTCGCCAGGATTCATCCCGGATCGGGCGTGGCCATCCAGTTCAAGGAGATGAGCCGGGAGTCGCGGGAGAAAATGTATCGTATTCTCGAGTTCGTGCAGAACTCGACCACGGTTTACAACGACCGCTATCTGCAGAATCTTTTCAAGCGCTAGAAATCGGTGGTCAGCGGCCAGTGGTCAGCAACGCAAGCTCTCGCCGGCCACTGATCAGTGCCCACTGATCACTTTCCTCCGCTTGAAGCCCGTCCTTGCCGCCCGTACACTTAAAGTATGCACGTTCACGTTCATGGCGCGGGTGGTCCCAAGCGGGTGCTTAAAATCTCGCTTGGCGTTACCCTGGCCTACATCGTGCTGCTGGTCGTGGCTGGCATCCGTGCCCACTCGCTGGCGCTGCTCTCTGAAGCAGGACACAATCTCTCCGACTTTCTGGCTCTGCTGTTGTCGCTGCTCGCGGTGTATTTGCAGGCGCGCCCGGCCAGTGCAACCAAGACCTACGGCTACCATCGCGCGGGAGTGCTCGCCGCACTTGTGAATGCGGTGTCGCTGGTTGCCGTTTCGTTCTTCATCTTCTACGAGGCGTTCCGGCGACTCCAGCATCCCGAGCACGTTCAGGCCTCGGTGATGATGTGGGTCGCCGCCGCCGGCGTGGTAATGAACGGGGTCATCGCGTTGCTGTTGTATCGCTCCGGCCGGGGTTCCGGAAACGACGTCAACATCCGCAGCGCGCTGCTGCATGAAGTGGGTGACACGCTTTCGACCGCCGCGGTGATTGCAGGAGGCTGGGCGATCCTGGTCACCGGGGATTACTGGATCGACTCTGCGCTGTCGTTCGGAATTGGAGCGTTGATCCTCTGGTCCGGATTCGGCATCGTGCGCGAGACGCTGAATATTCTGCTGGAAGGGACGCCGCGCGGCGTGAAGCTCGAACTGGTCGAGACCGCGATTCGCTCCATCGATGGCGTTAACGACGTGCACGACCTGCACTGCTGGAGCATCGGCTCTGAAACTCGCGCACTCTCCTGCCACATTTCGATTGCCGACATTCCGCCCTCGGTGAGCGAGCGCATCCTGCGCGACGTGAAGGAGTGCCTGCATCACGACTTTCGCATCGACCACACCACGATTCAATTCGAGCACGTGGAGTGCGAAGTGGCGCACGGGTGTGTGATTCCGGTGGGTGAGAGCGAAGAGCATCATCACCACAGCCACTAGCCGCGAGTTTGAGGTTGCCTCGAATCGGCTTATGAGTTTCTACTCTGCTTCTCAAAAATCTCTCGCACTCGTTCGATCGTGTCTGCCTCATCCGCAGTCTTATCCGGCCTCAGCCGCACAATCCGTGGAAAGCGCAGCGCATACCCGCTGTCGTGCCTGTCCGACTGCATCATATTGTTGAACGCCACTTCCAGCACAATCTTCGGCTCGACGGCGCGGCGAAAGCCCTGATCTTCAATTGTGTGATCGAGAAACCACCGTGTCATCTCGGCGATCTCGACATCGGTCAGTCCGGAGTAAGCCTTTCCGATATTCACCAACTTGTCGCCATCCCAGATGCCAAAGGTGTAATCGCTGAGCACGCCGACGCGCTTGCCGTGTCCGTATTCGACCGCCGTCACCACCACGTCAAGCGTGGCCAGTTCGCGTTTCATCTTTAACCAGGCCTTGCCTCGCTTCCCCGGCGTGTAGGCCGAGTCGAGGTCCTTGATCATCAAGCCTTCGTTCCCTCGTGTCTGAGCGGCAGCAAACAGTTCTTCCAGCTCTCGCGGCGTTTTCGCTTGAAACACCGGCGCCCGAACGATGCTGGCCGCTTCGATCTCTTCGTCTCCTCCGAATATCAACTTCTCTTGCGTTCCGGTTCTTCTCCGTGCCTCTGCGTCTCCGTGGTGGGTTCTCTCTTTTGCCAGAAGCTCATCCAAGATGTGCGCCCGCTCCCGCAGCGGACGATCGATCAGCAACTCACCGCCCGAATACAGAACATCGAACACCAAATACGCCACAGGAATCTCTCGAAGCATTCGCTCGCTGACTTTCTTCCGCCCAAAGCGTTGCTGCAGCACGCTGAACGGCCGCGCCCGCCCTGGCTCCTCCCACGCCACGATCTCGCCATCGAGAATCGCATCCTGCGGCAGACCTGCAACCGCGCCGGGCAGCTCAGGGAACGATTCGGTGATTTCATCCCGCGTGCGCGAAAAGAATTTCACCTCTCCGCCCGAGATGTGCGCCTGCGCTCGAACCCCGTCGTATTTGTCCTCCACAACAGCCTTGGGGAAGTAACTCAATCCCTCGTCAGGCGACTCGATCGGGCTCGCCAGCATGAATCCTATGGGATGAAACATCCGCATCTTCGCATCCGCGAGCTTGCCTTCCACGGCCAGCCGCAGCGTCTCTCCGATGTCCCCCAGCAGCATGTTCGCCCGCTGCACTTCTTGCAACGTCGTAGAGGGCGTGCCCCCGTACGCTTTCGCAATCGCTTCCTCAACCAGACTTTCCTTCAGCCCGATCCGTAAATCGCCGGTCATGATCTTGACGATGTATTTGGCTTCGAGCGGCGTCGCCCGCGCCAGCAGATCGCGGACCAACGCAGTCTTCGCCGCCGGCCCGCGCGCCGCAGCGATCTTACGGAAACTCTCGGCAACTTCGAGAACGTTCAGGCCCTGCCCGGATTGCTGCACAAGAACCTCGCCGGCCACCGAACCCAAGTCGCCATATTTTCGATAGCTGGCCGTCAGTGCAGCTTCATCTTTTCCAGAAAGCTCAGCGACCGCGCGCCACAACAACGATCCGCCTACCTGCAGCGTGGTCTCCTCCCAGGCGGGAAATGCCCTGCCGGAAAGAAACACTGCTGACACCGCAGCCTCATCCGCGGTGCGCGACTTGAAGTAGTCGGCCACGATGGTCGTCTTCTGCAGCTTTTTGGTCGTGGCGGTGATCGCCTCGCAGGTCTCGGCAAGTTTTCGCATGCTGTTCAAAATACTTCTGAGAATAGACGAAAGACTCGCGGATTGCCGAGCGCTTCTCTGTGACTCTCTTGATAAATCCAAGCTCTTCTATCGCTCAGAGCGCAGTGCTAATTGCCCACGGCGGCCTGTGATAACCTAGCAGTTGGCGCTTTTCTGGCCCGGGAGCATCTAAACACTGTGTGTTCTGTAAGAAATTTCGTGCGTTTTCTGGTGGCCGTGCAGCTTCTGCCTGCGCTTGAAAGTGGCGAGGAAACCCTGGTCGGCGGCCAGGCCGTGCTCGAAGGCGTGATGATGCGTTCGCCGCACGCCTGGGCAATCGCCTGCCGCAAGCCGTCGGGCGAAGTGGTGACCATGCGCGAACCACTGGAGCGTCCCTCGGAAAAACACAAGTGGATGGCCTGGCCCGTCATTCGCGGAGTCATGACGCTCGGTTACGCCATGTCTCTCGGTTACCGCGCTCTGCGTTTCTCGGCCAACGTCGCCATCGAAGACGTAATGCAAAGCGAAGATAAAGACGTGGCGACGGTTGCTCCGCCGAAGCGAGGCGAAGCGGAACCTGCCACGACGGCCTCTCAGTCGCAGAGCCGCGAAAAAGCTTCCGCGATCAGCGGTTGGCTGGCGGCTGTCAACGTCGTGATCTCGCTCGCCTTCTTCATCTTCATGTACAAATATCTGCCGCTGGTGGCGGCCACGGAACTCAAGAAGGTCGATCCTGCACTCGGCGGCCAGATCATGTTCAATCTGATTGACGGGGCTGTGCGTTTGATTCTGTTCCTGCTGTTCATCTGGGGAGTGTCGCTGTTCGCGGATATTCGCCGGGTTTATGAGTATCACGGCGCCGAACACAAGACCGTGTTCGCGTTCGAGAACGGCGACCCGCTTTCGACCGCGGCGGTGCAGAAATATTCGACGTTCCATCCCCGCTGCGGAACCAGCTTCCTGATGACTGTGATGCTGATCTCGATCGGTTTTTATATGCTGATTCCGTTTACCTCGTTCTGGGCGCGCTTCGCGGCGCGTATCGCGCTTCTGCCCGTGATTGCCGGCGTTTCTTACGAGATCATCCGCTTCGCCGCTAAGCACCGTGGTTCTTTGTTTGCCCTGATGACGGCGCCCGGCCTCTGGCTGCAGCGCATCACAACGAAGCCGCCGTCCGACGAGCAGGCGCAGTGCGCCATAGTCGCGCTCGACCACGCCATGGCCGTGGAAAAAGAACGTGGCGGCGAGCTGGTGATTGCCTAGCGGCTCCCGCCGCGAATATTTCCTCTTCTCCTCCGATATCACTAAAATGCCCTAGAGAACCGGACCGGCGCGAGAACGAGACGCAGCAGCCTGCGTCTTTAATGTAAGGATTCCGATGTTTGAACGTTTAGACCAAATCGAAGCCCGCTACGAAGAGTTGACCAAGGCTCTTGCTTCGCCCGATATCGTCAACGATTCGGCGAGATACCAGAAGACCGCCAAGGCGCACAGCGAAATCGCGCCCGTGGTCGAGAAGTACCGCGAATACAGGGATCTGACGCGTGGCATAGCTGAGAGTAAAGCCATGCTGGCCGAGGAGAAGGACCCCGAAATGCTTGCCTACGCGAAGGAAGAACTCGACAAGCTGCAACCCCGCGTCGCTGCCATCGAAGAGGAGTTGAAGGTTCTGCTTCTTCCCAAGGACCCCAACGACGAAAAGAATGTCATCCTCGAAATTCGTGCGGGCACCGGCGGAGACGAAGCCACGCTTTTCGCCGCCGAAATCTTCCGCATGTACACACGTTATGCCGAGACCCAGCGATGGAAGGTTGAGGTTCTTTCGTCATCAGAATCGTCAGCCGGCGGGCTGAAGGAAGTGATCGCCATCATCGAAGGCAACCGGGTTTTTTCGCAACTCAAATACGAGAGCGGTGTGCATCGCGTGCAACGTGTTCCGGCGACCGAGCAGCAGGGACGCGTCCACACCTCGGCCGTGACGGTTGCCGTTCTTCCCGAGGCCGAAGATGTGGACATCAAGATCGAGGCCAAAGACTTGCGCATCGACACCTTCTGTTCCTCCGGTCCCGGCGGACAGTCTGTGAACACGACTTACTCGGCTGTCCGGATTACCCATATTCCCACGAACACGGTTGTGAGTTGCCAGGACGAGAAATCGCAGATCAAGAACCGCGAAAAGGGCATGCGCGTGCTGCGCTCTCGTCTGTACGAAATAGAAATGGAAAAGCAGCAGCAGGCGCTGGCCAAGGAGCGCAAGGCCATGGTGGGCTCCGGCGACCGCAGCGAGAAAATTCGTACCTATAACTTCCCGCAAAACCGTCTTACTGACCATCGCATCGGATTTACCATCCACCAGCTCGAAGCTGTGATGGATGGCAAGCTTCAGCCGTTGATCGAAGCTCTCACCACCCATTACCAGGCGGAAAAGCTAAAGCAGGAAGCTGCCAACGTGGTGTAAGAACGCCACAGGAGTGCTCTGGCTCACGCGAAAGAAGGAACTATGTCGGAACTCAACGAGACACTCACCAGAGTTCTCACCAAGCGCTACGCTGCAAACGCGACCAGGATTCGGGAACTCGCCGTGCCGCTCACCAACATACAATTCTGGCAAAAGGCTTTCTCTTTCGGCAACAGCTTCGGTCACTTAGTTCTGCATCTTACGGGCAACCTAAACTATTACATCGGGACGCAGATCGCGAAGACCGGCTATGTCCGCGACCGCCCGCGAGAATTCAACGATCCAAATCCTCCGTCGAAAGAAGAGGTGCTCAGCCGTTTTGACGATGCTGTGGGCATGGTTCTCAAAACCATCAGCACGCAATCGCCCGAGGATTGGGCGGCAGAATACTCGGGGGTCGGCTCCGATGCCAAGAACCGTTTCGACATTGTGGTTATTTGCGCCGCCCACATGCAACACCACATTGGCCAGATGATCTACCTTGGCTACGAGTTGCGCAACTCTGCGGTGAAATGATTTCGTGCAGCTAAAGCAAACCTTGGCCTCTGCCGTCGGTCGCCTCAGTGCGGATCACGTTCCTTCGCCACGTCTGAACGCCGAATTGCTTTTGATGTTTACCTTGAACTGCGACCGGGCCTACCTTTATGCGCATCCCGAGCACGAACTCACGCACGAGCAACAGAGTCGCTATGATGCTGCGCTCGCCCAGCGCGCACGCGGCGTTCCAACGCAGTACCTCACGGGCCATCAGGAATTCTGGGGCGTGGATCTGATCGTGACGCCGGCGGTGCTCATACCGCGCCCGGAAACCGAGCATGTGATCGAAACCGTCATTGATTGTGTAGGTCGGGCGCCTGCGCCCGCCGACCCTCTGCGCATCGCCGACGTGGGCACCGGATCCGGTTGCATCGCGTTGGCTCTCGCCAAAGAATTACCTCAAGCCGAAATCCATGCTAGCGACGTCTCTGCCGCCGCGCTGGAAGTCGCTCGCGCCAACGCCGCCCGCCACCAACTCGAATCGCGAATTCAGTTTCACGAGGCCGACCTGCTGGCAGGATATGAGAACGATGCCTTCGACTTCATCGTGTCCAATCCGCCCTACGTCGGTGAATCGGAAGAAGATCAGGTCCAGCAGGAAGTCCGCAAGTTCGAGCCGCGCGGCGCTGTATTTGCGGGTCCGACGGGAATGGAGGTCATAATGCGCCTGATTCCGCAGGCGCGCGCCGCGCTTAAACCGAGCGGTTGGCTCGTCATGGAAATCAGCGGAGCAATCTCAGAAAAAGTGCGACAGTTGCTGCGGGATTGGAATGACGTTCGGATCTGCGCGGATCTGCAGTCGATTCCCCGCGTGGTGCAGGCACGGAAATAGCTAACGCGGGATAACTGCCGGTGATATCTCTTCCACGTCGACAATGTTCGTAGGGTACTTGCCTGTATAGCAAGCCGAGCAGTAGGTGGTCTTCTCGCCCTCTCCACAAGCCTTCTTCAGCCCCTCCAGCGAGAGGTAGGCGAGCGAGTCGGCTCGAATGTACTCGCGAATTTCGTCGACAGATTTGTTGGCGGCGATCAGCTGATTTTTCGAAGGCGTGTCCACACCGTAGTAGCAGGGCGAAATCGTGGGCGGGCACGAAATGCGCATGTGGACTTCTTTTGCGCCTGCATTGCGGATCATGCGCACGATCTTACGGCTAGTGGTGCCGCGCACGATGGAATCGTCAATCAGCACCACGCGCTTGCCTTCCAGAAGCGCACGCACGGGATTCAGTTTCAACTTTACGCCAAAGTCGCGCACACTCTGGCTTGGTTCGATGAAGGTGCGTCCGACGTAATGATTGCGGATCAGACCAAAGCGAAATGGAATGCCACTTTCAGCGGCGTATCCAACGGCCGCGGTCACGCCCGAATCCGGCACCGGGACCACCAGATCGGCCTCCACCGGCGCTTCGCGTGCCAACTGCCGGCCAAGTTCTTCACGGCTGGTCTGCACTGCGCGCCCAAACACAATACTGTCGGGCCGTGAAAAATAAACGTGCTCGAAAATGCAACTCGACTGCGGGGCCTCCGTTGAATAAAAGCGAGACGTGATACCTTCCGGACCCACCACGATTAACTCGCCGGGCTTTACGTCGCGCTCGTAAGTGGCGCCGATCAGATCGAATGCGCAAGTTTCCGAGGCGAAAACGATGGTGTCGCGCTTCTGGCCTTCCAGGGCCGCAATACGTCCCATCGCCAGCGGACGGAAGCCGCGCGGATCACGCGCCGCGATAATTCGGTCCGGGCTCATCAACACCAGCGAGAAGGCGCCTTCCACGCGTCGCAATGCATCGGCAATCGCCTCGGGCAAGGTGTGCTCGCGCGAAAGCGCGATCAGGTGCACGATCACTTCAGTATCGCTGTTGGTCTGGAAAATGGATCCCTGACGCTCCAGCCGGGCCCGAAGCTCCACCGCGTTCACCAGATTGCCGTTGTGCGCGACTGCAATTGATCCCTTATTCGACTGCACCAGAATTGGCTGCGCATTCAGCAACGCCGAATCGCCGGCGGTCGAATAGCGCGTGTGACCGATGGCCAGTGTGCCGCGCATTCTTGAAAGCACATCTTCGGTGAAGATGTCGGCGACAGTGCCCATCGCCTTATGAACGTGGGAAGTCAGCCCATCTGAGGTAACAATCCCGGCAGATTCCTGCCCGCGGTGCTGCAGAGCGTGCAGGCCCAAGTAAGCGAGCTTCTCTGCCTCGGGGTGAGCGAAGATCGCCACCACGCCGCACTCGTCGTGAAATTTATCCGTTTTTGGCATTCAGCACTCAGCCGTCAGCATTCAGCCAACACCTCGTTCAATCTGCCGTTGTAAGTTCGGGATCCGTCCGTAGCGCTGATTCCAGAGCATCCTCGTACGCTGCGCTTAACTCGGAGACCGACGCGGACACAACTACCTGCCCATCCAGCGAAATCTCCAACTGCCCCGGAATCGTTTCTCCCAGTACATCCGCGACGATTCCATATTTCTCCGCCATCTGTTGGATTCGTCCAATGTTATCTGGGGTGCAGGAAACCACGATGCGGCTCGCGTCTTCACCAAAAAGAGCAAACTCTGCGGGAAGTCCGTTCGACACTACATTTACCCGCGCACCCACGCCTTTCGCAAGTGTCTTCTCGGCCAGCGCGACCGCCAACCCGCCATCGCTGCAGTCATGCACAGACTCCACTAATCCCTGCTGAACCAATTCGATCACGGCTTTTTGCAGAGCAGCTTCCTTCTCCAGATCGAGTTCCGGAGGATATCCCCACAGCGAGCCTAGAATTTCTTTGGCGTATTCCGACGACCCGAACTCACTCTCCACATCGGTGATATCGGCTGCTTCTCCAGCGCGCAATAGCACAATCGTGCGTCCCGCCGCGGCGAAATGCATCTTGGCAGTTTTATGCACATCGTCGAGAATCCCGACAACGCCGAGAACTGGGGTGGGATAAATGCCCTCACCCAGCGTCTCATTATAAAAGCTGACGTTGCCGCCGGTGATGGGAATCTCCAACTCCTCGCAAGCTCTGGTGATGCCGTCGATAGTCTGTGAGAACTGCCACATGATGCGGGGCTTTTCGGGATTGCCGAAGTTGAGGCAATTGGTTGCGGCCGCCGGAGTCGCACCCGAGCACGCCACCTTGCGCGCAGCCTCAGCGACGGCGTGCATAGCGCCCAGCCGCGGATCCAGATAACACCAGCGGCTGTTCCCATCGAGCGCCATTGCGAGGCCACGTTGTGGTCGCTCGGGAGTTGAATTCTTGATGCGAATCACGCCCGCATCGCCGGCGCCCGGCGCTTCGACCGTATTGGTCTGCACCATGTGGTCGTATTGCTGCCAGACCCACCGCTTGCTGCAGATGTTCGGGCTGGCCAGAAGTTGCTTCAGAATTTGAGTAAAATCCCCGGCGAGGCTGAGCTGAATGTTCTCCGGCATTTCGCGGGGCACGGGCGGCTCCCACCGCTCGAGCGGACGTTTGTACACGGGTGCGTCGTCGGTCAGGGCCTGATTCGGAATCTCGGCCACAACTTCGCCGTGCTGCAGAATGCGCAATTTGTTGTCGGCGGTAACCCTCCCGACTTCCACCACATCGAGCCCCCACTTTTCAAAAACGCGAAAGACTTCCTGTTCACGGCCTTTCTGCGCGACGAGCAGCATTCGTTCCTGCGACTCGCTGAGCATGATCTCGTAGGCGCTCATGCCAGTTTCTCGCTGTGGCACACGGTCGAGCTCAATTTCGATACCGACGCCGCCACGCCCGCCCATCTCGCAGGTGGAACAGGTCAGGCCCGCCGCGCCCATATCCTGAATGCCAATAATGGCTCCGGTCTTCATGGCTTCGAGGCAAGCTTCCAACAACAACTTCTCCAGGAACGGATCGCCGACCTGCACGTTCGGCCGCTTCGCCTCCGAGGCTTCGCTGAATTCTTCGCTGGCCATGGTCGCGCCGTGGATACCGTCGCGTCCCGTCTTGGCACCAACGTAGATCACCGGATTGCCCTCGCCGGCGGCGCGCGCATAGAAGATCTCGTCTTTGCGAACCAGGCCCAGGGCGAAAGCGTTCACTAACGGATTGCCGGAATAGCAGGGCTCGAACTTGGTTTCGCCGCCCAGGTTCGGCACGCCGAAGCAGTTGCCGTAAGAGGCGACGCCGCTCACCACTCCTTCGAGGATAGAGTGATTTCTGTGTACATCCTTCTGGATACTGTCAGCGGCAGCCGTTCCCGCATGGGTCGTGATGGGCCCGAAGCGCAGCGAATCCATCACTGCCACCGGCCTCGCTCCCATGGTGAAAATATCGCGCAGGATTCCACCCACGCCGGTGGTTGCGCCTTGAAACGGCTCGATGAACGACGGATGATTGTGCGACTCGATCTTGAAGGCGCAGGCCCAGCCATCGCCGATGTCGATGATGCCTGCGTTTTCTCCAGGTCCCTGCAACACCCGCTTGCTGCGTGTGGGTAGGCGCTTCAAGTGAACCCGCGACGACTTGTAGGAGCAGTGTTCGCTCCACATTACGCTGAAGATGCCCAGCTCCGTCAGCGTGGGCTCGCGCTGTCCAAGAAGCTGCTTGATCCTCTCGTATTCGTCGATAGTGAGGCCATGCTGCCGGAGGGTTTCCGGAGGAAAGGCAGAAGTTATGGAGGTGGTCATGGGGAGACTCTATTGTCGCATTTAGCGGGGCGGCTGGGTAGGGCCAACTTCGCCATGTTTCCCTGGACTCCCAGTCACAGCCGCTTTCCGGGCCCATGGGCAGCCGCCTTTTCCGGTAAGATGGCGAACCAGATGAAATCCATCATCGTAGGCACGGCGGGGCACATCGACCACGGCAAAACCGCGTTGGTGAAGGCGCTGACCGGAATCGATGCCGACCGACTGGAGGAAGAGAAGCGGCGCGGCATCACCATTGACCTCGGCTTCGCGCACACGGATCTTTCTTCCCCGAGCGGCGAGATTTTCCGCTTGGGCTTTGTCGACGTTCCAGGGCACGAACGCTTCGTCCGCAACATGCTCGCCGGAGTCGGCGGCATCGACCTGGTGCTGCTGGTGATTGCGGCCGACGAGGCGATCAAGCCGCAGACGCGGGAGCATTTTGACATCCTGCAATTGCTGGGCGTAAAGCGCGGCATCACTGTGCTGACCAAATCTGACGCGGTGGATGCCGAGACGCTCGACGTGGTGCGACTGGAGGCGGAGGAGTTTCTGCATGGAACATTTCTGGATAAACCACGGGCGATCATCGCTGTGAGCTCCTTGACAGGTGCCGGACTGGACGAATTGAAGCGGGCAATTATTGCAGCAGCCACCGAGGTGCAGCCGCGAGATTCGCTGGCGCTCGCTCGCTTGCCAATCGATCGTGTATTCACTATGAAAGGTTTCGGCACGGTGGTGACGGGAACGCTGGTGGCTGGGACGATACGACGCGAAGACGAACTTGAGGTCTTTCCTACCGGGCAGCGAGTACGTGTGCGCGGAGCCCAGGTGCACGGGCAAATGGCGGAGGCCGGCGTCGCCGGACAGCGGACGGCGCTGAACCTGGCGGGGGCAAGCACGAAAGATCTGTCGCGCGGTATGACCCTCGCGCGTCCGGCAACATTTCACGCCACGCAGCGGGCCGATGTCACACTACGATTGTTACCCTCGGCGCCGCGTCCTATGAAAAACCGGGCGCGGGTGCACTTTCATTCGCACACCATGGAGATGGTGGTCGACGTAACTCTGCTCGGAGCAAAGGAAATTGCACCGGGTGAAGAAGGATTTGCACGCTTGAAGTTGCCGGGATCCGCACTGCTGCTGCCGGCAGACCGGTTCATCATCCGGCAATTCTCACCCGTGATAACGATTGGGGGCGGAGTTGTGCTGGACTCCGCACCGATCCCGCACATGCCACGGCCGGTCGACTTTTTGGAAACGCTAGCCAGCGGCGGTGCGGAAGCGGTTCTAAAAGCACGAATCGCGCGGCGGCATCAGGAAGGAATCTCGATGTCGCGCTTGGTGGCTGAAACTGGCTGGACGGAGGCAGCGATCGAATCGCAACTGGCTTCAGCGCCGCGAATCGGTGACGTGGCGCTGGCCGGCGGCCAGTTCCTGCAGTTAGCCGCACTCCAGGCTTTGAAGTCGCACATCGTAAGCGCTGCGCTGGACTTTCATAAGAAGAATCCTCTGGTGAGCGGGATCAGCAAAGAAGAATTGCGGGCGCAGGTTGAGGCGACGCCGCACGTCTTCGAGGCGGTTGCAGCCATGCTGGTTCGCGAGAAGCATCTCGAAGTAGCCGGTGACCTCGTGCGGCTGCCGGGGCATGGCGTGGTCATGAAAGACGAAGAAGCCGAGGCTAAGGAGAATATCGCAGATGCGTTCGCCTCGGCCGGGCTCAAGGTTCCCGCGCTGAGCGAAGTGATGGCCGGCCTCAAGGTGGACAGGCTGCGGGCGCAGAAGATCGTGACTTTGCTCCTGCGCGACAAGGTGCTGATTAAGGTATCCGATGAACTGGTTTTTCACCGCAGCGCGCTGGAAGAGTTGCGGCGACGAATGGCAACTTACAAAATGAAGTCGGCGAAAATTGACGTGGCAAAGTTCAAGGAGTTGACCGAAGTAACCCGCAAGTATGCCATACCGCTATTGGAATACCTGGACCGCGAGCGAGTTACGCGGCGAGTGGGAGACGCGCGCGAGATTCTTTAGATTTCTCCGGAAATTCCAATTCCACCGAGCCGCGTGCAGTAGCGGCATGCTTTGAGAAGAAGCGCGCAGACAAATGAGTTCGCACAACTTGCGGTCGAGGTAGCATCCCACGCCAGCATAGAACCTTAGAAAATTCTTAAGCACCTCGAAACGATAGGTCATGGATCCTCTGATGGGATAGAACTTACCCATGCTGTTTTTCGCTCGCTCATTGCAGTGAAGGTCGAAAATGCCGATGTACTGGTTAGACGTATTGCACGAATAATGGGAGCTGAAATGTGGAAACTACTTCTTTTTCTGTTGTTATCGGGGTTTCCTCGATTGGGCGCGCAAACTGCCGTCCAGCCCGATGCCGGACAAAGCAGAATCCTGGCGCTGGAGAATGGGTGGAACCAGGCAGTGCAACAGAAAGACGCAGTAGCGCTCGACATGCTGCTCGGCATAGAACTGGTCTACGTGGATTATGACGGCAAACTGATGGATAAAGCGGCGTATCTCGCCAGTGTGCAGTCCTCATCGCTGCATCCGACACGGATTGTGAGCGAGTTTATGAAAGTTTATCTTTACGGGCCTGCTGCCGTGGTTAGCGGCGAGTATCGCGAAAATGGCCTGAGAAATGGGAAGCCCTATCTGCTGCGGGAGCGCTTTACCGACACCTGGGTGCGCGGCAGCGAGAGGTGGGTGTGTGTCGCCAGCCATTCCACTTTGATCGCTCCCTGAGCATCAGCAGGGCAAGAGGGAATTTCCAAAGGCTACTCAAGGCATTTAATCCTTCTGCCGATTGAGTCCAGATAGCCCTCGTGGAGGCGTTTTGCACCGAGGGCATGGTTTTTTGCCATGATGTTGCGCGCTGCCCCATTTCCGTCACATTTGCTCGACGTCGGACCGCATCTCGCCGAGGTGGAGAGACCTCGTTTCGCGAGAGCAATGGTTTGCGGGTTCGTGCTGCTTTTCGCCGCATCTTGGTCAGCCGTGGCCCAGGACCAGTCCGACTCGGCGGCCCGTCGCTCCAAAGTCATGGCCTTTGAAAGTGCATGGGGCATGGCAGAAAAGAACAAAGACGCCAAGGCGCTCGACGCGCTGCTGGATGATTCTTTGAGCTACGTCGACTATGACGGTTCGCTGAAGACGAAAAGCGATTTTCTCGCCGAAGTGAAGGCTCCCTCGGACAATCGCCAGCAGGAAGTCGTCGAATCCACCTCGGCGCGCGTCTTTGGCGACACCGCCATCGTCATTGGCGTATATCGCGTGAAGGGCATAGACAAGGGCAAGCCCTACCAGCGCCGTGGGCGGTTCACCGATACCTGGGTTTATCGCAAGGGACTTTGGGTGTGCGTGGCCAGCCAATATACACTGTTAAGCCGCTAGGGTTTTCAACCTGCCGATGCTTTCCATTCGTCCTGCGACGACCGATGATGCAGAGCTGTTGCGGACGATGATCCGCGAGTTGGCGGAGTTTGAACACGAGTTGCATCTCTGCGTGATCGAAACAGTGGACCTGGCCCGAGACGGGTTTGGGCCTGATCCGAAGTTTCGGGCGATCATTGCGGAATGGGATGGGCAGCCCGCGGGGTACTCTCTATTTTTTGGCCACTACTCGACCTGGGCGGGGCAGAGATTGTTCTTGGAGGATCTGTTTGTGCGCGAGTCGTTTCGCGGCCGAGGGATTGGGAAGGCCTTGCTAGCTTCGGTCGCTCGTATTGCGGTACAGGAAAATTGTAACGGGATGCAGTGGGAGGTGCTCAACTGGAATGAGAAGGCGATCGAACTTTACCGATCTTTGGAGGCCGAGTTCCTCGATCAGTGGCGTCCGGTATTGCTGAAGGATGACGCAATGCGCCGGCTCGCAGGGAAGGCGTCTTGAGCGCAAAGGTTCGAATTATCGGGGCGGGGCTGGCCGGGTCAGAGGCTGCGTGGCAGTGCGCCCAGCACGACGTCGAGGTGGAATTGTTTGAGATGCGGCCGGTGCGGTCGACGCCAGCTCACCAAACGGCGGATTTTGGTGAACTGGTCTGCTCAAATTCGCTGAAGTCGGATAGCGAGAATACGGCTCCGTGGCTACTGAAAGAGGAAATGCGCCGGGCTGGATCGCTGCTGTTGCAGATTGCGCGGGAGTGCGCAGTTCCAGCGGGCCATGCCCTTGCAGTCGACCGCGTGACGTTTGCAGCGAAGGTGACGCAGGCGATTTCCCGGGAGCCGCGGATTACGGTGCGCCGCGAAGAGGTTACTTCGATTGAAGAATCGGGTCAGCAGATCACCGTGATCGCGAGCGGGCCTTTGACTTCGGAGGCGCTCGCGGCGGAGATTGCAAGACTCAGCACTGCCGCGCACGACGGCGCTCCGCAAAATCCTCATCTGTATTTTTACGATTCAATCAGTCCGATCGTGGAGGCGGATTCGATCGACATGTCACGGGTATACATGGCGGCGCGCTATGACAAAGGGTCGCCGGACTACATTAATTGTCCGATGACGCCGGAAGATTACGACCGGTTCTACGACGCGCTCCTGGCCGCGCAGTCGGTGGAAGAACGCGATTGGGAGAAACTGAATTACTTCGAGAGCTGCCTCCCGATTGAGGAGATTGCGCGCCGCGGCCGCGATACGCTGCGTTTCGGGCCCATGAAGCCGGTTGGTTTGAAGGATCCGCGCACCGGGCGGATGCCTTACGCGGTCGTCCAGTTGCGTCAGGAAAATCTGCGGGCCGATTCCTACAATCTGGTGGGCTTCCAGAATCATTTGAAGTTTGGCGAGCAGGCGCGCGTACTGCGCATGATTCCGGGACTGGAAAACGCGCGCTTCCTGCGCTACGGGCAGATTCATCGCAACACATATATCAACGGGCCAGCTTTGTTGCGGGAGACATTGCAGATGAAAGCGCACCCGCGGATTTTATTTGCGGGACAAATTTGCGGCGTGGAAGGCTATGTGGAATCGATTGCGACCGGGTTGATGGCCGGTCGGCACGCGGCAGCGCTGGTTCTTGGAACTGAGTTGGTGCCGGCCCCACGGGCTTCGGCGTTTGGATCACTTACCCACTATGTAACTCACGCGGATGCCAAAAACTTTCAACCTGCGAATATTACCTTTGATCTGTTGCCCGCGCTGGAGAAGAAAATTCGCGACCGGAAAGAGCGGCACCGATTGCAGTGTCAGTTGGCCCTGAAACACTTCGAAGAGTGGCTGGAGCAGACTACAGCGACAGCCGCGAGGGGCTGAATCGCAAAAGCTGCCAGAGAACAAGCGCATTAGCGGTGAGATGCACGCAGCAACGCAAATCGAGATCCGTCGTGCCGGCCCGGAAGATGCGCCGGCGATTGCCACGGTGCTGAATGAGTCCTTTGCGGAGTTCAGGGCACTGTACACCGACGGCGGTTTTTCGGCGACCGCGCTAGGGAGCGACCAGATCCTCGACCGCATGCTGGAAGGCCCGGTTTGGGTGGCACTACGCGGGGGCGCCGTGCTTGGCACGGTAGCTGCCGTTGTAAAGGGAGACTCAATCTATATTCGCGGCATGGCCGTGCTCCCAAACGCCAGAGGATCGGGAGCCGGCACGAGACTTCTACAACGGGTTGAAGTGTGGGCGCGCAGCCAGGACTGCACTCGACTGTTCCTTAGCACGACTCCGTTCCTCGATTCAGCGATCCGTCTGTACCAACGATTCGGCTTTCATCGCACAGCCGACGGCATGCACGATCTCTTTGGAACGCCGCTGTTCACCATGGAAAAGATCCTTCGCGCCCCTCGATAATTTATTTGACCCGCCAGTCTGTTTGCAGTACCTTCCTCCACATTCGACTGACGCTGAGGTGCGCGCTTGACATTCTCCGCCGTGGACGCCATCTATCCCGCGATTGAACACACGAAGAAACAACTCTTCCAGCCTTTCCGCCTCGGCCAATGGACCAGGCTGGCGCTGGTCGGCTTGCTGGCCGGCGAACTCGGCTCCGGCGGCGGATGTAACAGTCACAACTTCAACTGGAATCAACATCCGGGAGCCACGCGCCACTTTATGGATTCAGGTTGGCCGGCAATCGATCCCGCGTTGTTAGCCGGCCTGATCGCCGTGCTGATTGTCGCCGGCCTGGTGCTGGGAATCATCCTGATATACATAAGCAGCGTAATGCGCTTCATTCTGTTCGACAGCGTCATGGCGAAAGAGTGTCACATTCGCCAGGGCTGGAGCCGCAGGCAAGGGCCGGGGTTGCGATACTTTCTATGGAAGCTGGCCTACCTGGCGGTTACGCTGGGTGGCCTCATCGTGCTGGTTGGAATTCCAGCGGGGTTTGCCTTTGCCGCGGGATGGTTTAAGGAGCCGAAGGCGCACATGGTCCCGCTGGTGCTGAGCGGGATATTTGTGTTCTTTGCGGTGCTGATTTTCGTTTTGGCCCTGGCGGTGATTTTCGTGTTGACCAAGGATTTCGTCATCCCGCAAATGGCTTTAGAAAACGTCGGCGTGATGGAGGGATGGCGACGGCTGTGGTGGATGATGAAGGCTGAAAAAGGAAGCTACGCCGCCTACATCGGAATGAAGATCGTGATGGCCATCGGGGCGGCCATCATAGTTGGAATTGCCACGGTGATCTTAGGCTTGATCATCGCGATCCCTACGGCATTGTTCAGCATCCTTGCCATCGTTACTGGGGAAACCGCCGGGCTCACTTGGAATGCGTATACGATAACGGTCGCGGTTGTAGTGGGCTGCGTTTTGCTGGCGGTTTTTTTCTATGTAATCGCCCTGGTCTCAGTGCCTGTGATCGTGTTCTTTCCTGCGTATTCAATCTATTTCTTCGCGGCGCGCTATCCCGCGCTGAGCGCCGCGCTTTACCCACCGTCCACCACAGCCGCGCCTCAGGGTGCGGCTCCTCCGCGTCCTCCGGAGCCTCCGCCCCTGTCGCCCACACCCGAGCCGATCGGATAAGTGCTCCGCTGCCGGGCCGAACTCGTGGGGTCATTCTGAGCGAAGCGAGGAATCCGCAGTTTGCCTGCGCCGGCACACGGCAGATTTCTCGCCCCTTTCCGCGCGAGGGAACTCTCGCGCCTTTCCAGGTGTCTGATCTTGCAGACACGCGCGTGCCAAAGACGGAACAGGAGCCGGGGAGCTTTCTATGTCGTTCTCAATGGCAGGCGGTGGTGCGCGCGGACCCGAGATCAACGTAACTCCGCTGATCGATGTTCTGCTGACCCTGATCATCGTTTTCATGGTCGTGGTGTCGATGGACAAAGAGCAGGGAGAGACAACCCAGATTCCGCAACAGGATCAGAAACAGACGGCGGAATCGTCGCAATCGCGCACGGTCATTATTCAGGTGGTGTGGGCGAAGGAAAATGAGCAGCCGACCGTGAAAATCAATCAGGAGGACGTGCGCTGGGAGGATTTGGAAACGCGCCTCGCAGAAATCTATTTGAGGCGCGCCGAGAAAGTCGTCTTCGTGCGCGGCGATGCCGACGTCGACTTCCAATACGTGGCCGACGTGATCGATGTGGCACATCACGCGGGTGTGCAGCGCGTGGGGCTGCTGACGATGGATTGGCAGGTCGCCGGTGAGTGAGAACGCGGGCGTTAACCGTGTAGGACGCTAGTCCCGAGCCCTGTTCTTAATCCAAATTGGCGTCCCCAAAAAGCCGAAGGCTTGCCGGATCTGGTTCTCCAGAAACCGCTGGTACGAAAAGTGCAGCTTCACGGCGCGGTTGGTGAAGAGCACAAACGTCGGAGGTGCCACCGAGGCCTGCGTCATGTAAAGAATTTTCACCCGCGAGCGCATGGGGACGGACGCGCGCTCGAAGTCGACAGTCTCAATGAACCGGTTCATCGCAGATGTAGGGATGCGCTTGCGGCGCTCGATGGCAACCTCTTCGAGCAGCGGGAGGATTCTCTCCGTACCTTTGCCGGTGTTTGCGGAAACAAAAACGACAGGCGCGTAATTCAGAAATTTAAGATCATGGCGCAGCCGGTCTTCGTAGGCGTCACGGTCGCCCGGGCGCTTGCCTTCCCGCATCCGCATGGCTTTCGATGGCCGGCCAGGTTTTAGCGCACCGGTGGTGACGAGATCCCATTTGTTGACGACGATGATCATCGAGCGTCCGCTCTCGTGGGCGTAGCCGGCGATAGCGGCGTCGAGCTGGCTCACGCCTTCAGTGGCATCGATCACCAGCAGCGCGATGTCAGCGGCTTCGAGATGCTTGCGCGCCATCACCACAGAAAGTTTCTCCGCCATCAGATGAGTTTTGCCCTTGCGGCGAATGCCCGCGGTATCGATGAAGCGGAAGCGGCGGCCATCGCGTTCAACGATTTCGTCGACCGCATCGCGCGTCGTGCCGGGAATCGGCGAGACGATGGCGCGATCGGAGGCAGTCAGGCGATTCAACAGGGTAGACTTGCCAACATTGGGATGACCGATGATGGCGACTTTGGTTTCATAAACGGGCTCAGGCTCAGCGGCCGATTCGTCTCCTGCATGAGGTGGTTCTTGCTGTGGTTCCTCTGTGTCCCCTGTGTGTAGGTCTTCTGCCGGCGGCAAGATCTCAAACACTGCGTCCAGCAGATCATCGATGCCGCGCCCATGTTCGGCGGAAATTGGGAACATCCGTTTGATTCCCAGACGATGGAACTCATCAACAATAGACGCCTGCTTTTCAGAATCAGCCTTGTTGACGGCGAGAAAAAGCGGACGCCCAGTCTTACGCAGCAGCCGAACCAGTTCCAGGTCGGGCCCGGCGAGCGCCGCGCGGCCGTCGACCACCATGACGATCGCAGCGGCTTCATCGAACGCAACCCGCGCCTGGCGGTATATCTCCGACGGAATGAAATCTTTGTCTTCGGGAATAATGCCGCCGGTGTCGATGATGCGGATGCGCCGGCCGCGCCATTCCGCGTCGCCGTAGAGGCGATCGCGCGTGATGCCAGGTTCGTCGCCAACGATGGCGCGCCGCGAGCCGACGATGCGGTTGAAGAGCGTGGACTTGCCCACGTTGGGCCGGCCCACGATGGCGAGCGTCGGAACTCCGGCTGCAGTGGTGGCGATAGTGCTGGTCGAGTTGTAGGTGGGCTGCGTCAAAATAGGGCAATCGTCTACTGAAAGCCGGGAACCCTTATTATAGAGACTCCCGTGGCTCTAAGCTCCCAACCCGTGTCTCCTGTGAAGGCAGGCAGTCCTCCACCCAGCGCAAAAGATGCATCTCTCTACCAATTCTTCGCTCCTGGAGGAGTGCTCTCGCGCACCCATCCTGCGTATGAATTCCGCCGCGGGCAGTTGCAGATGGCGCAGTCCGTCGAGCAGGCACTGGAAGAAAAGCGCCACCTGATTGTGGAAGCAGGCACCGGCACAGGAAAAACTCTGGCGTACCTGATGCCGGTGATTCGCTCGGGCAAGCGCATCATCATCTCCACCGGCACCAAGAATCTGCAGGAACAACTTTTCTACAAAGACCTTCCATTTCTGGAGCACGCGCTTTTTGGAGGCAATGCGGCGATGACCGACTCCGCCGCCCAGCTTGGGCAAGGCCCAGGGCGGCTTTCAGTCTGCTACATGAAAGGACGCAACAATTATTTGTGCCGCAAGAAACTCTACGACCTTACTGATCAGCCGGTGCTCAGCGGATTGGAGGAAATTGAGCAATATCGGGCGATTGCCGCGTGGGAGAAGACAACTGGGACAGGCGATCGCGCTGAACTCGCCGAGCTTCCCGAGGCCAGCGCTCTCTGGCACAAACTGGACGCACGAGCCGAAGCCTGCATCGGCCAGAAGTGCAGCGAATGGGAGCGCTGCTTCGTCACCGAAATGCGCCGTCGCGGGATGGAGAGCGACATTATCATCGTCAACCATCATCTATTCTTCGCCGATCTTGCCATCAAGCTGCAAGCCGAGGGCGCGCCCGACGCGGGTATTCTGCCAGAAGCCGCGGCAGTCATCTTCGATGAAGCGCACGAGCTGGAAGATGTAGCAGGGAACTATTTCGGAATCTCTCTGAGCAACCTGCGCGTGGAAGATCTGGCGCGTGACGTGGAAACGTCGCTGCAACATAACCGGATGCTTTCAGCTTCGCTTTCAGGAGCGCTGGGAAGCTTGCGGGAGCGCGCGCAGTTCTTTTTCTCGGTTTTGCCGCAGGGTGAAGGACGCTTTGCTTTCGACACGCGCCGCGAGTTTCTGGAAGAAAACGGAGACGAATTCCTTTCGCTCAATCAGGCTCTGACGCGGCTGGCGGGCGAACTCGAAGGCCTGCCGCAGAAGCCGGAGGAAGTTTTCAACTTCGTGCGGCGCGTGCAGGAGCTTCAAGTGCAGCTCACCTTCGCCATGGAATCCGACGACCGAAATACCGTCTTTTGGATCGAGCGGCGCGGTGCAAGAGGCAATTCACCACAGAGACACAGAGGCACGGAGAAAACCGGAAGGCAGAATGTATTCCTGCAGGCCACTCCAATCGACGTAGGCCCTATCCTGCGCGAATGCTTGTGGTCGAAGCTGGAATGCGCAGTCCTCACTTCGGCGACGCTTGCAGTAGGCGGAGGATTCGAATACATCCGGCAGCGGTTGGGGCTCGAGCACGCGCGCGAGTCAGTCCTGCCTTCGCACTTTGACTACGAGAATCAGGCTCTATTTTATGTCCCGCCCGATCTTCCGGACGCGCGAACCCCGCAGTTTACGGCACAGGCGGCGGAGCGCATTCGCGAGCTGCTGGAGATTACGCGCGGTCGCGCTTTCGTGCTCTTCACCAGCTATGCTCAGATGAACGACGTCTACCAGCGGCTGCTGGGAGAATTAGAATTTCCCATGCTGCGCCAGGGCGACGCGCCGAAGAGCGCACTGCTCAAGGAGTTCCGGCTCACGCCGAATGCAGTGCTGTTCGCCACTTCATCCTTCTGGCAGGGCGTCGACGTGCAGGGCGAGCAACTGAGTTGCGTGATCATCGACCGCCTGCCGTTTGCCGTTCCCAGCGACCCGGTCGTTGCCGCACGGGTGAAAGCGATCGACGCCGATGGCGGCAACGCCTTTTTTCAATATCAGGTGCCGGCCGCAGTGATCACGCTGAAACAAGGCTTCGGACGCCTGATCCGCTCGCTGCACGATCGCGGCCTGCTGGTTCTGCTCGACAACCGCATCCTGAAAAAGCAGTATGGCCGCGTGTTCATCGAGAGCCTGCCAAATTATAAGAAGACTACAGAGATGGGCGTCGTCGAAGAGTTTTTCGGAATACAAAACTAAGTCGAAACTGGACTCAACTTTCGCGCAGGCGGGATAATCGCATTTCCTTCAAACATACTCCCGCTCCGCCCGTCGAATCTTCCGATAGCGTTCAAACACTTTCCGGTCGCTCTCCAGCCCCAGCACGGAGCGGATCGAGCTTCCGCGGAAAGTGTGGCCCAACATCTTCCAGCCGGTCGTCAGAACAAATTTCGGATCATGCTTTAGCGCTACAGGAATGTGATGAACTTTCATCCAGCGCTCGGCCTTCCAGCGCAGGAACTCCACCTCTTCAGCCGGCAGATGTTCGGTACGCACCACGGCCGTCGTACCGTCGTATTCCTCGAGCCGCTCATTCATGATCAAGCCTTGCTCGCGAAAGTCCTTCGTCATGGGCGTGCGCGGATATGGGGTGGGATGCTGAATGTAGGGCCAGTCCACGTAGCGCCGGGCAAATTCCAGGTTCGCTTCAATCGATTCGCGCGTGTCCCCGGGGCTGCCCACAATTAGTCCGCCCACCACATACATCTGGTTGCGACGGATGTAATCGATGGCTTTGAGGGTGGCGTTCCCAGTCTTCTGGCCATTGCTGCGCTCCGTATTCTTAGCCGAAGCCTTTAGAAATTCCAGATCGCCTTCCAGAATATTTTCGATGCCGAGAAACACGTAGCGGAACCCAGCCTGCCGCATCAGTGGCGCTAGAGTGTCGCCGTGGTTGGCGATGGCCGAGGTCATGGCCTGCACGAAGTAATCGATTTTGTGCAGCTCGGCGGCAATGATGGCCTCGCACAGCGCTTCGAACCGCCGGACGTTCAACGTAATGTTGTCGTCCACCAGAAAAATGGTTCGAGCCCCGTGCTCGTAGGCATCGCGAATGTCTGACAAGACGCGGTCGAAAGAGTACGTATGAAAGTTGCGGCCGCGCATTTCGATGATCGAGCAGAAACTGCAATCGAACGTGCACCCGCGCGAGGTCTCAATTACATCCACCTGCCGGCCCAGCATGGTGTATCCGTCGAGCACACGCGCATCTCGTTTCGGCAGGCGTATCTCGCTGTCTTCCAGGCGGTGCGGCGCGCGGGCGGGGTTGTGCACCCAGATCTCGCCTTTTCTGTAAGAGAGACCGCCGATCTTTTCGAACTCGGAGCCCTGCTCGAGCGCCCGCAACAATTCACGAAAGGTAACTTCCCCCTCGCTGCGCACCAGATAGTCGACACCCATGTTCTGGTAAGCTTCGGGCGCAAGGCTGGGGTCATACCCGCCGACCACAATCTTCACCCCCGGCCGCAGTTCGCGCACTAGATCGATAATGCGGCCGGCGGTCCGCCGCTGAAACGTCATGATGGAAAGTCCGACGACTTCCGGATTAAGTTCGCGGACCAGCCGCGTGACAGTCTCGCGAACTCGCCGGTGAACCAGAATTAAGTCAGCCACGGCGACGCGGTGATGCGGATCAACGTTTCCGGCCAGCGACGTAAGCGCCCCGTTGGGCATGCGGATCGCGACCGGTGGCATATGTTCGAAGGAATCCGGCATGGAAAGCAACAGGACGTTCATCGTGACCAGTCCTCATGGCCCCGCAGTAATCCCGCAGGCGCGGGTCGAACCCCAGTAGCGAGGCGAATGGGCGTCATTCTACCGCAGAGTTCGGTGGAAATGCCCAGGCCTCGGACGGACCCTAGTTTCTATTTGTGTTCTTCCGCCATTGCCGGACTCGGCAACACGCCCACCACAATCCCCGAAGCCTCGCCTTTGGCGTGATACAGCCGCTCGGTAGCTTTCACAAAGTCCGAGGGCTTGGCGTTGGGAATGTCGACAAAGGTCTGCGGGTTTCGGTCGGTGAGCGGAAACCACGAACTTTGGATCTGCACCATGATGCGGTGGCCGCGACGGAAGGTATGATTCACGTCCTGCATCGTAAAATTTATTTCTTCGACCTTGCCCGGGGTGAAGGCCTCAGGCATTTCGAAGCTGTGGCGGAACTTTCCCCGAAAAGGCTCGCCCCGCACCAGTTGCTGATATCCACCCATGGTGAAACTGGGCGGACCTACATCGGTTGAGGGCTTATCCTTATCCTCCGGCCGGGGCGCATCGACTTTGCTGTCGGGATAATCTGTGGGGTAAACGTCGATCAGCTTTACGTCCCAATCAGAATCTGTGCCGCTGGTGGAAACGAAAAGCTGCGGCGAAATGGGCCCGGCAATGGTCAGATCTTCCTGCAGCACCGGAGTTTCATAAACCAGAACGTCCGTTCTGCCGGAGGCAAAGCGCTGATCCGAGAGCATGTATTCCTGCGGCACGCGCGTCGAAACGTAATTCACAAAGGGCACAGGCTTGGCGGGATCGCTGACGTATTCATCGAAAGAGGGTTCGTCGGAAGCGGGAGGATCGAACGACAGTCCGCCGCCCCTGGTGAAGTAGAGAGTCTTCGTCTCAGCCTCTTTCGGAGGCCATGCAGAATATTGTCTCCACACATTCGTGCCCGTCTCAAAGACATAGGCTTTCGGAAGTTTCGTGTCGCCGTTGCCTTTCAGATACTGCTCGAAAAACGGAAACAGGATGTTCTTCCGGTAATAATCTCCAGTATTTGCAGCGAACTCCACCCGCCCCAGATGTTCGCCGTCGTAGCGGTACCAGCCACCGTGAACCCAGGGGCCGACCACGAGCGCGTTGAAGATTCCGGAATTATTCTTGTCGATGGCGTGGAAGGTGCTGAACGGGCCTTGCAGGTCTTCGGCGTCGAACCACCCTCCCACGGTGAGCACCGCGCAGTGAATGTTCTTCATATGCGGCGCCAGATTGCGCACCTTCCAGTAATCGTCGTAAGTGTCGTGGTGCATCTGATCGTCGAACAGCGCACTCTTGCCTTCAAGATATTTTGAAAGGTTGCCAATCGGACCCACGTTCAAATAAAACTCATACCCGTCTTTCGTGCCGTAATCGAAAGGCACGGGGGTCTTCGACGGAAGTTGAGGGTTCTCCTGCGGCTTGAAAGAAACGTAGAAACCGAAGTTGGCGTTGAGCATGAATGCCCCGCCATGGTAGGCATCGTCGCCCATAAAAAGATTGGTCATCGGCGCCTCCGGCGAAGCCGCCTTGAGCGCCGGATGTGAGTCGATGATGCTGGCCGAGGTGAAGAATCCGGGGTAAGAAATGCCCCAGATGCCGGCCTTGCCATTATTGTTGGGCACGTTCTTCAGCAGCCAGTCGATGGTGTCGTAAAGGTCGCTCGCATCATCCACATCCTGCTTGGATTTCTTGTTGTCGATGTGCGGGCGCATCTCGACGAATGTACCCTCCGACATGTAGCGGCCGCGCACATCCTGGTTGACGAAGATGTACCCCGCCTTGTCAAAGTCGGGTGACGGTCCGAGCCGAGTGCGATACAGATCCACGCCGTACGGAGCCACGCTGTAGGGAGTTCGGTTGATCAGAAACGGGTAGGCATGAGAAGTGTCTTTGGGCACATAGATCGAGGTGAAAAGATGCACGCCGTCGCGCATCGGAATTCTGTACTCGTATTTTGTGTAGTGCTCTTTGACGACGTACTCCGGTGGCGCCTCGGGCTTGCTCTGAGCGGCAAGATTAGCAGCGATCACTGCTGTGATGAGAACTGGGACGAATACGTTGCGACGCATACGTGCTCCTCGACAAGGAAATAAACGAATAGGCAAACTACCTTTAGAGACGGCAGGCAGTCAAGCTGCATAGCGTCAATGCGCGTTACAATAGACGTTTCGCCATGGAACGCGGCTCGACCTGTTTCGCGCCAAGCCGCTGAGGGATGCATGTTCGAAGTAACGGTTGACGATACGTTTGCAGCAGGCCATTACCTGCGCAACTATAAGGGCAAGTGCGAAAATCCGCACGGGCACAACTACAAGATTCGGGTGACGCTGGCCGGCGCGGAGCTGGACAAGGCCGGGCTGCTGCTCGATTTCAAGGACCTGCGCGAGGTCATGAAGCACGTCATTGAACGGCTCGATCACCAGATGATCAACGACATCGAACCTTTTACTGTGATCAACCCCTCGGCTGAAAATCTGGCCAAGTATTTCTATGACGAGTCGAACGCGCGACTGAAAAGCGTGACGAACGGCCGCGTCCGCGTAAAAGACGTGACCGTGTTCGAGACCGATACGACAACAGCAAAATACTCAGAGTCGTAGCGCCGCTGTCCAGCGGGCGTCCCGCCCGCGCCCGGGCCGGCGAGACCCTTCGGCTTCGCTCAGGGCAGGCTGCCGGCGCTACTCGCAAATGCAGATAACGGAAATCTACAAATCGTTGCAGGGTGAATCGACCCACGCTGGCCTGCCCTGCATCTTCGTGCGCCTCACGGGCTGTAACCTGCGCTGCTCATGGTGCGACAGCGAGTACACCTTCCAGGGCGGACGCAAGATGACTACCGAAGAAGTCTTCGACGAGGTGAAGCGTCTCAGCCCCGACAGGGGCCTTGTCGAGATTACCGGGGGCGAGCCGATGCTCCAGGAGCGCGAACTGCTGCCGCTGATCCGGCAACTGCTGGAAGGCGGCTATCGAGTCCTGCTCGAGACCAGCGGTGAGCGGCCACTCGATCGCGTGCCCGCGGAAGTCATCAAAATCGTCGACGTAAAGTGTCCAAACTCGGGCGAAGCCGACACCTTCCGCCCCGAGAATCTCGAAACTCTCAACCCACATGATGAAATCAAGTTTGTGCTGAGCGGCCGCGCGGATTACGAATTTGCGAGGGATTTCACCAATCGGAATCGTCTGGCGCAGCGCGTGAATGCAGTCCTGTTCTCCCCGGCTTTTCGCAAGGATGCAACCGGGGGACGCGACAGTTCGCACTGTTTACTGGATCCCCAGGAATTAGCCGAGTGGATGCTCGCCGATGACGTGCCAGCCCGTCTGGGGCTGCAATTGCACAAATTCATCTGGAATCCGGCGTTAAAGGGAGTTTAAGGAATTTCTGGTCGCTGATTGTTGGTTGCTGATCAAGACTCTTTGGGCTGCAGCGCTGTTCAATCGACAAGCAGCAAGCAACCATCAGCAATTGCCAGCATGTCATGACGCGCCCAACCAAATCCCGTGCGGTCGTCCTGCTCAGCGGAGGCATGGATTCCTGCGTGTGCGCCGCGCTCGCGGCCCGCGACCACGCCGCCGCTGCGTTGCACGTGAGCTATGGCCAGCGCACGGAAGCCCGCGAGCGCCAATCCTTCCTGGCAATCTGCCAGCGCCTCAACATCCGGGACACGCTGCTCGTACGCAACGAGGCTCTGCGCGCCATTGGAGGTTCGGCGCTCACCGACGAACGCATCGCCGTTCCCACCGGAGACCCAGTCACTCACGCGCCGGGCAATGACATTCCGGTCACCTACGTCCCCTTTCGCAATGCCCATTTCCTGGCCGTCGCGGTAAGCTGGGCTGAGGTGCTGGGAGCGGAAAAGATCTATATCGGCGCCGTCGAACAAGACAGTTCGGGCTATCCCGATTGCCGTGCAGCGTATTACGAAGCGTTCAACCAGGTCATCAAGGCGGGTACGAAAGCAGGAACCATCGAGATCGTCACGCCGCTCGTCCGTATGCGCAAATCTGAAATTGTGCGCCTGGGCCTTGAATTGGGCGCGCCCTTCGATTTAACTTGGTCATGCTACAGCCGTCAGGATCAGGCGTGCGGCGTCTGTGACAGCTGTATGTTGCGGCTGCGCGCGTTTGCGGCTGCGGGAGCCAGGGACCCGATTCCGTATGCTGAGAACGCATGTCAGGAAACAGATCGTTGAGTTTTTGAGATCGTCAAATTTTGTGATGGTTGATGGTTGACTGAAAACAGATCCGTTCATGCCGAGTCTTAATCAACCATCGCAACTCGATTAATCGAAAATGTTTTGCGCCGGGAGGCCAAAATGAAGACATATTATGCCGTGTTCGCTTTTGTTCTCTTAATGCTGGGACTCTGTGCTTCCCCGGTCTTCGCCCAGTCTGGAACGGTCAAGGGCGTGTGCAAAGACGTTGATGGCAAGCCCATCGCGGATGCCGTCGTGGTCTACAACAACCTCGACAACGGCCAGAAATACACTCTCAAGACCAACAAGAAGGGCGAGTATTTCTCTCTGGGCATTGCTGCCGGCAAGTACGACGTGATCCTGTATAGGAACGCCGATGACGCCAAGGCGAACAAGGTACTGTTCCCGGTCAAAGGATTTCCGGTCACGCTGGACGAAAACACTCTCGATTTCGACCTCCAGAAGGAGCAGCAGAAGGCTGCCCAGGGCGTGGGACTGACTCCGGAACAACTCAAACAGAGGCAGGAGGCCGAAGAGAAAGCCAAGAAGGAAAACAGCACGATTAAGGTTTTGAACGACAAGATCGTTGCCGCCAACGCTTCCGCCAAGGCTGGAGACTACGACGCCGCGATCGCCACCTTAACCGAAGCCACACAGATCGACGCCACGCGCGATGTGATCTGGGCGCAACTTGCCGATGCCTATCGCGGCTCGGGGCCTAAACAGACCGATCCCGCGGAGAAGGCAAAGCGCTACCAGGAGGCCGTGGCGGACTATCAGAAGGCGATCGATCTCAAGCAGAAAGCCATGGAAACGAAGAAAGATGCCGACGATAACAAGAAGCTGGCGGCGTATTACAACAATATGGCGGATGCTGCCGCCAGATCGGGCAAGATCGATGACGCCGTGAAAGCCTACACCCAGGCGGCCCAACTCAATCCTGAGGGCTCCGCAGCCTATTACTTCAATATCGGCGCGGTGCTGACCAATGCGGGCAAGGTCGATGACGCTATCGCGGCCTTCGATAAGTGTATCGCTGCCGATCCCAACAAGGCGGACGCCTATTATCAGAAGGGCGTGAATATGATCGGCAAGGCTACGCTGCAAGGCAACAAGATGGTTGCACCCCCAGGCACGGCGGAAGCCTTCCAGAAATATCTCGCGCTGGCGCCCACCGGCCCCTACGCCGACGTGGCCAAGCAGATGTTGACAAGCATCGGGGCCCCAGTGGAGACAGGCTTCGGCACGAAAAAGAAGGGCGCAAAAAACTAAGGTTGTATGGATTCAGATCGATAGGGCGGCCCGCGGGGCCGCCCTTTTTCTGTCGGCTAACCGCCTGGCCGCAGGCCGAAGGTTTTTTACTGGGTACTGGGTATTCCGAACTGCCCTGCGGTTACTAAGGGCGTTGTCCTAACCGTCCTTACGTTTAGCCTGCCCCCGCGATAAAGTATAGGTATTAGGTCAACTTCGGTTGACCCGGACTCCCGTCTGTGGTGTGTGCAATTCCCTAAGAATAAGCACGGATTTGTGCGAGGAGTGGAATTGGCAACACCTGGCATCGCCGCAATCGCAGTTTCTTTGGAAGGTTATTCCGGCAGCGGCAAAGTGGCTACGCCCGCATTGCTGGGCGCGATGCTGCGCGCCGCAGAAAAGATCAGCGATCTGATCTTTTCTCCCGGACGGCCTCCCCAGGTGCAGGTCTACGGCCAGCTCATCCCGGTACAGGTTTCGGGACTTACAACGCTAACGCCAGATGACACCCGCCATATCGCTGCCGACCTGATCGGCGACAACAAGCAGGCTGTCACTACTCTGCGCGAACACGGATCCTGCGACATTTCCTACGGCTTGCCCGGCGTGGCCCGGTTTCGCGTCAACATCTTTATCCAGCGCGGCAGTTGCGCCATCGTGATGCGCGTCATCCCCACCGCCATCCCTGACTTTGCTTCGCTTCGCCTGCCGGCGCATCTCTCGGATGTGGCCAAGTTGCGCGATGGCATCGTGCTCGTCACCGGCCCGGCCGGATCCGGCAAGTCTTCTACACTCGCCGTGCTGCTCGACTGCATCAATCGCGAGAAAAATTATCACATCATCACCATTGAAGATCCCATCGAGTTCCTGCACAACCACAAAAGCTCCACGATTCATCAGCGTGAACTGCATAGCGACACCCCCAGCTTTGCTCACGCCCTGCGCTCGGCGCTGCGCCAGGCCCCGAAGGTAATTCTGGTGGGCGAGATGCGCGACCGCGAAACCATCGAGAGTGTCCTCGAAGCCGCCGAGACCGGGCACCTCGTGCTTTCTAGCCTGAACACCATGGACGCGCCCAAAACGGTGGAGCGCATCGTATGTTCGTTCTCGCCCGACGAACAGAAAAGCGTGCGCGAACGCTTCGCTAAAAGCTTCCGCTACATCATCTGCCAGCGGCTGTTGCCCAAGGCCGACCGCAGTGGCCGCGTCCCCGTAGCTGAAATCCTGAAGGTCAACGCCCGCACCCGCGAGTGCATCGAAAAAGGTGACCGCGACGGCAAGACGCTACTCGACGCCATGAAGGCCGGCGCAAGCGAAGGCATGCAACACTTCGATGGCGAAATCGCCGAACTGGTCCGCCACCGCGTAGTCGATCTCGAAGTCGGCCTCTCCTACGCCAGCAACCCCACCGTGCTGGGCCAGGAACTCGCCCGTTAGCAGATCTTTTTGCTGCCCTAGAGGGAATGTCATCCTGAGCGAAGCGAAGGACCCCTTGCCCGCCTGCGCCATCGCCATCCTCGCAGGGAGTTCTCACCCAAGTCTCGTCTAGCTCACGAGACCTCCGAAAGCGAGGTCCCGGCAAGGCCACGTCGTACCCCAAAGCCGTTCTTCTTGTATCGAATAAAAATCATCCAGCATCCGCTATCATCTCCCCATGGCCGCTCCGCCAAGCCAATCCCTCGTCCTAACCTTCGAAGAAGCTCGGCAGGTAATCGAAGACCATGCCTCGCAGCTAACCTCACGGACCCATGAAACCACGTTCCTCCTGCAAGCCGCCGGCCGAGTCCTTGCCGAGCCCATCACTGCCGATCGCGATATCCCGCCCTTCCCACGCTCCACGCGCGACGGCTACGCGGTACGTGCCTCCGATCTGGCAAAGCTTCCAGCCAAATTGAAAGTGATAGGAGAAATCAAAGCCGGCCCCGGTCAACTTCCATCCGCACTGAATCAAGACGAAGCCTTCTCCATCATGACGGGTGCTCCGGTGCCGCCGAGCGCAGACGCCGTGGTCATGGTCGAATACACATCGCAAAAAGGCGATCTCGTCGACATCGCAAAAGGCGCTGCCCCAGGCGAAAACATCGTTGCGCCGGGAGCCGAAGCCAAACGCGGCAGCCTCCTGCTCGATCGCGGCACGCGCCTTAACGAAGCCGCTGCAGCACTCGCTGCGTCGGTGGGCAGATCACGGCTGGAAGTATTCGTTCGCCCACGCGTGGCGATACTCACGACGGGGGATGAGATCGTGGCAGTCGATACGAAACCCGGCCCCACGCAAATTCGTAACTCCAACAGCTATTCGCTGGCAGTGCAGATCCAGCAAGCCGGCGGCGACCCCGTGCTGCTGCCAATCGCTCCCGACGAACCGCGCCGCCTGCGCCAGTTGATGGAAGAAGGCCAGCAGTCTGACCTCCTGATCATGACCGGCGGCGTCTCCATGGGACGCTACGATCTGGTCGAACAGGTCCTGGCAGAAATACAAGCCGAATTCTTTTTCACCGGAGCGAAAATCCAACCCGGCCGCCCAGTCGTATTCGGCCGAGTCCCGGCGCACCACAAATATTTCTTTGGCCTGCCCGGCAACCCAGTCTCCACCATGGTCACGTTCGAACTGTTTGCCAGGCCCATACTCGAGGCCCTCGCAGGAATACACCCACGCCCGCTCACCTTCCTGCACGCCCGCCTGAAGTCCGAAATCCGGGTCAAGCCAGGACTGAGACGCTTCCTCCCCGCGATTCTCTCCGGCCGGTACGAGGATGCCGAAGTCGAACTCGTACCCTGGCAAGGCTCAGGTGACGTCGCCGCCCAAGCCCGCTCCAATTGCTATGTAGTCATCCCTCCCGATCGCGAGCAAATCGAAGCAGGCGAATGGGTAGCAATCATGGGTCGGTAGCGACTCAGCTTTAAAACTCCGAACCTTAATCCCCGGCGTCATCCCGAAGGCCCGCGTTTTCTCCAGCGGGACGAGGGATCTCCCTCCGCACGCTGCCGTCCTGATCCGATGCTAGCTGCGCTCTCCGGGACCGCATCCCATGTAAGATAGAACTTCCGCATGCCGAAGAAACTCTCTCACTACGACGCCGCCGGCCGCGCCCGCATGGTAAATGTCTCCGGCAAAACACCCACCCGGCGCGAAGCCGAGGCCAGCGCCTTCGTGCAGATGAAACCGGCCGTTCTGCAGGCGCTGCCAAACAATCCCAAAGGCGATCCGCTCGAAGTAGCCCGCGTGGCCGGAATCATGGCCGCCAAGCGCACGGCAGAGCTGATTCCGATGTGCCACCCGCTCCCGCTCTCGCACGTTGCCGTCGACATTCGCCTGTGCGAAAATGGCGTCGCCATCACCACCAAAGTAGCGACTACGGCTGAAACCGGCGTGGAAATGGAAGCCCTGGTGGCAGCAACTATTACAGCGCTCACGATTTATGACATGCTGAAAGGGATGGATAAGGCGATCGAGATTCGCGAGATTGTCTTACAGCGCAAGACCGGAGGCAAGAGCGGAGACTACCGGCGCGCCCAGAAGTAAAAAGAAGTAAGAAGTAGCGCGCCTTCACAACCGATTCCATGGCAAACGACGTAAAACTACTCTTGGTCGACGACAATCCCATGGTGCTGGGGATGTTGCAGCACGCACTTACTTCGTTCGCGAGCGTTGTAGCTGCCGGCGACGCGGCTGACGCCTTGCTCAAAGCTGTCGATGACCCTCCCGACCTGGTGGTTTGCGATTACCGCATGCCCGGCATGGATGGCCGCCAGCTCGTTGAGCGACTGAAAAGCCGTCCGGCTACGGCAAATTTTTCCGCCATCCTGATGGCGAGCCGCGCCGATATCGATGAGCGCCTTTCGCCGCAGGATGCCGCCGACGACTATTTGGCCAAGCCTTTCTTTCTGAAAGAAGCCACACGTCGTATCAAGCGCACCGTCGACCGCATCGCGCTTGAAAAGATGGCGAAGACAGCGCCCTCAGACGGCGTAGTGCGCGGCAACCTTTCCCAGATGAACGTCATTGACTTGATGCAGTCGCTGGAAATGGGACGCAAGAGTTGCCAACTCAAGCTCAACCACGAAGGCGATAAATGCGAGGTCTTCTTTGTCGAAGGCCAGGTCAAGCACGCAACCTATGGGTCGTTGACCGGCGATGAGGCCGTCTTCAAAGTTCTACGCTGGACCGGCGGAAACTTCGAACTGAACTTCGAGGGCAAGACCGATCAGGAAACTACCAAGCTCAACACCCAGGGCCTGTTGATGGAGGGCTTGCGCCTGCTCGACGAATCGCAGCGCGATGGCGGCGGCGAGCCTGCCAGCTCTGAAGATAGCGGCGCGAGCGCAAGCGCTGGGGTTGGCACCAGCCCGGGCAGCAGCAGCCGCCCGGAAGAGGAAGAAGATGTCCTCCTCGACAGTTGAGGCTTCGTCGCACGGAAAACCTGACCCGGTTGTTCTCACCGCCGCCGTGGTTACAGTCAGCGACACCTGCGCCCGCGGCGAACGCGTGGATATTTCGGGGCCAGCAGTCGCTGAGGTTCTCAAGAAATCCGGCTTTCGCGTGGTGGCTACGCAAACCGTGCAAGACGATTCCATGCAGATTCAGAATGCTCTGGTACACCTTGCGCTTGAAGTCCGCTTCATCGTAACCACCGGCGGCACAGGAATTGCCCCGCGCGACGTCACGCCAGAAGCGACCGAAGCCATCTGCGATCGTCTGATCGATGGCGTAGGCGAGCGCATGCGTCTCGAAGGCGCGAAGAAAACTCCGTTCGCTGCGTTGAGCCGCGGCGTGTGCGGCGTGCGCGAGAAAACTCTGATCCTGAATCTGCCCGGCAGTCCCAGCGGCGCGGTGGAATCTCTGCAGGTAGTCATGGACCTGATTCCGCACGCGCTCAATTTGCTGGAAGGGAAGACGGAACACTTTTAGTCGAGGCAGAGCATGGCATTCCCCATCCGAATCTGCGTCGTTTGCTCAGAGGAATTCGAGCTGAGGCCGGAAAAGCCTGGCTTCGCCAACCGTTGTCCGGCCTGCAGCGTGCCCGAAAATGCGGAGGCCGCTACGAAGCGCAGCACGGACGCCGATGAGCGCAAGACTTTGAAGGAAGCGAACGAAGCCCGCAGGCAAGCCATGCGCGACCTCTTGTACCGTAAGGACAGCTAGCGGCTTTACGATCGCTTGCCGCTACGGCATCTCGTAACAGCCGATGTCGATTTTCTTTTCCCTTACCCGGGGATGACCGTCAAGGTCCAGATCGCCGACTATTGCTGCTCCCAAATCCTCACCGGCATTTCGCGCCGGAGAGTCCGGCCGCAGATGAAAGTTGTGCGCGTCGGCATCGACAAATTGCGGATCTGCAAATTGTGATTTCTGATCATTGCCCGTAGCCGCAACATACTCCTCAAAACTCGAGTAATCTTTCGTGTCGAAGGACCATTTCACCGCTTTCGAACCCGAAGGAAAATAATAGATATTGTGATCCATCGTCACTGTTGGAGCACCACCGTCCATCCGTCCAGACTTGCTGGTCATGGCTATTCCGTGGTCGCCCACGTAGACGATGTTGTTCTTGAAGACATTGTTGCGCATATAGAACTGCATCAGAAACTCGCCCTGCCCCGTCTTCCAGGTGTCATTCTTGTAAAGCGTATTATTCACAATCACCACGTCCTCGGTGGTCCCGCGCTTTTCGTCATAGCCTCCAATACTGAATCCGGGAGCATGGCAGGAGTAAATCAGATTGTTGCGCGCGATGATGTGGCTCGTGCTCCCCACGCGGTGTTCGCTGGCCAGCTCAATGCCGAAGTCCGCATCGTGGATGACGTTGCGCTCAATCAGAATCCGAGTGCCGCCATCCACATAGATGCCATCGGAATCTGGCGTCTCGCCGTAGGCCGGATTGCCTCTCGCAGTGATGCTGTAAACCAGGTTCTCACTCACCACGCCATCGCGCGCCCGGTCGACGGCCGGGTCCGGTGCCGTGTGCTCAAAGCCGATCACATCAATTCCAATATTGTTATTGTCGTGCACAGTGTTCTTCGTGATGCGGAACCCAGCCACGTTGCCGTTCACCACCAGCGATTCGCTCGATCCTGTCTTGAGATGGTGCACATCATTGCCATCAATGACCAGGTCGCTGATCGGAGTGGTCGCGGATGTGCCATAAACAGAAATCCCAAAGCCGTTGGCACCGCTGCCCGGCCGCAGCCGGTGAGTGGAGTTCTGTTCAATGTGATGCACGTCGTTATGCACGATTTCGATATGCGACCCGCCTCCGAATACGCGGATTCCCCCCGGCACGCTGCGATAGTCGCTGGTCCGGAGGTTCCGTATCTCGAGCCCCTGGATGCGCACGTAGCTAACGTTGGTCAGCAGCACCATGCTGCTTTCACCTTCCGGCGTCAGGCACCCACCGTCAAGCACAGCCTTCTCCCCCGGCTGGCTCCGAAAGGTGATGAAGCCTTGCTCCGCGTTCCCTGAGACCTTAACCGCCAACTGCTGGCAGTAACTGCCGGCTCGCACGTTAACCGTATCCCCGGGCTTCGCCACGTCGGCGGCATGTTGAATGGTTCGCAGGGGTTTCTCAATCGTGCCAGGATTCGAATCTTCCCCGTTGGTCGCAACGTAAAGATCAGAGTGAGCGTTGGAGGCGATGCCAGCCCTCGAAAGCACAAGAATCGCAAAACCTAGAACCATTATTCGATGTATTGAGCGCAAGTGATTCCCTCCGCGATGACACCTTTGTATTGTGCCACTCTCTCCGAAACTCGGGTGCCTGATATGGGTGCCCCATTTCAAAAGGCTTGAAGGATTGGATAACTGAGGTCGAACCTTGAAGCCACACAAGCTTTGTCATCCCGACGGAGCGGAGCGATAGCGAGCGGAAGGAGAAATCTGCTGTTGCGTCCAGTTCCCGAGGCCCAACCCCTCATTTCTGCGTCGGAGGCACGTACTCCTTAGGCACTGCGGAACCTTCCCCGAAGAAGAACTGGTCCATCTGCTTGACGATGACTTCTTGATCTTCCCGCCGTGCAGGGTTCAGCCGGTATTCGTTCAGCAGCATCTTGCAGTGTTCGGTCCACATCCTCCACCCTTCCTGGGACACATTGTCATAGACCTTGCGGCCGAGATCATTGTCGAAAGGCGGCTCGTCCAGCCCGGGCATTTCTCTTTTCAATTTCACGCAGAAAACAGTGTGCGCCATACACGTCCTTCAGTCAGAAATCTAATTGAGCCAAGAATTATTATACGGGATGGCGACCGGACTAATGGCGGCTCAGGGCTTCGCCGACGCCTGAGCGTACTCTGCCAAAATCTTCGCCAACTGCGCGGCGTTCACCGGAGAATCCGCCTTGGGATTGGCGCCAACCTGCGTTACCTCGCCCCTGAGGCCGATGTAAACCGCATTGTAGGATTCGTCCCCCAGATTCTCCACTTCGTGCTTGTGGGCCGGGAACCAGCGTGCCTCGCCCGGCTTGGCATAGACTTCCGTGATTTTGCCGTTCGGGTCCGTGAAACGGAGGTGCCCGCCGGTCAGAGTAACGGAAACGCCGGCGGGATGCTCATGCATTTCTGACTTCTCGTGCGGGCCGTAGTGGACGTCGACGACCTGCACGCGGGCATTCTCGAAGCGCAGCTTGTAATGCTTGGGCTCCACCTTAGTGGGGTCTTGCGCCGCGGCTGCATTCGCCGCCAGACATAGAATTACGGCTGCGCAGAAAAATCGGCACAACATGGTGCAGGCTCCTGACTCGAGGGTTAAGTTTTGTAAGGCAAACTGAGGTCACGCTACTCCCGCCGCACAAAGCTGTCAACGATTCGAAGCGGAATTGCCTACGGGTGGTCAACGGGCTCCGGCCAAAGCTCCCAGCCAATAGCCGAAGCCCGAAAGCATAATGGCCGAAGTTCTACTTCTTCTCCTCGCCAGTTTCCGGAGTTTTGTCCTTGCTCTTGTCGGCGATGGAGAGCAGCTCGATTTCAAAAACGAGAGTAGAGCCAGGCCCAATGTCAGCGCCGGCGCCGCGGTCCCCATAAGCCAGATCGGCCGGAATGAACAGCTGCCACTTCGAACCGACTGGCATAAGCTGGAGCGCCTCGGTCCATCCTTTGATGACTCCAGTCACAGGAAAAGTAGCCGGCTGCCCACGTTTGTAAGAGCTGTCGAACTCGGTGCCGTTGATCAGCGTGCCGCGATAGTTGCAAACCACGGAATCAGTCGTGGTGGGCTTCGGCCCCGTGCCCGACGTCAGAATCTTGTATTGCAGGCCGCTGGGCAGCGTGACCACACCTTCTTTGCTTTTGTTGGCGGCAAGAAAAGCTTCCCCTTCTTTTTTGTTGCCTTCGGCGGCTTGCTCCATTTTCGCCTGCTGTTGCTCATGCACTTCCTTCTGCATTTCAGTCAGCACAGCCTGAGCTTCCTCATCGGTGAGCAGCATCTTGCCGCCGGCAAACCCGTCTTTCATCCCTCGGACAAAGATTGCGGCATCGAACGGGACCGACTGTTTCTTGAGGCCCTCGCCCATTCTCTTTGCCGTATTCATTCCGAGTGCATAGCTGAATTTGTCTTTCTCGGTTTTGAGAACCAGAGGAGCCGCTGAAGTTCTCTTTGCGGCTGTGGCGGAACGCGTCTTCGTCGCCGGAGTCTTCGCCTTGGGAGTAGTAGCTGGGGCTGGAGAAGCTGGTGGAGTCGTCGCTGCCGGGGTCTGCTGCGCCAGGGCGTTCCCTAGCAGCATCCCGGCCGCCAATAGGTGTATTGCGGTGGTGAAGGATTTTTGCATACAGCCATTGTCACATTGCCCGAAGATCTCCGCAAACCACAGCAGTGCCGAGATGGTAAGCGAGGAAGACGCCGGGAGGCAAAGATGTACAGTGGAAACGCTGGTGGGCCCGCCAGGATTCGAACCTGGGACCAATGGATTATGAGTCCACGGCTCTAACCACTGAGCTACGGGCCCGCGGTGCTATTAAGCTAACACAGACTTAAATGGCGGGCCTCATGGCAGAATAACGGCATGCCAATTGCTCACGCATCATCTGCTCCTGATTTTCTTTATGGGACTGCGTGGAAGGAAGAGCGAACTCCGGCGCTGGTGGAACTGGCGCTGCGCACGGGGTTTCGGGGCATCGACACAGCCAACCAGAGGCGGCATTACTTTGAGGCGGGAGTGGGAGAGGGGCTGGCGGCGGCTTATCGCGCGGGGATGGTGACGCGGGCCGATCTTTTTTTGCAGACGAAATTTACTTACCGGCCTGGTCAGGATCACCGGCTGCCCTACGATCCTGAGGCCAGCCTGTCGGTTCAGGTGGCGCAGTCGATGGCCAGTTCGCTGGAACATCTGGGGACGGATCAACTCGACAGCTACGTGTTACACGGACCATCGTCAGGTCACGGTTGGACCGACGCGGATGCCGAGGTCTGGGAGGCGATGAAGAGAGAGCGTGACGCCGGCCACACACGCCTGCTTGGAGTGAGCAACGTTTCTTTGCGGCATCTCGAGCAGATGATCGCTGCCCAGTCAGAGGCTCCGGCATTCGTGCAGAATCGCTGCTACGCGCGCTTCGGCTGGGACCGCGAGGTGCGACGGTTCTGCCGCGAGCGGAAGATTGTTTATCAGGGATTTTCGCTGCTTACCGCGAATGCGGAAGTGCTTCGCCATCCTGCGATCGGAAGCCTCGCGGCGCAGGCTGGCGCTAGTGCCGCGCAGATTGTGTTTGCTTTTGCCCGCGCCGTGGGGATGCTGCCGCTGACCGGCACTTCCGACGCCAAGCACATGAAGCAGGATCTGGCTAGCGCTCAACTGGAGCTTCCTCTTGAGGCAGTGCGGTCGATTGAGAATTTGGACCGCTGAACGCTCAGTGACGCTGCAGTTGATCGAGAACCGCACGTGCCGGGGGATAATCGGGGGCAATCCTGAGCGCGATCTTAATCTCGGCGGCCGCCTCCTCGTAGCGATTCAATTCCGCCAACGCGACCGCCAGGTTCGTGTGATATTCCGCGTCATCGGGAGAAATGGCGACCGCAGATTGGAATTGGTCGAGGGCTAAGGAAAACTGCTGGAGATCGCCGTAGACGCCGCCCAAATTGTTGTGCAGCGAGGCTTGGAAATCGTCTTTCGCGGTGTGTATGGCAAGGGCGCGGGTGAAGTAGCTTTCGGCTGCAGCAAGATTTCGCTTGTGTTCCCAGGCAAGAAGGCCGAGCGCGTTGAGGACGTTTTCGTTTTGGGGTCGTGCGGCGAATGCGCGGTTCAGCAGCGGCTCGGCCTCCTGCCAGCGTCCTGATTTCAAAAGGACGAGACCCTCTTCGACATCCAATTCGGGATCGCTCGGCACGGCGTCGCGCCACTGGTGCAGTACCTGGAGTGCGTGCGCATAATCGCCGCGATCGGAGTAAAGAGATGCCAAGCCTTCGTAGCTGCGCGCCAAGTCGAGCGAGTCGGGGGGATTCTCGTCGCGTGCCAAAGCAATCGCCTGCAGATAGTGCGCTTCGGCGGATTGGGATTCTGCAGGATTCTGGCCGTCGCCCTCCGTGGCGGCTACCATGAAATGCACAAAAGGGGCTTCGGGTGACACATCCAGAGTCTTGCGGAACAGGGTTGCGTCGTCGTGCCAGTCGGGATTGCGATCGAACGTCTCCCAGGAGAACCAGGTTACGACTGCCACCAGAAGAAGCGCAGATAGAGGCTTCCGGACATTCTCCGGCAATCGCTTCACGGCGGAAGCCGCGACTACTGCTACGAGCAGACAGAATCCGACTGACGGAAGGTAGAGATAACGTTCCGCGAAGACGTTTCTACCTAGCGCATAAATATTCATGACCGGCAGCAGAGTTATGAACACCCACAAGGCTGCAAATGCGATCAACGGAGTGCGGACAAATGCATAGCCGATAGCGACACAGGAGAGAGCCACAAAGACAATACCGATTATCGAGCGCGGATCCGCAATTGAGCGCACGGGAGAGAACGCATGATAGGCATTCAAATGAAGAGGAGCGAGGAGTTTCCACCAGTACAGCGTCATGAGATGAAAAGCGTTTAAGACGACCTGCGGTGGCGTCAGATCCCAAATCCGCTGGCGTACGGCGAGAGAGCCGAGCATGCGAAAGCGCAAAACGAGATAAGCGGCCAGCACACACCAGAAGGGAGCGCTAAGCTTTAGCGACGAGAGAAGCCGCTCTCTGACATTGCCTGATTCCATGCAGAGCACGCAGGCTGCGATGATGACGGGAAGAACCGTTGCCGTTTCCTTCCACAGCAGAGCGGCGGCGAAGGCCAACAAGGACAGGGCGAATAAGGCCCAGCGCCGCGGAGGAAAACGCAGCGTCGGAGTCGGGTCTGGATTGCGGGCCGAAAGGAACAGACCGAAGGAGATGAGAACGAAGGTTGCGCATCCAAGCTCCGGCAGGGCGGAAATCCAATCCACTGCTTCCGAGTGGACGGGGTGGACTGTGAACAGGGCTGCGGCGGCGAATGCAACTGCGAGGCTCCGAATTAATTTCAAATAAACGGTAAAGGCTGCGAGAACCGCGGCTAACGCAAATATAAGGCTGAGAGCGTGCAAATATTGCGGCTCAAGTCCGAACCAATCTGCTGTAAGGCGATACGCCACCATTTGGAATGGCCGGTAATAGTTGGTATGCCCGGGCTGATCGCGATGCTTGTAACCCCAAACATCGGCTGCGAACAAGTGAGACCACGGCGCCCCGGGCTGGAGATCGGGATTCATCACGATCTGCTGATTGTCGTCCCATACGAAACCGTTGTTCAGGTTGCCGGCGTAGGCAATCAGCACCAGAACGGACAGGGCAACGACGGCAAGTGCGATCGACATCCATGGACGCAGTTGCCAACTGCGCGTTTCTGGAACCGGCGGATCGGCTTTGGGCGCGCGCCTGCGGCTATCTCGCATTCTCTCTGTTTTCCCCACGCACCGGCCTGTTGCTGCGCGCAAATTGAATTCCGCAATGCTGACATATCATAGCCGTCGATAACGGCCAATGCATATCCGGTCCCGGTCGCGGCCCGTTTCGTTGACTTGCCCGAAACAGCAACGTAGGATTCTGCTACGTGATCGGACGGACCATCTCGCATTATCGGATCGTGGAAATGCTCGGCGGGGGCGGGATGGGCGTGGTCTACAAGGCGGAAGATACGCGGCTGCATCGCTTTGTCGCGCTCAAGTTCTTGCCCGAAGAAGTGGCGCGAAACCCCCAGTCGCTGGCCCGTTTCCAACTGGAAGCGCAGGCCGCGTCGGCGTTGAATCACCCTAACATTTGCACGATTTACGACATCGGCGGCCAGCAGGGCGAAGCCTTTATTGCGATGGAGTTTCTGGACGGGCTCCCGCTGAAGCACCGCATTGCGGGGCGTCCGGTAGAAATGGTAACGCTGCTGGCGCTGTGCATCGAGATTGCTGACGCACTCGACGCGGCTCACACTCACGGCATTATTCATCGCGATATTAATCCGTCAAACATCTTTGTCACCAAGCGCGGGAACGCGAAGATTCTGGACTTTGGTCTGGCGAAGCTGACGGTAGACGACGCGGCTCAGATCAGCGGCGGCACTTTCGGAGGAGTTACCCATTCGCCGGACGACCTGACTCGTCCCGGATCGGCGCTGGGCACGATCCCTTACATGTCGCCGGAGCAGGCGTTGGGGAGGCCGCTGGACTCGCGTACTGACTTGTTCTCCTTCGGGGTTGTGGTCTATGAGATGGCTACGGGAGTGCTGCCTTTCCAGGGGCAAACGTCGGCGGCGTTTTTTGATTCTCTGATTCACGCAGTGCCGGACTGGCCGCTGCGATTTGATTCTGCGACGCCGCCGGAACTGGAACGCATTGTCAGGAAGGCGCTGGAAAAAGATCCGGCACAGCGTTATCAGAGCGCGGCGGAGATGCGGGTTGATTTTCAGCGGCTGCGGCGGGAACTGGAGTCAAGCCCGGGATCGAGTGGCGGGTCGGCTGTGAGACCGGCTGCGCCGGATTCGAAAGAGAGAATCCGGGCGTTGTTCGCCACGGCTATGCACAGCGTTCACCCGCAACCCAAGGCGAGGTCGAAGTGGCTGGTGGCCGGCGTGGTTGCGGTCCTAGCGTTGCTGGCGGTCATACTGTTGTTGAGGTCGCCGGCGCCTCCGCCGGTTGTGACCTCTGCGCTGCAGATTACCAACGATGGAACCTCGAAGCGGTCTCTGGTCACCGATGGCACCCGCCTGTACTTTTCTGAGCATTTGAATGGACACTCCGTGCTGATGCAGGTTTCGACCGCAGGAGGAGAGACCGCGCCGGTGCCGATCTCGCTGGCGAGCGCCGACGTCTACGATTTCTATCCTGGACGTTCCGAATTGCTGGTCAAAGGCGTGGCTGAAGGCACGGACACGGAATGGCCGATTTGGGTGCTACCGGTGCCGGCAGGATCGCTGCGACAGGTGGGGAACATCCTGGCACACGCGGCGGCGTGGGCGCCGGGCGGGCAACGCATCGTGTATGCAAGGAAATCGAGTTTGTACACGTGCAATGCGGACGGCAGCGATTCGCGGGAACTTATCACGGTGCACGGAGTTCCTTTTGCGCCACGATTTTCTCCCGACGCGCGGCGACTCCGCTTTACCATTCACGATCCCAACCAGCGCTCTTCTTCTTTATGGGAGGTTTCGGCCGACGGGAAGGATTTGCACCCGGTGTTGCCGGGGTGGAACAAGCCAGCAGAAGAGTTTGACGGAGCCTGGACGCCAAATGGCGAGTATTTTCTGTTCCAATCGACGCGCGACCACGCCCAGAACATCTGGGCCCTGCGCGACGGTGCGTCCTGGTTCAGCAAGTTATGGTTCAGCAAGGTGTGGTTTCACAAGGCAGATGTGGCACCAACGCAACTTACTGTGGGACCACTTATGTTCAGCAATCCCACGCCGAGCCCGGATGGGAAAAGCCTGTTCGTGATCGGGGAGCAGCGGCGCTTCGATTTGGTGCGCCTGACGGGTGGTGCGTCGCAGCAGTTCTCGATTTACCTTCCGGGCGTGTCGGCGGGTGAGGCTGACATCCAACCCAACGGCGAGTGGGTTACGTACGTCGAACATCCGGATCTCACTTTGTGGCGGAGCAAATTGGATGGAAGTTCGCGGACGCAGCTGACGTATTCGCCGATGCAGGTGCATATACCACGGTGGTCTCCGGATGGAACACGGATCGTGTTTATGGCATCGCGCCCGGGAAAGCCGTGGAAGATATTTACGATTCCGGTCGAGGGGGGCGCTCCTCATGAGGTGATTGCGGCGGACCACAACCAGGGTGATCCCACGTGGATGCCCGGCGGGAATGCAATTGTGTACGCAGGAATCCCGTGGCTGGAATATGGGAGTGCGGCCGGGCCTAATATTCACATGGTTGACTTGAAGACCTCGCAGGTTTCGGATCTGCCGGGCTCGGAGAATCTTTTCAGTCCACGCTGTTCGCCCGATGGACGCTATGTGGCGGCCCTCTCCGCGGATTCGACGAAGCTGATGGTGTACGACGTGGAGAAAAAAACGTGGACGCCGCTGGCCGTGTCGCGATTCGGTTTCGAGAACTGGTCGCATGATGGCAAATACATTTATGCGGAAGACTATTCGGACGAAAGCGACGACGTGGTGCGCGTGAGTCTGGCAACCGGCAAGATGGAACGATTGATCAATCTGAAGGAAATTCCGCGGGGGTTCGATCCGTGGGAATTCTGGGTCGGGCTGGCGCCCGATGACTCGCCGCTGCTGATGCGGGATCGGAGCACGCAGGAGATTTACAGTTTGGATGTGCGGTTCCCGTAGTTCTGTCTATCGACTAGCGCCAGCGCTTGGTCTGTCGAGATAAATCTTGCTCCGAGAGCTTGCAGCTCGGCCACGGCGCGGTCTCCATCTTCCGCTTTCAGAGTTTCGATTGCGTCTTTGACCACGGAGACGCGGCGGCCGCGGTCGAGCAATCCCTTGGCGGCGAAGCGAACGCAGTATTCCGTTACTACGCCGAAGACCACGAACTCGGCGTTTTCTCCAAATCGCTTTACCAGTTCGTCTGCGTGCCGGGATTCGAAAATGTCGAGCGTTTGTTTTTCGAGGAGGATCTGCTGATATTGCGTGAGATCGGAAGGTAGAGATGCTGTGGGTTCGTTGGCCACGGTCACAACTTTGTCGGTCAGCGCTTCTGGAACGTACGCTGACCCCGGTGTGCCCTTAATGCAGTGCGGTGGGAAGGTCTTGAATTCGGGATCGTCCTTGGAGTGGAAGCAACCATGTGAGACCAGAAAGACGCGGCCCTGGCGGGCGGCGTCGGTGAGCCGGCGAATATTCGGGAGCAGACGTTCGGCGCCGGGCACGTAGAGCCGGCCACCGGGCAGCATGAAGTCCGCTTGGGTGTCGACTTCCCAGAAAACAACATTGCGAGATGCCATAGCCTTTGTGCCTCTCAGACAACAATTGTACAAACTCATTACATGGTGATGACAAACTGACGCTGGCGTAAACCTAGCATCCACCAACAGCAGTCAGAGTAATTGCGGTCCAGCCTTTCGAATGTCGGGTTGCCGACCTACCCCTGCCTCTGATTTGCAATAAAAAGAGGAGGCTTTTATGCAGCGTCGCAGGATCGCTCACATGGTTTGCCTTGGCGTGGCGTTGATGCTGGTTTCGAACGCAGCCCTGGCGCAGTATCAACTCACAAACCTGGTTTCGAATCAGATAGGGGCGGCAAAACACGTCGACCCTCTGCAGGTGAACGGTTGGGGTCTGGCTTATGGAGCCGGCGGACCCTTCTGGGTCAGCGATCAAGGCTCGGGTTGGTCGACACTTTACACCGGAGGGGGAGTCAAGGAAGGCTTGGAAGTATTGATTCCCTCGGCAAGCGGCGCGGGTCCGGGGCAACCAACTGGAATTGTGGCCAATGCGTCGCCGGATTTCCAGTTGGGAGGATGGCCTACGTTCTTCCTGTTCGCGACCCTGGACGGGACCATCAGCGGTTGGGCTCCGGAAACCAATCGCAACGACGCGATCATCGCGGTGAATAACTCGGCGGCCGGCTCGCAATTCACCGGCCTTGCCGTCACCAACAGGCCTTCGGGGAATCTTCTGTATGCGGCCGACCTGGCCAACAACGTAGTCGATGTGTACGACGCAAGCTTCAATCTGGTCAATACGTTCACCGATCCCACGTTGGGGCCGACTTATGGACCATTCGGCGTCGCGGACATCAATGGACTGGTTTACGTATCCTTTGCCTTAACGTCGACAGCGCCGAGCGGCCAAATCGATCTCTTCGAGGAGGACGGAACGTTCGTAAAAGTGCTCGCGCAAGGCCCGCCGTTGAACCAGCCCTGGGGTTTCGCCGTGGCACCCAAGGGTTTCGGGCCGCTGAGCAACACTCTGCTCGTCTCAAACAACACGAACAGTGGCACCATCAACGCCTTTAACCTCGACAGCGGCCAGTTCGTGGGAAGGGTCAAGGACACAAGCGGAAAGGAAATCGCCATCGACCAGCTCTGGGGGATTGAGTTTGGCGGAGGCGCGCCAAAGAATGTGAACGGCGGCGTCAACCAACTCTTTTTCACCGCCGGTCCGTTCAACAATTTAGCGGGCACGTTCGGTGTGATTGACTTTGTGAAATAGTGGAAAGCGATCGAAAGGAGACCCCGCCGACCGTTGGGGTGGTGGCTCGGTCCGCGAGCTGGGCCACTACTAATTTATTTGCAGACGAGAGGGATTCCTTGCATGAGGACTCCAGAGTGGCGATTCGTTGCTTTTAGGAATTGGGGCCTTGCAGGCGCTGCACAAACGAAAGCAGATTGGCTTCGAGGGCTTTTCTGGTGGCCTCCGGCAGATCGATAAAACGGAAAGGCTGAAGCCAGCCTTGCGTGGCCCACATGGGGAACATCATCTCGGCTTTTTCTCGGACGGTGGTCTCGCCGAGGTGAAAGATGACTTCCACTCGCAGCTTTTCGTCGAGAGGCTTCTCCAGATGCATGAGGCCGCCGCTGGTCGAAAGCTGATGCACTTTGCCTCGTACCTGGCGCCGGTTGGGCAATCGAATCAGCGACAGGACGGAACCGCGCAGCTTGACGCGAAACGGGCGGTCCTTGCCGACGGAAAAGGCTACGGACGATGGACTCTGCGCGACCGATTCTGGAGTCTCGGACATCGTGCCTAGAGTATGGCACTTCGCTGGCAACGGGACGAGGTTACGAAAGAACGAAAAATCAGTGGCCAGTGGTTAGTGGCCAGTATGAGTTCACTGGAAGAAATCTACGTTTTCTGTGGTGGGGCTGCTAACGAATGATGACGGGCCACTATTTCCGGCTGAGATGGGCCTCGCGCTGGCCGGAGAAAACGTTGTAGGGCCAGACGTTTTTGCTGGCGGGCGCGGCCTTGCCTTGACTTGCTGACGCAGGACTGGCTGCTGGGGCGCAATTCCAATCCGCCGGTGGATCGGCGATCCCCCACACATTTCCGGGGTTGTAGAGTGACACCCCGATAAGAAATTGCTTCCCGTCGCTGCCCAGCGGCAGGCAATTGGCCACGCGGCCGGAAGCGGTTCCACCGCCCGGAAGATTACTCAGCAGCACAGGAGTTTCCAGCGGTAAGGCTTGCGGGGTGCGGAATCCGCAGCCCTGCGCGCTCACTACCAGGGCGACGCACTCGGCGGCGAACACATGTTTCCGGTCCAGGCTGGTCACGGTGATGGGAATTTCCACCCGCACTCGGGTGCTTCGTCGCGTCGTCTTGGGTGTGAGTATTTCCATCTGGAATGGTTAATCGATCCTGTTCTTAAAGTGTCTTCTACAGCCTAGTTTGACAGAACCGGGGCCGGATGGAGCTCTTATAAAGAGCTAGTGGAGGTGACGGAAGTAACCACTGGCGGTGCCTTGGGTGAGCGTTGCCAAAGAGAGCGAGGCGAGCTGTGCTCGGCCGGACAGCCGAGGGCGGCTGTCCCGACAACGCGAAGATCTCCGAGGCCGCGAGGGTGCTGCCTTGCCCTGCTAAGATGGCTCGACATCCGTGAGCAATGCGCCAACTACTTCGGTTGCCCCCGAGTGGGAACTTGTGCTGGCCGCGACTTCGGTCGATCTTCGCTCGGAGGAGCCAGGCGAGAGCGCGCCCGTCCGCATCCGGCGCCTGCTAGAGAAGCCAGTCGACTGGGAGATGGTGCTGCGCCTGGCGGACAATCACGGCACATCTTCGCTGCTGTATCAGAACCTCTCACCGTTGGCAGACATGGTTCCTTCTTCCACGCTGGCATCGCTTCGCCGGCGCTATGAGGGGAACATCTACAAGTCACTTTTTCTGACGCGTGAATTGATGCGGATCGTGGACCGGCTGGATCAGCTCGGCATCGACGCCGTTCCTTACAAGGGTGTCGTCATGTCGGAGGTTTACTACGGCGACATGGCGCTGCGGCAGTCCGGTGACATAGACATCTTCGTCCGCAAGCGCGACGTGGGGCGTATCAAGAGCGTGCTGGGAGACCTGGAATATACGACGCGGCTGGTCATCCCCGACGAGGTGTTGGAGGATTACATCGCTGCAGGCTATGAATGGACCTTTGACAGCCCGGCCGGACCGAACCTGCTGGAATTGCAGTGGGCGCTGCAGCCGCGGTTCTATGCGGTCGACTTCGATATGGATGGATTGTTTGAGCGGGCGGTGAAGGTAACAGTGGCGGGCCGCTCGGTGAAAACGCCTCCTCCCGAAGATCTGCTGCTGGTGCTCGCGGTGCATGCTGCGAAACACGTTTGGGGACGGGTGATCTGGCTGTGCGACATCGCGCAGATTTTGAAACGGGAGAACCTGAATTGGGATCGGGTGCAGGTTCGAAGCCGGGAAATTGGGATCGAGCGGATCCTGCGCGTCACGCTTTTATTGGCAAACCGGCTTCTGGGAACCGCGATTCCGCCGGGGATCGAGAGCGCGATGCTTACAGATCAGGCTGCGCGGGGCTTGGCTGATGAGATTGCGGCGGCCGTGGCTGCTGGAGTTTCCTACGACACGAAGCAGACATCTTATTTCCGGCTTATGATGCGGCTTCGCGAACGGCGGCCTGATCGATTGCGATTTCTTATGCGCTTGACGTTTACTCCTGGGCCCGGGGAGTGGGAGGCGGTTCGGTTGCCCGCGGCACTGGTTCCGCTTTATCGGGTGGTGCGCGTGGTGCGACTGGCGAGCAGATTCGCGCGGGGGTAAGGAGGCGAGCCGAACACGCGATTATTGGGTCGCAAAGGACGCGACCCTTCGCGCGGCTCGCCCGGGTCCTTCGTTCGCGCAGAGAGCGCGCTCTCTCAGGATCACAATCATGCTCCTAACGGCTGGCCAGGCCGCCCGCGGTTTCGCCGCCGTCCATGGTGTAGACGTGGCCGGTTGCGTAGGCGGCGTCGTCGGAGGCCAGAAAGGCGAACAGGGCAGCAATCTCCTCCGGCTTGGCGTGGCGGCGGAGGGGAATTTTGCGGTTGACTTCATCGAGCATGGCTTCGGTGTACTCGGCGCGCTGCATGGGCGTGAGGACGTACCCGGGAGCCACGGCGCATACGCGGATTCTGGGTGCCAGCTCAAGCGCCATGGACTTCGTTAGTTCGATGACGCCGGCTTTCGTGGCGTTGTAGCCGGCGTAGTAGGGATAACCCATGATTCCATTCGTGGAGGCGGTTTGCAGAATCACTCCCGTGCCTCGCTCCGCCGCGAAACGTTCCCACATGTGGCGCGCGGCGGTTTGCGCTACGTAGAAGACGCCGGTGAGATTCACTGCGATGACCTGGTCCCACTCTTCGGGAGTAATTTCGAGGAAGCCGCGGCGGATGCTGATGCCGGCGTTGTTGATGAGCACATCGACGCCGCCCATGGCGCGGACCGCTTCGGCGAACGCCGCTTCCACCTGCATCAGGTCGGTGACGTCGGCGATGATGGCTTCGGAAATCGCCGGCAGCTGATGACGAAGGGAGGCGCACGCTGCGGAATCGCGGTCGAGGATGCAGACTTGCGAACCTTCTTCGAGAAAACGTGCGGCGGTAGCGGCGCCGATTCCGCTGGCGCCTCCGGTGATCAGCACTCGCTTGTCTTTCAGGCCTTTCATGGAGCTCGCCCGTTTTCGGCTTCTAGGCGTTTATATTCTACGCAGAGTTTCCTTCAGATGGGCTTGCCGCGGAAGAAGTAGACGAGTTCGATGATCAGGATGATGACTACCATCAATTCCAGCACGAAGGCACGGCTCTGGTTAAATTCGTCGACCATGAAGCGGTAGAGCTCTTCGGCGGTTTGCAGCTTTTGCTGGACCAGGTCTTTGTAGTCGGGCACGCCGACCTTTAGCGCCGCGAGCTTGTAGAGGCGGGCGGAAAACATGTCGCTCAAGAACTTGATGGCGTTATCGGCGCGCTCGGTCAACTCGCTCACGTCGAGCAGGACGGTGTGCAGTTTTGAGGCGGCCTTGGCGGTGCGCCAGCGCGACCAGAGGCCGCGGCCTCCGCGGTCGAGGAAGGCATAAACCTGTTCGAGCTGTTTGGTGAGCAGTTCGTCGTAATGGCGGAACTCGAGCAACTGCGAGTTGGCATATTGCAGGAGCTGGATGGCGGTCTCGGCTCCGGCGGCACTGTCATAAATGAAGGCTGCATTCCAGCCAATCACGGCCAGGTCGTTGGGATAGTAGGAAATGCGCGATTGCAGGATCTCCTGCCGTTCGCCATCCGAAAGCGGTTGGCTCTCGCCGCGTACGACCTGAGCGATGCGGGCGCCTTCAGAAGCCAAGATATCCGTGGCTGAGGGTGAGCCGGCAATCTCGCGCAGGTGGAAGATGAAATAGTCTTCCTGCAGCCACTCGGCGGTATAAGGCTTGACCAGCGCCGGCGCGGCGCGTTCGAGCTTCTGCTTGACGATGCGGGTGGCTAGGCTCTCGAAGTTGGTGTCCCAAACCCAGCGGCTGGAAAGTTGGACCAGCTTGTCCCAGTCACCGGAAAATGGCACCTCGAAGACCACGCTGACCACGCCGTAGTCGAAATACTTGATGTCGCCCTGCAGGCGTTCGCCGCTCTCAAGAATCAGCGGTTCGAGGACTTCTTCGACCGGGGGACGCTGATAGCGGACGTAGCCGGGAGCGAGATGCTTGAAGCTGGCATCGACGGTGCGGGCGCCCAGGATTTGGCGCAGCTGGTCGAGGCGAATCTCCTCGCAGACGTCGAACTGGATCAGCACCAGAACGGAGCCGGACAGCTGCGCGTCCGCCGGCTTGGTGGCTACTAGAGTGGGTAAGGCCTCGGCTGGAACCTTGCCTACGACCGGGGCGGTGATGGTGGTTTGGCGGTCCATGACGTGGGTGCCTGGGAGTTCGCCACTTCGGACTGTGGGCTCCATGACTTCTACTTCGGGTTCCATGACTTCCTGACTGAGAATTCGGACTTAGAATCGGCTCGCCGTGGTGTTTTGCCTAAGGCTCCTCCGGAGGAGCGGGCGAACCTCCTATTGTCCCAGAACTCAGGCGATCTGGCGAGGGGCGGGGGTTAGCATCGAGCTATAAAACTCAGCTAAACTATGCAGAATCAGTGTTTTCCGGATAATCCCCACAATAGAGCGCCGACTGCTGCCAGGGCGGCTAAACCGACACCAGCGCGCTTCATGGATTGTAGGATCTCGGTTTCGCGCTGCTGGGTCCGTGCCGATTCCGGGTAAGGGTGGGAGTCCGGCGTGCCGGGGAGGCCGCTGGCCGCTGTTAGCGCCATTTGCAGGACTTCGGCAAGGTGCAAGGCGCGGCGCGGCGTCCCCTGGGCGATCTGCTCGCGGCAACTGAAGCCGTCGGCGATAATCAGCCAGTCGGCAGGCGCCCGGCGGACGGCGGGGAGGAGCTCGAGTTCGCCGATTGCCATCGAGACGCCGTATTTATCCCGTTCAAAGCCGAAAGAGCCGGCCATACCGCAACAGCCCGGGGCGGGGCTCTGGAAGTCGATGCCCAGGCGGTGCAGGACCGACTCCTCGGCCGTCATCTTCATCAAGGATTTGTGGTGGCAATGACCGTGGAGGAGCGCTTTGCGGTCGAACCGGGGGAAGGAGAAATCCTTGGCGTGGGTTTCGAGGAATTCGCTGAGCAAGAAGGTCTGCCGGGATAAGGCTTGGGCGCGTTCGTCGTGGGGAAACAGATTTAAGAGTTCGTCACGGAACACGGCCACGCAGCTCGGTTCCAGACCGACTATGGGGATTCCAGCTTCGATTTCGGGGGAAAGCTGGTCGAGGATCTGGAGCAGAAGGGCCTCGGCGCGGTCGAGCATGCCGTGGTCGTAGAGCGGTCGTCCGCAACAGAGGTGGGCTCTGGGCACGACGACCCGATAGCCTGCGACTTCGAGAACTTCGACTGCTGCCTTGGCGATGCCCGGCTGGAAATAGTTTGTGAACGTGTCGGACCAGAGGAGGACTGGCGGGGCATCGATATTTCGCGGCGATACGTTACGGCGGTCGAAAAACCAGGTCTTGAAAGTTTCTGGGGCGCAAGCGGGAATCGCGCGCTCTTTTGGAATCCCGGCGACCAGCTTTGAGATATCGCGCAGGAACGGGAGTTGCGTGGTCAGATTGGCCAGGCCGGGAGCGTTGGACGCGAGGCGTGCCCAGAGATCGATGTTTCCGAAGGCGTAGGCGCTGCGCGGACGCGTGCGGCCTTCGTAGTAATGGGAAAGGAACTCAGCTTTGTAGGTGGCCACATCCACGCCCACCGGGCATTCGGTTTTGCATCCCTTGCAGGCCAGGCAGAGATCGAGCGACTGTTTCACCTCTTCGCTGCGCCAGCCGTCGCGGATGATCCCATCCTCTCGGCCTCGGCCTTGCGTCATCTCCCAAAGCAAGTGAGCGCGGCCGCGGGTGGAGTGTTCTTCTTCGCGCGTGGCGCGGTAGCTGGGACACATCACGCCGCCTTCATCGTGGCGGCACTTGCCCACGCCTACGCAGCGCAGAGTGGCCTGGGCGAGACTGCCATGATCTGCGAGGAATTTGAAGTTCGTCTTCGGTTCCCAGGGAGCGTAGTCCGCGCCGAGGCGGAGGTTTTCGTCAAGCTTGTAGGGATCAATCAACTTGCCGGGGTTCATCTTCCATTCCGGATCCCAGACCGACTTGAAGTCGCGGAAGGCCTGGACGAGTTCGGGGCCAAACATTTTCGGCAGCAACTCGCCGCGCGATTGTCCGTCTCCGTGCTCGCCGGAGATGGACCCGCCGTAGCCGACGACGAGATCAGCGGCTTCTTCCATAAACCTGCGGAACTTGGCGATGCCATCTTTCGATTGCAGATCGAAATTGATGCGCGTATGCACGCAGCCGTGGCCGAAGTGGCCGTACAGCGAGCCTTTGTAGCCGTAGGCGGCGAACATCTTGCGCAGATCGCGAAGATAGCCGCCAAGTTTTTCGGGCGCGACCGCGGCGTCTTCCCAGCCTTCCCAACTCATGGCCTCGCCGGCCACGTGCGAAGTCGCTCCCAGAGCCGATTCGCGAACTTCCCACACCCGTTTGACTTGCTGCTTCTTGGTGTAGAGGGACAGGTTCGGCGGATGAGAGCTTTGAGAGAGAGCCTGCATCAGGCCACGGGCCCGCGATTCGGCTTCTCGCGCAGTTTCGCCGCCGAACTCCACCATCAGCCATCCCCCGCCTTCGGGCAGAAGCGCGAGGCCTTCGGAGTTGATCCCTTTCATTCGCGTGTAGCCGACCAGAAGATCGTCGAAGCCTTCGAGGCCGATGGGCTTGTGCGTCATGATCTCGGGCACGTGATCGGCGCACTGATAAATGTCGGGATAAGCGACGACGAGCAGCACGCGCTCCGGCGGGCTCTCGACCAGGCGGCAAGTCGCTTCGAGAACCGTCACGCAGGTGCCTTCGGATCCGACCAGGGCGCGGGCCACGTGGAATCCGTTCTCGGGGAGGAGAAAATTCAAGTTGTAGCCGGAGACGCGGCGCGGAATTTTGGGGAAACGCTGGCGCACCAGATCGCCATAGGTGGCGGCGATGCTCTGCAGTCTAGAGTAGATTTCTCCGCGGTTGCCGCCCGTTTCGCAGATGCGACCGAGTTCTTCGTTGGACGTCGCGCCGACTTTCATGCGGAGGCCGTCATAGGTCAGGATTTCCAGAGCCTCGATGTTGTCATCCGTCTTGCCGGCCATCACCGAGTGCACGCCGCAGGAGTTGTTGCCGATCATGCCGCCGAGAGTGCAGCGGCCGTGAGTGGCGGGATCGGGCCCGAAGGTGAGGTGATGTTGTTCGGCGGCGGCGCGGAGACGGTCGAGCACGACTCCGGGCTGTACGCGGGCGATGCGGCGGACAGGATCGATCTCAAGGATCCTCGACATGTATTTGGAAAAATCGAGGATGACGGCAACGTTGCAGCATTGTCCGGCCAAAGACGTGCCGCCGCCGCGGCATAAGAGCGGCGCGCCGAACTGGCGGCAGAGCGCTACGGTGGCGAGAACATCGTCCGTGTTGCGCGGGAGTACCACGCCGATCGGAACCTGGCGGTAGTTGGAGCCGTCGGTCGCGTAGAGAGCGCGGGTGCCTCGGTCGAACCGAACTTCGCCGCCGATCTGAGCACGAAGAGCTTCGGCTAGACCTGCAGCATCAACAGACGCGGATCGGTCTGGCACGAGTTTTACGAATTGGTCTGGCATGGGCGGCGGTGAGTGGTGGCTCGGCGCGAGTATACCGCAGATCGGACGGAGAGCCGCCGGGACGGCGGCGCTACGAAGAAACTAGCTCCAGAGCCGGGTGGCGTAGTCGGTCATGGTAAGCCCCAACAAAAGAAGCAGGAAGAATAACGCTGAGATCACGACCAGCTTGGTCAGCTTTTCACTGGCATGCCAGACGTGCATAAAGAAGAGTGCCACCAGCGTGGCTTTGATAGTAGCGATGCCGAGGGCAACCGCGGCGTTATAAGGAGCCAGATCCAGGGTCGCGGCGTAAACCGTGAGTCCGGTGCCGGCTAGCAGGGCGAGCCAGACCGCGATGTAACCTCTCAAGGGCGATTTTGCTGATACGGGTTCAGACATGCAAGCCTCACGGGTGCCGGTCGATCAGGTAAAGCAACGGGAACAGATAAATCCAGATGATGTCGACGAAGTGCCAGTAGAGGCCGCCGATCTCGACTGGAGTGTGCCACTCGGGGGTAAAGCGTCCCTTCCAGGCCATGGTTAAAAGCCAGGAAAAAATTCCCAGGCCAATGATCATGTGCAGCGCGTGCAGGCCCGTCATCACGAAGTAGAGGGAGAAAAACAGCTGCGCGTGGTGCGGATCGGCGTACTGGCCGGGATGTCCGGGGATCGGCACGTGATCGAAACTGAAAGAAGCGCCAGGAACGTGATGCTCCTCAAATTTCTCTGCGTACTCGATGCCTTTGATGCCAAGGAAGACAATGCCGAGCAGCATGGTAATGATGAGACTGCCAATCAGCAGCGTGCGGCGCGCGGTCTGCGCGGCCCAGACGGCGAGAACCACGGTCAAACTGCTGCAGATCAGCACCGCGGTATTGGTTGCGCCGTAGCCCATGCTGATGGTTTTGCTGGCGGCGGCGAAATCTCCGAAGTACAAGCGCCGGTAGACCAAGTAAGCACAGAACAAGCCGCCGAAGAACATGACTTCGGTGGCGAGGAAGACCCACATGCCCAGGCTGGCGGCATCGCGCTGTTGCTGCGGCTCGGCGAAGTGGTGCAAGAGTGCCGGGTTATACGCTTCGCTGTGGGCGTCTCCATGAACGCCAGCGGCCGTGGAACTATCGGGCAACGGGAACCTCCTCTTTGTGAGGTGCGTCGTCGTGGGGTGCATCCAGTTCGTCGTAGTTGTAAGCCTCCCAGGTCACGACCGGCTCTTCCTCGAAGTTGAAAGTCGGCGGCGGGGACGGCGTTTTCCACTCCAGTCCAGCCGCGTTCCACGGATTGTCGGGCGCCGGCTTGCCGTAGCGCATCGACCACAGGAAATAAATCATAGGCAGCAAATATCCCACGCCGAGCACCGTGGCTCCTGCGGTCGACAGCACGTTCAACACCTGGAACTCGGGCATGTGGCTGTAATCGTAATAGCGCCGCGGCATGCCCATGTAGCCGAGCAAAAACTGCGGGAAAAATGTCAGATTGAATCCGATGAAGACGATCAGCGCCGCCAGGCGCGCCCAGCCTTCGGGATACAACTTCCCGGAAATTTTCGGCCACCAGAAATGCATCCCGCCGAGATAACCCATCACCGCGCCTCCGACCATGATGTAGTGGAAGTGGGCGACAACGAAGTAGGTGTCGGTCACGTGGACGTTGATGCCGAGCGCGGCCAGGAAGAGTCCGGTGAGGCCGCCGATGGTGAAAAGTCCAAGAAAACCGAACGCGTACAGCATGGGCGCGTCGTAGTGGATAGAGCCTTTGTAGAGCGTGGCCGTCCAGTTGAAAACTTTGATCGCCGACGGAACCGCGACCGCGTAGCTCAGCAAAGAAAATACCAGCGCGGCATAGACCGACATTCCCGCCACGAACATATGGTGCGCCCAGACCAGGAAGCCGAACACCGCAATCGCAATCGAAGAAAAAGCCACGAAGCTATAGCCGAAGATGCGTTTGCGCGCGAAGCACGCAATGATTTCGGTGACGACTCCCATGGACGGCAGAATCATGATGTAGACAGCGGGATGGGAATAGAACCAGAACAGATGCTGGAAGAGAAGCGGGTCGCCGCCGAGTTTGGGATCGAAGATGCCAAGATGCAACGCGCGCTCGGCCGCGACCAGCACGATGGTGACGGCGACCACCGGCGTTCCCAGCAGTTGAATGATGCTGGTAGCGTAGTGCGCCCAGATGAACAGAGGCAAACGCGACCAAGTCATACCCGGCGCGCGCATGCGGTGAATGGTGACGACAAAATTCAGGCCGGTGAGGATGGAAGAGAATCCAGCGACGAAGATGGCGAGCCCGGCTTCAACGATTTTCGTGTTGGTGAAGTTTGTGCTGAAGGGCGCGTAGAAGGTCCAACCCGTATCCACGCCGCCGGTCAGCATGCAATGCAGCATCATCACGCCGCCGATGATGTAGAGATACCAGCTCAGCAGGTTGATGCGGGGGAAAGCCAGATCCTTGGCCCCGATCATCATAGGCACGAGAAAGTTGCCGAGCACGGCAGGGATGGAAGGAATCAGAAAGAAGAAAATCATCACCATGCCGTGCATGGTGAAAAGCTTGTTGTAGGTATCGGCCTGCACAAGGTCGCCCGCGGGAGTGAGCAATTCGAGCCGGATAAGCAGCGCGAAAAAGCCTCCGATAAAGAAGAAGAACGTAATGGAAATGAGATAGAGAAGCGCGATGCGTTTGTGGTCAGTCGTAAGCAGCCAGGACCACACGCCGTACTCTTTGTTCAGATAATTCTCGCGCTCGGGTTGAGGCATTGGGGTTGGCATCTTATTGCACCTGACTTCCATTCGGTTGGGTGTTTCCCGAAACTCCGGGCACGGCCGTGCTGGCGCTGGTCTTCGCCGCCTCACCCTTCGTTGCCGAGATCGACTTGATGTAGGCGACCAGGGCGTTGACCTGTTCTTCACTCACCAATCCTTGAAACGTCGGCATGATGGGCTGGAATCCCTTGACCCGCTTTGCGCCGGGGTTAAGGATGCATTCGCGAACATAATTTTCATCGGCAGTAACGATGCGCCCATCTTCGAGCTGCACCGGCTTGCCAAAAACTCCGTGCAGATTCGGGCCGCGCCCCTGCACATCAGAGCGGTGACAGGTAGAGCAGCCCAGCTCGGCGAAAATTTTCTCGCCCGTCGCCGAAAGCGGCCCGGTCGAGCCGCCATTCATCCACGCTTCGTATTGCGCAGGCTCCATGACCACGATGTCGCCAACCATGCCGGAGTGCTGGGTTCCGCAATACTCGGCGCAGAACAGGTGATAAGTGCCGGGCTTAGTGGCCCGGAACCATTCCACGGTGTAACGGCCGGGCAGCACGTCCTGCTTGATGCGGAACGCCGGTATGTAGAAGCTGTGAATCACATCCTGCGAGGTCATGATCAGTTTCACGTCGCGGCCGACAGGGACGTGCAGTTCGTTGATTTCGCGCTGGCCTTCGGCGTGTTCGAGTTTCCACATCCATTGTTTTGCCACAACATAAACCTCTGTCGCGTCAGAGGGAGGCGTGCGCTCTTTGAAATACACGACCGCTCCCCAGGCAAAAATAACCATGAAGATGACGAACGGAATCACGCTCCAGGTGATTTCGAGCGGCGTGGAGCCTTCGATTTGCTCGGCGCGAACTCCAGGCCTGTGGCGAAAGCGCGCCGCAAAGTAGACCAGGCACACGAAGATGAGCAGGGTCATCATCCCGGTGACGATGAGCAGGAAAATGTAGAGCGCATCCACGCGGCTCGCCATCGTGGATGCCTGCTCCGGCCATAATGGAAAATTATTGAGCATAGCCTGTCTTTGTTTTCGTCGCCGTCCTTCTGCTTACCGAACGATCCAGCCGCCACAGAACAAAAAAGAGTGTGCCCAGGATCAGAATCATGGCGGCCGCGGCCAGCCGCAAAATGTTAGCCACCATCGCGCCATATTTTCCTGTCTCAGGATTGTAGTGGTAGCAAAAAAGCAACACCGCATCCACTGCGTTGCCAATCTTCTCTTGCGAAGCCTCCACCAATCCCATTCGCAAATCTTTCGGCGGAAAATCCACGCCGTAGAAGTAGCGCGAGATGCGGCCTTGCGGCGTCAGCACCATGATGGCCGTGGCATGCGCATACTGATTGGTCTTGGGATCGTATTGATACTGAAAGCCGACAGCTTTGGTGAGCGCGTTGATCGAATCCGGCGAGCCGGTAAGAAAATGCCAGCCCGCGGCGGCGTTGGCGCGGCCGTAGCGTCCGACGTAATCTTTCTTCTTGGCGGCGGCCATCTCAGGCGTTTCGCGCGGATCGAAGCTCACGGTGACCACGTCGAATTCATTGCCCACGTCGAACTTGATCAGCCGCATGGCGCTCGCCAGTCCGGCCAGTTCCTCGCCGCACAGCATGGTGCAATTGAAATAAACCAGATTGAGGATCAGCGGCTTGCGGCCGAAATAGTCTCCCAGCTTCACGGTCTCGCCGGTTTCGTCGCGGAAGGTGAGATCGGACGGCACTTGCGCATTCAGATGTTGCTCGATGCCGACGTTCTCAAGCTTTGGAGGCAGTGTGTTCGCCGGGGGAGACATTACGCCGTTATTCATCTGGCCCCACGCGGAAGACGACAGAAGCGTCAGCACGAACAAAACTCGCGCGGCGGAACTCGAATTGTTTGTTTTCAGGCTCACTTCACGACTCACTTCTTTTTACCCCTGGCGGTGGTTCCGGTCTTATTTGAGTTCAATCCAGTGGGAGCGGTTTCGTTGACGGCGCCTGGCGGGCGCACGGCCAGCCCGCGCTGGGCAATTAAATCCATGGCTCGTTCGATGGGGATGCGGACGGTGCCGGCTTTTTCATCGATCCAGGCGTAGCTGTACAAGGTGTTTTCTTCCTGTAAAAGAATCCCATTCAGTTGGCCGCGCTCGTTCTCCTCCAGCTTCGGGCTGGGAAAGACGCTCTGCGGATACCCTCGAGGGATGTGTCGCGTGTCCGTTGGAACGTTCGTGGCCAGCGGGTTTACCGGGGGCTGCTCGGCCTTTGCGCGATGATCGAGAAGCACGAAGAGACCCCTGATCCCGAGAATGCAGAGCAGCAGCGCCACGCCCAGTCCGAGGAGAAAATAAAGAACGCCGGAAGGTTGCAGGTCCTGGTGCTCGAAGCCGCCGTTGGCGGCCCCGTTCTCGTGTTTGGTTTCGTCGGTCATATCCACTTACACATGCATCCCATGCGCCGGTTGCAGTACTTCGTGGGCATCGGTGTCATAGGCCGGCAGAAGCGGCAGCGACCCTAGGTTGCGGAAAAAATACCAAAGCCAGATTCCGCCGATGGCGATCGGCACAACTACGTCAGCCAGAGTCAGGGCGACGGTCTTAGAAAAATTCGGTTCGATGATCCACAAAAGATCGAGGTAACGAATCAGCATGATCCAGATCGCGAGCCATACCAGATGGCGAATGTTCCGCTTGAACGGGCGAGAAAGCAGCATCGCGAACGGCACCGCGAACCCGAACACCGCGAGGAACAGCCCAATCCAGCCCCAGCCGCCGTTGATACGCCGAAGATAAAAAGTGATTTCGGAAGGCAGGTTGCCGGCCCAGATGATGAGCCACTGCGAGAAGCTGAAGTAGGCCCAGACCATGAGGAAAGCCAGCATCCACTTGCCGTGATCGTGGACGAAGTCGGGCTTCAACATCTCCGACATGGGCTTGTAGTTGAACAGGATGCGCTCGACCACCACCGCGAAACACATGGCGGAGAGCACTTCGCCGATGAGGATCAGCAGGCCAAAAATGGTCGATATCCAACTAGGATCGAGCGACATGATCCAGTCGATTGCGGCGAAGGAGATGGTAAAGCCATACAGAATCAGGCCCGGGCCGCTGACCGCCTTGAAACGCCCGCTATTGTCGGGAGCGCCAGGCTTGTCGGTTTGCTTCGACCACTTCGAGAGAAGGAACGAGAGCAGGTTCCAGATCGCGAAATAAATTACGGCGCGCACGATGAAGCCGTTCGCCGTCAGATAACTCTGCGTGATCTGTTCGAGATGCTCGCGGAGATGCTGATCTTCGACGTTGCTGAGAGGCTGCGCCCAGATGTAGAGCCGGTGTATTCCGAAAAAGATGGGAATAAAAAGCACGAAGAGCAGCGGCAGCGTGCGCATGGCCGCGCCCAGGATGCGGCGAATCACCGTGCCCCAGCCGCCGCCAGTCAAGTGGCGGATCATGAGGATCGCCATGGAGCCGAGTGCGAGGCCCAGCCAGCACATAAAGCCGAGCAAGTAAGCGCGATAGAACTCGTCGGGCTGCTTAAGTGCCAACACCACTGCGATCGCGGCAAAGACAATGCCGATCACGAGCGAGCGCTGAGAGATTTTCTTCACCACCGCGGGCGCCGTCAGATCGAGATGGGGAGTGGTCGCGGCGCTCATTTCTTTTCCTCGTCTTGCGAAGCAATTTCAGTTTCAATCACAGGCAGCGTCGCGCCCGAGCCCGGCTGGCCGCGGAACTTCGGCGGCTCGGAGGGCACGCTCTGTCCCTTGGGAACATCCGCCATCGTCGCGTCTTGACTCAACTGCAGCGCGCGAATGTAGGCTACGATGTTCCAGCGGTCACGCGGGGAAATCTGCGAGGCGTAATCGGGCATGATGCCGAAGCCGTTCGTGATCACGTCGTAGAAGTAGCCGAGCGGCGCCTTCTGCAGCCGCGGGATGTGATACGAGGGCGGCTTGCGCGCAAAGCCGCGCGACGGAATGAAGCCGTTGCCGTCCCCGAGTTCCGAATGACAGGGAGCGCAATAAATGTTGTAGCGTTCGCGCCCGCGTTCAAGAACTTCCCTTGTCGCGGGAAACGGCATGTAGTCGCCTGGATTGTTGCCGAGCTTTCCGGTATAGAAATAAGTATCTTCGTGCAGTTCGCCCCGTGCGACTGTGCCTTCCACCGGTGGCCGCTCAGAGCGCTGGTCGGCAAAGAAGTCGCTGCGAGAAAGCGGATTCTCCCGCGGCTGCACGTGCATATCGAGACGGCAGCCCGAAAGCAAAGCGATCGCCGTAAACAGTCCGGCGACGAAAATTTGGCGGAGACGCACCATCTTAGCTGGGAACCTCCGAAATCGAGCGCGGCTCCAGGGCTTGCAGGAATCCGCGCGTGCCAGCCGGATCGTACTTGGGATCGGAAGAAAACACGATCAGGAAGAAGCGGTCTTTCGAAGCTGAAGAGAAACGCGGCACGTTGAACACGGGATGATAAGGCATAGGCAGGCCGTTCAGCGCGAGCATGCCGAACACGGCGGAGATCCCGGCAAAAAGAATCGTCATCTCAAACGTGATCACAATGAATGCCGGCCAGGAATGATAAGGCTTGCCGCCCACGTTGATGGGATAATCAACCGCTGACATCCACCACTGCATCAGGTAACCGGTCAGGCCGCCAATGATGCCGCCGATCAGCACGACCAGCGGCACTTCGTCGCGGTGAAAACCAATTTCCTCGGCCAGTCCTTCGATAGGGAACGGGCTATAAGCGTCGATCTTGATGTAGCCGGCCTGATGAGTTCGACGCGCCGCTTCCACCAGCGCCGTCGCCGAATCAAACTCCGCCATAATGCCGTAAACCGGATCGCGCTTCATTCCTTCACCTCCGCTTCCGGCAGCAGGGTGCGCATTTCAAAGATCGAGATCGCCGGCAACAGGCGCAGGAATAGGAACATGGCTGCCAGGAACATACCGATGGTTCCGATGTACGTCATCCAGTCCCAGCGCGTGGGATAGTACATGCCCCACGATGAGGTCAGGAAGTCGCGGCTAAGGCTGACTACGACGATGATGAATCGCTCCAGCCACATGCCCACCAGGATGACGCCCGAAAGCAGAAATAGAGCTACCGGACTGGTGCGCAGTTTCTTGATCCAGAGCAATTGCGGAATGAAAATGTTGCAGGTGAGCAGCGCCCAGTAAGGCACCGCGTAAGGCCCATGCAAGCGGTTCCACAGCGTGAAGGCGTCGTAACGGTCGCCGCTGTACCACCCCATGAAAGCCTCAATGCCGTACCCGTAAGCCACGATCAGCCCAGTCGCCAGCATGACTTTCGCCGAGTTCTGCAGATGCCGCTCGGTGATGAAATCTTCGAGACCATAGATTTTGCGAATCGGAATCGCCAGCATCAGCACCATCGCAAAACCGGAATAGATGGCGCCGGCCACGAAGTAGGGTGGGAAAATCGTCGTATGCCATCCCGGAACAATGCCGATCGCAAAATCGAAACTGACGACGGTATGAACCGACAGCACGAGCGGCGTCGCTAATCCGGCGAGCAGCAGATAGGCGGTTTCATAGCGATGCCAGTGCCGCGCCGATCCGCGCCAGCCCATCGAGAGCATGCCATAGATAATTCTCGCCGCGGGATGCGTCGCCCGATCGCGCAGCGTGGCCATGTCAGGAATCAGTCCGATGAACCAGAACAGAGCTGAAATCGTGGCGTAAGTCGAGACCGCGAAAACGTCCCACATGAGCGGGCTGCGAAATTGCGGCCACACCCCCATGGTGCTGGGATAAGGAAACAGCCAGTAAGCCAACCACGGACGCCCAACGTGGATGGCCGGGAAAATTCCGGCGCAGGCCACGGCAAACAAAGTCATGGCTTCGGCGAAACGGTTAATCGAATTGCGCCACGACTGCCGCAACAGCAAGAGAATCGCCGAGATCAGCGTGCCGGCGTGGCCAATTCCGATCCACCACACAAAGTTGACGATCGCAAAGCCCCAGCCGATCGGAATGGTATCGCCCCAGATGCCGATGCCTTTCAGAAACAGATATCCGATGGCATACAGCATCATCATCGTCAGCAGAAACGCGATGCCGAAGCCCACGAACCATCCGTTCGATGCCGGACGCGTCAGCACAATCGCGCTGATCTTTTCCGTGACCGTGCCAAAGGTGTAGCCCGGCTCCATCACCGGAGCTTGCGTGTCCACCGTCGCTTTGTAGGGCTCGTTCATTTGTATCGCTCGTGCAAGCGAACTAGAGAGATCGGGAAGGGCACGACTTCAGTCGTGCCGAAAATTGCGTGCGCTCAATGCCGGCTTCAGCCGCTGAGGTACGCTTCTGCTTCCACAACGAGTTCTCATCGACCTCACGACTTCAACTCCGGATTCGGATTGCCAACTTCCGCCAGATAAGTCGTCCGTGGACGAGTATTCAATTCGCCCAGCAAACTGTAATTCCGCGCCTGCGCCTTCAACTTCGAAACCTTGCTGTTCGGATCATTAATGTTGCCGAAGATAATCGCGCCCGCCGGGCAAGACTGCTGGCACGCGGTTTGCAATTCATCTCCGACTTTGATCGTTTTGCCTTCGCGCACCGACGCGGTTTCGGCATCGATCTTGTGTTCGTTGATGCGCTGCACGCAGTAGGTGCATTTCTCCATCACACCGCGGCTGCGCACACTCACGTCGGGGTTGCGCATCATCTTGTATTGCGGCGTCGTCCAATCCTGAAACAGCAGAAAGTTGAACCGCCGCACTTTATAAGGACAGTTGTTCGAGCAATACCTCGTCCCCACGCAGCGGTTGTAGACCATATCGTTCAGGCCTTCGGTCGAGTGATTGGTCGCGCCCACCGGGCAAACCACTTCGCAAGGCGCGTTCTCGCACTGCTGGCACGGCACGGGCTGGAAGAACGCTTTCGGATTATCGCGATCGCGCGCCGCTTCATCTGGATACTGGTAGTAAGTGTCGATGCGAATCCAGTGCATGTGGCGCCCAATGGCGCACTGCTCTTTGCCCACGACCGCAATGTTGTTCTCCGACTGGCAGGCAATCATGCAGTTGTTGCAGCCCACGCACGAGTTCAGATCGATCGCCATGCCCCAGGCGTATTCTTCCTCTTTATAGGGATAAGGCTTGTAAAGCGTGAGCCCCGGCGCAGGATCTTCGCCTTGCTCCTTCGCGAAATTCGGATCTTTCCGATATTCCTCGAGCACAGTTTCGCGCACCAGCGGACGATGATCGCCATTCGGCGTGTCCATCGACTGGTAGCCCTGAGTCGACGCCAGCACATATCGGTCGCCAGTCTTTCGAATTTGCAAGCCAGTCGCAAACCAGGGCGCTGCCGACGTCCGCAGCTTATAAGCGTCGAAGCCCTGCCCCGTGCCGACGCGCCCGGCGCGAGTGCGTCCATAGCCAAGAGTCACAGTGACCGAATTGTCGGGAACCCCGGGCTGAATCCAAACCGGGCCGGTAACTTTCTTGCCGTTCAGCTCAAGTTCAACCACATCACAAGTCTTGATCTGCAAGCGCTCGCCCATCACAGGACCGATGAGCACAGCGTTATCCCAGGTGAGCTTGTTCATCGGCTTGGGACATTCCTGCAGCCAGCCGTTGTTGGAGAATTGCCCGTCGTAGATGGTGGGGTCGCGGCGGATGTTGAGTTCGATGGTGTTGGCGGCTGCTTCCGCTGATGCCTGCGCGAAATGCGCCGCTTTCGGAGTCACAGATTTCGGAGCAAAGGCCGTGCCTTCAATCCACCCATCGTGCAGGGATTTGCGCCAGAATGCTTCGAAATCCGGGCCAGCGTGCTGCTTCTGCCAATAGGCGCGGACGAGGTCGTAACCAGTGGCGTCCGCCTGACCTGAAAGCAGCGCGACCAACTCCAGCGCGCTCCTGCCGCCGTAAAGCGGCGCGATCAGCGGCTGAACAATGCTGACCGTTCCATCGTAGGCGCAAGCATCGCCCCAGGATTCGAGTTCATGCGTCTGATTGATGTGCCACTGACAAAGCTCGGCGGTTTCGTTCTGATAAAGGCCGAGGTGCACTCGCACCGGAACTTTACCGTTCTTTAGGACGTTGGCGAAGTCGAGATCGGCAGGCGCGTTGTAAACGGGATTGCCGCCGAGAATGACGAGCAGATCCACCTTACCCGCATTGATGTCCGCGACCAGGTCTTTGAATGAGTCAGTCTGATTGACTGGATTGGCATCGACAGGATCGGCATAGAAAACGGTTTTGCCAACGTTGCCGAGTTGCGCGTTGATCCGATGGGCGAGAGCATGGACGTTAGGCGTCTGATGGTCGCCCGCGACCACCAGGCATCGCTCCTTGTGCGAACCCAACTCTTCAGCAACGGCATCCGGAAACCGTCCCCACTCAGCCAGGGCAACATTCTCCGTCGGCCCCGCGCCGACCAAGTTTGCGATAGCGAAGGCAAACTTCTCAACCATGCCAGCTTGCAGCGGCATCCGATGATCCGCCTTCGCTCCCGTCGTCGTCGGTGAACTCTCGATCACATACAGCCGGTTCATGTTGCCATCGGGATTGCGGCGCTTCGCGAAGTCGCGGATGTAGCGGACATTTCCCGGGAAACCCGCGTACAAAAAGTCGGCGTCGAGCGAGACGATTACTTCGGCCGTTTCAAAATCGTAAAGAGTCTCGACCGGCTGGCCGAAGGCCAGCTTCGCGCCCTCGAGCACGTTGTCGCGATTGACCGGCTCATACACATGCCACTTCGCCTGCGGATAAATCTTCAGGAAGCCGCGCAGTTGATCGGCGAGCGTGGGCGAAGAGATGGTCGGAGTAAGAATGCGAATGCCCGCGCCTTGCAGCGCTTTCTGCGCGGCGAGTGGTCCGTGAATCGCGTTCAAAAACGCCTGCCACGATTGCTGGTCCCCCATCGAAACCACGCTCTGCGAGCGGTCAGGATCGTACAGGCCAAGAATGTGGGCCTGCGCGAAAATGTCCGTACCGCCAAGCGACGCAGGATGCTTGTCATTCCCTTCAATCTTCGTCGGACGTCCGAGATGGCTCTCGACCAGCAACGGGCTGGCGTAGCCGCCGAGCGTCATCGCCGTGGCGTAGAACTGCGGCCGGCCGGGAATCACATCCTCAGGCTGGCGCACATAAGGAACGATGGGCTCAGACGGCAGCTTGACGCAGCCGGTCATCCCTGCGAGCGCCATCGACGCTCCCATCACTTTCAGAAACCCGCGGCGCGAAACGGAATCAACCCACTCAGAGGCACCCTTGGGAAACTCACGGTGAAGCGCTTCCTGGAACGCCGGACTGCCCGCAAGCTCTTCCAGGCTACGCCAGTATTCCGGACCAGCCTTCTCGTTCGCCTCATTGATTTGCGAGCGGAGCGAGTCGAGATCGAGCTTGCCCCTCTTCGAAGGGCAAACGTCTTCGCGCTTAGGGCGGCCGTCTTGTTCTTCCATCTTCATCAGTTCCACATCGCACACTCTGTCATCCTGAGCGGAGAAATTGCTTCGCGAAGCGAAGCAATTTCGGAGTCGAAGGACCCCGGCAAAGCTGGCAGTTCGTCTGCCGCGTCGGGGAGTTCTCCCGTGAACGCAGGCAGCATCGTGAGAACGCCTAGCAGGGTCCGTGAGACTGCCGGACTTGCAGGGGTCCTTCGACTGCGCGAGACTTCGCTTCGCGAACTCCCACTCCGCTCAGGATGACAAGTACCCATAATTCTCATCGGTGGCACGTGCTGCAACTGGTAATGTCCTTCACGCTGCGGACGCTATATTTCTTCACCAGCGCGGAGCCTAAATCGATTTGATCCGTATAACTCTGCCCATCCACCACCACGGGATTGGACCCGGTGGGCTGCTGGTAGCGCATGTTGAATACCTGATCGCGCGGGCGCAGATTCTTTTCTGGCGCGCGATGGCAACTCAAACACCACTCCATCTGCAACGATTCCTGCTGATACATGATCGGCATCTGGTCGACTGGACCGTGGCAGGTGTTGCAGCCCACACCTTTATTGATATGAATGCTGTGATTGAAATAGACGAAATCAGGAAGCTGGTTCACCCGCGTCCATTGCAGCGACTGCCCGCTCCGAAAGCTGGCGCGGACCGGCTCGAGCAACTCGGCGTTAGTCCAGATCTGCGAGTGGCAATTCATGCAAGTCTTGGTAGGAGGAATGCCGGCGAAACTCGAAGTCTCAACCGAGGTGTGGCAGTAGCGGCAATCAATGCCGAGCCCGGAAACGTGATGCTGGTGGCTGAAGGGCACAGGCTGCGGCTTGCGCACTCCGGCATAGGTGACGTAAGGCGAGCGCTGCACCTCCATCGCCACCCATCCGAGCGCAGCAATCACGAAGACCGCGCCAAAAATCGTGGCCCGGGACAGGGTGTTGGTGCTGCGATGAAAAATCTGCGGCATGCTTACTTATAAACTTCAGAAATTACGAATGAGACCGAGCAGATCTCCAATTTACGGGAGCGTGATGGTTATGACGCAAAGAAAACACCCACTGATTTTTTCGCGTCGGCTATAAGAACTGGAGATTATAAATATTTCGTGCGGGGTTGTCGCGTATTTTTCGAAAAGAGTGAAACAAATTTCCCAGAATTGAATTTGCCGAAGAATATTGGGGTTCTTCTCAGACAGTCTCTCGCATCCACAGGCATTCCTACCGCAGATTCATTACCAGCAGCTTCGGCTCAGTCATTTCCTCGATCGCGTAGCGGAGTCCTTCCCGGCCAAGGCCGGAATCCTTCACCCCGCCGTAGGGCATCTGATCGATGCGGAATGAAGGGATGTCGCCTGCAATCAGAGCGCCGACTTCTAATTCGTCGTACGCCTGGAAAAGCAGCTTCACATCGCGAGTAAACAATCCCGCCTGCAGACCGTAGTTGGAATTATTGATACGGCGCAGCGCTTCATCAAAATTCTCGTAGGGCTCGACCGTCACGACGGGGCCGAAGATTTCCTGGCAATTCACTTTCATTTCCGGCTTGGTGCCAGTCAGCACGGTGGGGTCGACGACGGAACCGTGGCGGCCGCCGCCGCACAGCAGACGCGCCCCGGAGCGAACCGCTTCTTCCACCCAATTCACGACGCGGATGGCATCACTCTCGCGGATCAGCGGGCCGATGTCGGTCGACTCTTCCATGGGATCGCCCGTTTTCAGTTTCTTGACACCTTCGACAAAAAGATCGGTGAACTTGCCGTAGACCGATTGCTCGACCAGAATGCGCTGCACGGAAATGCAAGTCTGGCCGGCATAGCCGAAGCCGCCGGCAATGCAGCGCTCGGCGGCGTAATCGAGATCGGCGTCGCTGTGCACGATTGCGCCCGCATTGCCGCCCAGTTCGAGGGCAACTTTCTTTTTACCCGCGCGGCGTTTGATGTCCCAGCCTACGGGCACGCTGCCGGTAAAACTGATCAGCTTGATGCGCTCGTCGGTGATCAGCAGGCTGGCGTCGTCATTCGAAAGCGGCAGCACGTTGAGGCCGCCGTCGGGCCAGCCCGCCTGCTGCACGCACTCCGCCAGAAGCAGCGAGCAGAGGGGCGTTTGCGGCGCAGGCTTCAACACCATGGAGCATCCCGCCGCAATGGCCGGCGCGACTTTGTGGGCAACGAGAGTCAGTGGAAAATTAAAAGGAGTAATCCCGGCGATGGGGCCAAGCGGGAAGCGCTTCACAATGCCCCAGCGTCCGGCGGTAAACTCCTGCCAGTCGAGGGGAAGATACTCGCCGTAGATGCGGGTGGCCTCTTCGGCGGCGACATTGAAGATAAAGACGGAGCGGTCGACTTCAATGCGCGCCAGTTTGATGGGCTTGCCGGCTTCCTGCGATAGAGTGCGCGAGAATTCATCGCGGCGCTCGGCGATTGACTGGGCTACGCGGCGTAGCACGCGCTGGCGCTCAAAGGCCGGCAGGCGCCGGGTGGTGCCGAAGGCTTTGACGGCCGCGGCGATGGCGGCTTCGGCATGCTCGCGCCGCGCCTGCACAACTCGCCCCACTATGCTGCCATCGAAGGGGGCGCGGACCTCGACGATGTCGCCATCTTCCATCCAGCGGCCGTCGACGAAAAACCCGTGGATTGCGACTGGGGCGAGCGTCATCTCCGCCATTTTTGCCTCCCATGTGCAGACAGCGATTTTGATTATAGGCCTCGGCGGTTGGTTGCTTTTTTGCTCGCGACCGAAATCTCCAAACACCAGGGCACAAGGGTTACACAGGGTAAAGACAAAAGGTCGACTACAATGAGCGGTTCGCGCAAATGGATGCTTTGGAAACTATCGTTGAAGTAGCTCCGCGGCTGAGGCGGAAGGAAGTTTCTCCCGTCGAACTGACTCGGGCTTGTCTGGATCGGATCGAGAAACTTAATCCGGCGCTGAATGCCTTCATCACGGTGACAGCTGAATCCGCGCTGGCGGAGGCGCGGGCGGCTGAAACCGAAATCTCGCGCGGGGAGTGGCGCGGGCCGCTGCACGGGATTCCCGTTGCATTGAAGGATCTGATCGATACCGCCGGCACGCGCACAACCGCCGCCAGCGCGCTTTACCGAGATCGCGTGCCCGCGGAAGACGCTGAGGTGGTGCGTCGATTGCGGCGGGCGGGTGCTGTGATCCTCGGCAAGAACAATCTGCATGAGTTTGCTTATGGCGGCAGTTCGCTGGTCAGCTTTTTCGGCGACATGCACAATCCGTGGAACGCGGAGCACGTCGCTGGGGGATCTTCTGGAGGCTCGGCGGCTGCTGTGGCCGCAAGGCTTTGTTATGCGGCGATTGGGACGGATACGGCTGGATCGATCCGCGAACCGGCTGCGTTGTGCGGGTGCGTGGGGATCAAGCCGACTTATGGGCGCGTGTCGGCGCGCGGGGTGATTCCGCTTTCGTGGTCGCTCGATCATGTTGGTCCGCTGACCGCTTCAGTAGGCGATGCGGCGGCTGTGCTGCAGGTTATTGCGGGATACGATCCGCTCGACGTTTGCAGTGTTGACGTTCCGGTTTCCGATTACATGTCTGGTTTGCATGAGGGAACGAAGACGCTCCGTATTGGGGTTCCGCGAGCACATTTTTATGATGAGCTTGACGATGAAGTTCGGGCGGCGGTGGACGGGGCGCTGGGCCTGATCCAGACTTTGGCGGGGGAGATTCGTGAGGTGAAACTCAACGTACCGACGGACCGCGTGGTGCAAACGTCTGAGTCTTATGCCTATCACGCCGACCGGGTCGCGCAGACACCGGAGTTGTACCAGCCGGAAACTCTACGGCGCATTCACTACGGTGCAGATATCTCAGCTGCCGAATACATTCAGCAGCGGCGCGAACTGGACCAGGAACGACGGCGGGCTCACGGGTTCTTTGCCGATGTGGATTTGCTGGTCACGCCTGCGACGCCCATTCCGGCGCCGGCGATTGCCAATCTGAAGAAAGATCCCGAGGCTTTGCGCCCGGCGGAACTTCGGTTGCTGCGCAACACCCGGCCGTTCAATGTTTGGGGACTGCCGGCGGTGTCGGTGCCTTGCGGCTTTACGAAGAGCGGGCTTCCCATCGGATTGCAGATTGCCGGGCCGCACTGGCGGGAGGATTTGGTGTTGCGGCTGGCTCGGGCTTACGAGTCTGCCGTGCATTTCTCAGCGAAATAATTCTCTTCGCGCTGCTGCAGTTGGGATCTCCAAGGTGTTGCGCTTAGTCGAAATCGGGGGTATCCCCCCTCCCCCCTCGATGTCTGGAATCATCAGGTTAAGCAACAAATTCCCGGCAAAATCCGGATGTCAAAGAACTTAGATACTAAAATCCGTGAAACAAAGGACTTAGAGGCTTGACGAGGTGAGTTCGCTCAGCTGTCACGGCCTCGACTATGATCGCGCGATTTGAATTGCGGGACAAGGTTAGATGTCACAGGGTGGTTGTGGAAAAGATCTACGCGCCTGCCGATGTGGTGAGAAAAGGCATCGAGCTGCGCTCGACGGACAGCCGAGGGGGCTGTCTCCACATGAGCGTTTTCGCGAACGCGCATCATACCTTTTCGGAAACTCCTTGCGAGGCCCGTGGTGGCGCACGGTGGTAATGGGTCCCTTCGGCAAGCTCAGGGCAGGCTCTTCGACTCCGCATGTGCTTTCGCTTTGCGAAAGCACATGCTCCGCTCAGGATGACAAGTCAGTCTACGGTTCTTACGTCGTCTGGAAGGATGAGTACGAATTTGCAGATTCCAGTTGCTGTGGAGCAGGAGAGGATTCCGCGGCGGAGGATTTTTACGGGGGTGTCGTCGGGGAAAGAGAGACGGTATTCGGCGGTGCGGAGGGCGTCGGTGAAGACTTTTAGTTTTTCGTCGCCGCTGGCAAACTTTACGGCTTCGACGGTGGCGTCGGTGCCTTTGCCGCGACTCAGGAGCACGAAGAATTCCGCGCTGCCGGTTTCTTTTGCCACTTTGCCGAGGTCGATGGTGCGCGACTGCTGCAGTTCGTCTTTATACTTTGCGACCGCGGCGTCCGCCTTGGCGCTGCTGCCGGCTATCGCCGCCAGGCGGTCGCGAGTCTCGGGGATGGGACGCAAACCACTCAGGGAGAGCGCGTAGGTATGCAGGGCTTGATCTTTCTTTCCCTGCTTTTCATAAATCTGTCCGAGATGGTCGCCGACTTCGCCGTGGTGGCCGAGTTGCCAGGCAGCGCCTACATATTTTTCGGCTTTATCGAGATTACCTTCTCCGAAATAGACCCAGCCCAGTGTGTCCCAGTAAGCGATGAGCGACGGGACTAGCGGCAGGTCTTGCGCTGTGAGCCGGTCGAGCGAAACATTGCGCAACGCCGCGGTGGTGGCTGAGACTGCGGACTCGGCGTATTGCTGGGCGCGGTCCAGGTGAGAGTTTTTCAGCGAGAGTTGGTAGGCGATGTTGTTCCAGACCAGCGGCGTGGCTGAAAGCTCGACGGCGTGGTCGAAAGTGGCTAGAGCTTTGTCGTCCTGGCCGAGATTCAGATAGGCGTCGCCCAGGCTCACTTGAAGTTCGGGATTATCAGGCGTAAGAGATACGGCTTTCTCTAACTCGGGGGCGGCTTGGGCGTACTTGTGCCATTCGGAGTACATGCTGCCGAGGCCGGCGTGGGCGAACTTATCCAGGGGATTTATTTCGATCTGCTTGTTGAAGGCGGTGACGGCATTGTCGTACTTGCGCTCCTGCCAGTAGGCGCGTCCCAGAGCGTTGTAGGCGAACTCGTCGTAGGGATTGAGCTCGATCTGTTTGTTGAGGGCGGCGATGGCGTCATCATTCTGGCGCATGCCCATGTAGGCCACGGCCAAGGCGTACCAGGCGTACTTGTTCTTGGGGTCGACCTCCGAGGCCCGCTTGAGAAGTTGAATGGCCAGAGGCAGATTGTTGACGGCGAGTGCGGCTCGACCGCTTTCGACCAGGTCGTCCGCTTTCATATCAGGCAGGGGCGTGAGCGTGCCGGCTATCGTATTCTCGACCGAAAGAAACTGTCCCAGGTCGGAGTTGACGGCACGCCGAAAGGCCTGGTAATCCGGCCCGCGCGGGACGGGTAGTTCGTCCTGACGCACGGTGAGAGTTCTGGCGGCGGTGAAGGTTGTCCCTTCGAGGTGGTAGGTGGCCTGGTACTCGGCGTAGTCGCGCTTCACGGAAAGAGCGAGCGGGGCGTGGGCGGTGTAGGTGGCCGGAAGTTGGAGTTTGATTTTGTAGATGTACTCCGCTTTGGGGCCCAGCTTGAGCGGTTCAGCGCTGGCGTCGCTGGTATCGTCACTTTCGCTGTCATTGCTATTGCCGAGGTCTGGCAGGTTGAACTGGCAGAGGGGCAGGATCAGATCGGATTTTTTCTTGGACCAGTCGAGGAAATTCGGCCGGGCCACGTCGTAAGACATGGTGAAGGGTTCGCGGGTCGCGGCGGGATCGCTGATCTTCAAATTCGTGATTTCGCCACCCATTCCGGCGTTGACGTTTTCCACGACGCGCTGCCATTGCGCCTCGGGGACGCGGCGGAAAACCGAACGCAGCAGCAGTTCCTCATCGCCGCGGAAGGTGTAGTGAACGTGGGCTTCGAGTTTGCCGATCTCATTGATTTTTCCATCAATCTCGGAGATCTCGCTGTCGGGCATTGGAGTGTCGGCCGGCGTTTTCTCGAGATGCGGCGCGGAGCCATCGGCGGGGATGACGAGAGCGAGCTTGTTGCGCAGACTGAAGGCCAGCAGACGGAAGGGAGCGACCTCGCTGGTGGTGTCCATCCAGACTTCCTGGTTGCCCATGGGCAGCATGGTGATGACGTGATCGAACTGGGAAGGCGAGGGCACATCGGGATCGAGCTTGCGGGTGGAATTGATCAGGACAGAAGAGGCATGCATGCCTTCGGCTTCTAGCAGGGAAGCCAGTAGGGTGTGTTTGTCCTTGCAGTCGCCATACTGATCGTGGAGAACATCGGCGGCGGCGTGAGGCTGGTAGCGGCCCAAGCCCAGCGACAGGCTGACGTAGCGGAAATTCTTGGCCACATAGTCGTAGAGGCCCTCGACCTTGTCCATCTGCGTGTTCAGGCCTTTGGTGAGTTCGTCCGCTTTGGCGCGAACTTCGGGCGAGGGCGCGCGCCTGTCTTTTTCCAGGCTGGCATACCAGCGGCCGATCTGTTCCCAACTGACGAAAGTGGTCAGCTGCACGTCGGGGCGATCGTCTTCGGCATTCTTCTTTTTCTTCTTGTCTTTATCTTTGGCCTTGGAGTCGTCATCGCGCTCGAGGTGAGAACTGGTCCAGTGGTAGATGCGGCGGCCGTTTTCTTCGGTGACCTTGGGATCCATGCCTGGCTTGCTCTTCAATTTCAGCGGACGGTCGGCGGGGACATCGACGTCGAGTTGTTCATCGAGCATGATGTTGGTTTTGTCGAAATCGTAGTCAGCCCAGAACTGGCCGGCGGCGAGAGGAGTGTGGACTACCGTGACCAGGTCATACTCGAGCACTTCTCCGGGACGCAGACCGGGCACGGTGATGTGCTTCTGGCGGTAGTCGGTGTAGACGGGAGCCTCGCGCTCGACAGGGGCGCTGAGGTCCTGCACGGCGTCGTCGCCGGCCTTGACCACGGTGCCGTCGGCTTTGATCACGCGGACGTAGGCAATCTCGACGCGCTCGTTGGCGGAGTTGTAGCCCACCTGAATCTCTCCCCACTGCTGGACTCCGGCCTCGCTCTGTACGCGGATGCGGGCGATGGTTTCCCTGCGGCCGGTGCCATCGTTTTCGAAGCGATAGCGGGAGTGGTACTGCTCGACGACGAAGGCCTCCTGGGAATAGTCGTGCTTGGGGGATTCAGCGGTCGCTTTTGCGGAAGTGGCCTGGACCGTGGGTGTCTTGGCCGATTGGGCTGGGGCGGCTGAGGGTGCAGCCAAGGTGCCGGCAAGAAGGACTGAGAGAAAGAGACTGCGCATAAGGTAATAGTAAAGCCTGCGGCGTTTGTATCCCAAGGCAGAAGTGGCGCAGCCTGGATTCGGGGCTGGTTCCGCGGGTGTGGTGCCGACTTCGGAACGGCACTTTGGTTACCAATATATGCGGTTACTGTGTAGGAAATCTGTAATCGGGATCAGATTTCATCGTTCGGGGGCTGCAAAACCGTAGTAAAATCCACGCTCAGATGGTCTTGCCTGGCCACGAAGCCGGGCAGCGTGACGCATAATGTGCTTGCGCCACGATCTTTCCGCGGAGGGTTCTGGCATGGAAGATCGGGCTTCTGACATCTCTTCTTCGGCTTCTCAGCAATCGACTTCTCAGGCAGTCGGCCCGCATCATGAAGGGCGCGGCGCCTGGGTGCTGACCGCCTACGGTATTTCTGGCCTGGCTCTTTTCGGGCTTCTCGCTTATTTCTTTTCGAACTTTATTGCTCACTAGTTTGAATTAGCGTTCACGAAGAAGGCATCGGGCTGCGCTCGATGGACAGCCGATGGCGGCTGTCTCCACACGAGCCTGCTCTGGAGCCGGGACCGCACGCGCCATGCGTCCACCGACGAACGTGCTACAATTAGCGGCCTTAGGAACTGCTGCTTCGTCAGGAACCCGGCGTTTTTCCCACACTGAAGGACTTAGAAAAGGACACCGCGACAAGCCGTGGCCAAGAACTCCACACCCGCAGCTGGACCCATCACCTATGCCGACGCTGGGGTGAATATCGATCGCGCCAACCGGACTAAGCAGCGCATCAAGTATCTGGCGCACAAGACTTTTACTCGGGGCGTGCTCAGCGAAATTGGGGGGTTTGGCGGTCTCTTTGCGGTGGACAAGACCAAGTACGTCGATCCGGTGCTGGTGTCGAGCGTCGATGGCGTCGGGACGAAGCTCAAGATTGCCTTCGAGATGGGCCTGCATTCCACCGTGGGCGCTGACCTGGTAAACCACTGCGTGAACGACATTGCGGTGCAGGGCGCTGCGCCGTTGTTTTTTATGGATTATCTGGCGACGGGGAAGCTTGAGCCTACGATCGCGGAGAAAGTGGTGGAGGGGATTGCCGACGCCTGTAAGCATAACGGGTGCGCTCTGATTGGCGGGGAGACGGCGGAGATGCCGGGTTTCTATCCTGATGGCGAATACGATCTGGCGGGATTTATCGTGGGCGTGGTCGAGCGAGACCGGATTATTACGGGCAAAGAAGTGCAGATCGGCGACGTGGTGCTCGGCATGGCTTCCAACGGCCTGCACACCAACGGATATTCACTGGCCCGCAAGCTGCTGTTTGAAGTGGCAGGTTACTCGGCGGAAGATTACGTCAACGAGATAAAAAACAAAGTGGGCAATGAACTGATGCGCACGCACAAGAGCTATTGGCCGGCGCTGAAGAAGTTGCTGGATGCGCAGTGCGTTTCGGCTTTGGCGCATATTACCGGCGGGGGCATTACGGAGAACCTGCCGCGCGTGTTGCCGCGCGGGACTGCGGCGGCGATTGATCTGGGGTCGTGGCCGGTGCCCCCTTTGTTCGAGCACCTGCGACATCTGGGCAATGTGCCGCGAGATGAAATGCTGCGTACTTTTAACATGGGCCTGGGCATGCTGCTGGTCGTTCCTCTGGCGAAATTCAAGAAGGCGCAGACTGTGCTGGAGCGCGTGGGGGAGAAAGCTTACACCGTGGGCAGGATTGTTAAGGGCGAGCGTAAGGTGGTCTACAACTAGAATCAGCTCACCACAGATGCACAGAGGCACGGAGAACAGCTTTTGTAAGTTGCGGTGATAAGTTCCGCAATGTTCGATCTTGAATTTCCCCCGGGCTAGAATTCCTCCGTACCGTTATGTCTCTTTCGTGAATTATCATTCGGACTCCCATGCATTCTCTCGGCATTCTTCTTTCCGGGCGCGGGTCGAACTTTGTGGCCATCGCTGAGAGCATCGACGCGGGCCGCATCGCAGACGCTCGCATTGCGGTTGTTATCTCCAACCGTGCGGACGCGTCTGGGGTTGCTACTGCAAGGCAGCGCGGGTTGAGTGCGGCGGTGATTCCGTCGAAGGGCAGGACGCGGGAAGAGCACGACCGTGAAGTTGTCGGCGTGCTCAAGCAGCACAATGTCGATCTCGTTTGCCTCGCCGGATACATGCGGCTGCTCTCGCCCTGGTTTGTGCAACAGTTTCCGCGGCGGATTCTCAATATTCATCCCTCGCTGTTGCCTGCGTTTCCTGGGCTGGAAGCGCAGGAGCAAGCCTTCGCTTATGGGGTGAAGGTTTCCGGCTGCACGGTGCATTTTGTGGATGAAGAACTGGATCATGGCGCGATCATTGTGCAGAGGGCCGTTCCCGTGCTTGATGGCGATAGCGAGCATTCTCTCGGCGCGCGCATCCTGGAGCAGGAGCATATTGCCTATACCGAGGCGATCAACATCGTGCTGAGAGGAAACTTTGAGATTGTTGGCCGGAGACTGGAGGTGGGGGAATTGAAAAGTTAGCCGTGCTTCGCTAATTCTGCGTCCACCGTTTTGCCATTCTCACAATCTCCAGCGTTTCTCCATTCGACAGCGGAGCCTTCTGGCGTTCGATCTCTGCGTATCCTTTGGCTCGATAGAAAGCCACGCCGCTCAGGGTTGCTCCCATCTCGAGGCGGGTGAATCCTGCTTCCTCGGCCGCGCTTTCACAGGCTTCGAGGATCATCCCGCCGACGCCGCGGCGCGCCCATTTGGGATACACGAAGAAGGCGCGAATCTTTGCAGCATCTTGCTTCGGGTCGAGCAGAGAGTCTTCACGGGCCGCGTACTGATCGCCGCCGTACAAGGTTTTGCGCTTGCTCCAACCGCCGCAGGCTATGATCTCGGGTTTCTGCGACTCGGTAACTTCCGCTACGAGATAGGTTCCGTCTGCGATGAGCTGGCTGTCGACGCCGTAGACTGACTGCAGCGCGCCTTCGATCTGGGCTGGTGAATAGTCCTTCGCTTGCAGGCCTCGGACCGAGGCCTCGATTACTTCGCGCAGCCGAGGAACATCTGCAGGCGTCGCCTTTCGGATGTGAATGTTCATTCTGTTCCCGGTGAATTCCTGACATTCTAAACGGGCTGATTCGGCCTTTGCCGCTTCGTTCCTTATAATGTCCTTTCCCATGGCAAACTTCGCACCGGTCGACGAACAACTGACGTATCTCAAGAAGGGTTCGGCGGAAATTATCCGCGAGGCCGACCTGCGCGCCAAACTCGAGAAGTCGCGTGCTTCGGGCAAGCCGCTGCGAGTGAAACTCGGCATGGACCCGACTGCTCCTGACTTGCACCTGGGGCACACCGTTGTGTTGCGCAAGCTTAAGCACTTTCAGGATCTCGGGCACACGGCAATCTTTTTGATTGGCGACTTCACCGGAATGATCGGCGATCCGACGGGGCGCTCGGCTACGCGGCCTCCGCTGACTCGCGAGCAGATTGAGGAGAATGCGGAGACTTACAAGGCGCAGGTTTTTAAGATTCTCGATCCGCAGAAAACGGTGATTGACTTCAACCGGCGGTGGTTCGCCAAGTTTACTGCCGACGATTTCATCCGGTTGATGGCGAAGTACACGGTTTCGCAGCTGCTGGAACGGGAAGATTTTCACAAGCGCTTTCGAGAGGAGAAACCAATTGCGCTGCACGAACTGCTCTATCCGCTGGTGCAAGGATATGACTCGGTTGCGCTCGAGGCTGATGTGGAGCTTGGCGGCACGGACCAGAAATTTAATCTGCTGGTGGGGCGCGAGTTGCAGCGGGCTTACGGGCAGGAATCGCAGGTGGTGCTGACCACGCCGATTCTGGAGGGGCTCGACGGCGTAAATAAGATGTCGAAGTCTTTGGGGAATGCGATTGGGATTCACGAGGCGCCGCTTGAGATGTACGGCAAGGTGATGAGCATTTCCGACGAGATGATGTGGAGGTATTACGAGCTGCTGACGGATGTGCAGGTCGCTGAGATCGAGAGGATGAAGCGGGAAGCGCATCCGATGCAGGCTAAGAAGGAGTTGGCTCGGCGGATTGTGGGGGATTTTCATTCGGCGGAGGCGGCTGCGAAGGCTGGGGAGGATTGGGCTAGGCAGTTTCAGAAGAGTGAGGTGCCGGAGGATGTGGACTGCGTTGACGTTCTGTTGGGTCACGTCGTGCTTGAGGGTAACGGGGGCGGCGCAGTTCGTGTCATCGCTCGTGAGGCAGTGAATCCAGGGGACAGGTATCTCATTCGGCTCGACAAATTGATTCGCCAAGTTGGGCTCGCGAATTCGAACACCGAAGCTACGACTAAACTCAGGGGTGGTGCAGTCAGCATCGACGGCGAGAACATCGGCCCTGAGGAGTTTCTCGTATATATGGCCGCCAATATTTATGCTGTCGTTCGGGTGGGACGCCGCATGAAAAAGGTGCGGTTGATTATCCCTGATGCGTCTTCCTGAACACCAGTTGGCAGATGAGCACTAAGCTCGGTGGTGAGAAGGGAACTCCTTGCCGGGCCGTCAGATCTGCATGCGGACATGGGGTCCTTCGCTCCGCTCAGGATGACAGCTCCGTCGCGGGAGCAAAGGCCTCAAATGCTCTCCTCTGTGTCTCTGTGGTGAATTCTGCTACTCTCGACCGCGCACATGCGCGTGGCGGCTATTCTCGGGCTGGGGTGTTCTGCGAAGAACCTTGTTCCCTTTCAGAGAGATGCGGATGCTCGCGAAATAATTGACTGGCACGTCGGGATGCCCGGTGCTGCCGATCAGGTGGATGTCATCCTGCTCTTTGGCGGCGACGGAACTATCCATCGTCATCTTGGCCAGCTGGTGAAGCTTGGACTGCCGGTGCTGGTTGTCCCGGCGGGCAGCGGGAATGACTTTGCTGGCGCGCTGGGGCTGGGTCGCGTGCGCGACTCGCTGTCGGCTTGGCGGAGGTTCTGCGCTGGGCATAGCAATTTGCGGACGATTGATCTCGGAGTGATTACTCCACTGGCTGGCGCGGGCGGGGCCCCTTCGACTAACTCTCAGGGCAGGTCCGCTCCACATTATTTCTGCAGCGTGGCTGGTCTGGGGCTTGACGGCGAAGTGGCGCGGCGGGCTAACGAATTGCCGCGCTGGGTGCGGGGGCACGGGGGTTACGCGTTGACTTTGGTTCCGACTATTTTTCAATTCCCCGCGTTCCCTATGAAGGTTTCGACTTCGGACGACAACGCGGGCTGGAGGACTCGGAGTGATCAGCCTACGATCCTGGCGGCTTTTGCTAACACTTCCACCTACGGCGGCGGAATGAAGATTGCGCCGCGGGCGCGAATGGATGACGGGCTACTTGATGTCTGCGTGATCGGCGGTGTCGATCCCTTCAAGCTGGCTTGCCTGTTTCCTACGGTCTACTTTGGCCGGCATCTTGGCATCCGCGAAGTGGAGTATTTTCAGGCGGCGCGGCTACGGGTAGAAACTGAGGCGCCGTTCGATGTGTATGCCGATGGCGAATATGTTTGCCGGACGCCGGTCGAAGTGGCCGTTCAGGGTGGGGCGCTGAGGGTGATTACACCTTAGCCTTCCGGTGCTAAACTTCCCTGATGCCTGACAAACGTTCCCACACCCTGCTCTGGATTCTGATAGGGGGAGGAGCATTCTTCCTCTTTGTGCTGGCCGTGTTTTCGCTGGTTTACCTGACCTTGCATGCGGGGACCACGGATGCCGGATTCAGCGGCTTTGGCGACCGCATCGGGGTGGTGGACCTGGATGGTGTGATTTTGTCGCCGCAGCCGGTGGTCGGGCAGCTCAAGAAGTTTGCCGATGACTCTTCCATCAAGGCGATCATTCTGCACGTGAACTCGCCCGGCGGGGGTGTGGCTGCGTCGGAAGAGATTTGTCGCGAAGTAAAACGCATCCGCGAGGCAAAGAAGAAGCCGATCGTGGTTTCGATCGAGACCGTGGGAGCCAGCGGTGCCTATTACGTGGCATCGGCTTCGAACAAGATTTATGCGGACGAGGGGAGCATTGTGGGCTCGATCGGCGTGATCGCAGAGTGGGTGAACTATGGCGACTTGCTGAAATGGGCCAAGCTGAAGAGTGTGGTAATCAAGACCGGTGAATTCAAGGACACTGGGAATCCGGCCCGCGATCTCACTCCTGCCGAACAGGCTTATATGCAGTCGCTGATCGATAATATGTTTGGACAGTTCATTCAGGCGGTGGCGGATGGGCGCGGGATGAAGTTCGATGACGTCAAAGCCATTGCCAACGGAAAAGTTTGGACCGGCAAGGAAGCTCTGTCGATGAAGCTGATTGACAATGTGGGCGACTTTGAAGCTGCGGTCAAAGATACAGCGAAATCGGTGGGCATCTCGGGGGAACCGACGCTGGTGCGGCCCGACAAGGATCGCAAGACCATGCTGGATTTGCTGACCGGTGACATTTCACAATGGATTCCCAGCCGGGAAAAGATGCTCGACGAACAGGTGGGGTTTTTCTACCTCTGGAAGTAAAAGGTCTGGGCATTTGGTGTTGGGTGCAGGGGGTGCTCCGCGATCATGCGGCGCGCAAGACCTAACCCAGACCCGACTCTCTGTCGCGACTTGCGTACAACCCCTGAAATTTGAGAAGGTTATGCAAAGGTTCCGATACGGGCCGACGCCGTGGCTGGCAGGTGGCGACGGATGGTTGAACGGCCGAGCGGGGAACGAAGGGACATTATGACGAAAGCCGACTTGATTGATGAAGTCTCGCGTTTAGCGGAACTTACGCGCAAAGACAGTGAAGTGATTGTGGAGGCGATCTTTGACAGCGTGGTGCGGTCGTTGCGCGCAGGCGACAAGATCGAGATACGCGGCTTTGGCAGCTTCCGCACCCGGCAGCGCAAAGCGCGCATGGGGCGCAATCCTAAGACGGGCGAGAAGGTCGAAGTGCCGGCGAAGAAGATTCCTTTCTTCAAACCCAGCAAAGAGTTGAAGGATCTGGTGAATGAGGGAATCGCTGATGCGGCGCCAGCGTCCCCGGCAGCTCCTACTGCTTAGCGAGCCTGCTTCGCGAAATACAAGTCTGCAACTTTCAGAGCAAGAGCCTCGGGATCAGCGTCAGCACGGTTCGCGAGGATGATGATGGTCAGTTGGTCATCCGGGAAACGCTGAATTGTGGTGCGAAACCCGATCGTCTCGCCGGGGTGTGACATGCGCCTGTGGCCCTCGTAGGGGTCGAGGAACCAGCCGAAACCATAGGTCACGGTTGAGCCGTAGGGAGATTTCCCTGGTCCTTCTCTAGGTTGCACCGGAGTAAGGGCCGGCTGCATCTCGGCTTGGGTCAACAGCGTGTGAAGGCGCAGTGCGCGATCCCATTTAGCCAGGTCGTCGAGTGAAGAGTAGATGCCGCCGTCGCCGAGAACGGCGGATGTGGGGCTCTGGTCGGTCTCATGCCAGCCGTCGCGCTCCTTAGTGTGGCCGTAGGCACGGTGCGGTACTTTGTTCTTGTCCTTCTCGTAAGCCAGGGTGTTCTTCATTTGCAGGGGCGTGAAGATCCTCTCCCGAAGAAAATCGCCAAAGGGCTTGCCGGATACTTTTTCGACGATCATCGCCAGCACAGCGTAGCCTGAATTGCTGTACTCCCACTTCGTGCCTGCCGGAAACTTCAGACCGGGTTGCTGCTCGAGCAACTTCAGAACGCCGGCATCTCGTATTTGCGGAATCTTTTCCGGCGGCGTGTTGGGATATTGCTCCAATAGCAGGTCTTCGTAGTCTTGAAGGCCAGAGGTGTGATTCAGGAGATTGCGCACCGTGATCGAGTTGCCGTATGTGGGGAATTCCGGAAAGAAGCGGGTGAGATGATCGTCGTAGCTCAGCTTGCGGTCGCGCGCCAGGAGCATGATGCACGTCGCCGTGAACTGCTTGGTGACTGAGGCGAGACGGAAGTTAGTCCGCTCATCGATCTTCCGCAGAGTGCGCAGATCGGTGACTCCGTATCCGCGGCGAAACACCACCCTGCCGTGATGAACCACGAGAACGGCAGCACCTGGAGCTGTAGTGGACTTCAGGCTGGAGAATATGGCATCGATCTGGCTAGAGGAGACATGGTCTGACGATGTTTCGCCGGACCAAACCTGGCCGGACGGCATCTGGCCGGACGACACTTGGCTATGGTCTGGAGCTGCGTAGATGAGCAGACACAGCAGAGGCAGGATGCTCGCATTTGTTTGTCGCAACATATCTCCGGCACTTTCGTTTGTCGGCGTGGGTTATTAGACACCCTTTACTCGGCCACGGCGCTCGTCGCGGATTCCAACCACTGCCATCATTCGTCCGGTCTTCCCTTTCTCTGCGCGGTAGGAAAACAGCAGGTTCGTGTTGCAACCCGTGCATAGCGGCGAGGCCCCGATATTCTTCGCGGGAACGCCGGCTGCAATTAACTGCTGACGATTGGCTTCCACGAGATCGAGAAAAATCTTCTTTGGCAGCTCGCTGTGGCCGGGAGGACGCGCGGTAAGGAACAGCATGGGATATTTTTCGCGCACCGGATCGCGCTCTTCGACTTCCCGGAATAATTTCGCCGCATAGGCGAACTGCGACTCGAACTGCTCGCGAACTTCCTTGCCCACTGGATAGCAGCAGCCATGAATGCCCGGGCCAATCGCGGCCTTGATATCCCTGGGACGGGTGCCGAAGTGGCGGCGCATCTCGCCTACTCCTTTTTCGACGATGCGCTTCATGGTCCCCCGCCAGCCGGCGTGAAACACCCCCACGGCATGGTGCTTCGAGTCGACGAGAATGATGGGGAGGCAGTCGGCGGTCTGAATCGCGAGCAACAAACCGGGAGTCGAAGTGATGAGGCCGTCGCCGATGAGCTGGGATCTGGAAGGAGTTTCGACAAATCGAATGGTATCGGAATGAACCTGGCGCAGGCTGATTAGAGGCCAGGGACGGCTGTCGGCAGTAAGTGCACGCGAAAGCGCGGCGCGGTTGCGCTCGACGGCGGCTTTGGAATCGTCTGGGGTGAATCCCAGATTGAGCGCCTGGCCGCCGTAGGCGCGCGAAGACCCTCCTACGCGCGTGGAGAATCCGTGGACGAGCCAGGGCATCTTGGTGAGGTTTGCGGCGCGAAGAGCGTTGAGTTTTGCTGGCTTGTGAACCTGCTTGGAAACCCGGGTCGGCACCCAACCATGTTACCCGGCAAACGTCATCCGTCAAACTTATCCGTCAAACGTTCTCTGTCACACCAGCGTTGCCGCACCCCAGCCAGAAATTTTTCTTTATCGGCGCGCATTCGCCTTACCAGGGGTTGATTGCCGGTGTCTTCGTGGGCGGCGGCCCAGAGCACCATTTCCGTAAGGACTGGCGCCAGATCGATTCCTTTCCTGGTGAGCAGGTAAATCACCTTGCGGCCGTCGGACGGGTCCGGTTTCGCGGTGATGATTCCGTAGGCGGTGAGCTTCTGCAGGCGATCGGCCAGGATATTGGTTGCAATCCGCTCATAACATTCCAAAAATGCTTTGTAGGTGCGGGCGCCCTGCAGCATCATGTCGCGAATGATGAGCAGCGACCATCGGTCGCCCAGCATTTCCACCGAAGCGTTCAGCGGGCACTCTGATCGCCGCCTGGGGGCTGCCTTTTTTCGGGTCACCCCATCGATTATCAAATACTCACTTGCGAGTCACAAGTTAAATGTGAATACTGTTCAGCGGCTGCAAATTCTTTTTGGAGGAGGCAATGAGCAAGGTTCGTGTGCTGGTCGGCACGCGCAAAGGCGCGTTCGTATTGACGGCGGACGGAAAGCGCGACAAGTGGGAAGTCAGCGGGCCGCATTTCGCGGGATGGGAGATTTATCACATGAAGGGATCGCCTGCCGATCCCGATCGGCTATATGTGTCGCAGTCGAGCGGATGGTTCGGGCAGATCATCCAGCGTTCGGACGATGGGGGGAAGACGTGGCACCAGCCGGGAACGCCGCCCGGAGAGCCGCCAGCGCCGGGGCCTCCGAAGGCCGCCAGCAACAAGTTTATCTACGACGCGTCGGATGAAACGGGCAAGCCGCTCACCACACATCAGTGGTATGACGGCACGCAACATCCGTGGGAATTCAAGCGGGTGTGGCATATGGAACCCTCACTTACTGACCCTGACGCGGTGTATGCGGGGGTGGAAGATGCTGCAATTTTTCGCTCGACCGACGGCGGCGAGAACTGGCAGGAACTTTCCGGGCTGCGCGGGCACGGCACGGGGCCCAAGTGGCAGCCGGGCGCGGGCGGGATGTGCCTGCATACGATTATTCTTGATCCCAGCAATCCGAAGCGGATGTGGATTGCGATCTCGGCGGCGGGCGCGTTTCGCACTGACGACGCCGGCAAGAGCTGGAAGCCGATCAATCGCGGGCTGTATTCCAAATACATTCCGAACCCAACGGCCGAAGTCGGGCACTGTGTTCATCACATTGCCATGAATCCAAAACGTCCCGGGGTGCTCTTCATGCAGAAACACTGGGACGTGATGCGCAGCGATGATGCCGGCGACTCCTGGCAGAAGATCAGTGGAAACCTGCCGACGGACTTTGGATTTGTGATCGATGTGCACGCGCACGAGCCGGAGACGATTTATGTAGTGCCGATCAAGAGCGACGCGGAGCACTTTGTTCTGGACGGCAAGCTGCGCGTGTTTCGCAGCCGCGCAGGCGGAAACGAGTGGGAGCCTTTGACGAACGGCTTGCCGCAACGCGATTGCTACGTCAACGTGTTGCGCGATGCCATGGCTGTGGACTCTTTGGACAAATGCGGGATTTATTTCGGCACCAGCGGCGGGCAGGTGTATGCGTCGGCTGATGCCGGGGATAGCTGGGCTGCGATTGTGCGGGATTTGCCGGCTGTGCTTTCGGTGGAGGTGCAGACGCTCGCGTGATCCGGGTCATACTTCCACAGCATCTGCGAACGCTGGCTCGTGTTGGCAGCGAAGTGCAAGTTGAGGTCGAAGGTCCGGTCACGCAGCGCTCGGTGTTGGACGCGCTGGAAGCCCGCTATCCCATGCTGCGCGGCACGATTCGGGATCAGGTGACGCAGGAGCGGCGGCCGTTTTTGCGCTTCTTCGCATGCGAGGAAGATCTTTCGCATGAGTTGCCGGATGCCTTACTTCCTGACGCGGTGGCTTCCGGAGCGGAGCCGCTTCTCATCATCGGAGCGATTGCCGGAGGGTGAGGCCGGAGGTCGCGCATGGATAAACGGTCGAGCTTCGCTCGACGGACAGCCGAGGGCGGCTATTCCCACATGAGCTATCTAGTCCCCTGCTATTTGCTCGCATTGTTCTCGTCCGCTATAGTTTTCCTAGCCATGTTTGAGGATTTCACTGCCAACGACCGCTGGACCAAGAAGCCGGTGCGCTGCGTTTATCAGGCGCTGATCGTTGCTATAGCTACGCGGCACGCTGATGCGGTTGACGTCAAGTTTCTGGTTGAGGGAAGAACCGTGTCGGTTGCATTGCCCCATCCGGCGTGGGTGGAGTACAAGAACCGCACCGGTAAGGCAATCACGGATTCTCTCGCCGTCGAGGTCGCCGGGCATTATCTGAAAGGTGCGCTCGAGGCCGGCGAAGGCCTGGGCCGGGATATGTACTCGCTCACAGTCCAGGAAACGCTGGCGCATCTGGAGGCTGCGGTCGCCGCGATGCAGGCTCCGGTCTCGGTTTAGTTCTCGCTGCAGTTTCGGCTAATTTGTTTCTGTCACTGTTTCAAGTAACGAAGCGCAACACATCCTGATTTAAAAGTCTTGGACTCAACAAGTTTTAGTTGCAATCTCTCGTGCAGACTAACACCTTCTAACAACCGCGTCCCTTCCCCTACAACTATTGGCTGAACGACAAAATGATATTCATCAATCAGGCCAAGTTCTATAAGTTGAGAAGGAATACTCACACCGCCGGTTAAAATGTTCTTGCCTTGTTCCTTTTTCAATTTAACTATTTCGTCTCGAAGGTTCGAACGAACAATTCTCGCGTTTGTTCCTTCAGCGTTATCTAATGATTGTGAAAAAACAATTTTGTCGATGGAGTCAAATGTTTGAGCAAATTCGTTCGTGGCTTTTGTCGCAGACCGGCTTTTTGCGACATCAGGCCAATAAGGAACCATCAATTGATAGGTTTTACGCCCAAAGACGAGTAGGTCGACATCTCGCATGAGGTGCGTAAAATATTCATGTATTTCTTCATAACCAATTGTTTTCGTGTGGTCGCAGCAGCCATCTAAGGTAATGTTGATCGCAAAGATTACCTTTCTCATTTTCGCCTCGGATTGAGCAAGCATGGTCTTCGAACATAAATTTACAACGTGGCTTCCATCTGCAGGCCTTCGATCATGTCGTTGAGCGTCTTCTGGGCGGCGTCGCGCTTCTGCTGCAAGTCCGCTATTTCATGGTGCAGCGACTGCACGCGGTCTTCCTGCTCGTTCAGTTCGCGGACGTAGCGGGCCACGAGCGCCTTTTCTTCCACGCTGCCTTTGAGAGCCTTCATGTTTTCGCGGACACGCTGTTGATCTTCGGTGATCCCTGAAATCTTTGACTTGCGCGAGCCCACTTCGGCATCGAGGGCGGCGATGCTGTTTTTCTGCGCGATCACTTTTCGCAGGGCTTGGTCGATCTCCGGATTGATCATCTTCGCAGCGAGGAAGAACTTGATCTGGTCGTCGGTGATATTCGACAGCTGGTAACTGTTCGTGACTGGACGATATTCTTTCACCAGCAGGGTTTCGGTTTTCTTTGGGTCGACGGTTACACGGAAGCGGTGGAAGGAAGCGGAACTTTCTGCCGGCTTCTCGTCGTCGGTGAGCTTCCAGCCCGGGCGCGCGGGATGCTCAATCACGATGGTCCGTTGCGCGGTGTCGCGGTTGCGGATGGTGTAGGTATTTTCTTCGCGTTCCTGGGTCGACTGCGTCATCATGCCGTGGGCGATGAAAACTTTGGTGACGCGCTGGCTCTCCGATTTTTGTTTGGCATCGACCAGGACGCCAAGGTCGGCCGCGTAGGAAAGCAATCGCTTCTCGCCGGGCTTGATCGGATCCATCAAGCCTTCGCCGGCGAAGGCATCGCCTTCGAGCACGTTGAAACTGCCGCCATCGAGAGTGAGTTCGCTGGTATTGTCGAGCCAGAGAGCGCGCAGGACGGCACTTTGCGTAGGATTCCAGACGGAGACCTTTTCGGCGTCGATGCGGGCTTGCAGGATTGGCACCAGGGCTGACTGGTTTTTGCGTATGGTGACGCGGTCCTGGAGTTTGTATTCGAAGAGGTCGCCGAGGTCGCGGGTTTGGGCAGTGGTGGTGGCGGCCTCGAGGGACTCGGCCATGGCAGCGGCATCGAGGTGATCGCCCACGCCGTGATAGATCCCGCCGCCGACGCCCGAGCCGATGCCGGATTTAAGACCCATCGGGAGCCGAGAGTTGGCGATGGATCCGCCAATAACGCCTCCCATCTGGCCGCCAGGGATTCCGCCTGGAACTCCGCCGACCACTCCCGCGGGGGTTCTTGTTGGCGCTGTAAGTTGGCCGTTCACGTCCGTCTGAGCCTCCATCGTCGCCTCGTGGGTCTGCGGCGTGATCATCGCGTTTTCCGGCAGCCCAACTACCGGGCGTCGCGCGTAGTAGGGTTGGGAAAGGTTCTGCACAAACGACTGCGGAGCGCCTGCGACCAGCGACAGTTCGACGTTCTTCCAATCTTCCCCGACCGTGTTATCTACGATGGCCCAGCCTTGCAGCAAGGGCTTGCCTTCGTTTGGGATCACGATTCTGTATGTGCTCTTCCACACCGGCACTTCGCTAATGTAGCTGACCAGCAGATTGCGCTCGCCTTCGCCGGCGGTGGAGATGGTCATGCGGCGGACGTCTTGATCGCGGGTGGAGGCGACTAGCCCAAGGTATTTTCCGACTTCATCATTCACGTCCTTCTCGGCCACGCGGACGCTGGTGGCGGGGGTGAGATCGAAGACGCGGACTTCTCCGCTGTCGCTGACGATGGAAATCTGATCGACCGTAATCTTCTGATCGCCTTTGATGGGAATCTCGCGTTCGTCGATGCTGAGCAGGCGTCCGGAGGCGGTTTCAGATCCGCTGCGAACTTCGAGGCGCGCGCCGCGCAGGGCGTCGAGAAACTGGGCGGTGGTTGGGTTTTCGCCGACGGCTAAGTGCAGAGAACCGAGACGGCGCTCGAGAGGAGCGTTAGAGTTGTAGCTGACGCCGGTGATGCGTCCCTTGCCGAGATCGAGTACGGTCAGGGATTTCAGCACATCGTTCAATTGCGCCGTGGTGAAATCGACGTTTACGTCCTGGCTGCCGCGCACCTGGCCGGCGTGTTCGAAGTAGCCGACGCCGTTCTTGTAGAGAATGACGCGGGTCACGGGCAGGCGGGCTGCGGAACCGGCGGCAGAGGCTGAATCTGAATCTTGGCTAGATGAAGACTGGCCGAGTAGAAACCGGCCAGATGAGAGTGCGGCGAGCAAGAAACACAAGGCTGCAGTTTTAAGAAAACGCATGGCTCCTCCGTCGAGCTGGGGGGCCGCTCGTCCTGGATAGAACGCAGCGTGAGGTCCTTCTTGCGCGCTCACGCGGCCCCTGCAGGGATTTAGACACCTGAGCGGAGGTCTCTGAGCCGTGGATGCAAGCCGCGTGTTTTGAGATGGCTGGGGCTTTCAGCCGGAGCCTTTAGATGGAACAGCAGCGCAGCGCTCAGGCTTTCTTGAGCAGGCGACTCAACCAGATCAGGAACATGGCGCCGATGATGGCTACTACGATGGTGCCGATCAATCCTCCGGCATGGATGCCGAGCGCGCCGAGCAGCCATCCGCCAACGACCGCGCCGATTATGCCGAGGACGATATCCATGACGGCGCCATAGCCGCCGCCTTTCATGATCTTGCCGGCAGCCCAGCCCGCGATCAGGCCAACGATGATCCACCAGATGAAGTTCGTGAGCATGCAATCCTCCTGTAATTTGCTGGAATCCTTGCCCGGCTTACGCGACGGCAGCAAGCGCGTGAGGGGCAGAGTAGTGAGCGGGAGCAGTTCTGTCAAGCGGGGCTGCTGTGGGCGGCACTGTCTGTGATTAAATCAAGTCATGTTCGCGCGCAAGATTCGCGTTGAGTACGAGGACCGTGGCAAGAGGCTGCCTTGTCCGTTGAAGTGGCTGGATAGTTTCTCCATGCGGAATTTCACCAACGCCAGCGTATTTGACGATACCTTGCCGGTACTCGATGGGCGCATGGAGATTGGTAAGAATGTCCCCTTGGAACAACTTCGCGATGCCATGGAGGACTGGTTCCGGCGCAAGAGTTATCTACCCAGGGATTCCAAGTTGTTACTGGAAGAAGTCTGAGGATCCGCCGAAGATGTCGGCATAGGATGTTGGTTGTTTCTGACCAACGCTATTGGGGAGGAAGTGAGGGCGGTGACTTGGGGGAAGTCCGTTCGGGAGTTTCAAAACGGGAAAAATTTATCCGTTTCAGAACTTTCGAGAGCGGTAGGGTTGCAGGGCGTGCTATTTTCAGAGACTAAGAAGATCCCCCAAAGGGGTGGCCAACAATTTGCACATAAAATTCTGAGGTGCGGATGATGAGTTACCGATTGCAGCCCTTCCCAACATCCGGCACTCGCGAAGCGCGCGCACGTCAGCCTCTGGCTGAACCGCGGGGCGCTCCGCGGTTGAGGCCGGAGGATGCAAAGTTCTTTCGTTCGTGGTTCGTCTATGACTTCAACCCAAGATCCATCCGCCCCCGTGTAGGCGTCAACTGGGGCGCGGTCGGGGGACTCGGGCTGGCAACGGTGGTCAGCGTCGGGTTCTGGGTGGGGGTGGGGCTGACGATTGCCCGCTTCTGGAAGTAAGGCGGCTGGCCAGCGCAGCTTCCCCGGATGCCCTCGCAGGTGGTTACTTGTCGTAGTGCAGGAGCGACATCACGTCGTAGCCCTTGAGCTTTTCCCGTCCCTTCAGAAAATCCAACTCTACGACGAAGCCCAGCCCTGCAATCTCTGCGCCAAGCAGAGTGGCGAGCTTGGCGGTGGCTTCGGCGGTGCCTCCGGTGGCGAGGAGGTCGTCGACGATGAGCACGCGCTGGCCTTTCTGGATGGCGTCCTTGTGCATCTCGAGCGAATTGGTGCCGTATTCGAGCGCGTAATCGAACCGCACGGTTTCGGCGGGGAGTTTGCCCACCTTGCGGACCGGAACAAATCCAGCGTTCAGGCGGTAGGCGAGCGCGGGAGCAAAGATGAAACCGCGGGCTTCCATGCCGAGGACGAGATCGACCTTCTGATCGACGTAGTGCTCGGAAAGCCGGTCGACGAGCGTGGCCATGCCGACTTTGTTTTTCAGCAGGGTGGTGATGTCGTAGAAGAGGATCCCTTTCTTGGGGAAATCGGGAACTTCGCGGATCAGCTTCTTGAGTTGGTCGGCATTCATGCCTGAGTTGAGGGACAAGCTACCACGCTCCTTATATTTTGAGGTTTCAGAGTTTCAGCGTTTCAAGGTTTCAAAGACAAATGCGGGGGATTTTGCCTTGACACTTTGAAACCTTGAGACGTTGAAACCTGCCTTACCATGCTCCTTCAATGCGAAATGAACTGATGCCACTGGCCGGCTTGGCTTCGGACTCTTCTACCGCATCCACGCGAGCGGCGCGTGGGCCTTCGCGCAGGCGCGAGCGCAGGCCGGAAAGCTGATCGTGAGTTCCCTGGGCCAGAATCTCGACACTGCCGTCAGCGTTGTTGCGAACCCAGCCCGCAATGCCGAGAATGTGCGCCTCGCGCTCGACGAACCAGCGGAAACCGACGCCCTGCACGCGTCCGCGGACCACGAAGCGGCGCGCTTCAACTGCTTTTTCAGTGGAGGTCATGCCGATGAAAAAGAAATAGACTTACGCTCGCGACAAATACACGCCTTCGGCCGTATCGACCTTGATCTTCTCGCCTTCATTGATGAACGGGGGCACCTGCACCACCAGCCCGGTTTCAGTCTTCGCGGCTTTGGTTACGCTGGATGCGGTGGCGCTCTTCAGGCCGGGCTCTGTTTCGACCACCGTGAGCTCCACGGTCTGCGGCAGTTCGATGCCGACGGCCTTGCCGTCGAAGAATTCCACTTTGATCTCGAGATTGGCGATGAGGTAATCCACGGCGTCGCCCAGAATCTCTTTGCTGAGGTGGGTCTGCTCGTAGTTCGAGGTGTCCATGAAGTAGTAGCTGTCACCGTCGGCGTAGAGGAACTGCATGTCGACCTCGTCGACGTTGACCTTCTCGATGGGGTCGGGCGAGCGGAAACGGTGCTCGAACATGGCTCCGGTGCGAAGGTTGCGCAGCTTGGCCTGGATGAAGGCGCGCAGGTTGCCGGGGGTACGGTGTTCGACGCTGAAAACGGAGTGCAGATCATTGTTGTGCTTGATGATCATGCCAGGACGCAGTTGGGTGGCAGGGATCGACATTGCTTGAGACAATCTCCTTAAAAATAAGTGCAGTTTGCAGGGCTGACGGAAGGCGGGCAGGCCACATTTTCCGCCGCACAAGGGCCGAAAAGTTATTTTACACTCAGGTCGCGGGAAAGGAAACCTTCCCGATGCTGCACTCATCGTAAGTGAGCTGCCTTCGTCGTACTTGGGTGGGGCTCGCGGCCAACCTCGTGGAGGACTAGAATTGCGGCTGGCGGGATATTGCAGCCGGGCGGAAGGCGCCCGGCGCTCCCGCCCCGTGGAAATGAGGTCACATCATGCGCTTTGGACGTTATGAATCTTCGGAAGGAAACAATATAGGAACTGCCGTTACATTCTTTCTGGTTGGACTGGGCGCGGGAGCGCTGGTGGCGCTGGCGCTTGCCCCGAAAACCGGGAAACAATTCCGCCGCGACTTGAAACGCGGCTACGACGAAGCCAAGGACACGCTGCAGGACTGGACGGAAGAAGCCAAAGACCGCGCCCGCGACGCCAAGGACCGGGTGCGCGACGTGGCGGAGCGCGGGGTCGATCTGGCAGAGGAACTGCGCGACGCGGCCCGCGAGAAGGTGGAACCGCTGCGGCGGGCGGTCAATCGCGGGTGAAAACGGGAACGTTATCCCGAGCGAAGCGAGGAATCCTGGTTATTGCCTGCGGCGGCGACGCTGTTGGTGGAGGCATGAACCAAGATCCCTCGTTTCACTCGGGATGACAAGGCTTTAAGGCTGCGCTCGGGATGACGTGCGTCGCGTTCTTTCCCTCGTCGTTGAATTCGCTCTCTAGTGTTCGCTCTCTAGTGAAAGATGGCGGCGAAAAACCTGCCGATCCGCCGCAGGACGCGATGGTTTTCGGCGTTCTCTTGAGCGCTGGGCGCGGGCGGTGGTTGTACCTGGGTTTCGAGGTGAGCGGGCCGGGTTGACGATTCCATCACGGGAAGGGCTGCGGCTTCATCAGTAGGAGCGGGTGGGGCTGCGGAGCGTTGCTTTCCGCGGAAGACAAATGGGGCATCCACCTGGACGTGAACCTCATCCGGCTGCGAAGGCGGCAGGGGTTGAATTTCCGGTCCGGTCGAGAGAGTCTGCGGCGCGTCGTTGCCGGGCCGCGCTCCGGTCGCGGGCAAAACGCCGTTGGCCAGGGCGGTCTTCGCCGGTAACTCAGAATCCGGAACTACCGCTGGATTGGCTTCCGTTTCCATCACCGGGACCGGCGCCGGGCAACCACACTCTGCGGGGACCTCGGCGTTGACCTTATCGATGCGGCCCAATTGAAACACCGCCCACTCCTTGGGTTTCACCTGATAGGTGCGGTCGCCTATCAGCTCTGAAACAATGGCTGAAGAGTTGTTGCCGGGCAAGGCGCGCACACAAGTGTTGCCGTGCGCGTCGGCGCTGACGGCGTAGTCAAACTCTCCCGGGCCGGCAAACAGGATGCGGAAATCTGGGGTGAGCAAGGTGTCGGCAGAGTCCTCAAGTGCGTAGTGCGCCTCCAGCGCGCCAGTGCTCAGGCCGAGCATCAGAGCTTTGGCGTTCTTCGAAGGTGTTATGGAAACCGTGGTCCCGGGACAAACGCGGACCTCGCCTCCTCGCGACAAGTGCAAAACTGCTGTTTCGCTGCCGGCGGTCAGGGATGAGCCTGCCGCGAGGCGCTTGCCCGCCAGCACGACCTCGCCTATCCCGCTGCTGACCGGCACAACCGCCGGCGTAGCGGCAGGGGTCAGCGACAAAACCTGCGGCGGTTGTGAAGGGGACTTCTCGCTGGCTGCGTTCGGATCTCCATTGGGGCCTTCTTTCGGCTGGGCAGGGGGCTTTAGCCGCACCATCAGGCGGTTGCCTGCGACGTCCCAGGTGTAACCGTACGGAACCAGGAGGTCGAGCATGATTCTCGCGATGGGAGGATCCTTCTGGTATTGCTCGGTCCGAAGGGTAAGAATGTTTTCCTGCAGTACGGGAATCCGCTTGTGGATCGGCCCCAGGCGCGCATCGGATATATCGATGATCAGGCGCGGGGGCGAATCCAGCGAGTGAATTGTGGGCACTACCGGGCGAGTCGAAAGAACTTCAACCGCCGGGACGCCGCGCTCGTGCACCACGCGCACGCTGCTGATGACCGCGGCCCCTAGGTTGAGCGGATTCGTCTTCTGAGATTCCGCGTCTTGCGGCCACGCCTGGGTGACCGCCAGCGCCGCCAGCATAATCGCAACCACTTGAATGCCAGAACGCGGCAAGGAAATCCTCTGGAAGATGGAAATAATGCCAGGCCTCTGAAAGGAACCTTATCACTTGTCACGAAGGGAATGAAGCGGTGTGTGAAACGAGCGAAAAAGTCGCTGGAATGTTCCGATGCGTGCTCATTGCGTCAGGAATTCAGACTTCACAACCCGAAGTGCGATGGAACCATTGTTCCGAGAAGTCAGCGACTCCCGAGACCTAACTTTAGCTGTGCGGAAGGAACTCGTACTCTTCAATGACCGCGGCCACGGCCATTTTGCCATCTGTACTGCCGTCTTCGATGCGGACTACGCGCCCTTTGCACTGCACGCGGATACTCTCGGTGAGCGTGATTTCGGGCGGCAGAGTTAGAGTGAAGCCGATGGGCGATCCTTGCGCGATGGGTGAGTCGAGGTAAAGGCTGATGCCGCGCGCGCTGACGTCGCGGATTTGAGCGGGTTCGCCGTGGCCAGAGTTTCCATCGCGGGCTACGGCCACCGGGATCCGCAGCGCGAAGCGTCGTGCAGCCCTTTTTTCCTGCTGGGCTTCTGTCATGGGTTACTCCAAAGCTAATGAAGTGGCTTTCAACTTATCCCAAGAATGACGTGGGCAAGGTTTTCCGTCAATACCACCCTTGGGGACGGGGATGGCCCGTTCCGGGTAAACTGCAAGCAGGATGGTTGCGGTGGTCTTCGTTCTCGACAACTACGATTCCTTCACCTACAACCTGGTTCAGTACATCGGGGAACTGGGCGCGAAGGTTGAGGTTCGCCGCAATGACCAGGTGACGGTTGCTGAGGTCGAGGCCATGCAGCCGGAGCGCATCGTGATCTCGCCGGGACCGTGTACGCCGCAGGAGGCCGGCATCAGCATTGACCTGATCCGGCACTTCGCCGGCAAAGTGCCGGTTCTTGGCGTTTGCCTCGGACATCAGGCTATCGGCGAGGCTTTTGGCGGCAACGTCGTGCGCGCTCCGCACTTGATGCACGGCAAGACCAGCGCCGTCACCCACGATAGCAAGACCATCTTCCGTGGGCTGCCCACGCCGATGACGGCCACACGCTATCACTCGCTGATCGTGGAAGAAAAGGATCTTCCGGCCGAGCTCGAAGTCAGCGCGTGGACTACAGAAAAAGACGGCTCGCGCACGATCATGGGTTTGCGGCACCGTCGATTTCCGGTTGAGGGAGTGCAGTTTCATCCTGAGAGCGTGCTGACGGACGCGGGGAAAAAGCTGGTGGCAAATTTCTTAAAGCAGTGAGCCGTGTGCAATGTGCACCGAGCTATGATCGGTTGCTGGCTAGCACAATTCAACTCGGAGCCTGAGGACATTCATCTGTGTCAAGAACAACTAACCCTCCTGCATCTCGCACGCAACGCCAAACCCATCCTGACCTCGAAAGCCTCACGCCGTTGGTAGGCACATGGAAGATTTCAGGCGACGCACACGGTCAGATTCGTTACGAGTGGGCGGACGGCGGTTTCTTCCTCATGCAGCACGTCGATCTCGCTTATGCCGGACGAACCATCAAAGGTATTGAGGTCATCGGCCATCTACAGGGAATCGGACAACAGCCTAGCCAAGACATCCACTCGCGCTTCTACAGCTTTACGGATGGCTTGACGCTCGACTACGTTTACGAACTCGCCGGCGATATTTTTACGATATGGTTCGGACCGAAAGGCTCCAACAATCGCTTTCAGGGAAAGTTCAGCAAGGACGGCAATACCTTCACTGGGGGTTGGCGCTGGCCCGGCGGCGGCTACGACATCGAAGGAATAAGAATCATCAGTTAGTGGGTCTGCACAGCTGCTAGCAGCCACCCCGCGCCATTTCCACTGCCCTTAACAGCGCTTGAGCTTTATTCATCGACTCCTCGAACTCTTTTGCTGGGTCGGAATCGGCCACGATCCCCGCTCCTGCCTGCAGATACGCGTGCTTGCCTTGCATGAGCATGGTGCGAATGCCGATGCAGGAATCGAGGTTCCCGGCAAAATCGGCGTACAGCACGGATCCACCGTAGATGCCGCGGCGCACCGGTTCCAGTTCTTCGATGATCTGCATGGCGCGCACCTTAGGTGCTCCGCTCAGCGTGCCGGCGGGGAAGCAGGCCGCGAAGGCGTCGATCGCACCAAGATTGTTGCGCAGCGTTCCTTCGAGCGCCGAGACCAGGTGCATGACGTGAGAGTAGCGCTCCACGTACATTAGGTCTTTCACTTTGACCGAGCCGTACTCGCTCACACGGCCCAGATCGTTGCGGCCGAGATCGACCAGCATGACGTGTTCGGCTCGCTCCTTTTCATCGGTGCGCATCTGTTGTTCCAGGCGCTGATCTTCGGCGTCGTCGCGGCCGCGCGGATGCGTCCCGGCAATCGGACGGTATTCCAGCTTGCGGCCAGTGACACGCACCAGCATTTCAGGAGACGACCCTAGGATTTGCGTATCCCCCATCCGCAGGAAATAAAGATAAGGCGAGGGATTCACCTGGCGCAGGGCGCGGTAAAGATCGAACGGCTCGATGCCCGGGATGAAGTCGAGGCGCTGCGACAGTACGACCTGAAAAATGTCGCCCGCGGCGATGTATTCTTTGCAGCGCTCGACGCTGCGCAGAAATTGCGCTCGCGTGGTTCCGGCATGGATTCTGAGTTTTCCCGGCTTGGCCCTGACAGACTTGCGCCACATCGCCGGGCGCAATCCTGCAGCCAGCTTTCTTTCGAGCGCGGCAATGTCGCGTACTGCGCGATCATAGGCTTTCCGGGGACTTTCGTGCGAAACGTCCGCCGCAGCCACGATATGAATCTGGTGGCGCAAGTGGTCAAAGGCCAGCAGGCGATTGAAGAACATCAGTTCACAATCCGGCAGAGAGAGATCGTCTTTCGCCCGCTCGCCAATATTTTCCAGCTGCCGCACTACGTCGTAGGAAAAATAACCGACCGCTCCGGCGGTGAATGGCGGCAGAGCGGGCACCAAGGCCGGCTGGTGTTCGCTTAGCAGCAGCTTTACGAACTCGAACACGTTTCCTTCGTGCCGTTCGCGGTGCCGTCCGCGTTCAATCTCGATAGCCGAACCTCGCGCTCGCAGGCGCATGTAAGGCCGGGCTCCCAGGAAGGTGTAGCGGCCGATCTGCTCGCCGCGCTCGACGGACTCCAGCAGAAACGCGTGGGGCTCGTTTTCTGCGATTGATAGGAATGCGGAGACCGGCGTGAGCAGGTCCGCACTTACCGACTTCACCACCGGCACCAGCGTGGCCGACCGCGCCAGACGGGAGAATTCCTTGAATTCGGGATAAGGCATGCGAAGAATTAGGGACGAGACGTGCCAGACGCCGGCACGGCCTCGCGGTTCATTATAGGGGAGGCGCATGTGGGTGCGGGTGCTTCTGGTGCGTGGCCTTCGCTCCAGAGTACTTTCGTACTTACCGCGAAAAGACCGCGAAATAGTAGTCTGTGAACCAACAGGGCAATTGACGGACGCAGGCCCTCATCGGAAGATACCAAAGATAGAGTCCGGAGAATCAGCCCGTGCGCGGCCGGGGAGCCTATGCGGATCAAGTTCTGGGGCGTTCGCGGTTCCACGCCCACCCCACAACCCGAGAACATGCGCTATGGAGGCAATACCTCCTGCGTGGAGGTGCGCCTTGGCGACCGCATCTACATTTTCGATTGCGGCACCGGATTCCGCGTGCTGGGCCAGCAGTTGCAAAGTGAGTTCGGCGAGAAGCCGTTTTCGGCTCACGTGTTCGTTTCGCACTTTCACTGGGACCACATTCAGGGCATGCCATTCTTCCGGCCGTTATATGCCAACGCGGAGAACCGGTTCCTGTTTCAATGCTCCAACCGCACGCGCAGCCTGAAGCAAGTCCTGGGCGACCAGATGGCCGCGCCCTACTTTCCCGTGGACATCGGGCAGATGCAGGCTCGGCGCGACTTTTACGATATCGAAAGCGGGCGAATTACAATCGAGGACGGCATCCAGCTGCAGACTGCGTGGCTGAATCATCCCCAGGGATGCATGGGTTTTCGCCTGGAAACCAAGGATGGAATTCTCGTCTACGCCACCGATAACGAACCCGGCGATGCCGCATTCGACAAGGCTGTGCGCAAGCTGGCCGAAGGCGCCGACGTGCTCATCTACGACGCGCAGTATCTGCCCGAAGAATACGAGGCCCGCCGCCGCGGCTGGGGACACAGCCACTGGCGCGAGGCCGTCAACGTCGTAATGGAGAGTGGCGCGAAAGAGCTTGTGCTGTTTCACCATGATCCCGACCACACCGATGTGGTGATCGACAAGGTTGTCACGGAGGCGCGCAACTACTACCCCAAGGTGCGGGCTGCGGCTGAGGGGATGGAGATCAACCTGGGTAACGGAAAGCGTTAGTTCGGGTCGGAGCGAACATCAGAGCGCACCTCTGGGTCACCTCGCTTGTTTCAATATGGGATTCCAGCTCCACTCTCCGCCTTGCTTCCCTACGGTCCCGGCTCATATACTCTGAACGTTTGCCTGATCACGCTGGGAACTCGTCCCGGCGCCGGCCAAACATCTCGAATCGCAATCATCCCGGAGACCACTTTTATGACCACGATGGCTGCCCCACCGCATGTCGACAAGGAAAGCAATCCATGGGAATCGCAGCGGGCGCGTTTTGACCTGGCTGCGCAGAAGCTCAATCTGGATGACGGCCTATGGCGGGTACTGCGCTATCCCAACCGTGAGCTGACGGTTTACATCCCGGTACAGATGGATGACGGCCACCTCGAGGTCTTCACCGGATTCCGCGTGCAGCATTCGATTGCGCGCGGTCCGGCCAAAGGCGGCATCCGTTATGCGCCTGACGTCACGCTCGATGAAGTGCGGGCTCTGGCCAGCTGGATGACCTGGAAGTGCGCTGTGGTCAACATTCCTTTCGGTGGGGCCAAGGGCGGCGTAATCTGCGATCCGCACAAGATGTCGATGGGCGAGATTGAGCGCATGACGCGGCGGTATACCTCGGAACTGATCGAATTCATTGGACCGGAAAAAGACGTCCCCGCTCCCGATGTCAACACCAACGAACAAATCATGGCGTGGATGATGGATACCTACTCCATGCACATGCGGCAGACGGTAACGGCGGTGGTGACGGGGAAGCCGATCAACATCGGGGGCTCGCGCGGACGCCGCGAGGCTACCGGCCGCGGTGTGATGGTGGTATGCGACCAGGCGATCAAGAAGCTGGGCCTGTCGCGGGAGAGCAGTCGCGTGATTGTGCAGGGCTTTGGCAACGTGGGCTCCAACGCCGCCCACCTCATGTACCAAGGCGGATACAAAGTGGTGGGCATCGCCGAAGTCGGTGGCGGCCTCTACAACAAGAATGGGATCGATTTGAATGCGCTGGTTGAATTCCGGCAGAAAAATGGGACGGTGCATGGCTTCCCCGGCGCGGAGGCGTACGATGCAGGCGAGTTGCTGACCACGGATTGCGAAATTCTGATTCCCGCCGCGACCGAGAACGTTATTACCTCGCGCAACGTGGATCGGGTGAAGTGCCGCATCCTGGCGGAAGGTGCTAACGGTCCCACCACCTCGGCTGCCGACGATGTCTTAACGGAGAAAGGGGTCTTCGTGATTCCGGACATTCTGGCTAATGCTGGCGGAGTGACCACCTCTTATTTCGAGTGGGTGCAGGACCGCCAGGGCTACTTCTGGAAAGAGTCGGTGGTGAACGAGCAACTGGAAGAAATCATGATTTCGTCGTTCGGCGACGTGGTCCGCTACGCCGAGACTCATAAGGTGAACAATCGCATCGCAGCTTACATGCTGGCCATCGACCGCGTGGCTTATACGATTCGCCAGCGTGGAATCTATGCCTGAGGTGAAGTATGCGGAAGCTTTGGTTGGTAATTCTAACCGGCATTGTTGCCGCGATCCTGGCGGCGAACGTGATGGCGCAGAATGTGGAGCCGGGAGGCACGGCCCCGGAAATAAACGCTCCCAATCCTGCTCTGGTGCCGCAGTCCACGATGGCGCCAGCTACAAAGCCTGCCGCTTCCAAACTCGATATCAACACGGCGACCGTCGATCAACTCAAAGCTCTGCCCGGCATCGGTGACGTGCTCTCGCAGAAAATCATCGCTGGCCGTCCTTATCGCACGAAACTGGATCTGGTCCATAGGAAGATCATCTCGCAGGCAACTTACGCCAAAGTAAAAGACCTGATCATTGCCAAGCAGCCGAAGCCAACGGCATCTGTCCCGACGACCACGAAGTAATCAAGCCGCGTTTTCAGCCAAACCATCATGGGACACTGCGTCCCAACTGTGTATTTCCTCTCATTGCGTTCCCTCCCACCGTGGAGGATAATCAAGCTGTCTTCCGGTTGCCCTGCCGGAAACCATGCTGAGCCGCGGTGAACCTGCCTAATTCCATCACGTTGATCCGCATCTGCAGCATTCCTCTGTTTATCTGGATTCTGTCTTCCCATCAATTCAGCAGCGTGCACGGCGCCAAAGAATTGCTCGCCTCGGCGGTCTTCATTGCCGCCTCGATGACCGACGGCATTGACGGATACCTGGCGCGCAAGCGCGGGCAGATTACGACCATGGGGATTCTGCTCGATCCCATGGCCGACAAGCTTCTGATTGCTGCCGCGTTCGTCACCCTGGTGCAGTTCAATCCCAGCCTGGTTCCGGCCTGGATCGCGGTGATCATTATTGGCCGCGAGTTCCTGGTGAGCGGGTTGCGCTCTATCGCCGCGACCGAGGGCTTCACCATCGAAGCCAGCGAATTGGGCAAGTTCAAGATGGTGGTGCAGATCGTTTCCGTGGTGGCGGTGATACTCGACCACCGCTGGAAAGTGTGGCCGGTTTACGGAAACTTCGTCTTCCCTGTGCACTGGATTGCCTACGCGGCAATCTGGTTTGTGGTCTGCGTTTCGCTGGTTTCGGGTATCGATTACTTCGCTGCGTTCTGGTCGAAGATTGACCGGCAAGTGTCCAAGCGCCGGCGCCGCGCCTTCATTCTGAGTCGTCGCCGAAAGCCGCAACCGGCGCCCCGACCGGCAGATGCCGATGTCGCCCCCACAACCTAATTCGGCCTCGGCGGTGGCTCCCGCTCAGGAATTCTCCAGCGAGGAACGTAGTCAGCTGCTGCGCCTGGCGCACGATTCCATTTCTTCCGCTCTCGAGCATCGCGAGATTTCTCTGGAGCCCCCAACGCCTCATTTTGCCGAGCCGCGCGGCGTCTTCACTTCGATTTATCTGCGTCGCGATGAGCCAGGACGCGATAGGCACGAAGAAGCGTTGCGCGGATGCGTCGGCTATGTGTTCCCCACGTGCCCCGTCTACCGGGCGGTGGGGGAAACCGCGCGCGCCGCGGCTTTCGACGACAGCCGCTTTCCGCCGGTCACACGCGAAGAAGCTCTTCATCTGGCAATTGAGCTGAGTATCCTTTCCCCTGCGCAGGCGATTCTGCCGGAAGAAATCGAAATCGGCCGCCACGGTCTGCTGATCAGCTGGCACGGCCGCCGCGGGTTGCTATTGCCGCAAGTCCCGGTCGAGCATGCCTGGGACCGCACGGCCTTCCTGGAACAAACCTGCCGCAAAGCGGGATTGCCTCCGGATGCATGGCAAAAAGGCGCGACCATCGAGGGGTTTACGGCGGAAGTCTTCGGCGAAAAAAGCGGCAAGTGATCAAAATCAGTGGTCGGGGGGAAGTGGACAGTCAGAATCCACGAATGAGCCTTCGGTCCGCTAGCCACCGATCACCGACTACCGCATTAACAAACAAAACCGGGGACGGTTGCCCGTCCCCGGTGTCTCTGGAGCTTGCGAGGGTTATTGCTGCTGTTGCGCTTGTTCGTCCAATTCCACACCGTCGCCCAAGTGTACGTCCTCCATGGCAAACACGATCATTCCAGTTGCCGTGGTGGGGGTGGTGCCGATGACGACGATCTCGCCTACCGCGCGCCGTGGAAGGTCCTTCACATGAATCACCGGGCCATTGCTCTTTTCGAACAAGCCTGGATCGAAGGACGGTTGTTTCTTCTGCGTGTCTTCGCTGACCGAAGCGCGGAACGAAAGCGAATCCACTGGATCATCGAGAGTGGCCTCATAGTTCCGCACGGCGCGGAAATAATCCCCAACCTTCACACCCTGGTTTGATCCCACGTTGAAATAAACTTTCTGACCCGTACCCAGCTGCGAGTCAAAATCCTTGGCCATCACAATGCGTCCGGAAACTTTGCTGCCCGCGGGCAGGAAACGGTCGAAACGGAGCGGCGGGTGAAATTGCACCATCTGCTTCTCGGCGAACGGAATTGCCGTGTCTCCTGGGTTAAGAGGATCGCAGGAGTATTCAATCTGCGCTACCGCGGTTTTGCTGCGTGTGTCGAGTATGCGCACGCGGCCGACTTCCTCGTAGGGTTGCCCGGTGGCGGCGAGCAGCTTCATCTGGCCGGGAAACATTTCATATTTGTTGATGTCCTGCAAAGCGCGAATAATCTCGTACTCCGCACCAGGAGTGTAGCCTGAGCCCTTCAGGAAGACGATGTCTCCCCTGACGAACTTCGTGCTGGCGGGAGAGTCCAAGCCGCCAGCGATATAATTCGCGTCGGGCAGGGTCTGCCGGTTGATGAACCCAGCACAGTAAACATCCGCGTAGGTGGGCATCATGACCCGCTGAATGGGAAAGTTGGCCGATGTGAAAATCGTTCCCTCCGGTGTGACCGGGGTCGTCGCAGCCGCATCGGCTGTTGATTGGGCCCATCCGGCGCTCGCGACCAGCAGTACTAACAGTCCTATTTTCTTCATGTTACCTCCGAGAAGAGACACTCGCGCCGCCTCCTCTCCAGCAAAATGCCACGGAAGCTAGGCTTCAACAGGAAGGTAACAAGGGGGTAAGAGGGGGTCAAGGTTACGAGGGTGTTAGACGGTTTGCGGAAACCGGGTTTTCGAGGAATTTGTGAATACGCTGTTGCATCTGGAATCGAGCCCCTGTAAGATTCGCGCCGAACCTATCACTCCCGAGCCTGTTACTTTAAGATGATTTCTGCCGCCAGGAGTTATCCGCCCCGTCTGTTGCCTCTGCGCTTGCCGCGGGTGTGCGTGGCGGTTACCGCGCTAGACGCTGCCGAACTGGTCGAGAAGGCGGAGGCTTTGGTGCGGGATAACTCCTTCCTGGAGTTCAGGTTGGACTATATTTCAAAGCCCTCCCTGGCGCTTCCCAGGATCAAGCATTTTCTCGAGACTCATCCCGGCACCGTGGTCATCGCCACCTGCCGCCGCGTGGCCAGTGGGGGCCGATTCCGCGGGTCTATCGCCTCTCAACTCGATACTCTGGCCAAGGCCTCGGCCGTGGGGTGCCAGCTGGTCGATGTCGAGCTGCAAACCGCACTGAAGTGCAAACCGGCGCAACTGCAGAAGCTCCGGAGCCGCTCGGCGCTGATTCTTTCCTTTCACGACTTCCGCGGCACCAAAAAGCTCGACGAAACTCTGGAAAAGATGCGCGCCTTTCCGGCGGACTTCTACAAAGTGGTCAGCACGGCAGCCACTCTCTCTGACAATGTCGCCATGATCCAGTTCTTGGGGCGCGAAGGCGACAACCATTCTCTGGTCGGCTTGTGCATGGGCGAACAAGGCATCATCAGCCGCGTGCTCGGGGTTCGCGCCGGCAGCATATTTACTTTTGCCGCCGCCAGCGCCGGAGAAGAAACCGCTCCCGGACAAGCCACCGCGCAGGAGCTGCGCAGCGTTTACCGCATCGATACCGTCGACGCCGCGACCCGAGTCTACGGCGTGGCCGGAGACCCGGTCGCCCATTCGCTCTCACCCGCCATCATGAATGCGGCTTTCCGGCGCGAGAACGTCAACGCGGTTTACCTCGCCCTGCACGCCAAGACTCTCAAAGACCTGCTGAACTGCGTGCGCGAGATTCCCATCCACGGCCTCAGCATCACCATGCCGTACAAGGAAGCCATTCTTCCTCATCTCGACAACACCGACTCACATACCACGAAGATCGGCGCCTGCAACACCGTAGTCCGCGCCCAGGACGGAAAACTCTACGGCTTCAACACCGATACTTCCGGAGTCGTACGCCCGCTGGAACGCCGCCTGAGCACGCTGCAGGATGCGAAGATCCTGGTGCTCGGAGCGGGAGGCGCAGCCCGGGCCGCGGTCTTCGGCCTGAGGGAGCGTGGAGCGGAAGTCTACATTCTGAACCGCAGCGCTGCTGCCGCGCAAAAGCTCGCCCGCCGGGCGCACGCGCGTTCTATCAAGCGCGCCGACCTCAAGAAGTATGCTTTCGACGTGATCATCAACGCCACGCCGGTTGGCATGGGCAATACGCGCGAGACGCCGCTGCAGGAAAAAGAGATCAACGCGCGCTACGTTTTCGATATGATCTACGACCCGGTCGAGACCCGCCTGCTGAAGCTGGCGAAAGAACGGGGAGCGCAGATCATCCCAGGTATTGAAATGTTCGTCCACCAGGCCGCCCGCCAGTTCGAGATCTGGACTGGAAAGCCGGCGCCGCAAGATGACATGATGCAGGTGGTAACCCTTGCCCTGCAGGAGCGGGCCGCCCGCGCCGCCGCTGCGGCAGCAGCGAAGAAAAAATAAGATTCTGGTTTCGACCGGCGCGCACAGCGGCAATCGGAGGATGCCCCATCCTTCGCATTTTTGTGCGAAGGGTGGAAGCCACGAACTCAAATCCCTAGCACGTCGGTTCGAAGTGAATTTATCGTGCCGAACGCCAGTCAAGAGCAGAGGCGGGCGAATGCTCGATCAGCGCTATGGCCTGTCTTCATCAATTATGATTCCAAGTGTTGAACCGAGGCGTTATGAGACGGATAACAATAGCGCTGGCAATTCTCGGGGTCGCGATGGCAGGCGGTGGCGCAGCGGAGGCAAACCACGCAACGAAATGGCCGAACTTCAACGATATTAAGTCCGGCTCGGGCGAACCGCTTGAAAAAGCAGGACTGCCACCGGCTGAACTGAAACTCGTGCGTGCCGCCCTCAATGACCTGGCAAATGGAAAAGGATGTCAGGGGGCAAGAGTTGAAAGCTGCGATGCTCCGGAGAGCTTATTTCTCGCGAAGGTGAAGATCACCACGGATCGGCAGACCGCAGTCATATTGCGAGGCCCAAGTATTGCTTGTGGCACCGCGGGATGCCCGATTTGGGTCATCCAGACCTCGGGCAAGGTTCTAATTGAGGATTTTGGATGGGGCTACTCAATCTTGCCTTCTCATGAGCATCGCTACTTTGATGTAGTGACGGCAGCGGGTAATCACCGTGTGGGTCTCGTCATGTGGAGCTTCGACGGTGAACATTATCGGGTCTTCCGCTGCGCCTCCACCGAGGCAACCGGTCAACCCGGGCCGCCGCCACAGGTGTCGGAGCAAAGCTGCCCGGTTTCGATCCAGTGAGCTGTCGAAAAAATCCCCATATCACTTAGTCGATTTGGCTGGGCTGCCTATGGTCCGGCGGACACGCATCTCATAAACTACGCCGCGCGCCTGTCAAGTCTACTTCCGTAGGCATCCAACCCCCTCGAAAGTAGACATTTCTTCCACAGCCTAACCTTTTGGATCTATTGCTCCGCACGAAAGCCTGCGCCGGGAATCAACAACTTACGCCGCCGATTTTCGCCATTTTAAAATGTTCCAGTCGGAACATTAGAGCGATTCTGCACCCCAGAAAACCACAAAGCCGGGCTGGTTGGCCCGGCTTGCTTTTGTGGAACTGGTTCGGTCAATCTTGTTTCGACGGCCGGATCAGAATGTCAAAATCCGGAAGTTCTCGCTGCTTGTGCACGCGGGGTCACCGTCCCACGCCACGAAGCATTTCCTACATCACCATTGCGAGGTTCTCCAGTTCATACTGCAATACCGGCAGGGCGCACCCTGCCATCTCGACGCGACCGGCTGCATCCAGAGCCGCCTTGGGCGAGACCCCATAACCCCGGCCCATCAGGAAGACCTGCAGCAGTTCGGCGGCCTCGTAAGAATCGATCATGCCGCCTTGCAGCAGATCGCTGCGCAACGCCGCTAGTTCGGTCGTGGTGAATCTGTCTTTGTCGTTATTGGTTTTCTCACTCATCTTTTCAAACATGGCCGTCATCACCTCCGATTTCGACCTTGCCCCCACTTTTGCCTATTAGACTCACCAGCAGCCGTACAAGTTGCATGCAATTCGGTTGCCGTGCCTGCCCTCGACTTCCATATACGGAAAGCAGACTGTCTTAGATTTATTAACCCCAGTGAATATCTGAAGTTGCAGGCAACCCTATCAGGGCTCTCGGCTTCGTCCAAGTACCGATAGTAACCCCTGCCGTCTCAAGGACTGACACGGAGTGTCATTTCCGGAACGCACGGCGGGAATACGCCCAGTTACCACCGGTGCGAGAAAGATACGGAAGGAAAGTGTCAGGGTTGTGAACTCAGCGTGAAAAATCAAAGCAGGTAAGCATAGGATGCGCGGGTCGAGGTCACCAGGTTTCGATCTTTGCCTCTTCGATCTTCGCCTCATCTATCAGCATGATCGGGATGTCGTCCTTCACCGCATACACTCGGCGGCACTGCTTGCACTTCAAGCTCTCGGGATTCTCCCGGTACTCGAGCGCCTGCTTGCACGCCGGACAAACCAGGATCTCCAGCAACTCTTTGGCAATCATGACAAGGGCATTGTACTCAAAATCGACTCGCCCCGGAGACACTGAGCCACGGAGAGAGAAACAAGAATGCGGTTTTCTCCGTGCCTCTGTGGTGAATATTCCCGTCGCCCTTGCGATAGAATCTCAACCAAAGCTATGTCTGCCAGAATTCTCGACGGCACCAAGATCGCGAGTGACATTCGCAGCGAAGTGGCCGAGGAGGCGAAGGCTTTGGCCGCCGCAGGAGTCCGCCCTGGGCTGGCTGTCATTCTTGTGGGCCACAACCCGGCGTCAGAAGTTTATGTGCGCGGCAAAGTCAAGGCCTGCGAAGAGGTCGGGCTTTACAGCGAGCAGCACACGCCGCCGGAAACCTCGACCACCGCGGACTTGCTCGCGCTGGTTGAGGAACTGAACCGCCGCGACGAGATAGACGGCATCCTGGTGCAGTTGCCGCTTCCCCCGCAAGTGGATTCGAAGAAGGTCCTGATGGCGGTCGATCCTGCTAAAGATGTAGACGGCTTCCATCCCGTGAACGTCGGTTTCCTTTCGACGCAGCGGCCCGGCCTGATCCCGTGTACGCCGGCGGGAATCATCGAGATTCTGAAGCGCAGCCAGATCCCCATTGCCGGGCAGGAAGCGGTTGTAGTGGGGCGCAGCGACATCGTGGGCAAACCCGCGGCCATGCTGCTGCTCAACGCCAACGCCACGGTCACTGTTTGTCACTCGAAAACTCGCGATCTTTGGTCGGTCTGCCGGCGGGCCGACATTCTCGTAGCCGCAATCGGCCGCGCGGGCATGATCACGCGCGATTTCGTGAAGCCCGGGGCAACTGTGATTGATGTTGGCATGAACCAGGTGACCGATCCCGCCGAATTCCAGCGCCTGTTCGGCGGCGGCCTGGCGGGCGGATCGGCAAGCAACGCGAAGCGTGAAGCAGCTTTCCGGACGAAAGGTTCCACGCTGGTCGGCGATGTGCACCCCGACGTAGCCGAGGTGGCGGGAGCGCTGACTCCCGTCCCCGGCGGCGTAGGTCCGCTGACTATAGCGATGCTGATGTATAACACCGTGAAAGCGGCGAAGATGCGGAGAGGCAGCCGCACGCCGGAACTGACCAGCAAATGAAAGTCGTTCACCACGGAGGCACAGAGGCACAGAGAAAAACCAAGAAGAAAAAGGCTTATTTTTCTCTGTGCCTCTGTGCCTCCGTGGTGAACGTTTTTGCTTTGGAGGCGGCTTGCTGAAAGTCGGCCTCACGGGAGGCATCGCGTCGGGAAAATCGGTGGTCGGCGAGATGTTCGTGGCCCTCGGCGCGCATCTGGTCCAAGCCGACCGCATCGCTCATCAACTGATGCTTCCCGGGCAACCAGTCTACAACGAAGTGGTGCGCCATTTCGGCGGAGCGATTCTCAATCCCGACCTCAGCGTGAATCGCGCGAAGCTCGCTGAGGCAGCTTTTGGATCGACGGCGAAGGCCGGGTCTCCTGCAACCGCGTCTCGCATTCAAGAATTGAACCGCATCGTCCATCCTGCAGTGCTTCGAAGTCAGGAAGAGTGGATGGAAGAAACGGGGCGCCAGGATCCGGGCGCGGTCGCTATCGTGGAGGCTGCGCTCATCCTCGAAGCGGGCGCGGCGAAACGTTTTGACCGGTTGATCGTGGTGACCTGCAGCGACGAGCAGCGCATCGCCCGCTTCGCCGCTCGCCATAAGTTGGACCTTGAGGCCGCGGGCAAAGAAGTCGCGCGCCGCATGGCCGCGCAACTACCCGAAGCCGAGAAAGTCAAGGCAGCCGATTACGTGATCGACAACTCCGGCTCACTCGACCACACGCGGGAGCAGGTGCGCAATTTGTGGGAAACGCTTCGCACTGAGGCGGCGGCTAAGCACTGAGGAATTTACCTGCCCACTCAACTCTTCTTGAGAAATTTTCCCTGCTCAAGTTCCTCGAACGCCTGCCGCAATTGTTCCTGCGTGTTCATCACAATCGGGCCATACCAAGCAACGGGCTCTTCCAGCGGCTTTCCTGAGACCAACAGGAACCGGATTCCATCGTCTCCGGCTTGCACGCTGACTTCGTCGCCCCGGTCAAAAAGAATAAGAGAGCGATTGTCGGCATCGACGGGAGGATTCGTATCCAGCCATTTCACGGCTTCGGTTGGCACGGCCAGCGGACCTGAGGCATTGCAGAACTTCCCACTTCCCCCAAAAACATATGCGAAGGCGTGGCGTGTCGTCTCTACCGGCAGCGTCTTTTTCCGGCCGGGCCCGACCGACACATCGAGGTAAATCGGATCTGCCGCAATGCCATCTACTGGTCCCTTCTTACCCCAGAAGCTTCCGCAGACCACTCGCACGTGGGTGCCGTCATCGTCTTTGATCTCGGGGATATCGAGCGCCTTCACTTCCTGGTAGCGTGGCGCGGTCATCTTGAGCGACGCCGGAAGATTAGCCCACAACTGAAATCCATGCATGCGTCCTGCCGGATCGCCTTTGGGCATTTCCTGATGGATAATGCCGCTGCCTGCCGTCATCCACTGCACGTCGCCGGCGGCGATGGCGCCGCGGTTTCCCATGCTGTCGCCGTGCTCGACGGTTCCCGCCAGCACATAGGTGATGGTCTCGATGCCGCGGTGAGGATGCCAGGGAAAGCCCGCCAGATAATCCTCGGGAACATCATTGCGGAAGTCGTCGAGCAGGAGAAACGGATCGGTCTCTTTCGTGTTTCCAAAACCAAAGGCGCGGCGGAGATGGACGCCTGCTCCCTCGAGAGTCGGCTTCGATTTGATGAGCCGCTTGACTGGACGAATCGACATAAGGGCCCCCATTCAGAAAGTCCTTTGATGTCGAACAGCGTAGTCGGGATTCTAAAGTGCCCAGCCGCGCAAGATCTGCATCCAACCCTCAGTGACGGCGCGTTCGGATGACGAAGCAGCGATGGAAATTCGGCTGGCGAGAAGTTTGGAGACACCGGCCACTCTGGTGTCCAACGGTACTCCTGATAGCTGTTGTTCTGAGCGCGGCTGCCAGTTCGGCATCCGTAGTGCTTGCCACAGCCCGCCCCGACGCGACTGACCCGTTGAACCGCCCATCAGGCGAAGACATCTACGTTCCCGGTCCGGGCACGCGCCCGCGCCTGGTGTTTGCGTGCTGCGATCGAGGGATACCGGATCTGCTTGCCTTGTCTACAAATTCCGTGCTGCTGGCCGACTTGAAGACGCTGCACGCCGGGCTCGCCGTCGCTCTGAGCGACCTTAGCCTCGCGCGGGCTCAAGCGGTGCACCGATTCAATGAGAATGGAATTCCAAGCGTTGCATGGCTCCTGTTGCCGCCGGAGGAAGGGTACTACGTGAATGCGAGCAATGAGCCGCAGGCGGCTGCACAGTTTGCTAAGTTCGAAAAATGGACTCGAGAAAACGATCTCCACTGGGCCGCCGTGGGATTGGACATCGAGCCCAACTTCGAGGAGTTCCGGTGGCCGAAATTGCGGCTGGCCTGGACGCTGCTCCGGCGTGCATTTGATGGTGAACGCGTACAGAGCTCGCGGCGGGCCTATAGCGAACTCATTCACGAGATGCAAGCGGCGGGTTATAGCGTTCAGACCTATCAGCTGATGTTCCTCGCGGACGAGCGCCGGGCCCACTCCACCATCCTCGAGCGGCTCTTTGGATTGGTCGACGTCCGCAGCGATGAGGAAGTATTGATGACATACAGCAGTTTCAATCACCCAGCGGGAGCGGCTATGGTGTGGAGCTACGGTCACGACACCCAGACTTTGGCAGTGGGCACCACGCTGGGTTCGGGGGACGCGAAAACGAACGCGAAGTTTGGTCCCTTGAATTGGGATGAGTTCTCGCGGGACGTTACCGTCGCGAGTCATTTCTCCCAGACCGTGGGCGTGTACAACCTCGAAGGGTGTATAAGGCAAGGATTTCTGCCGCGGCTGATCACGATGGACTGGAACCAGGTCGTGACTGTACCGGCCGCAGCCCTTGCGAGAGTGCGCAAGTTTCGCCAACGGGTGCAAGCCGTTCTTTGGGCGGCGTCTCATGCGGTCTACTTCGTGGCGATCTTTCTGATCGGAATAGCGTGGTTGATTCGGGTGCGTGTGAGGGCCAGAAAGACCCACCCTTGATTCGTGGTACCGCCTGTGTTTCGCCACGGGGCTTGTATAGCCTCGCCTCACCTCGCCGCGTGCCTCGCGATGGAACATTGTTTAGAATCAGACGTAGTATTGAATGTAGAGCTGTGGCGTTCGGTCCCCAGTCCCAAGGTTTGAACTTATGAAACTCATACGACCTGCATTGTTCGCGCTGATCATTGCCGGAGCGTTCTTCTACTTCACCACCTGGCGTTCGAATGCGAAGTTCGCGGGAGTGAACCCGGTGAACTGGCTGAGCCAGCCTGCACACGTGGAGATTACCGAGGCTTCGGGCGGCGAGGCGCTCGATAGCGAAGAGCAGAACAATATCAACGTTTATCGCAAGAATATCCCGTCGGTGGTGAACGTCACGTCGCGCGCCATGACCTTCGACTTCTTTTACGGCCTGGTGCCGCAGGAGGGGCAGGGCTCAGGCTTTGTCATCGATAAAGACGGACATATTCTCACCAACTATCACGTCATCGCCGACGCGCGGCAGGTGGAAGTGACGCTGCACAACCGCAAGAAGTACAAGGCGACTGTGGTGGGCACTGATCCGGCACACGACTTGGCGGTGATTCAGATCAAGGCGCCGGACCTGGTTCCCGCGGTGCTGGGCGATTCTCGCAACTTGCAAGTGGGGCAGAAGGTGTACGCCATCGGCAATCCATTTGGCTTGGCGGGGACGATGACGCGCGGTATTGTGAGTTCGATTCGTCCGGTGCGCGAACCCAATGGCGCGACCATTGATGAGGCGATTCAGACCGATGCTGCCATCAACCCGGGGAATTCGGGCGGTCCGCTAATGAACTGGCACGGGGAAGTGATCGGCATTAATACGATGATTCTTTCGAGCGTCGGGCAAAACGCCGGGATCGGCTTCGCTATTCCAATCAATACGGCGAAGGCGGTGTTGAACGATTTGATGACTCTCGGCCGGGTACGGCGGCCGGCTCTGGGCGTGCGCACCATTCCAATCAGCGCGGAGCTGGCTGACGAGATTGGCTTGCCCGTGGATTACGGTTTGCTGATTGTGCAAGTTACTCCCGGCGGCTCAGCGGATCTGGCCGGTCTGCACGGCGGCACCGAGCGCGCTTACCTGGGCAACATTCCGATCATGCTGGGCGGTGACTTGATCGTGGCCATCGACGGCGAGAAGGTTGAAGACGAGCAGGATCTCGCGCAGATGATGAATAACCACCGGGCCGGGGATACGGTGAAGGTGACCATCTTCCGCAATAAGAAAAAAATGGATGTGAGCGTGGCGCTGGGCGAGGCTCGGGAACAGGTCTGACGCCGCAGTTCGCAGCACTTCGTCGACAAGACTGAAAAAGAAATCGATTCAGGCTGCCGTTTCGGCAAGGAAGTCTTCGATCTCGTTCACCTCTTTATCATTGAGGCGCAGGTCGCCGGCGCGCATGACGCCTTCGGCCTGCCGGGCATTGCGGGCTCCGACGATGGCTCCGGTAACCGCGGGGTTACGCAGAGTCCAGGCGACTGCGACTTCTCCAATGGAGCGGTTGTGGCGTTTCGCGATCTCTCGCAAGCGCTCGACCAGTTCCAGATTGCGGGAGAGATTGGGCTCGGTAAAATCGGGATTCGTTCGGCGCCAGTCATCTTTGGGCAGCCTGGCGGCGCGCTCGCGGGTCATGGCTCCGGTCAGGAGGCCGGAGGCCATCGGAGAATAAACGATGACTCCAATTCCCTCGCGCAGGCAGTAGGGCAAAATCTCGGCTTCGATCTCACGGTGCACCAGCGAGTAGGGCGGCTGCAGGGAAGTCACGGGGGCGATGGCCTGGGCCCGGCGCAGTTGCCGCACGTTGAAATTGGAAACTCCGATCCAGCGCACTTTGCCTTCGCGCTTGAGGTCAGCGAGAGTAGACCACCCTTCTTCGAGTGCCGACGAGTCGGGATCGGGAGGCCAGTGAATCTGGTAGAGATCGATTACCTCGAGGGAAAGGCGGCGGAGGCTGTCTTCGACTTCGCGGCGGATTGACTCGGCGCTCAGTAATTTTTGCACGTTGCCCTGAGCGTCCCAGCGAAGACCGCACTTGGTGAAGATGTAGGGTCGAGGCCCGGTCCAGCTTTTGAGGGCGCGGGCGACTACTTCTTCAGAATGTCCGAGGCCATAGACGGCGGCGGTGTCGATCCAGTTGACGCCCAGTTCGAGTGCGCGGTGAATGGCGGCGATGGAGTCGTTGTCGTCCTGCGATCCCCAGGCGAACTGCCAGCCGGAACCGCCGACGGCCCAGGCTCCATAGCCCACGGGAGTGATTTGAAGATCGGAGTTGCCAAGCTTGCGGGTTTGCATTTAAATCTCCTCCATTCAGATTTTGATTTGTGGTCGAGCGAATCCGATTCAGAATTGAGCTGCCATGAATGTCGATGCGATCCGCGAGTTTTGCCTGGCATTTCCCGGGTCTTCCGAGAAGCTGCAATGGGGCGATGCCCTCTGCTTCAAAGTTAAGGGCAAGATGTTCGCGGTCCTGGGGTTGGATAATCTGCGACTTTCCTTTAAGTGCACACCCGAGACGTTTGCCGAGCTGATCGAGCGCGAAGATATTCATCCCTCGCCCTACGTCGGTCGCTATAAGTGGGTGAAGCTGGACCGGCTCGATGCTGTGCGGTGGGACGAATTGCAAGAGTTGATCCGGCAGTCGTATGAGATGGTGGCCGCGAAGGCTCAAGGGAAAAAGTTACCCAAAAAGCGGAGTGTCCCAAAACGTACGCAGCCGAAAAGAAAGCAAGCTTGAGAATCCGCTCGACCTGATTTGACTCTGCTTGCCGCCGTCGGCTAGCCTCAAGAGTCCGCCGGTGGCGGACGCGTTCGATTCCTCATGCGATTCCGAAACAAAGCATTGATTTTGCTGCTGATGGCGGCCGGGGCAATTCTCGGCCCAGCCTGCGCCAACGCCTCCACGGAGCCAGTTCATGCGCGGCACGGAATCGTGGTGAGCGTTCACGAACTGGCTTCCCGCGCCGGAGTGGAGATCATGCAGGCTGGCGGTAACGCGGTGGATGCGGCGGTGGCTACGGGATTCGCGCTGGCGGTGGTGCATCCGGCGGCGGGAAATCTGGGCGGCGGCGGATTCATGCTGATCCGCATGGCCAACGGAAAAGCGCATTTTATTGACTATCGCGAGAAAGCCCCGGCGGCGGCGAAACGCGACATGTACCTTGACGCGCAGGGCAACGTGATCGAGGGCGCGAGCGAAATCGGATATAAGTCGATCGGCGTGCCGGGATCGGTTGCGGGCATGGTTTATGCCGAGCAGAAATATGGCAAGCTGACGCTCCAGCAGGTGATGGCTCCGGCGATCCGGCTGGCGCGCGAGGGCTATGCGTTGAGCTGGCGTGAGGCTCGCGACATGCAACGGGATAAATATCTGAGCAAGTTCCCCGAGTCGCGGCGCATCTTCCAGCGTGACGGCAATTACTACCAGCCGGGAGAAATTTTCCGCCAGCCTGATTTGGCGCGGACGCTGGAGCGGATTGCGGCCAAGCCTGACGACTTTTATCACGGGGCCCTGGCGCAGGAACTGGCGGCCGCGATGCAGAAAGGCGGAGGTCTGATCACCGCCGACGATCTGGCGCATTATGAGGTGAAGGAACGCGAACCGGTGCGTGGCAGCTATCGCGGGTACGAAATCATCAGCTCGCCTCCGCCATCTTCGGGCGGAACGGTTCTGATCGAATCGCTGAACATTCTGGAAGGATATGATCTGGGCAAGATGGGGGACCGGTCGGCCCAGTCTATTCATTTCACGACGGAGGCGTTTCGGCGGGCGTTTTTTGATCGAGCGGAATTCATGGGAGACCCGGATTTCTCGAAAATTCCCGTAGCGCAACTCATCGACAAGAAATATGGCGCGGCCTGGCGGGAGACGATTCAACCGGACCATGCCAGCCCCAGCAAAGATTTGAAGCGGCCTGCGATTTTCAGCGAGCTTGAGCAATACGCTGCTGCCCATCCCCAGCCTTCGGGGAATCACGAATCGCCCAACACGACGCACTATTCCGTCGTGGATGCGGGGGGAAACGCAGTTGCCGTGACTACGACCCTAAACGGCTGGTTCGGAGCGCGGGTCACGGCGGATGGCCTGGGATTTTTGTTGAATGACGAGATGGATGACTTCTCCACGAAACCGGGCGTGCCGAATTCCGACGGATTGATTCAAGGTATGGCGAATGCCATTGGCCCGGGGAAACGGCCGCTGTCGTCGATGACCCCGACCATTGTTGTGCATGACGGGAAGCCGTTTCTGGTGCTGGGTTCGCCGGGCAGCTCGAAGATCATTACGACGGTGGCCAATGTCCTGATGGGCGTGATTGATTACGGAATGAATATTCAGGAGGCGGTGGATGCTCCCCGGTTTCACCACCAGTGGATGCCGGACGTGCTGAACGTGGAACAATGGTTTTCGCCGGATACGGTGCAGGGGCTGCAGAAGATGGGATACAACGTGCAGATCGGGCTGCGCTACGGAGAGTTTGCGGTTCCTTACTGGAGCGATGCGGAGTGCATCGCCATCGATCCGCAGACTGGCGACCGGCTCGGAGCGAGCGACTACCGGAATGACGGAAAAGCGGTGGGGTACTGATGCGGAGAGCGGTTTCAACTTATTTGTACGTGAAAGAGCGGCTGCATCCGGGAATTCTGGATGGGCTGGCTCGCAGCGGGGTGCAGGCGATTGAGATTTTTGCGGCGCGGCAGCACCTCGACTACGCCAACCGCAAAGCTCACGTCAAAGAGATTGCCGAATGGTTCCGCGGGAGCGGAGTTCCGCTCAATTCCGTGCACTCGCCGCTCTACGCTGACTACGAGTGGGGCCGGGCCGGAGCGCCGCCGGTAAACCTGGCGTCGACCGACCGCGCTGGGCTGGTCGAGGCGATGGATGAAGTGAAGCGTGCACTCGAGATCGCGGAGCAGATTCCGTTTCGTTTTCTGGTGCAGCACCTTGGACTTCCCAACGAAAGTTTCAGCGAGAAGAAATTCGAGTCAGCCATGACCGCCATCGAGCACTTGCGGGCTTTTGCCAAGCCGCTGGGCGTCCGCATCGTGCTCGAAAATATTCCCAACGAACTTTCCACGCCGGAAAAACTGATGGAGATGATTCACTCCGCGCACTTTGACGATGTGGGAATCTGCTTCGATTTCGGGCACGCCCACATGATGGGATCGGTGCGTGAGGCCTTTGAGTTGCTGCGGCCGCAGGTTTGTTCCACGCATGTTCACGACAATGCCAAACTCCACGACTCGCACCTGTGGCCGGGGCAGGGAACGATCGACTGGAAAGAGGCGATGGAGTTGCTGAACTCCGCGCCCCAAAAGCCGCCCCTGATGCTCGAATTGGCGGAAGACGAGAAGGTGAATCCGCTGGAGAAGTTCGAGGCTGCGTTCGAGAAGCTGGAGGCGGCTTAAAAGCGTTTTACCGCCGAGAACGCGGAGAACGCCGAGGGAAGAACGGCTAAAACTTTTGTTGTCTCGGCGTGCTCGGCGTTAAATTGGTTTTCTAAATTATGTCCTCGCCTGTAACCACTATTGCTGAAATCGGGAAGCACGAAGGGCAAGCGGTTACGCTTCGCGGTTGGTTGTACAACCTGCGCGAGAGCGGGAAGCTGTTGTTCCCGCAGTTTCGTGACGGCTCGGGCGTAATTCAGGGCGTGGTGCCGAAAAATGCCGTCACGCCGGAAGTGTTCGAGGCAATCAAGACGCTGACGCAGGAGTCGAGCGTGATCGTCGAAGGCAAGGTTCGCGCCGATAAGCGCGCGCCCGGCGGCTACGAACTCGATGTGGTGAACGTGCAGGTGGTGCAGCGCGTGCCGGAGTCTGATCCCTACCCCATCACTCCGAAGGAACATGGGACCGAGTTTTTAATGGAACACCGGCACCTGTGGGTGCGGTCGCAGCGGCAGGCGTCGATTCTGCGGGTGCGCGCTGAAATTATCAAAGCGGTGCGCGATTTCTTCGACGAGCGCGGCTTTACGCTTACCGATCCGCCGATTTTGACGCCGGCGGCTTGCGAGGGAACGAGCACGCTTTTCCCCGTCGATTACTTCGACGAGCAGGCCTACCTCACGCAATCGGGCCAGCTTTACATCGAAGCCACGGCGATGGCGCTGGGCAAGGTGTATTCGTTCGGTCCGACATTCCGCGCGGAGAAATCGAAGACCCGCCGTCACCTCACTGAGTTCTGGATGGTCGAACCGGAAATTGCCTATGCCGAATTGAACGATCTGATGGATCTGGCTGAAGGGCTTATCAGTTTCGTCGTCAAGCGTTGCCTGGAGCGGCGGCGCGTCGATTTGCACGCCATTGGCCGCGACCTTTCCAAGCTTGAAAAGATTGAGCCGCCTTTCCCGCGGATCAGTTACGACGATGCCGTGAAGAATCTGCAGGAAGGCTTTGCCAAGGGCGCACTCGAAACGAAATTCGAGTGGGGCGGCGATCTCGGGTCGCCCGATGAGACTTATCTTTCGGCGCAATTTGACAAGCCTGTGATGGTGCATCGCTACCCGGCGAAGGTTAAGGCTTTCTACATGGAACCCGATCCGCAGCGGCCGGAGTTGGCTTTGTGCGTCGACGTGCTGGCGCCGGAAGGCTACGGCGAAATCATCGGCGGATCGCAGCGCATGGCGTCGCACGAATTGCTGGTTCAACGCATTCATGAGCACGGATTGCCGGAGGAAGCGTTCAAGTGGTATCTCGACCTGCGCAAGTACGGCAGCGTGCCGCACGGCGGCTTCGGCATGGGCATTGAACGGGCCGTGTCTTGGATCTGCGGGCTCGAACATGTGCGGGAAACGATTCCGTTCCCGAGAATGCTGCATCGGCTGTACCCATGAAGAATTGAGTCATTGGGCGATTGCGTGATTGGGCGATTTAAGAATTTGAGTTTCCGCTACGGTTGTTAATCGCCAAATCACCTGATCGCCCAATCGCAAAATCCTATGACTACCAACAGCACCTCAACCATCAGCCCCAAGAAGATTCGCGTAATCGGCGTGCCGCTCGATCTGGGGCAGTCGCGGCGCGGTGTCGACATGGGGCCTTCGGCGGTCCGCGTGGCTGGGCTTGAAGCGCGACTGGAGGCCTTGGGGCATGAGGTTGAGGACGGCGGCAACGTCGCCGTGGCTATTCCGGAGCAGAAAAAAGAAGGCGACACGCATGCCAAGTATTTGAAGGAAATCACTGCGACCTGCACCAAGCATGCGGAACTGGTGCTCAAAACGCTCGAAGCCGGCAAGATTCCGTTGGCGCTGGGCGGGGATCACTCGATGGCTGCGGGCACGGTATCAGGAGTGGCGGAATTTTACCGGCGACAGAATCAGCGCATCGGGCTCATCTGGATCGATGCGCATACCGACATCAACACACCGGAATCGTCACCGAGCGGCAACGTGCATGGCATGCCGCTGGCCGCGCTCATGGGGCTCGGTCCGGCCGAACTGCAAAACATCTTCGATTTTTCCCCCAAGGTGAAACCCGAGAACTGCGTGCTGGTGGGAGTGCGCGACATTGATGCCATCGAAAAAGAAAATGTGCGCCGCGCCGGCATCGGCGTTTTTACCATGCGCGACATCGACGAGCGTGGCATGCGTACCGTGATGGAAGAAGCTCTGCGCATGGCCGGACGCGGCACCGCCGGCTATCATATTTCGCTCGATATGGATTGGATCGATCCCGAGGACGCCCCGGGTGTGGGCACTCCGGTGCGCGGCGGCGCCACGTATCGCGAAGCGCATCTCGCGATGGAAATTATTGCCGACCACGGACGCATGCTTAGTTTCGAGATTGTGGAAGTGAATCCGGTGATCGACGAGCACAACCGGACCGCGGATTTAGCGGTGGAGTTGGCGCTGTCGGCGTTTGGGAAGAAGATACTGTAAGCGCTTATGAAAAAGCTTCGAGTCGGTATTCTTTTTGGCGGGCGCAGCGGAGAACATGAAGTGTCTCTGCTTTCGGCTGCGTCCGTCCTCCACGCGATCGATAAAGACAAGTATGAGGTGGTGCCCATCGGCATCACCAAAGATGGCCGCTGGCTGACCGCGGGAGACGCCGAGAACTTGCTGCAAGGTAAGCTGGTGCTGGAGCCGCGCCACTTGCGCGCCGGTGATCCTGAAACCACTCCGGCTGCGGCGGTGCTCGCACGCGGAGAGTCGGTGGTTGTTCCGCCGGAACCCGTGCACCGGCAGAGCGGGCTGGTTCCTTTTCAGACGGATGCCCCGCCCACGCGCCGCGCCAGCGACCGCGCCATCAATGTGGATGTGATCTTTCCCGTGCTGCATGGCACATTCGGCGAAGATGGAACGATTCAGGGCCTGCTCGAACTCGCTGACATCGCGTACGTTGGTGCGGGCGTGCTTGGTTCGGCTGCAGGCATGGACAAAGACATTATGAAGTCGCTGTTCAGCGCTGCGGGGTTGCCGATTGTGAAGCACGTCACCATTCTGCGCAGCGCCTGGGAGAACGAGCCGAAGAAAGTTCAGAAGTTGGTAGAGAGCAAGCTGAAGTATCCCGTGTTTGTGAAGCCTGCGAACCTGGGATCGTCGGTGGGGATCAGCAAGGCGCACGACCGCAAGGAACTCGGGCCGGCAATTGGAGAGGCGGCGAAATTCGACCGCAAGATTGTCATCGAGCAGGGCGTGGGCGGGAAGAAAAACAAAGCGCGCGAGATCGAGTGCTCGGTGCTGGGCAACGATGAACCCGTCGCCTCCGTCCCCGGTGAAATTGTTCCAGTCAAAGAGTTCTACGACTACAACGCCAAGTATCTTGATGAAGGTTCGGAACTGATTATTCCGGCGAAGCTCACGAAAGCGGAAACGAAGAAAGTTCAGGAGTTGGCGGTGCGGTCGTTTAAAGCTGTCGATTGCTCCGGCCTGGCGCGCGTGGATTTTCTGATGGAACCTGGGTCAGGAAATCGTCCGCGGAAGATTTATTTGAACGAAATCAATACCATGCCGGGATTCACCGCGATCAGCATGTATCCCAAGCTATGGGCGGCATCGGGACTGGATTATCCAGACCTGATCGACCGGCTGATTCGGCTGGGCCTGGAGCGGCACGCGGACAAGAAGAAGAATCAGTACAGCCGCTGAGATCGCAGTCGGAGCCAGTAGTAGAAATGCCTCGCTTGGCCTGAGGTCGCACAAAGGTGCAAGGGGTCCCCTTCGGCTTCGCTCAGGGCAGGCTTTCGACTGCGGTTGTGGTTCGCGTTCGCGAACCACAACTTTCGCTCAGGATGACAGCGGGGAGCTACTGTACTCCGGCCTTTTCCATAAAACTAGCCTGATCCGCCTTCATTTTTTTCAGCCCCTCCATCGGCAGATAGACCATGTGGCCGGCCTCGTAAGTGGTGAACGAAATGTTGTCGCGATACTTCTGGGGCAGGTCGAGGTGTTGAATCGCATAATTCGCCGCGAAATAGGGCGTGGCCAGATCGTAGTAACCTTCCATTACCAGAATCTTCAGGTACGGATTTTTCACAATGGCTTGCCGCATCGCTGAGGCCGTGTCTGGAAAGCCCTGAATGGCGGATCCCCAATCCCACTTGTCGAAGCCGATGTCTTGGGCGCGCACGTAATAGGGCATGTCAGTTTTGTATCCAAGTTCGGTGCGCACGTAGTTGTTGAACACAGAAGTGAAGGGCGGTTGGGTAGCGGAGCCCGTGGGGTCGTAGAAAGGCGTGTCGAGCAGGCCGTTGGGATCGGGACCGGTATAGCGGCCATCGAGGCGGCCGACGCGGAGTTTCTGGTCGATCAGCAAATAGTGGGTGAACTTGCGGACGTTGATGCGCAAATTGGCTTCGTCAACGACCTCTTTGCTCAGACCTGTATAGCGAGACAGTTGGTCGATGATCTTCTCGCGCTCTTGCGGAGTGAGTGCGTCTCCCTTGGCCAAAGCCTGGGCGTAATCGCCGAACGCCCACTGTTCCGATTCCTGCCGGGTGCGGTTCAGATCCTGCGCAAGGTCGGGTGCGAGCTTGTGGTGATAAGCGGCGATCATGGTGAAGGACGGAATCAGAAAAATGTAGGGCTGGTCGTTGGTGTTGGTTTCTTCGAGAGTTTCGAAATTCAGCACACTCGAGAGCAGGGTGATCCCATTGAACGAGATGCCGCGATCGGCCAGGTATCCGGCGATTCCGGCGGCGCGCGTCGTTCCGTAGCTTTCTCCTAGAATGAACAGCGGCGACGACCAACGTTCATTGCGCGTGATATAGAGCCGGATGAACTCGCTGAAGGCCTCGATGTCTCCCTTGACGCCCCAGAATTTCTTGAACTCCTCAGTATCGGCGGCGCGGCTGAATCCGGTGCCGATGGCGTCGATCAACACCAGGTCGCTTTTGTCGAGCAGGGTGTAGGGATTGTCCTCCATGCGGTAAGGCGCCGGCGGCATAAACCCATCAGGCTGAAGCACCACGCGTTTTGGCCCGAGCGCTCCCATGTGCAGCCAGATCGAAGCCGATCCTGGACCGCCGTTGAAGGCGAAAGTGAGCGGGCGCTTGGCGGCGTCCTGGCCGTCGAGCGTGTAGGCCACATAGAACATCTCGGCTTCAATCCTGCCATCGCCGCGCTTGATCGGAAGACGTCCGGCGCTCGCCGTATACTTCAACACCTTGCCATCTACAGTGATCTGGTGGTGCGTCTCAACCGGAGACGCTTCGGTCATGTCGTAGTGCTCTTCTTTGTCTTTTTCCTTGTCGGAGAAGGCTGGTGGCACCGCAGGCTTCTGCTCGGAAGAGGTGTCGGGCTTACTTGTGTTCTCGGCAGGCTCAGCGGCCGCCTGCGCGGCCGACTGCTTCTTTTGACTTTGAGATTTCGAAGTGCTGGTCTGCTGCGAGTTGGCTTGCTGTCCCAAAGCGACAACCGCCAGAGCGCAAGCGGCGGCCAGCACAAGGAAAGGTGTTCTCATGATTGGTCCCTCGTCTAGAAATGCCTCGTGATTTTGTTGGAACGGGATGAATTGTACACCTCGCGGCTCCGCCCGAAGTAACTACAGTACAGTGGCTCGACTTGCCGATGGAGTTGGCATGGCTGGCAATCGCCTTCGATATCTCACCGCCAACGATTGGGTCCTAATTCAGGCCCGGGCGGTGCGGCGCAAGTTCAAACTGGGAGAAGAGATCATCCGGCAGGGTGATTGGGACGGCAGCATTTTCATCATCCGCAGTGGGGAGGCATCGGTTGAAATGGCTGGGACTGGCACCCGCGCGATTGTGGCCGCACTGGGGCCCGAAGACATCTGCGGCGACATGGCTTTTCTGGAACAAGGTAAGACCACTGCTGCTGTCGTGGCGAAGGATGAAGAGGTCGAAGTCGACGAAATCAAGGCGCACGCGTTGCGCGAGATTCTTGAAGCCTTCCCCAGGCTTGCTTCCCGCTTCTACCGCTCGCTGGCGCTGGTGCTGATGCAGAGATTGAAGGCGACCTCCGCCGAACTGGCCCGCGAAATGATGCTCCGCGACCGCCGTTAGCGCACCATCCTCACGGCCTACTGGGGCTCTAAAATTGCCAGTTGACGAAGCATATTCCCCGTTGTACTATTGGCAGGACAAGCTTGCTCTTCGGGGCAGGCCTGAATTTCATGCAGAGTGGCTGAGGGACGAGCCCTGTGACGCCACGGCAACCGGATCGGGATCATATATCTCGACCGCCAGGTGCCAACTCCCGCCCGGAAACGGGGAACATGAGATTCGGATGCGAGCTTCATTTCTATTTGCATTCCGATACCTCTTTTCCTTATTTCCTGGAAAAGGGGCTTTGTATTTTAGGCCGCCTTTTCCCGGCTCGTCCCCAGCTATTCGCTGAAGGTAAAGAAAGCGAGTAGCCCGATGTCGAACCACGACGCACAAGCTCACTACGAACTACGCTGCCGGGAATGCGGCCGAAGCTGGGGAAACCAGCCTCACTCCATCTGCGACGAGTGTTTCTCTCCTCTCGAAATCACCTACGACTACGAAACGATCCGGGCTTCAATTGCTGAGGGAACGTTCAGCCGCGAGCGCATCGCGCAGCGACCGCCGAATATGTGGCGCTATGCCGAGTTGCTGCCGCTGCCGGCGGGCTTTGAGCCCCGGCTGCCGGTCGGGTTCACGCCCCTGTTTCAGGCGCCTAATCTGGCCAAGCGGCTTGCCGGCACCCGGGACGCCAGCGGTAACGAAGCAAAGACGGCCGCGCGGAATCTTTACCTTAAGAACGACGCCGTCTGCCTGCCCACGCTGAGCTTTAAGGACCGCGTTGTGGCCGTGGCGCTCGCTCAGGCGCAAGCTTTCGGCTTCGACACCGTGGCGTGTTCCTCGACCGGAAACCTGGCCAATGCTGTGGCAGCGCATGCGGCACGCCTCGGGCTGAAAGCCTGGATCTTTATTCCCTCCGATCTTGAGCCGGCAAAGATTCTCGGCACACAAGTGTTCGGCGCGAACGTGGTACGCATCGCCGGCAACTACGACCAGGTAAACCGCCTGTGTTCGCAAATTGCCGAAGAGCGCCGCTGGGGATTCGTGAATGTAAACCTGCGGCCTTACTACGCCGAGGGGTCGAAGACCGTCGGCTTTGAAATTGCCGAACAACTGGGCTGGCGTTTGCCGGACAACGTAGTCGTTCCCATGGCCGGCGGATCGCTGATCACCAAGATCAAGAAGGCGTTCGACGAGCTGATCAAACTCGAGTTGGTCAAGGAGAAGCCAGTGAAATTCTTCGGAGCGCAGGCTACCGGATGCTCTCCGATTTCGACCGCCGTGAAGACCGGCAGTGCGGAGATCGATCCGCAGAAACCGGCGACTATCGCGCGTTCGCTCGCCATCGGCAATCCCGCCGACGGACACTACGCCATCAAAACCATCAAGCAGAGTGGGGGATGGAGCGAGGATGTGAGCGATCCTGAAGTGATCGATTCCATCCGCCTGCTTGCGGAAACCGAAGGCATCTTCACTGAAACCGCCGGCGGCGTGACTGTGGGCACCGCGGGCAAGCTCTATCGCCAGGACCGCATCCTGCCCGAGGAAACGACCGTGCTGTGCATCACCGGCAACGGCTTGAAGACGACCGATGTTCTGGCCGGCGTCTACGAGATTGAGCGGCCGATTGCGCCCAAGCTGGCTGAGTTCGAGAAGTATCTGCACGAAACGCTCGATACTGTCGAGGTCGCCAAAGAAGAAGCGGCCACGGTGGGCGCGTAAGGTACGGAGGCAATAAGATGGCGATCACCGTACAGATTCCAACCGCTCTGCGGCGGCACACGGCAGGCGTAGGCTCGATTGCGTGCGCGGCCACGAACCTGGGAGAACTGTTCTCCGTCCTCGACGAAAAGTTTCCAGAACTGAAACCTCACCTGCGCGACGAGGCTGGCCAGGTCCGCCGCTTCCTCAACATTTACGTGAATGAGGAAGACATCCGCTTCCTCGGCGGGCCAGCCTACGTCTTCACCGACGGGGATGAAGTGCTGCTGGTACCGTCAATCGCGGGCGGAGCACGGTAGCTCCCAGGGCTCGTCCTCTCAAACCTTCATTTGTTTGCAAATCGAATTGCACCGTGTATAATCTAACTAACTGGTTAATTAGCCAATGGCTCAACTCTTCCGTCATCGCCAGCACGTTCCTCGCATGGGTTCCCGCGGGCAGCCGGAGGAGAGTCGCGCCGCCATTCTGCAGGCCGCAGCCCGGGAGTTTGCCGAGTTGGGCATTGCCGGAGCTCGTACTGACGCCATCGCCCGCGAGGCGCGAGTCAACAAGGCCCTGCTCTATTACTACTTCAAAGACAAGGAAACGCTCTACGGCGCCGTGCTCGACGACGCGTTTTCCGGTATGCGGTCAAGAGTTTTCCGGGTGCTTGATAGCGATTTGCCCCCTCGCCAAAAAATCATGGCCTACGTCGGCGCATATTTCGATTTCATCGCCTCGAACCAGATTTATCCCAAACTGATGCAGCGCGAAATGATGCGGGCTCGCGAAGGCCGCTCTGAGCACATTGACCGGCTGGTCAAGACCTATTTCCAGCCTGTCTACCAGCGGGTAGGAGAGCTGTTGCACGAGGGAATCGCAGAAGGCGAATTCCGCAAGGTCGATCCGGCGCACTTCGTTCCCTCTATGGTCGCCATGATCGTTTTCTATTTCAGCAGCGCCCCAGTAATGCAGCGGATCGTGCATTTCAATCCATTGACGCCGCAACGCATCGCCGAGCGGCGCGCCGCCGTTCTCGATTTTATTTCGGCCGCGCTGTTTCAGCCCGGCGCCCTGGCGGGTTCATCTGTTCGCAAATCAGGAGTCAGCCGATGAGTGCTCGTAATCGATTCTTCATTCTTCTCGGCATCATCTTTGTGATCGCCGCTATTTACTACGGGTTTTCCGTCGACCATTCCAAAGATCTGGTGCTGATCGGTACCGTCGATGCCAACCAGGTGATTGTCAGCGCGCAGGTGGAAGGGCGAATCCAGCAGCTTCTGGTCGATGAAGGCACGCCGGTAAAGGCAGGCGACCTGATCGCCGTGCTTGATCCCTCGGAGCTGCAGACACAGGAAGCCGCAGCAGCCGCGAACATCGCAAGCATGCAGCATAAGGTTTCAGAGATGCAGCACACGGAAGAATCCACTTCGGGTTCCACGTCAAGCGATGTGGCCAATGCGCAGGCCAAGCTCTCTTCCGCCAAGGCGCAGCTCCTGCAGGCGAAGGCAACGCTCGATCGCACGGAGAGTGACAGCCGGCGCACCATCGAGCTGGCCAAAGTCGGGGTCACCTCAGACCAGGACCGAGTGCAGGCCGAAACCAACCTGGAGGCGGCACGGGCAGCCGTTCAAGCTCAGCGGGATCTGGTGAATGCAGCGGAAGCCGATTTGACCTCCGCCATCGCGCGCACGCAGCAAGCCAACGCAGCGAAGAGCACGGTGCGATCGACCGAGGCCGATCTCAAGAATGCCATCGCGCAGAAAAATCAAGCTGCGGTGCGGCTGGGCTACACCAATGTTTATGCGCCCGTGACCGGTACGGTTTCGGTGCGTGCCGCGCGGCAGGGAGAAGTGGTCAACATTGGCGCTCCCATCGTGACCATCGTCGATCTGACTGACACCTGGGCGCGAGTGGCGATCCCGGAAACTTACTCCGACCACATCGGCTACGGCGATGTGCTCCGCATCCGTCTGCCCGGCGGAACGATCACCAGCGGCAAAGTGTTTTTCAAAGGCCCGGAGGGCGACTTCGCAACTCAGCGCGACGTGAGCCGCCGCAAACGCGATATCCGGACAATTGTTTTGAAAGTCCGATTGGATAATCCCAAAGGCGCATACGTGCCCGGAATGACGGCCGAAGTGCTGGTGTCGCCCGACCAGTTGAAAGGGACAAATCCCCAGAGCACGGCAGCAGCGGGGCAGCAATAATGGCTGAAACCTATGCCATTGCGGTCGAGCACATCGTCAAGAAATATGGTGACTTCACCGCCGTTGACGATATTTCGTTTAACGTGAGCGATGGTGAAATCTTCGGCCTTCTCGGGCCGAACGGCGCTGGGAAGTCGACGCTGATCCGGATGATGACCACGCTGATCCCTATCACATCCGGGCGGGCGCTCATTGCTGGCCACGATGTGGCCAAAGAACCGGATGCGGCGCGGCGAACCATCGGCGTGATCCCTCAGGCGCTGACCAGCGATCTTGATCTTACCGTTGAAGAGAATCTGAATATCTACGCCAAGCTTTACGACGTACCCGCGAAGGAGCGGAAGCGCTCGATCGACGAGCTGCTTGGGTTGGTGGACCTGACCAAGTGGCGCGACGCGCAGACGAAGACGCTTTCCGGCGGCATGCGCCGCCGCCTGGAGATCGCACGCGGTCTGGTGCATCATCCCAAAATATTTTTCCTCGACGAACCTACCACCGGATTGGATCCAGTCTCGCGCGTCGCCGTATGGGAGATGCTGGGCAACATCAAAAATCAGCGCCAACTCACCATCCTGATCACCACGCATTACATGGACGAAGCCGACCGGCTCTGCGATCGCATCGCCATTGTCGATCACGGCAAACTCGTCGCGCTCGATACGCCGATGGCGCTGAAAGCGAGTGTGCCGGGCTCGAACGTGATCGAAGCGCAGTTCGAGAATCCTCCCGACGATTGGGAGCAGCGCCTGCACACCATGGACGACGTCACTTCAGTGCAGCATGAAGGCGCTGGCATGTTTCGAATCCTTACCGGCAACGGATCGCGAACCACCACAGAACTTGTTGAGATGGCGGTCGAAGCCGGAGTTCCGGTGAAATCGCTCTCGGTACAGAACACGACGCTGGACGATGTATTCGTGCACTATACCGGCCGGCAGCTGCGCGACGAACTGCAGAAGGCATATGCCTTCGTGATGCCGCAGAGCCCAGGGCTACGGCCATGAACAGCCGGGATTGGATTTTATGAATCGAATGATGGCGATTGTCGAGCGCGAAATGCGCAAGTTCTTCCGTTCCCCGGCGCTGATGCTGGCGTCCATGATTTTTCCTCTGGTGCAGCTCGTCATTCTGGGCAACGCCTTTGGTGGAAAAATTCGAGATGCCCGTCTGGCCGTTGTCGATGAGGATGGCGGCCCGCAAGCGCTGCGGATTCGTGAAGCCTTCGACTCCGTCCGCGCCAACATTCGCACCTTCGTCCCTGTCTACTATGACAACGAGGAAAAGGCGGTCGAAGATGTGCGCAACGGCAAACTCGATGGCGCTGTGATCATTCCGCCGCAGTTCTCGCGGCGCGTTTACGAGGATAACCATCCTCAAGTTGCCGTAGTGGTGGATAACAGCGACAACTTCATGAGTTCTGCGTTGGAGTCGGAACTCGCCGACCTAGTCGCCTCACTGAATCAACCCACGGTCGAGCCGCGCATCCTGCAACAGACTGCACTTTCGATCGTCGAGCTCTACCCCTATATCGAATACATGAAATATCTGCTGCCCGGCTCGCTCGCGCTGGCGATGTTCGTCTCGGTAATGATCGGCGGAGGCATGCTGTACATCGACGACAAGGCGCGGGGCGTCCATGAAGGCTACCTGGTCACGCCGATCACCAAGCTTGAACTCGTGCTGGGGCTGAACCTGGCAGGTGCCATCAAGGCGGTGATGACAGGCGTGATCATTTGCGTGATCGGCTCGCTGATTGCAGGTGTAAGTACGATTTTCAATCCGCTCACCATGCTGGGGCTGCTGGTGATGATCGTACTCACTTCTCTCGGCTTCAACACCATGATGTTTCTGCTGATGGTGCGCATCGAAGACCCGCTGGTGCCGCGCGCGATGTTTGGCATTTTGAATACACTGCTGTTCTTTCCCAGCGGCGCAATCTATCCCATTCAGGCTTTTCCGCAGTGGTTGCGTGTGATTGCCAAGGTTGATCCCTTCACCTACGCTGTTGACGGCTTCAAGTGTTTGCTGCTCAAAGAGACAACGCTGGCGGCCGTTTGGGGAGACATGCTGTACCTGACAATCTTCGCGACCCTTACCCTGGGGATCGCAATCCCGCTGTTTAAGCGCACGCTCTAAGACATTCACCGCCGAGTACGCCGAGAGCGCAGAGAAATGCACAACAAATATTGGACCAAGCAAGCTTTGATTTTCTCGGCGCTCTCGGCGTACTCGGCGGTGAATAGGTTTTGGAACCTTTGACATGTCGCAGGCGTCCGGTATTCTAGAGAGTGATGACGCTACTGGACGCGAAAGACTACCATCCGGAAATAGAGCGGAAGAAAAGAATCCGGATTATTTCGACAATCGTTCTGATCCTGATTTTAGCTCTGGTGGGCTGGTTTAATCGTTTCTGGCCCGAGAAGCACATCGCCGGCAAATTCTTTTCTTCGCTCCAGAAACAAGATTTTTCAACCGCCTACGGCATCTACTTTGCCGATCCCTCCTGGAAGCAGCATCCGCAGAATCACAAGCAGTATCCGTTCAACGAGTTCTGGCAGGATTGGGGACCGGGCGGCGAGTGGGGCGTCGTTAAGAGCTATCAGATTTACGGCGCCAGCAACTGCCCCGGTGGTGGAAGCGGAGTGGTCGTCGACCTGATCGTGAACGATCGCGCGCAACACGCCCAGTTGTACGTGGATAAAACCGATAAGACTATTAGCACGCCGCCCTGCGATCTGGAATTTCACTAGGTCGGTCGTATCCCCACGACATGTTGAAGAGAATATTGTTGGCTGCGGCGATGAGCTGGACCTACTCCGTGACCCTGGGGTTGCTCTTTGCCGCCTGCACGTCTGGCAGGTTCTCCCTTAGCACGCTTCGGCTGCCCGGCGTCGTTCCGGTCGCTCTTATCGGCGCCACCGTAGCTTCGATCCTGATCACACCGGTTGCGGTATGGTCGGTAAGAACAGGCGTTCGAAACTTGTGCATGTACGGTCCGATTCTTTGGGCAGCACTGGCCATTTACATTGTCCTGGCAATTCCCAGAGCCGCCGCCGATGGCCTGATCGGCGTGTTTTGTTTAAGCATCGTTGGCTTAGTTGCTCTTGGGTTTGTCCCCGCCGCCGAGTAGCATCCACCTGCACGCTTCCAAAGCTCGACTGCACCTAACTTCCGAACTGCTCCAGCGTTTTCGTCAACGACGCCTCGTCTCCAACATTCAAACACGTCTTCGACCGGCCAATCTGCCGCATCAATCCGCACAAAACCTTCCCCGGACCGATTTCCACGAAGGTCTGAACTCCGTGCTCGATCAGCAGACGCATGCTCTGCTCCCACTTGACTGAGCCAGTTACCTGCGCGACCAGCGTATCGCGAGCCCGCAGATCATCGCGGACCAAAGTTGCCTCCACGTTGCAGACGACGGGATACACCGGTTTCTGCATCTTCAGAGCGTTCAAATCCACTTCCAGGCGGTCCTGCGCGGGCTTCATCAGCGAACAGTGGAAAGGCGCGCTTACCTGCAGCAACTTTGCCCGCTTGGCTCCGCGCTCGCCGGCGAGCTTGGCTCCGCGCTCAACCGCCGCGGTGTTGCCGGAGATCACAATCTGTTCCGGCGAATTAATATTGGCGGGAGAACAAACTTCACCCTGCGCGGCATCTTCGCAAACCGCAGCGACTTTTTCCAATTCCATCCCCAGGATTGCAGCCATCGCACCTACCCCTACTGGAACCGCCTCTTGCATATACTTTCCGCGACTGCGTACGGTCCGCACTGCATCGACAAAGCCGATGGTTCCTGAAGAAACGTGCGCGGAATACTCACCCAGGCTGTGACCAGCCACAAAGCTTGGCTTGGGAACGCGGCCCTCCAGAACTCGCAAGGCCGCAATCGACACGGTGAGAATCGCGGGCTGAGTGACTTCAGTCAGGCGCAGCTGATCCTCCGGGCCTTCGAAGCAGAGTTGCGACAATTTGTAACCCAGAGCTTCGTCGGCTTCTTCAAACGTTTGCCGGGCAATGGGATACTTTTCCGCAAGATCTTTGCCCATGCCCACGGCCTGCGATCCCTGGCCGGGGAAAATGAATGCGATCTTTGTCGTTGTGATCTCTGGCGATCCGGTCATGGCTTTCATTTTGCAGGAACTAGTGAGCCGGGACGACTTCCGCTTCCACCGGTGCGGGACGCAGCGCGGCCAGTCCGTGTTCAATCGACTGATTGATGCGCCGCTCAGAAAATTCCGCCGCCACGCGCACCGCATTCTTGATCGCATTAGCATTGGAAGAACCGTGCGTAATAATGCAGACGCCCTTCACTCCCAGCAGGGGCGCACCGCCGTATTCGGTGTGGTCGATGCGCTTCTTGAAATCGGCGAATGCGCTGCGCGAAAGCATGTATCCGACCTGGCTGGTGATGGTCGCCTTCAGCGATTCTTTCAGGACCGTTCGCACCAGGTTGGCCACGCCCTCGGAAATCTTCAGCGCGACGTTGCCCACGAACCCGTCAGCAACGATGACATCGACGTGGCCGTTGAAGAGATCGCGGCCTTCCACATTGCCCACAAAATTCAAAGGCAGCCGCTTCAGCAACTGGAACGACTCGCGCGTCAGCACGTTGCCCTTGGTTTCTTCCTCGCCAATCGAAAGCAACCCTACGCGGGGCCTTTTCCCAGCCGAAAAATTGGAGCGCGGCATGGTGTGGCCGAACATTGACCGGAAATAAATTTCGCCCATCACCGCAAACTGTTCGAGATTGCGCGGCTTGCAATCCACGTTCGCGCCCACGTCGAGCAGAATCGCCGCCGTTCCCGGCGCCGTAGGAAAAACCGCCGCCAGCGCGGGGCGGTCTACGCCGTGCAACGCGCCCAGCACCATCTTGGCCGTAGCCATTGCCGCGCCGGTGTTGCCGGCGGTGACGAAGCCGGCCGCGCGTCCCTCCCGCACCAGCCTCAGCCCTACGCGCATGGAGGAGTCGCGCTTGGCCCGCACCGCCTGCACCGCCTTATCTTCCATGGTGATGACTTCGCTGGCGTGGATGATCTCGATCGGCAGCCGCGCCGCCCAGGGGTGGCGTTCCAACTCCGCTCTGATCGCGGTTTCCGGGCCGATCAGCAGCACGCGCACACCGTAACTGCGAGCGGCGTGAATGGCGCCTTCGATCTCAGGCTTGGGAGCCCGGTCCGAACCCATCGCATCCAGCGCGATCACGCTAGGCATTGTGGCAGGGAATTAGCTGGCTTCTTCGACGTCCAGAACTTCGCGGCCTTTGTAGTAGCCGCACTTGACGCAAGCGCGATGCGGCATCTTCTTCTCGTGGCAGTTCGGGCACTCCGAGAGCGAGTGGCTCTTCAGGGCATCATGCGCCCGCCGGGTCGAGGTGCGCTTCTGAGAATGTCTTCGTTTCGGATTCGGCATGGTAAGTAAAATTCCTCTCGCTGAGGCCTTCGGCCTCGCATCACTCAATCTCAAACTTAATTGTCATCCTGAACAAGCGTTCTTTGCGCAGTGAAGGATTTTAATGCGCCAGCTTGCCGCGAATTTCCTTCAACGCGGCCCACCGCGGTTCTTCCTGCTCGACGGCGCAAGAGCACTGTCCCTGATTCAGATTCGTGCCGCACTGCGGGCACAATCCTTTGCAATCTTCGCGGCACGTCACCTTTAACGGAGCCGCCAACAGCACCTGCTCGCGCACCACATCGTCGAGCAGTATTCCTTCACCTTCATAATAGCTGATCTCAGCTTCCGCGTCGGTCACCGACATCTCGTCGCGTCCCGCGTCTGCACCCTGGGGACGATAGAGCAGATCAAACTCGCGCTTCACATCCTGCATAACCGGTTCCAGGCACCGAGCACAGCTCAATTCCAGACTGGTTGCCAGCCGGCCCTGAATCCGTATGTCCTGTATTATCTTGTGCTTGCCGTGATGCTCTTCGACCAGATCGGCCCGCCCGCTGCTCTCAATCGGCATCACTTGGCGGTAATCCGCTCCCAGGTCGATCACGCCTGGTTCGAACTTCTCCGCAAACTCTACCGGATGAAGTTCCAAATCTTTGATCTCGAAAAACATCGGAAGACCTCCGCGCACCGTCCTGTTACCGCCCCAGGCCCGCGGAAGCGCGCCAGGAGGGCGCAAGTACCGCTGGGAGCAAGAACAAGGATAAAGGCTGGGAGAAAGCGGTGTCAAGGCAGGGTAGGTCATCCATTCACATATGGATATGCTATAATTCCCATAGGTAGTCCATATGCCAGCACTTTACGTCGAGAACGTCCCGGAAGACCTCTATCAGGCTCTCCGCAAACGCGCCCGTCAGAATCGCAAGTCGATTGCCGCCGAGGTCATCTCGTTGTTAGAGCGCGACATCCCCACCGCGAGGGAGTTGCAACAGCGCCGCGAATTCTACAGACGGATGGCGGAGCTTCGCGCCTTTCGGCCCGGAAACTCGACTGGCTTTCCGACCGCCGAGGAGATGATCCGCGAGGACAGGGATCGTTGACTGCTCTGGTTCTTGACGCCAGTGTTGCCCTGAAATGGGCGATTCCGTCAGCGCAGGAAACGCTGACCACCGAATCTCTTCAACTCTTGCAACGTTATGCAGCCGGCGAGATCAACTTCATCGTGCCGGACGTTTTCTGGGCGGAAATCGGCAATGTCATGTGGAAAGGTGTTCGTCAGCGCCGATGGCCACAAACTGTGGCGGAGAACGCTGCTTCAGCCATCCGCAAGCGGGACTTCTTCACGGTCACTTCGTTGGAGTTGTTGCCCGAGGCTCTTAGGATCGCCTTCGCCCACGACCGCAGCGTTTACGACTGCCTGTACATTGCCCTTGCCATTCAGTTCAAGATCGAGATGATTACCGCGGACGAGCGCCTGGCCAACGCTATGGCGGCCCGCTTGCCCGTAAAATGGCTAGGCGCATTTGGGATATGAGCGGGAGTCATGGTGATTGCACCAGACAAATTAAACGAGCCGTCCAAAGGCCGCGCCGATGTGGCCGCGCTGTTCATAACCCTGCTAGGCCTTCTCGCCCGTCTTTGGGCCGCCCATGGAACCTTCCTCAATCCCGACGAAGCCCTGCACTTCCGCCTGGCGAACCAGATCTCACTGGCTCTCGCCTACAAAGAAAGTCTCACCGCCGCCCATCCTCCGCTGCTGATCCTCTTGCTCTATTACTGGCGCGCGCTCGGCACCTCGGAACTCTGGTTGCGCCTGCCTTCGGTGCTTGCCGGTGCGGTCTTTTGCTGGATGTTCTACAAATGGCTGAGCAAGGCCGCGGGCAGCCTTGCCGGCTTCATCGGACTTCTTTTCGTCGCATTCCTTCCGCCCATCATCCAGGTTGCGGCAGAACTGCGCCAATACTCTTTGCTGCTCGCATTCCTGGTGAGTGCTCTGTATTTTCTGGATGAAGCTTTCACGAAAGATTCTCCGAGCCGGATGGCCCCTTTTGCGCTCTGTCTATACCTCGCCATGCTGTTTCACTACTCCGCGTTCTGGTTCGCAGCAGCGCTCGGTTTTTATGCCCTGTTCAGAATCTTCACCGAACGCCCGCCCATCCCCGTAGTTGCAACCTGGACGCTCACCCAATTAGGCGGACTGGCTCTCTCGGCATTTCTGTATAAGACGCATCTGTCGAAACTGGGCGCGGGCTATTCAAGAACTCCGCTGCAAGGCTGGATGAGCGACGCTTATCTCCACCGTTCGTTTTTCGATTCATCCCGTGACAACCCGGTCCTATTCCTGATCGGCCATACTTTTGGGGTCTTCCAATATTTCTTCGGGCAGCTCGCAGTGGGCGATGCGATGACACTCCTCTTCGTGCTGGGAGTTGTGCTGCTCCTCCGCGGAAAAGGCTTGCAGGAGGATCTAAAATCCTCCCGCCGTCTGGGATTATTTCTGCTCCTGCCTTTTGCGATTGTCGCCGGTGCCTGCCTGGCTCATGTTTATCCCTACGGTGGCACCCGCCACGTGGCATTCCTGATTATCCCGTTGATGGCAGGCGTAAGCGTGGCTATCGCGCGTTTGGCAGCGGGCAGATGGATCCGCGGACTTACGATCGCAGCCCTCATCATCGCCGCCTGCCTCGTCTTCGGCAAACCGCGCCAGCCCTGGATGGAGCGCGCCGATCAAAGCCGCACCAACATGGCCAAGGCAATGGACTCTGTCAGGAAAAATGTTGATCCCTCCAGTCTCATCTTCACCGATTACCAGGGCGACCTTCTTCTCGGCCATTATCTGTGCCGGCAGCGTCCCATCTTCTTAGATCTGCCTCCTGCGGGCTTCGAACAATTTCACTGCGAAGGCTACCGAATCGCTTCCACCGACTACAAAACCGCTTGGATGCTTTCGGCGGACGATTTCCTCAAGGACTGGCCGCGGGTGGTCGCAGCCTACAACCTCAAGCCGGGGGACACGGTCTGGGCTTTTCAGGCAGGGTGGGGAGTCGACCTCCCCGAGGACTTGCAAATCCATTTCGCGGAGTTTCATAACCTGCGCTTCGAATCGTTTGGCAGGAACATTAAAATCTTCAAAATGACGGTAGGTCAGCCGATGCCCGCGGCCGCCCCGTCGTCTTAATTTCACGTCTTGGTCGCACATCGCACTTCGTTCCGCGAGCCAGATTATTTCCCTGTTTGCTGACCTAAACCCAGCGCCCGCAGCGTCCCTTCATCCGCAACATTCCGCCCATCCTTCTTCACCGCCACTCCGAAGCTCCCCGAATAATCCCACATGGCCCAGCCCATGCCGCGCCGCTCAAGCGCCGTGCGCACATCGTGAATCCACGCCTCACGATCTTGCGGGTCTACATAATCGCGATACACGCCAAACTCGTTGCACACCACCGGAACTCCGCGCTGCCGGGCCCATTCCGCGACTTGCGTAATTTCGGCGTCGATGCGCGCCGCATCCCAGTGATCCTCTCCATAGCGGATTACCGCTAACCGGTCCACAGCATCTGGCACAGCCGCCGCCACTTTCGCTGCCGATTCCGGCGACGACGGATAATGCAAGCCCTTCACCCAATGCCAGAAATAAGAACTCCACGTCGCCCCCTGGTGCGTGAAGATGTGCGGCTCGTAGAAATGGAAGTTATAAATTACATTGGGATCGCGCAGCGGTTCGATGAAGACCAGGTCGTCGTCGTCCGACCAGCGCGCCCCGGCCGCGATCATGGTGTGCTGCGGCGCTCCTTCACGAATCGCCGCCGCCAGCTTCGCCTGCACCCCGTACCAGCGGTAACGGTCAGCCATCTCCGGCTCGTTCAGAATCTCAAAGAATACCCGTTCCGCGTCCCACGTCGAATAATGCCGCGCCAGCACGCGCCAGAAGTCAGAGAACTCCTGCACGAAGCTGTCGTCTTTCGCCAGCCGCGCTTTGAATTCGCTGTCCGGATGCAGATCGATCACCACGGCCAGCCCTTGATCGAGGATCATCTTCACTGCCGCGTCGAGATATCCCAGGTACTCCACCGGAATCGCATCAGGCCGGTGATTCGCCATCATCGGTTGCGGATCGACACTCAACCGCACGTGATCGAACCCCATCGACTTGATCAGCGCAATATCTTCCGCCGTAGTCCAGCTCTGAAAATGTTCCTTGGTGTAGCCGCGCTTGTCATAAACCTGCGCGAACCATCCACTGGTGTTGATGCCGCGCCGCAGATGTGCAAGCCGCGATGCGGGAACAGAAGATGCGGCAGATAAAGATGCGGGCGGGACCGGAGAACCGGATGCAGCGGTCTGCGCCGGCGCGAGACTCATACCGCTCAGAAAAGCCAGCAGTGCGGCACAGCGCATGATTCGCAAACATTGCATGCTGTCCCTAGCTCAGAATCGGCAGCGCTCGAACTCTCTTCTTCGTCGCCGCATGAATTGCGCTGCACAGAGCCGGCGCCAGCGGCGGCACTGAAGGTTCTCCAATCCCACTCGGCGCCTCTGTGTTTTGCGCCGCGTACACCTCCACCGTAGGTGTCTCGTCCATGCGCAGCGGAACGTAATCATCGAAGTTTCCCTGCACCACGCGCCCTTTTTCGATGGTGATCTTCGCCCGCAGTGCATTCGTCAGCGCGTAAACGATCCCGCCCTGAATCTGCTGCTCCAGAATGCTGGGATTCACCACCTGCCCGCAATCCACCGCCGCCACCACGCGATGCACACGCGGCTCATCGTTCTCCATGCTGATCTCCACCACTTCGGCCATGTAAGAAGAAAAGCATCCGAAACAGGCGATCCCGCGAAAGCGACCTGCCGGCAAAGAGTTCTTCCATCCAGCCTTGTCGGCCGCGAGTTGCAGCACGCCGCGCATTCGCGCCGTACGCCACGCCGTGTCGAAGTATTGGATGTTCTGGTCTTTCCCCAGCATGTGCAGCCGGTACTCCAGCGGATCTTTCCCCGCCGCAACCGCCAGCTCATCGATGAAGCTTTCGCTCGCGAACGCGGCCTGCAGCGCATACACCGACCGCATCCAGCCGAGCGGCACCGCGGTTTCCGCGAGCACATACTCCAGCGAAACATTCGGCAGTCCGTAGATGAACGCCGCTTCATCCGGCAGATCAGGGTCAACGCCGTTCGGTCCCGGCTGTCCCTTCTGCCCGCTGATTGACGGCGCCACGATCCGATGCGTAAACGCTACCGGCCATCCCGCTCCATCGAGCACCGCGCTCAACTGATGCAGGCTCATTGGACGGTACGTGGAAAATCTCATGTCATCTTCGCGGGTCCAAATCACCTTCACAGGATTATTCACGGCCTTCGACACCAGCGCCGCTTCCACGGCGTAGTCGTACTCCAGTCGCCGGCCAAAGCCTCCACCCATCAGCGTGACGTTCACCTTCACCTGGTCGGGATCCATGCCCAGCGCCTTCGCAACCTGGTCGCGGCAATCCTGTGGCACCTGCGTCGGAGCCCACAACTCGCACGACGTTCCCTGAAAATGCGCGGTGCAGTTTCCCGGTTCCATCGGCGCATGCGCCATGAAAGGAAGGTGATATTCGGCAGAAATCCGCCGCCCGGTCACTTTCGAAACGTCCCCGGCAGAGTACAAGCTCGCCCCCTTCTTCGACGCCGCCCGCTGCAACGCTTCCATCACCGCCGCAGTGTTCAAGTCTTTGTTCGGACCAGCGTCCCAGTTGACGTTCAGCATCCGGCGCCCCTCCATCGCGCCCCAGACGCTATCGGCCACCACCGCGACGGCCGCGTCGCTGATCTTGCCCACGTAACTTACGCCGGGAATCTTTCTCGAGTCCTTATCGTCAAAGCTCAACGCCTTTCCGCCGATCGTTGGACTCCGCGACAACACCGCGTACTTCATCCCCGGCATTCGGAAGTCAATGCCAAACACTGCCTTGCCCCGTACCTTCGAAGGCGTGTCCACGCGCGCCAGGCGGTGCCCAACAATCTTGTAATCTTTGTTCTGCTTCAGCGGCACATCCGTCGGAATCGGCAGCGTGGCCGCCTTCTCCACAAGGTCTCCGTAACTCAGCCGCCGCTTCGACGCTCCATGCACAACCGCGCCGTTCTCCGCCGCGCAGCTCGACCGCGGCACGCCCCACGTCAGCGCGGCTGCCGAAATCAGCATCTCGCGCGCCGCCGCTCCCGCTTTGCGCATGGGATCCCACGTCGTCTTTACGCTCGCGCTCCCGCCCGTTCCCTGGTCCCCATAGAGCGTGCTCGCCCCCGCCTGCTCAATCTCAATCTGTTTCCAGTCGGCTTCCAGTTCCTCCGCCAGAATCATGGGCAACGCCGTGCGCACGCCCTGCCCCATTTCCGAGCGCGCGCATACGATCGTGACCTTGTTGTCCGGCGTGATTCGCAGATAAGCGTTCGGCGAAAAAATCTCTTCGCCCCTGCGCCCTGCATGCGGCAGATAAAAGCCCACCACCAGCCCCGCTCCCGCAGCCACTCCGGCTGCAACGAATTCACGCCGGCTTAATGGACTCATCGCGCACCTCCTGCACCGGCCGCACCTGCTCCGGAAGCACGATGAATCGCTTTGCGAATCCGTTCATACGTCCCGCAGCGGCACAGGTTGCCGTTCATCGCCTGCGTGATCTGCTCATCAGTGGGGTTCGGACTCTTCGCCAGCAGAGCTGCCGCATTCATGATCTGTCCCGTCTGGCAGTAGCCGCACTGCGGGACCTCTTCGGCAATCCATGCCTGCTGCAACACGTGCAACCCGTTCGCTCCCAGGCCTTCGATGGTCGTGATGCTCTTCCCGGCAACGTCCGAAACCGGCGTCGAACACGACCGAATCGCCGACCCCTCCACGTGCACCGTGCAGACCCCACAGAGCCCGGCGCCACAACCAAATTTCGTTCCAGTCAGTTCGAGCGTGTCTCGCAACACCCAGAGCAATGGGGTCTCGGGCGCGACGCTTACTTTCTTTTCGTTACCATTAACGCGCAGTGTGAATTCGGCCATATGTTTCCCAGGAGAAATTAGAACCTGAGCCATCATCCTACTCAACCAGCGGGAAAAGTGGAATGGACAGGTCGGAGAACGCCCTCGCCTAAAGTTTCCTAACCTTGGTGCCGATAGGGAATATAGATCTTCTCGGCGCGCAACCAGACTACAAGCCGGGCGCTGCTCGCCAACTTCGCAGATGAGTCGGTATATTGGGTCGGAGAAAATTGAAATTGCAACCCCAGGATCAGCCCGCGGCGGACCGCGTTCGAGGCATAGTCGATGCGCGTCGCCGCCCCCGCTTCAAGATCGAGGTCGACATCACCGTCGACTCTCACACTTGCGGCCTGCTGACGGGTCACACCGTGGACATCAGCGAATCCGGAATCTCAGCCATGCTAAGGCTTGAAGTTCCACTGAATGAGGTCGTGGAGTTGACCTTTACGCTTCCTTTCGGCCCGGTGAAGATTCATGCCGTGGTTCGCCAAAGAAGCGCTTTCCGCTACGGCTTCCAGTTCATGGAGTCAAACTTTCTGGAACAAATCATTGGACCCACCTGCCGCCAGCTCGCGGTTGAACGATCTCCCATAAGCCAGCTCTAAGCTGCCTGCCGCGTCTGCGCCAAAATATAAGGAGACTCAATCTGAAGGTCGATGGGATTGGAATAAGACACTGCAGCCTGAAACCGCCGGCCCGATCTACTTCCTACTTCAGTTCCGCCAGTTTCTGGGTCGCAATCTCCGCCGCTTCCGGACTGGAATTGTCTTTCTTGATCTGCTCGTAGAGGCGCTTGGCGTCGAGCGGCTGGTTGCTGCTCTGGTAAAGCCCCGCCAGTTGCAACTGCGCCGTCGCCTTGCTCACCGAGATCGTGGGCTGGTTAATCAGTTCCTGATATAAAGCCGCGGCATCCTTGGTGCGGTTGGTGTTGCCATAGAGCCCAGCCAGCGCGAGCTTCGCTACCGATGCCAGCTCTTTGCTGCCGCTTGAAATCACTGCCTTGAGGTTGCTTTCAGCGGCCGCATTATCGCCCGCAGTCGCAGCCGTCACTCCCAACAAATACCGCGCCATATCTGCCGTGTGCGTGTGGGGATACTTGTCCACGATCGTCTGCAATTGTTTCCGGGCAGTATCCGAGCGCTCTTTCGCCGAGGCGAAGCTGGGAAAGTCCGGCTGCTCGGGCGATCCGGCGGGGCGCAGCGGCGTATCGAGCGTTCGCACCGCCTGCGCCAGATCGAAGCTCGCCTTCTCATCCTGCGCGGTCAGGTAATACCATCCGCCCGCCACCGCGCCGGCAATCACCACGAGGACGACGACGGCGACCGCAAGTGTGTTCCTGTGCTCTACACTCCAGTGCGCCGTCTTTTCGGCGGCTTCAATGGTGGCTCGGCTGAACGCATCCTGTTTTAGTTGATGGCGAGTTTCTGCGCGCAAGACTACCTTCCAATCTCAGTCGATGAAGTCGATTTCCTGAGTCTCTGTAATGACTCTCTGTCTAAGGTGGGACGAACTAACAGTTTATCAGCCAGAAAACAGCACCGTCAAAGCCGGGGTAGCGCCGCCCTCTCGGCGGCTGTCCGCCTCGGCACGAAACCATTGTCATTCCGAACAGGGCGCCAAGCCCGGTGAGGAACCTGCCCTGAGCGAAGCCGAAGGGAACCCGCTTTTGCCGTCGGTGAATCTACCGCGGAGCCTCCTCCAGCAACCCCTGCTCCAATTTCTCCTGGCACTCGATGCAGTGCCGCGTCCAGGGCACAGCCTCCAGTCGCTTGGCATTGATCTCTTTGCCGCATTGAATGCATTCGCCAAAGCTGCCTTCGCGGATGCGCGCGAGCGCTCTCTCGACCATCTGCAGCAACTGGCGCTCGTTGTTGCTCTGGCTGAACAGAAACTCTTTAGTGTAGGAACTGGCAGCGCGGTCGGCGATGTCCTGTGCCGTGTCTTCATCGGCAGAGCGGCCGTCGGCCTGCGTGCGTGACACCGTGCGGCGCAGATCCTGCTGCCGCGTCTCCAGCCGCTTCTTGAATGCTTCCAACTTCTTCTTATCCATAAGTTCACTTCTATAATTCTGCGCCGGCTCCCCGAAGCCGTGCGCGGGGTTCGGGCCAAACAAAAATCATAAGCGCGTCAAATGAGATGCGTCAACCACGGGCCGGGGTTTGCAGTGGAGCGCTTACGCGGAGGTGGCGGGACCGGGGCAGGCCCGATTGCGCGGGCAAACACGTTTCAGTGCGTAGCGGAGAGCTCGTCACGAGAGCCAATGCGGGGTTTGATCCCTCTAGCGATTCCGCCGCCCCCGGCAATTCTCAGGTCGTAGTCATTCTGAAGGTTTAGCCAGAACTGTGCTGGCAGGCCAAAATATTTTCCCAGGCGGATGGCAGTCTCGGCGCTGATAGCCCGATCTCCCCGCACCACTTCATAGATGCCGGGAAACTCGAGCGCCTTCGCCAGCGCATACGCAGTCACTCCCATCGGCTCCATGAATTCGGTCTTAAGAATCTCTCCGGGATGCACCGCAAAGATTTTTCTTGCCTTCGTCATAGCTGTTCCAGTACTCAGTGATAGTCCGTGATCTCTACTTCAAAAGCATTGCCACCCCGCCACACGAAGCATACGCGATATTGATCGTTAATCCGGATGCTGTGTTGCCCGGCACGGTTCCCTCGAAGCGCTTCCAATTGATTTCCCGGAGGCACCTTCAAGTTATCCAGCGCCAGCGCGGCGTTCAAGATGGCAAGTTTCTTGAATGCTCTTCGCTGTAAGTCGGCGGGAAGCCGGTGGTTCTTGCCCGTCTGCCACAGCCGTTCCGTTTCCTTTTCCCGGAAACTAGCGATCATTCCGAACGATAATATTCGTCGATACTATCGCGACGCAATACTATTGTATCACATGAGTATTGCGACACTCCAGCAGGAGGGGGAGAGCTAGCGCACAACAATGACCGAAAGCGCCAACTGCTGCTTCGTTGCGCCACTGGTCGCCGTGACCGTGGCGGCATAGGTGCCGGCCTTGGCGGTGCTGGTGGCTGCGAGTTTGAGCGCGCTGCTGCCTGATCCCGGAGCACGCAGCGTGGCCGGAGTGAAAGTGTCAGAGACTCCGCTGGGTAGTCCGGTTATCGAGAAGGCGACGGCTGCGTTGAAGCCTCCGCTGATCGTGACATTCACGGTGAGGCTCTTGTTCGATCCGTCGGTGACGGAAAGCGAATTCGCCGAAACAGCTGCGTGAAACGATGGCGGAGTTATGGCATCGGCCCAGTGATTGACGAGGACTGAGGCATCGATCGAGCCGAGCCCGGTGGCTTGATCGTATCCTACGGTCGCGTTGAATCCAGTCTGTCCTGGAACGCTATTGTTGCCGATCGTCGTGTCATGAAAAACCGAGGCTCCGCCCGCCCTCTGCTTGCTGGCCAATGAATAAAACACAACGTTGGCATTCCCTTGCCGCGCCGCGGTGTTCTCGACCACCAGCGCCATGACGCCAGCAAATGATGGCGAAGCCGCCGAGGTGCCGCCGACCACATAGAGTTCGCCGTTCTGGTAGATAAGGTAGCCGTCGTGCCCCGCGGAACTGAGCGCCACGTCCGGGACATCGCGCTTGCCATCTGCGGGAACGCCGGTGCCGGCTTGCCAGGAGGGCTTGGCATACACCGTGCTCGCGCCGCCGCCGCTCGCCCACAATCCGTAGTCAGGACCGCTTGCGTTCCACACCAGTTCTGGAATGTAGCTGAGCGCCGACGCCTGCGTGCCGGAAGAGTTCGAAGGCGACCAGTAGAGCGTGGGGTTCGATAAGTCGTTGAACTCCGTGCCGCCGACGCAAACGCTGTAGGGCGTGGAGCACAGGCCGTTGACGGCGCGTCCGTGTGTGGCCTTTGTGGCCGAGGCGGAATCGCAACCGGCCGCGCCGCTGTCCCCCGAGGAAACGAATACGGTGATGCCTTCTGCTGCCGCTTGCTGCCACAGGCTGTTGAGAAAACTGTTTCCCGAAGAACCGAGCGATGCTTCACACAGGCCGAAGCTGGTGCTCATCACGGGCGCGAGGTTGTGGTTGACAATGTATTGCGCCGACAGATCCACACCGTCGCTTGAATTCGTGGACTTCGACACGACGAACTTGATGGTTGCGCTTTTGGCCACGGCGCCCGACCATTCCACGTCGAGATCGGCTTCGGTTTCTTCATTCGCACTCCAGATGCCGGGGTCGGTTCCGTTGACGATGATCTGCGGATCGTTGACGGGCAGGCCAAAAGATGTTCTGAACTGGCGCGCGTCTGCGAGGTTGATGTTGGAACGCGCGACGATGGCTACGGACTGGCCGTTGCCGTTGATCGATTGCTGGTACAGCGGATTGAGGTCGTAGATGGTGGCGAAATCTGCCGGAGCCAGGTAGTACGCGCCGCCGCTGCTGAAGTCAGGCGATGGTTTGCGGACCGGACCCAGCGTCGGCTGGCTGTGAAAATCGTGCAGCGAAACCACGCCTCCCACGACCTGAACCAGAGCTGCGGGAATTTCAGGATCGCTTACGTTGGCGTGATGGACTTCATCGCCAATCTTGTAGGTATGAATCGCCGTATGGAATGCGGCCTGCACCTGCGCGGCGGTGCCGCTGAAAATGATGGAGCGGCGGCCGGCCGTGACCTCTTCCACTTGCATGCCGTGCTCCTGGAGCCAGCTCACAATCTGGGATGTGTCGGCGTCAGAGACGCCGAAGCGCTCGCCATACTGATCGGGCGTGAGCCACTGATGGTAGTAAGGAGACTCGGGGTTTTGCTGCGCGTCGACCAGTTGATTCAGCGCGTCCTGCTGCGTGGAGTCAGGCAGCAGCGTGAGGAGCATGTGCTCCATGGGGAAGTCGGGCGCGACTGCGCCCGCATCGTATTGGGTCTGGGCCATGGGATGCACGTTGCCGCGCAGCGTGACCCGCTGATCGTCATCAATGAAGCTGGTGATGCGGTCTTTTACCTGAACGAACGGAGGTTGGGTGAGCGGAAGATTCGGCGGATTGGGCGCGGGCTGAGGTTCCTTCGCAAAGACTGTGGCAGGAAGATCGAAAGAAAGAGACGAGAAGAAAATTGCCAAGGTTAAAAATAAAAAGGCGCGACGCAGCAGTGACATGGCTGACGGGCAGGACATTGTTTTTGGGCCTCCGAGGCGAGATCGGGTGTTTAGTTTTCGCTTTAGGACTCCGACTTCAGGCTTCATCGGCGGGGCGGGGGAACACTTGAGGGATCGACCCAAGGTTTCCTGGCGGGGGTCACAGGTGGTGAGAGCAGTTTAATTTTCCTGCCGGAATGTTGCGCCGAATGTTCCAGTCGGAACACAACTGCGTTTTCACCGGAACACTGTGGAAATTTCGGAAAACTCGGAAAACCACCTTAGAGCTATGGTTGATTGGCGGCAAGTGGGTGAGGGGGATGGAGTTGGATAAAGTGCCGAAATATCGGCACGGAAAACTTGGGGCGAAGGAAAAGCGGTGAAAACCGGGGCTCGAGGCTGGCAGTCGTGGGTTCAGAGTGCCAATGACATAGACTTGCGGCGGATGGGTCTCGTCACGGGATGATGTGCAGCAACGCTCTGAGTATTTCGACGGCCTGGTTCAGTTCGGTGAGTTGGTCGGGTGTAAGGATGCTGAGATGTTCCGCGAGGGATTCGATTCGGCGACGGCGGGCTTGCTGGAGGAGGCGCGCACCTTTCGCGGTCGCGCCGATATGTTTGCGGCGCGCATCGTGCGGATCGCCCTTGACTTCAACGAGGCGGCTGCGCTTCAGTCCTGCGACGACGCGGCTCATGGTTGGCGGCTTGACTTGCTCGGCGGCGGCGAGTTCTCCGAGCGTTTTTGAGCCGGCGAAGACCAGGACCGACAGGGCGGAGAGTTGCGCGGGGCCGACGCCGGAAGCGACATCCTGCTGGCGCACCCGGCGCAGCAGGTGGATGGCGGCGGAGTGAAGGCGGTCGGCGGCGGCGATCGTTTCGGACCGGGCCGCGATAGCTCCGGTCTTGGCGTTTTCGGGCTTGACGTTTTTAAGCTTGACGTTTTTGAGCTTGACTTCGGTCATCGAATATAGTTAGCTATGCTAACTAATATTGCTCCGGAGGTCAAGAATATGAGCGCAACCGCAATCGGAATTACCCGCATCGGCCAGATTGCCATCAATGCAAAAGATGTGGAACGGGCGGTGGGCTTCTACCGGGACAAGCTGGGGCTGAAGTTGCTGTTCAAGGCGCCGCCGGGGCTGGCGTTTTTCGATTGCGGAGGGGTGCGGCTGATGCTGGATCGGGCGGAGAAGCCGGAGTTCGATCATCCCAGCTCGATTCTGTATTTTTTCGTGCCCGACATTCACTCGGCTTACGGCAAACTGAAAGAAAGCGGAGTGCGTTTTGAGGACGAGCCGCACGTGATCGCGAAGATGCCGACGCATGATTTATGGATGACGTTTTTCCGCGACTCGGAGGAGAACCTGCTGGCGCTGATGAGTGAAGTGGCGAGGTAGGGCGGTGACGGCTGGGACTCGGGCGGCTGTGTAGGCACGGGAGATCCCCTTCGGCTTCGCTCAGGGCAGGCTCTCGTCCCGCTGGAGAAAACGCGGGACTTCGGGATGACGCCCGGCTGGGTTGGACTGGCGCGCGAGGCGGCACTGACCCTGCTATCATCGTGGGCGGAGTTTCGTATGGAAGATTTTGTTATGGAAGACGTCGTTATGGAAGATATGGAAGACGACGAGGGGCTTCCTTATATTTCGGGTTCAGGAGAAGGACTTATGGATGAAGGTCCAGCTGGGCATGGGAGCGCGCGCCGCAATGAGGATATCGCGCTCGATCTGATGAAATTTGTGGCGATGACTACGGGGTATGGGCGAACCACTTCGTCGGGCGTAGGGTTTCAGGGAACGGGTTCGGCGTCGAAGCCTGAGGAGTATGCCACGCATTTGCTCGAGTTGTATGGAAAGTGCAGGGCGGCGGTTGAAGGGAAGAAGTAAGGACCGTAACCGGCCGCGGACAAGGCCTTCCGTAATCTGCTCGAATGGGTCGGTTCGGGAAGATACTTGATGCAATGATGTCCCTCCCTCAATCGCCGCCCGCTCCGCGGGCCACGCGAGTGCATTTTACCGAGCGCACTCCAGCGGTGCTTCGACTTGGCGATGGGCGCCGTGTCTCAGGCAAATTGAAGGTTGTTTCCCTGACTGGCGGGTTGCTCTCCGTGCCTCATCCGGTGAACACGGGATCCAGCGCAAAATTAATGTTTCTGACTGGAGCCGGCATGGTGCTGGGCTCGGCGGAGATGTTGAGTCCGCTCTCCTGGAGCTTGCAACCATTTCGCTTTGTGGCGCTTGCTGACGACGATCAGGATCGGCTTAAGATTGTCATTCAACGGTCTGTCGAGCAGAATCGCGCCGGCCATGGGCAGATTGAGCGCTCGCGGGCCTGGTGAACAGGAACGCAAACGAAAGAACCGCGGCCCGTGGGCCGCGGTTCTTGAATGTGGATGTTCCTCTTAGCTCTAGCGGCGGCGTTTCTTCGCTGCTTTCTTCTTGGCTTTTTTCGCGGGCTTTTTGGCCGCTTTCTTTTTTGCGGGCTTCTTTTTCTTGGCCGGCTTTTTGGCTGCCTTCTTTTTTGCGGGCTTTTTAGCCGCCTTCTTCTTCGCGGCTTTTTTCTTCGCCGCGGGCTTGCGGCCACCGCCTCCGCCGGCTGGAGCTGCGGGTCTGGGTGCGGGGGGCGGCGGAGCGGGCATGACCGGCTCACTCATTGCTGGTTCCGGCACGCCAGCTTCTTCCTCTTCCTCTTCTTCCTCTTCTTCCTCTTCGAAATCTTCTTCGAGCGACTCGCTGTAGGCGCCGCTGTCGCCGAATTCTTCTTCATCATCACGGCCGTAGAGTGTGGGATCGTAGAACGTCATTGCTCCTCCTGATCTTGTTTTGGCTTCCGGGCGCAGGAACGGCTGCACGAGGCTGCCGGATACGAGAAATTAAAAGACCACCAGAACTTATGCTGGAACGGCGGGCGATTATAGCACGACGTTTGCGGCAGACGGCAAGGGCCGTGGTCACATCCACCCTGCCTATCCTGTTACCACACGAAAGAGCGGAAGGGAAGAAGATTCGAACGGGACGAGGCCGAAAAAAGGAAGTGGACGGGTCTCGGCGGCTGGCGCTGAGCTACCGGCTGGGTTCGACGATCAGGATCATGCCGGGGCGGAGCACGGCTACGTTGCGGTTGTTGCGCTTGAGGGCGGCGACGGTGGTCTTGTAGGTAGTGGCGATCGAGTAGAGAGTTTCGCCGCTTTTCACCTTGTGGCGGAGCACGGCGGCTTGAGCAGAAGTGTCCGGAGCGGAGTCGCTGGCTGAGTCTTCAGCGGGAAGCTTCGCGCTGGCGGTTTGAGTGGTTCTTCGGGCGCGCGCGGCTGGCTTATCGGCGACGGCTTCAGTGCTGGGCGTAACCGGCAAGTGCAGGGCCAGCACTTTCCTGCCGCGCAGGCTGGAGCCCCGGGGCAGGCCGTTCCAGCGGCGGACCATTAAGGGGGAGACGCCGAAGTTTTCGGCAACGGTCTCGACCGTGTCTCCCCTGTGAACCCGGTAGCGGGTAATGCGGCGGGCGTAGGTGGCGGCATCGCTGGCAGGGTGCTTGCCGACCGCGAGCGGGATGACCAGCTTGGCGTCGGCTTCCAGGTCTTTGTCTGTTCGACCGAGATCTGTGCTGTCGAGATGATTCGCGGCGACAATGGACCTGGCCGGGACCCGATAGGCACGGGAAAGGGAAGCGAGGGTGTCGCCGGGCTGAACCTTGTGATAGCGCCACCACAGGCGCATATCGGGCGGGACGGCGGCGATGGCGGTGAGGTACTGATCTTTTGTCCCCTGAGGCAAGTGGAGGACGAATGTTCCTTGTCTCGGCGTGGTCAGCCTTAGCAGGCTGGGATTGAGGTCCTGCAGTTGGGCCGGAGTCGCGTCCACGCACTCGGCTACCAGGCGTAAATCCACGGGGTAGTCGATGGTTACAGCGTCGTAGGCGACGGGCTCGTCCATGGAGACGTCGTCAAAGCCGTACTGCGACAGGTTCTTGCTGACGATCGTCATCGCAAGGATGATAGGAACGTAGTTGCGGGTTTCTTTGGGGAGAACGTTGCGGCGGTAGAGTTCCCAGAAATCGGCGTAGCCGGTGCGCTTGACCGCGGCCTGCACGGTACCGGGACCGGAATTGTACGCAGCCATGGCGAGGTACCAATCGCCGAATTGAGCATAGAGATCTTTGAGGTGATGGGCGGCGGCGCGCGTGGATTTTTCAGGATCCTGGCGATCGTCAACCCAGGGGTTGTGCTGCAGGCCGTAACCCCGGGCGCGGCTGGCCATGAATTGCCAGATGCCGCGGGCGCCGACGCGGGAAACCGCGAGGGGATGAAATCCCGACTCAGCTTGAGCGAGGTAAATCAAATCCTGCGGGACGCCTTCCTGTTTGAGAATCGATACCATCATGTCGTGGTAGCGGCCGGAGCGGGCGAAGGCGCGTTCGAAGGTGCCGCGTCCGCGATTGGAAAAATAGCTGATGTAGCCGGCGACCTGGTCGGTCATCATGAGCGGCAGGTCGGAATGAGTTGACTTGATCTCGGCCTGGGCCTTGGCCCTTATGTTGGCGTCGGCGGATGGGGTAATGCCATTGGTCTCATCGATGGGAGCAGGCTCGGACTTCTGGGCGTCGGAATCGGAGGCATAGCCGAGGCTTGCGAGATCGAGGCGGTTGACGCCTTCCACGATGCGGTCGAACTCCTGCTGAAGACGGTCGTCGGAGCGGATATCAAGCGTGCTTTCGAGCAACGCGTTGATGGCCTTGTCGAAATCCTGTTTGGCGACGTCGGTTTGGCCAGCCTGATAGGCGTCGAGTCCAGCCTGATAATCCTTTTCTACTCCGGCGATGAGGTTACCGACAGCATCGGGCGTGGGCGACGGCGATGAGGATTCGGGCTTGGTCTTGCCTTGATCGTGGGATTGGTCCGGGGCTTGGTCTGCGGCTTGAGTCGAGGCTTGAGTCTGGGCCTGCTGCGGCTTTTCAGCGGCGGTCGATGCGGAAGCAGGAGGGGTTTGCGATGCCGGTCGCTGGGGGTCGGCCGCAGCGGCGGTCAGCGCAGGAGCAGTTTTTGGCGGCACCAGGGACACCGGCTTCTGGGCGGTCTGGCAGGAGGAAGCTATTAAAGCTAGAGCAGCCAGCGCCGCGATCCGCACCTGGAATTTTACAAAATGCATATTTATCTATGAGATACAGATCGCTCCCTGGGGTTAAAGTCTGCCGAATTCTATCAAAAATCGTACCCCGCCGTAAGCCTTGGGTCAACGCGGAAACCGAATTTCGCGATTACTTTTGGCACCGGCGGAATGATTACTCGACCATTTATTTCGACCGGGGCGAAGTCACACGCGCCAGTAGTCCGGACGCCAGGTTTGAATCGCTTTCTTGATGTCCGCCGCAGAGAGCTTTTCGGCCAGCGCCCGCTGGGCCAGCATCGGCAGTTCCGTATCGGATGCGAAGCGCAGCGCGATGAGTTGGCTCTCGGTTAATTCCGGAATGCGCGAGCGCGATGATTCGGGTAAAAGCGAAGCGAGCCGGAGACGCTCCTCCAGACGGATCACGCGGTCTTGCACGCGCAGCGCGTATATTCGGATCTTGAATACCGCGACGGTGCCGGCGGCAAGGAGAACAAAGCGCCACGCCGAGTACAGACTGGGGTGCCATAAGAACAACACGATGGCGGCGAGCGTGGAAAGTAAGAAGACCGGAAGCACGAAAAAATGGAAGAGCGGATCAAAGCGCGAGTGATTGGCGAAGGTCTGAGGTCTTCTTTCAGCCATGACGAAGGGCTCCTTCGGGTGGAGCGGTCAGTTTAACAGAAACAGTTCTTAGTACTCGGTACCCAGTTCTCAGTACTCAGTTCTCAGGACGAGCACCACCCGTTTCGATTCTGGCTCGGAATCTTTTCTTCAGGAGATACAATCCAAGGCAACCATGAAAGCCATTCAGGTGAAGCAGGTCGGCGGGCCGGAAGTGATGGAGTTGGTGGAGTTGCCGGTGCCACAGCCGAAGGCGAATGAGGCGGTGGTGAAGCTGGCTGCCTCGGGCGTGAACTTTATCGATGTCTACTTCCGCGAGGGGCGGTACAAGGCGCCCGTGCCGTTTGTTCCCGGGCAGGAGGGCGCGGGCGTGGTGAGCGCGACCGGCGCCGACGTGAGGTCCGTGAAAGTTGGAGATCGCGTGGCATGGAGCGGGCAGCTGGGTTCTTACGCGGAGTACGAGGCAGTGCCGGCGGAACGACTGGTGCAGATTCCGCCGGGCGTGAGCGATCAGCAGGCGGCAGCGGCTATGCTGCAGGGCATGACGGCGCAATACTTGTCGCACAGCACCTATCCTCTCAAGCGTGGCGAGACGGCGCTGGTTCATGCCGCCGCGGGCGGCGTGGGATTGCTTCTGGTGCAGATGGCGCACAATATCGGCGCACGCGTCATCGCCACGGTCTCGACCGAAGAAAAAGCTAAGCTCGCGCGCACAGCTGGTGCGGATGAAGTGATCCTCTACACGCAAGCCGACTTCGAAGCTGAAACCAAGCGCCTGACCGGCGGCAGGGGCGTGGATGTGGTCTATGACTCGGTGGGGAAGACTACATTCGAGAAGGGACTGAACGTTTTGCGGCCCCGCGGCATGATGGTGCTGTTCGGCGGATCGAGCGGAGCGGTGCCTCCGTTTGATCTGATTGCGTTGTCACAAAAGGGATCGCTTTATGTGACCCGGCCCACGCTGGCGAACTACATCGCCACACGCGAAGAGTTGGTGGAACGGTCGAGTGCGGTGTTTGCTATGATCGCTGCCGGAACACTCAAGCTGCGCGTCGAGCTTATGTATCCGCTGGCGGAGGCGCCGCGGGCGCATCGCGACTTGGAAGGACGGAAGACGACCGGGAAGTTGCTGCTCATCCCCTAACCCGCCGGGACGATGTTCCGCAAGGAAAACCATGAAAGCTATCCGCGTGCAACACACGGGCGGGCCGGAGGTGATGGAACTAGAAGAGGTTCCGGTTCGGTCACCGAAAGCCGCCGAGGCGGTGGTGAAGGTCTCGGTTGCGGGAGTGAACGCGATTGATGGCTACTTCCGCGATGGCCGGTTCCGTACGCCGCTGCCGTTTATTCCGGGGCAGGAGGGCGCAGGGGTGGTCACAGCCGTGGGCGAGCAGGCCAAGCTGGTCAAGGTGGGCGACCGTGTGGCGTGGAGTGGAGTGCTGGGTTCGTATGCGGAGTTCGTGGTATCTCCCGAGGAACATCTGGTGCCTGTGCCGGCGGCGATCAGTGATGAGCAGGCCGCTGCCGCGATGGTGCACGGCCTGACCGCGCATTATCTCGTGAACGACGCCCACAAGCTGAAGGCGGGCGAGACCGCTCTGGTGCATGCGGCCGCGGGTGGGGTGGGGCTTTTGCTGGTGCAGATGGCGCGCGCGATCGGAGCGCGGGTGATTGGCACGGTTTCGAGTGACGAGAAAGCCGAACTGGCGCGCGAGGCGGGCGCGGATGAAGTGATCGTCTTCACCCGGCAGGATTTCGAACCTGAGGTGAAACGCCTGACCGGCGGCAAGGGCGTGGAAGTGGTATATGACGGCGTGGGCAAGGCGACCTTCGAGAAAAATCTGAACGTCATGCGCCTGCGAGGGATGCTCGTACTCTATGGGATGTCGAGCGGATCGGTACTGCCGGTGGATCCCGCGAAGTTGCTGGAGAAAGGGTCGCTCTATATGGCGCGCACCACGTTGGCGCATTTCACCGCGACGCGGGAGGAGTTGCTGGCGCGCACCAGCGCACTTTTCGGCATGATCGCCGACGGCAAGCTCAAACTGCGCATCGCCAAAACATATCCGCTGAAAGAAGCGCCGCAAGCTCACCGGGACATGGAAGCGCGGAAGATGGTGGGGAAGTTACTTCTGATTCCCTGAGAACACAAATCGACGCTATCGCTTTCGCGAGTAGCGTTTTGCATATTCCGGGACTACCTGCCCAGGATCAAGCCGCGAATCGTCAATCGGCGCACCTGCCGTTGTCTCCAACGGAATAACCCCAGCCCAGGTGGGGAAGGAATAATCTTCTTCATCGTCGACGGCCGGACCTACGCGGACCTTGGCTGAGAATTCTTCGATGGGCAAGCGCAAGACTGAGGTCTGTTTGAGTTCACTCGCATTAGGTTGGCGGGAGTCGGCCCAGCGGCCGGGGAGAATATGCTCGGAAAGCGTTCGCAAGGCATCGAGCTTTTCTGAAGGATCGTCCACTAGAGTCGCTTTTCCCAGGACCACCACAGAGCGGTAATTCATGGACTGATTGAAAATCGAACGGGCGAGCACGAGCCCATCGAGCAGCGTGATGGTGATGCAGACGGGAACGCTTTCCTTCATCTGGCGCAACATGCGGCTGGCGGCGGATCCGTGGACGTAGAGGTTCGCGCCTTTGCGTCCGTAGGAAGTGGGAATTACGAAGGGCTGGCCATCGACGACGAAGCCGACGTGGCAGAGGAAGCCTTCGTCAAGAATGCGGTAGATGGTTTCACGATCGTAGACGGCACGATGAGCTTCGCGGACGACACGAGTCCGCGGGGTGGGCGTGTAGGGTTGAGACATTGAAGGAAAAACTCCGGCAAGCGCCAAGGATGGGTGAAGGGAAAGTGTAACACCTGAAAGCGGGCTTCGGGCTCCGGGTTTCGGCGAGACACGCGAGTGGAAATCTGGATTACGACTCGCGGAATCCAGCTGATAGCCGATTAATCGGAGAGACTCACCAGTTGAACTTGAGCGCGAACTGGAACTGCCGAGGATCGTATGCGGCAGTGGCTTGGCCGGCGTTAGTAAATAACGGGCTCACGGCCGAGACGTTGTAGCGGTTCGCAATGTTGAACATATCGGTGATGAGTTCGAAGTTGTAGCGCTCGCCGAAATATATGCGTTTGGCTACGCGTAAATCATCGAACACCGTCCAGGGCGTAACGCCCGCGTTGCGGCCCAGGTTGCCGTCCAGCGAGAGCAGCGTGCCGTTGAAATCAGCAATGCAAGGCTCCTGAAATACTCCCGTGGGCGAGAACTTCGAGGGAACCGCCGGGTATCCGAGTGCGGTGCATGCCGGGTTGACGAAGGTATCGGGACGACCGGTCAGGGCCGATTCCTGGAGGTTATCGCCGTTGCCGGTGATGATGTTGAAGGGCCGCCCAGAGCTGAATTCGATGAGCGGAGCAAGAGTCCAGTCGCTGAAGAACTTGCCGGTGAAGCCGTGCCCGCCAAGTTTGCCCGTCTGATAGACGCCGCTAAACACGAAGCGGTGGCGCTGATCAAATAAGGAATTTGAGCGATCCAGGGAAGGATAGTAGCTGTCCTGCGGGGTGAGCGTCGCCTGCAAATCGGTGGAGTCGTCGATAGCGTGCGACCAGGTGTACGACGCCAGGAATTCGTAGTGCCCGCCGAAACGTTTGCGCAGGTTGGCACTCAGGCCATGGTAGACGGAACTGCCATTCGAGTAGTTGGCGTCCATGTCGCCAAACGGGATGCAACCGGATAGCGTTGCGGGGTTACAGGAGGTATTGAAGCCTGCCGTGCTGTAGCCCGAGGCCTGGAGAAACTGCAGGACTCCCGGGGCAACGAGGGTCACACAGGCCCCGGCGCCGGCAGCGGTCAGAGCGTTGGCGATGGAGGCATTAAGACCGCTCGGGCGGAAGAAATTCATGAGTGCGGCCGACACCCAGGGCTGGCCACTGGAATTTTGACCGCATGGAGCAAAGCCTTCTGAAGCGGGGCCGCTCCCCACTCCGAGCGGCCCGCCGATGGCCGCGTAAGAAGTAGGATCAGTCAGGGCTGCGTTGAAGTTTGCCAGCAACAGGTCGCCGCGCTGGGCACTGGCATTGATGGGGCGGTTCAGGTGGCGTCCACCGTTGAAGTTGTAGGCCAGATTGAAGTCGAAACCTTTGCCCAGGTCCTTCTCGATGCTGAAGTTCGCCTGCTGGGCATAGGCGAACACGAAGTTCTTCGCTTGCGGATACCCGAATGGTTGGAAGAATAGCGGGAACCCGTCCGTAAGATAATTCTGATTGAGGAACAGGGAGTTCGGAAAATTGATCGAGGTGAACTGCTGCTGGTTGGGCAGATAACCCAGAGCGGGAAGCAGCGCCGAAGGCCCGGGAGTACAGTTGGGGTCGTTGACCAAACCCTGGAAAATAGGAATGGCGTTGAGGTTGGCAGGATTTCCTGCCCCGGCACATGTGCCTAACGCCGGGAAAGCCAGTTGGCCACTGGAGGAACCGTCGGACGCATTGCCTAAGAAATAAAGGCCCAGCAGAGGGTGATCATAGAACAAGCCATAGGAAGCGCGCACGACCGTCTTGCCGTCTCCCTTGGGATCCCACGCCATGCCCACGCGGGGCTGGATGTGGTCCCAGCCGGTCTGAATGCCCTTCTGCAGTCCCAGGAAGTTATATCCGGCTTCTGCCAGCGGAGTCACCGGTTTGAACGATGGGGGAATCTCGACATCGTAGCGCACGCCATAGTTCAGGGTGAATTTGGGACTAACCCGCCATGAGTCCTGCCAGAACGCTCCAATGGGGATGTTATGAAACGTGTCGTTCGGGCTGCCGAGACCCTGAACGAAATCTCCCGGGATACCTGCGCCATAAGCCTGCACCGGCGACAGTCCGGGGATCGTGAGACCCGGAACAGAGAGTCCCACCTCGGCGGCGCTGACAGCGCCGAAGTCGTAATTTCCGCCGTAGTTGACGGTGAAGGTGGCAGTGAGTGGAAGGTAGTTGAAATCCACGCCGAATTTGGTATCGTGGCGGCCGATCGTCCACGAAAAGTTGTCAGTGAACTGATAGCGCTGCTCTATGCGCTGGATGTAGGAGTACGGCTCGCGGCCGAAGTATCCAAAGCCGGGGATGTTGACGGCTGGATCGGCTCCCGCCGCGATTTGCGTGTTGTAGAAGTACGAGAGTCCGCGGCGCGCATATTGAAATGTGAGTTCGTTGACTCGGTTGGTACCGATGGTCCAAGTATCTTTTAGGACGCCGGTGACATCGCGGTAAGTTTGCTCGGAGGTGCGTGAGTAAGCGTTCTGACCGAAGGGCTGGTCCTCGCCACTACCCTCGAGGCCGGTGACCGTACTCGGGCTCACGTTGACCCGCAAAGTGAGGCGGTTGCTGTTGCTGAAGTTGTGGTCGAGCCGAAGTGAGTAGAGACTTGTGCCCTCGAAAACGGGGAAGTTGCCCGCTTGTGAACCCAGCGACGCGAAGGATGCGGGGAGGCCGTCGCATATCGGGGTCGCACCGCTGCACGAAGTAATAAACTGGGTCAGCGGATTTCCGCTAGTAGTGGGGAGGCCACCTGGAGCGCCCACTAAGAGCCCAAAGGCTGCCGGGTAGCTGCCGGTAAGGGCAACGCCTGAAACAGCTCCCGTCAAAATCGAGTATTGCTGCAGCAGCGGGAGCGGGAGCCCCGGTGTGCTCAGGAAGGCGGATTGCTGCGGGGTCACCTGAATGTCAAACGTCCCGGCTGGAGCGCCAAAGAAGGGCGAGGCATCGAAGGGCACTAATCCGAAGTTGCCTTGGCCGATCTGGGAGAAACCCGTTTCGTGCCGGCGGGTGACTTCGTAAGAGAAATAGTAATACGTCTTGTCCTTCTTGATTGGCCCGCCGAAAGCGGCGCCAGCCTGCACTCGGGTGTAGGCGGGATTGGGCACCGTGCTGAACGGGTTCACGGCCTGGAAGTTCCGATTGCGCAAAAAGCCGAAGACATCACCATGAAAATCGTTCGATCCTGAACGAGTAATGATGTTGACCACGCCTCCGGAAGCGCGGCCATATTCCGGCGCGTAACCGTTGGTCACGATCTGGAACTCCTGAACCGCTTCCTGGGAAACCGTGGAGCGCACGCCGTTGGTGGAATTGTCAGTGGCGTCGGCGCCATCCACATTCACCAGGTTGGATCGGCCGCGCTGCCCACTTATGTTGAGTCCCGACGTAGGTGCGGCGCCGAGGAACGGGGCGTTGTCGCGGACCACCTGGGAATCGGTCAAGGTGAAATTAATGTAATTGCGACCGTTGATAGGAAGATTATCGATGCGGCGCTGGCCGATCGTATCCGTGGTCGACGTGCGCGAGGTCTCCACCAAGTCTGCCTGAGAAGTGACCTCGACAACCTCGCGTCCGGAGGCGAGAGCCAGTGCGACCGGCAGGTCCACCAGACCGCCGACCGTGACGATCACATTCTTGGCTTCGGCCTTGCCAAAACCTGGCGCAGCCACAGTCACCGTATAACTTCCCGGCGGAAGAAGGCGAGCACTGTAGCCGCCTTGGCCATCGCTGGTGGCAGTCCGTTCCACACCTTTAGCAACGTCGGCTACGGTCACCGTTGCGTTGACCACGACGTTGCCCGCGGGATCCTTCACAGCCACGTGCAGGTCACCCGTGGCAACGCCGCCCTGGCCGAGGGCGATGGAGGAAAGCAACAGGATGAGCAGTGCGACGGAGAAGGTCTTCAGGGTGCGGCTCTTTGTTCCGTTAATCCTGTTTCTGTTGATCATGGTTCTGCGGATCATACAGTCTCCCTTGACTCCGCCGAGTCGAAAGCGGCGGAGAAAAAACTGCAACGGCGGTTGAGCGAGATACTCACGAAATCCGGGCACAGGGTCTGCAGACTCGCACGTCCCCGCTGGTTTTTACACCAGCAGGAGCGAGGAAAACAAGGAAGGAATGAGCAGGGGTGGTGCGCAAGTAAACGGTTCGTTATCCCAGGCACGGCGACGCCGGGCAGTAAAATAGCAGAGGTGCGTCTACCGCGTCTGTGATCGACGTCACGGTTAGGGGGTTGCGGAGAGACGAACCGGCATCGCGGGATTCTGAAGCCTGCCCAACAGCATGGCCGTGCCGCTCAGCTGTTCGTAATGCTCGACTACGCGCACGGCTGCGAACCCGGAGTTGGGCCAGGCCAAGGCCAAGTAAATCCGGAGCAGCGCCACCGTGGTGTTGCGACGGAGCAGGAGCGCGTCGTTCACCACCTGCTGCGCAGCTCCAGCAACGCGAGGATCGCCGCTGGCGACCGCAACCTGGCCGACGCGCACGAGCGCGGCAGCATTGTCCGCCACGACGTGGACGTATGCCGCCATAGCGTACAAGCGCTGGCGGCGGACCACGCGGAACTGTGCCCGCGGCAAGCGCCGCCGCAAGTAGTCATCTTCGGCAGGGTTGATCAGATTGCGGAAAGCTTCGATGTCGATAGGGTGGATCGTCGCCGCTGAGCGCGTGCCCTCTAAGGCCCGGGTTACGGCCAGGCGCAAGATTATGCCCAGGGCAACCACGGCGGCGATAACGATAATGAGCGCCAGAGTCATTGTTGTAGCAAGCGCTCCAGTTCCTGGTTCCAGATTTCGAGGCTATGCTGTGATGGCTGAGCCGCCGGCGTCGCGACGCTCTTCTGGGGAACAATGAGGTAATAGAACCAGATCAGAACGCAAATGTGATACGTGAGCATATTCAGGAAAATTAGAAAAATGCGGTAATGCGCCGAGAAATTGCCATTGGCCATCAAAGCCCACGTCGCAAGATGCACACACCCGGAGATGCCCAGCCCGAAGGCAATGCCAAAGGCTGAACGGGCCCAGCGCAATTTGAAGTAAGCCGCAAATACAAAGAGGAACAGAAGCAGTCCACACTCGATCAGATAGATGGTCTGTTCAAGAATGTGGGCGCCGGAGACGATCCAATTAATGTTGTCTTTCGGTGTGTAAGCCGCAGTAATGGTCGCCAGGAGCACGAGAGCGACGCCCACTCCGTTTATAAGGAGCTTGGCGAGCCTGGCCAAGGAAGGATACAGACCGAAAACGCGGACGAAGATTTCGCCAATCAGGGCGAACTTCACGAGAGCCTCGGCCAGCAGTCCTACCCAAACGATGTGCCAGAATTCTCCAGCGCTCACCGACTTGATTAAGTCGGCGGCATAGACTGTGAGTTGCTCAATCGCGGTCACCACGGCAAAAAAAAGGAAGACTGGAAATTGGCTGTGAAGCTTTCGGCGCCAAATTACGAACGCGAGGACAAGGAGGAGGATATTCGGCGCGACCCAAAGATAGTGCCAGAGTAATGAATGCGCCTGCAGCATGGCCGTAGCCGGTCACTATACCGCGACCTGCTGCAGGCGGCAATAGTGATGTCAATCGTGTCCGGTTTTCGTAACGCTACTCAAGGAATTACGGTTTGCATACGCTGTTTCCGCCACAATTGCCGCCGAGGCCTCCGCCATCAGCGTGAGCCACGGTGGGGATTACGAAAGTGTTGAGGAACATTACGGCTGCTGCAACGACGAGTAGGATGCGTTTCACGGTTGTTTTCTCCTTGTTTTGGAAAATCGAACCGTGATACTTTCATGGCCCTAGCCCGGCGGGATAGATGACTTCGGGGCTTTGACTGTTCGGAATTCGTAACAGAAATCGTAACCAGATGACGCTGAAATCTGCTCTCCAGGATCTTCGCGAAACCACGCTGGCCGCCGTTTCCGGATTGCTGGGCAAGCTGGCCTATCTAGGCTCGCTGCGCCGCCGCGAGGGCGGGTATTTGCACTGGGGCATGTCGTTGGTGCATGGGGAGGAGTCGTCGGAGCGCGCGCTGAAGGCAGCTCACGCAGAAGTATTGTCCACTGTCCTGCGTACCCCGATAGCGGATCTGGTCGAAGACTTGCGCGAATCGAGCCAGGACGATCAGCAAACTGCAGAAGCCTACGTCGACGGCATGCGCGAACAGTTGAGCGCTCTGCTTCCCTCACCGCAGGATGCGCCCACCGCCCGTCACCTTAATTCAGTGCTGATTGCGCTTTCGAGCCTGGAGAAGAACCGAAAGGCTGCCACTCCGTCAACTTCATAGCGATCCCCACAACCTGGCCGATAATCTCGGCTTCCTGAGGATGACGCAGAACCCGGATCGGAACCGGTGACAAGGGATGCGGCTGCAGAATGATGTCGTCGCGACGCATGCTGCACCAGCAACAGGTGTGTCCATCGCGGGTTTCCACAAAGTAGATGGGGCGTTCATACTCGGAACGCCACGCGCCTTCCACCACCTTATTTCTCGTCTCATCCACCTGAATGAAGCTGCCGGGCGTAAGAATCGGGTACATGGTGAAATCCTGGTGGCCGATGTATCCGTAGGTAAAATCGCTGTGGGCAAATTGGGCCAGATAGGCTAACGGCACGAGGCCCCACTGCTCGACCATACGGCCCAGATTGGCGGTGCGTTGCTGATCGAAGCCAGGATCCATGCGGACCGGCATTTGCACGGAGGAGAGTCCGGAGAGCGCTTCAGAGATGTGCGACCGCGGCGGGGCGATCATGCCGAGATCGCTCGCCATATTGTTCATGTCAACCCCGTACCAAGCCAGCAGTTCGCGCAGGTCGCGCCGGTAGATCACCGCCAAGGTATAAAGGCGGAAGATGCTGGGCAAAACGTTCTTGGTTTCAATGTCGGATAAACGGCTCGGAGGAATGGAGAACTCCTCGTTACGATACTTTTCCGCCATGCGCGCACTGGAAGTCTCGACGTCGCGCATAGTCAACCCGAGTTTCTCGCGCAGGGTGCGAAGGCTTTTACCGGCGGGGAGCATGACGCGCCTCCAAGTGCCCGACATCATAGCAGGACGTGCAGTTCTGTGTCATGAACAGCGCGAGAATTTTCAGCAGGCGTCGCTTGTTACGATTTCAGAACAGGCTGTACCCGGCGCCGGTAAAGGGAAGCGCTGATATGGTCATCAGAAGCTCCCGCACTGTCTGTCCGTCTTGTTGGTTGGACTTTCGCCGTGTCTGTTCGGATTTCGTAACAAGCCGAAAGCAAAACTGCAAAAACCTGCGGCGGAGCCAAGTTCGCGATCGAAGATATTTCCGTTGAATCGCGTGGGATTTCTCACCCTGAGGCTAGCTCGATACCGGCTTCTTCTTTTTTAACCGTCTTAAAGGCCCAAGCCATGCGTGGCGTATTGTGCGCGATCCCAACCTGTCCCTGCGCGTTCAGCACGATGATGCCACCATGGCCATTCAATCGCTGCTTCAGGTAATTCATCGCTTCCTGCGCAGCCCACTCCGGCAAATTCCCTGCCGCTACGCGATCGGCCGTCCACTTGGCCAGCACCAGCTTCATAATCGGCTCGCCCCAGCCGGTAGTCGAAACTGCGGCGCTCAAATTGTCTGCGTAGCAACCGCATCCGATCAGCGACGAATCCCCCAGCCGCCCCGGAGCCTTGTTCAACGTGCCTCCCGTGGAAGTAGCCGCCGCAATGTTGCCGGCGCGGTCGAGCGCCACCGCGCCCACCGTATCGTGTGAAATCTCTGGCGCGAACAAGTCGTTGCCGTCCTTCGCGGCTGCATCCCCGGCCTGTTTCGCCTGATACTCGCGCAGCCTCTCCACTTCGCGCGCAATCACCAAATCTTCATTGGCGCACAACTCAACCCCATGCTCGGAGGCAAATCGCTCGGCTCCTTCGCCCACAAAATACACATGCGGACTCTCACTCAAAATCTTCCGCGCCGCCCGCACCGGATTCCGCAACCTCTCCACGCACCCTACGCCCCCTGCGCGCAACGTCGCGCCGTCCATGATCAGGGCATCGAGTTGCACCTTGCCATCGCGATTGAGAAAACTTCCCCGCCCGGCGTCGAAGGTCTCGTCATCTTCCATGACGACAACGGCTGCCTCGACTGCATCCAGCGCGGCCCCGCCACGCTCCAGCACGCGCCAGCCGGCTGCCAGCGCGTTCCGCACGCCACGCAGGTGCGCCTCCACCATGTCGTCCGGCATGGCCCAAGCGCCGCCGTGCACTACGAGTACGGGATCAGTCGGCAAGAATTTTCTCAGAAGGAAGTGCAATGACCGGATAGTCTAGCACTGCGAAGAGGTCGCGAAACAGGACGGGCGGGCTACGCCGCCTGCCCCGCCTTGGCTGCGGCGTTCGGCGGATCCTGGGTGCGGGTCCAGGTGTAGCGCATGCGGTGAATCACAGTCAGGGTCGACAGCACCGCGATCACCCACAGCACCGGTGCCATGCGGTTGAAGAGGGCGCCGATAATTACCAGCACCAGCCGCTCCGGGCGTTCCATGAAGCCTACGCGGCAAGATCCAATCAGCGATTCGGCGCGGGCGCGCGTGTAGCTCACCATGATGGCGCTGACCATAACGAACGCCGTGAGTACAACGTAGAAGAAGCGGTCGCCGCGCGCGTAGAAGATCAGCAGGCCAAGGAACTGCGAGGCGTCACTATAGCGGTCGACTACGGAATCGAAAAACGCTCCGAATCGCGTGACCCGGTTGTTGGCGCGGGCTACCGCGCCATCCACCAGATCAAAAAATCCTGAGCCGATGATCACCAAGCCCGCGTAGAAGAACAAGCGGCGCTGGGTCAGAGCTGTGGCAGAACCGAACAGAATCGCAGCCCAGGTATTCACCACCAGCCCCATGAAGGTCAGCACGTTGGGGTTGATGCGCGAGAGCGCCAGCCAGCGGACGATGGTATCGAGCAGCACGCCACAGGAGCGTCCGAAGGCGCTGGTCCAACTGTGCCACGACATCAGGCGCCCGCCTTTTCGGACTCGGCCTCGTCGTGGATCGTGGTCAGGCTCAGGATTTCCAGTTCGCGCTTGCCGTTGGGCGTGATCACGGTGGCCTCGTCGCCTACCTTCTTATTGAGCAGCGCGCGGCCTATGGGCGACGTGGTCGAAATTTTTCCCGCGCCTACATCGGACTCCTCACTCGTGACCAGCTTGTATTCGATCTCTTCATTCTTCGAGCTGTCGTAGACCTTTACGGTGGACCCGAGCCCCACTTTGTCCTTGGGGATGTTGTTCATATTGGTCAGGGAGAGATCAGCGAGGCGCTTGCCGAGCTGGCGGAAACGCGCCTTGACGAACTCCTGGCGCTGCTTGGCCATGTGGTACTCGGCGTTCTCGCTCAGGTCGCCCAGAGCCGCGGCCCGCTTGATTTCTTTAGGCAGCTCGTGGACGAGTTCGTGCTCGAGCGCGTCGACTTCTTCCTGCAGTTTCTTTCGGAGTTGGTCAGTCATGCAGACGATACCGCTTTGATGATTATAAACCTGTTGGGAATCTGCCGGGTCTGTGCGAAGTTTCCCGGCAGGAAGTCAGGAGCTCCCTGCAGGAATACCCGGGCTGGCGGAATTCGCATGGATTGATTTGGGTTTCGTGCTCATTCTGACGGCATGAAACCGATCGAGAGACTCTTATTCACGGTGGTGTTGGCGGGGGCGCAGCTTTGGGCCCAGGTGATTCCGCTGGGGCCGCTGCACGAGGCTTATGTTTTTGAAAAACAGGGGCAGTTTGACAAAGCCGTCGCCATAGCCAAGGAGCTTGCCGACTCGGGCCGCGTGAGCGGCGTCGAACTTGGGAGAGCCTGGAACGTGCTTGGGGTGGTCTACACGCAGCAGGGAAAACTGATGGAAGCGCAGAATGCTTTCGAGCGTTCGCTCCAGATTTTTGGCCGGGAACCGCAATTCGTGACTGACTATGCCGCAGCCTTGCAGAACTACGGAGAGCTTTATAACGATAGCGGGGAAAGGTCGGTTGCGGGGAAGATGTGGAGGAAGGCACTCGATTTACTCCAGAAATCTGGCGACCACGCGGCCATTGCCCGCTCTCTTACCTACCTCGCGGGGTTGGCACTTGCGCAAAACCAGATCGCCAGCGCCGGGAAGTACTTACAGAGCGCAGCCGAGGAAATGAAATTGACTCACGACCTGGGCGATGACGATTTGGCTTTCATCTATGAGACGCAGGCATGGCTGCAGCGGGCCGAGGGGCATTCTTCCGCGGCGGTCGCGGGTTATCAACGCTCACTGGAACTTTGCAAACGGATCTACGGCGAAGACCACTGGAAGACTGGGTGGGACTACATGCTCCGCGGCAAGGCTTATGCGCAGTCTGGAGATACCGAGAAGGCGCTCGTCGACATGCGGGACGGGCTTGTCATTATGGAGCAGGCGTTGGGCCGCAAGAATCCCAGATATTTTGTGGCCCAGATTGCTTATGCCGCGGTTCTGGATCAAGCTGGATTGAGGGAACAGGCGGCGCAATGGCGAGCCGCAGCAGAGCAGGCTCAGAAAGATTTTTATCGCAGCCAATGCGTTAGTTGTACCATCAACGTCGCGGCCTTCCGATAGGAGGAACCTTGTGAGTTCTGTTGAGACCCTATCTTCCGCCGAGTTTGCGCCAGAGCCTCCTAAAACGGGTACCGGCGGCCTTTTTCCGCAGGCGGGAGTCATTCCGATCGCTATCGCCGGTGTGCTGGCTTTGGCCACGACCGTTGAATGCTCCTTCTCCATTGCATCGTGGTTTCGAGCGCTGCTTTACGGGGCGGTCCTGTGGTTGTGGTGGGCGGGTGTAGCGGAGGTTTTATGGCGAGCCGGTAAACGGTGGCCGTCGGCTCTAAAAGTGTCTGCGGCCAATGCCGGTGTGCAGTTAGTCGCCGCGGCTACTGTGGCTGTGCTGCATCTGGCGACTTTGCAGGTGACGGCACACTGGATCGCGCACGTGGGATCGGATGCCCAGAGGGAAGTATACGGCCAACTGTCTTTCTTCAACCTTGGCCGCATCGGCGTCGAGTTTTTAATGTACGGCTTGGTGTGGTTCGCTTGCGCAGCGCTGCACACGCAACTGGCCGCGCAGCGGGATGCGATGCGGTCCCTGCAGTTGGAGCGCCAGCTTTCGAGCGCACATCTGCGCGCCTTGCAGATGCAACTGGAGCCGCACTTCCTGTTCAATGCGCTGAATGCCGTAGCCGCCTTGATGGATCTCGATCGCAAGCAGGAGGCCCTCGACACCCTGGAGCACCTGAATACCATCCTCAAGACTGGGTTGAAGAGAAACACTCCCAGCAAGATTCCGCTGGCCCAGGAATTGGAGATTGTGGAGAGCTATCTCGCGATTGAACGGGTGCGTTTCGCCGACCGTCTTCGCGTCGATATGAATCTCGATCCCAATGCGCTGGATGGACTCGTTCCCTGTTTTCTTCTACAACCGATCATAGAGAATGCGATTCGGCACGGCATCGCGCAGTGCGAGAACGATGGGTGTATCCAGACTTCGGCAAAGCGGGTTGGAACTCACATGCAATTGGAAGTGCGCGACAACGGGCCGGGATTGAACGGAAAGTCACATCCCGGGTTCGGTATAGGCCTCAGCAACACGCGAGAGAGGCTGAACCATTTCTATCAGGACGACTTTGAGCTTCGCGCCAGTCAGCCCACGTCCGGGGGCTTCGAGGTTCTGATTACCATCCCCTACGAGCGGAAAACCCCGTGAAGTTGAGGACCCCGTGAAGTTGAGGACGCTGATTGCCGACGACGAGCCGTTAGCCAGGGAGCGGCTGAAACAACTGCTCGCGCCGGACCCGGAAATAGAGATCGCAGGGGAATGCAGGAACGGTAGTGAGGTCGTCACCGCGCTGAAGGGAACTCAAATCGATTTGCTTTTTCTCGATATTCAGATGCCGGGCAGCAGCGGCTTCGATGTGATCGAAAGCGTCGGTTTGCGGAATATGCCCCTGACCGTATTCGTAACCGCACACAGCCAATTCGCGGTGGAAGCGTTTGCGGTGCATGCCTTGCACTATCTGGTAAAACCGGTGGAGCGGCGGCATCTCGAAGAGGCTGTGTCGCGAGTAAAAGAAAGGGTCCGCCTGCAGGAAACTCTCGCGGCCCGCCAACACATCTATTCCGTCCTCGAGGCTCTACAAGCGCCGGCGACGAGGTCGAGCTATCCGGAGCGGCTGCTGGCGAAGAGTGGGAACAAGGACTCGGTTGTGCCTGTGAGCGAGATCGAGTGGATCGAAGCAGCGGACTATTACGTATGCCTGCACGCGGGAGGTAAGAAACATTTGCTGCGGGAAAGCATAAAAGCGCTCAGTGCCAAGCTGGATCCTGGCAAGTTCGTGCGGTTGCATCGATCCGCGATTGTCAATATCGACCACGTGCGCGAGATTCATCGCGATGGCCGGGCCGAGGGATGGGTCCTGTTAACAACTGGCGAGCGGGTTCGCATGAATCGTACTGGCTGGCAAAAATTGATCGCCTTGAATAGCCTCTGACGCTGACCAGCTTCGCTGCGCCTGGCTTGACAGCCGAGGCGGCGTCCCCACGTGATTGTTCCCACTTCGGAAAATTGAATCAGGCCTGGAACTCGGAGGCTTCCGGGAAACGGAGTTTGCACTTTGCGAGAGCCAGGGCGAGGAGTTCCTCGATCTTGGTTTCCTCACAGTTGCGGGACATAGCGAGTTCGCTTACGAGCAAGTACCGGGCTCGTTCGAGCATCTTCTTTTCGCGAAAGGATAAAGGTTTGGATTGGTGAAGGGCGATCAAGCTCTTCAGGACTCCGGCGACCTCGAAGAGGGAGCCGGTGCGCATGCGGTCGGAATTTTCCTTGAACCGATCTTTCCAGTCGGCTGTGCTGAGATCGTCGGAGATGGCGAGAAAATCCAAGATTTTCTGCACCTCGCCGTTGCGCACAACCCGGCGAATGCCCACGCTCCCCACGTTGTTGCAAGGCACCATCACCTTGAGGCTGCTGGCTTTGATGTTGAGAAGATAGAACTTCTCCACCGTGGCGCCAATGGAGCGGCTGCTGATCTGTTCGATGACACCGACACCGTGGTTGGGGTAGACGACCTTGTCGCCGATGTGAAAATTCAGGTCCGCACTACTCATAAAAGGCACCCGGGAAGGAGTTAGGGTCTAGTGGGGAGAAGCGTTGTCGCTACTATAAACAGGTTACGCCCAAAGTAAGCGAAAGGCAAGATTGGTGCAGGATTGCGGAATTTGGAACGCATTCTGCGGCAGGAGGAACGATCTAAGTTATTGTGGCTGCATGGGTTATAGGTCGCAAAGGCAGCGCTGCGAGACCAGCAGGTTTACCCGATAGAGAGGCGCTTATAATCGCGACATGGGTTCGGAAAAGGGAAAATCCGATGGGCCGACGCGGCGAATCCTGGGGCTGGACGTGGGGTCAAGGCGGATTGGCATCGCCGTATCAGATCCGCTGGGCATCACTGCTCAAGGCTTGGAAACCCTGCAGCGCCGGAACAAGCGGCACGATCTGGCCGCTCTGGAGCAGGTGATTCGAGACTACGCCGTGGGGGAGATCGTGGTCGGACTGCCCTTACGCATGAGCGGCGCGGAAGGCACGCAATCAGAAAAGATGCAGGTGTTTGCAGAAGAATTGCGGAAGCGATTCCGGCTGCCGGTGCATTTGTGGGACGAGCGGCTGACGTCGGCAGAGGCGAACCGTCTGCTGCGGGAGACCGAGCTGTCGATCGAGAAACGGGCGAAAGCGGTCGATCGGATGGCGGCGATTCTGATCCTGCAGGGGTGGATGGAGGGCCGGCGGTTGGGGTAAAGGTCGAAAACCGAACCTAACCACGGAGACACCCTTCGGCTTCGCTCAGGGAGAGCTGTATCCGTGGTAGGTTCACTGCCCTAAATCTTCAGGAATATCTTCTTGCGATCCATGAGCCAGATGGGTAGCAGACACAACAGCACGAAGGCCAGAGAAAACAGGAGCGAGCTGAAGCTTGGGCTTCCCCGCGACGCAAAGAGGCGCTGAAAGATCAACTGCTGTCCATCCATCATCCGGCCATTTACCCGCTCGTTGAATGCGTACATCAGCACTGCGAAGAGGTCGGCAATTACGTAGGCTGTGATCGCGTTTCTTCCGAAGATAAGGAAAGGTCTGGTCCAGGCTCCGCGCCAGCGTTTGATGTCGGTGGCCCAATAGCAGAGTGCAAGGCAGACCAGGGCGAACCCGGCGGTGAAGAGCACATAGGAACTCGTCCAGAGTTTCTTGTTGATAGGGAACCATATGCCCCAGGTCTCGCCTAGAATCAGGCCAATGACGCCGAAGGCCAACATGCCCAGCGCCTTTCTTTCAGGGTTGCGTTTCGAGCGCAGCCATTCGCCGGTAAAGACTCCCAGCAGCGCTGTCGCGATCGCCGGCAGGGTGCTCAACAACCCCTCCGGATCGCGGGTGATCTCATAGAGACGTGAACTGGTCCCCCAGAGGTGAATTAAGAACCTGCGATCCAGATATGCCCCGAGATTCGCGTCAGGGTGAAGGAACGGTATATCTCGGCCGGGAACTCCTAAGCCCGGCACTGGGACGAAGCGCATCAGGATCCAATAACCGATCAGCAGCGCCGCAACGATCAACGCCCGGGTTCGCGGCCGCACGTAAAGGTAAAGGATAGACGCCGCAAAATAGCAGATGCCGATGCGCTGCAGGACTCCGGGGATGCGAACCCCTCTCGACGAAAGCAAATCCACTAGCGAGTTCAGAGCTAATCCGATGGCAAAGATAATGACGGCACGGCGACAACTGTGGCGCAAGAGTTCAGCTTTCGAATCACCCTTACTAAGCCGCGATTCAGAGGAGAACACCAGCGAGACTCCCACGATGAACAGGAAGAATGGGAAAATGAGATCGGTGGGAGTCCAACCGTTCCACTCGGCATGTTCGAGGGGCCAATAAGCGTGGTCGTTTCCCGGATTGTTGACCAGGATCATGGCAGCGATCGTGGCTCCACGGAAAAGATCGAGAGAAGTGAGGCGGGTCGACATGCCATCAGAGGAAGCGGTCACTATCGCCGGCGACGTCTGGGTCGAGGTGAGAGTCGACGGGGCTGCCATGTGGCCTCCAGTGCAGGATCGCCGGGGTCAGGCGACTTGAGGTGTGAATTGTACTACGGTGTTTGCATCGGAGCGTGCAGCAATGCGCAGCATACTCTCTACACAGAGTTTTCGCCGCGCTGGTTACTTTCCTCGCATAGCACGGCGGTAAGCGGCCACATTCTTGTCGTGTTCTTCCATGGTGCGGGCGAAACGATGGTGGCCCGCGGCGTCGGCGACAAAATAGTAATAGTCGCTTTGGGCCGGATGCATGGCCGCCTCGAGAGCACTCTTGCCGGGATTACCGATGGGGCCGGGCGGAAGTCCTGTGTGCGTGTAAGTGTTATAGGGCGAGTCGAAGCGCATGTCGTCGTGATGCAGCGCGCCTGTGTAGGTTCCCGCTAACAGCTCGGCATAAATAATGCTGGGGTCGGCGTCGAGCGCGATCTTCTTCGCGAGACGGTTGTAGTAAACGCTCGCCACCAGCGGACGCTCCTCTGCGACCGCCGTTTCTTTTTCGATGATCGAGGCCATGATCACGGTGCGCTCGATATTCTCGTCGGTCTGGCCGGGGGCAATTGGAATCAATCCAATCTGATTTGCGACCTGACGGAACTGTTTGATCATGGTTGCCGCAATCTCGTGCATGGTTTGCATGCGGCTGAACTCGTAGGTGTCGGGAAAAAGGTAGCCCTCCAGAGAAGGCGCGTCCGGCGCCAGGTCGGCGATCAGCGCGGTATCGGATTGCGCCACTTTCAGGAAGTCATCCGCCGGGCCGAGCCCTGCGGCTTCGACGGCGCGAGCGATGTCGAACATGGTGAAGCCTTCCGGAACCACGACCGTACGGAAATAAACATCGCCGCGCCGCAGACGCTTTTGCACGTCGACGATGTTTGCCGGCTTCTCGAACAGATATTCCCCCGCCTTGAGCGAACGGCGGCGGTGGAAGTAGTGCCAGAGGATGAATGCTTTCTCGCTGCGAATCACTCCGGCGGACTTGAGCTCGGCGGCGATGCGGTGCGTGGAATAGCCCGAGCGCAGCATCACGAAGGTTTTTCCGGGAGGTTCAACGGGAGTCAGCAGCGCCCAGGCCAACCAACCGGCAAACGCGAGCACTGCGACGAGAATGAGCCCCAGAATCTTACGCACGATGGCGACAGTTTAGATGATATGGAAAGGCCTGCGTAGCTGACTTTAGTAAGATGCGAACTCGGCCTACACTGGCGAAGTCCCGCGGCCCACTATCAGCGGTTTGGCGTATCTGCGATTTTGCACCCTTTCCGCCGGGGTATACTCAAATGTTCTGGGAGTCATCTGATCCTTCATGAGACGTAGCTCGCCTTTTTGGATCCTAACCTTGGTTCTCGCAGTGCTGCCCACAACGGGCTGTCTGTTTCGGACGCGGCCGGTGGAGGAGACCTACTCCAAGGCTGTTCTTCACGAATCGTCCCAGGCAGATTTGATTGACAGCATCAACCAGCAGGCGGCGAAGATTCAGTCGCTGAAGGCTACGGTGGACATTGATACCTCCGCCGGTGGCGTAAAGAAGGGGCATGTCACCGACTACAAGGAGATCCGCGGCTATGTGCTGGCGCGCAAGCCCGCCATGCTGCATATGATCGGGTTGCTGCCCATCGTGCGCACCACGGCCTTCGACATGGTCAGCAACGGGCAGGAGTTCAAACTGTGGATCCCTCCAAAGAACCGCTTTGTGATGGGACGGAACGACGTCCAAACGCACAACGCGGACCAACCCCTGGAGAACCTCAGACCGCAGGATATTTACGATGCGTTATTGATCCGCCCCATCAATCCTGAACACGAGATCGCGGTGCTCGAGAATGGCGAGGAGATTCTGCATGACGCCAAGGGTCATCGCGTTCTGCAGGATGATTACGAACTAGTAGTGATTCGAAAAGACGAGCAGGGCTGGAGGCTCGCGCGCAAGATCGTCTTCAGCCGCACCGATCTCAAGCCGCATCGCGAGTACATTTACGACAAGCAGGGCAACCTCGTGACCGATGCCCGCTACGCGGACTACAAAGATTACGATGGCATCAGCTTTCCTTCGCGCATCGAGATTTTCCGGCCGCAGGAGGAGTACGACATCACCCTCAATATGTTGAAACTGGAACTCAACACATCGCTGCGGGATGATCAGTTTGGCCTGGAGCAGCCGCCCGGGGCGGAGGTAGTTCGTCTGGATCAGCCACAGGCGCGCGCCGCCGCACCGCCGCAAGGGGAGGATCGTCCTTAGGCGGATCGTCCTCGGGTTCGCTGACAGTTCTTGTCTGTATCTGTATCCCCATGATGAACAAAATGATTGTCGCCAACCTCGTGCATCGGCCGATCCGGTCGCTGATCAGCATTGTGGCGATTGCGCTCGAAGTGGCTTTGATTCTGCTTATCGCCGGCCTGTGCTACGGCATCTTGAACGACTCGAAGAACCGGACTGCGGGCATCGGGGCGGATGTGATTGTGCAGCCGCCCGGGTCTTCTTTCTTAGCTGGGATCAGCGGCGCGCCCGTCCCCGTCAAGGTGGCCGACATCCTTCGCCGCATGCCTCACGTCAAGGTGGCGAGTCCCGTGATCTGGGCGCTCTCCACTGCAGGAGCGCTGGAAGTGATCGACGGAATCGATCTCCCGAGCTTTGAGGCTCTGGGTGGTCCATTCCAGTACGTGGCGGGCGGGCCGTTTCAGGGTCCGAACGACATTCTGGTGGACAACTACATCGCGCAGCAGAAGCACGTGAAGGTGGGCGACACAATGGAAGTCCTGAACCACAACTTTCGCGTGGCGGGGATTGTCGAGAACGGCCGGGGCGCGCGCAAGTTCTTGCCGATCGCGGCGCTCCAGGATTTGATTGGGGCGAAAGATAAAGCCTCAGTCTTTTACTTGAAACTCGACGACCCAGCTAACGCCGATGCGGTAGTGAAAGAAGTAAAGAGTCAACCCGGCATGGAGAAATACACCGTGCAATCGACGGACGAGTACCTCAGCATGATGACACCCAGCCATCTGCCAGGGTTCCGGCCGTTCATTGGCGTGGTGATTGGGGTGAGCCTGATCATCGGCTTTCTGGTGATTTTCCAGTCCATGTACGCGGCGGTGATGGAGCGCACGCGCGAGATCGGGATACTGAAGGCCATGGGCGCATCGAAGGGTTACATCGTGACCGCTATCCTGCGGGAGACTGGATTGCTGGCCGCGGCCGGAATCGTGCTGGGCATTCTTTTCAGTCTGGCAGCGAGCTGGGCTATCCGGCATCGTTTTCCGCTGGTGCAGGTAGTGGTGAGCGCGGACTGGGTTGGCTGGGCCATGCTGGTGGCCGTGCTGGGGGCAATTGCGGGGGCACTCTATCCCGCGTTTAAGGCAGCGGGGAAAGATCCGATTGAGGCCCTGGCGTACGAATAGAGCACTTGAGAGATAGCAGTCGGCCGCTATCGCCCTACATTGATTCCTCTCATTCCGGCCAGCGCGTTACCTTTGTTAACTCTGCGTTGACAATTCCCCGCAGGCTCCGGTATCTTAAAGACTTTGGGAAGTCTCGCGGTTGCCCGCCTGATGGTCTGGCGTCCTCGCCGGGGAATCAACGAGCGGTCTTCTTAGTTATTTTCAATCGCGTTTCAGCTTTTTTTCATTCTGGGAGAGTTCCGATGTCAACCTATTTCCCGTCACCGGGGGAAATTGTGCGCAAGTGGTACGTCGTGGATGCGGAGGGGCAGACGCTCGGGCGCCTGGCCTCGCAAGTGGCGCGCATCCTCATGGGCAAGGAAAATCCGCAGTACACGCCTTTTCTGGATACTGGCGATCACGTGATCGTGGTGAACGCCGAGAAGATTCGAACCACCGGCATGAAGTCGGAGCAGAAGCAGTATCACCATTACACCGGCTATCCGGGCGGCCTGCGCACGGAAGATTACCGCAAGCGTTTGGCGCGCAAGCCGGAAAAGATTATCGAAGATGCAGTGCGCCGCATGTTGCCCAAGAACAAGCTCGCAGCGCACATGTTGTCGAAGCTGAATGTTTACAAGGGCGACAAGCATCCGCACGAGGCGCAGAAGCCGCAGGATTTCAAATTGGAAGTGCGGGCGTAAGGCAGGTCCGAGGAGATTGAGATCCTACGCTCCGCCTGAAAAGCGGCTGCGCTCAGGATGACAACGGTTCGGTTGACAACGAGATTAGGAGCTGAAAGCTAAATGGCGGAATTAGTTCAGTACTACGGAACGGGCCGGCGGAAGCGGGCGATCGCGCGAGTGTATTTGCGTCCCGGCAGTGGCGACTTCAAGGTGAACGGACGTGCTTTCGAAGAATATTTCGTGACTCCGGCACAGCGCTCGGCGGCGAAGGCACCGCTCGCGTCTACGGACACGGCGGCGTCGTTCAATATTGTCGCCAACGTGCTCGGCGGCGGAGTCCGCGGGCAGGCCGATGCAGTCAAGCTCGGCATCGCGCGCGCGTTGATGCAGTTCAACGTGGAACTGCGCGGCAAGCTTAAGGCCGAGGGCCTGGTGACCCGTGACTCGCGCGGCAAAGAGCGCAAGAAGTACGGGCAGAAGGGCGCGCGCAAGCGCTTCCAGTTCAGCAAGCGGTAAGGCAGGGCAAAGTTTCAAGGTTTCATGGTTGCAAAGTTTCAAAGTTTTTCGGCGATCGGATAGTCAGCCTGAAACCTTGAAACCTAAGTTTAAGGAGTTCAATTCTTCCCGAGCCTCGCGGCGCGGGGACGGGAATGGCAATCGGGAAGGAAAGTTTCAACGTTTCTAAGGTTTGAAGGTTTCAAAGAAGTAAGGCGCAGCGACGCTCGAACTTTGAAACATTGCAACCTTGAAACTATGAAACCTTGAGTTCCCGATGCAGACTTAACAAGGAGGTTCATTGGCTACTATCACCATGAAGGAGTTGCTCGAAGCAGGTGTTCACTTCGGGCACCAGACCAAGCGCTGGAACCCTAAGATGAAGGAATACATCTTCGGCGAGCGCAACGGGATTTACATCATCGACTTGCAGAAGACGCTGAAGATGTTCAAAGAGGCGTCGAAGTTCGTCCAGGAACTGGCGGCCGACGGCAAGATTGTGCTGTTCGTGGGCACCAAGCGCCAGGCGCAGGATGCGATTGCCGAAGAGGCGACGAAGTGCGGCGGCTTCTACATCAACCAGCGCTGGCTGGGCGGCCTGCTCACCAACTGGGTTACGGTGCAGAAGTCGGTGAAGCGGCTGAAGGAGCTCGACGAGATGGCCACGGATGGCCGCTACGAGCTGCTGCCGAAAAAGGAAGTGATCAAGCTGGAACGCGAGCGCAAACATCTGCAGGCCAACCTGGCGGGCATCAAGAATATGAGCCGGTTGCCGGACGCGGTATTCGTGATTGACTCGAACAAGGAACAAATCGCAGTTCGAGAAGCCCGCAAGCTGGGCATTCCGGTGGTCGCGGTGGTCGATACGAATTGCGATCCCAGCGAAGTGGATTACGTGATTCCGGGCAATGACGATGCGCTGCGCGCGATCCGGCTGTTCACTTCGAAGATTTCGGAGTCCATCGCCGAGGGCGCGCAGTTGATGACCGACAAGCAGGTTGCCGACATGACGGCCGCGACCGAACAGGCGCAGGCTCGGGAATTGCAGCAGGCGGAAGACGCCGCGGCCGCCCTTGAGATTCGCGCCCAGGAAGCCGCCGCAGCCTCTGATCTGGCGGACATTGGCGAAAACATCAGCATGGAAGAAGTGCTGGGTCCGGGGACGCACAAGAAGCCGGTGGCGAACGAAGATGGCGACGTTCCAATTAAGGTGGAGAGCCAGACGGTTTGAAAATCAGTTCTCAGTTCTCAGTTGCCAGTTCTCAGTAACGACGAAAACCCGGGCAGTTTATCCCTTTTGAGGGACATCAGACCCGCGCGGGTCGTGCTTAGAAAATTCCCGGCGCGGGTCAAAGTTTGTAGAGGCAAGGTTTCAAAGTTTCAGAGTTGCAAGGTTTCAAAGTTGGGACACTATGTTGTGCGAGTTGTCTATCCTGTCATTGCAACCTTGAAACCTTGAAACTTTGAAACCTCGGCATGAATTTAGAAATCATGAGGACTCTTAACTAATGAGCACTACTATGGCAAACATTTCTGCAGCGCAAGTGAAAGACCTCCGGGAGAAAACCGGGGCACCGATGATGGATTGCAAACAGGCCCTGACCGAAGCCAAGGGCGATATGGAGCAGGCGGTCGTCATTCTGCGCAAGAAGGGCGTTTCGGTTGCCGCCAAGAAGGCCACGCGCGTGACTAGTGAAGGCGCGGTGGCCAGCTATATCCATGCCGGCGGCAAGATTGGCGTGCTGGTCGAGGTGAACTGCGAGAGTGATTTCGTGGCGCGCACCGACGACTTCAAAGAACTGGTGCACGATATCGCGATGCACATTGCGGCCAGCGACCCGAAGTACGTCCGCAAGGAAGACGTGACGGCGGCGGACTTTGCGCGCGAGAAGGATATCTTTCTCGCGCAGGCCGTGGCCTCCGGCAAGCCGCAGAATATCGCGGAGAAGATGGTTGCCGGCAAGATGGAAAAGTTCTACGAGGAAGTCTGCCTGCTGGAGCAGCCTTTCATCAAGGACCAGACCCAGTCGATTGCGCAGCTCATCGCGGCGAAGATCGGCAAGTTGGCCGAGAACATCAGCGTCCGGCGCTTCGCGCGCTTCAAAGTAGGTGATGCGGGTGAGACGGTCGCCGTCACCAAGCCGACAGAACAGAAAGCCGAGTAATTTTAGGGCGCCTGCGGGCGCCTTTTTTTGTTTGCGCGGGCTTCTACGCTCGCTAGCCGGCGGGACGCCGGCGCTACAACCTTATGGAAACCCCTGCTTTCAAACGCGTTCTGCTCAAGCTTTCCGGAGAGGCCCTCGCTGCGAATCAGGGCTTTGGTGTGGACACGGCTCGCATCCACGAGGTCGCGGCAGAATTGGCCGATGTGCACAAGTTGGGCGTGCAGCTCGCGATCGTCGTGGGAGGCGGCAACTTCTTTCGCGGCGTGGCTGATCAGGCGCGCGACATGGACCGCGTTTCCGCCGATCACATGGGAATGCTGGCTACAGTCATCAACGCTCTGGCGCTGCAGGATGCGCTGGAAAAGCAGAAAGTCTACACCCGCGTGCAATCAGCGATTGAGATGAAACAGGTGGCCGAGCCGTTCATCCGGCGGCGCGCCATCCGGCATTTGGAAAAAGGACGCGTGGTGATTTTCGCCGGCGGGACCGGGAACCCGTATTTTTCGACGGACACGGCGGCATCTTTGCGCGCCATGGAGATCAAGGCGGATGTGATTCTGAAGGCCACCAAGGTCGATGGAATCTACGATGCCGATCCGATGAAAGTCGATGGCGCCAAGAAGTTCAACCACATTTCCTATATGGATGTTCTGAAGCTGGGGCTGAAGGTGATGGATTCCACCGCCATCAGTCTGTGCAAAGACAACAACCTACCCATCATTGTTTTCAACCTGAACCAGCACGGAAATATTCGCCGCGTGGTCAGCGGAGAGAATATCGGTTCGCGGGTGAGCGCTTAGAAAGTTTGGCCACGGATTTACACCGATTCACGTGGATTTTCTTTTCTCGTTCTGATCCGTGGTAATCCGCGAAAATCCGTGGCAGATTTCTTTTGGGTTTATAATTCAGCGTTTTGATTCTTAGTGTCTTACGGAGTTGACCATATGGCTCAAGCGAGCATGGCCGCGATTCCCGGCCTGAAAGAAACTTACGTACAACTGAAGACGCGGATGGAAAAGGCCGTGGAAGATTTTCGCAAAGCGATGGCGGCCACGCGCACCGGGCGCGCTTCGGTGCACATGCTCGACAGCGTGAACGTGGACTATTACGGCTCGCAGATGCCGCTGAACCAGATCGCGCAAGTGCATGCCCCGGAACCGCAGATGATTACCGTGCAGCCTTTTGATCCGTCGCAGGTGGGTGCGATCGAGAAAGCGATCCGCTCTGCCGAACTCGGGCTCAATCCCATGAACGACGGCAAGTTGATCCGAGTGCCCGTGCCGGCGCTCACCCAGGAACGCCGCCAGGAAATGGTGAAGCACCTGCACAGAGTGCTCGAAGAACATCGCACCGCGGTGCGGAATATTCGCCGCGACGGCAACGACGCTATCAAGAAGGCAATGAAAGATAAGAAGATCACCGAGGACGACGAGAAGCGCTCGCTCGAGGAAATCCAGAAACTGACCGACGACGAAATCAAGAAGATGGAAGAGATGAGCAAAGCCAAAGAGAAGGAAGTTCTGGAATTGAAGTAGAAACATTCAGTTCTCGTCGATAGGAATTCAGGGCATCCGAAGCGTGCGGATGCCCTTTGTGCTGCACGGGTCATCCTCCCCTTATAATCAAGAGGCCGTGAAGAATATGAAGAAAGTGGTCCATGCCGCGTGTCCGCACGATTGCCCCGATGCCTGCGGGGTGTTAATCACGGTTGAAGACGGCCGCGCCACAAAGATTCAGGGTGATCCGGGGCATCCCATGACCCGGGGATTTCTGTGCGCCAAAGTGGCCAAGTATCTGGACCGGGTGTACTCACCCGATCGGGTCCTGCATCCGATGCGGAGGATTGCGGCAAAGGGGCTTGCGCCTGCGAACGCGGGCGAGGGCGCCCGCGCCACACAAACCTGGCAGCGCATTTCCTGGGACGAAGCTCTCGATGAGATTGCCTCTCGCTTTCGGGCGATCATCTCCAAGTTCGGCAGCGAGGCGATCCTGCCTTATTCCTACGGCGGAACGCTAGGGGCACTGAACGGCGGTTCGATGGACCGCAGATTCTTCAATCGCCTCGGCGCTTCGGAACTCGAGCGCACGATTTGTTCTTCTGCAGGCGAGGCTGGTTTGGAGTCTGTGATGGGCGTCAAACTCGGCACCGAGCCCGAGCAGTTCATCCACTCCCGTTACATCATTGCCTGGGCTTCGAACATTCACGGAAATAATGTCCACCTGTGGCCCTTCATCGTGGAGGCGCGTCGCCGGGGTGCGAAGCTGGTGGTGATCGACCCTTACCGCACGCGCACTGCGGCGTGCGCTGACTGGTATCTTCCCATCAATCCCGGCACCGACGCTGCGCTGGCGTTGGCCATGATGCACGTCATCATCGCCGAAGGTTTGCACGATGCCGATTATGTGGCGAAATACACGCTTGGCTTCGAACAGCTGTGCGAGAAGGCAAAAGCGTATCCGCCGGAGCGTGCGGCGCAGTGGACGGGGATCGCAGCCGAAGATATCCGCAAGTTGGCGCGCGAATATGCCACCGTGCGTCCTTCCGTGATTCGGGTCAACTACGGCGTGCAGCGCTCCGAAGGCGGCGGGACGGCCATGCGCGCGATTTCAATGCTGCCTTGCATCATCGGATCGTTGAAAGAAGCCGGCGGCGGCATTCACCTCTCGACCAGTGGCGCGTTTGACCTGAACAAAGATGCATTGCGGCGGCCTGACCTCAAGCCTGACGGACTCGACCGCCCCGCGCGTGTGGTCAACATGGTTCGACTAGGTGAGGCGCTGAACACGCTCGACGATCCGCCGGTGAAGGCGTTGTTCGTCTATAACTCAAACCCGGCCGCGGTTTGTCCCAATCATAACGAAGTGGTTCGCGGGCTCAAGCGCACCGACTTGTTCACCGTTGTTCACGAGCAGTTTTTCACCGACACCACCGACTACGCCGACATTGTGTTGCCCGCGACGACTTTCTTCGAACACAAGGATTTGCAGGCGGCCTACGGCCACTACTATCTGCAAACATCAGATCAGGCCATCGAGCCGTTGGGGGAGTGCCGCGCGAATGTGGAAGTGTTTCGAACGCTGGCCGAGCGCATGGGATTCCTGGACCCATGCTTCAGCGAGAGCATCGACGAAATGATCGATGGCGCGCTGGCCTCCAAGAATCCATGGCTGGAGGGGATCAGCCGTGCGCGCCTGCAACAGGAACGGCAGGTGCGGCTCAACTTCAGTGGCCAGGGTTCAGGGGCGAGTGGCCAGCCAGAACCATTTCTTCCTTTCGCTCACGGCAACTTCCGCACTCCTTCGGGCAAAGCTGAACTGTACAGCGAAGCGATGAAGGCGCTGGGGCTTGATCCGGTGGCCGAGTTTACGCCTCCAGCAGAGTCTCGCCATGGCAAGCAAGGAACAGCTCTTCCGCTGGAACTTCTCGCGCGCAAGGCCGACAACTTCATGAACTCGACCTTTGCCAACCAGCCTTCGGTCGAGCAGATGGAAGAAACAAACCTGCTGGAGATGCATTCCACCGATGCCCGGGCGCGTGGAATTGCCGACGGAGAGACGGTCAGGGTGTACAACCGTCGAGGAGAAATCTTTCTGAAAGCCCGTGTAGATGGCGCAGTTCAGCCGGGAGTGGTTTCGGCAAAACTAAACTGGGCCAAGCTGGGCCCCGGATTCCGGAACATCAACGTGTTGACCTCAGAAAAACTTTCCGATCTGGGCAACTCCGCCACGTTTTATTCCGTCTTGGTGGAGGTGGAGTTGGCCAAGCCCTTTCCATAAAGCCACCGGCAAGAGTGGCAACTTGGACGCTTTCTCTTTATCTACCGTATAATGATCGTTTTCCTATATCCCAGAGGCTGAGGTCGTAGCGATTCATCTTTGCTCTCATCGAGACATTGCTGTGTCCGGGCGCAGCCCCTGTTCTTCCGGCACTGCTCATCCTGCATCTTCTTCATTCGCACGGCTTTGCCGCGTGATGAAGGGGATGGGGTGCATGCTCGGTCTCGCCACCGCGCTGGTGCTGCTTACTGCCGTGGCCAGTTGGGCGCAAAGCGACATAATCTCCGAGATCGATGTCCAGGGAAACCGCCGGATTCCCGCCGAGACCGTCAAAGCACGTATCTTCACCCATCCTGGGGACATTTACGATCCCGCCGCCCTGGAGCGCGATTTCAATTCACTGTGGAACACAGGTTACTTCGAGGATATCCGTTTCAGCCGGGAGCAGACTCCGAAGGGATGGCGGCTGATCATCCAGGTTAAAGAAAAGCCGACGATCCGCGAGATCAACTATGTCGGCCTGAGTTCGGTCTCTACCAGCGACGTGTTGGACCGCTTCAAGGAAGCGAAGGTGGGATTATCGGTCGAGAGTCAATACGATCCGACGAAGGTGAAGAAAGCCGAAGTGACGATCAAGGGCCTGCTGGCCGAACATGGACGGCAGTTTTCCACAATCCGAACGGAAGTGCGGCAGATTCCGCCAGCTGCGGTCGGGATCACGTTTGTGGTGAAAGAAGGTCCGAAGGTCAAGGTCGGCAAGATCACGTTCGTAGGCAACAAGAACGTCAAGTCGCGAGTGCTGCGTTACGCCATGAAGAACTTGCGGCCCATCGGCATCCCGCACTCGATCTTCCTCGAAGACATCTTCGCCCGGACCTACGACGCCACCAAGCTGGACGAAGATACGGAACGCGTCCGCAACGAATACCAGAATCGTGGGTATTTTAAGGCCAACGTGGGTCAGCCCAAGACGGAAATTCACGATACCGGACACGCGGGCGTTCATGTCCCGCTGTTGCAGGGCGGACGGGGCAAGTCTGTCGACATCACCATCCCCATCGAGGAGGGCGACCGCTACACGTTGGGCGGGATCACGTTCAAGAACAACAAGGCGGTGCAGAACGTGAGGGCTTTGCGCGCTATTTTCCCGATCAAGGATGGAGACGTCTTCAGCAAAGAGAAAATTGCCAAGGGCTTGGAGAATCTGCGCAAGGCCTACGGCCAGTTGGGCTACATCAACTTCACTTCCATTCCTGACACCCGGTTTGACGACGACAAAAAGCTGATCTATCTCGATATCGATGTCGACGAAGGCAAGCAGTTCTATGTGCGCCGCATCGAATTCCAGGGCAACACCACCACCCGCGACAAGGTGATTCGTCGCGAGATCGCGCTGGAGGAAGGCAACGTTTACAACTCCCACCTCTGGGAATTGAGCCTGCTGCGCTTGAATCAACTGGGATACTTCGATCAGTTGAAGCCGGACGACCCCAACACCACCATTCGCCAACTGGACGAGAAAGATGGGCTGGTCGACCTGACGCTGAAGATTCACGAAAAAGGCAAGAACAGCATCGGCCTCAACGGAGGCGTCAGCGGGCTGGAAGGCGCGTTCGTCGGTCTCAACTATGCGACCAACAACTTTCTTGGTCTGGGTGAAACGCTTCAGGTCCAGGTCAGCGCGGGAAACCTGGCGAAGAGCATCCGGTTCGGTTTTACCCAGCCTTACATGTTTGACCGTCCGCTACAGTTCGGTTTCAATGTTTACTACACGAAGACCAAATACGATCAGGCCCGGCAGCTCTCCATCTTCAGTGGGCAGAACCTGAATAACCTGCCCAACGCCGTGCTGCAGAATTTGCAGAATTACACGCAGCAGAGCGCGGGGTTCACGTCGTCGTTGAGCTATCCGCTGCATCGCTCTTTCAAGCGCCTGGGCATTACCTATTCGTTCGATCGGTCCTCTTTGGCGGCCCTCAGCTCGGCCTCCAAGAACTTGTTCGAATTCCTCGCCTTCCGCGGTGTTTCAGGCCCCGTTGCCCTGGACGGAATCATCACCAGCAAGATCTTCCCCAACTTTTCTTTCAACACGCTGGATAGTCCGATCTCGCCTCACCGCGGACACCAGTTCACGACGGGAATCGAACTCGCCGGCTTGGGAGGAACCATTCGATCGGTCCGGCCGATCGTTCAATACAAGAAGTTCATTCCGATGCAGAACCGGCGCAATGCGCTGGGCTTCAACGTTCAGGGGTCTTTCATCACCGGCTATGGGGGCTTGGTTGCGCCGCCGTTCCAGCGCGCTTATATGGGAGGCGAGAACGATCTGCGCGGGTTCGACATCCGTTCAGTGTCCCCGGTAGCGTTCCTGCCGAACGTGGGATCGATCACGCTGACTAATGCTGATGGAACTCCCGTGCCCCTGAACCCGCAGAATCCGCGGGCGGGCAATGTGACCATTCCCATTCCGATCGATCAGATCACTTTCCCCGGCGGCGATCTAAGCATTGTGACCAACGCGGAGTACCGCATCACGATCTATGGGCCAGTGGCTCTGGCTCCGTTTATCGATCTAGGGATCGACCCCATCCTGCGAAAGTCGCAGTTGCAGATTGCGGCGGAGCAATACCAGACCGTGATCGGGACGCCCGTGGGATGCCCTGTCTTGTCGCAGACTGCCACCGCCAATACCTGTTCTCCGGGCTCACTGTTGAACCCGGAGCCGTCGCAAGACTTGCAGGTCCTGGGCACAACCAACTGGCGCCCCCGAATGTCCACTGGACTTGAACTCCAAATGTTTCTCCCGGTAGTCAACGCGCCCTTCCGCATCTACTGGGCCTATAACCCGTTGCGGTTGGATAACGCGGCGAACCCCCCGATACCCATTACGCGCGGCATGTTCCCCTCTGGCCAGGGCCAGGCGGCTGGTGACTACACTTACAACCTTGCCAAGACCGTCTACTCTCCGAGTTTCCTGTTGCGCGAGCCACGCAAGACATTCCGCTTCACGGTCGCGACAACGTTCTAAGGGCGGCTTCGAGGCTGGGTTGTAAGGCATGTTCCAAGCCGGGTTCGTGGGCGGGTAGTGGCGCAGTTTGACGATTACCCGACGACTGTCATCCTGCGGAGCCGTTTTTCAGGCGTAGCGAAGAGCCTGCCCTAAGCGAAGTCGAAGGGATCTCCCGCTAAACCGGCCCGGCGCGCAAGCCAAACTGAGCCACTACTCGCCCGCGGTAAGGTTTGACGCCAGCGGAGGAAGGTCTCTATAATCTTATTGATCCACACCATTGAGAAAGCTGATCAGGGGTGGACGGCACGTCCGCAACCCCGGCGTGTGACGCTCGCAACCCAGTGCGTCTTGTCTCCAGGTGATGCTCGACAACGCGATGCTCGACAGCGGTCGTTCGAACCAATGCAAGACGACGGCCCCGTGAGCGCGGCCCGTGTCGCCTGAAGAGGGTAGTCTGAGTTCATTCCCGGAACCTGTTTACCGGAACCACTCCAAGGAGTTTAAGCGATCCAATGACAAGCAAGTTTCTGCGGTCCGTCCTGGCCATTGCGGTTTTCTCAATCATTTCTGCATGGGCCCAAACCGGTGGTGCCGCTCCAGCCAGGGCGGCCAGTTCGCCCGCATCCTCGGCGCCCACCTCAACCATAGCGACCGGTACCGGCTCCAAGCTCGGAACCATAAACATCGAGCAGGCGGTGCTCGGCTGCAACGAGGGTCAGCGCGACTTCGAAGCCTTGCGCAAAAAGCTGGAACCCAAACAAAGCGAATTGAAGTCTGAGAACGACGAACTCCAGAGTCTGCAAGAACAGTTGCAAAAACAGGGTGATAAGCTGAACGACGATGCTCGCTCCAACCTGGTCAAGCAGATTGAGACCAAGAAAAAGTCGTTTGACCGCGCGGTGCAGGACGCTCAGGAAGATGCGCAGAACCAGCAGAAAGAGATTTTTCAACGCATCCTGCAGAAGATGGCGCCGGTAATTGTGAAGCACGCGCAGGATAGCGGCTTCGCCATGATTGTCGACACCTCTAACCCATGGCCGCAAAGCCCGATACTTTGGTATGGCGAGCAAGGGGACATCACCAAGGCGGTGGTGGACCTCTATAACACGCAATCGGGCGTGCCTGCTCCGGTCCCGCCCGCAGGAGCGGCAGCCAGGCCCACGCCTTTGAAACCTGCAGCTCCGAAGCCGGCAACGGCACAGCCCAAGTAGTTTTTTCGCGACACCACGAGTGTCGGGAAAGTTCCAAAGGCCGCGTTTCTGCGCGGCCTTTTTTCTTTGCTCTCTCCAGTCCTCCGCGACAAGGTTTGGTGTCTTTAGCTGTAACCGCGTTCATTCAGGAGGGCACCATGTTTGACGACACACTCAATTCGTCATGGGACGAGCGTTCGCGCCGGGGATTGACCACCTTCACCTCGTTCGGCGTGCAGGCGCTGGTGGTTGCCGCATTGCTGGTTTTGCCGCTGCTTCGTCCCATGGGCTTGCCCTTGCTCCGCCCGCTCTCGACTCCCGTCCGTCTAGGACAACCGGACAATGCTCCCACAGTCAGGCCACAGGCAGGGACAAGCCCGGCACAGCGCAGCCTTCCTGTGGACCTCATGCTAAGAATGCCGACGCGAATTCCAAGCGAGGTGCCCGTCGGGGGCGATGGTCCGCCACCGATCGGAGCGCAGGGTGCGTATGTTTCTGGACCCTCGGGACCAGGCACTGCGGATGGAATGCTCAATTCGTTCAGCACAAGCGCACGCCCGATTATGCCTGTGGCGCCGGCGGTCGTACCCCATCCGATTTCCGTTTCCCACATGAGTGAAGGAGACTTGGTTCACAAGGTCATGCCGGCGTATCCGCCGCTGGCGCGGGCGGCGCGGCTTCAGGGTCAGGTCGTGCTGCAGGCGGTGATCAGCAAGCAAGGCACAATTGAAAAACTGAGAGTGCTGGCTGGCCATCCTATCCTCATACCTGCGGCGATTGAGGCCGTCCGGCAATGGCGTTACCGGCCTTACATCCTGAACAACGAACCGGTCGAGGTGGAAACGCAAATCACGGTGAACTTCTCGCTGACTGAAAACTGATCAAGCACGCGGGTTCGCGACACGCGCGAAGAGCGTCACGCAGGAGTAGCCCAAGCGTAACCTGAGAGTGTGCGGCCCTGCCGCTATAATCGAGCCCAGTGGCGTCAACTGTAGAAATTCTGAGCCGAGTGGCAACGCGCCCGACATGGGCGGAAGTCTCGCTGGCCGCTCTGCGGCAAAACTTCCGCACCGTGGTGAAGCACGCGGGCGCGGGAGTGACCGTGTGCGCGATGGTGAAGGCTGATGCTTACGGCCACGGAGCTGTGGAGTGCTCGCGCGCTCTGCAGGCCGAAGGTGCAACCTGGCTGGGCGTCACGTCGCTCGATGAGGCGATCCCATTGCGCGAGGCCGGCATCGAGTCGCGAATCCTGCTGATGACGGGGTTCTGGCGAGGCGAAGAGAGCGAGATCGTCCGCCTGCGGCTCACTCCCACGGTGTGGGAGCCGTGGCACATCGAGTCTCTGGAGCAGGCGGCGGCGCTCGCGGCAATGCGGCATGCGGTGCATTTGAAAGTGGACACGGGCATGGGCCGGCTGGGTGTGGCGCTGGCTGAACTTCCCGCGGTGCTGAAAGCGCTGCGTGCGGCTCCGCATCTTGATCTCGAAGGGCTCTCGACGCATCTCGCTTCTTCAGAAATTATGGACGCGCCTTCGGTGGCCGAGCAGGAGCGTCGGTTCGAAGAGGCGCAGCGCATGGTGCGGGCGGCGGGCTTTGATCCGGATTTGATCCACATGGCCAACACCAGCGCCCTGATCTCGCGGCGCGAAACCTGGAACAATATGGTGCGGCCGGGCGTCGCGCTCTATGGATATTATCTGCCGTTCCAGCGCGCAGGCAGAGAAGTGAGCGGCGGCACTCTGCGCCTTGCCGTGAAGCCGGTGCTGACGTGGAAGACGCGAATTCTTTCCATGCGGGATTTCGCCGCCAACCAGGCTCTGGGTTATGGCGGAACTTATGTGACCAAGGCGCCGGCGCACGTTGCTGTGCTGCCCGTAGGCTACGCTGACGGATATAACCGCCAGCTTTCGAATCGCGGGCGGGTGATCGTCCGCGATCATTATGCGCCCATCGTCGGCAGCATTTCGATGGACCTCACGCTGGTGGATGTCACGGGCATTCCTGGGATCGCCGTTGGCGATGAAGTCATCCTGCTCGGAACTCACGACGGGCTGAGCGTCGATGCACTCGAGCATGCTCGTCTGGCCAACAGCTCGCCTTACGAGATTCTCTGTAATATCTCGAAGCGCGTGCCGCGAAAGTACGGCAACTGACCGCAGATTGATCCACATCGAAAAATCACCAGATCGATCGCCTAAAATGTCTGGAATCAGTGAATTAGGCGACCCGATCTGCATTGCGCCCCGCTAAAATATTAAGAACAAACAACTTACCCGCAAAATATTCCATTCAGAAGACTTAGATCGACTTGCCGTGGCAAAGTGCCCTGAATCAGCGGGTCAGCGGCGTAAAATATTGGATTCACTGGAGTTATCTCAGTGCTATTCGGATGTCAAAGATCCAATGCGTAAAGAATATGGTCTCAGTCTCGGGACGTGAAGTCAAGAGAATTCAGGGTTGTGGGTCATTCGCATTCAGCGTCCGACTTGATCTTCCAGAGCCGGTTCGAGCTCGCTTCGGATGATGCCCATCTCGACATAGATAGGACGCATGATCTGCCGGATTGCCTTCAGTTGCGTCGAGAACCAGACCGCGCCGGCAACGCAAAATGCTCCCGTAATCATCACTGCATGCGGCGCTCCCAAAGTGTGCGCCAGACCGCCGGCCAACAGGCTGCCGAACGGCGCCATTCCTACAAAGGCCATGGTGTAATAACTCATCACCCGGCCGCGCTTGTCTTCCGGCACCAATGTTTGAATAACGGTATTGCTCGCCGCCAGGCCTTGCATCATGCCGAAACCGACGATCAGCATAAGAAGCATTGATAGCCAGAGGATTCGCGACAGGCCAAAACAGATCAGACCAACACCGAAGAGCGCGGCGGAAAGCTGGATCATCGTGGTCAGTCCGCGAACCGTCTTGCGCAAGGCGAGAGAAACTGCGGAGATCAATGCACCGATGCCGGTCGCTCCCAACAAGAACCCGAGCGTATGTGGTCCGCCATGCAGGACCTTTAACGCGAAGATGGGCATGAGCACCATGAAGGGCATACCCATCAGGCTAATCAACGCGAAAAGCAACAGAATGGTCCGTATCGGGCGAAAGCCGGAAACATAGGCCCAGCCCTCCTTGAGTTGTCCCAACATGGAGGTAAGGGCGCGTTTTGCGGGCGCGACTTTTATCCTCATCATGAGTAGCGAAGCGATGACGGCGAGATAGCTGGCGCCGTCGATCAGGAAACAATATCCTTCTCCCGCCGCGCCAATGATGAAGCCCGCCAGGGCAGGTCCCACGAGCCGAGCCATATTTACCATGGAAGAGTTGAGCGCGATCGCGTTGCCGAGATCCTGTTTGTCTTCGACCATCTGCACCAGAAAGGCTTGACGGCCGGGCATGTCGAAGGCGTTGATCAAACCCTGCAGAACGCTTAACGCAATAATTTCGTGGATGTTGATGATCCTGGCGAGGGTGAGGCCGGCGAGCGCCAGAGATTGCAGACCCGCCAACGCCTGAGTCCACACCAGCATCTTTCGCCGGTCCAGCCGGTCAACCCAGACGCCGGCAAAAGGCGCGAAGAGGAAAGTTGGAATCTGGCCGGCAAAGCCGACGAGGCCCAGAAGCAATGCGGAGCCAGTAAGCCGATACACCAGCCAACTGGTTGCGACGCGGGTCATCCAGGTGCCGATCAGAGAGATGCTTTGACCAGTAAAGAACAGCCTGAAATTGCGGTGTTGCAGCGCGCGCCATGCGTGGGAAAACTGCTGGAACGGATTCTGCTTGGCGGTATCTGTGCCGGTCAAATCGATTTTCCCCAGATAGCTATTCTTGCGCAAACCTGAGGGCAGCGGGCGGAGAAAAGGGGAGTCGACCCCTCTACGCGAGGGCAAGACAAGCTCCGACCGCTTCCTGCGCCCGTCTGATGCGGGTTCTTGCGGCTCGCTGTGGCGGGGCTGATTGTCCGCCCAGCCGTTTGCTATGCTCAGAGTACATGCCTTCGCGCTACGCACAATGGATGTACGACTGGGAGCACCGGCTCACTTCGGTGGACAACAATCGCGTGGTGCGTCCGCTGGAGTGGGGGCTGGAATATGCGCGGGACTGGCCTTGCCGCAATGGCTGGCAGCCGGGGCAGGCTGCGGACGATCCGGCGAAATTCCTTACCGATTTCAACCGGCGCATCGTCGCCGCCAGCGATGAGTTTTATTCGTACAAGCCAGCAAGCGATTTCAGGCTGGAGAAGCGCGAGGTGCAGGTTTTCTCCACGCGCGAAGTTCCGGACGCGAAGCTGGAAGCGAAGGTAAAAGGAACGTTCGCAGAGTTCCTGCGCTTCACGGCGCCAGTGAAAACGCCGTATCCGGAAAACAATGTGGTGAATGCGCGCTGGTTCCCGGCGCGGGGACGGCGGGCTATTGTTCTGCTGCCGCACTGGAACGCTGACGCGATTGCTTACGTGAGCCTGTGCAAGGTTCTCAACATGCTGGGCATCGCGGTGCTGCGGCTGAGCATGCCTTATCACGATATCCGCATGCCCGCCGAGATTACCCGCGCTGATTATGCCATTTCCGCCAACATTGGCCGCACGCTTGATGCGGTGCGGCAGGGGGTGGTGGACGTCCGCTGCTGTCTCGATTGGCTGGAGCAGCAGGGTTACAGCAAGCTGGGAATTGTGGGGACGAGTCTCGGTTCCTGTTACGCGTTCATCGCGGCGGCGCACGATCCACGCATTCGAGTGGCGGCGTTCAATCATGCTTCGACTTATGTCGCCGACGTGGTGTGGCATGGGCAGTCGACGCGGCATATCCGGCAGGGCATCGAATCGCAGATCGACCTGGAGACCTTGCGGAAATCGTGGCTGGCGGTTAGTCCGATGGCGTATTTCGATCAATTCTCGCGCTGGCCGCGGAAGTCGCTGATCATTTATGCGAAGTACGATCTGACTTTTCTGCCTGAACTCTCGCGCGGAGTGGTGGCGGAATTCGAGCGTCGTGAACTGGATCATAAAGTTGTGGTTCTTCCCTGCGGCCACTACACGATGGGTGAGGCTCCCTACAATTACATGGATGGGTGGCAACTGGCTTCGTTTTTGCGGACGGCGTTTGAATAGCGGTCACGCGGTAGAATGTGGGCATGGCGGCGCGCATCCTCGATTCCGAAGCTGTGATGGAGTACCGGCGCGGGGATTTTCTGATCAGCACTAGCCGTGAGCGACTGGATCTCGATGTAATTCACGGTTTTCTGACTAATTGCTACTGGGCTAAGGGCATCCCGCGGGAAGTTGTGGCCCGGTCGATCGAGAACGCGCTTTGTTTCGGCATTTATGATGGGGAGGGCGCGCAAATCGGATTCGCGCGCGTGATCAGCGATTTCTCGACCATCGCGTATGTCGGCGATGTGTTCGTGCTGGAAACTCATCGCGGACGCGGGCTCGGAAAGTGGCTGATGCAATGTATTATCGAGCATCCTGCGCTACAAAATCTGCGGCGCTGGATTCTGACCACCCGCGATGCGCATGGACTTTATTCGCAGTTTGGTTTTACTTCGGCGAAGGCGCCGGAGCGATTTATGGAACTTCACCAGCCCAACATTTACGGGATGCCCTAGGAAAACGATAAAGAACTGGAAAACGATATGAAGAACTCCGCTGTCGACAAAATGTATCGCCCGCTGTATGAAGCCGATCCGCAGATTGCCGCGGCCATCGACAATGAAACCCGCCGCCAGCACGAGGGTTTGGAGCTGATTGCCTCGGAGAACTTTGTCAGCGAAGCCGTGCTCGAAGCTGCGGGCTCGGTGTTCACCAACAAGTATGCCGAGGGATACCCGGGCAAGCGTTACTACGGCGGCTGCGAGTACGCCGATGTGGTTGAGAACCTGGCGCGTGACCGTGCCAAGCAATTATTCGGAGCGGAGCATGCCAATGTGCAGCCTCATGCCGGGTCGCAGGCGAACATGGAGGCTTACGCGGCCGTACTGCAGCCCGGCGATACCATTCTCGGATTGAATCTCGCCCACGGTGGCCATCTGACACACGGGCATCATCTGAATTTTTCCGGGAAGACTTACAAGATTGTCCCGTATGGCGTAACCAAAGAGACGGAGACGATTGACTACGATTCGCTGGAAAAGCTGGCTGAAGAACACCGGCCCAAGCTGATTATCGGCGGCGGCAGTGCTTATCCACGCATTATCGATTTCGCGCGCATGCGCCAGATCGCTGACAAAGTGGGCGCGCTTTTTCTCGTCGATATGGCGCATTTTGCCGGGCTGGTGGCGGGAGGCGTGCATCCTTCGCCGGTGCCGCACGCGCACATTGTTACTTCGACAACCCATAAAACGCTGCGCGGACCCAGAGCGGGAATGATTCTTTCGAAGGCGGAGTTCGCGGCGGCGATCGATAAGGTTGTTTTTCCGGGGATGCAGGGCGGTCCGCTGATGCACATCATCGCAGCCAAGGCGATTTGTTTTCACGAGGCGATGCAGCCGGAGTTCCGCGACTATGCGAAGCAAGTCGTGGCTAACGCGAAAGTGCTCGCGGAAACGCTGGCCGCCGAGGGCTTCCGCATCATTTCCGGCGGAACGGATACGCACCTGATGCTGGTCGATGTCTTTTCCAAGGGCATGCTAGGCAGCGAGGCTGAGAAAGCGCTCGGCGAAGCCGGGATCACGGTCAACAAAAATGCGATCCCGTTCGATGTGAATCCGCCGATGAAGCCGAGCGGCATCCGCATTGGTACGCCCGCCCTGACTACACGCGGAATGAAAGAGGCGGAGATGCGGCAGGTCGGGCGCTGGATCGCGGGAGCGCTGCTGCAGCGCGCGGATGCGGCCGTGCTGGGGAGAATCCGCAAGGACGTGCTCGACCTTTGCGAAGCGTTCCCGCTATACGCCGAGCGCAGGGCCAGAGCACAAGCCGAAGTGCGAGCCTAAGCTGGGACTCTCTGCAATTCGTTGTTTAGCCACCTGAATCATTCAATCTGAACCGGCAAATACCGTCAATGACGTGGCTGGTCAGTGACGGCAGACTTTGCGCACACCGCAGTTCCATCTTAGCTTCGCTCCGCACTCAAACGCACCCGGGGGTAACCTAACTGAAGTTCTGCGCAAAAGCGCCGATAACATTATTCAGATCGAACGGCGCCTCGGTGAGTCCCAAACCGGACGAGTGCCCGTGGCGGGAGGAATCTGCCTCTATGAGTCAACTTTACGATCTAAAGCTCTTGATCGAAAGCAAGATTAAGGCCGACGGCCTGGATGCAAACGCCGTGAGGGGAAAGATTGGACTGCAATCAGGCCGGATGCTGTTGTTGATCGATGCGAATAGTAAGGACGATCCGGCGGCCGTTGCCAGCCTCAGGCAGGCCATCAAAGAGGTGCTGAATATCAGCGCGTGAGGAGTGATCCATGAGGTGGAACCTGATTCGCACCAAAGTTCTGGCCACGTTGACCGCCTGCTTGTTAGCGGGCGTTGGCGGCATCGTGCTACTGATGCATTACAGCTTTGCGCGCAACTCGCAGGCCTTGGCCACCGAGTCAGTCACAGGCGCACAAAAGCTGTTTACGATTTTGGAAAGCAGGGAAACCAGCAAGATGGCGGCCGTCAGCGACACGCTGATGATGAACGCGCAGGTTCGTGATGCCTTCGCCGCTAAGGATCGCAGCCGCCTGCTCGAGTTAACGGCTCCGCTGTATCCAAAGTTGAAAAGCGAAGGCATTACAAACTGGATGTTCCATACTCCCGAGCCAGACATGGCGGTTTTTCTCCGTCTCCACAACCCCGCGAAGTTCGGGGACCACCTGAATCGCTTCATCGACAAAGAGGTCGTACGTACCCATGCCATGGTGGTCGGAAACGAGCTGGCCAAGGCTGGGTTTGCGGCAAGAGTGATTCGTCCGTTTTACGATTCGAACGGCGAAGTGACCGGGTACATCGAGTTCGGGGAGGAAATCGGCCAGTTTATTCACGCTATGAAAAGCCAGACAGGAGACGACTATGGGCTGCTGCTCAGCAAGAAGTTTGTCGACCGGCAGTTTTGGGCCGACTCGAGCGCGGTTTGGAAGCGTCGTGATAACTGGGACGACAACCCAAGTTTCGTAGTCGCCGACAAAACCACGGCGGCGGACGAAATCATTCAATTCCAGGGAGATTTGGCCGCGGTCCCCGCCGAAGGGAGGGTGCTGGAATATCTCCGCAACGGAAATTCCGTCTTGGTGCGCGGCATCTTTCCCATCCATGACGCCGCCGGGAGCACGGTAGGCGCGATGTTCGTGGTGAGGGATATTTCAAGCTTCTACACTGCCATGCGGCGCACCCAGAACGTCCTCGTGCTTTTGACTGTGGTGGCTCTGAGCATCGGCACGTTCCTGGTGCTCACGCTGCTCAACCGTCTGGTATTCCGGCGCCTGCAACACATCATTGCGGTCGCTACCCGGGTAGTCGGGGGCGACTACCAATCGAGAATCCAAGTCAGCTCCGACGATGAGGTCGGCCAGTTCGAGCACCTGTTCGAGCAGTTCAGGCTCGTCTTCGTTGACCTATTGGCGCACCTGCCCGAGCTTCAGGAAAAATAGTCACTCTTCAACTCGTGATCATTGTATTGCCTCGTCACGCCATCAAGCACAGGCCGTAGTAAGCGCTTAGCTGGGAACTTCTGCAATTCTGCTGTGAAGCCGCGCTGCCTCTGTGGTTAAATGCCTTCGGTGAAGATCGCCATCGACATCCGGCGAATGACTGAGTTCGGCGTCGGTACCTACATCCGCAATATCGTTCGCACTTTGGGGCGGCTTGATCGCGAGACGGCGTACTTCCTCATTGGTTCTCCCGCCAAGGTGAAGGAAATCGGCCCCCTGCCGGCTAACTTTCACACGATTCCTGTGGCCGAACCCGAGCGGTCCTGGCATAGCTTCCGGGAGTTCCGGGTGACTGTGAAGCGGCTGGAATGCGACCTGGTGCACATCCCGAATCTATTCTCCATTCCCCGCGCGTTGCCTTGCCCTTACGTGATGACGGTTCACGACATGCTGGAGCATCTCACCCAGCCGCATCAGCAGACCGGGCTTAGGGGATCGCTGCACTTCCAGTTGACCAAACGGGTTTTGCGGGGGTCGGCCCGGATTTTCGCGGTCTCAAACTTCACCAAGCTCGAAATGGAGAAGCTGTTTGATATTCCGCCGGGACGCATCGAAGTGGTTTACAACGCGATCGATGAGAGATTCCTTCGTGGACACGCCAGCGCGGCCGACCGGCAGGTGATTGCCGAGCGTTACCAGGTTACTTATCCCTTCCTGCTCTATGCCGGCAGAATCAGTCCGCACAAAAATGTTGTACGCATGATCGAAGCTTTCTCGGCGCTGAAGACTGAGTTGGAGAAAGACCGCGCATTTCCTGACCTCAAGCTCATCATCATTGGAGACGATGTTTCCGGCAATCCCGACTTGCGGCGGACGGTGATCCGTAGCGGAGTGCAGAACGATGTGCGCTTCCTGGGCTTTGTTCCCATCGAAGTGCTGCGCACTTTTTACGATGAGGCCAAGATCTTTGTCTTCCCGTCATTGTATGAAGGCTTCGGCCTGCCTCCGCTTGAGGCCATGGCCCACGGCACTCCGGTCGTGACCTCAAACGTGTCGTCGCTGCCTGAAGTAGTGGGCAACGCTGCGGTGCTGGTTCATCCGGAGAACGTTTTCGAAATTATGCGGGCGCTACACCGGGTGCTTCTGGATCAGCCGTTGCGCGAGAAAATGAAGGAACGCAGCTACCGGCAGGCGGCAAAGTTCTCCTGGGAGAAGTCTGTGCGTCGAATCATGAACACCTATCAGGAGGTCGCGGGCCCGCACGGCAGCGGCGAATCGCGAGGCCAGCCCACGTCCACGAGCCCCAAGTCGACCGAGGGCGTAGCCTGACTTCGGCTGGCTCGCGCCAGTCTTCCTGGCAACTCGGCGGAAACTCAAGCTGGCAACTCAGCGCATCGAACTCTGCGATGTATCTACTTAAGCAGGGGCTGGCCGGGCGAAGTGATGGCGAGCTTGTGCAGCTTGGCGGTAACCCGGTTGCGGTCGGCGTCGGTTTGGGCCGAAGCGAGGCGCTTGCGGAGGAGGGTGATCTTGTGTTGACGGGCGCGGCGCCGGCGAATCTCCGGCCGGCGGCTGGGTGCTGACATATCGTGTGCTCCTAGAGTGAATTGAAAGGAAAAATTTGTAGCAGCCGGACCTGTAAGCCGAATTCTGTCCGCCGGATTGCTCCGGTGGGACGGTCATTCCTCTGGGCCACGCATCGCTGCGGGGCTCTAGCGACCTACCCGAAGGTTGTACGCACCGAGCCGGCACGTGCCTGGACCGAAGTCCATGCTCCCTTCCTATTTGGTCTTGCTCCGTGTGTGGTTTGCCCTGCCCGCTGCATTGCTGCCGCGGCGGTGCGCTCTTACCGCACCTTTTCACCCTTACCCCGATCCCGAAGACATATTCCGAAAACCAGGGCGGTATATTTTCTGTGGCACTTTCCGTCGGACGGGCTTGAACCCGGCCTCCCGGACGTTATCCGGCACACTGCTCTGCGGAGTTCGGACTTTCCTCTCCCCGCGTCCGAAGACGTGGAAAGCGACCGTCCGGTCCAGCTGCCAACAGAATCATTATACGGGCTTCGGGCTTCAGGTGCCGGGCTTCGGCCTACCCGACTTACCCGCTCGAACGACATTCTTACTGGTAGACTTATCGACAGTCGGGCTTGCTGAAACATCGTTTTTTGCCGAAGCCCGAAGCCCGAAAGCCGAAGTCCGTCCATGAACATCGCCGAAGCTATCCGAATCGCTCTGCAGTCGCTGTGGGCGAATAAGCTGCGTTCGGTGCTGACGCTGCTCGGTGTGGTGATCGGAGTAGCTGCCGTCATCGCCGTCGTCACCTTCGTCTCCGGCATCAACGATTATGTGGCCCAGAAGATCTTCAATCTGGGCGCGGATGTTTTTCTTATCTTCAAAGTTTCTCCCGCCGTCACGAATGTGGATCACTATCTGGAAGGTGAGAAGCGCAAAGACTTGACGATCGAAGATTACCAGGCGGTGGCCGACGCCTGCCGGCATTGTGTGCTGGTCGCGGCTTCCACACGTAACGAGAGCGGCCACGTGAAGTACAACGGACAAGAGATCAGCGATACCCTGGTGCGGGGAATCACTCCCGGGATGCCCACGATTCTGGATACCGACCTGAGCGCTGGCCGCATGCTGAACCAGACTGACCTGGATAATCGGTCTGCGGTTGCCGTGGTGGGAAACGATATCGTTGAGCATCTGATGGCGGGTGTGGATCCGCTGGGCAAGGAAATCCGCATCGACGGTTGGACCTACCAGGTAATTGGAGTGGGCACGAAGAAGGGCACGACGCTGGGGCAGAGCGCAGACAATTACGTAATGATTCCCATGACCTCCTGCCTTAAACAATATGGCACGCACAATAATAGCCTGCGGATTGCAGCCAAGGCGACCAGCGCCGGAGTGCCCCTCAACGAGGCTGTCGATGAAGCGCGCGTTGCTCTTCGCGCCAGGCGACACGACCGGCTCGGGGGCGACGACAGCTTCGACATTGAGACCAATTCGAGCCTGCTTGGCATCTGGACCGATTTCAGTCAGACGTTCTTCATTGCTACCATCGGCATTGCCGCCATCTCTCTGGTGGTCGGTGGCATTGTGATCATGAACATCATGCTGGTATCGGTGACCGAGCGTACCCGCGAAATAGGCATTCGCAAGGCGCTGGGGGCACGGCGTGAGGATGTGTTGCTGCAGTTTCTGATCGAGTCGGTCACTCTGGCGCTCGCGGGCGGCATTCTGGGAGTGTTGTTGGGCGCGGCGATCGCCTTATCCGTTACGCTGCTGGTCGGGATGCCTTCGGCAATCAAGCTCTGGGCCGTGGCGGCTGGACTGATTGTGTCGGCCAGTGTCGGAGTGTTCTTCGGAGTCTATCCCGCGCGCAAAGCGTCGAAGCTCGATCCGATTGTGGCGTTGCGGTTCGAAACGTAGGGGAGCAATTTGTAATTTTGTAATCGGGTAATTTTGTAATTTGAAAACCGAATCGGAGGTTTAGGTTACCAAATTACAAATTACCAAATAACTCAATTCTTCATGATTCATAAAGACGAATTCGGTGAGATCGTTCAGATGGCGTCCGACACCATCCGCGGCAACAAGCTGCGCTCGTCTCTGACCGTGCTGGGGATCGTGATTGGCGTCGCGATGGTGATCAGCGTCTCCTCTATCGGTCGCGGCTTGGACGACAACGTCCGCGACGTGGTCGCCAGCGTCGGTTCCAACGTCATCTTTGCCTATCATCTGGAGCCCTTCACCTTTGGACGCCCCACCGAAGAAATGCGCATCCGCAAGAAGCTGACGTTCGAGGATGCGGAAGCGGTCGGTCAACTGCCTCACGTGAAAGCAGCGGGCGCGCTGATCCAGTTTCTCCGTCCAGAATTGGGAGTCGGAACCTTCGCCGTGAAGTATCAGGATCGCAAGGCCAAGAACACAATCCTCGAGGGAGATACGGCTTCTATAAAGGACGTTATTGACCTGCAGTTGGACGCGGGAAGGTGGTTCACTGAAACTGACGAGCAGAGGCGCGCTACGGTCATTCTCCTCGGTCACGATACTGCAGAAGAGCTATTCGGGATGGAGAGTCCACTGGGGAAAGAAATCAACATCGAGGGGCGATTGTTCGAAGTGATTGGCGTGGCAGCAAAAGTGAAATCGGTGTTTGGAGGCGGGAAGGATCCTGACGACAACCGGGTATTTTTCCCGCTGGCTACTTTCAGAACGCTTCACCCTGAATTGAAGGACCATTGGATTATCGTTAAGGCTACATCCCATGAGGAGATGCCGAAGGCAGTCGACGAAATGCGCGAACTGCTGCGGCGGCGGCGAAGAGTTCCGAACGACAAGGCGGATGATTTCGCAGTCTTCACCTCGGACTCAATCTCAGAGGTGTGGAATCAGCTCACGGGCATGCTGTTCATCGGCATGTTCGCGATTTCGAGCGTGGGTCTGATTGTCGGGGGCGTAGGCGTGATGAACATAATGCTGGTCAGCGTTACCGAAAGGACGCGTGAGATCGGCGTCCGCAAGGCGATTGGCGCCCGCAAGCGGGACATTCTCTTGCAATTCACCTTAGAGGCGATCATTCTTACGGCAGTTGGCGGCGTGATTGGGATTCTGCTGGGCGCAATCATCGTTGGCGTGATACCTGCGTTCTGGCCCGCGCTGCCTGCCCACATGTCGATGTTCTGGACGATCTTCGGCTTTTCTTCTGCCGCGGGAACCGGCTTGGTGTTTGGCATTTATCCCGCGTGGAAAGCCGCGAACCTGGATCCGATTGAGGCGTTGCGTTACGAATAGTCTGGCCCGCGTTTACGCATGATGGATTCCATCGTCAGAATAATTCAGATCGTCGCGATTATCGGTACGTTCTCTAGCTGGATTTACTACCTTCTGTGTCTTTGGAGCGCGGCAAGATTCTTCCACGAAGGGAAGGTCGAACAGGACATCTACACGGAACAATCCTCGCCACCCATCTCGATTCTCAAGCCCCTCAAGGGCGTCGATCCTGAAATCTATGAAAGCTTTCGCAGCCACTGTATGCAAGACTATCCGGAATACGAAATCATTTTCGGGGTGAGCGACCCCAACGATCCCGCGATCGAGAGAGTAAAGAAATTGCAGCGAGAATTTCCCGATCGCAAAATTCAGTTGCTGGTGTGTTCGAAAATCGTGGGCACGAACGTGAAGGTCAGCAACCTGGCGCAAATGCTGGCGGAAGCTCGCTATGACTGGCTGATTGTCAACGACAGCGACATTCGCGTCGAGCCCGACTACCTGCGCCGGGTGACCGCGCCATTGGCCGACCCTCGCATCGGAATGGTTACTTGTCTCTACCGCGGTGTGGCCGCTGCGATGCTGGGATCGCATCTGGAGGGGTTGGGCATCAGCACAGATTTTTGCCCGAGCGTGCTCGTCGCGCGCCAGCTTGAAGGCGGCATTCACTTTGGACTCGGCTCCACGCTGGCTTTCCGCCGGGCAGAGTTGGAAAAGATCGGCGGGTTCACTTCGTTCGTAGACTACCTCGCCGACGACTACGAACTGGGAAAGCGCATTGCCGGCCTGGGGCTGACCGTGAAACTTTCGGATGTGGTGGTTGAGACCTATCTCCCGTCTTATCGCTTGCGGGAGTTCTTTGCGCATCAACTTCGCTGGGCTCGTGGAGTCCGGGACGCGCGCGCGGGAGGGTACATGGGTCTGATTTTTACGTTTGGGATCATGTGGTCGCTGCTGACTCTGGCCGCGAGTCGAGCGGCGCTCTGGGCCTGGGGTGCGCTCACGATTACGCTGCTTCTTCGTCTCGCGGTGGCTTTGTTTGTGGGCCGCGGCGTTCTGCGGGACCGTCAGATTCTCAAATACGCGTGGCTGATTCCCCTCCGGGATTTGTTCGCAGCCGCAGTCTGGGTCGTGAGTTTCGCCGGCCACACCGTCACTTGGCGAGGGGAACGTTTCTGGCTGAAGGCAGGCAAGCTGACTCGGATCGTGCCGTAGCGACGAATGCAGGCGGAATTATTTCAGCTGCCATGGGAACCGTGTGGCGGTTATGATCGAGAACCGTCCGGACTTTGCTGGCCAGTTGTTTCAAGGTGAACGGCTTCTGCAGGAAGTTGTTTTCGACGTCGACCACTTTATGATCCAGCACGGTTTGCCCAGCGTAGCCAGAGACGAATAACATCCTGGTCTGCGGACGGAGCGCCTCCAGTTCTCTCGCCAACTCGCCTCCGCTCATGTGCGGCATTACGACGTCGGTAACGGTCAAGTGGATCGTCGAGCCATGATTCTTGCTAACCGATAAGGCGTCGACCCCGTCCCGGGCCTCCAGTACGGTGTAGCCGCGAAGCCTCAGGAATTCGACGGTTGCCCGGCGCAGGGGTTCTTCATCTTCGACCAGCAGGACGGTCTCTGTGCCGCTCTGTGCCGGCCCCGTGAACTTGTCTGGGATTTCAATCGTGACCGGCTGATCCTGCACGCAGGGCAGGTAGACTCTGATCGTCGTGCCCATCCCGGGTTCGCTGTAGGCCCAGACAAATCCGTGATTCTGTTTGACGATCCCATACACCGTCGCCAGACCGAGCCCAGTACCTTTGCCGGAAGGTTTCGTGGTGTAGAAAGGTTCAAAAACGTGCGACAAGTGATCGGCAGGAATGCCCGATCCGGTGTCGGTCATGCTTAGCACGGCATAGCGCCCGGGAGGAATCACGGCCCGCTTGCGGTCGGCGTATTCCTCGTCAAGTTGGACGTTGGAAGTTTCAATCGTGCATTGTCCTCCCTGAGGCATAGCATCTCGGGCGTTGGCCGCGAGATTCATCAGAATCTGCTCGATCTGAACCGGATCCAGGCGGATTCTGCCCAGTTCCTCGCCCTCAACAAAAGTGAGTTCAATGTCTTCGCCGATAAGGCGACGGAGAGTCTTGGTGATCCCACTCACCACCGGGTTTAGTTCTGCGACCCGCAGGGCCTGGGGTTGCTTGCGGCTGAAGGCGAGCAACTGCCGCGTCAGATCGGCAGCGCGGCGGGCGGCGGAAAGGATTTCCTGAATCCGCGCATGGGCGGGACTTTCCAGGACCACGGAGTCAAGCGCAAGTTCGGAGTAGCTGGTTATGATCGTGAGCAGGTTATTGAAGTCGTGCGCAATGCCCCCAGCCAGTCGGCCGACAGCATCCATTTTTTGTGACTGGACCAACTGTGCTTCCAGGCGCAGGCGTTCGGTGTAGTCCCGCCCGTTGGAGACAAAGTTCGTGATGTTGCCTTCGGCGTCCCGTATGGCGCTGATGCTCTCATCGACATAGTACGCCTCGCCATTTTTCTTTCGGTTTACCACAATGCTGCGGCCGGCGTTGGCGGAACGGATGGTTTCCCACACTTCCCGGTAAAGCACCGGGGCTTGCTCCCCGGATTTGAGAATGGACGAAGTCCTGCCTGTAACTTCTTCGAAAGAATATCCAGTCAGCAGTTCGAAGGCAGGATTTACGTATTCAATGATGCCTTCGCTATTCGTGATAAAGATGGCATCGGCGGATTGCTCGACCGCGCAGGAAAGCTTGCGCAGGGATTGCTCCGCCATCTGCCGCCGCTGCTGTGTCGAGTGCAAACTAAGCGCGCACCGGATCGTGCGCACCAGGTTGGCGCCGGTGAGTTGCGATCTTTCCATGCAGTCATAAGCGCCCGCCTGGATGATTTCGGCGACGGCTTTCTCATCCGCATGCTCCGTCAGCAGAATGAAAGGCATCGCGCCCCGGGTGTGCAAAAACTCCGAGAGCAGCTTGGTGGCCGCGGCATCTCCGGTTTCGTGTTCAAACAATACCAGCCCGTAGTCGGCGCACTGCAACATCGTCTTAGCTTCTTCGAGTGAACCTGCATGGTCGAGTTCCGCCAGCAGAGCGCCCCGGTTGCGCTCAAGGATTTCCCGGATGAGAAAGAAATCCTCCTCCTGGTTTCCAACTAAGAGGACGCGCAAAACAGAGAGCCCGGGTTGTGTCGCGGTGGCCAGAAGATTCCTTCGTCTACTCCTTTCACATCGGAATCTTTGGGTGGCGGCGTCGTCTTGGGAGTCAGTGGAGCACCGTCGCAATCAAGAAGAAGTCCCAGATTGGGGATAGGTCCAGTTCGGGACTGAGCGCATATTTAGTAGCCCGGAAGTGCTGGTGAGGTTTTGAGGTCTGGTGATGGCCCGTAGACTCGTGTCGGAAAACACGCTGTCCGTCACTTTCCTCGGCGTATCTTCCATCGTGAACCTGTAACCTGTCACTAATCGTTTTTTCGATGGTTAACCAACTCAAAGTTCAATCGTCTAATACCGAAAGTCTGGATGTTGGGGATAAGCCCCATCCTTGGCGAGAATCTGGGAACCACTTCCCGGTTTTATGCGTATCGGTAAAGAGGCGGAGTGTCCCCGAACAGCGGAGCGGAATTGGAGGATTTATGCACTTCCAGGATGGCGCAAGCGCGATGAGAACCATCACCGACACCGGGAATGGCCACGTGCAAGAGGTAGTGCGGCAAGCGCACGATGAGCTGCGTCAACTCCTGCAACAGCGCGCCGAGGTGATGCGCCGGATCGGCACCATCAAACAGACGATTGCCGGGCTTGCCAACCTTTTCGGAGACAGCGTATTAAGCGATGAGTTGCTGGAACTGGTCGATCGCAAGAGCAGCGGGCGCCAGCCCGGTTTCACCAAGGCCTGCCGCATGATCCTGATGGACTCAAAACGAGCTCTGAGCGCTCGTGATGTTTGTGATCGGATTCAGGAAAAAGTCCCGCCCATGCTGGCTCGTCACAAAGATCCCATGGCGTCGGTGACCACGGTGCTCAATCGTTTAGTCGCGTACGGAGAGGCCGAGGCCGTGTCTCTCGATAATGGCCGCCGCGCCTGGCAGTGGGTAGCCGACTCAGAGCCTGAGTCGGATCCGTTGCCGACCTCAGCCTTGTCGTAGACGGCTAGCCTGGCGGCAGCAGCATCCCCTTCTCGAGATGCCTGGTCACGTGAGCATAGGATGCCGCGTGCGGATCGTGCGTCACCATCACAATCGTTTTGTGGAAGTCTTCGTTCAAGCGTTTCAGAATCTCCAAAACTTCAGTTGCCGAGTGACTGTCCAGATCGCCCGTGGGTTCGTCCGCCAGCAGAAGCGTAGGGTCGCTCACGATCGCGCGCGCAATCGCAACTCTCTGCTCCTGCCCGCCGGAAAGCTGCTTGGGTAGATGGTTCACTCGTTCTTCCAGGCCGACCAGTTTAAGCGCTGTCATCACATGGTCGCGCCTCTGCGGCGGGTTGAGGTGGGTCAGCAACAGCGGCAATTCCACGTTTTCAAACGCGGTGAGAACCGGAATCAGATTGAACGTCTGGAAGACGTATCCGATGTGCTCATTGCGCCAGTGCGCGGCCTGCGAATCGTTAAAGCGAAAAACATTCTGGTTCTGCACCAGCAATTCGCCTGAGGTTGGCCGGTCGATCGCCGCAATCATGTTCAGCAGCGTGGTCTTGCCGGAGCCCGACGGTCCCATCAACGCCAGAAATTCGCCGGCCGCAATGTCGATGGAGACATCGTCGAGAGCCTTCACTTCAAAGGCCTCGCGTTTGAAAATCTTGCTGACGTTGCGAGCCTGCACTACTTTGGTTCCGGTAGCGACTTGATTTTCAGCAACAGTGCTCATGATTATGACTGCCCCTTGATTTTGATTGTGTCCCCGTCTTTCAGGTCTGGCGGGCCTTTGCTGATCACGCTTTCGCCGCCCACCAGCCCATCCACCAGAAAGCCATCGCTGCGCTGGCTTAACACATGAACCTCGCGCATGCGCGCCTTGCCGTCGAAAGCCAGGAACACAACCTTCTTGCCGTCGTGATCCCGCAACGCGCTGGTTGGCACGAAGGCTCCCGCCGGCTGATTGCTCGCAGATTTTGGTTCATCCGCCAGGAATTTCACGGTGGCGTTCATTTCCGGCCGCAGATAGGAATCCGGATTTAGCACCTGCACTTTTACCTGCACCGTGGCTTTCTGCCGATTCGCCTCAGGAGAAATCTGCGCGATCTCGCCGTTATATTTTCGGTCGGGATAGGCGTCGGTGGTGATGATGCCTTTCTGCTTGGGACCCAGCCGGGCGAAATCGGCCTGCGCGATGTCGAGCTCGACCTGAAGATCGTTCAAGTCGGCCAGCGACACCACTGATCCCTGCGGACCGCCCGCCGCCGCGCTGGCGAACTGCGCCGTAATCAGCTCGCCTTTTTCAGCGGTGCGGTCAAGGATTGTACCGTTAACTGGCGCGCGAATTACCGTCGCGTCAAGCTGCGACTTGGCGTAGTCGAGCTGGCCTTGCGCTTGCACGACAGCTCCACGGGCGCGGGCAATTTCTTCTGGACGCGGCCCAATCTTCATCAGTTGAAAAGCTTTATCGAGCGAATTGACTCGCTGCTGGTCCGACTCGAACTTGGCGGTGGCATCGTCCATTACCTGGCGTGAAACCACTCCAGCGCTTGAGAGCTCCTTGGTGCGGTCCAGAGTCAGTTTATCGTCGACCAGCGTGGCGCGAGCTTCATCAAGATTGTGCTGCGCTTCCTGAATTTCTTCCGGCCGCGACCCATGTTCCAGTTCCTCGAGATAAGCGCGGGCATTATCTAAAGCTCCCTCAGCCTGTTCGTAGGAAGCGCGGAACTCCTGATCCTCCAAACGCACCAGAACTTGACCTTCCTTAACCTTGTCGCCTTTTTCCACGCCAATCCAGGCCAGGCGTCCCGTGACTTTCGAATTCACATTGATGGTGTGATGAGCCACGATGTAGCCGGTAGCCGAAAGCACGGTGCCGCCCACGTCGCTGTTTTCCGCGGAAGCGCGCGTCACCTCGACCTCCGGGACATCGCGGGAAAGCATGCGGTACCCCAGCGCGGACAAGCTCAGCACAACTACGACCACGATCCCGATAAGAATGTAGCGGCGCGCCCACACGGGCGGCTCTCCTCCTGCGCCATGGCCGGTGCGATCGATTCGCAAGCTCTGCAAGTCTTCGTGTTTGGCATCAATCGGCATAAGAATAAATACGAAAAGTGCGCTCCTCTAGTTTCCGCAATTGCAAATAAAGCAAAACAAATCAGCCCCGCAACGCCGTGAGAATATTCTGCCTGGCTGCATGCCAGGCGGGAGCAAATCCTCCGAATAGTCCCATAATCAGCGCGAACCCCACGGCAGCGCCGGCAACCAGCGGCGTAATCTGCAGGCTGAACACCACTTCGCTGAAAGTCACTGCATTCGACGTGCCTGTCTGCATCCCGTTAAAGGGCAGCATTAGCAGAATTCCCACTACCGCTCCCAACAAAGCCAGCATCAGAGATTCCAGAACAAACGATGTGAGAATCGCGGGCCGCGAGAATCCCAGCACGCGCAAGGTCGCAATTTCGCGCCCGCGGTAGGCCACGGCGGCGTACATCGTATTCATCGCAGCGAAACTCGATCCAATCGCCATGATGATCGCCACCACGATGCCGATGTATTTGATGGGAGCGCCCGAACTAGTCTGCTTCTCGTAATATTGCGTCTCCAGAACTCCCTCGAGCTTGAGCCGCTGGTCGTCGCTGACGCGCTTGGTAAGCGCATCTGCGGCAATAGGATCCGTCGCTCGCAAATAGGCCGAAGAATAACCGCCCTGACGGTCGAAATCCGAAGCCATCTGATTCACATCGCACCAGATTTCCGATTCATAGGCCGAACCACCAGCGTCAAATACTCCCACCACTTTCCACGATCCTTTACCGAACTCCATGGTGTCACCGATGTTAGCGTGCGAGAACCGCGAGCGGATGGACTTGCTCACCACCACCTCACGCTGTCCGGGCTGGAACCAGCGTCCCTCGATCAGTTTTGCGCTTGGCCGCAGTTCGAGACCATCGGGCATCATGCCCCGCACCGTCACGTTCACTTCGCCCGTGCCGTCCTTGCGCGGAAGCACGATCACCACCACCCACTCGCCTGAGACCATGGGCTCGCCATGGCTGTCTTTCGCAATTCCGGGAAGAACTTTAAGCGTGGGAAACAGCGAAGCATCAAAGCCGCCCGACAATTCCGCTTCCGATCCTTTGCGCAGCACCAGCACGTTCAGGGGATTGCCGCTCGAAACAAACGCCCGCTGCAGGCCCGCCAGTAGCGCCATCAGGAAGATTGCGGTAGTAACCGTCAACGCGATGCCCAGCGCAGTCATGATGGTAAGCCCTTTGCGGAGCTTCAAATTGCGAATGTTGTAGCGGATCGGAATCGCCATAAATTCATTCTCAAACTGAACTGGTGTAACTAAGCCCGGTGTCACTAACCGATGTGGCGCAACCCTTCCACAATGTTTACGCGGGACGCACCGTAGGCCGGAATATAACCGCTGACAAAACCTACTGTCGCAGCCACGACCAACGACAGCCCCACGGCCGGCAGCGTGACCCTCATGTCCGCCGGAACGCCGATCGCTACCTGGGAGTGGGTTATCACGCGAATCAATCCGGTCGCTGCCCCTATACCCACGATCCCACCAGCGATCGCCAGAGCTACCGCCTCTAATACGAACAGCGAGAGCACGCGCCCCTGCGTGAAGCCTAACGTCCGCAAGACGGCCACTTCGCGCGTGCGGCTACGCACCGACATCGCCATGGTATTGGCCGAGACCAGCAGGATGGCAAACACCACGGCGCCGCAGATGCCAAGAATGAAGGCCTTTACATTGCCCAGCATGGCCACAAACGAAAGCATAAAAGCCTTTTCGCTTTCCGTTTTCGTGGGCTGAGGGGAGTTTTTAAACAAGCCGTCAATCTCGCTCGAGACCCGCGCCACGTCATCCGGTGAGGACACCTGAACGACATACCAGCCGGCCTGCCCCTTGAACCACGACAACGCCTCTTCCAGATACTTGGCGTTGAAATATAAAGTGTTCTGCGGCGGATCCCGGTGGTAGATCGCCCGAATCGTGAGTTCGGGATTCACTGAAAATATCGTTCCCTCCAGCGTGATCTTGTCGCCGATTTTCCAGCCAAATCTCTTAATCAGCGTTTCATCCACCAAAGCTCCGGCACGGTCGCGCTGCCAGGCTATCGCCTGATCCGGGGGAACGATTTTATCGGCCGCGACTTTCAGATACTCGTCGGGATCGGTGGCCATCTGCGCAAAAGAATTTTCCGGCCGGTCATCTTTATAGCGGCCCCCAAACCATGTCATCGGCGCTACCGCCACCACCCCGGGGATGCTTCGAATCTTGTCGCGATAATAGCCCGGCAGAAAAAATGACAGCGAAACGCGATCGCGCGTAATCACCCGCCTGCCCGAAAGCGCCGCCCCCTGGTCGATGTACAACGTGCGCCAGATCGACATCATCAGCGTCAGCAGGAGCAACGAAAAACTGATGCTTAGCATCGTCAGCACGCTGCGCCGCTTGTTGCGAAATGTATTGCGCATCACAAAACCGCTCAGCGTCATAAATTCAATCTGCTCTCTTCAACGTGCGATGTTCAACCAATGTGCCGGAGTCCTTCCACGATCTCTATGCGCGATGCATGGTAGGACGGCACCAGAGAACTGAAGAAACCGACCAGCGCCGCCGCGACTAGGGCGACACCCAGGGTTCCAGGCGTAACTTTCATCTGCGCCAGGAAAAAGCCCATGGGCGACTGCTTCATCATGGTCAAAAGCAGCCACGCGAAGCCGCAGCCGAAAAGTCCGCCGGCGATCGAAAGCGCCATGGCTTCGCCCACAAAAAGGCCCAGAATAGTCTGCCGCTCAAAACCCAGAGTCTTCAGAACAGCCACTTCGCGCGTGCGCTCGCGAATCGACATTGCCATCGTGTTCGCTGAGACCAAAAGCGTGGTAAAAACAACCGCCAGGCAGATGCTGAGAATAAAAGCTTTCACATTACCCAGCATGTTGACGAAGCTCAGGCCAAACGCCTTCTCGCTTTCAGTTTTGGTGGGCTGCGGCGAATTGCGGAACATGTCGTCGACAGCACTCGCAATCGTCGCTACGTCGTCAGGCGATGCGGACATGATGCTGAAAGTGCCGGCCTGGCCCTTGAACCAGCTTACCGCCTCTTCCACGTACTTCGCATTGAAGTAGATGCTTTTGTTCGTCGTGGGCCAGTGGAAGATCCCACGAATCGTGAGCTCCAGATTGACGGGGTAGATCGTGCCCTGCAGAACAATACGATCCCCAACTTTCCAGCCATATTTCTGCGCCAGTTCGTCACTCACGATTACGCCGGCGCGGTCGCGTTGCCACGCCGCGAGTTGATCGGGGGGCAACTGCATCTCTGGGTAGACTTTCGGAAATTCGTCAGGATCAGTTCCGAACTGCGCGAAGAAGTTCTCCGGCTTATCGTCTTTATATAACCCGCCGAACCACGAATTCGGTACAACGGCGACCACTCCGGGTATAGCACGGATTTTCTCGCGGTAGAAGCTGGGCAAGTTGAACGTCAGCGAAACCCGGTGCCGCGTCACTAGCCGGCGAGTCGATTCAGCGCTGCCTTTGTCGATGTAGAACCCCTGCCACAACGTCATCATGAAGGTCAGCAGCAGCAGTGAAACCCCGATGCTTGCGATCGTCAGAATGCTGCGGCGCTTATTGCGGAGGGCGTTCTTGGTGACGAATCGCGTCAGAGTCATATTGCGAAACCCAGTCGAACCCCAGGAAAAACGCGGCGTGCCGGACAGCGGAGTGTGCCTGGTCCATGCAGGCCTCCAGCATAAACGAATGAGTCCCCTATCGACAACCAGCCTCCGACCGGAGTCGCAAGACAGGCCTCATTTCCCGGCCAACAGACTTTAAACGTGCCTCGCGGCAAAAAGTCACGTCGGTGATGGCGTATTTTTGGCGTGAAGCTACGCGGGTTCTAGAAAACGCCTCTGAACCGAGCCGTCCCTCATCCTCCATTTTCACGGTACTTCGGTAACTCGAACCTTGATCTCGCGAGCGATATCCTAACCTTAACTTGCCCCGGGTTCTAACCCACGCAGCTGGCGATTGAGAACTGCGCGGCTAGTTTCCTGGGATGAGGCACGGAACCATGTCCACTAAAATCGGCCACTTCGAAATCCTGAGCGAACTGTCCAAGTCCGCGACCTGCGTGGTTTACAAGGCGAACGACGCGGAGACCAGCCAAACCGTCGCTTTAAAAGCGATTCAGTTATCAGCTTTCGGCGAAAGCGCCGCTGAGCTGCAACGGTGCCTGCTCGAGGAGGCGGAGATCGCGAAGGCTTTGAGCCATTCCAATCTCACCCCGGTGCGCGGCGCTGCGGAAATTGACGGCCAGCTCTGCGGGGCGATGGAATACATTCAAGGCAACAGCATCGCCACCATGCTGGCGCGCAAAGAAGGATTTTCCATCTGGGACTTGCTCGATATTGGCAGGCAGGTGTGCAGCGGCCTCGATAATGCGCGCTCCCACAATATATTTCATTTCAGTCTGGAGCCCTCCAAAATCATGTGCGGGTGGGACAGCACAGTCAGGATTTTGGGATACGGCTTTTCCGGCGTAGGCAAGTTCACCGCGCAGATGCCCGACGTTCCTTCGATTCTGCACTATATGTCTCCGGAGCAGGTTCGCGGCGAGACTATTGATACCCGGTCGAACCTCTTCAGTTTGGGCGCCATGTTCTACGAGATGGTGACCGATCGCAAGGCCTTCGATCGCGAAGATGCCGATTCGCTCCGCCAGAGCATCCTCGAGAGCACGCCCGTTCCTCCGATGCACGTCAATCCCAAGCTTCATCCCGTGTTGAGCGATCTCATCATGAAAGCTCTCGCGAAGGATCCGGCAGAACGTTTCCAGACCGGAAGGGAACTGCTCGACGAACTGGAGAAATGCAAAGAATCGAAACCGCAGGCAGCGAAAGCGGCAGCAGCGCCGGCTAAAGGCATCGCGGTTCCGACCACAGTGAAAGGCGCGGCCCAGACAAAATTTGCGGGTGCGTCTGCTCCGAGCCGGCCAGCCCAGGCGAAACCTCCTGCGGCGCCAGTGCAGAGCAAGCCCGTCGAAAAGAAATTTGCCGCGCCAGCAGCGTCGGCTCCTGGCAAAGCAGCTGCTGCCGCTGCCGGATGGGCCGGCGGCCGCGCAGCGTCATCCACACCCGTCAAGCCGGCCAATGACGAACCAACAGAACCCTCCGCCTACATGTCGTCCCCTGCTCTTGATGAGCCCGCGGTAGAAACACCCGAAGTCGAAGGCCCGACAATTACAGTCGATCCCATGATGGCCGAAGGTGGGCCGGCGCAGGGCGGTGGCGGCATCAGCTTTTCCGAGATGACCGAACTGCCTCCGCTCAAGGAAGTCTATATTCCGCCGCCTCCGCCGCCTCCGGTGGTCGAGCAGAAGACGCCACAAGCTCCCACAGTTTTCTCGGGCTTTTCGGACGAAGATGAGCCGGAGAAACCGAAAGTCCAGCCTCGCGTCGTCGCGCAGAAGGCGATAAAAGAAATCAAGAGCGTCCCTCCGCAGCTGATGATTTATTCCATTGCCGGCGCGGCGGTCCTGATTCTGATCATCGCCATCGTGCTGGTCCTGCACGTCAACACTTTGAACAGCGACGGCGATACACCTCGCCCCGTCGCCGCCGAACCGGCTCCGCAACCAGCGGCCAGTGAACCGGCTGCGCAGCCCGCACCGGCACCGCCCGCAGCGCAGGCTCAACCGGAAGCTCAAGCTCCCGCTGAGCCGGTGGCTGAGCCTGAGCCCGAGCCAACTCACGTTGCCGCGGCCAGGGGCAGAAACGCCCGGAAGAAGCCAGCGCCCGCTCCGGCAATCATCCCAGGACAAATGGCAATCGATTCCACTCCGCAGGGTGCGCAGGTGCAAGTCGACGGCAGGACTGATCCCTCATGGGTCACTCCGTTCGCTCTGACGGGTTTGACCGCGGGCATGCATACCGTTACGGTCACCAAGGCCGGATATTCCAGCGATACGCGAACTGTCAACGTGGCTTCCGGCAGCAAGGCGTTTGTCACCAGCCATCTCTCGCAGCTTATGGCGGCGCTCGCCGTATCCAGCACCCCCCCGGGCGCCAATGTTTACATTGACGGCAAGAACACAGGCAAGCTCACGCCCGCGCAAGTCTCAGTCGACAAGGGCCAGCACGTCATCCTGGTGCGCAAGTCCGGCTACATTGACCAGACCACCAGCGCGCAGTTCGTCCTGGGCCAGACCACCAATTTCTCGCCCACACTCCAGCCGCTAGGCAATGTCGACGACATCAAGACCGTGGGGAAACTGAGCAAGTTGTTTGGCGGCAAAGAAGAGCAGGGCATGGGCACAGTCAGCGTCAAGACTCAGCCTAAGGGAGCCCAGGTCGCCGTCAACCAGCACATGCTGGATAAGGACTCACCCGTTAACTTCGTACTCGATCCCGGGAACTACATCGTCGACATCACCTTGAGCGGCTATGTTTCCATCCACAAAGTCATCTCCGTGGATCGAGGCGGGAAAGTCGTTATCGACGAGGTCCTGCAGCACGAATAGCTGACGGCCGCTTGCTAACAGCCCGTCTGCGACTGAAAGGTTCTACGCCCTTCGAATACTCTAGTTTGAAAGCTTCTTTTAACATTGCTTTAATCCTGCCTTAACTTTCGCGCCGTAACATCCTCTCCCAGCGAAGTCCCTGCACCGCCAATTTCCGAAAGGGCAAAAACTCTATGCGTCAAATCCTGTCTGTATTGCTCACCGCCGCCATGGTTGCCGCGCCGGTAATTACGCCGGCAGCCAACGCCGCCAACCCTAAGACAGCAACGCCGATCAAACACATTGTGATCATTTTCGGGGAGAACATTTCCTTCGACCACTATTTCGGAACCTATCCCAATGCCCTGAATCCCGCGGGAGAGCCGAAGTTCCACGCCGCTCCAAATACACCCACCGTGAACGGCCTGGGCAACGCGCTACTGAACAATAACCCCAATCTGAACCCGGCTAACGGTACCGGCGCATCTAATCCGTTCCGCCTGGATCGCTCGCAGGCATTTACCCAGGACATGGATCATGACTACCTGGCCGAACAGCTCGCCTTCGACGGCGGCGTGATGGATTTGTTTCCCTTAAACACTGGAAGCGCGGGCCCGCCTCCGAGCGCCCCGCCGGCCGTGGTGAACACAAACGGCTTGGTGATGGGCTACTACGACGGCAACTCGGCAACCGCGATGTGGAATTACGCCCAGCACTACGCCATGAGCGATAACTCCTACAGCACCAACTTTGGTCCTTCCACGGTCGGCGCAATTAATCTGATTTCCGGCCAGACCAACGGCGTCGCAGCCACTCTCAACGGCACCGGCGGATTCATCGGCGACGGGAACGGCGGACTGACCATGATAGGCGACCCCGATCCCCTGAACGACGTGTGCTCAGGCGGCGGAACCCAGGGGCAGATGAGCGGAAAGAATATCGGCGACCTGCTCAACGCGGCTGGCATTACCTGGGGCTGGTTCGCCGGAGGTTTCAACCTGAACATCGTAAACCCGGACGGCAGCACCGGGTGCAACCGCCAGTCAACCTCTCCCATCGCTGGTACGCAGGGCGATTACGTTCCCCATCACACTCCGTTCCAGTACTACGCCTCCACAGCCAATCCCACGCACGCGCGCCCCAAGTCGATTGCGGCAATTGGTCACTCAGGCGATCCTGCGAACCACGACTATGACGTCGATGACTTCTTCACCGCGGTTTCGGCCGGCAATTTCCCGCAGGTAAGTTTCCTGAAGGCCATCGCAATTCAAGACGCTCATCCAGGGAATTCTGACCCCATCGATGAGCAGCACTTTGTAGTCAAGGTGGCCAACTTCCTGCAAGCCCAGCCGGAGTGGGCCAACACCGCGCTGATCGTGCTCTACGACGATTCCGATGGCTGGTATGACCATCAACTCGGCCAGATCGTGAACTCGTCGGCGACCGCAGCCGACGCGCTCACCGGCCCGGGAACTTGCGGCAGCGGAGCCAATGCGCTGTCCGGCGTCAACCCAGCCACCACGCACGCTCAGGGTCGCTGCGGATACGGTCCTCGGCAGCCGCTCCTCGTAATCTCCCCGTGGGCGAAGCACAACTTCGTCGATCATTCGGTCACCGATCAAACCTCGGTCATCCGCTTCATCGAGGACAATTGGCTCGGCGGTCAGCGGATCGGCAACGGATCGTTCGATACGATCGCCAACTCGATCAGCTCGATGTTCGATTTCCAGCAGAATGTGAGCAACGATCTGTTCCTTCTCGACCCGAACACCGGTGAACCCATAAACACTAGCCGGTAACACTCAGCCCATCTTCGCGGATGGTTCAACCAGAACTCGCGATAGGACAACGGCAAGGCAGTGCGGCGCGCGTTAGCGTCCGCCAGCCTTGCCGTTGTTGTATCCTTGGCCCGAAAGGCAGACTGTGATTACACGGCGAAAATTTCTGCAGCGCTCAAGCTTGCTGGCCACAACGCTGGCAGTAGGCAAAAGCCGGCTGTTACATGCAGTCGCGCAGGGGCACGGCGTAGCCACCATGGCCCCGGCGTTCGACGTCAACACCCTGCCGCAATTTGTGGATCCGCTTCCCATTCCCGAAATCGCGCGACACCAGGGAACGCGCCCCAGTCCCTCCGACCCAAAGAAGGCCGTACCGTTTTATCGCGTCCAGGCCCAACCCATTACCAGCAAAGTCCACCGCGATCTGCCGCCCACCAAGTTCTGGAGCTTCGGCCGCTCCACGCCCGGCCCCACATTCGAAACACGCTCCGGTGAACCTCTGCTCGTGGAGTGGGTGAATGCACTCCCCAACGAACATTTCTTGCCCATCGACCACACCATTCACGGAGCCGAGCCCGACAAACCGGCGGTCCGAACCGTCGTGCACTTGCACGGAGCGAAAACCGGACCTGAAAGCGACGGCTATCCAGAAGACTGGATTGTGCCGGGAAAATCCTCGGTCTACTACTATCCGAATCAGCAGGACGCGGCCATGCTCTGGTACCACGACCATGCCCTGGGAATTAATCGCCTGAATGTTTACGCTGGATTGTTCGGAACATTCCTCATTCGCGACAGCGTGGAAGACGCGCTTAATTTGCCGAAGGGTAAATACGAAGTGCCGCTCGCCCTTTATGATCGTCTTCTGACGCGAGACGCCCAGCTTCTTTATCCGGTCTCGCCCGATCCAAAATCTCCCTGGGTTCCTGAACTCTCAGGCAATGCCATTCTGGTGAACGGGAAACTCTTTCCCTATCTCGAAGTCGAGCCCAGAAAATATCGGTTTCGAATCCTCAATGCTTCCAATGCTCGCTTCTATCATCTATCTCTCGTCGATAGATCGGACACCCACGCGACGTTTCACCAAATCGGCACCGACCAGGGCCTACTGCCGGCGCCGGTCCCGCTCACCAGCGTTCAAATCACGCCCGCAGAGCGCGCCGATCTCGTCATCGACTTCAGCGAACATAGGGGCGAGCAGCTGATTCTGAGGAATGACGCGTTCGTGGTGATGCAGTTCCGCGTCTCCGCAGGCAAAGTCACCGACACCAGTTCTCTACCGTCCGCCCTGCGGCGGACGCCCCGCATCCCGGAATCACAAGCCGTGCAGACTCGCCTGTTGACGCTCGACGAATACGTCAACAAGTCAGGCAATCCCGTCATGCTGATGCTGAATGCTTCCCACTGGAGCCTGCCGGTCACGGAAAAGCCAGTGCTGGGATCGACTGAAATCTGGACCCTGATCAATCCCACCAACGATTCCCATCCCATTCATCTCCACCTGGTTCGCTTCCAGATCCTCGACCGCCAGCCCTACGAACCCTGGCTGTTCCAAACCAAGCGCCAGCTGCACTTCCTGGGACCGCCGCAGCCTCCCGACCCGAATGAAGCCGGCTGGAAAGACACAGTACGAGCCGACTCCCGCATGGTCACGCGGATTATCGTGCCCTTCACCGGCTTCACGGGACGTTATGTCTGGCACTGCCACATCCTCGAACACGAAGACAACGAAATGATGCGACCCTACGACGTAGTAGCCGCCCCGTGACTTTCATTTTGTCGTGATCTTCATTTTGTCGCGATCTTCACTTTGTCATTCCGACCGGAGCAGGAGCTCCAGCGTGATCTTCACTTTGTCATTCCGACCGAAGCAGGAGCGCCAGCGCGATCTCCACTTTGTCATTCCGACCGAAGCAGGAGCGCCAGCGACGGCGGAGTGGAGGAACCTGCTGCCTGCCTGCGCCACCACCGCTCGTCATCCTGAGCCCGCGGACTCCCGCGTGTGACTTTCATTTTGTCGCGATCTTCACTTTGTCATTCCGACCGAAGCAGGAGCGCCAGCGACGGCGGAGTGGAGGAACCTGCTGCCTGCCTGCGCCACCACCGCTCGTCATCCTGAGCCCGCGGACCCCCGCGTGTGACTTTCATTTTGTCGTGATCTTCACTTTGTCATTCCGACCGGAGCAGGAGCGCCAGCGACGGCGGAGTGGAGGAACCTGCTGCCTGCCTGCGCCACCACAGTTGTCATCCTGAGCCCCGCAAGCCCCGCCGCCGCCGAAAGCACAACGCGAAGGGACCTATTTACGCGTCTACGCGACGATGAACCGACGGGCAGAGATGTCGGAAGCCGATCCGAACCAGCAAGCCCCAGAAGGCCACGAGCTCGAGTCGGAGTGGACAGCACAAAAGCGCGAACGAGCGGCCGAAGGACCCTGCCAGCGGTCGAACCGCCCCACTTAAGCCGAAGGCGGGCTTGATCAAGCCACCCGCCTGGATCAATGAGTGTAGTGGGAATTTTGCGACAATCGGGCCAAGGTGGGTGTATGCTGTGAGGCCAACGGATGTTAATTGGAGGCCTCTCGATGACTGAGACCCCGACATGCCTTCCCGATTTCCTGTCCGACATCTCGCAGCTTCGTGCCGAGCAGAGAATTCTTGTTCACTGCCGCTGTGGCGCGCCCATCGAAACGTGCGGGAAAAAAGAAACCTGCCGCGAGTGTGGTGCCACCGTCGAGGTTGTCAGGCGTGTTTCGACGCCCAATGGCGATAAGTACAAGCTTAGGATTAACAAGCACCCTTGGAAGACAGAACCCCCATTGTGCCCACTAGTTTTGCACTCGACGGCCAGCAACCGCCCGACGTGGCGACTTCATGGCGCGACTCCGACATGGCATCACCCTGAACCGCCCGACCACAGCAAAGGCTTTTTGGATTTGGGTGGGCTGATCCTGCTGTCGCTGTTGTGCTTGATCTTCCTCAGTATTATCAGTGCGCCGCCGCAAGGAGAGCGGCCGCACCACTACGAGCGAGGACCGGACATCCATATCTACGATGGCCAGCGCGTGCGCACCGTGCCCAACTGGAAGCGCGTGGACGATTAAAAGGACGGTCACTCCTATCCTGAAGCAACGATTTACACTCTCTGACGACTGGGTAGCCCCGGCATTAGTCAATGAGCGTGAGCGATTTATCGCTACCCACCGTACCTCACGATAGCTAGCAGGAATAAAACGAGCACTAGCATGCTGATGGCTAAGACTGTGGAGATGCCCTGAAGCGGATCAATCGCCTCGATGCGGCTCCACAGCGATCTCCAAAAGCCCAGTTTGGGGCGAGCCTGACTGACACCAAAACGCGCCAGCTCTATGCGGGTGGAAATATCCAACTTGTCGAGGATATTGCTGAGGTGGTGCCTGACGGTGTCTTCGCTGATCTTGAAGTATTCCGCGATCTCTTTATTCGAGTATCCTGCCACCACCCCCGCAACAATCTCGAATTCGCGCGGGGTGAGGCCAAACTTCTTCTGACGGGCTTCGTCGCTCGAAGATTGCACCAGCGTGCGCAGGTATTGCACCAGGTTGGAAACGCTCTCCCGTCCCACCCAATACTCGCCCGACATCACGGTGTGGATGGCTTTCAGCAGCAGTTGTGTGGCGGAGTCTTTCAATACCACGCCTCGCGCGCCCAACTGCAGAGCCTCGACAATCTGGCTCTTCTCCGCCGCCGCCGTCAGCAGAATGACGCGCACCGGAGTCGAATTCGAGCCCGTGCTCAAATCCCGCAATGCTTCCAATCCCGGATGCTTAGGCATCGCCAAATCGAGCAAAAGAATGTCAGGCTTCAATTGCCGCGCCAGTCTTACGGCTTCGGCACCATCGGAGGCCTCGCCCAGCACCTTCAAATCTGGTTCGGCTTCCAGAAGCCGCCGTAGGCCGTCCCGGAAAATTGGATGGTCGTCGGCGATCACTAGGCGCAGCTGCCGTAAATCTCTAGAATTCATGCGGAACATCCCGTTTCGCGGCACCGTAGGCCTCCGGCAAGCAATGCTGCTGCTTTCCACCAAGACACTTTACGCCAATCGGTTCGACATGTTCCAGATTAGTTGGCGTTAGCAGGCGCCAGCACCCGTTGACCATCAAATGAGTGTAGTGAGGATGTTACGCCGGTCCACGGCCTCGCATGGAATCCCCGGCAGGGGACGTTCCCCAACTCATCGCCGCCTCCGAAGAATTTCCACAACGTCGATGTGACATCTGACCTTGTGCCCGCTATAAAATCGCGCGATCATAGTCGAGGCCGTGACGGTTGGGCGAACCCAGCCCGTCGCGCTCATAACTCGTTTGTTCTCTAGATTTTGACCTCTAACCTATTTGAAATCCGTATTTTGCCGGGAATTTCCTGCTAACGTCATGATTCCACGGATAGGAGGGGGGAGGGGGATACCCGATGTCTCAGCAAACAAGCGGACGACCCGGCCATCCCCGAGCCACCGCCGCCAACTTTATTTTCAAGCAGGAATCCACAGCCCGAGCGGACAGGATGAGAACTGAGAACTGAGAACCGAGAACTGAGAACTGAGAACTGAGAACTGAGAACTGAGAACTGTTGCGCCTTAGTCAGGCAGCTTGAAGTTCACAGTGATTTGTGTCTGGATCTGAACCGGCTCGCCATTGAGCAGGTAGGGTTTGTATTTCCACTGCTTCACCGCGTCAACCGCGGCCCGCGCCAACTGTGGATTTCCGCTGGCAACCTTCACTGCGGAAATGTCGCCGCTCTTGGAAATCGTTGCCACAAGCTCAACCGCACCCTCGACGTGCATCTGTAGTGCGGATGGCGGATATATCGGCGATATCTTTTTCACCAGAAGTCCTCGTGACACTCCCTGCGAGACATTCAGCGTCTCCAGCACGGGAGCCGGCGCTTTGCTCTCGCCGCCCATCAGATTCGGAAGTGCTGCGCCGCTCTCTGCTGAAGCGATATCAGTCATGCTCGGAGCGGGCGCATCCGGCGTCGCTGCCGGCTTTGCAACCCGCTTTTGCGAAAGGTCATTCTTGATGACGATGGCCGGCTCGTCCGCTTTTGCCGCCGAAGCTTTATCGTCCGTCGCAGCCGAACCCTTGCCAGAATTCGCTTTCGGATTGATCTTACCCGGATGAGCTGGCGCTTTCTCCGCATCATCCTCGTCTGACGCATCGGTGTTGGAAGAAGTCTTGGCAGTCCCGCTTGGTTGCAGCGCGGCGGTGGTGTCTGGAGTTGCAGATGGAGCAGAAGAGGTCGCCGGAACGTTCTCAGCAGAATTCGCGGAAGAGGTCGTCGGGGATGCTGCAACCGGAGCCGCGCCCAGTGCCGCGTGCGGAACTGCGGCTGTTGTCTTCACCGCCGGCGCGGAAACCTGGGTGAAAGGAGTTGCGGCCCCGCTCGAACGTACCCACTGCATCCACAGTGCGTAGCCGCCAGCCGCAACGAGCACAACCGCAGCCACGATCAACAACGTCTTCCTGCTGCCGCCGGAGGCGGGCTTGCCACCGTCGCTGACATTACCGCCGAAGGTGAACGCAGATGCAGGCGCAGACGTTCCAGCGCTCGAAGAAGTGTCCACGCCGAGGTCCGCAATTTTTCCAACGGAACTCTCGGGCGCGACGGTGGACGATTTGAGGTCCGCAGCGATGCTCGGTTTCGTCTCGCGGGCGGGAGCTGGTGCGCTGGCGGCGCCTGACCCCGTCCCTGCCGAACTCGCCGACGATACATTGGCCGGCTGACTGGCCGCTATCTTTGCCTCAGGTGCAGCCATCGAAGGGGAAGCAACCTCATCGCTAAGGTCCAAAATGTCCGCGTCGCTTTCATGCGTTTCGGTGGGAATCGACGCCACCACCTTCGCCCGCGGCGGTTCCTGAGCTGGAATGCTAGCTGTCGCCGCATTCACCAAAGGTTGCACGGGTGCAACCGGACGCGCAGCAACTACCCTTGAATTTGGCGCTGGGGACACGAGCTTGGGAGGTGCCGGAGCGGGCTTTACCGGCTTCACGCTCGCCGCAGCGGACGTCGCCGCAGGTGGTGCTGCAGGTTTCCCGCCTTCGTTCTTGCGCAACAGTCCGCGAGCAACTCGCAGCGTGCCTTTCGCCTGCTCCACATTGATGGGCTTGGTGAGAACCAGGTTCGCCCCGATTCGGAAAGCCTTTGCCACTCCTGCCTGCCCCTCCACCACAGCCACAGCCAGAGATGACTGGTTGGCAGGCGTGTTCCGCGCGCTCTTGAACAGCAATGTGGCGTTCTGCTCGTTATCGCAGTCGACCACGACGGCGTCGAAATGCTCGCCCATCAACTTCTTGACCGCTCCGAAGGGTTCGGTGCAGGGAATGACGGTGAAGTCCAACTCGCTGAGAACCTGCGTTACAGCGCGAGCCACCTTCTCATCGGGACAGAATAAGAGCGCTTGATAACCCATACTAAGGTCATCGTAGGTACACTCGTAAGCCTCATCAAGTTACGGTGGTAATTCCGATTCAGCCCGTTTTACCGGACTGGAAAGGCTTTTGGCACATCGCGTTTCCGGGGCAATTCCTGGTTGCGATTCAAGGTTGCGGCCTGCGAATACAATACCGTCTCATGCGCATCCCACTCTGGCTGAAGCTGCTCTGGACGGCGTGCGTATTAGTTTGGGCGCCGGTTTACTGGCGGCAATATGGTCTGCAGAATTTTCTTTTTTTCTGTGATCTCGGAAACTTATTCATCACCGCCGGCCTTTGGCTTGAGAGCCCGCTCATCTTTTCCTGGCAGGCAATCAGCGTGCTGCTTTTCCAGACTCTGTACACCGTTGACCTGGCCGGCACTCTCCTGACTGGACGCCACTGGATCGGTGGGACGGAATTCATGTTCGATCCGCATGTGCCGCTCTGGATTCGCCTGCTGAGTTTGTTTCACGTCTTCGTGCCGCTCCTGCTGCTGTGGGCGATTTGGCGTTTAGGCTACGACCGGCGAGGTTGGAAATATCAGACGCTGACGGTGTGGATCGTAGTCCCCATCAACTATTTCTGGCGTCCGCAATACGATGTGAACTGGGCCCGCGGCCCGTTTTTTCACGAACAGCACGTCATGCCCGGACTCTTGTACCTGCTGCTGTACCTGATCGTTGTTCCCGCCGTCGTATATTTTCCGACTCACGTTTTTCTTGTCTGGTTGACGCGACGGTGGCACGGAACAAAAAATGGCATCCCTTAGAAGTCTTCGGAGGACGGGCGCATGCGGCCGGTGCGCAGATAGCGCTCATGCCAGCCCAAGCACTCGCCCAGAAGGTGCGGAGTATGCTTACCGAATGAAAGTCGTTCCGCGCGATCCTCGTAATCCTGCAGCAAAGAACGATAGTCCGGGTGAGAACAATTCTCGATAATCACCTTGGCCCTTTGTCGCGGCGACAAACCCCGCAGGTCGGCGAGCCCCTGTTCCGTTACCACTACATCCACATCGTGTTCGGTATGGTCTACATGCGACACCATCGGCACAATCGTCGAGATCTTTCCCTTCGTGGTGGATGGAGCCATGAAGATCGCCAAATACCCGTTGCGCGCAAAATCTCCCGAACCTCCAATCCCGTTCTGAATCTTCGATCCCATGACGTGCGTTGAATTCACGTTGCCGTAGATGTCGGCTTCAATCATTCCATTCATGCCGATTACGCCCAGTCGGCGGATAATTTCCGCATGGTTGGAAATCTCCTGGGGCCGCAGCACAATGCGGTCGCGAAAGTTTCCCATGTCGGCGTTGACGATCGCGCCCATCTCCGGGCTCAGCGAAAACGCAGTGGCCGAGGCGCAGGTGAGCTTGCCGCTGCGCAGGAGTTCGATCATGCCATCCTGAATGACTTCAGTGTAAGAGGTTAGGTTTTCAAACGGCGCCTTCTGCAAGCCGAATAGAACCGCGTTGGCGATGTTCCCCACCCCCGATTGCAGCGGCAGTAGCGATGCAGGAATGCGCCCTTTCTGCACTTCCCACCCAAGGAATTCCAGAATGTGGTCCGCAATGCGCCGCGAGTTGTCGTCCGGGGCTTTGAATGCGCTATTGCGGTCGGGAGAATCGGTCAGCACCACGGCAGCTACTTTTTCAGGATCGATACGGAGATATGGAGTGCCAATCCTTTGCCCGGGATGCACCAGCGGGATCGGCTGGCGATGGGGCGGCGGTTGCATCCCGTAATAAATGTCGTGCATGCCCTCCAGTTCAGGCGGCTGCCAGGCATTCACTTCTACAATCACTTTTTCTGCCTGATCGATCCAGGTCCGGTTATTGCCCACCGAAGAACTGGGAATCAATCGTCCATCTTCAAGAATCGCGGTCACCTCGATCAGCGCCCAGTCCATCTTGCCCAGGAATCCATATTCCACGTATTGCGCGACGTGGCCTAGGTGGATGTCCATATAGTCCATCTCACCTGCGTTGATCCTCTTGCGCGTCTCGGGATCCGACTGGTAGGGCAGCCGTAGCTGGATGCCGCCCGCCATGGCCAGCGCACCGTCCAGCTCCGGCCCCGTGGAAGCACCCGTGAAAATGCTGACTTGAGCTTTCTCGCCACGCAGGTTTGCGTCGGAGATGCGCCGGGCCAACGCCAGCGGAACCGCCTTTGGGTAGCCAGCGCCCGTGAATCCGCTCATGCCGATTCGCGTGCCGAACTCGATCAGCTCCGCCGCGTCATCGGCGCTCATGATGCGTGCCGCCAGACCGGAGTTCAATACGCGAGAACTGGTAGACGGAAGCGTGGCCATAGGATTCCGATCTCTCACGATCGCCAGAGCACGGCTCGTGAGGTAATGATCCCACCAGCTACTTGGCTAGCCTGTGATCTCGGTCACAAGATGTGGTGATGAACAAACCGGCAAACTCCCGCCTACCGGCGGCCAGTCGAGCCCTGAGCCGAAGAACTGTCCTTATCAGCGGCGCCCGCGGAAGGCAGTTGCGTTCCATCCTTCGCATCGATAATTTTCTTCGCGGCGGCAGCAATCTTATCTTTGTTCGACGCCGGATCGCCGCCGAGATAAAGCGTCTGCGACGCGGAGGCGAGGTTGGTTCCCGATTCCTCCACGAATTTCATGATGCGCAGCAGCAAGTTTTCGCGCGCCGTGGCAAATTCGTCGAAATCCCTCGTCAGCACGTAGCAAAAAAGTTCCACATTGATGGCACTCGAGGTTACCTCAGTGAGCCGCGCGCGCGCCGTGCTGGCTTCAATCTTGGGCTGGTTGGCGAGCACGCTCCGGATTTCCGCCAGCACAGCGCGCACCTGGTCGGGCGTGGTCTCCGCATGCAGCGCCAGCACCGTCTTAAACAGGATCTTGTCTCGCCGGCTCAGGTTCTCAACATTGATGGTAGCGACCGTGCCATTCGGAATCGCCAACAAAGTCCGTTCTTCCGTTCGCACCCGAGTCGATCGCAGCCCAATATCTTCGACCGTGCCCGTTCGATCGCCGAACTTGCAAACGTCCCCTACGCGAATCACTTCATCGCCCAAGACCGAGACGCCGCCAAATAAATTCGCGATGGTCTGCTGCGCTCCGAAGCCGACGGCCAGAGTTCCGATTCCCACTCCCGCCAGAGCCGTGCTCAGATTGAAGCCCAGCACGCCCAGGACGAGAAATATTCCCATCACGAAAATGATGGCCTTGATGATCCGCTCGCCGAGCAACATTAGCGAACCCGTACCCGAGTGCCCGTGCGCCAGAGCGCGGTTGCGCACCCCCCGCAAGAACCAGCGGATCATGCGCCACAGGATCCACATTGCGCCGATAATGAGCGCGACCGCCGTCACTTGCACGTAGTAGTGACGCTGCAGCAGAGGCATGCCGAGGTAGCCGGCCAGGATCCGGTGAATTGTCGTGCCCACCAGCAGCCACGCCGGCCCGGAAACCGAATGCCATGGCCCCAGTTCAGTCTGCTCGCGCCTCCGCGCCCACCACCGGATGGGGAGTTCCAATACCACCAACAGCAGCCAGCCCGCCGCCGCGGCCACGGGAATGATCAACACCAGAGCCAGCCATTGCCACAGCGGCATGCCCGCCAACTGATGCTTCACCACCCACGGCGGCAGGCGCGTCTCTACTTGCCGCGCCTCGACCTGATCGTAAAGTTCCGGAATCTTCTCCAGCGTGTCGGAAGAGATCAACCAAATCTTCCCCACGCTCGGGTCGGAAACGCGAACCAGTTCCAGGTCCGTCTCCGCATCGCCCGACGACATGATTCCCAACTTCTGCCGTCCCGGTGGAACGCCTTCCTGCAGAGCGCCTTCCGGCTGCGTGCTTACATTCTTGAGGCTTCCTGCATATGCCCGGTCCATCACTACTTTCAGATTCCTGGCCAGCGTTTCGCCTTCGCTCTGCCGGCGCGCCGCGCTCATCTGCAGATATTGCGCCGCGATGCTGTAGTTGCCCGCTTGCGCCGCCTGCAGAAATCCGAAGACAGTTCCATAAGGCGTACCGCGCCCCAGCGCATCCGTCGGAGTGTTGGGGGAAGTGCTCGCGGGCGCCGAAGTCTGCAGAATCTGGGTCAGCGGACTCTGCGCCGCCAATGGAAAGCAGGCCGCAACACTGAGAACAAGAAACGCAATCCCTTTGGAAAAAGTAGGCATGGGTTCTTTCCAGATTAGTTGCGTTTGGGACGATATACGTGCGTGCTCGTGCCGAAAAAAACCTCCGCGGCTTCCATTACCGTTTCTGAAAGCGTGGGATGCGGATGGATCGTCATGGCCACGTCGCGGGCCAGCGCGGCCATCTCGACCGCCAGCACTCCCTCAGCAATCAGTTCGCCGGCGCCCACGCCCACAATCCCGACGCCCAGCACGCGCTCCGTGTGAGGGTCAATCAGCAGTTTGGTCATTCCCTCGGGACGGTCAAGCGTAACCGCGCGCCCCGACGCGCCCCAGGGAAATTTCGCAACCTTGATTTCGCGATTTTCTTTCTCTGCCTGAGTTTCAGTCAGGCCGCACCACGCCACTTCCGGGTCGGTGAACACCACCGCCGGAATCGCAGCCGGTTCAAAGGCAACCTTATGCCCGGCGATGGCCTCAACCGCCGTTCGTCCCTCGTGCGAAGCTTTGTGCGCCAGCATCGGCTCGCCCACCACATCGCCAATCGCATAAATCGAGGGATCGGCAGTCTGCAGTTGCTTGTTCACCTCGATGAACCCTCGCTGGCTCACCCGCACTTGGGTGTTCTCGAGCCCGGGAATCTCCGAATTCGGCTTGCGTCCAACGGAAACCAGCACCCGGTCAAAAACTTTTTCCCGGTCCTTATCCTGTAAAGCCGCTCCCGCGAAAGTCGCCCGGATTCCCCCGCCATCTTCCTTGAGAGATGCAACGGTAGTGTTCAGCAGAATGGCCTCAAACATCTTCTCCAGCCGCTTGTGGAGCGGAAGAACCAGATCGCGATCCGCGCCGGGGAGCAAGCCGGGCAGCATCTCCACTACGGTGACGCGCGTTCCCAGCGCGGCGTACACCGAACCCAGCTCCAGGCCGATGTATCCGCCGCCAACAACCAGCAAACTGCCGGGAATGTCTTCAAGATCAAGCGCCCCGGTCGAATCCATCAGGCGCGGTGAATCGATCTTAAGCGCGGGAATAATGGCGGGCCGCGAACCTGTCGCGAGAATGATCCGGTCAAAGCTGAGGACGACTTCGCTTGCATCAACCTTGCTGATCCGCAACGTGGTCGAATCTCGAAACGCCGCGCGGCCCTGAATGTATTCCACGTGGCGCTGCTTCGAGAGCAGTCCCAAGCCCCCAGTAAGCTTCTTGACGACGCCTTCTTTCCAGCCGCGCAGCCGCGCCAGATCGATCTTCGCGGGAGGAAATTCGATTCCCCAATTCTTAGCTTCTTGGGATTCTTCAATCAGCTTGGCGACATGCAGCAGCGCCTTCGAAGGAATGCAACCGCGGTACAGACATACGCCGCCGGGATTCACCTCAGGGTCGATCAGCGTGACCTGCATGCCCAGATCAGCGGCGAGAAAAGCGGCTGCGTAGCCGCCGGGTCCAGCGCCGACTACCGCGACGCGCAACTTATTTGCTTCCGGATTTCCATCGTGCATTTGGTTGAGAGGTTCGTTCATGGGCCGGCTTGGTTTGTCATCCTGAAGCGACGGCATTATCGTCGCCGCAGGACCTGGGCGAGCCGCGCGACGCGTCCTTTGCGACGCAATAATCGCGTTTGGCTCGCTTCCCTATTGTTGTCGCATCACCACAATCCGTGCCGCTATCCCTGCACCGACAACAAGAACGGCTGCTCAAACGCCTCCGCGACCCAGCGCAGAAAACGCGCAGCGTCCGCGCCGTCAATCAGGCGATGATCGTAGGAGAGCGAGAGCGGCAGGATCAGCCGCGGCTCGAACTTCCCGGCAATCCATTCCGGCTCCATGCGCGAACGCGAAAGTCCAAGAATCGCAACCTCAGGATGATTTACGATCGGTGTAAACGCCGTCCCCCCAATGCCGCCGAGGTTGGTGATGGTGAAGGTGCCGCCCTCCATGTCGGCCAGCGTGATTTTCTTTTCCCGCGCCTTCTGCGACAATTGCGACAACTCGACCGCCAGCTCGACGATGTTCTTCTTGTCCACGTCGCGAATCACCGGAACCAGCAACCCTCGGTCCGTATCCGCCGCAACCCCGATGTTGATGTACTGCTTGTAAACAATTTCTTCTTTCTCCATATCGATGCTGGCGTTGAATTGCGGAAACACTTTCAAAGCGGCAGCGCAAACTTTCAAGGCGATCGCGGTCACCGTCATCTTGCCCCCGGCCTGTTCAGCCTTGGGCGCAAAACGCGCGCGCAAGTGTTCCAGCTCAGTGATGTCGGCGCGGTCGTGCTGGGTCACGTGCGGAATCGTGTTCCAGGATTCCGCCAGATGTTCCGCCGTCTTGCGGCGAACGCCGCGCATCGAAACGCGTTCGATCTTTCCCCACTTGGCGAAATCCGGCAGCTTCGGCTCGATGAAGTGTCCTGCGCGCGGCGGAGCCTGCGCCGCTGTGGCTACTGCGGTCACCAGCGCTTTGGCGTGGGCCTTGACATCGTCTTCACTAATGCGCCCGCCCGGGCCCGTACCCTTGACTGCATAAATATCGACGCCGATTTCGCGAGCCAGACGGCGCGTGGACGGAGCCGCTGGAACCGGTTCGCGGTACTCGGTTCCGGCAACTTTGCCCAGTTGCGCGGGCATGGAGAATGCCGGCGGCCGCGGCTGCGGCTGGTCGGGAGGCAGCGCCTGCTCCTCGGTTTTACCTTCCGCGCGAATTGCAGCCTGGAACGCCAGACGCGCACCATGCTGGCCCGAAACATGCTCCACGGGACGGCTTGCCGGGCGCGCCGTCTCGGCTGGCGACGCCGCCCCGCCTTGCAGCGTGAAAATCACCTGCCCAACTTTGATCTTCTCGCCTTCTTTGACCTTCACATCCTTCACTACGCCGCTGACCGACGAAGGCACCTCCACCACCGCCTTATCGGTTTCGAGTTCCATCACCGGCTGGCCTTCCGAAACCTTGGCGCCCGGTGCAATCATCAGGCGCACCAAGTCACCCTCCGAAATGTTTTCTCCAAGTTCCTGCAACCGAAATTCCCGCGGCGCCGGAGCGTCCGTCGACCGGTTTCGTGGTGGCGAAGCCTGGGATTCCGCTGGCACCGTGGGAGCCGGCGGCAGCTTTACCGGCGCTGCCGGTTCGCCCGACGGACGTTGCGGGGGCGGCACGATTGAAGCCTGAGGCGCAGAACCCCGAGGCAAAGAACCTTGCGGAGCAGCCGCGGCCACCGCGGCCCCGGCGTGATTGTCGACCGTGAAGATCACCTGGCCAACCTTGATCTTCTCGCCTTCCTTAACCAGAATCTCTTTCACTTTTCCGCTGACTGACGAAGGCACTTCAACGACCGCCTTGTCGGTTTCGAGTTCCATCACCGCCTGGCCCTCGCTGACGGATGCACCGGGCGCGATCATCAGGCGCACCAGGTCGCCCTGCTCAATGTTTTCACCGAGTGCGGGAAGTTTGAATTCGATCACTGATTCCATTCCTTATTTTGCTCGAAAGCTATTCTCGATTTCTCCCAATCGCCCGGTGGAAGGTTTGCTCGGCAACATTTTTAAGCTCGTGCACCCATTTGATCATGGGTCGTGTTTGGCCGTTGATCGGCAGATCCACTTCCTCAATCCTCAAGTGCTCCCACGAATTGTCGTAGACAAGCGTATAGGCCCCCGCGTCAATGGGAGAGCTAGCGTAGTTCGTAGCCATGAAATATGCGGACCTCTCTCGGACCTGCGACGCATATCCAGTCAATGCGGCCAGGAAATCGTTGTGTAACTGCTCAAATTGCGCCCGTTGCAATTCTTTGACTTCCCAGCGGATCTTCAGCAACTTGACAGCATTGCCGGGGTCGGGAGGTAGGAGGCAAGAGTCCGCAAGATCCCCCAGAAAGTCCCACACGTTATTTCCCGGCACCTCCGCAGCGCCCATCCATAATTCGAACTTGCTGCCGTTAGTGTGCAGAAACACTTTGATCTCCCACGTGAGCTGGACCGCTACGGTGATGCCACCGCTAACCGCGAAAGCCGGGGGCCATATATGGTCCACAACCGCGAAGCCGTAGACACCAGACTCGAGGGCATGACTTTCGTCCTCGCAGCTTACGCCGGGCTTCGGCGGACCGGATTGAGGACCTTGTTGCGCCGACAGATGTGCCATACAGCAGAGGGCAAGAGCCAAGACGACGACGTTATGTTTCATTTCATTGCCCATTGCGCCCCACGCCACGGACTGCCTGATAGGTGGTAACCTCAGCGTTCAACTCGTAGCCGGGTTCAGTTTTTCCGCATCGACCCCCAGATCATGCACCGCCTGCTTCACCACATCGAGGCCGATTTTCTTTTCCCGCGCCAGCGCTCCCAGCGTGGCCAGCACAATGTGCTTGGCGTCCACTTCGAAGAAGTCGCGCAGCGCCACCCGGCTTTCGCTGCGGCCAAACCCGTCTGTCCCCAGCGAGACCAGTTGCCCCGGCACCCACTTCGCCAGCGATTCCGGCAGCACCTTCATGTAATCCGATGCGGCGATGAACGGTCCGGACGCATCCTTCAGCGTTTCGGTCACGTACGGAACCCTCGGCGCGTCGCCAGGGTGCAGCATGTTCCAGCGCTCGCAGTCGTTGGCATTGCGATAGAGTTCTTTGTAGCTGGTCACGCTCCACACATCCGCCGCCACGCCATATTTTTCTTTCAGAGTCGTCTGCGCCTTCAACACTTCGTACATGATGGTTCCGCTGCCCAGCAGTTGCACGCGCAGCTTCGCGTCCGTCGCATCCGATGTGTTGAATCGATAGAGCCCGCGCAGAATGCCCTCGCGCACGTGCTCGCCCTTCGGCATCTCCGGCATGGGAAGCGGCTCGTTGGTCACGGTGAGGTAATAGAAAATCGATTCCTGGTCCACGTACATGCGCTTAATGCCATCCTGAATGATGATGGCAATTTCATACGCGAACGCCGGATCGTAGGCCAGCAAGTTGGGAACGGGCAGCGCCAGCACGTGGCTGTGCCCATCCTGATGCTGCAAGCCTTCGCCCGCCAGTGTGGTTCTCCCGGCCGTTCCCCCAATGAGGAATCCGCGGCAACGCATGTCCGCTGCCGCCCATATCAGATCCCCAATGCGCTGGAACCCGAACATCGAGTAATAAATAAAGAACGGGATGGTATTGATGCCATGGTTCGCATAGGCCGTGCCCGCCGCGATGAACGAGCACACGGACCCGGCTTCGGTAATTCCTTCCTCAAGAATCTGTCCGTTTTTCGCTTCCTTGTAGTAAAGAAGCGTGTCCATATCGACCGGCTCGTAAAGTTGTCCAACGCTTGAGTAGATGCCGACCTGTCGGAACAAGGCTTCCATCCCGAAGGTGCGAGCTTCGTCGGGAATGATGGGCACGATCAGCTTGCCCAGTTCCGGATCACGCAGCAGCTTCGCCAGCAGCCGCACGAAAACCATGGTCGTCGAAGCTTCGCGTCCCTCCGTGCCTTTGTAGAACTCTTCAAAGTACGATTCGGGCACCGGCTTCAGCGGCGTGGCCCGCACTTTGCGTTGCGGCATGTATCCGCCGAGCTGTTGCCGCCGCGCCTGCATGTACTTGATTTCAGCACTGTCGTCGGTGGGCCGGTAGAAGGGCGCGTTGTGCAATTCTTCATCGGGAATCGGAATGCCGAAACGTGAACGGAACAGTTCCAGCTCATCTTCATTCAGCTTTTTCTGCTGGTGCGTGATGTTCTTGCCTTCACCCGCCTCGCCCAGGCCGTAACCCTTGATGGTCTTGGCCAGAATGATCGTCGGCGATCCCGTGTGATCGACCGCGGCGCGATAGGCCGCATGCACCTTGATAGGATCGTGTCCACCGAGGCGCATACGCGCCAGTTGCTCGTCGGAAAGATGCTCAACCATTTTCAGCAGGCGCGGGTCGGTGCCGAAAAGATTCTGGCGGAAGTACGCTCCACTCTCTACAAAATATTTCTGATACTGCCCATCGCTGACTTCTCCCAGACGCCTGACCAGCAAGCCGTCACGGTCGCCGCGAATCAGGGTGTCCCAGTCCGAGCCCCAGATCACCTTGATCACATTCCATCCCGCGCCGCGGAAGATGGCTTCGAGTTCCTGAATAATCTTTCCATTGCCGCGCACCGGGCCATCGAGGCGCTGCAGGTTGCAGTTCACCACGAAGATCAGGTTGTCCAGATTTTCGCGCGAAGCCAGCGTGATCGATCCCAGAGATTCGGGCTCGTCCATTTCGCCATCGCCCATGAAGGCCCACACTTTGCCGCCGGTGGATTTCTTCAGTCCACGATTTTCGAGATAGCGGATGAAGCGTGCTTGATAGATTGCCTGAATCGGCCCCAGTCCCATGGAGACTGTCGGAAACTCCCAGAAGTTTGGCATCAGCCAGGGATGAGGATAGGAGCTGAGCCCGCCGCCGGGCTTCAATTCGCGGCGGAAGTTTTCCAGCTTCTCTTTAGGGAGGCGCCCCTCGAGAAAGGCGCGAGCATAAATTCCGGGGGCGGCGTGGCCCTGGAAATAGACAATGTCGCGGTCGCCGCTTTCGGTCTGTGCCTGAAAGAAATGATTGAAAGCGACTTCATACAACGTAGCCGCGGACGCGAAGGTCGAGATGTGGCCGCCAATGCCTTCCTGAATCTTGTTGGCGCGCACCACCATGGCCAGCGCGTTCCAGCGCACCAGGCTCTTGATGCGGCGTTCCATCTCCTGGCTGCCGGGGAACGGCGCCTGCTGCAAGGAGGCGATCGTGTTCTGGTAAGGAGTAGTGGCAGAGAAAGGAAGATTCACGCCCGCTGCGCGGCGAGCGTGCAAGGCTAATTGTTGCAGCAGTCTTCCCGCGCGTACGGGGCCGCCGCCTTTCGACAGCACATAGTCCAGTGAGTCGACCCACTCCCGCGTTTCCAATATCTCTTGACCGTCAGTTTCCGTCTGCGCCACGTCTGATCTCTCCGTCGGATAAGGCCGAATGTTCCATGATATTCAATTACGCGGAATTTTGCTGGGCCTCTGCTGAACGAGGGTCGATGGCCCAACGTTCTACAATGCTACTGCTAAGGTCCGCGGGGATGATCGGTCGGGAGGCGCCGAATGTTGCGAGTTACGCTGCTTGTGGTGGTCGTTGTGGTCCTTATATTCCTGTTTCCGCGCCTGTTCTCCCGCTCGCGCGGCGCTGCCCCTGCGCTGGGGAGCCTCGCTCCCGACTTCACTTTGCCCTCGCAAGACAGTCCTTCTGTCAGCTTGAAGGATTACCGCGGGAGTTGGGTCGTGCTTTATTTTTATCCCAAGGATCAGACTCCGGGGTGCACGCGCGAAGCGCACAACTTTCAGGCGGATCAGGCCAAGTACGCCGAACGTCACGCCGTGGTTCTGGGGGTGAGTGTAGACAGCGTGGACTCGCATAAAAAGTTCTGCGCGAAAGAAGGGCTGAACTTTAAGCTGCTGGCTGACCGCGACGGCAAGGTGAGTGGCGCCTACGGGTCGCTTACGAATCTTGGAGTAGTAAAGTTTGCCGCGCGGCATACCTTTCTCATCGATCCCGGTGGGAAGGTTGTCAGGGCGTATACCAGCGTCGATCCGGCGCGGCACAGCGTAGATGTGCTGGCTGCGCTCGACCAACTGCAGAAGCAGTAAGGGCTGAATGTTCCGACTGGAACATTAGAGCGTTTTGTACCGGAAGACTGTGGAAAACTCGGAAATCTCGGAAGACCACCTTAAAGCTATAGTGGGTTGGCGGCAAGTCGATGAGGGGGTTCGATTTGGCGTGGTGCCGATATGTCGGCACGCAAAACCTAGGGCGAAGAGAAAGCGGCGAAAATCGGACCTCGAGGCTTGCAGTTCGTGGCGGCGAGTGCTAATTGCATGGACTTACAAGGTGGCCGCCGGAAATCACGGCGGGGCACGCCACTTCGGATGCGGTGACCAAGAGGCTGGCCTTCGAGTCGCTTGACGGAATATCCTAGAACTAGGATAATCCAATGGCGCGATCAAGGCGTGTTCCCGGCGAAAAACCGTTGTACTGGATTGGATCAGCCAGGAATGACTTACTGGAATTCCCCGAGGCCGTAAAGGACGAAATTGGTGTCGCTCTGAGCGTCGCGCAGTTTGGTGGAAAGCATCCGAAGGCGAAGCCGTGGAGAGGCGAAGGCGCTGGGGTTCTCGAAATCGTAGAGGATCACACAGGCGACACCTACCGGGCCGTGTATGCGGTGAGGTTTGAGAACGCTGCATACGTCTTGCATGCTTTCCAGAAGAAATCGCCGAAGGGAATAAAGACGGCCCAGTCAGATGTGGAACTCGTTTCTCGAAGACTTAGAGCCGCAAGGGAAGATTACGAGGCGCGATATGGCAAACGGAAGAAGTAGCGAGGCCGTTGTTCAAGGTTCGGGCAATGTATTTGCGGATCTGGGTCTACGCGACGCCGGGGAGAAGCAAACACGAGTGCGCCTGGCAGTTGCCATCAATCAGATCATTGAGGCGCAGCGCCTGTCGCAGGCTGCAGCAGCGCGCCTGCTCGACATCAACCAGCCGAAGATTTCCGCTCTGGTGAATTATCGGCTGGAAGGGTTTTCTGTGGAGCGGTTGATGCATTTTCTCAATGCGCTTGACCGCGATGTCGAGATCGTGATCAGAAAGAAGCCACGCTCGAAGAGGGCGGCGAGAATTGTGGTGACGGGTGCGCAGCTGGCGGTTTGACGTTTATCCGAGCGGCGCAAAGGCGGCCGACACTCAGCGCGTTTAGCGCTGCCAGCAATTACAGAGGTCCTTCGGTCCGCGAAGTGCGCGGGCCTCAGCATGACAAGTATTTGTCGGAGCGTAGACTACACGAATGGCGACGGCAGTGCGGCAGCCTGGAGCGCAAGAACCTTCGCGGGCGCGGGATTACCGGTTTCCTCCAGGCTTTCAGCGCAATCTTCTCTGGTTTGCGCTGCGCAAGTTTCGACCGGTTAACCCCATCGTTTTGTTTCAGCACCTGGCTGAGACTTATGGCGACATTGCGCACTACAAGATTGGCCATCACCATATTGTTTTTCTGAACCATCCTGAGTACATCCGCGAAGTGCTGGTGGTGCAGAACGATAACTTCATCAAGGAACGCACAGTGCAGCGCACGAAGATGCTGCTGGGCGAAGGCATGATCACCGCCGAAGGGGCGGAACACCGCGCGCAGCGGCAGGCGGCGCAGCCCGCATTCCACCGGCAGCGCATCGTTGAATATGGGAGCGTCATGGTGGAAGAGGCTTGCCGCACCCGCGATTCGTGGCGCGCGGGCGAGCAGCGCGATATTGCCGCCGACATGATGCACCTCACCCTGAACGTGGTGGCGCGGACTCTGTTCGCAACGGATTTGCGTCAGGAAGTTTTCGAACTGGCGGCCGCGATCAACCGTATCATGGGCCTCTACAATTTTCTGATCATGCTGCCGGCTGCGGAATGGCTGGTGCATTTGCGGCCTCCCGGTCTGGCTGCGTTTGTGCGGGCGCGGAAGCGGATTGACGCCGTGGTCTACCGCATGATCGACGCGCACCGCAAGACTGGTCTCGATCGCGGCAGCCTTTTGGATCTGATGCTGGCGGCTTCGCCGGCCGACGATGAAGAATCTCGGCAGTCATTACGGGATCAAGTCATCACGATTTTTTTGGCGGGATACGAGACGGTTGCCAACGCTCTATCGTGGGCCTGGTATTTGCTCTCACAGAATCCGGACTGCGAACTGAAGTTTCGGCAGGAAGTGGAAAGAGTGCTCGAAGGCCGGCTTCCGGCGGTCGAGGACGTTCCCCGGCTCTGCTATACAGAGAACGTGATGGCGGAATCGCTGCGGCTGTATCCGCCGGCCTGGGCGATGGGACGGTATGCGCGCAACGATTTTGCTCTGGGAGATTTCTTTCTGCCCGCGCGAACCACGGTGCTGATCAGCCAGTTCGTCACGCACCGCGATCCCCGCTATTTTTCTGATCCGCTTCGTTTCGACCCTGATCGTTTCTCGCCGGAAAGCAAAACTCGGAGGGCGAAATTCACCTACTTTCCATTTGGCGCCGGCGTGCGGCAGTGCATTGGGGAATCGTTTGCGTGGATGGAAGGAGTGCTGATTCTGGCCACGCTGGCGCAGAAATGGAAGCTAAGATTGGTCCCTGGGCACCGGGTTGAGCCGCAACCGCTGATCACGCTGCGTCCAAAATATGGGATGCGGATGCTGGTTGAGCCGCGTTGAAATTAGTTCTTCCCTGCCGCGTTTTTCGCATCCGCGAGATACATATCGGCGACGTGCTCGGCGATCGCGCCGGGCTTGGCCTCTGCTAGATTCGCCAGCACCACCACTGTCAGTTGATCGTTTACATAACGCGCGATTGCGCTCTTGAATCCCTGCCAGGAGCCGGTGTGGCTGACTACGTGGTGTCCGTGGCGGTCTGCGATCTCCCAGCCGAAACCGTAGCCGGCCTTGTTCGGTTCGCCGTTTTTCAGCTTTGCAGGAGTCCACATCTGGTTGAGGCTTGAGCGTCTCAGCAGCTTTTCGGTGTAGAGCGCGGCGTCCCACTTGGCGAGATCGAGGATGGAGAAGTACAGGCTACCGTCGGCCGTGGTGTTGACCATGGGGGCGACCCATTCCTGGTTTTTCAGCTCGCCCTTGACCAGGCGATAGCCGGCGGCGCGGTTGGGAATGATATCGGCCTCGCTGATGATGCGCGTGGTCTGCATTCCGAGCGGTTGGAAGATTCGCTGTTGCAGGAAGTCTCCGTAGAATTCTCCGGTGACACGGTGGATCAGGATGCCGAGCGTCAGGTATCCCAGATTGCTATATTCCCACTTGGTGCCGGGAGGGTACGCGAGCGGGATGCTTTCTACCAACTTCAGCAGTTCGGGTTCCGTCCAGTCCTTGCGAAAATTGAAGGTGTCGGGATAGTCTCCGAAGCCGGCGGTGTGGCTTAATAGCTCACGCACTGTCACTTCTTTCCAACTGGCGGGAGCGCCCGGGAAATATTTTGTCAGCGGATCGTTGAGGCCTACTTTGCCTTCTTCGACCAGCATCATCACCGCGGTCGCTGTGAACTGCTTTCCGACTGAGCCGGATTGGAAGACGGTCTCCGGTTTTACGGGGACTTGGAGTTCGACGTTGGCGAGGCCGAATCCCTCGGCCTGTACGATCTTGCCGCCGCGAGAGACCAGAAGCGCCACGCCCGGAATGTGCTGGCGTTGCATTTCGCTGCGCACATAGTTCGAGACCCCATTCGAAACCTCGTTCGAGACGTCAACGGAAATTGCAGGAGCCGCTTGCGCCTGGGAAATCGGCGGTGGGATGAGCGATAAGACGAACAGGGCAATCACAGCCGCACGCCAAGTCGTCCGACGACGGGGGTGAGCGAGGGAGCGTTTTGTCATGGGTGAATGTCGGAAGGAATGGAGGCGCGGGTCGGAATCGAACCGACGCATAAAGGTTTTGCAGACCTCTCCCTTACCACTTGGGTACCGCGCCCCTGCTCAATACGTTAGCGTTCCGAGCGGAAAAAGTCTATCCGCGAGGGAGAACCTTTGGGGAAGAAAAATGGAGCGGGAGACGAGGGTCGAACTCGCGACTTCAACCTTGGCAAGGTTGCGCTCTACCACTGAGCTACTCCCGCCCTGCGAAAGTGATTATAAATGAGGGGTTGAGCGGCGGCAACGGCGACCGCGGGACTCGCTGGGTCCGCAGCTTTAGTGCGCTGATCCTAGTGCACAGACCATTGCGGATCTTCCTCAGGCTTGACGACGTGGCCGTCGCGCATGTGGATGATGCGGTCTCCGTACTTCGCGGCGTCGGGATTGTGCGTGATCATGAGCACGGTCTGGCCGAGTTCCTGGTTAGACTGCCGCAACATCTTCAGAACGATGTTGGAGTTTTCGGTGTCGAGATTGCCAGTGGGTTCATCGGCCAAGACGACCGCTGGTTTGTTGATGAGGGCGCGTGCCAGGGCCACACGCTGCTGCTCGCCGCCGGAAAGTTCGGAGGGTCGATGATTTAGGCGCTTGCTCAGTCCCAATAAATCGCAAATGCGGAGGAAGAAGGCGGGATCGCGGTCGCCATTGCCGGCGATTTCCTGCGCGATGGCGATGTTGGAACGGGCGTCGAGCGTAGGCAGCAAGTTGAACTTCTGAAATACGAATCCGATTTTGCGCTTGCGCATGCGGGTGCGCTCGGCATCAGAGAGCGTGGCGAAATCGTCGCCGTCGAGGATTACCTTGCCGGAATCGGCGCGGGTGAGGCCGCCGAGCAGGTAGAACAAGGTGGACTTGCCGCTGCCGGAGGGGCCGACCACGGTGACGAATTCTCCTTTCTGCACGTTGAAGGAGATGCCGCGGAGGGCGGGAACGTCGATTTTGCCGACGCGATAAGTTTTGTGCAAATCAATGGCTTCGATGAATGCGCCCATGCTTGAGTCGATCTTACACGACGGAAAGCCATCAACCGCCGAGCGCGCAGAGAACGCCGAGAAAGCAAAAGAGAAAAAGAACTGATCCCCAAGATTTCTCGGCGCTCTCGGCTTACTCTGCGGTGAACGCGGTTCTAGGCCGCTCCCTGGCGGTGCGCGAATTGCTGCGGGCGCTCCTGCATGCGCTTGGGGCCGCGCTTGCGGACTAGAAGCAGACGGATTCGCTCCAGCAGATCGGCTGGGGCATACATTCCGCGGGCCAGGAAAACGTCGGCTTGCGATTCATGATCGTAGACGCGAACCTTGCTCGAGATGAGGATGGCCGGGGTGTGGGGCGACAGATTCTTGATGGCGGCGATCAACTGCGGACCGTCGAGTCCCGGCATGGCCATATCGGTGACCACCAGATCGACCCCGCCCTGCTTAAAGCGCTCCAGGGCTTCTTCGCCGCGGGAGTAACTGGCCACGCGGTAGCCGCGGGTCTCGAGCATGATTTTTCTGTACGAAAGGGATTGCTCGTTGTCATCAACACAAAGAATCGTGCGCTTGGGTTTCATTCACCGTCCATCTTCGCCTACCGCCGGCCGTGACCGGAAGTCAAGGGGGAGTTTTCTCTGTTCGTGAAGAATTTAATATTTAGGAGCGAACCGATGCTAACGGCACGGGACGCCCACTGTAAAGTGGCACCGAAGCAAATGGCAAATTTTGGCCATTGACTTTTTATTGCGCTGCGAAACGCCCGATTCTGCGCCGTTTGCGGGCCGTCGACTAGAGGAAAACTTCGCCGCGCAAAATTTCAATCGCGTTTCCGCCAACGCGCACGTTAACTACCCGGTTATCGCTGACTGAAGCCCGCACAAAAATCCGGCTGGACCGTTTCATCTCCAAGCCTTGTTCGATGAGCACTCGTTCGTCGGGCTTAGCCACGCCGTGCGCCACCATCCATGCCGCGGCGCAACCGGCGGCTGAGCCCGTGGCCGGGTCCTCGCCGTTGTAGAAGAGCATGCGGGCGTGGAGCCTGGCTTCGGGATCCACGGTCTCGCGAGTGACGAAATAAAAAAAACGGCCATCGGTCTGGGACAGATATTCGGTGGCGCGCTTCACGTCGGTCTGCAGATTCCGCATCACCGCGAGCGACTTCAGAGGGGTCACGGTGTAGGGAAGTCCCGTCGAAACTGTTTCAATGGGCAGAGAATCGTCGAAGTCCTGGGTGCGCAGCCCCGTCGCCCGCGCGATTGCTTCGCGAGCGTGCTGAATCCCGAAGGTAGGATTGACTTGCGTCATCTCGCCGAACGCGGGAGCGTCTGGAGAATCCTCGAAACTCACGGGAACTTTGCCGACATTAAGCTCGAGCACGACGTGCGCCGGGCCGGGCTTCTCTGCGCTAACCCGGTCTTCGTCACCCCGGCTGCGCAATGCGAACGCCGTTCCCAGCGTGGGATGGCCGGCGAACGGCAACTCTTCCCGGACCGTAAAGATGCGCACGCGGACGCCCCGTTCGCGCTCGGTGGCGGAATCGCGAGGTAGAACGAATGTGGTCTCGGAAAGATTCATTTCCTTGGCGAGTGCCTGCATCTCAGGGTCGGTCAATCCGCGGCCGTCAAGGAATACCGCCAGCGAATTGCCTTCGAGTGGGCGCGAAGAGAAAACGTCCCACTGCACCATCGCCAGACGTCGTGGAGGCCGGCTCATGAATTGTTTCCCGGAGCGAAGAATTTATCGCACGGCGGTGAAAACTTACAGATGCCCTCAGCCGCTTTTGCGATGCAGGAAAACTCGGTGGACTGCGGCTCTGCTGGCGGTCTTCCGGTTGACACGGTAAAGGCTGGCTTCTATTCTTGTTCCATGTTGTGCCCCACCAACGCCGGCGGCCTGTGTTGTTGTACTTGTTCGCCGCCGTGTGGGTAGGGAGCCTGCGAGATTTCTTCCAACCCACCCGGCGAAGCGGGTGGGTTTCGTTTTCATCCGATACTCACTCGAATTTTGGCGGCTGTGGCTGGCCAACTCTAACTGCTTCGAAGCAATGAATTCATGAGGAGACGAATATGAGCACAGTGACTGAAATCGAAGTTTCGAGAATCCCCCGCATCAATGACGTAGCTCCCAATTTCACGGCGGAGACGACCCAGGGGACGATCAACTTTCACGAATGGATTGGCGATGGCTGGGCGATTTTGTTCTCCCACCCCAAAGACTTTACTCCGGTGTGCACCACGGAACTTGGCTATATGGCCGGCCTGCAGCCGGAATTCGCCAAGCGCAACACCAAGATCATTGGGCTGAGCGTGGACCCGGTGAGCAGCCACGGCAAGTGGGCCGCCGATATCGAAGAGACTCAGGGGCACAAAGTGAATTACCCGATGATCGGCGATCCGGAACTCAAGATTGCCAAGCTCTACGGCATGCTGCCCGCGGAGAGCGGGAACAGTTCCGAAGGCCGGACGGCGGCGGACAATGCCACCGTGCGTACGGTATTCGTCGTCGGTCCCGACAAGAAAATCAAGCTACAGCTGAGCTACCCTATGAGTACAGGCCGCAACTTCGATGAGGTCCTGCGCGTCCTCGACTCGATGCAGCTCACCGCTAAGCATAAAGTTGCTACGCCCGTGAACTGGAAGCAGGGCGACGAAGTGATCATCCTGCCTTCCGTCTCGAACGACGAAGCGCAACAAAAGTATCCCGGGGGATGGAAGTCACCCAAACCCTATCTGCGCATCGTGCCGCAGCCGAAGTAGCGGGGGGCAGACGGGCCGAGAGCGGCCGAGTAAAATCAGCCGTTGATTGTGCGGATGAGCGCCGATCTTCGCGTGGTGTTACGCTCCTTAGTTGTTCGGGAATTCGCGCAATCGCGCAGAGCGGCTCGTCTGGAAGCGCATGCAGTCCGGTGATTGTCCCGGTCTTCAAAACCGGCGAAGCCAAGGTTATCCTTGGCTTGGTCAGTTCGACTCTGACTCGCTTCCGCCACCTTTCTTTTCAACTGCTTGCAGTCGGCAGGCGGTCACCAAGGTAACGGCACTTTAGGGGGGCTACGTTCTTAGGCGGTTCTCGATAACATCTAGGGATGGCTATTCCTAGGCGAAAACGCAGGCACCAAGCAGGGTCCATCGTCCTCAGGTCGGGGAAGTGGTACGTGAGGTACTACGGGCCAGACCGGAAGCAGGTCAATGAACTTCTCCACGCGAAGGACGACGAGTTCCACTCATCCAAGTGCAAGCCTGTGAGGGATGCAGCCTCACAGGTGATGGGCCGGGTCAACTCCGAACTCGAAGAGACGGGCACCGACCAGGCGGTGTCTGACTTCTTCGACTTCACCTACCTGCCTTGGGTCGAGGCCAACAAGAAGCACTCGACGATTATTTCCTACAAGCAACTGTGGTCGCAGAGACTCAAGCCTCACTTCGGCTCGACCTGCCTTGCCGAGTACAGGACGAGCGATGCTTCGAAGTTCCTCACAGGATTGGCTGACTCAGGACTTGGCAGGAACGCGATATCCCACATCAGAAGCCTGGCGAGCGGAATCTTCTCCCACGCCGTGAACCTCGGTTCTCTCGACACTAACCCCCTCCGCGAGGCCAAGTGCCTTTCGAAGGCGAAGCCGCCAGCCAGGGCCGAGTCCTACTCGCTGCGCGAGGTCGAGGACATGGTGTCGTCCCTCGCTGGCAGGACCGACGCACAGCTGCTCGTGGCCCTCGGCGCGTTCCTCGGACTGAGGCCAAGTGAGATAGCAGGGCTCGGATGGGACTGCGTGGACTTGGAAGCTGGTGTCCTGCACCTTCGTCGTGCTTACGTTCGAGGAGTGCTCGGCGACCTCAAGACGGAGGGCAGTGCTGCCACCTTGCCACTCATCGAGCCGGTCCTCGGTCTGATGCGTCTCGAAGCAAAGAAGGGCCGTCGCACCTGGGTGCTTGAGAACCAGGCCGGAAAGCCGAAAGATCTAAAGGATATGGTTCGCAAGGTCGTGCTGCCGGCCATCAGGAAGTGGAACGTAGAGCACGAGCAGAAGATCGAGTGGAAGGGGCTGTACGCCTTGCGTCGGACTGCCTCAAGCCTCTTGTGGTCGCTCACAGGTGACACGCAGGCGAGCCAGCAGGTGCTAAGGCACTCTTCGCCGAGCACCACCATCAAGCACTACCTCGTGGCCGACAGGACGAAGATGGAGTCGGGTCTGCGGCTGCTCGAAGCGAAGCTGCTGTCCAAAACGTCCTCCTAAAAGCTATCCCGGTCGCGCACCGGAGCGATATGGCAAGCCTTTGACCTCCGAAAGCCACCAGCAAAGGCTGAAATCTGACCGCCCCGGGCAAGATTCAACCCGTCTGTTGAAAACAAAGGACTTACGGCCACTACTGTTGGTTGGTTCTCGATTGTTCGAGTGCCGAACGGCCTAAAGCCCCTTTGGTTGCAATGCTTTACCTCGGTTAGCATAACCTGGGCATCTCTAGGTGGACTAGGGCTTGTTGTGACGGACAAAGCCAACTGTCATCCTTGCTGTCATCGTGTCATCGTAACGGCGACGCTAGACTCGCTGGGCATCTACCATCTAGACTAGCAAAATGCTGACTTAGTTGTGGATGGACTAGGACTCGAC
>JBATXV010000044.1:0-34550 GCA_049673585.1 Candidatus Sulfotelmatobacter sp. | reverse complement strand
ACCCGCCCCAACGCGCGCAGGAAGCCGTTTCCTACGCCAAGGAACGAAACTTCGAGCGCGAGGCCGTCATCGACCAGCGCGACATCATGCGCGACGCGCTTCGCCGCGGCATGGGAGACCTTACTTTCAGCCAGGTACGCGACAACTTCAAGCACCGCCACGCGATCGGCGAATTCCAAACGGTAGCCGCTCAGAAGCACGACACCGGCCTACGATTGACGACGCCCGAAACCATCGCCGCAGAACGAGCGACAGTGGAGCAGATGCAGCGCGGCCAGAACACGCTTGCGCCCATCATGAGCGAAGAACGCGCTGAATCTCACGCCGCTGCGCTCGAGTTTTTGAACCCGGCCCAGCGCCGCGCCATCGAGGAAATACTGACCTCGCGCGATCAAATCCACGGCTTGCAGGGACTGGCGGGGGCTGGCAAGACGACCACGCTCGAATCCATCCGCGAAGCTGCCCAGCACAACGGCTACGCCGTCGCAGGCTTCGCTCCCACAGCGCGCGCCGCTCACCAGCTCCGCGAGGCCGCCGGCATCTCGGCCGACACCTTGCAAGCCTATTTGGCGATGGGAACCCGCGAGCAGGCGCAGACCAACCCCGACGACACGGCAAACCGCCGCCTCTTCCTGGTCGATGAGTCCAGCCTGACCAGCACCCAGCAAATCAAGGAATTCCTGGACCGGCTAGGCCCCCAGGATCGCGTTCTGCTCATCGGCGACACGCGTCAGCATCAGGCCGTAGACGCGGGAAAACCCTTCGAGCAACTGCAGGACGCCGGAATGCGAACCGCCCAACTCGACCAGATCGTGCGGCAGAAAGACCCCGAATTGCTCAAAGCCGTCGAACATCTTGCCAGGAATGAGACCCACACTGGCATCTCATTGTTGCAAGCTCAGGGGCGCGTCACCGAGCTCTCCAATCCCCGAGAACGCATCGCCGCCATCGCCAAGGACTACGCCTCGAACCCCGAAAAAACTTTGATCGTCTCTCCCGACAACGCTTCCCGGCGAGACATCAATCAGGCCGTGAGGATCGAGTTACAAGCTTCTGGCGCACTCGGGAAAGAGAATATTTCTTTCCCTGTGCTCGTAGCTCGAAACGACATGACCGGAGCAGATCGAGCATGGGCCGCCAGGTACCACCCCGGCAACACCCTGCAGTACATTCGTGGAAGCCAACAGCTTGGCCTGGAAAAAAACACTTACGCGACGGTCGTCGCGTCCGACCCCGCAAACAATTTGGTCACCGTTGCCAGAGCGGATGGCCAACAGGTGGCCTACGATCCGCAGCGCTTGCGCGGAGTAAATGTTTACACCAACTTTCCGTGCGAGTTCTCCACCGGTGATCGCATCCAGTTCACGCACAATAATAAGGATCTCGACGTGCACAACCGTGATCGCGGCCGGATCGAAGCCATCGGCAATGACAATCGCTTGACCGTCAAAATGGATGACGGAAGAACTGTCAATTTTGACCCCGCTCGGATGCGGCACTTCGATCACGGCTATGCCGTTACCAGCCACAGTTCCCAGGGTTTGACCGAAAACCGCGTCCTCATCAATATGGACACCAACACGTTCTCCGAACTCCTCAACCCCCGCTTTGCCTACGTCTCCGTCTCCCGCGCGTCCGAGGACGCCCACATTTACACCAATGATGCCGCCACGCTTGCCCAGCGCCTCAGCACCGATATGAGCAAAACCTCCGCCCTCGATTTTCACGAGGCATCCGCTGCGCATTCACAATCCCAAACTCCGAAGGAGCACACTATGCAACACCTCAATGAATTGAAACCGGAACAACAATCTCAGCTCACCTCCGAACAAGCCGAGCGCAACCGCCAGTACGGCCCGATCGAGACAGCTCTTCCAACAGAAGCCCAGGTCTACAAGTGGCAACGCGAAACCGACGGCATCCACAGCTACCAACATCCTGAAACCCACCGCTGGTTACACATCGACAGCCAAGGCCAGTTCTTTGACCGGCACGCGCAGCCCATCACACGCGAAAATGCGCTTGAACAAGCCGGCCACTCGCTCACGCACTCCGTCGCGGAAAACGCACAGTCTCCTACCGGCAGCGGACTCAACCTCAACAGCCACGGAATTAGTCTCTAAGAGCAGACATGGAAAAGCCGCTCAGCCCCAATACCAAGAGTCGGATCGATCAAGTAAATCGGGAGGAAAACTGATGAACAAGCATATTGTGCAACTGATACGAGAGCGCTTTTATCCGCTCGTCCGTTTCTGTCGACCGCGGTCTGCAGGCGAGGTAGAGGTCGAGGGGGTGCGGGGGACCGTCTACCTCGGCGAACTCTCGATTTGGCTGTGGCCGGCTAAAAGCTCTTACAATGGAGTTCTGTCCGATGAACAACTCGGCGACGCGGTTTCGCCACATTTCCTCGTTCGCAATCTGCTGTTGTCGGCGCAGACGTCGATGCAGTGTCTGTTATGTCACCTGGACAGGATTGAAGCGGCCAACGGAGACACCCTGTCACTACTGCGCTATTACCTCGAAGATTCCGCGGCAACGGTAGTCGATGGGATGGCTCTGGGACGAATACTCGCTCCACGGATAGGCGAGACTGCGCAATGAACCCACGTCATGACTAATTACTCTTCTTTGGATTCTTTTCGTTCGCAAGACCCCTTCCGTACATTTGTTTTCTTTGCAGTCATAGTCTAGGACTCCCGCTCACACTACAGTCAGCCCCGCGCCGGCGCCGCTCTCAGCCTTTCGGCCACAACCTGCTCACGCTGATACTTGTCACTGGCGAGCGTGCGCTCATCGTCCGTGAGATCTGCGAGAAATCCGAATCCTTTGACGCAATCGGCGGTAATCGTCTCACGATCAATGACCGCTGCGCGGTTGAGGAGCTGGCGCAGGTCTTCCCAGTCGAAACCCCTGCCATCCTCGAACTTCTGTATTAGGCGTGCCGGATCGAACGTATCCCGCGCCTGCCAGAGCTTCAGCACAACGAGGCGGCGGAGGAGCACCTGATCGAGTGGCCGAGTGGCGAATACGCCCAGGTCGTAGATGTCGCGCGCTTTGTTGCGCTGATAACAGGCGCGGATTTTCTCGGCAAGGATCTCGGGAAGCGCAAGGCAAATGATTTCGGAAGGTACGAACGACAACAGCTTGAAATAACTCTGCTCGATCTGGGGCAGGCGTACGGTCGGCAGCGTCGGCGTCTCGCGCCGACTGATCTGGAGCTTGACCTCGCTCACGCCGCTAGCGTTCCAATCATGCGCATAGCTCGGATTGACGCCCCAGGACAGGCCGTCCTGCGTTTCGTAATAGCTGTCGTCGGGAATCGCGAACCGAATTCCGTGAAAGGGCCGCTCGAAGCCCTGCATCATTTCGAGGATGATGTCTTCGTGATCGTGCTCCTCAATCCCGGTGAAGTCGAGGTCGGTTGAAAACCGGCCCTGGCTGCCGATAAACATTTTTCGCAGGCAGGTCCCGCCCTTGAAGGCGAGCCTGTCGAGAATGCCGCGCTCGGACAGAAGCTGAAGCAGGAAAGTCAGCACCACTTCCTTCTCCGCGATCATAATGTCACGAAGGCCAGATTCCGTGGAGTAACGCTGCACTTGCGCCTGCGTGAGCATCCTAGCTTTCCTTTCTGACGGCTTTGCGCCGGCCCAGCCCAGCGCTGCCGTGCAGCTCTTCCGGTGTCACATTGACAAATAGACGCCACGTCTTGTCGTAGCCGATGGCACCGGGCACCTTGCGCAGGGGATTAGCTCCGAGCCATGTTCTCGGTCCACGGGAGGCGAGTACGAGCAGGCGCTCGCGGATTTCGGCGGGCATGTCGGCCTTGACGTGATCCATGACCCAGGCAAACCGGCGGACCAGAGCTGTCGAGTCGATCCGCTCCAGATAGTCGGCAGCTTTGGTCCAGTCAAGGCGCCGGCTGGCGGTCGCGAGGATGACGACCGCTTCGCTCGTCCCTCCGGCCAGTGCCGGGCGGTCGATGCAGTCGATGGCGGTCTTTTCGCGGTTGGAGATCATGACCTTGTAGCCGAGCACATCCACCGCATCGAAACCGAAGAACTTGTCCGGTTTGGGATTGACGATCCGCACCTGCGCCTCTCCCACGCGCCGCGCGCGCAGATGCTCTGGCGTTACCAGAAAAATCACGTTGCGATGCTGTGTTGTCAGTCCATAGTGCGCCGCGGCGGTGCTGAAGCCGATGTAATAAGGATTGGCGATGCGACTAGCGAGCGCCAGAAGATTGCTGTCGCCCAGGGCGTCAGGGCCCTGCTCCGGCGGTATCAGCAGATACTCGCCCCAGGCCGCTCGCTCCAGCCAGCCCTTGCGGCGCAGGGAACCGATGACTTTGTCGGCGGCCTTGAGGCTGGCGCCCAGGAGTTTGACGATGTCGGCGCGGGTTACCTCGCGCTGCCCGCGTTCTCTTAACGCAAGCACAACCCGGCTTTCCTGCGCCGATAGGGACCGGGTATTGAACTCCATGATATTCTCCTTCACAAAACTCCCCGATAAAGGGGGTTTTGATGATTAAAATATCTTAGTATGCACCTCGATGTCAATATATTGATGCACAAAACCCCCTAAAAGAGAGGGTTTTGTCGAAGTAAATATAACATGTCAGACGAAAAGGCGAACAAATAGCGAATATGATAAATTACCTTCGTGCCTCTCAAAGCCTGCACAGTGATTATCCATGATCTGAACGAGACTGCGCACACGCTCGACGTGACAGCCGCAACGCTTTACGAAGCCGTCGCCCAAGCCCTCGCCACGGCACGCGGCCACGACTGGGTGGGAGAGATCGGACGCGGACTGACCACCGTCACCGTGAAGGTCCGAAATCCCGAGGTCACCCACATCGTTAAAATTCAGGATTTTGAAAACTGGCTGAACCGCGGATGCAAGAGCCCGGCAGAGACAGTGCTGAAGGAGCGGTTGCGGCAGATACTCGGCATGGGCGGGCGATGATTAAGGAGGATCAAATGCTATGGGCCGGCACCTTGGGGCGCGAACTCAGCGTTCGCGGCCGTCGGATCGCGGTCGCGAGCGGATTCCTTGCGTTTTTTCATGCTTGAGGGCGCGCGGAAAAAATTCCGATTGTCCGGAACACGACGCCTGCGGCGGCTTTTTTTTCTGTCCCTTCAGCACGAGCGCCAGCAGGTCGCCCCGGTGCCGCGCGACATGATACACAACTGGCTTGAACCGTTGCCCGCGCGGCGTGTCGACGACCCAAAAGGTTTGCCCCGACAGGATTTTCCCCGGCGATGCGGACAGCGCGGCACGGGGAATCGCGTCTTCCAGCCAGCGCCAGTCTGCCATCCGTCCGCCCCATTGCCGCTTGACGGCAAACGTCCCATTGGTCATTCCGTGCCACAGCACGAGTTCTGCCTTCCAGAGACCGAGGTTCCGCAGGCGGATCAGCATCGCCGGTGCGCTCACCCGGTAATCGGCTGCCAGCGCCTGCAGTGCGGCGAGCGACACAGACTTTTCCTTCGCGCGACGCTTCACGTCCAGCCCCGGCATCAGCAACTCCTCGGCGCCGCTGTTGCAAAGGCGCTCCTCCTCCGGATCGGCGGGATGAGCGGCGAATTTTATTTCCGGCACGCGCTCGTAGAAGAACGTGTGGCATATCTCATGTGCGACCGTGAAATTAATCCGACCTTCCGGGAGATCTCGCCGCAGGATCATGCGAAATCCCGCGCCGAAATCCGCGCCCAGCGGCGCCAGCGCCCCGTCCGCCTGCAGTGTGTCGTCCGTGGTGACATCCTGTATGTTGCGGGCGACCAGAAACGACTCCAGCCGGACCGGCGCCACCGCCCGGAGACCGAGACGCCGACGCAGCGCCTTCACGCATTGAACGATCTCGTCTTGCGGGCTGCGAGGCCCCTCGCCCTCCTTTGCCGCCGCGAAACGCTCCACAAGCAGGGACATGTCTCTCCTATGTACCGAACATGGATTGCTGCTTCGATGCGGGTTTCTTCGATTTCGCGAGCCGGAACAACCCGTCCCAGTCGGCTTTGCCCATCGCCCTGACCTCGCTGCGCAGGGAGACCGGGCTGTTCTCGACCTTGCGCGCGAAATAGTCGACCTTCCAGTGATCGAAGATCTCGTTCGCCGTCCGCGCATCAACATCGTCGCAGGATTCCCGCACCCAGGCGTTGAAATTTTCCTTGCTCTCCCGGTAGATCGCGTCGTCCTTCTCCTTCTCTCCGAGGAGGAAACCGACGCTCTCGCCCAGCAGGATGCTCATGCGCTCCAGCAGCCGGGCGCTCGGATTGCTCACCGCTAGCGGCTCGACCATCAGGGCCTGGACATACTCCAGACTTACGCCCAGTTCCTCGGCGAAGGCACGGCTGTCGCGGACGCGCTCATCGACAAGCTTTTTCAGACGCGGCCCGAAATCATTGCCGTTCATGGTCGAATAAAGGGCGCCGTGCGAATAGTGGAGTTTCACGATGCCGCGCAGCGCTTTCGTGAAGTCCTCGTCGCTGACGAAAATCCCTTCCTTCAGGCTGCCGGTGTACTGAACGTCGAAGCTGCGGAGGAACGATCCCAGCATCATCCGCGACACCTGCGAATTCACGAGACGGATGGCGGGCACGCCCGCCTGCGTTGCGATCTCGTTTTCCTGGCCGACTCCGAAGCTTGGCGCTCCGCACAGGATGACCAGGAAATGGAATGTTGAGGCCCGCGAGCGGTCGATCAGGTACACGGTCGAGGGCTTGTATTTCGGGTGGCGCTTGGGGTGCGTATGCTCGCCCGGCCAGTAGACATTGACGGGCGGATCGGAGAATTCCGCCGCTCCGGCGCAGCGGCGCACCCCCTCGACAACCGCCCTCACCGAAGAATCCTCCGCTTCGGATAGTCCCGTCAGTGGCGTCGCGAGATAGCCGCGAAGGATTTTCGGCAGGCGGTCCGCGGCCGCTTTCAGCACGTCCGCGAGTTGCAGGCCGAGGCCGCCGAAAAGCTTCTGCAGGTTCTCCAGGCTGGGTTCCTGCTTGCGGTGGAGAATCTTCGAGATCGTCGATTGCTCGACGCCCGTCAGTTCATCCAGGTCGCTCTGGTTGAGGCCCCGCGAAGCCATGTGGACTTCGAGGCGGCTTATAGCATATTCGATTTCTTCTTTCTTCAGTTCGCGCATAGCACCTTCCTGACTTGTGCAGAGGCTAACGCCTGCCGCCCAAGGCCGCAACTCCTACTTCCAGCATGATATGCCGGACTAAGTATTCGCGCATAAGTCGCACAAGCGAGGACAGTTATGCGGAAGGTAGTTCTTCCGCGCCGCAGGGCATCCGCGGTAGTCTGGCGACGATAGTTGAAGGGAGACTTTAAGTTATGATCCGGCTCCGCATTCGCGAGTTTAATCTCGAAGTCATCAAGCCCAAACTGTGGGAAGCGGGAATCCTGCTGGCCCTGGCCATCGCCGGCGCCGTCGCTTACGCGTATCTTGTTCGCTGACCAACCCTATGTCTGCTACCCGTGCATTCACGGCGCTGGCGCTGTACGACCGTCCCCGAAATCTAAGCGGCAAGAGAAACCCTACGAACCATCTCGTTTCCGGCGTTCGCCGGGCCGGGCTCTACTCGCCCTTGCGGGACTCACCGAACCTCGCGTCTCAGCCTCCCGATAACAATCCCTCACGCGAGAAGGGGAATACCGCGCCATATCGTGAGACTCAAATATCTCCCCCGAGGTTCAGGATACCTTCTCGCGCAGCCATGACGTCAGCCCGGCATCGAAAACCATCCTCGCCAGACGGCCAGGGCCGATGAGTGCGACGTTGCTCTCTTCGACCTCGCCGACATCACCGGAATGCCAGACGAAGAACATGCGGTCGTAGGCGTGAGAATCCTTCAGCCGTTCTACATACTGCGTCAGATCCTGTTTTGACGCGGACGACTTGACCTGCACAAACGCGCGCTCGCCCGTTGTCGGCAGCATAAGCTCAATGTCGACCGTTTTTTGCGTTTTTCCTACCTGACCCAGGCGACGCCAACCGCTGTTCGCAAAAACCAGATCGACCAGCAGTTCAAAATCCTGCCATGTCAGAAGCCGCATCAGAGGAACGATCTTCTCCACCATCTGATTCTCCGCCTGCGCTGCGTCCTCGACTTGCGGCAGCAACTGCCCGTTTGGCAGCGGCTTTTGCCAGCTTGTCGACCCGCTGCAGGAGCGACGTGGATTTGTTCCTCACCTTGCAAATATCAATGCGAACCCCGGCCTTCGAACGGGATGACAGAAACTCTTTCCACAATTCCCAGTTCGCAACCGGGCGTCCGGCACTGTTACGCCATTTCGACTTCTGCCAGTACTGAGCGGAAACCTGACCGTCAACGACGTACTGTGAATCGCTGAATATCTGCACTCTGTTGTAACACTGCCCGATTCCTTCTTCTTTCACCCAGTCCATCGCGGCAATACAAGCCGCGAGTTCCATGCGATTGATAGTGCTTTCCTTGAAGCCCTGAAACACGACCTCTTGTTCGGCTTGATCGTCCGGATAGACTACGACTCCGGCGTATCCCGATTTCCTCTTCTCGTTCGGGAAGCACGAACCGTCGACGGAGATCTGGACGGCGTGAGGGTCGGCTACCATCCCGTTAATTGTATGACTGCGGGCACTTATACTTTTAACTATGTGCGGCCGCGTTTCGTATTGCTGCTTTTCAGAGAGTGAAAAGCTCGCTCCAACTCAACCGATTCGGATAAACGTGATGCAGGATGAGCGATGAGGCGGCGGCAGTGGCATCTGCATTCGCTGCAAATTTTCCCTGCGTACCGCTGTCGCACCGATGATGCTCGTTCGTCACCCACATGGAGTATTATAGACAAACGTTCGCCGTTTATTCGCTATACGAGTTTTTCGAAATAGCCGGTTGCCCAAAGAATAATGGCTGAAAAACCAAAGTCCTTTGATATGCTCGCCTGTTCCCGCATTTCTCTCGATATAGGGGTAACTGTCACACTCATGCGGGTTTCCGTCGCGCGGTCTGCGCCGCTGCGCGCGGCTATTGTGAATACCGATCAGATATTTAAAGACTCGCGAAAGTTGAAAGTAAGCGACGCCAAGGGCTCAACCCAGCTCAGCGCTGGCTTCGCATTCCCCGTCGCCGATCTCATTCAAACATTCAAACCTGAGACTTGGGAAGATTTCACAGAAGAGTGGGCCGTATCACAAGAACAGAAATACAAACAAGTCATTCGCTTTACTGGTGCGAACGACATGGGCCTGGACATTCTCGGCTTCTGGACCGATGCCCTTTTCAAGGGGCAATGGGATGTCATCCAATGCAAGCGCTACGCCGTGAGACTCCAGCCCGCACAAGCATACGTCGAAATCGGAAAGATCATCTATTACTCGTTCATCGGCGAGTACCCTCCCCCGTGATGACGCCCTTTCGTGTTCTGCGAGAAGCTGTTAGGATATTCCGGTGCAACCTATGCGCCCAAACTTCCAGTGTGGCGTCGGCCGAACCTCTGGTTCATACCAGGAGGGCTCAGGAACCGCCGAAGTTTATGGGCGGTTCCGACCAGAATGCGGACAATCCTGGTCAATTTGGGCAATCGTTGCATTTTATGCACAATTGTGCAAAGCCGCATAAACGCTGGCGATTGCGCATCTTGTTGATTTGGCGAGTGGGGACGTAGTTCAGTTGGTTAGAACGCTGCCCCCACACAGCTTCCGCTAGCTATCTTCCTTATTTATCAATGACTTCCAGCAAGGTGCCAATTTCCGCATTCTAACCGGCGCGGAACCGGGTCGCAGACCATCACAACAAAAGTGTGCCCAAGTTGCACGATCCCACAGGTTAGTCGTCCTTACTATGTATTGTGCTAAAGGCTGGAGTTCTCGCCGTTGCAAGCCGCTTCCGACCGAACCGCTATGTGACGCGATGCGAGTTTGTCGGGACTAGTCCGATGGACCAACCAGGCGACGCTTAGATCACGGATGAATCAGGCGCGTGGCCACGATGGAAGTAGCATTGGGGGCGCCGGCCACAGCCTGGGTCCGAACGAGGGCCTCGAAGTAGACGGGCTGCACAGGGGTGCCTGTAATGCCAAGGGCCTGCTGGAGCTTTTGCCGGTTGTAAGGGTCCGCGAGGAAAAGCCCTGCAGCTTCGGTACCCTCTTGTTGCAATCCTTGCAGAATGAGAACGCTGCCGCGTCCATTAGCAAGGGGAAGAAGTGAGATGGTTGCGTAGTCCTCTCCCGAACTGCCCGTGAAGGCCAGTCCGTGATAGGTTTCCTGTTCACCGGCTTTGGGATGTAGATTCTGGAAATACTTCAGACTTTCGCCCACGACGCCTTCGCGCTCTTGAAAGTTCAGCTTATCCTGGAAATAAAAAACCCATGGGTTCGAGCCTGGACTGCCGACGAGAACTAAATTAAATGCCTCCAGGTCACGTGGGCGGAGATCGCGGGACGATCGGATAACGAGCCAGTCGCGAGAGCTACCGCTCAACTTCGTGAGGCTCTGAACCACCACAAGATCGGCATAAGAGGTGAGCAGGGACCCGGATAGATACTTCATCACGCGAGCCTCGCGGCCTGTTGGGTGCGGATTGGAGATATCCTCTCCGCTGCGGTAGGCGGGGCTCAAGTATCGCTCCAGCGTCACCGGCTGCTCGTCAATGAGGCGCATCATGCCGTAGTTGACGTCCGCCACTACCACCTCGACAGGGCGGTTGGGCGGATCAAAGAGAGCCGATAGCGGCCAGGGGGGAAGATTAGATGGCGTGAGCCGTGGCTGGCGAAGCCAGGCAGTCAGAGTAGTGACGAGAAGCAGCGCCGCGAGCATCCAGGGCAGCAACCTGATCAAGGATTTGGGTTGCTGGCCGGTTTCGACCGTTACAGGCGTCGTGGAAGCTCTCGGCTGGGCAGGCCTAAATAGCGTAGTGTAAGCTCCTTTCGGAATCTCAACAATCCAGGTTTCGTCGCGGCCTTCTCCGTCGAAGTATTCATGCAGCTTGAGCCGCAGCTGGCGGACGTGCACGCGCGCTGAACTGTCCTCGACAACGCTGTAATCCTCCTCTTTGCCAAACACGGCCTCGCCAATGTGGTGTTCGGTCAGGTCCTGCGGCTGGCCATGAAGGCTTTTCTCCGCTAGGAAGCGCAACAGATCTCTAAGTTTGGCGGACTTCTGGAAGGAAGCGCTTGCGGTGATCCTTTCGATCAACTGCCAGCGAGCATCCTCCCGAAGCTCTGGATCCATTTCCTTCATCAGCGATTTGCCCATCTGAGTTTGATTCCGCTAGTCTCCAGCTTAGTCTCCGGACGCGACATGCAGTTTTGAATTGCGGCCTGATTGTAGCGTACAGAACGCGCGAGGAAAAGACGGTCTGGAACTGCAGTCGCATTGACGCTGACTGACCATCGTCTGCAGTGCAGAGCAGACCACATGACTGGTCCAGTGGAGATGTCGCCCTGAGGTGAACCCGTTCCCCATGGGCCACGGCTGTGTGGGCATCTTTGACCGGTAATTTCGAGCTTGTGCGTGTGAATCACATGTGAATCGCATTGATTATAAAAGATTTATGCTGTAAAACCCTTTTCGGAATCACGCCTTTGCAGGAAGGTTATCGACGGCCACAGCAATCCGTATTTGGTGGCAATAGCCGATCTTCAAGAACGCAAAGGTCCCACGATGGCCGATCTGGCGCAACGCTTCGGGCAAAACCCTATTGTCAGGCCAACGGATCTCCGCCCAAGCGTCGCAGGCATGGAAGTGACGTGCCTTTTGAATCCCGGAGTATTTCGGTTTCAGGGCAAGACCTGGTTACTGATCCGGGTGGCAGAACGCCCAAAGCAAGTTCCAGGCAAGACCTCATTTCCCATTTTTGATCCTGAAGGCCGCCTTGAGGTGCTCGAATTCGATTCGGCCGACCCAAGACTTGATCTGAGCGATCCCCGCGTAATTAGTTTTGAGGGGCGGGACTACCTCACAACTCTCTCCCATCTTCGTCTCCTAGCCAGCGACGACGGCGTCCACTTCGTCGAACCGGAGCAAAGCCAGCCTCTGGTGGGTACCGGCGAACTGGAAACCTACGGGATTGAGGACTGCCGTGTAGCGAAGATCGATGGGACCTACTATCTGACTTATACGCAGGTCTCCAATAACGGAGTGGGGGTGGGGCTGCGCACAACACGCGACTGGAAGAACTTTGCCAATGAGGGGATGATCTTTCCTCCGCACAACAAGGACTGTGCTCTCTTTGAGGAGCAAATCGGGGACAAATACTACGCGTTCCACAGACCCAGCAGCCCGGAACTGGGCGGCAATTATATTTGGCTCGCCGAATCGCCCGACCTCATTCACTGGGGCAGACACCGTTGCGTGGCCCATAGCCGCAAGGGGTACTGGGATAGCGCCCGCGTTGGCGCGGGAGCGGCGCCAATCCGGACATCCGAAGGCTGGCTTGAGATCTATCACGGTGCGACCAAAGAAAACCGATACTGCCTTGGCGCGCTGCTGCTCGACCTGAATGAACCCTGGCGGCTGTTGGCGCGCTCCGAGACGCCAATCATGGAGCCGCTCACCCGTTATGAGCAGGACGGCTTCTTCGGCCAAGTCATCTTTACCAACGGCCACTTGGTCGATGGTGATCGGCTGACGATTTATTACGGGGCTTCCGACAGCGTAATTTGCGCAGCTACATTCTCGATCAACGAGATTCTCACTTCCCTCAACGTGTTACGGGAGTGTGCATGAACAGGCTCATGAAGGAGTACAACCTCTTTCTGTCGTATCCCAGGGACATCAGGATCCTGCTGCTCACGAACATGCTCTACGCATTTGTTCTGCCCGTACTCGAGATTTTCGTAGCCGCTTACGTCATGCGCAACTCTCATGCAGTCGGTAAAGTGCTCACATACCAACTTGCAATCTACACTGCCACGCCAGTTGCCTTCCTGATCAATGGGTTCCTGCTAAGAAGCGTTAGTATCAACCACCTTTACTCAGCTGCGATGCTGTTGAGCGGGATCGCCATGATCTTGATGATGTCTTCGCCCGTCATTACGATGTCTGGAATCGCAATCTCCGGCTCCATGATGGGCCTGGCCACGGGATTGTTCTGGGCCAACCGCGGCTTCTTGGTGCTATCGACCACCAATGACAGTAATCGAAACTACTACTACGGCCTGGAGTCCTTTTTCCTTACATTCACGTCAGTGATTGTCCCTATCGGAATTGGTCTGTTCATAGCGGGCACGACTAGAAACAGATGGCTTAACGGTAATCCGAATAATGCGTATCGGATTGTGTCGATCTGTGTCATCGTCCTTACCGTTCTCGCATCCATTGTCCTGCACTTTGGAAGATTCGAAAATCCTCCGCTCACGACGTTTGTGTTCCTCCGCTTCGATCCTTTATGGCACAAGATGCTCGTGCTGGCCGCACTCAAAGGTTTAGTCCAGGGCTACATAGTCACTGCGCCGGCGATGCTAATCATGATGCTCGTGGGGCAAGAAGGTACTTTGGGAACCATTCAGGCTGTCGGAGGAATCGTTTCGTCGTTTTTTCTATATGGAATCGGAAGAGTAGCAAAGCCAAATCATCGCGTTCTTGTGTTTTCAATCGGTCTCGTGTTGTTCTTCATTGGAACCGTCGTCAACGCCGCCCTCTTCAACGCAACGGGCGTCATCATCTTCATGGCTTGTCTCATATTGGCGAAGCCCATTCTCGATTTGGCCTACTTCCCAATTCAATTCCTGATCACGGAAATAGTTTCACGTGCCGAGGGTAGAAATCAGTACGCGTACATCCTCAATCACGAATGCGGCCTGTTTGCGGGACGAGCGCTGGGATGTGGCTTATTCCTGGTTCTTGCAACCTGGATTTCGGACATTGCTGCCTTGAAATACGCATTGCCAATCGTGGCGGTCCTTCAACTTGCCTCTATTTGGATCGCGTCCAGAACTCTCACACTCGCTGGACAGGCGCAGGCCAATGCACTGAAGGCGGTTCCCGCAGATGAGGAGATTCTTGCGCAATGACACTTCACAACATCGGAGACCAGACGCTAAATTCAGGGGGACGCATATGCAACCGACATGTCAGTTGACAATGCAGAGACTTCTCACTCTCACTCTGCGGTTCTCCGCTGTATTCCTGATCGCATCAGGAATATCGTGGGCGCAACATGACGCAGCAACCGTCACCGGAACAGTAACAGAAGCCAGCGGTGCGGTTCTGCCGTCAGCGAATGTGACCGTCACGAACGTCGATACCAAGTTGATGTTCAAGGGCGTCAGCAACCAGGACGGAATATACTCGATCCCCAACCTGCCGATCGGGGATTACACCCTTGACATCACACATCAGGGATTCAAAGTATTCTCTGTACCGGATCTGCACTTGACTGCTGCGCAGGTTCTCGAAGTGAATGCCAAGCTCTCAGTCGGTTCGGTCTCTGAAACAGTGCACGTGACTGGTATTCCGCAACTTCTTGAAACCGAGACCTCGACAGTTGCATATACCGTCGAGAGCAAGGATATCAATACGATCCCTATGAGTGTGAATGGCGGTCGCGACGCGTCCAATATTCAGTATGCGACCGTCCCGACCATGCAGGGATACTGGTATCAGGACGACATTGCGGGGTCGCAACAGTTTTCAAAGTCAGTTCTGGTTGACGGCATCGATGCGACTTCTGCCATGCAGGGCGTTGTCCTAACGCAGGGTCAAGATTCCGTCTCTGAAATGCAAGTGCAGATTGCCGGCGTCAAAATCGATAGCGCTGCTACAGGCGGCGGCGCCGTCTTATATGAAACGAAAGCCGGAACCAACTCCCTTCACGGCTCTGCCTTCTACTACACGCAAAACGAAGATCTAAATGCAAACGATTGGGCTGACAACTACTTTCTCGCCCAATGCTCATCTTCGGGCGACGTCCCTGCCTGCCGCTCGCAATATGCCAGAGCAAGAGACAGGTTTAACGACTACGGGGGAAGCATGGGCGGCCCGATCTGGAAGAATCATACTTTTATCTTTGGAGATTGGGAAAGATATTCTCAAACCAACAACATCCTTACTCCTGCGAGCGCGACCGTTCCAACAACGGCCATGCTCGGTGGCGATTTCAGCGCTCTCCTTACCCAGGGAACCTACCAGGGCGTAATTAATGATCCAACGACACAGCAACCCATTATCAACCCGTGCACTGGACAGCCCTATCTCTATGGCCAGATTTTTGATCCTGCTACATGGACATCCGTTAACGGCATTCCCTGCGGAACGCCATTCCCCGGAAACATAATTCCGACATCAAGGTTCGTCGGCACTCTGTCGCAAAAGATCATCTCTCTCTATCAGAAGTACTATGTCCCTACCTTGCCGACAATCACAAACAACTTTTCTACCAATAACGGGGGGCCTGCGATCAAAGACAACTTCGACTTGCGGGCTGACCACAAACTTACTGCGGGTCAGAGCGTTATGTTTGGATTTACATACGTGCAGCTCTTTAACGCGGGTTCGTGTTCCGGATGCGGGCTCGGTTACTATACCGGAGGACCACTTAGCAGTGGTGGCCAATCGGTTCTCCGTCAGCACATTTACCGCGCTCGCCATACCTTCGCAATTACCCCCAACCTGGTCAATACTCTGTCAGGGTCGTACGTTCACCTCTTCACGGACGAATCATCATGGCCACATGAAAATCCAGTGACCTACGGGTTCCCTGACAGCGATAGCAATAACTTCCCGATTCTTAACTTCGGCGGTGGAAATGGCATCGGCGAGACCAGCACCAGCCAGGTCACCGAAGATCATTACCATTATGCTGTGTTCCACTACCAGGATGCAGTCTCATGGCTGAAAGGCAAGCACACGTTTCAATTCGGTGGCGAGTTTTCGGCAATGCAAAACAACAATGGCTTTGGTGGCCCGCAAATCTACAACTTCGCCAACAACACAGGAGGGCCCATTGACAGTCGAGTCGCACCATTTATAGGGTCCGGTTTCGCAGCCATGATGCTTGGGGATGTAACCAGTGCCTCTATTCAGGAACCTGATCCGAGTTATTCGCGTCGCAAGAACTACGATCTTTATGCCGATGACTCATGGAAGGCTTCTCAACGCCTAACCGTGGAGTTAGGACTTCGTTGGGATGCGAACACGCCTTTTCATGATGCGCTTGGACAATGGCAACAATTCAATCCTCATTTGACGAATCCCAGCGGCGCCTGGGGAAGTTATCCAGGAGCGTGGCAGTTCACCACCAACAGCAGTCAGAGTTTCGAAACGACCAATGACTTGTGGGAGTTCAGTCCCCACCTGGGCGCGGCCTATCGTTTGAAGAATAACTTCGTAGCCCGCGGAGGATACGGCATCAACTATGTCCCACTAAATATCAATACACAATGGGGACTCAGCCCATACGAAGACAACCAGTTCTGGATTGCAAACAATCAGGTCAACAACTTCGTTAGCGGCTCAACTGCATACGATTGGAATAATGGCTATCCGGGTCAGCCACTCTATTATAGCCGCACGAGCAGCCAGACCTATTTGCCCACCGGCAATGGAAGTCCATGGTATGTCGACCCCACCACTCTCCGTTTAGGAATGGTCCAGAACTACAATGGCGGCATCGAGTGGGAGGTGGCGAAAAATATTCTTCTGAGCACTGAGTATGTCGGCAATAAGGGCTCTCGCCTTCATGACGGAGCATTAGAAACCCCGCTGAACTATCCGAGCTGGGCGACATACAATGCGATACTTGAATCCGGGCAGGTGAATGCCGTTGTCAACGACGCTGGACAGGCGGCGGCGGCCGGTGTGCCCTATCCCTATTCGGGGTTTAGCGGGTACGCATGGTCGGCAATCTCACCTTATCCTCAACTGGCTTCAACAGTTGGCCCCATCCAATATGGTGGTTCTCCTCTTGGTGTAAGCGAGTTCAACGCTTTTATTGTTGAAGCTAAGGCTCACAACGCTCATGGGCTATCGATGCAGATGAGCTACACTCTGTCAAAGGCGACAGGAAGCGTGCAAGCCACCAACAACATTGGAGGCTGCTGCGGCAATTATGGCTTCCAGAACATCCAGGAGTACAGTGAGGCCAAGCATTGGGTCGTCGGAATTAATCAGAAGAACGTAGCCAAAGGCTATGTGAACTACGATCTCCCGTTCGGAACTGGTAAGCGATGGGCATTCTCGTCTAGGCTCCTGAACCAGGCTATCGGTGGTTGGACCATCGGAATCCTCTGCGATTATCAGACAGGCAGCCCCATTCTCGGACCTTCGGCCGCGAATTACTCGACTCCCGGCTGGATGGGGCCAATCCGATCGAACGTCGCTCCCGGATTCCATTATGGAAAGAATCCACGTGGCAGGCTTGATCTGAACAATCTGGCTGACCCAAGCAATACCGCATTTGACGCAAGTGCCTTCACCGATCCGCCGATAGGCCAATTCGGAAACGTTCCCTATATTGTTCAGGGCTGGGGGCCTAACTACAACGATACGGACATAAGCATTGCCAAGGCCCTAAGGTTTGGACAGGACGGGCGGTATGCTTTCACGTTGCGCGCGGAGTTCTTCGATGCGCTGAATCAACATCACTATAACGCTCCCGATACCGGGAGAGACGACCAGTTTTTTGGTCAAGTGACAGGGGTGTATGGCAATCGGATTGGCCAACTTTCTGGCCGATTCACATTCTAGGCAGCAATTCTTGTCAGCGAGTCGGAGGATTCTACAATTATCGACCGCCGCAACCCTCAAGTTGCGGCGCACGCTCCGAACCGACGGCGGGTTTCCCCCGGAGATACTGCCGTTGAACACAGCTGAAGGGCTCTTGTCATCACTGCATTCAGATGGAGGGGAGCACCATTCGAAAGAGCACTTATTGCATTGCCGGTGGTGGCGATCTGGAAAAGAGGAACGAAATCATGCGGAAACTTCAATGCACGGTAGTTAGCCTCGCGCTATTGTTTATGCCCTTGAACCTCTTAGCTTCTGCGAAGGGCCACGTCGTCGGAAGCGTTGACTTTTCGGGAGATGCTCAGTTTGATGCTGATAGCATTTCTGCGAGTGGCCCCAATCATTGGCAATGGCTGTCCTTTCCAGGCGGCCGGCTCGTTCTGAATCCAAGCCCAGTTGATGTTTCCCAGATCCCCCCGCCTCTAACGAAAGATATCCCATTGAATTTGGGAGGCTGGGTGGGAACCAGAACCATCAAGTTACTTAACATCAGCCATGTGCTTGCAAGCACTTCAGGGAGCACTCTCGACCCCGCTAGTTCTGTCAGCACGACGTGGTTCCCTTACAAGCTTACCTTTGACGCAAACTACGGGAGCAGTATTCAGCTGCATGGCCTGGACTTCTTTGTGGATGAAGACTCTTCTCTTATCCGGGACTTGACTTTCACAAGCAGCGCCGATGCGACCGTGGAGCTGGGCGGCGTTTATGAAGCGACTGAACAGGCAAACTGGATCCCTGCTGATGACATGCTTGTCGTATCCTCCCCTGATTACGTTTATGCAATGATGTTCGCCCGTGTAGTTAACGGGCATCCAATGCCATTGCAAGCAGATGCAGCTATACAGCCAAAAGGGTACGAGCTCAGAGTTAACTTGGGGCCGGGAGCGTCGCAGATTGCGATTGGGTTCGGTTTTGCAACACACTCGGAAGGAGAAGCGACTGCCACCGCACGAGCAAAACAATGCTTCCATCAGCCTATCTCCGAGACGTTGGCGCATTCAAGAGCCAGGATCGAAGGGGATCTTCGGCGTGTTCCTGCGCCGCAGAAGTGGGGAATCGAAGCGGGCGGAGGGTTGGGCGGGGTTACCGCGGCACAACACCGTCGGGCCTATTATGCTGCCTGGACGTTCGTTATCCAGGATGTGGTTCGCAAACTGCCGGAATCGTCGTTCGCCTATGACCAGTTAATGACGGGGAAGCCTTCGCTCTGGAACGAAGGCGAACCGAGAGCGCCAGGCACTGCTCAATGGGATAGTGTGCTCGGCTATCAATGGCTTTGCTATATCGATTGCAGAGCTGCGTGGTCGGCATTCTCTGGGTTGATGTCGCTGGTGGACGCGAATGGCGACATTGCAGGAGAGTCCTTGCCGGCACGGAAGGCGCAGACCGCCTGGATACTCTATTCGAAAACACACGATAGGGCGCAGCTTGAGGCAGTCTATCCTGCGATTCGGAAGAACCTATTGTGGGAAGAGAGAAACCCTCGATGTATCTACGGGGATCACAACACCGCAGACGAGATCGCACACGAGAAGGAGAAGGACTTCGAGTTTACGTCATCCTGGATATATGATGCCGGCTTTGCGAGTCTGATCTGCGCTGAATTGGGAAACTCATCTGATGAGCAAATGTGGCGGAGTAAACAGGCCGAGATGGTTGAGAACAGCAGGGCATGGTTCTTCTCGGACCCAACTCGGATACACCAAAACTTCCCCTTCGCACATGGCAAGGGCAACTCAAGGTCCGATCGGGTTAAGCTCATAAAAGAAATCACTCAAGCTCTTGCTATCGTGCAGCAATTCTCTCCTGACATCAGAAGTCGCCTAGCCGATTATTTCAATCAAGGCTTTCACCCGAATCAAAGGGGCCTGGGGTTTGAGGGCGACTTCAGGTATCCCAATATGAACCTGACCGTATACGGGCTTTTCGACGCCGGGCGAACAGATCAGGCTGTCTCCCTCATTTCCGACGTCTTGCGCGAAAGCATTCAAGCTGGAACATTTGCCGAAGCTATCAATCCGTATATGACTCCAACTGCCCAAGGAGTTGAGGAATCTTTGTTCTCGCCTTTGAACATCATTGAGTTCACCTGGTTACTGAACGGATGTCGCTACGACCGTGGAGATCCAGTGTATGTGGACCTCGCGGACAAATCTCGTCCATAGGGAGGTGTAGTAACCGAATACTGGTTCCCGACCACGTTCCTTGTTTCTCGTAGCACGAACACAGGGAAAGGACCGCTGCCACGCTGGGATTTGACAATCGTATGTTCTGCTCGACAGAGATCGCGTCACATTCTACGGTGACAGGCACAAAGCTGCACACGGTGCCGAAATAAGAAGAAGGAGTTTCAAGCGTTGATGATGATGAAACACTCCCCGATCCTAGCTGTAGTATTGCTTCTGACGATGGGGCGATGCGCTTTGGCGAAGGACCACGTCGTCGGAACCGTTGACTTTTCGGGGGATGCTCAGTTTGATGCTGATAGCATTTCTGCGAGCGGTTCCAATCATTGGCAATGGCTGTCCTTTCCAGGCGGCCGGCTCGTTCTGAATCCAAGCCCAGTTGATGTTTCCCAGATCCCCCCGCCCCTAACGAAAGATATCCCATTGAATTTGGGAGGCTGGGTTGGGACTAGAACCATCAAGCTACTTAATACCAGCCATGTGCTTGTAAGCACTTCAGCGAGCAGTTCCGAACCCGCTACATCGCTGCGTACTACGTGGTTTCCATATAAGTTTGCCTTTAGCGCAGACTACCCCGACAGCATTCAGCTACATGGCCAAGACTTCTTTGTAGACGCCAATTCTTCTCTAATCCGGGATTTGACTTTCACGAGCAGCGCCGATGCGACCGTGGAGCTGGGCGGCGTCTATGAAGCGACTGAACAGGCAAACTGGATTCATGCTGATGACATGCTTGTCGTATCCTCCCATGATTACATTTATGCAATGGTGTTCGCCCGCATAGTTAATGGGCATCCCCTGCCATTGCAAGCAGATGCAATCATTAAGCCAAGTGGGTACGAACTCAGAGTTAACTTGGGGCCGGGAGCGTCGGAGATTGCGATAGGGTTCGGTTTTGCAACACACTCGGAAGGAGAAGCGACTGCCACCGCACGAGCAAAACAATGCTTCCATCAGCCCATCTCCGAGACGTTGGCACATTCAAGAGCCAGGATCGAAGGGGATCTTCGGCGTGTTCCTGCTCCGCAGAAGTGGGGGATCGAAGCGGGCGGAGGGTCGGGCGTCACTGCGGCACAACACCGTCAGGCCTACTATGCTGCCTGGACCTTCATTATCCAAGATGTAGTTCGAAAATTGCCGGAATCATCGTTCGCCTATGACCAGTTAATGACGGGGAAGCCTTCGCTCTGGAACGAAGGCGAACCGAGAGCGCCGGGGACTGCTCAATGGGATAGCCTGCTCGGCTATCAATGGCTTTGCTATATCGATTGCAACGCTGCGTGGTCTGCATTTGCCGGGTTGATGTCGCTGGTCGACAAGGATGGCGCGATTGCAGGAGAATCTCTCCCGGCCCGAAAAGCACAAACCGCATGGATTCTCTACTCCAAAACTCACGATAGGGCACTGCTTCAGAGACTCTACCCAGCCATCAGGAAGAATCTCTTATGGGAAGAGGAGAATCCCCGCTGGATATATGGAGATCACAACATCGCGGATGAAAAGGACTTGGAATTCACAGCATCCTGGATATATGACGTGGACTTTGCGAATCTGATCTGCGCCGAACTAGGAGACTCATCTGATGCGCATATGTGGCGGAGCAAGCAGACCCAGATGGCTGAGAAGAGCGCGACGTGGTTCTTCTCGGACCCAACGCAGATACACCAGTACTTCTTCACGAAGGACAAGCGGTTTTCCCGAGACGATCGCGTTGAGCCAAGGAAGGAATCGTTTTCTGCGTACATTACCCAAGCTCTTGCCATACGGCAATTCTCTCCGGACATTGAGGCGCGCCTGGTGAGTTATTTCAATCAAGGGTTTCGTCCGGGCAAAAGTGGGTTGGGGTTTGAGGATTACAAGTATCCCGATGTGAACCTCACCGCATACGGCCTGATCGACACCAAGCGAACAGATCAGGCTGTTTCGTTCATTTCCGGCGTCCTGCGTGAAAGTATTCAAATTGGAACGTTTGTCGAAGCTATCAATAAGACTCCGGCAGCCGACGGAGTTCAGGAATCGCTTTTCTCGCCGTTGAACATTATTGAGTTCACCTGGTTGCTGAACGGATGTCGCTACGACAATGGAAATCCAGTCTACCTAGACCTCACGGACAAATCTCGCCAATAGGAGGCATGGTAGCGGAACCGTGGATGCCAAAACTCCTGGGCTTCTTGTAACAAAAGCAAAGGCGAATGCTCTCTGCCACTAAGGGATCTGGCAGGCACATCGTCTAGCAGCGAGAAATGAACGTGACTCTCGGCTTGGATTGATAGTTATCGGATGCCTTCGACGAATGGTCAAAAAGAGATCGGGGGAAGGTGAGAACCATGCAAGGGAAGGTAAAAAAGGGTATGATCTTGCGCCTACACCGGCACACGATGCCGCGATGCTTTCGTGAGTTTTCAATCCATTGCACTCTGTTCCAGTGTGTCCTCTGGGTTCTGTTAGGAGCTGCGAGTACGGCTTCCATGCATCTCCATGCCCAGCAGCAGACCGCTCCGGATGCGGTTCCTCCTTATAGGCAAAGCAAGTTGTCTGTAGACCAGCGTGTGCAGGATCTGCTGGATCGCATGGGCTTCGCGGAGAAAGCGCACCAACTCGACATGGTTCCAATTCCGCCAGGGTTGCTTGACCCGCCAGTTGGAACTGCAGTTGCGAACCCGCAGACAGGCCAGCCCTCCTGGACCACGCCTGGGATTGGAGGCATCTTGCTGGACAGCGGTCCGGCCAATGGAATTCAGGATTGGGTGACGAAACATTCCAGACTGGGAATTCCGCCTCTGGCCGTCGGCGCAGCTTCATTCGCGAATGCCGAAATGCACGGCGCTCCTGCTCTGACAAATCTCTGCGCAACCTGGAACGTGGAACTGGCCAAGCAAGCTGCGAGCATTTTTGCCACTCGCCAACGAGCCCTCGGAATCAACTCAGTGATCTTCCCGCTTTTCAGCTTTACAGCTGACTTGCCGTCGACGCCGGTAGACCAACGCTTTGGCGAGAATGCGTGGCTCATCGGCCAGATGGGGCGCGCTTACGTGCAGGGCCTGCAAGGTGAACCCGCAAATGCGGCACATTCTGTGATGGCGTTCCCCGCATATTTTGCGACGGGTACGGCCTCGGGGCCTCGCGCGAAGTCGTTGCAGGTTGGCGATCGGGAATTGCGGATGGATCTCCTGAAGCCATTCGAGCCCGTCTTGCGCGAGGGAAATGCCATGGGAGTCGTTATAGGCTCCAGAGCAATTGATGGCGTTCCAATGGCCGCCAATGCCGGACTTTTGAAGGACATCTTACGCAACGAATGGAACTTTCACGGAGTGGTATTGGCTGCCCCGGGATCAATCCGTGGTTTACTTGAAACGCAGCACATCGGAGCAACTCCAAATGACACGATCTGCCTTGCGCTGAACTCAGGTACAGAAATGCAGTGGAACGACTATGAGGACGAAGCGCTGGCAAACATCATCGGCGACTGCGTGAAGTTTGGAGTGGTTTCACCGGAGACTCTCAATTACGCTGTGGGTGATGTTCTCCGCGCAAAGTTCCGCATGGGATTGTTCGACGATCCCGATTCGTCCTCCGAGCCTACGCCTAATACCGTGCCTGGTGCATACGATGTGTCTTTCGAAACAGCCGTTCAGTCCCTGACCTTGCTTCGCAATGAGAACCACCTTCTGCCGTTGTCGCACGCGTCAAGGCGCATTGTTGTCATTGAGCCGCCGTCAGAAGGCGATGACGCGAAGAGGATCAACACGGCTCCGCCAGCGGATACGCTTGCCGAGGAGATTCAGAAATTGCTCCTGGATGCGCAGGTCATGCCAGACGACGGCAGAGACACGGATTCGACCGTGTCTCATGTGAAGAATGCGGATATTGTTCTCATTGTTCTGCGCGATACCGCCACCGCACCGCCTGGGGCCAAGAGCGGAAAGGCACTCCAATCACAAAGCGAGCAAGGTACTTTTCTGAAGGCGATCATCGCGGCGAACGAAAACACGGTAATCATCTATGAAAGCAAATTCCAGAGAACGTTGCCTTGGGCTGCGAAGCACATTCCGGCGATTCTGGAGGCATGGTCGCCCGGACAGTCGGGAGAGCGCGCCATAGCCGCGGTTCTTGTTGGCACAATCAATCCCGCGGGAAGGCTGCCCACCGCACTCTCCGCCGCTGAAGATGCGGACGTAGAGCCGCAGGAGAAGTTGCACGACAAGGACGCCCGAGACCACACTAGCGAAGAGTTGTTCCCGCTCGGCTACGGTTTGAGCTACACCACCTTTCGCTACTCCGACCTTGTGGTACATGCACCGGAACCAAATTCAAAAGACGACCTGATGGTTACGGTCGTTGTCACCAACGCCGGCAAGCTGGAAGGAGATGAGGTTGCGCAACTCTACCTGCATCATGATGTCAGCAGCGTTATTACCCTCGATAAAGGGCTTGAGGGATTCCAGCGCATCCACCTTCAGCCGGGAGAGAGCAGAACGCTTACCTTCCCGCTCAAGCAGCGCCAGCTTGCGGTATGGAATGCAAAACGGCAGTGGAATGTGGAACCGGGACCCTACACAGTATTTGCAGGTGGTTCCTCAAGCGCACAGTTGAGCGCGACGTTCACCATCGGACAGCCCGCATGGGTCAGCTCTCTGCCCGCGGAGGAAGATCGTTGGATCCCCGCGCCAGCACTGGAAATCAAGGGCGCGCCGGTCGCTGAGTTTGCCGAGGCCTACCAGCTTGCCCTGCGTGTGATGGAGTACAACCTTCATCAGGGATTGCTCGAAGCCGGGCAGGGATATGGAACCTGGACGAGGGACTCGTCCATTAACAGCTGGAATGCCGCGTCTCTGCTGATTCCGGAGATTGCTAAGCGCACCCTGTGGCATGAGGTTGACTTTACTCCGGATGGGCCATTCATTGGCGGGCAATATTGGGACAAGGTGATATGGATTCTTGCAGCGCTCCATTATGTGCAGGTTACTGGAGATCAGCCGTTTCTGAAAAGCGCGTATGACGTCTCGCTGCGCACGCTCGCCGCGATGCGGTCGACGGAATACGATGCACGCACAGGACTTTTTCGAGGGCCGGGCGTTTACGCTGATGGCGAAGCCGCATATCGAGACCCACCCTTCAATGACAAAAATGGTGACAATGTTTTTGATTACCCCCAGGCGGCAGACATGGAAGTGCTAAGTACAAATAGCGTCTATTACGGAGCGTATCGGGCGGCTGCGGTCATGGGGCGGAGGCTTGGAGCTGCACCGCAGGAAACTGACGACCTGGATAAGAAAGCGGCAAACCTGCGCGACGCCATCCAGCACATTCTATGGATGCCCAACCTGGATCGTTTCGCCTATCTTCGCGATGGGGATGGCAGGATCGACTCAACGCAGGAAGCTCTTGGAGAAGCGTTTGCTATTTTGTTAGGCGTGGGCAGCGAGCGACAATCGAATGCCATCGTTCGTCATGCTATCGCAACGCCCTGGGGCATCGCCTGCACTTGGCCGCCGTACCCGCGCTACCGAGATCCGACGAACCAAAACTTCGGACGTCATAACGGAACCATCTGGCCATTCATTAACGCATTTTGGGCTACGGCGGCGGCCTCGATCGGCGAGTCCTCTGTGTTTGCGCAAGAGTTTCTTGACGAAACCAAACTGGCCTTGCGCTCGGGCGATTTCCGGGAAATGTATCATCCCTACACTGGAGAGCCTTACGGGGGGGTTCAGGCAGGATTGCTATGGGACTCCGTTCGCCACCAGACGTGGTCGGCAACCGGTTACGTGCGCATGGTGCATGAAGTGCTCTTTGGAATGCACTTCGAGGATGGAGGTATACGCCTTCAACCCACTATTCCAGCCAGTCTTGGGTTGCGCTCCATTACGTTGCAGGGAGTGCATTATCGACAGGCAGTGCTAAACATCACGATAACGGGGGCGGGAAGAAGAATCCTGCAGTGCAAGCTGGATGGAGCCGCTCAACCAGAGGCTTTTATTCCCGCGACCCTGGCCGGCAAGCATGACGTCGAGGTTGTGCTTTCCAGCATACAGCCAGCGCCCAGTCGTTCTTCGATCGCGAACACGCCGGTCGGTAGATCAGTGATTCATTGAGAAAGTGTGCGGTCGAAGAGGGATCCAGTGACGAAAGTCGCATCAGTCGTAGCCTGTGTTTCTGTTTTTTTCCTTGGCGTTGCCTCCACTCTGTCTCAACAGCGGGCTCCGGCGACCCCGCTCATCACACACGACCCGTACTTCAGCATCTGGTCCACGACCGACAACCTTACCGACTCCGAGACAACTCATTGGACGGGCGCTGCACAACCAATCGCCGGCATCGCTCGCATCGACGGCAAGTCATTCCGCTTCATGGGTCACAACCCCGAGTCGATCCCTGCAATGGAGCAATCGAGCACTGCAATCTTGCCTACGCATACTCATTATGAGTTTCGCCAAGGCGGCGTAGAGTTAGAATTCACTTTCTTTACTCCCGCGATCATGAGCGATTTGGATCTGCTTTCGCGGCCAGTCACCTACCTGACGTGGCGCGTCTCGTCGACCGATGGGGCCGCGCACCGGGTTTCAGTCCTTCTTGATGTCGATCCGGTGATTGCTGTGAACGACCGCAGCGAACAGGTTGTGTCATTCCGCAACCAAACCGCGCTGCTGAATGTCCTCTCTGTCGGCTCGCGCGACCAGAACATTCTCAACCGCTCGGGCGACGATCTTCGGATCGATTGGGGCTACTTTCATCTCGCCATTCCCAGAAATGAGGATTCGACTACGGTGATTACTTCCGGTCCTATCGATGCCTTCGCGGCTCAGGGCAAGGTACCGGCGAGCGACTCGATTGGGATGCCTCAATCCGCCGATTCGGCAGGCCCGCATCTTGCGGCGATGCTCAACTTCGGTTCCGTTGGCGCCGAGCCTGCCGAGCGTCACCTGCTTGTCTCTTATACCGACGGCTACGCCATTCAATATCTGCAACGGAATCTCCGGCCATACTGGCAGCGCAACAATTTGACCGTCGAAGAGATGCTCGACTCCGCCGAGAGTCAATACTCCAACCTCGAAACACGCGGAAAAGCGTTCGATAAGGAGTTGGTTGCAGATTTGAACAAGGTCGGTGGCGAACATTACGCGGCGATAGCAGTTCTGGCATACCGGCAGACAATTGCCGCTCATAAACTGGTTGCCGATGTAAACGGCTATCCGATGCTCTTTGCGAAGGAGAACTTTTCAGGCGGCTTCATTGCCACGGTCGATGTGCTTTACCCTTCAGCGCCATTTTTTCTCTTCTTCCAGCCGAAGTTGCTTGAAGCGCAACTTCTTCCTGTGCTCGAATATGCCGCCCTTCCGCGCTGGCGGTTCCCATTCTCCCCTCATGACCTTGGCCAGTATCCTCTGGCCAATGGGCAGGTATACGGGGGCGGAGAAAAGACCGAGGAGGACCAGATGCCAGTCGAGGAGAGCGGCAACATGCTCATTCTCGGCGATGCGGTGGCACGGGCCGAGGGCAACGCGAAGCTCGCGGAACAATATTGGCCGCAGCTTACAAAATGGGCTCAATATCTGAGGGCGAAGGGGCTCGACCCCGAGAATCAACTCACCACCGACGACTTTGCCGGGCACGTCGCCCACAATGCCAATCTCTCCATCAAGGCGATCGAAGCGCTGGAAGCCTACTCTGATCTTGCGCACCTTCTTAACCGGGAAGACGTTGCCAGGGAGTACGACGCCACAGCGAAAAGTATGGCAGTGAAGTGGGTTGGCATGGCTCAAGAACACGACCACTACAAGCTGGCATTCAACAGTCCCGGCACATGGAGCCAGAAATACAATCTGGTGTGGGATCAAGTCCTTGGCTACAACTTGTTCCCTAAGACTGTTCGCGAGACAGAGGTTGCATTTTACGTGGGGAAAATCAATCGTTACGGCCTCCCGCTCGACATCCGGGCTGACTATACAAAACTTGACTGGTCGGTCTGGACCGCCACGCTCGCATCAAACCCAGAACAGTTCAACGCGCTCATCGATCCTATCTATCGGTGGATCAATGAAACACCTAGCCGCGTCCCTTTGACCGACTGGTACGACACCAAAACCGGAAAACAACTTGAATTTCAGGCACGCAGCGTGGTTGGCGGAGTCTACATCAAAGCTCTGTCGGATAAGGAGCTCACCGCAAAGTGGCGCGCCAAGGATGCGGCCCATCAATAGGGGAGAGCAATCACCTCAGCGCGTCATGCGAGATGGATGGGTTGAGCAGCCAGCGGCGAGAGTATTTGCGATGAACCAAGAGATTCTTCGGTTGCGAAGGCGCGAATTCCTGAAGGCATGTGCTGCGGCTGCGGCCGGTTCGTTGGCTCCGGCCATCGTTTTCGCTGGGGCGAAGGAAGCGGCAGCCGAGGAGACCACACCTCAGGCAGGAAAGATTCCGGACCAGGAAGCGATCCGCGATGTGCGGGCCATCATTGGCACCGGCTGGCGCGGGCACACGTTTCCCGGAGCTGTGGCGCCTTTTGGATTGGTGCAGTTGAGTCCCGACACGAGTGGACTTCCGGAAGCCAACTGGAACGGACAGGGAGACTACTATGAGTGGCAGCACTGTTCGGGCTACCACTTTCGGGACAATGTGGTGGCGGGCTTCAGCCATACCCACCTCCAGGGGACCGGAGGCACTGACCTTGGCGATGTTCTGGTGATGCCGCTGGTCGAAGGTAAGAATTGGGCTTGGAAAGCGGGCATTCCGGAGGATGAGGCCAAGATGCAGATCGAGGCGCTGGGACTCGACTCCGGCTGGGTCTTCGATGGACCGGCGCCAGGCTATCGTTCTTTCTTTTCGCATCAGCGGGAAGAGGCGCGCGCGGGATATTACTCCGTGCACTTGGAAACTCCGGACGTGCGGGCAGAGCTCACTGCGACCACCCGTTGCGGGATGCACCGGTACAGCTACCCCAAATTGTCGGCAGGCGTTCGTCAGGGAGTAATCATAGACCTGGCGCATGGTTTGGGGTGCAAGGTCTACCATTCGGAACTCAATATTGAAAGCAATTCCTGCGTAAGTGGCAAGCGATCCACTCACGGATGGGCGGCAGATCGGCAAGTGTATTTCGTCATGGAATTCTCGCGCCCGGCCGCTGCCGTCGAGGTCAATGTGGACGGGAAGATCAGTCCACCCTCTGCGGCAAGCGAATACTCTGGCGAGGAAATCAAAGTCATCCTCAGTCATGCGCCGGCCTCGGAGCCCCTGGTGATTCGGTTGGGAATATCCCCCACGAGCATCGAAGGTGCCAGGAAGAACCTGGCCGCCGAGATCCCTCACTGGGACTTTGACGCCGTAATGCACCAGATCGGTCAAGATTGGAGTAAGGCGCTTGCCGTATTGAATGCCAGTTTTTCCGACGAAGCGCTTCGTCAAACCTTCTACACCGGCGCATACCACGGCCTTGTCGCTCCCGCAACATTCAACGACGTAGATGGAACCTACCGGGGGCAGGATGGCAAGAATCATCCCAATCCCGGCTTTACCAAATACACGACGCTGTCGATCTGGGATATCTATCGCGGCGAGTTTCCGTTCATCATGCTTTCGCAACCGCATCGGACCAACGACATAATCCGCACGTTGCTGGCTGACTATCGGGAGCTTAACCAGCACTCGCTGCCCATGTGGCCGTTGTGGGGCAATGAAACATGGAGTATGACTGGATTTCACGCTGCCGGCATGATCGTGGGAGCCTACGTTCGGGGGTTCCGCGATTTTGATCTACAAGCCGCCTACGCTGCCATTCGTGATACTGCACTGACGGGCGCGGAGGCCCAAGGCAATAAGGAATTGGAAGAGCAGTTTCGTCGTTACGGCTACATTCCGGTGGGCACTTCAGACGCTGTGTCATGCACTCTCGACCTGGCCTACGACTACTGGTGCGCAGGGGCGATGGCCGAGCTGTTGGGTAAGCACGACGATGCTGCAATGTTCTACATGCTGGGGCAAAACTACAAGAACGTCTTTGACCCGGTCTCCGGCTTCATGCGGGGCAAGACTGAAGATGGCAAATGGCGTGAGCCTTTTCGGCCTGACCGGGAATATGACGAATACGATGAGAGCGATGCCTGGCAGGCCAGCTTCAGCGTGCCGCATGATGTGCAAGGCCTGATCGATCTTTATGGCGGCGATGCGCCGTTCATTACCAAACTCGACGCTTTGTTTACTGCTCCATCGTACGTGTATGATTCCCGGCCCGACGTCACAGGAATGGTAGGCCAGGATGCCCAGGGCGATGAACCGAGCAATCACAATCCGTACCTATTTCCCTTCGCTGGCGCGGCGTGGAAGACGCAGTATTGGGTGCGCAAAGTGGCGGCGCTCTACAACAACACGCATGCCGGTATTCCCGGCAACGACGACTGCGGACAGTTATCGAGCTGGTATGTATTCACCGCGCTAGGCTTCTATCCGGTCAACGCTGCAACAGGTGTGTATGTCATCGGCAGTCCACTGATCGATCGAGTCACCATCCATAACCCCGCTACAGGGTCCAGATTTATCATCGTTGCCGAAAACAACTCATGGGAGAACGTCTATATCCGAAGCGCAAAACTGAACGGCAAGGAATTGACCCGTTCTTGGTTGACGCATGCCGAGATCGTTGCTGGGGGCGATCTGCATTTTCGCATGGGTAGCAACCCCAACAAAGAATGGGCCTCCGCCCCGGCGGACCGGCCTCCATCTGGGCTAGTGAAAACTGATGCGAAGAGGGTGACGTCGAATGAGCCGATTCATGGATAATCTGCTTCCTCGAAAATCGATTGAGACTTCAACCGATGAGCGACGATCGCAGCCTTTCTCACTCCGACGCGGCCGGCTGCGAGGCTGTGACTTCTGTGGGGCTTCTTCTCCGTTGAGCCTGCCGGCGAAGAAAGCGTAGACGCCTAGCGAAACCTATGCCATGTCTAGTTGCTCTTTGGGTCTTCGTTGCCCGCAATCTCGTAGGGACTGCACAACTGCGTTCCTCCCTGAGGCGGATCGGGACTTAGAGTACCGTCCAGGCGCTGACACCTCCAGCGCATCCTTTTATCGCCAGACGCTACGACAGATGTTGCACATCAGTTTAAGCGGCGGGCGCGCCCGACTGCGGATATCTGTCGATTTTCTCCGCGCCTGCGAGAAATTGGGCGAACGGCAATTGAACCGCAGGCCGGACAACCAGAAAGCAGCGCTTCCTGAAGCGGGTGCGCCACAAGCACAGGAGGACTCCATCTTCACAGAGTTCTCGGTCATCGAAGGTTCGTAGCTACAATTCCGGTTCGAGGGGTTTAACGTGCCAAACACTGCGTATTTTTCCGCCCTTAGCACGACAACGACTCATGCCTCCAACGGCGGGCGGGTCACGAGTACCAGCAACGAGCCGAGGCATCTCCAATTTGCGTTGAAGCAGCTTTTCTAACGATTTATCGCTCAGGAATAACTGAAGAGGAAGAAGATGAAACCGTTTGCTCTTGGGATTCTGGTATTGACGTGTGGGTTGCCGCTTTGGCTGAGCGCGCAGTCCGTCTATCTCGATCCTTCACAGCCCATCGACACGCGCGTCCATGATCTGATCCGGCGCCTCACTCCTAGCGAGATGACTTCGCTCCTTAGCACCACAGCTCCAGCGATAGGACGATTGAAGATTCCAGCGATGAACGGTTGGAACCAATGCTTACACGGAATCGTTTGGAGCCAGCCGACCACTATGTTCCCAGCGCCAATCAGCATGGCGGCGACATGGGATCCAACATTGATCCACGGGGTGGCAGCGGCCATCGCCGATGAAGGCAGGGCGGTGAACAACTACTGGCCCAACGTCTCGGGCAGGACCGAATATATCGACGGGCAGGCCAACACGATTACCGCGAACGGAGAGACGTATTGGCATAACGGACTCGTCTATCGCTCGCCCGTGATAAACATGGATCGCGATCCCCGCTGGGGACGGATCTGGGAAACATTTGGCGAAGATCCGCTTCTGGTTTCGCGGACGACGGTCGCCTACGTGAAAGGCTTGCAGGGCAACGACCCGAAGTACCTGGAGCTGGCGGCCACCCTCAAACACTACGCGGCCTACGACGATGAGAGAAACCGCATCAAGACGGACTCGGATGTGGTAAGCGAGCGCATGCTGAGGGACTATTACCTGCCGCAGTTCAAGGCGGGAATTATGGCGGGTGGCGCGTCGTCGATCATGTCCTCGTACAACGGCATAAACGGGATACCAAACGCAGAAAATAAGCTTCTCCTAACAGAAATCCTTCGCAATGAGTGGAATTTTAGCGGATTTGTAGTCCCCGATAGCGGTGCTGTGCAGAACCTTGTATCAGCCTATAAGAAGTACCCGACTCTCGCGGAAGCCGCGGCAAAGACCGTGCTCGCTGGCAGCGATCTTGACGACGGGGCCTATGCGCGCGCGCTTCCGACGGCGCTAGCCGAGGGACTTCTGACTCAAAGGGATATCAACAACGCGCTTCGCCGGGTGTTGAGAGTGCGCTTTCGGCTCGGCGAGTTCGATCCTCCTGGGATGGTTCCCTACACGAAGCTCGCTCCAGATGTGATCGACTCGCCGGCCCACAGGCAACTCGCCTTGCGTACGGCACAAGAATCAATTGTGCTGCTTAAAAACGAGAACCACTTCCTGCCCTTGGATAAAAGTGCGATCAAGACTCTTGCGGTGATCGGCCCATTCGCAGACTATGCGCAGACGGGAGCCGACTACACCGGGCTATATTCCAAATTTGTGAAACCGCTCGACGGCATTCGGAAAGAGGTGGGGCCTGGAACGCAGGTACTGTACGCGCGCGGTAGCGGGATTGTTAAAACTCGAAACCCTAAGACAAGCTTCACGGATGCAGTGTCCGTCGCAATGCAAGCCGACGTTGCCATCCTGTTCCTGGGAACAAATCAACTGGTGGAAAGTGAGGGTATAAACCGTCAATACATTACCCTGCCGCCAGTGCAATTGAGACTGCTACAAAGGGTCCTTGAAGCGAATCCAAAGACGGTTGTCGTGCTGCTCAACGGTGGCCCTGTCTCGCTTGCCCGGCCTCCGTTGGGAGGGAAGAGACAGGGTTCGCGTGAGATGGACATTCCGGCCGTCTTGGACATGTTTTGGGCAGGCGAAGAAGGCGGCACAGCGATCGCCGATGTGCTCTTCGGAGACTATAACCCAAGTGGCAGGCTCCCCTACACCGTGTACTCAAGCGATCGGGAGCTGCCGCCGATGACCCAATACGATATTAGCAAGGGCTTTACCTATATGTACCTCAATGAAAGACCAGAATACGCATTCGGTCATGGCCTGAGCTACACAACCTTTGGCTATAACAACATGAAAATATCTCACACCCAGATCGCGAGTAACGGACAAGTGCATGTACGCGTTGATGTCCAGAACACCGGAACGCGGGCGGGTGCAGAGGTTGTGCAGTTGTACGTGCGCCATGCCGATTCGGGCGCGAAGTGGCCGCACGAACAATTGGAGGGATTTGAGCGCATCAATCTGAATGCCGGCGAGAAGATGACAGTCACCTTCTTGTTGTCCGCTGAACAACTCTCGTCGTGGGACCCAGACAAGCATGCTTTCGGGATAAGCCGTGGAACTTTTGATGTAATGATTGGAAGTTCTTCAGACGATATTCGCCAGAAAGCCAGTTTTCAGGTGACAACGGATGGCGATTGGCCTCCCAGCGTGCTTACAACAAGAGTCGCAGACAGCAACTAGGAAAGGCCGGTCCGGGACTGCATTCTCATCGATTGAGGCAGCCTGAACATCCCCATATTGCAGAGCTGACTACCTAAGCGGTCCCCCCAGATGTACCGTTGAGGGAAACCCCATCTCCGTGGACCCACTCTATCCGTTCATTTTGGAGGCATTTTCTCGTGTTTGCATATGAATCATATGTAACACGCAATGATTATAAAAGATTCCTGCTGTAAACCCCTTTTCGGAGGCCGCAGGAGACTCGTCGTCCCCCGCCTCATCCCGAAGGTTCCTGATCGTGACCGAGATGAATGACTCGCTACAAGTAGTGCTACGGCAGGCCGGTTCTTCGAACACCCCGTAGATTCCGTGCAGAGAGGCAGGGTGCAAGAGTCGTCGTGCCGATGGCAATGGCGTCCTCAACGTTCGCGCAGAATACAGACTGTCCGGAGCGCGATAGGCGTCTCCACATCAGAGGTCGCCGCTCGGTCGCACAAACAACTGGTATCACCGTTGCGGCCGAATTTGAGAGTTTCGTGCAGTCCGAGCCGGGAAAATGAAGGTGGTCTTTCGTGTTCAGCTAGAAGCTGTTAGGATATTTGTGTGACAAAGATTTGCGAAAGTTGTGCTGGTGGTTTTGCCCGGGTTGGCAGAACTCTGGATCGCCCGCCGCAGCCCGTAGAAGGTGTTTTGCACATGCAAAAGAGTAGGGAAGTGGTCGAACTTTATGGGCGGTTTATGGGCGGTTCGGACCGGAATACAAGCAATTCAGGTCGCTTTGGGCAATCTAGGCATTTTATGCAAATCGCGCAATGCCGCATAAACACTGGTTATTTCGCATCTTGTTGATTTGGCGAGTGGGGACGTAGTTCAGTTGGTTAGAACGCTGCCCTGTCACGGCAGAGGCCGCGGGTTCGAGTCCCGTCGTCCCCGCCATTCT
>JBATXV010000043.1:0-52147 GCA_049673585.1 Candidatus Sulfotelmatobacter sp. | reverse complement strand
AACGGAGCTAACGTCACCGGGCAGAACTTTACCGCGTCGGCAGTGCCACCGACTACCTATAGCATCTCGGGAAACATCAGCACCGCCGCCAATGGATCCGGGGCAACGGTCACGCTCGGCGGCGCAGCCAGCGCCACCACCACGGCCAACAGTTCCGGGAACTACACGTTTACCGGCCTCGCCAACGGCTCTTACACCGTGACCGCCAGCAAGAGCGGCTTCACCTTTAATCCAGCCAGTTCGCCAGTGACCGTGAACGGAGCTAACGTCACCAGCGTGAACTTCACGGCGTCGGACGTGCCGCCAACCACCTATAGCGTTTCCGGCACCATCACTCCGGCAGCGAACGGATCGGGCGCAACCGTCACGCTCAGCGGTGCGAGCAGCGCCACCACCACAGCCAACAGCGCCGGCAACTACAGCTTTACCGGCCTCGCCAACGGTTCCTACACCGTGACCGCCAGCAAAACCGGATTCACCTTCAATCCAGCTAGTTCGCCAGTTACGATCAGCGGAGCCAACGTCACCGGCGTGAACTTCACGGCGTCGGCTGTGCCGCCAACTACCTACAGCATCTCTGGAACCATCACTCCGGCAGCGAATGGATCCGGTGCAACCGTCACACTCAGCGGTGCGAGCAGCGCCGCCACCACAGCCAATAGCGCCGGCAACTACAGCTTCACCGGCCTCGCCAACGGTTCCTACACCGTGACCGCCAGCAAGACCGGATTCACCTTCAGCCCAGCCAGTTCGCCAGTGACGGTGAGTGGAGCTAACGTCACGGCAGTGAACTTCACGGCGTCGGCCGTGCCCCCGACTACATACAGCATCTCGGGCACCATCACTCCGGCGGCGAATGGATCCGGCACGACCCTGACACTCGGCGGTGCGAGCAGCGCCGCCACCACAGCCAACGGCGCCGGCAACTACAGTTTCACCGGCCTCGCCAATGGTTCTTACGCAGTGACAGCTCGCAAGAACGGGTTCAGCTTCAGTCCAGCCAGCTTGCCAGTGACGGTGAACGGAGCCAACGTCACGGGAATGAACCTCTCTGCGTATCCGGGGGCTTCCGTTACCATTGCTCCCGGAACTGCGATCCAGACCGTGGTCGATGCCAACCCCGCGGGCACAACATTTGTGTTCGAACCAGGTCTGTATCGCCTGCCGAGTGCAATCCGTCCGAAGAGTGGGGACAGCTTCGTCGGCCAGACAGCCTGCGCGCCGCCCGCGACCTCGTGCCCAGCCATCTTAAGTGGCTCGAGGCTGATTGGGAATTTGGCTGTATACGACGGAACGAATTACAGAGTGACCGGACAAACCCAGCACGGGGTTCAACAATACACAACTAAATGCGACCCCGGACGGCTAGGCTGTTTCTATCCGGAAGACTTGTTCTTCGATGGCGTGCCACTGCAACATCTGTACTCAGCTACACTGCCGACCATCCTGACGGGCCAGTGGTGGTTTGACTACACCAACCACATTATTTACTTTCACGATAACCCAAGCGGCCACGTGGTAGAGACCAGTGTAGTGCCCACGGCAGTCGGGGTATTTTCCGGGCTCGGCCCCAACAACATCAAGCTTCAGTATCTGACGATCGAAGAATTTGCCGCTCCCCTTCAACAGGGGGGTGTTGACCCAATGCCTGCCGGCGGTACGACTCCGGACGGGAGTCTCGATTGGGTGGTTGAGGACTGTGAGGTTCTCTTAAATCACGGACTCGGCGTACACATAAATTACGGAATGCAAGTTCTCAATAATTACATCCACAACAACGGACAGATGGGAGTTGGCGGTGGGACGGCCTCGGCCACGCTCCAATCGGGCGTCGTGGTTTCCGGCAATACCGTTACCTACAACAATTACGCGAATGTGAATCCCAACTTCGGCGCAGGTGGAATTAAGTTCGGCGACACCCTCGGTGCGGTCGTTCGTGGAAACACAATCACCAACAACGCTGGCGCTGGCATCCACTTTGACACCTCCAGCAGATCGCCTCTGGTCGACGGCAACACCGTCACTGATAACATCGGCTCGAGCGGGATCGTCTACGAAGTCAGTCTTGTATCCGCAGTGGTGCGCAACAACATCCTGCAGCGCAATGGTGCAACCGACTCTTTCGGTAACGGCCCAGCTTACAATCTGCAGAGCGCAAACAGCACCGGGATGGACGCGTACTGTAACGTCGTCGAGGCAAACAATCTTGCCGGTGAAAATGCCTTCATCGTGATCGCTTCAGATCGCGGGAACGACCCGAACCCGCCTTATGAGTATCTTACTTCGACGGGAAACTACTTTCACCACAATACCGTGATCTGGGACTCCGGAGCTGGCGGGTTTGTTGGCTTTTTGCAAGCCGATCCTACAAACCAGCCCAATTTCTTTGCCAAGAACACTGCGCCCGACTACAACACTTACCACCAGGCGAGTCTTACAGGCACCGATTTTCTGTACGACAATAACGACGGCGGATCCAATACCCACAAGACCTTCGCCGAATACCAATCCGCCGGGGCTGACGCGAACGGCACCGCGGACACGAACTACACCAGCGGTTTTCCGACGGTGGCGATCGCCTCTCCCGCCGATCAGTCAGCGGTCACAAGTCCGGTCACGGTAACGGCTACGGCGTCGGACCCCAGTGGCATCAGTAAAGTGGAATTTTATGTGGACTGGAGCCTGCAGGCGACACTCAGCAGCAGTCCGTACAATTTCGATTGGACCGGCGCCACCACCGGAGCGCACACGGTTGCGGCCATGGCGTACAGCAACGCGGGAATTCGCAGTTGCTACGCAGTCACGCTAAATGAACAGTGAGCAACGGGTAGGCTGGAAATGTTCGAGGCAGGAAACTTCGGGACGCGGCTTCGCTGAAGGTGATGAATAGAAGGGATATCCTGAGCCGAAGCTCCGGATGTCTGATGCGGCGAGTTTAGTGAGGCGAGTCGGTCGGGGTTAACAGAAAAACGTGCAACGGTCCGGCGTGCGTTTCATCATCCAGGCTCGCTTCCCGGTCGTGCGTGAGATCGTGATGGACACTGCCCACAGCCAGAATCTGACCACGATTGTTGATGTGAAGTCCCTGAACTAGCAGCACATCATGGGTCTGAGGGATCAACGAATTGATGTCCTGCGATCCACCGGCTTTACTCCACAGAAAGGCGCGGGGACCCAGCGAGGTCTCCGAGGCGCCTACCACATGTCCGGAGTCATTGATTCCGAGTGCTTCCGCGTAACCTTTCCCACCGAGCGAACCCACACTCTGCATGCCGCCCTCCTCCGACCACAGAAAGGGACGGCTTCCAGCCCCGAGCGTGCAAGACCCCACCACCTGACCGGCATTGTTGACGCGCACCGCTTTACAGGAGTCGCTTCCCGGCAGTATCCCGAGATCGACCATGCCCTCGCGGCTGGTCCACAGAAAGGGATGAGCTCCCGACGGCCCCTTCGACATCCCCACTACCTGCCCGGCATTGTTGATGGCATAAGCTTCGCTGTAATTCCCTCCGGGGAGTGTCCCCAGACTTCGCACCTCGAGTTTGGCGGACCAAATTACGGCGCGAACTCCATTCTTCCCGCTGGAATATCCCACGACCTGCCCCGAGTTGTTGATCGCAAAGGCGCGGCTGGCTACATCTCCCGGTAACGGACTGAGTTCGCGCATTCCCTCTTGAGCATTCCACACAAAAGCCCGGATATTCTCCCGCGTGTTGGAATCGCCGACCACGGAACCCGAATCATTCACCCCAAAAGCTTCGCTGTAATCTCCTCCCTGGAAGGTACCGAGATCGCGCATGCCTGTGGACGCACTCCAAACGAACGCGCGCGTGTCGCTTCCGTGAATCAAGCCCGAGCTACCCACGACCCGGGTCCCGGTGCTGTCCATATGCCTTCCAACGCTGCTTCCATTCTGCCGCAGGGCTCCGAGCTCGACCACCGTGTAACCGTCGGCAGCTGCGGCCGCACCGCCGAGCGCGCACGGAATGGCTACCGCCAGAACTGCGACTAGCCTTTTGATCGAAAAATCTGCTCTCATCTCATTCTCCCGGACTATGCACCTTGTCCACCCCGCACTTTTGCGTCGTGCGAAAGCTCGGACCTCAATTCACCGTTTCCGCCAGGGCCGACGACGTACTCGTCGTGTCGTTCGCGTCACCACTGTACACCGCTGTAATCGAATGCAGCCCGCTAGGCAGCGCAATCGGCAGAGCCGCGCTGCCACCGCTTACCGGCACGGTTCCAAGGACGTATGGGGTGCCGTTGAATAAGTCAACAAATTGGACGCTGCCGGTCGCCGTGCTCGGCGAGACCGTGGCCGTGAACGTAACCGTCTGTCCGAATGTGGACGGGTTGATGTTCGAGGCAACTGTGGTTGTGGTGCTGGCCTGCACGGTCAAGCTGGTCGAGCCCTTAACCGGACCCACGGCCGCAGAGATGATTGCAGTGCCCCGAGCAGCGCCCGTGGCCAGCCCTTGGGAACCGCTCGTGTTGCTGACGGCAGCGACACCGCTGTTGTTGGAACTCCACGTCGCCGAGGCAGTCAGATTGTTGGTGCTGCCATCGGTGTACGTACCGGTCGCCGCGAATTGTTCTGTGCCACCGATGGCTATCGAAGAATTGACCGGAGTAACCGCAATACTCGCCAGCACGGCGACGCCATGCCCTCCAAGTGGCACGATCTGAGGGTTGCCGACATTATCCCCAAAGCTAAGGGTCGCCGACCGGAGGCCGGATGCCTGCGGCGTAAACGTCACCCCCACGGCGCAGTTTGTACCCGCACCCAGCGGTGCTCCGCAAGTGTTGGCCTGAATCGCGAAGTCGGCGGGGTTGGTACCACCAATCGCGATGCTGGAGAAGGTTACGGTGGCTGGGCTCACATTCGTCACGGTAACCGCCAGCGGGTTGCTCGTCTTCGGAATGCTTTCGTTTCCGAACGACAGCGATCCCGGGGAGAAACTGAGGGCAGGGCCCACTACACCATTCCCCTGAAGCGTCACCAGCTGTGGGCTGCCACTGGCATCATCCGTAAAGCCGAGTGTCGCAGACCGGGCGCCGGCTGCTTGCGGCGTGAATGTCACTCCCAAGGTGCAGTTCGTACTCGCCGCCAGCGCTGCTCCACAGGTGTTGCTCTGAATCGCGAAGTCGCCGAGGTTGGCGCCACCTACAGCGATGCTTGAGAAGTTAACGGCGACCGTGCCGGCATTCGTCACTGTGAGCGTCAACGGGTTGCTCGTCTTTGGAATGTTTTCATTTCCGAAGGGCAAAGGGGCCGGGGAGAAGCTGAGGGCCGTGCCAACTCCGCTCAAGCTGACCGTTGTCGGACTGCTGGGATCGGAATCGACCACGCTGAGGGTCCCGCTCTGAGTGCCCGACGCGTTCGGCACGAAGACTGAGAACACCTGGCAACTGCTCAATCCTGGAATCGACGTCCCACACGTGGAACTCGGGACATACTGACTGAATTCCGGGTTGGAGTAGCTGATGCTTGTGACGGCGATCGGAGCCGCACCAAGGTTGGTCAGGGTGACAGCAAGAGGTTTACTGCTCACACCCACCGGCTCGTTCCCCAAATTCAGGGTGGAAGCAGAGGCCTTCAAGGCCTTGCCAACACCACTCAAGGCAACCGTTTGAGGACTGCTCGAGTCCGAATCACTAATTGTGAGCAATTCGTTGAACTGCCCTCCGGCAGTGGGTTTGAAGGCGACATTGATGGTACAACTGCCGGGTGAAAGCTGACCGCCGCACGTATTGCTGGGGACGCTGAAATCGGGGCCAGTGGTGATGGAGTTGATGGTAACTGGCGCAGTACCCAGATTTGTCAGCTGCACCGACTTCGTGGACGTGGTGACTCCCACCCACGTCCCTGCCGAGAAGGGCGAAAGCGCAGTCTGGGACAGGCTTACCCCCGGTCCACTCTGGGCGAACGAAGAGTTATCCACCTGGATGATCGCGGCCACCGACGGGACCCCACTGCTGAGCAGGAAGAGCATGTAAAAGCCGGAAGGCGCCAGATTCGCGCTCGGTGGCGCGGTAACATTAAGGCCGCCGGTGGCCTGGCTAAAGCTGAGAGAACTGAAGCGCTGCTCCTGATTGAACGTATGAGTCACAGCTCCCAGCCGGATCCAAGTGACCTGGGTGATATTGGCGGCATTCGGCGTTCCCACGAAGAACGTCTGTCCCCCACTGATAGTCGCGGGAGCTGAAGTAATCGTCGGCTGCGGTCCCGCAAATAAGTAGGGTGGTGAGAAGATTTCTGCGCTGTTCGGGTTGCAGCCTGTGGTCGCACACTGTCCGCCCGCCGAAAGCACCTGGCCGTTGGGCAGAAGCAGGGCTACCGAGTGGTACCCGCGATAAATGCTGAGGCTGGCCATGGTCGACCAGGTCCCGGTGGTCGGATTCCACAATTCGGCGGGAAATACGGGATTCGTTTGATCGTCGAAGGTTAATCCGCTCGTTCCCCCCGTCACCAGCACCGTCCCATCTGGGAGCACGGTCGCATTCGCCTGGCGCCGCGGATTGGCCATCGATCCGGTATAGCTCCAGGTGGGGTTGGGCGCGTTCAGGTTAATGATTTCCGCGGTCGGCGTTGGCCCGATGCCTCCGCCAACGATCATAATCTGCCCGCTGTTGTACATAACCGAAGGGCCGTAGCCGCGATTGCCGTACTCCGAGGTTGGACCGACTGTCCAACTGCCAGTGCCGTCGGTATTGAGGTATTCGGAGGTAGGACCCGGTCCCGCGAGGAAGAGGGTGCCATTCGGCGCCAGAAACATCTCCGGGTAGAGTGGCAGATTCAACTGGGCGGTGGTTAGGTCCCGCCATGTGCCGCTGGCAACCTGCCAGACTTGTGGCAAAGCGTCAACACCCAACAGCGGGCTGATCTCGCCTCCAGTTACCACCACATCGCCATTGGGGAGCACAGTGTTGGTCGGGTACCAACGACCAGCGTTCATATCCGGCAGAGACGTCCAATTCCCACTCACCGGGTCATACAGCGTGGCGTTCGCTACCCCTGTGCTTGTTGTGGAATCTCCTCCCGTGACCAACACCTGGCCATTACCCATTACGGAATGGGCGCCACAAAAAATGTTGTAACCCGCCGGTGTTGCGGGAGTGTTGGTGTTGGTTGTGGGGTTCCAGATCTGCGGTTTGTCGCCGTTGGCAAATGAACCCCACCACAATACATTCCCGTTCGGCAGCAGAACGGCATGGGTAGGATTCGAGGGCCAACTCATCAGCGGGGAAAATTGTCCAACGACGGCCGGATTCTGTGCGTTCGCCCAAGGGGATGCAACCGCCAGCGCCGCCAGCAGCAGGACGTTCCAAAGTAATCTTGGCCTCGCAGATCTCACGGCTTCGCCAAGGCATGGCCTCAAGCGGCCGTGTCTGTGATCTAAAATTACGCGCTGATTCTGGCGGCGGGATGAGAGGCAAGTGGACATAACACATTCCTCGGGTTTCCGGCAACGTGCGGGGGAGTGGGAAATCCGGCGGGAAACTCACAATAGCATAGCCCGCTTCGAAATGTCACGAGTCACTCAGCTCAATCGGAGGCACGTGCCCTCGTCGCGCGATCCCTAATAAATGTTTTAGCCGTCGAATGTCTACTCCTAGCCGGTGGCCTATCCGCGTTTGCGCACGCAGCATGCGGCCGGACAAACTTCTTCGGAAGATGTAGCAGCAGTTGTGCAGCCGCACTTGAGACGCCCATTTTGCTTTGGCTTTGGTCCAGTGTCCCAAACAGTCGAATTCGGAAAGACCGCGTGCCGCGCAATCCTGCAATACCGCTCCAATGATCAGATGTCCCGGTCCGTATTGGCTGTACTTCTCATCATAAGCAACTTTGAGCGGATAATATCCCCCACCACACGTGAAGGCAAAATGCGCGGCCAGAACTGAATCGCCTTGCTGCAGGAAATAGAGAGATAAGTAGCCATACTGCGCGGCATAGTTCGCGATGGAATCGTAGAACTGCCGCATCTCCCCGCTACAGGCAATGGCCGTTCCGCGTTTGCCTTTCCACCCGCTCTGTTCCAGTCCGTAGAACTGTCGGAGAATTTCCGGATCGGAGGCTTCCACCCGGCGCAAAGAAACCTTCCCGGTCTTCTCCAGGTTCCGCCAAAAATGGCGCAATCTGTACCTGAATCGGCTGCTAAGAGCAAATTGGGAGAAATCCTTAGCCGGCTTGCTTCCGTTGAGGGGAATGTAGGGGCTCTGCGCACACTGGTGTTGGTAAGTGAGGAATCCATCTTCCCGTGCGAGGTCGAGAAGGCGTTCTGCTGCTCCTCCCGCCGGCACATTCACCAGTTCGATGGCGTCCCAATGATTTTGGCGCTTGAGTTCTCTCCATCCCGCTTGCAGCGCCTCTTCGATGCCTGGGCCCTGGCCGTGGATGAAGTCAAATCGAGGTGTATGATCCGCGGCGCTTCGGAGCTTCGTAGCCGGAAAGCCGAATGCCCAAGCTTTCTCTTCGAGCAGCGGCAGCACCGCCCTCAGGCGGTTTCCGTCGCGCACGGTAATCAGTAACACGGGGCGCTTGCTGGCAAAGGCTCGTATCGAGGAGGAAATCCATTCGGGACGGAAGAAGGGCTGGTTGCAAGCGCCTTCCTGGCAAAGCTGGCGCCATTCATCCCCCCTCCGATCCAGCAATTCGACGCTTCCACGTTCACTTTGCGCCGTTAAGCCTTGCGAACCTGAGTTGCTGAGGGCAGGGTCCGCAGACTTCATTTCGGAATCGTCAAGGGCTCGGATCTGCTCGGGCAGCGCGCTGCTCCTATCGAAAGATGAGGGGGCTGGAATTGCGTAAAACCAGCATTCACTTTTTGGACTGAGAGTCGGCAGCCCCGATGCTGGAGGTTCTCTTAAGCCAGCATTCGCGCCAAAAATAAAAGCACGCACGATCGCATCCAATGCCGCTTCCCTTGCAGAACGCGCCTTCCAGAATCACCGTATTTTCGAGCCGGCGCACGGTGCGGGGTTCATTTTCGAGGCAGATCTTTTCGACTCTCTTCAACACCGGCAGTTGCCGGCCGCAATAACTCCACATCTCCGGCATGAACCCAAGGTTCCGGTTTTTTCCACCGGCATCCAGAGTGCGGCGGATTTCTTCCTCAGACTTTACTTCGACAATTTCTCCGGGCTGCAGGCTCAGCACCTGGCTGTAGTCCTCGGTTCCTACGGGTTGCAGCACGGGCTGAGGTCCAAACGATTTTCCGTTCAGGAATAGCTTGGACCACGCCTTCCTGCCGGTGCCCAGCAGTCCATGTTCCTCAAGGTTACTGCGTAGTTGACGGAACATGGTCAACACACGCGGGTACCTCTTTGAGGGGCCGATGAGGTCGCCGGTTTGGCAAAAGAATTCGTCCACAGTCCTCTGTACCTCTCAGGCGTGATCTCACGCCGCGTTAAATATCCAAAACAACTTCGATGCCGAACCCACCTGAATCACTGCTCAGCGTGATTCGACCAGGTCACTGCTCATTTAGAGTGACAGCATAGCAAGTACGGACTCCCGCATTGCTGTAGGCCATCGCCGCCACGGTATGCGCGCCCGTGGTCCCGTTGGTCCAACTGAACTCGTATGGCGAACTCGTCACCGTCCCCTGCAGTTGCCAGTCGACATAAAACTCCATCTTCTTGATTCCGCTTCGGTCCGAGGCAGTAGCGGCAATCGTGACTGGATTTGCCACTGACGACTGGTCTGCCGGTGACGTAATCACCACGGTGGGAAAACCGCTCGTGTAGTTCGAGTCCACCGTACTGTGAACATCCGCACGCGACCCCTGATAGCTGGAGAAGGGTTTTGGCCGGTTGCTGCGGGAGTTGTTGTTGTCGTAGACAAAATGCGCGCCCGAAGGATCGGGCAAGTGATAAGAGTTGTAGTCCGGCGGCGGGTTCTTGGCGAAAAAATCGGGCTGGTTTGCCGGGTCGTTGTGGCGGAATCCCACTTCTCCATTGGCGCCCGCGTCCCAAATCACCGTGTTGTGATGGAAATAGTTGCCGAAGCTGGCGCGATATTGGTTGGGCGGATAGTGGCTGGAACCCCGGTTCGCCGCACCGATTCCCCACCCCCCAATGCCCTGCCCCGGCGGAATTTCCATTACGTTGCAGTAGGCCGTTACCCCCGAACTGGCCCGCACTGAGATCTGGTAGACCCAGTTGTCGCTGTTCAAACGTGCGCCGTTCCGCAGCACAATGTTGTTCCGGAACGTCGACGTCCCGGCACCAAGCTCCTGCACCAGCGCGTCCGAATCCGAGTTATCGGTGATAATATTGCCGTCCACGAACTCGTTCTGGCTGTCTTCGTCAAAATGGATACCCGCGCCCTCATTGTTCCGGATAGTGTTGCCCCGCAGAACGACGCCGCTGGTGGCCCCAACCTTAAAGCCTCCCGAGCCGAAGCCCGGATTGAAGTGGGCGTAGTCGTTATGATCGATCGTATTACCTTGAATTAGAATGTGTGCGTTGCCGGATTGACTCACGGTCACGCCCCCTGCAATTCCCAGCTGGCCGTTATCGTGAATGTAATTATTCAGGATCCGGATACCCCAGCCAACCCGCACCCCGAAACCATGGTTCAACCTGACCTCACAGTTCTCGACTCTCCAGTTTGCGCCCTGGTTCTGGGCGTTGGCGCCTTGTGCCACGCCGATGGCCCCGATCGGATACATGCTGGCGAATTCTTCAACCGTAAGGCGCTGGATGACGACGTTGTTGGCGGGTCCGCCAAAGGCGTTGTTGAGCACGCTGGTCTCGACGGTGTGGCCGGAGGGGTCGTCGTGGAAGTAAATGACGTGATTCGTATAGTCGAACCACCACTCGCCGGGGCCAATCGCCGGTAGCGTGGGTGAGTCCAGATGCCGGTAAGGCTTACCGTCGAAGAACAGGTCCTCCGGATAAATGCAAGCCGACCAGCCCGAATCACAGTTCCTGGTGCTGACGCCCCGTGGTCCCTGTTGGCTTTGCTTGGCAACCGCGTAGTTGGTGCCATCGAACACAGCCGATGGACCAACCACAACTCCGCCGGTAATAATGGCCGGACAGGAGGTCGCCGGCGGATCGCACGAGGTCTGGCCTACGAACTGATCGTTGTCCTTGGGTAGGATGGACTGGGATAACCGATAAGTGCCGGGAGTAAAGACGAAGGTCGTGCCTGCTGCCTTAGAACCGACTATTTTAGGCACGTTGTCGGTGGGGTGTAGGGTGACCTGCGCCCAGCTGCTCAAACTCAGTAGCAAAAACACGAACATCGGGCGGCGGATCACTGGATCGTCACCTGCCAGCCATTCCTACGCACCCAACCTGCAGTCACCATTGTCGCCGTAGACCAAACTGATACTAGCACAGACAGTGGACGGTGGCAGGCACAGTTCGCTCCGATGAGGTCACAGATTCAGCGCCCTCTGCCAGCACGGTGGCGTCGCCGGCTTTCTGCGACACCACCTGCTGATTTTCCAGGCGGCTCACTGCTTGATCAACGTAAGCGCAAAGCAAGAGTGGATTCCAGAGTTGCTGTAGGCGACCGCCGACACTGTGTGTGTTCCCGTAGTGCCGGTGGTCCAGTCGAAGGTGTACGGCGCGCTGCTGACTGTGGCCGCGTAGGCCCAGTCAACATAGAACTCTACCCTGTTGATTCCCTTCTTGTCGGACGCGGTAGCGGCGACCGTTACCGAATTTGTGAACGATGACTGATCCAGTGGGGACGTGATCTTCACAACCGGAAAACCACTCGTGTAGTTCGTGTCCGCGCTGCCATGAACATCGGCGCCAGCCGCCTGGTAGTCAGTGAAAGTCTTGCGCGTGTTCTTTTGCGTGTTGTTGTTGTCGTAGACAAAGTTGGCCACAGACAAACTCGACAGATGGTAGCTGTTGTTGTCGGGGGGGATGTTGTCCGCAAAGAAGTTGGGTTGATGGGCCACATCCCATTGCTGGTACCCAAGCACGCCCAGTGCGCCAGCTTGCCAGATCACGGTATTGTGGTGGAAGGAGTTCCCGGTGGACATCAAATACTCGTACGGCGGATTCGGGTTGTAGCCCCGGTCGCTGGCGATAATCGTCATTCCGTTAGCGCCCCCGCTGCCGGTATTAGGAACTTCAAATGTGTTGCAGTAGATCGTTACGCCCTGGGAGGCATAGCTGCCGACCGCCGCGGTAGATACTGGAACTCCACCCGGTAGGGCGTTGCCCACTAAGATGTTGTTTCGAATCGTGGCGCCGCTCACACTAACTTCGTAAGCGACACCGCCTCCGCCCGAATTATTTTCCACGGTGTTATTGTCAACCAGCGGATTCTTGCATGTGGTGTCGAAATGGATTCCAGTACCCTCGTTGTTCCAGACGTTATTGCCGCGAACGACGACATTCGCTGTGAACCCGAACTTGATTCCTCCTGCGCCTGCGTCAGAAAGCACGTGAGCATAGTTGTTGTAACTGATTGTATTGGCCTGAATAACGACTCCGGAAGGGCTTGTCGAAGCAAGGCCGCCAAGAACTCCAAGACTGCCGTTGTTGTGGATGTAGCTGTTATGAACTTGGGTTCCAAACGCCACCCGAACCCCGGCCCCATGATTGTTGAACAATTCGCAGTGCTTAACCATCCAATTCAAGCTCGAGGTGGGGCTCACATTGCCGGATGTAGGCTCGATTCCGGCTCGTTGGAGGGGGTTCGCGAATTCTTCGATCGTCAGGTATTGAATGGTTACGTTGTTGGCGGAAGAATCGAAAGCCGTATCCAGTACGCTTGTCTCGACGGTGTGGCCTGACGGATTGTCGTGGAAATATATGATGTGGTTCGTGTAGTCAAACCACCACTGCCCGGCACCAATCGTGGGCAAAGAAGTCGCGTACAAGTGCTGATAGGGGGCGCCGTCGAAGAACAGGTCCTCCGGTAGATTGCAGGCGAGGTAGCCTGGCTGACATACCGTATTGGGCAGGGATACCGTGCCCTGTTGCGTCTGCCCGGTCACTTCGTAGTTTGTTCCGTCGAAAGTAGCCGATGAACCGATGATTTTGGATCCACTCAGAATGGCCGGGCATGCCGTGGCCGGTGGCGCACACGCTGTTTGACCGATGAAGCTGTCGCCGTTCTTGGGAACGATATGCGCCTGCAGCCGATAAGTGCCGGGATAGATGATGAAGGTTGTTCCCGCGGGATTTGCCGCCACCACGCTGGGGATATTCGCTCCCGGATGAATTTCGACCGTCGCAGCTTTGCATTCCGCCACAACTGCGGCGCAAAAAGCGATCAGAGCCAACGTGGTGATCTTCTTGCTCAAAGTATACCGGGGGAAATGAGCAAACATTTATCGACCTCTTGGGGGAATTTTGCAAGTCCCTCAGAGCCTTTTGTACCAAACAAGGCACAGAAGCTCGTTCTGGAACTGTCTTGATCGTTATATCCACCTCCTTCCTGGTTAAGTAGATGTCAGTGGTACATGGCCAAATTCCAAGCTGGCGCCATCAAAGGGCTTAAGCGCTCTGGACTAGGCTGAACCGCCCCGGCCTGGGAAAGCACGTACCGCTGTTTCTGTGGGGTGAAGTAATCCGGAGGGGACTGGTTGCGTTCCAGCAGATCCGCCGTCGGGGCTGGAAAGGAGTGCGGCATTAGCGAGTTATTGAGCCGAAAGGAAGGCGACCGTGCTGGCACAATACACACCCACCGGAGAAGCCGTGTACCAGCTGGCCTGATGCGTGCCTGCGGTGGCAGACGTACTCGTGATGTGCGCCCACCCGTTTCCCAGGGTTGTGAAATCGTCGGTAAACTCGTTGCCGCTGGTTATGCCGGTGAAGTCGGCAGTGTTGGCTAACAGTACCGACACAATAAAGTCGCCAGCCTGCGTGGTGGTGACCGCTGGTCCTGGTATGTTATTGAGCGTTACGCTTCCGCTGGAAATGTTGGTCGCGTCAGGGCTCAAGCTGGAAACGCCGGACACCTCCCATACCGTGATCTGAACACTCGTAGGCGAACCGGCAAATGTAGGCGTTAAAACCGTAGCCCCCGGTCTCGAACTCACCGCATACCAGATTTCCGTTGACCAGGTGCTAGTGGTAGCTCTGGCGCCGGCTGAGACATAGGTGTTGCTGCCCCCGGTGGCGTTGTCTGAGACGCTGGCGACCGACGTCTTCCCATTGAACATCATGGCTACGGCAATCAAATGCCCGGTCCCGGTTGCCGGAATCGTCAGGTTCGTGATTGGATCCCCACCTTTCGATGTTTTCTTTACAACTGACCAAGGGGTCGCCGCTTTCGTGCAGGAGGGGAAGCTGAAGGAGGCGATCCGAGTCGCCCAATGTGGACTCGCACTCGTCGGATGATATTGGGTCGTATACCAGAAGGTGCAGTCGTTGGTCGGGTCGATCACCATGCTGCTGTAGTCGCCCCAACGCATGGTGGTCGTCTGCGAAGTATGGGGAACGCTCGCCGAGGACAAGACATCGACCTCGCTCTCCATCTGGCCCAAAGGATCCGTGGGCACGCGGCCTGTGTAGCGAATCGACGGACTCATGGTGCTGCTGGAGACGCTATAGCCGAGAGCGATGTCCCCTGTCTTGTCCATGGCAATGCTGCCCATCCAGCGATAGCTGGAATCCGGCGCGTAGGTTCCCTGCTGGTATTGCGCAAAACCTGTTCCGGTGTTTCGCAGTTCGTACCAACGAATGCCAGTCTGGTTGCCGTTGGTTCCGGTTACGACCGCGTGGTTGGCGACCAGAGACTGGTAAGCTCCAAAGTTCCGGTAGGCGAGCCGGTACATCAGGCGGTCGCCGTAGGAGTCGAGCATTTGCGTGGTTCCAGACTGTGGGATGCAGGCCCCAGTCGTATAGTTGAGTTCCACTATCGTCTCGCCGCAAGGCTCGGTGAACACGGCTACTGGGATGTTCGTCGCGCCGGTGAATGTGGAACTGCTCGGGGTCGTCCAATTCACGTGAAACTGCCAGAGATCGAGAGATTGATCGTTCGCGTCGAAATTGAGAAAGTACTCGGGCGAGCCCGCCGGAGGCGCGGTCGCCCCGTCCAAGTCCCCAGGCAGCAGAACACCGTAGGATGTGCTGATATTCGCGAAACATTGCATGGTGGCCGCAGTACCCGCCAGCATGGCACTGCGGTTTAACGCGCAGGCGGCTGCGCCCACGAACACAAGATTCTGGCCCTGGTTATAAGTCACGTAGTAAGCGTCGGGCCAAACCGCCAACTTGGGGTAGTCCGGCATTCGGTTATGAGGTAGCGAAAAATCGTAGAGATTCCATCCCCCATTGGTTGCGTCCGATGTGGTGGAGACGGCCACACACAGTTGATCGGGGTTTATGAAGACCGGCATCAACACCACCCAGCGCTTCGCCAGCTTGTCAAACTGGACAATTTCGTCAAGGTTCGGGTTGGTGGAGCAGGGCGCTCCCAGAGCTTGCCACAAGGTGTTCCCGTCAGCCGGGCCATAGGCCACGCTGCCGTTGGATTTGTTGAACACCACGAAGGACTCATTCACAAACTGGACGAACTGCGTCGGTCCCACTGCCCCATTCGCGTCGGGAACGACTGCTTGTTCGGTGTAACCGGGAAAACCGTACCCGATGCCGAGAATGTTGAGTCCTGCATTTGTGGAAAGGGGGGAGAGCTCAGCGCCAACGGTCGTGTCTTGCGATTCCTGAAGGACCGAATCCTCGACGGAATCCCGGATCGAGTTAAGGGCGCGCGGCGAGCGCATCAGCATCCGGTCATCGTCGTCAGAAAACTCATTCGGCGCACTTGACGGCGGAGGAATGGGCACGAGCTGGCTCAGCGGAGGCGCGAACGCCTGCTTTGCAGCTTTCACTGTGACTACCCTCGATTGAGTTTGCGCCCAACCACAGCAAGCTGTGACAAACACAACCAAAACCCAACGACTCAACCACCGGAACCCGACTTTCCTCATGTTGTCTTCCCTGCACTCTTTCATGGTGGCAGACGAATCTGAAATTGAAAACAAGCTCATCTCACTTTGGCCTTCGCGGCCCAGGGGTAGAGAGTTCCACCTAGCCCGGTTACAGGATTCCAGAAACCCACGAAGTAAAGATGGCAAGGGCTGTAGCTGAGTGACTCAAGCGGAAAGAATGCAACGGCGAGGATCCGCCGTCGCGGCTGAAAAAGGTGGGGCATTACCGAGTTACTGAGCCGAAAGGAAGGCGACCGTGCTGGCACAATACACACCCACCGGAGAAGCCGTGTACCAGCTGGCCTGATGCGTGCCTGCGGTGGCAGAAGTACTCGTGATATGCGCCCACCCGTTTCCCAGGGTTGTGAAATCGTCGGTGAACTCGTTGCCGCTGCTAATGGCTGTGAAGCTGGCGCTGTTGGCCAGCAGGATCGACACAACAAAGTCCCCAGCCTGCGTGGTGGTGACCGTCGGTCCGGGTGTGTTATTGAGCGTTACGCTTCCGCTGGAAATGTTGGTCGCGTCAGGGCTCAAGCTGGAAACGCCGGACACCTCCCATACCGTGATCTGAACACTCGTAGGCGAACCCGCAAACGTAGGAGTTACAACCGTAGCTCCAGACTTCGAACTCACTGCATACCAGATTTCCGTTGACCACGTGCTGGTGGTAGCTCTCGCCCCAGCGGAGACGTAGGTGTTGCTGCCGCCGGGCGCATTGTCAGAAATGCTGGCAACCGACGTCTTCCCATTGAACATCATGGCTACGGCAATCAAATGCCCCGTCCCGGTTGCCGGAATCGTCAGGTTCGTGATATTCCCACCTTTCGATGTTTTCTTTACAAGAGCCCAATAGGTGTTAGGCGTGAAGGTAGCTGTCGGACTAAGACCAGTGTTCATGATCAGACTGCAAGGATTGCCTCCGCTGCAGGGTCCGCTCCATCCTGAAAACGTCGAACCGCTCCCCGCAGTGCCGGTCAACGTAACCGAACTGCCGCTTGCGTAGACAGCGCTACAGGCGCCGCTGCCGTTGGTGCAGTTGATCTCACCGTCGACGCTGGTTACGGTTCCTTGCCCCACCTCGTTCACCGCAAGCGTGTAGGTTGGTGAAGTAAACGTGGCCGTCGCGCTCAGATCGCTGTTCATGACGAGGCTGCAAGGATTGCCTCCGCTGCAGGCCCCGCTCCATCCCGAAAACGTCCACCCGCTCGGTGCGGTGCCGGTCAACGTAACCGAGCTGCCGCTCGAGTAAGTGGCGCTACAGGTGCCGCTGCCGTTGGTGCAGTTGATCCCACCATCGGCGCTGGTCACGGTCCCTTGCCCCACTTCACTTACCGTGAGCGTGTAGCTCTGGGTACAGGACGGGAAGCTGAAGGAGGCGATTCGCGTACTCCAATGGTCAGAACCAGTCGTCGTCTGATATTCGCCGGTATACCAGAAGGTGCAGTCGTCCGTGGGGTCGATGGCCATGCTGCTGAAGTCGCCCCAACGGACGTTATTGGTTTGCGATGTATGTGCGACGTTCGCCTGGGACAAAACGTCGACCTCACTCTCCATCTGACCCAAAGTATCAGTGGCCAGACGACCCGTGTACCGAATGGAGGGACTCAGCGAACTGCTGGAGACGTTATAACCCAAAGCGATGTCACCTAATTTGTCCATCGCGATGCTGCCCATCCAGCGAGAGCTGGAATCCGGCGCGTAGGTTCCCTCTTGGTATTGCACGAAGCCTGTCCCCGGGTTTCGAAGTTCGTACCAACGAATGCCGGTCTGGTTGCCGTTGGTTCCGGTTGCGACCGTGTGGTTAGCAACGAGAGACTGGTAAGCTCCGAAGTTGCGGTAGGCGAGACGGTACATCAGGCGGTCGCCGAAGGCGCCCAGCATCTCCGAGGTTCCTGCTTGCGGGACGCAGTTGTCGCTTGGGGTCATTTCCGTAACCGTGTCGCCACAAGGCTCCAGGAACGCCGTCACCGGGATGTTCGTCGGGCCGGTGTAGGTGGAATTGGCAGGGGTTGTCCAATTCACGTGAAACTGCCAAAGGTCGAGAGACTGATCGTTATAGTCAAAACTAACAAAGTTCTCCGGCGTGCCGGCGGGAGGCGGAGTGGTCCCGTCCACGTCCCCGGGCAATAGACTGCCGTAGGTGCTGCCAGGAATGTTGTTGAAGCATTGCATGGTGGCTGCAGCACCCGTCAGCATGGCCGCGCGGTTCACTACACAGGCCGCCGCTCCCAGAAAATTATTGGATGAACCTCCCTGGTTGTAAGTAATGTAGTAACCGTCCGGCCACACGCCCAGCTTGGGGTAGTCTGACATCGGCCTGCAGCCGCCGCACAGTGGAGTCAGTGGAATCTCGAACGCATAAAGATTCCATCCGCCACTGGTTGCGTTCGACGTGGTGGACACGGCAATACACAGGGTATCTGGTTGCCCATAGAGTGGCATCATGATCACCCAGACTTGTGCCAGCTTGTCGAATTGGGCGCTTTCGTCCATGCTGGGATTGCTGGAGCAGGGTGCTCCCAGGGCCTGCCATAAGGTATTGCCGTCAGCCGGGCCGTATTCCACACTGCCCGTGGATTTGTTGAACACGGCGAAGGAATCGTTGACAATTTGCACAAACTGCGTCGGCCCTGCTGCCCCGTTCGGGACGGCAACAGCGGCCTGGATGCTGAACCCAAGAAAGCCCGTTCCCACCCCAAGAATATTCAGTCCCGAATTGACGGAGAGAGTCGAGGGAGAGAGAAGTGTTTCGGCGGATGATTCCTTAGCAAGCGATTCCTGGACCGGACTTACGGAGCGAGACCCAAGTCTCGGCAACCTGTCGTTGTCGGGAAGCGAACTCAGCCCCACAGACCGCGGAGCAATGGGCACGAGTTGGCTCAGAGGAGGCGCAAAAGCATGCTTGGTCGCCCTCACCACGACAGCATTCGACTGGCCCTGCCCCCAACTGAAGGACGCCGACGCTACAACGAACACACTGACAACCAAGGCCCAAGAACCTAGCTGGCGGACTTGCATATTTTCGGCGTCACCTTTCCGAGCATTCCTACTTTGCAATTGACGAATCATACCAATCGAAGAATTACGGTCAAGATCGCGAGCGCAGGTCGGCAACAAGATGAGCAAGCCGGCGCTACGAGGGCTATCCGGAGACCCATAGCGAAGCGGACCAAACTACGGTTGTCGGTGATTATTTACCTTGCGTCGCACCAAATGCACCCAAACCGTAACGAGTCGGTGGGCTATACCTGCACCGCGCAGTTCATTCTGACGGATTCCATCGCGGCGAATGTGGCACGGGAAGTTGCCACCAGCGAGTCGATGCCGATGGGCGAACCGCTGCCGGATTCAAAACCGTCCAGCAAAGCTTTCATCTCGGCAGCGTGTCCTTTATCTCCCGAAAACGACGTGCTCGATTTCTTGCGTCCAACAGCGCTTTCGAGCTTCTTGAAGTTCCACATGCGCGCTGTTTTTGCGTCACCGAACACTTCCAGGTACTCCTTCTCGACGGCATTAGCGCCGTTGGCCAGGTAGTGAATCGTGCCCACAGAACCATCCGCGAAGGTTACCGAAATCAAAACGTTGTCGTTGTTGTAGCGGCGCGCACTGTCGGTGGGCGCCACAGTGTAAACGCTGGTGGGAAGAGCGCCACAAAGAAACTGCATCACGTCGATGAAGTGGCCGCCTTCGCCGATAAAGCGCCCGCCCTGATCCGGATGCTGCATCCAGTGCGTGAGGGGTGTCAAGCCGGCATTCACTCGGTAATGCATGGCCAGCGGCTCGGTTCGTCCCGCAAACAACTGCTGGATGGCACGGACGGGTTCGGAAAAACGCCGGTTGTAGCCGACCATCAAAAGCGGCGCCGTTCCTGCCTGCTCGGCTCCGGCGTAGGCACTGAGAATGTCTTCGAGTTCCTCGTTGTTCAGGGCCAGGGGTTTTTCGACGAACACGCTCTTGCCAGCGCGCAGAGCCTCAGTTACGTAGCGCGCATGCGAGTCGTGACGCGAAGTGACGAATACCAGATTCACCTGTTTGTCATGAATGATCTCGCTGGCGTCGGTGGCGCAAAACTCGAATTTGTACTTTTCCGCTGTAGTCTTGGCGTTCACCGGCTTGCTGGTAGCGAGCCCGCGCAGGCGCGGAGCAAGCTTCAGCAGCGGCGGCATAAGCACGGATTGGGTGAAATTACCGGCTCCGATAAACCCTAGAACTGCTCGATCTCCAGAGGCCGTCCGCTCCGAAGTATGCAAGTCGACGCGCCGTGGGCCTGCATTCGTCTCGCTGGTATCGGAGTACTGAATCAAAATGCCAAGATAGCTCTCCTGCACCTTGCCAGTAATGATGTCGTAAGCGCGGAGGCTTTGCTCCACTGGAATTTTGTGTGTGATCAGCGCCCCGACGTTGAACTTCCGCTGCGCCATCATGTCCAGGGCAGCTTCCATGTTGCGGTTCTCCGTCCAGCGAACAAATCCGAGGGGATAGTCTTGTCCGCGCTCCTCGTAGTCGGGATCGTAGCGGCCCGGACCATAAGAGCAGGAAATACGGAAATTGATCTCCTTCTCATAGAACGGAGTACGCGGAATGTTCATCCCCACCGCGCCGACAACCACGACTGTGCCCCGCTTGCGGGCGCATTGAATGGCCAACTCCACCGGCTCGTCGGAAGTGGTAGCCGCGGTGATGACCACGGCATCGGCGCCGTAACCGCGCGTAAAGCTCTGCACTTCGACGACCGAATCGCGGTTGCTGATGACGCACCGATCGCAGCCGAGCTTGAGGGCCAGGTCGAAATTCTTGGGAGCCACATCCATCCCAATGACCCGGCATCCGCTCGCCTTCAACAACTGCGCGGTCATCAGGCCGATCAATCCTAAGCCGATGACGACGACCTGCTCCCCGACGCGAACGTCTGCCTGGCGCACGCCCTGCATGGCGATCGCGGAGACTGTAGTGAACGCGGCTTCATCGAACCCGACTTCGTCCGGCACCTTAACTACCAGGTTGCGCGGAACGGAAACGATCTCGGCGTGCGAGGCGTAGCCGACGCCGGCGCAGGCCACACGGTCCCCAACCTTGAGGTCATCCACTGCGGATTCAATGACAACGCCCGCTGAGCTATAACCCAGCTCCTTGAAATTATCGAGGCGGTCGCGAACCTTCTTGTACGTCGCCATCAGGCCTTCGCGGTTGTAGTTGTCGAGCACCTGGCGAACCAGATCCGGCCGGGAACGGGCTTTTTGCAGCATCGATGCCTGGGCAGTTTCCACCGACGTCCGTTCCGTCCCGGCACTGATCAGCGAGAATACGTTGCGGACGAGCACACAGCCCGGGCGAAGTTTCGGCGCGGGCATTTCATCGACGGTAATCTCGCCGGTTTTCTGGTACTGGATTATCTGAAGCAATTGAGACATTCCTTTCGGATGGGTGTTCCAGCAATTTACTCTTTTAGCGATCCCCAAGGGGGCTACAGGGTTACCTCGATCTGTGATGCTTACTAGTTCCAGCCGTTCCTAAGGGTTACCCATTGATTAAGCTGAGCGATTTGTCTTCGGACTTGCCTTCGACATTTGAAACCACGAATTGGAACTTGCCATTCTTGCCCCGCTGAATGCCATCGACGTATTCAAAGACGACCGCGGTATCCGTCCCCAAACGCAGAGCCGCCTCTTCTCTGATCGCATCCTCATCCTTGGGGCCATAGTCAGCCGTCCGCACCACGCGCAAGACCACTTCTCCGGGGACCGTCTGCACCACCTGGGCCTCGATAACATTTTGGCTATCCTTGAACAAGTGGTCGAGACGGCCGACCATTCTCCCATTCGCCGCGATCACATAGTCTTCCACCCGTCCCAGGATCCGGTCCACAAGTAAACCCCCGCGACCGCACTTCGCTGTCTGCGATTTGGAAATTGTCACCATATCCCCAATATCGTAACGGACGAGGGGAAAAGCAGAATTCCCGAAACCCGTGCATAGCAGACGCCCGGTGCCGCCCGGGGCCACGGGGTCTCCCGATTGGTCCACGACTTCAAGGCAGCTGTGCTCATACTTGAGGTGGCGCTCGCCGTACTCACATTCCACAATGTTGCCGCACATTTCTGAATTCCCGTACCAGTCGAACACGCGACACTGGAACGCCTGTTCAATCGTCCTCCGTTGCGATTCCAACAACGTCTCCGATGTCGTATACACGCCCTTCAGACGCAGCGAGCCTTTCCCATGGCGGAGGTACGCAACTGCCAGAAGGTACGCCGAAGAAGGGTATCCGTTGATCATCACCGGCTGGAAGGAGTCCAGGGCCTGGGCGTAAGCAGGGAGATTGGCGAACGACAAATGGTACGAAGAGAGAATGAGAAGGTTGTTGGCGTAATCTCTGACCCAGAAGGGGGGGGCCTGCCGGTCGTAATGGGCCACGGGATGCCCCTGGCAGATGGCCACCGGTTCGCGCGACGTAGAATCCACCCCACACCAGCTGTAATGAAGAGCGCGAAACGCGTACTCCCGTTGAAAGCAGGACCGAGAAAGCGGAAAAATCAGAGACTTCCCCGTAGTGCCGCTGGTATGAGCCCAGATCGGCTTGAGTTCGGCCATATTGGCCGCATAAAACTCGGGCAGCCGGGATCGAAGCGTGCTCTTTGAAAGTATCGGCGCGTCTTCCAAATTCAATGTGGAGCGCATCTCCGAATAGTCTGGATGACGGTTATAAAACGGCGTGGTGCGAACGCTCTCTTCCAGAAACTCCCTGGTACGGTCTGCCTGGCAGGACAAAAGTTTTTCGCGATCCCAATTTTGCGAGGCGGACAGGAATTCCAGAGCCGCCCGGAAGTACTTGCCGTAACGCTTCCGCCTCTGATCGAACCCGTAGACTGTCCCCAGCAGATTCTTTCCCAGATACGGCATCCCGAAGTATAGGTTGCGTTGCCGTTTCGAACCGTAGTTCATGGTTACCGTCCCACCGTTGGTTGGAGTTCTACGTGACCTGTCCAGCCAAAATGCGGCTTGAACCACAGCAGCGAGTCCGGCGACAACTCATTCACGCTGCAATCCCACGCTCCGACGTTGCTGACGAGACGGAGCGCACCTGGGTCCGCAGTCGTCAGTGGGTAGCGATGCTGCTCGAACGCACGCTGAATCAGCATGAGTTTGGCTTGGTCAAACCCCATCAACCTTGCGCACGCTGCGTCCACCGCGACCGGGTCAAATCCCGCGGCGACCAGACCACAGGACTTGGGGGTGCCGGCGACAGGGCCGTTGCCCTCCATTGCAATCAAGCCATCGACGATGGACATATAGCGTTTCGGCGATTTGGGATCACGCATCGTGCCATCTTCATTGGCATAGAGAAGAATTCGATTAAGGTCCAGTGACATCCGCCAGACCGTGTCGTTACCATGCCAATTCCCTGACCGCACGACGTTTTCGTTGTCGCCGAAGATTTTGTAGGCCAGACGCTTCGTTTTGCGCGACACATACTGCACCAGCGGATTCCCTTCCCGCAAGAACGTCTTGGCTTTCAGCACGAGCTCGTTCTCAATGCGACCCTTAGCGGACTCTTTCTCAAACTGATCGCCACCTGAAGCGGGAGGACCGATAATGTAATGCGGCAGCCAGTTCTTGTTAGCGTTGATTCCGACGAGTCCCTTCAGGTTCAGAGTTACGCCGCATTTCTTGTGTGTCTTCAGCTTGGGAATGCTAATGAACACGTCGGCGGCAATAGGACTGCGCGAGATGGAATACTCATGCTTGCCATCATGGTGGTGCGCATTGGTCTCGGCGACATCGTAGTACGCGCCATAGTAGGTCTTGCCTCGACCATCCAGTTCCGCGAAAAGGCTCATGCCCGCCAGATCTACTTCCACACTGCCCACGGGGTCGCCCGCCAGCTTCACGGTTTCGACATAGATTCCATCTTTCTCCAACCACTTCTCTTTTCGAAGATCGACGAGGGCAATGTCGCAACCTTTCTCTTTGGCATAGAGGCGTTGCATTTCCGGCAATCCCATGCGCTCAATGATTCGGTCAAAGTTCGAGTCCGTCTGAGGCGCATCGCCGATGGTGATTTTGCCCCTGCCCTGGAGAGCGATGAAAACATAATCCACAACCCCCCGGATCACAGAGCCGTGCGTTATCACGTATTCCCAGTCTTCATTGAGCTGGTGTTTGTGCGCAATCATGTTGGGCTTGAGAAATACATGATCACCGGGCCGAACCAATGCTTTCAGAGGATTCCAGGATGCAGTGCCGAAGTTTGTCGCATCCAATTCCAGCAGGCGTAGCGACTCACGCACGCAGCGGTATGCGTGATTTGGTTCTGATCCAATTCGCGAGCCGAAGGGAGATTCCGGATACACCTCGCCGGGGTCGAAGGGCGCGATGCGGGGATAGCTTACCGCCAAACCATCGCGATAAACCGAGATCTCCGTGTTCGGGCTATGGCTTCCGTTACCGTTCATTCTCAATCCCCGGCGCGTTCTAACGGTGCGCGACCGTGTTGGCTTGGTGCAGTGCGTAAGCTTTGCGATTCATGAAGCAGCAGGTTGCGGTAAGTCGCAATCAGATGCTTCTCAGAATTTTCCCACGCCAGATCTTTGCGGAACCGGGCGCGAGCGAATGCCGACATGCTCTGTCTTAGTTCGGCGTTGAGCAGCAACTCTCGGATGGCGCGGCCCAGCGCCGCATCGTCATTTCCCTTTACATAAACAGCCGCCGAAACAGCCGCCGATTCCGCGGTGCGGCGGTGCTCGACCAGGTCAAACGCCACAATCGGCCGCCCAAACGCCATGTACTCGATCATCTTGTTCATCGTGGACATGTTGCTCCACTCGGTGAAGGGATCGGGATCGACACACAGGTCAGCCGTGGAAAGGTAATCCCACAACTGCTGATCAGGAATTCGACCCGTGAAATGGACCACCGGTCCCAAGCCCATTTCCTCGGCCATGGCTTTCATGCGCGGCTGATCGGGCCCACCGCCGCAAAAAGCGAAGAGCGTGTCGTCGGGAGCGAGGCCGCGACAGGTCTGGATCGCGCGCAGCAGGTGAGAGACGCCGTCCTGCTCGCACATTTCGCCCAGGTACATCACCATGTACTGGTGTCCACGTTTCAGTTCGGGGCACGGAGAATGGATGTCGGCCCATTCTCCTCGAGGTCCGCTACGCACCACGGTGACGTTGGCTTCGCCGATGCCACCTCTCTTCAGCGCGATTTCCTTGTGCGATTCGTTGACCGCGATGACCATGTCCGCCGACCTTAACGTCATCCGTTCCAGCATCACCAGGCCGCGGTAGAGCATGCCCGTGCGATTGCGCCCTTTGGCGACGTACATCTCCGGACACAGATCGTGATGATCAAAAACGAACTTCACGCCCAATGGCCGAAATAGTAAGGCCAGCGCGAAAAAAGTATCGGGCGGATTGCAGGCGTGAATCGCGTGAAACGGCCGGTGCGCATAGGCTTTCAGCGCCAACCACAGAGAAGCCAGCCAGCAATAAACAAACTCAACGAAATACCCGGCCACACCTTTGTTGGCTTCATAAATCAGTGGATAGCGGTAGATATCGATGTCTTCGAGCCGCTCATACGCAGCGGTGCATGATCCCTTCTTCGGGCAGATGACGGCCACACCGAACCCGTTGCGGCGCAGGCTGGTGGCTTCCTGCCATACGCGCCGGTCAAATGGCACGGGCAGGTTCTGCACGATGATCAGGATGTTGCGGTTAGTTTGCATTTGCGGACACCATCTTGCGCCTTGATGCGGCAGCCTGCGTTTCGGTTTCGTATGCGGCCAGGTCGATGACGGACGCGCTTGTGTTTTCCAGCAACTCATCCACTCCGTCGAAATGGTGCCCAACAATCAGCAGATCCGCATCGCTTAATTTATCGAGCGACGGAACCAGCAGACGGGACAAATGTGGGATGATGCCGTCGATGTATTGCTTGTTGGCGCCGGTCAGTCGCGCTGCGATGACGTTGGGGTCGTAGATGCTGAGTTCATAGCCCTTACCCAGCAGGCGCTCGCCTAATTCGACAAATGGGCTCTCCCGCAAGTCATCGGTGTTCGATTTGAAGCTGAGACCGATGAGGCCCAGGCGCTTCTTCCCGGTCGCCCGTATCTTCTGAAACGCCCGCTCGATAACCTGTTCGTTACTCGACAATATGCCTGCAATGAGCGGTAAGTTCAGGTCAAGCGACTTGCCGGCGTGAAGAATCGCGCGCACGTCCTTGGGCAGGCACGAGCCGCCAAAAGCGAAGCCGGGCATAAGATAACGGCGCGAGATGTTGAGCTTGGTATCGCTGCAGAAGACGTCCATGACCGCTTCTGCATCCACTTCCGCGTGTTGACAAACCGCCGCAATTTCGTTCGCGAAGGCTACCTTCAGGGAATGGAACGCGTTGCTCGCGTATTTCACCATCAGCGCAGCTTTTGGCTCAAGCACGAAGATGGGAGCTGACTGGTCAGAATAAAGCGAGCGCAGTTTAGCCTGCGCAGCCGCGGTCTCCGTCCCGAGGATCGTGAAGGGCGGCTGCTCGAAATCGTGAATGGCCGTGCCTTCCCTGAGGAATTCCGGGTTAGCGCACAACTCCACCAGTCCGGGAGCCGTCGCCTCAAATATCGTGCGGCAGTCGTCGAAGATAGAGGGCAACACGCTGCTGCGGATCACCACAATCTGCTTCCGGCCGAGTTTCGCGAGAGCCAGGGCAATCTGATCGCAGGCGCGAAACAGATGAGCCGGATCAATTTGCCCATTGGGACGGCTCGGTGTGGCTACGGCTACGAAGCACAGCTCGGTTTCCCGCAACGCTTCTTCGATGTCGACGGTGGCGCGCAGCAATCCGGCTTGGCGTCCCTTAGCAATTTTTTCCGCCAGACCATTCTCCACAATCGGAGAACGGCCTTCGTCGATGATGCGTACTTTATCGACGTTAATGTCGACGCCCCAGACGTGGTGTCCCGCGCCGGCCAGACAAGCTGCCGAAACTGTGCCCACGTAACCGAGACCGACGATGCTGATATTCATGAATTGACCCTCAGATGAGTGCGAATTGTGGTTGAGCCATCGATTTCCACCCGAATGCGCAGCGTGGCGATGGGCTGTTTCTGATTGAACCGGCGCGAACGCCAGCCCAGTTTTGGATTTTCGGAGCCTTTGATGATCTCCCAGCGGGCATTGCGATCCGGCGAGGAGAACACAATGCGTCGCTGACGCCAGGCTACCTCAGCCTCTCCATCGCTGACGCGAGCGACATCGGCGTCTTCATGCATATGGAAGAACAACTCAACTTCGTGCCGCCCGGTGGATCGAAAGCTATCTTCGATGGAAACATTCCCGGTCGCACGATCGAAACCGACAGTACGACGATGGCTCACGGGATCGGGCAAATGCAAGTAACCATCGTGTTCGGCCTCGATCGTTACTTGTCCGGAGCTGTCTTCGAACCGCAGCAGCCGGGCGTTCGCCTTGGAACTCCACAGAAAACGGCCAGCCATCTCCGACTGGTTGCGCCCGTCGATGCAGACCGTGTTGTGTGCTGCGGTGCTGCGGAAATAAGTGCGCCACTCGGGATGAGAGTGGTAGGCGTAGGTGCCGCCATCGACCAGAAAGTATTCATCGTCGATTGAGAGCCAGAGCGACAACGCGTCGGCATGGCCGTGCGCGGCCGTGCTCCCCAACCCCAGCGGGCCAAAATCCATCAGCAGACTTACGCTGCCGTCGTGCGTGCGCACGCAGGCGAGCCCGGCGTCAGCGAACAGTTCGCGGGGTGTGGCGGGCGCATTCTCCCCGTGCTCGAGATTTCCAAGCAGGCTGGGAACGAGCGCTCGCGCTGCGTCCGTGGCCGTAGTGCGGAAGCGCAACCAGCGCGGCTCAGCGAAAAGCAACCCAGCCAATTGCATGGTAACTTCCAGCGGACTGTCTTCTTCCGACACCACGAACCCACGCGCATCATCGGAATCGCCATACCACGGCAAATCTCCGCTCGACGTGGCGACCGTCTCGAGAAAGCCGGCCATGGCGCGCAACCGCTCCGCATAGGCAGTACTGAACGGCGACCCAGTGTTGCGTCCGATCGCGAAGGCGAGGAGGAAAAGCTCCATCGTGAACAGGTGATACGACATCGCCTGTTCCCGATTCACCCCGTCTTCCCCAACCTGGAGAAGGACTTCGCGCTCCAGCAATTTCTGCGCGAGACTGCGCCAGGCGCTGCATTCCGGCCAGAAGTCGAAGCAGGACGAGCCCACAAATAAGCCCACCAACTCGCCGAGCAGGTGGTTATTGGCCGATGAGTACAGGCTCAGTTTGCCGGCGATGCGCGTCAGGTGCAGGTAGATCGAGTCGAGCCAGCGACGGCGGAAATCCTCATCGCCCGCAACCCGGTCGGCAATCCGCGGGTACAACAGAGCCCAGGAAATCACACGCTCGGCCAGTTCCAGGCTGCTGGTCCAGTGCACGCCGTGAAGGTACGGGTTGGCGTGCAGCCAGGAATCGATCGACCGTACTATGTAATCCGCCTGCTCTTTACCGTTCGAGGCAAATGCCAGTGCGGAAAGATACTGGTGCCGGCTGGGCTCCCAAACGTACTTGATGTCGCTGACTACGGCGGTATCGCGGATGTTCAGCGCACCGGCGAAACCAGGCTCGACCTGCCGACCGTAGCGGTAGTCCCGATGCCAGTCGAACTCGAATCCCAGGGGAAACTCCAGATCGAACACAGGAATGCGCTCCATCGGCGCACCGCCGGCATGCAGTTGTACGGGGTAGGTGCGGGCGCGGAGCGGGCTCCAATGGGGCGCCGGCACTACCGGCGCCTTCTTCCAGTGCGCCCAGTCCCGCGGCAGCTTCGCAGCAGAGCGCGCGCGCCATACGATTTCAGCCGGCCCCATCGAGGCCAGCCGGGACAAATACCAGCGCATGTTCAAAAGTCATTTTCCGCGACCGCGCGCCGGTAGATTTCCATCAGCTGGGGATAATTCTTCTCCGCGGTGTATTTGCTTTCATATTCCCGCCGCGCTTCTTGTCCCATTTGCCGCATATTCTCCGGGTGATTCCAAGCCCACTCTACCTTCTCGGCTAAGTCCTCGGAATCTCCGGCCTTGAAGTAGAGACCTGTGCGGCCCTCATCGACGATCTCCTCCATGGCCCCCATTTTGGAGCAGATGACTGGGACACCACAGGCAAAGGCTTCGATCATGGTGAGACCGAAGGTCTCATACCACTCACTGGAAAAGACCAGAAAGCGTGCTCCCCTGATGGCCGCTATGGTTTGGTCATGTGGCAACAAGCCGGTGAACTTGACCATGCCGAGATTGTTTCTTATGGCCTCTTCTTCCAGTTCCTCGCGCTGGGCCCCTCCGCCGACAATCACGAGGGGAACATAGCTGCGAAGATGACTCCAGGCATTCAGCAGCGTACTGACCCTCTTTTCGGGCGAGAGCCGGCCTGCGAATATCGCGTAGTTTCCATCACCAATCGCATCATAGTTTCCATCCGCAGCCCGCGGCAGCGGGTCGGGATAGACGAAATTAGGCTTGACGAACATCTTCTCCGCAGGCAGCCCTCCATCCAGAAACTTCTTTCGGGCGAACTCCGTGAGGACGACATAGGACGTCACATCTCGCTCCCACGTATGGCGAACGCGGTGCACAGCCAGCATGAGTGCCGCGCCACCCGTTTCGGCCCGAGAGTTGCGATAACACTTGTAGCGGACGCTGCGCCACAAAGTGTGCTCAACGCATTCTTCACAGATTTTGCCTTCCCGAAAGAAGGTTCCAGCAGGGCACAGGATCTGATAATTGTGCAGCGTTTTCACCACCGGGACACCCGCTTCGCGGCACGCCGAGTAAATCGACGGCGAAATCATGATCCAGGTGTTATGGACGTGGACGAGATCTGGCTTCTCAGCGCGCAGCACCTCAGCAAACTCTTTTCGCTCGTCGTCATTCCAGATAGCCTTCTGCAACAGCACTAGCCGCTTGAATCCAGGATAAGAGTCCACGTCCCGATTACTTCGACGGAAGATCACAACCTGGTGTCCGCCCCTCTCCAGGAGTTGACGCTCCAGCTCGACGACGACGTCTTCGCCTCCCGTTCCCTTGTAATGACAATGAACAAGGATTATCTTCACGATCTGCCGTTCCCGGCATGGCTGCCTTGGAGGGATTGAAGCCGGATTAATTCGCAATTCGGAACGTACATTACGCCTTTTCGCTTGCCTACGTAGTCCAGTATTTCCTCCAGTTCCCGCCACAGACCCAATTTTTCAATCTCGTGCGAATGGCCGTACATGTGCCACATTCCACCATTCAGCAATACCGAATCAAAGAGCCTCTTCCCGAGTTCGAGCCAATTGTCCAACCTCGGCAGGTTCGCAAGAAAGACTTGCAGGCCTTCTATTTTTCGTGCTCTGGCCACATTCTTGAGGTAGGTCGACTTCGGCTGCGGGATGATCTGCACGGTGGTCGGCATTTCGAAGGGTTCGAACTCCAGTCGTGTGGACAACATGCGCACCGTTCGCGCCCCCCAATAGCCGGCCTCTTTCAGCGTACGTATAACGTTCGAGTCGTACCGGCCGCAGGGATAACAGAACATCCGAACTTCCGTTCCCAAAATGTCTTCCAGCATCGGTTTGCAGGGGCTTACTTCCTTGGCCAATTCCTCCGCCGATAACCCCCAGAGTAGTTTGTGCGAAACACTGTGCGCGCCGATTTCGAAACCTTCCGAGGACAAGTTTCTCAAGTCCGAGTGACTAAGCGAGGGACGCGTTCCGTAGGGAGTGTTAGGAACGTAAAAAGTTCCCGAGATATCTCTGGATCGAAGCATGTCGGCGACTCTGAGATCGGCGCGGTCGCCGTCATCCCAGCTCGTCGTTACAATTATTGGTTTCTCCATATCTTACGGCACGAAGTGCACAGTAGGCTGTACACCGAGTCCCCTCCGCTCCACGGCAGCCAGGTATTCTCGACGCGGCCTACGAGCCAGCTAAGCGGTGGCCGACTTTGACTTTGTCTTTGCCGGACAAGTACTGCTGGATCAATCCAAGCGCGAAACCCATGAAGAAATAGAATGGAACAGCGCTTGAGGGAAACTCGAACGGCGCTTCCACCAAACTACCGATCATGAAGAGAACGTAAAACAGAAAGAACCACAGGACGAGGGAGGATACCTGCTGGTTGTCGCAGGACTTTCTTTGGCGAAGCGCGTTGATGAATCTCTTTATCAAGAAGAAGTGGAAGGCAATCCAGGCCGCGAATCCAATGATCCCCAGTCGAGCCAGGTAGCTTAAGCTTGAGTTGTGAGGCATTCGCGTAACCGCGCCATTGTTCTGGTCAATAACCGTAAGCAGTGGCTGGCCGAAGCCGACGCCTAACACGGGGTGCTCGCGGAAGTGCTGTATGGCTTCGTCGGCCATGAGGAAGCGGCTCTCCACCGCACTGCCCGGGGTTCCCTCAGAGTCATGGATGCTGCGAATGTGTTCCGTGAAAAAGTCCAGATTTACCGTGCCGACGCGGCCGGCTATTTCAAGGCCGCCAACCGTCGTCACCAGCAAGATAACGATTACGGATGCGGGAAGCAGAATGAACAGTTTTCCGAATTTCTTGGCTTCGCCCAGAAGCACCAGAATAATAAGAACGACCACAGCGCCAACGTACATCCGTCTGGTCTGGGCGATCGCGATTCCAAGAAATTGCGCGCCAGCTAGAAAGAGCATTAGCCAACTCGGACGTTTGATCACATAGCCGCCCACGCAAATGCAAAACAGCGCCCCGGACAAGAGCAGGTCTCCTCTGCCGTTGTAATTTCCCAGAAGCGGGACGCTGAGAAAAACACCGCTTTGGGGAGACCAGGCCCAGAGCTTTTCCCCCCACGGCTGAGTAAAGCTGTAAAACATGTTCAACACGAAGATGACCATCAGCCACTTGGTCATGAAAACCGTACTGTTCGCCTTCAGCGCCCAGAGGACTCCCAGAAGCATGAAAATGCCGTCCAGGCACATGGTGGCGTCTCGCACCGCCCAAATTCCGTACGAGGGAATTTCGATCGCAAGGTGCAGAAGTGCCAGGACAAACAAAACTAACATGTACAATACCGCGGGCTCCTTCAGCGCTCTTGCCATCAAGTGGCGATGGGCCAGAAACGCCAAAGCCAGGGCGGCGTAGACCAGTCCGTAACTAACGATGATGGGAAACCCGCCTACGTGAAAAGCGAGGTTCTCAAATCCGTAACTCAGCAAGATGTACCCGCTCAGGGCAATCACCAGGAGCACCTGCCAGAATTCCAGGTGCGCGCGCCGCACACCCAGGGCCATCAACCAGCAAAAGCCTAGGGCCGCTGCAACCGCAAGCGCAACAAGCAGAACAATGGGATGGAGGATAGCCAGGCCGCCCGCCAACACAAACAGCGCAAACCAAGCAATATCGCGTCGATCAATTCTCGCAAGGCGGGAGCTCGAATGCAGGGAAGCGCTCGGGTTAGTGATCATCTTAGGCATCTTTATGTAATGTCTTCCTGCGTTGTGGTTCTTAGAAATGCGAGCAGAGCGCGAAAGCTCGAGCAAGGTTTGTGTGTCCCGGCGCCGTGAACCGGACACGCGTCATCAGCAACTGGAACATTTTGCCCCGCTCGCGCCTGTCACCGGGCTGACTAGGGTTGGTACACAGCCTCCCTCACCAGGCCCGGCTCGAGCCCCACAGCCGCCAGTGTGTCACCTGCGTACTGCTCGAAAAGCTTCACCTGGGCATCGGTCAGCTTCTCCCGCCAGCCCCCGACGGCGCCCTTGCGGACGAAGCGGCTCACTTCGTCAAAGGCTTCCGTGCGACTTCCGAGCAGAATCGAAGTTTCTCCAGCCTTCTTAGCCTTGTCTTCTTTTGCGCGCATCTGCTGCAGAGTATTGTTCTCGATCGCACGCCGGATGACTCGAACATCGGGATTGATACCCACAAACTGCAGTAACTCCTGCAGCTTCTGTTCGGGATTCTTGCGCAGATCCTCATATCGTACGACCAGCAAATTGCCGTTGTTCGCAAGCGGGGATTCCAGCCAGGACCGCGTGTGTTGCTGCCAGGAACCGGTGTGAATCACTTTCCCCTCCAGGAAGGACAACAAAAAGCTGTCCATGTCGCCCTTTGATACAAACTTAGTCAATTCCAGAGCGATATAGCTGTTGTAAACCGAGAGAAAAACGTCTCTGACATCGCGGACCAGCAACACAGCTCGCTTATAGTCGCTGCGATAGTTTTCATGAGTTTTTATGAGTCGGCCGCCGTTCGGCAGAATCGGCTGGCTTCCGCGGTGCCGATGGATCTCAGGCAGGCGGTCCTCAATTTTTCGAAATCCCGCGTCCTCACCGGCCAATATTTCGAAGAGCATGAAGCGCAGCCACGTGCTCCCGGAACGGGGGAAGGATGCCAGGAACGCATCTTGGGGCTTTAGCCCAAGATGCCAGGACCAAACCCATGGAACGCGAATTTTGCTTCTTGCCGCCTTGGCTCGAACTCGTCGGTAGGTCTGCATAAGTGTATTTTCCTTGAAGTGTATTTGTTTTCAAAACTCAACGCGACGCCAAAAACATGAACTGCAACCACGAAAGACAGCAGGTCGAAATCGGCTCCTCTGACCAGCCAGGACCGGAAAAGGTAATTCACCCTGGAGAGGTTTCCACCCCTGGCACTTGCTAGTCACTCGCCGACATTGCTAAGAAAGTTGGCGCTGCCTCCGCGGACTTGCGAGCTTTGCGACGGAGTAGGACGACAGCCATCACAAACGCCAGCGCTTCCGACAGAGCCATGCTCCATACCGCCCCTCTCACCCCGAGAGCCCGCGTCAGCGGAACGCCAACCGCAAGTGCGATACCGCTCGAAACGGAAACGGCGGCAAACACCGAACCTGGCGCCTCGAGAGACCGCAATACGATCGACGGGCCAAAGAACGCGCTGCCAAATATGGATACTAAAGCAACGATGGGCAGCAGATAGATGACTTCGGTGTAACGGCCGGAATAAAGCATGCGGAAAGCGGGCCCTCTAAACGCTAACAGCACAAGCCAATAAGGGACTGCACAAGCCACGCAAAGCAAAGTCATTCGCTTCAGGACGACGTTGACGCCGGCGCTGCCTCTCTGCTCCAGCACGCGCGCCGAATAAGGAAGCATGAGCGAAGAGAGCGCCGCACAGGTTTGCAGCATGGGCGAAGCGAAATTCATCAAGGCCTTCAGTTCTCCCGCCTCCGCCATGCCTGAAAACCTGCTCAACAGCGGGTAAAACATGTTGATCGGAACCCACATCATCGCGTTGGCCCCCAGGGCCCAGCGCCCGTAACGCCAATGCCGGCGCCCAATGTCCAGTACGCTGGGCGGTTCCTGGCCCGAGGAAAGCCGTAATTTTAGATAGATCAGCAGCGCGGCACTGGCTCCCAGGCTCCCCACTCCCATGAGCACTAAAGCGGAAAACACTGAGAGCAGGCCATGCTGGTAAACGAACGCCAGTCCGCCCATGGTCAGAACGCAGTAGAGAACTGCTGCGCCAGCGGAGGGCGCCGGGGAAAGCTTCAAATAGAAGGTTCGTTTCACTAACCAGAACAACAAGATCGAGGGTGCTGCGAAGGCGACCCCAATCAGCGCACTGGGCAAGCTGCTGGCCGGTTCCAGCCTAAAGGCGACCCCGGCTGAGACGGCCAGAATGAGGACAATCCCCAGGGACAGGCCCAGATGAAGCATGAGCAGGGCCTTCAGGTAGCCGCGAAGACAATTGCGATAGACCGAACCGCCGAACACCAACATGGGCTCCAGCAGTAAGGCTTGGTAAAAGGTCAGAATGAACAGGAAGATCGCGAACGCAACCGCGTAACTCCCATATTGCTCGGGCGACAACCATCGGGCCAGCAGGATGCTGATTACGAAATTAGATCCCGCGAACACACCCTGATCCAGAATCGCCAGCCCGCCCTTCATCGCCCACGGAACAAGCTTCTCCCGTATTCCGGCAGGATCGAAGGACAAGATTTCCGTCAGGGCGAATCGCCCCAGAAAACTGGCGCCTTCTCCTGCTGCAGGTTTAACGGGTGCAGTCGGTTCCTGAAGTCTCGATCCGGTCACTGAACCGTCCTCTCTGATTGGAACAAATTTCGTGAACATGGTCGCGCGCGTCAAACTATCGCGAGCTGACCCGAATGATGGGCCGATTCCTCTTCCAGACAAGTTCTCAGCTGCCCGGCTACAAATCGAACCTGCGGCTCGAGAAGAATGTTCTCGTGATTGCCCTTGATTTCATAGATCTCAAGTCCGTTAGAAGCGTATGTACTCCACCCCGCGCGCGGATCAATAGTCTGCCCTAGTGGCTTGTGGCTCGTCCGAAACAAAATGACCCGCCCGGGGTAAGGCCGCGGCTTATATTCCTTTTCAGCTTGCAGGCAGACCTTTCGCACCTTCTTCACATTGCCAGGCAGTCCGGCAATCCGCAGCCACCTCTCGATCGTTCGCATTGGCACCGTCGCGATTCGCCAAAGATAAGTTGGCCAGTCTCGCGCCGGGACACGGAAGAGTTCGGCCAATGCGGACGAAGCGGATGCGGTTTCCGGAGAAACGGGAGTCCCCGGTGGAGGAGCGCAGAGAGTGTCGAACAGGACGACCACGGCCCGCTCGTGACCATGAGCGGTTAACTGCTGGGCCATCTCGAAAGCTACCGCCCCGCCCATGGAGTAGCCTCCGAGAATATAAGGACCTTCCGGCTGAACGCTGCGTATTTCCTTAACGTACTGCGAAGCCATGTCTTCCACGCGTTTCTGACACGAGTTTCTCGCATCCAATCCGGGCGCCTGAATACCGTAAAAAGGTTGATCCGAGCCGAGATACCGTGCCAGGTCGTAAAACCGCACGACTGCGCCGTTCGCTCCATGAACACAGAAGAAAGGCGCTCTTGAGCCGCCAGTCTGAATCGGCACCAGACAGGACAACGAAGGCTCCCATCCCTCCTCGCGCAGGATCGCCGCCAACTGCTCGATGGTCGGAGCTTGCAGGAGTGTAGCGATCGGCAAGTTCTTTCCGAATGCCTGCTCGATGCGGTTCATCAACCTGACCGCCACCAGCGAATGTCCGCCGAGTTCAAAGAAGTTATGCCTGACGCCAATCGGCCGTACACCCAAAACGGCCTCCCAGATCTGGACCAGTCGCGATTCGATGGCGTCTTTGGGTGCGGCAAACTTTGTGGTGGGCGCCAAGTCTGCCTGATCCGGCGCGGGAAGTGCTCTCCGGTTGACCTTGCCGTTCGGCGTCAAGGGCATGGCTTTGAGCGGGACGAAAGCAGACGGCACCATGTACTCCGGCAACTTCGCCCTAAGGAACTCACGCAAGTCGCTGGTGATCGAGGTCGAATCCCCCGCGGGTACAAAATATGCCACCAGACGCTGGTCGCCGGGCGTGTCCTCGCGCACTACGACCACCGTTTCGTTCACTGCGCTATGCTGTCGCAGCACCGCTTCAATCTCTCCCATTTCGATGCGGAAGCCGCGAATCTTTATCTGGTGGTCGATGCGCCCAAGAAAATCAATGTCTCCGCTCGGCAGATAGCGCACCAGGTCCCCGGTCTTGTACAAGCGGGCTTCGGGGTCCGGGCTGAACGGATCGCGGATGAATTTCTCTGCCGTGAGTTCGGGACGATGCAGGTAGCCTCGGGCCAGCCCATCTCCGCCGATATGCAATTCGCCCGCGACCCCGATGGGTACCGGCTGCAGCAGTTTGTCGAGAATGAAGAGCTGGGTGTTTGCAATCGGCTGTCCAATCGATACGGCATTCGGGCCGGGCTCCACCTTCGCAGTCGTCGACCAGATCGTAGTCTCCGTCGGACCATACATGTTCCACAGAGCACCTACCCTTTGCAGCAGCTGATCGGCCAGCTTGCGCGAGATCGCTTCGCCTCCGCACAGAATCTTCAGCCGAGCATCGCCTTTCCATCCCGCTTCGAGCAGCATGCGCCAGGTAGCCGGCGTGGCTTGCATCACCGTCGCATTGGATTTAGCCAGCTTCGCCAGCAACCGGCTCCCATCCGACGACACCTCTCGGCTGACAATTTCGAACGATGCTCCCACGCTCAGCGGCAGATAAATCTCAAGGCCGAAGATGTCAAAGGAGAGAGTAGTAACAGCCAGCAGCCGATCGTCGGCCGTCATGCCGGGCCTCTGACTCATCGAGGTCAGGAAGTTGACCACAGCGCGATGCGGAATCTGCACTCCCTTAGGCTTGCCGGTCGAGCCTGATGTGTAGATCACGTAGGCAAGGTTCTTCGCTCCTACTTGGTTGAGCGGATTCCCGGCTTCCTCTTTTGCAATTTCTTTCCAGTCGCCATCCAGAACGACGACCTTCGCCTGGCTGTCAGGAACGCTTCCGAGCAAGTGACGCTGCGTGAGCAGCACCGGGACTTCGGAGTCCTCCAGCATGAAGGCCACACGATCGCGCGGATACGCCGGGTCCAGCGGTACGTAGGCGCCGCCGGCCTTCAAGATTCCAAGCAACCCGACGACCATCTCAAGCGAGCGTTCCACCAGAATGCCGACCAGAACGTCCGGACCCACACCCAGCTTCGTCAAATAATGCGCCAGCTGATTGGCCCGCCGGTTCAACTCGCTGTAGGTCAGGCGCTCGTTCTCAAACACTACCGCGGTCGCGTTCGGAGTGCGCTCAGCCTGCAGTTCGAAGAGTTGATGAACACACCGATCCCGGGGATAGTCCGAGGGCGTGCTGTTCCATTCCACCAGCAACTGATGTCGCTCAGCCTGGCCGAGGAGTGGCAATCTCGAGAGGCGTTGATCGGGATTCGCTACGATGCCCTGCAACAATGTCTGAAAGTGATCCACCATCCGGTCAATCGTGGTCGCGTCGAAGATTTCGGTGTTGTAGATAAAGTGGCCAGAGACACCCTCTTCCCTGTCGGAGAATTCCAGCTGCAAGTCGACCTTCGCCGTACCGCCGTCCACCTCGAAATTAGCCGTCTCCCAACCCAGTTGAGCTGCCGGTGCTGTAGGCGTCAGAGAAAACAACACCTGAAACAGAGGGTTACGGCTCGGTTCGCGCTCCGGTTGAAGCTCGCTGACCAGGCGATCGAATGGCATACTCTGGTATTCGCGGTCGCGCCGCGAGAGGTCCCTGACCTGCCACAGCAACTCCCGGAACGTAGGATCGCTCTCCACGTCGGTGCGCAGAAGGACGGTGTGGGCAAAAGGACCGATCAAGCTTTCCGTGCCAGCGGCCTCGCGGCCGGGGACAATCGCCCCTACCACAATGTCGGGCTGCCCGGTGTAGCGCGAGAGCAGCGTCTGAAAGGCAGCGAGGAGCGTCTCAAACAGCGTTGCCCCCTCGCGCAGGCTCAACTCCGTCAGTGATTCGCTCAAACTCTTCGACAACGCCAAAGATGCACGCGCACCGCGGAATCCCTGTGCCGGCGGCCGGGGCCGATCCATCGGGAGCTCGATCACTGCGGGAATGCCTGCGAGTCGCTTTCGCCAGTAGGCGATGTGTTGCCCGAGAACCTCACCCGCGAACCAGTCCTTCTGCCAATGTGCATGGTCCGGATACTGTAGCGGCAATTCGGAGAGAGGGGACGGCTCGCCGGCCGAGTACGCCAGGTAAAGAACATCGATTTCGCGGGCCAGGACGTTCAAAGACCACTCGTCAGCAACCAGGGTATGCAGAGTTACCACCAGAACATAATTTTCCTTGGACAAACACAGCACGCGGGCCCGCATCAGTGGACCGTTCGCCAGATCGAACGGCTGCCGTGCTTCCTCCGTCGCAATTCGCAAGACTTCAGCCGCGCGCTGCCCATCCAGAGCGGGGTTCAACTCTGTGAGAGCGAGCTTCACGATTGGGTGCTCAGCCACTGCTGGAACCACGGTGCCATCTATGGCAGGAAAGGTTGTACGCAGAATCTCGTGACGGCGACTGATCTCGCTGAAGCTCCGCTCCAAGGCCTCGCGATCGAGCGGACCCGTGCGCTCCAGAATCAGGACCTCATGGTAAAGCGGAACGCCCGGCGCCAGCTGCGCGTGCAGCCAAACCTGTTGCTGCGCGAACGACAACGACGGCGCGACACCCGCCGGCCGGCGCGGGACGCGTGACTCGGCAGGCCCCTGCGGACCTTCCGCGTACCCGTCGCCTGCCAGTTGGCTGGGCGTCGCTTCGGAAATCTGGGCAAAGCGCGGCAAAGTGTTAGTTCCTTCACTCATAAAAGCGATCAGTAATCTGCACCTGGGGAGGGGCTGCCGGCGTGGAACCTGTTTCGGATGATCGGGCCGGAACAGCCTTACGTTCCGGCCGTTCCCACAACCAATGCCCGGTCAGCCACGGTCTTTTTCGTGTGGAAAAGCCGAGTCCACCGGAGCCAGTGAAACAAACTGTAACGGACGATTCGATACTCGGGCAGGAAGCCCTCATGTTCCAGTTCCGTCCGGAAGGTCACTTGATCCGGACGACAGCGGATTAGCAGGTCAAGTTTCCTGCCGGTAGCTTCCAGCCTCAAAACCGATAGAAACCGCCGGCATACCGCGTCGTCACTCTGACCTGGCGCAGTCCAGAGGTCATACATCACCAGCGCTGGCCGCTCCGGGCTTATGGCTTGGCTGAGTTCGTGGTTCAAAGCATCTTTCGCGTTCGTCGAAGTCCAAGCCAGAAGCGCCGCCTGCCCCGACTTCCGGCCAATGTAAAAGCGGTCGCCTTTTTTCAAGCGTTGCCGAAATCCCGAAAGCTCGTTTGCGACCACAGAATCGGCACGTTCTGTGGCCAGGTCGACCAGGTCGCCAAACCGTCCCATCGTAATTTCTACTGCGTCGCTGCTGAGGCAGCCGGCAACAGGCCCTCCCTCGGGCGCCACAAATCCTTCCCAGGGAAATACGTCCAGTTCCTGTTTGCCCCAGACAATCCCACGAAGCAAGTGCGTCATCCCGCGCAGCCCATACTGCAACAGGCTGCCATCTTTCTTAGCTTGCCGAATCCGGCCCATGACCCCGCTACTCGAGATTCGAATCGATCGCAGCAGTCGGAACGTGCTGGTATGAGTTTTTGCTCTCTGCTGGAGATTACTCAGCGCAGGATACAAATATCCTTGCCCCGCACGGAGCAGCCCACGCAGCCTGCCCTTGAGATTCCGGGGTTCGACATAGAGTGAGAACGTTTCCCGCGCGTGTCTGGCAAACCGGTTCTTGTAAGCTTCGTCGCCCGACCCGAAATCGAATTCTCGCGTAACGCTTTCCTGCGCAAACTGCAGCAGATGAGAGAGCAGCACCTCTCCGGGAGCATAGTCCCAGCTATCCAAATCAAACGTGTGCTGGTAAAGCAGGAACTTCCCATTTGCCAGGAAGCTAAAGTGCCACGCGAAAGGACGGCCATCCAGCTCCAGAACTTCGAAGCGCAACCGGCCGCTCGGATCGAGCTCCTCAACCACGGCTTGCAGGAACTGACGAAACTCAGGCCGGGCGCAGGTGCTCTCTCTTCCCAGCAAAGCACAGCGTCGAATGTGATGAAGGAAGAAATAATTGAGATGCTCTTGCGCCTCCGGTTTTGTCAGGATGCGGCGAAGCGTTACCTGGCCGGCTTTCTTCAACTTATTATGACGCCGCCGCGTATGGTGCTTGCCGAGCAGCGAGTTGAAGATCTCTTCGCGATTTTCCTGGAGATGGATCGTCTGATAGCGTCCCGCCGGCACCAGTTTCACGCGCCTGCGCAAATCACGGGGCAAATTATGAACGTGGCGGACCACCCGGCCGTCTTTTGCAAGGTGCTGAAGGATGCACTCGTCCCAGTGCTTGACTGACTGAAACAGAGCCCTGAGCGCGACCGTGAGAACTTCTCTCTCCCGCCCCTCCTCGCCTAGAAGATCCAAGTAGTCGGCTTCCGGCGCCCCCAGAAACTGCACGACATTGCCGCGTCTCACCAGCGGAAGAATGCCAACGACCCTGTCGCCGTCAAACACGATCGGAGAGCACAGTGTGAAATCATGACCGTAGGAGTGCCACCAGGCTCGGGCCCATGCGAAAGTTTGGAAGATCTCCGCCCGGCCGTCGCTTTGCCACAAGCGCTCCCAATCCGCAGCGATCTTCTCCAGCTTACTGAAATCGCTGGCCACTTCACAACGGAGCGCGCTTTCACAGTTTGGGTTGTTCACTTGAAGGAAAGGCAAGCTCCGGCGGGGAGGATGATCGGAGGAAACGTCGTGCAGATGATTAGATTGTTGCATCCGAAAGGAAGAAAGGCCCGCGCTGGACACTCGGGCGAAGATTAGACTGCGCCCGAGCCCTTGAGCACCGCCGGGATGGTTTGCAGCAGAATCTGGAGGTCCAGCCACAGGGACCACTTGTCAATGTATTGCAGATCCAGCTCCATCCATTTTTCGAACGAAATCGAGCTCCGGCCCTGAACCTGCCACAGGCAGGTGATCCCCGGCTTCACGCTGAAGCGCCGGCGCTGCCAGTCTTCGTTGAAGCCTTCGTAGTCGCGGATGGGCAGCGGCCGCGGGCCCACCAGGCTCATGTCGCCCTTTAGCACACTGAACAGCTGGGGCAGCTCATCGAGACTCGTCTTTCGCAGGAATCTTCCAATCGGAATAATCCGAGGATCGTTCTTGATTTTGAATACCGGCCCACTCACCTCATTTAAGTGCTGCAGCTGTTCCATTTGCTTTTCCGCATCGATCACCATGGTGCGGAACTTATACATCGTGAACTTTCTCTTATTGTGGCCCACTCTCTTCTGGGCAAAGAAAACGGGACCTGGCGAACTGATCTTGATCAGGAGCGCCACCACCAGCATGACCGGAAGGATGGCAACCACGACCACGAGTGCGACTACGAAATCAACGATTCGTTTCACCACCAGCGGCCAGCCTTCGCTGACTCCGTTGTGATGCGTAATCCACGAATCTCCTTCCAGGTCTTCCGCATGCGAGCGAGCCATCTTCAGGTTGAAGATGTTGGTCAAGACTCGGGAGAGAATGCCCTGCTCTTCACAAAGGGCGGCGATTCGAGAAGCGTCGTCGTGGAAAGATCGTATCGGCAGAGCGATCACCACTTCGTCCACCACACTTTTGCGGAGAAAGTCGGGAAGGCTGTCCAGATCGCAGGCCAGAGTGTAACCCCGTTGGCTGACCTGGCCGATTCCATCCCAGGGCTGGTCGGCGAACCCGATCACCCGGTAACCCAGCTCGGGGCTGGCGTTGATTTTATCGGCAAACTGAAACGCCCTCGCATTACTCCCCACGATCAGCATGTGGCGAAGATTTCGTCCGTGCAGCCGGGTTTGCGTCAGTACCGCCCGCATCATCAGCCTGCTGCAAACCAGCATAAGCGTGCTGAACCCCCAGAAAACCGCCACGAAAGCCAGGGACGCCATACGGATGTGAAACAGAAAGGCCACGCCCGCCAGGCACAGGGAACCAAGCACGGTTGCCTTCACAAGGTCGGCGACTTCAGACAGGCGGCCGGAGAGACGGCGCGAGGCATACAAACCGCTCATCGAAAACAGGGCGTGCCACAGAATTAACAAGCCGAGAAAAATGATGAAATTCCCCACCTTCACCCGCATGGAGAAAAAATCGGCTAGCGAGATGGTGTGACCTACTCCCGACGTTGGCACCGTAGCCAGTCCGAAGGCGAGCACCACCACCGCCATGTCGAACAACTTGAGTGCGTTTAAGAGAATGTCACGTCTACGGCTAATCATGCTAGCTCCTCACAGCTGGGCCCAATAGGTTTCACAAACAGAACCGCGCCTCGAATTGGCAAGGAAATCCGACGTATGGGTATCCGGTCAAATCCGGGGAGAGAAACGAGAGTTTAGTTTCAGAGACGGTTGTAGATGTTGTCTGGGATCGGAAATGTTCGCTGGTTCAGCACTGCTCCAAGAACCGGTATATTGGCGGCCTTGAGCTCTTGCAACGCCTTGCGGGCAACGTCGCGGCGCGTGGAGTTCGCCTTCAGAACCAGCACTATGCCGTCCGACGAACTGCCCAGAACGATGCCGTCGTTACAAGTGTTCGTCGAAGCTACATCCATCAGCACGTAATCGAACTGGGCCCGCAACTCAGCCAGGCGGAGGCGCAGACTTCCCGACCCCACTTTTTCCTCCCAGTTCTCGATGCTCGACCCGCAACTCAAAAGCCACAGATTCTTCCGCGATAGCTGGCGGACATACTGGTGCAAAGGATCCGACCGAAGCAGAGCGTCGGACAGCCCAAAGTGGTTGTCCATGGCAAATTGTTGATGCAAACCGGGAGCGCGCAAATTGCAGTCCACCACGCAAACCGAACCGTGCACCTGAGAGGCCAGAACTTCGGCGACGCGCGCGCACATCCAACTGGATCCGGCGCCCGCTTCCGCGCCCGCAAAGATAACTTGCCGCCGGCTTTGTGCTCCCGGTAGCAGAAACAAATTAAGCACCAGTTTAGCGATTTCGTCCCGTACTTTTCCGGCAACATCCACCGCAGGAATGGACGGTCCCGTTTCCACCGGAGGCATATTGACAGGCTCCGCAACATCCTCCGGTGACACCGGCAACTCCAGCATGCCGCCGACTTGTTGTAACAGCTCGAAATTTCTGCTCAACCTGGCCTCCTCAATCTCTTAGAGCTTTCCCTGCTTGGCGTAACTAGTCGACTCATCCTCTGCGGCTTCGGGCTCGCCACTTCTCTCCCCGCGAGTGTCAATGTCAGCTCTGCCGTTTCCATTGCCGTTACCGTTCCAACTGTCCTGGAAGCCACTCTGCTTCAGCGAGATTGTCCCCAGCACAGGAACATTCAGTTCGCTGACTACCTCTTCCGGCGTTCGGAAAGATGTATCCATGTAATCCAAACCAAATGCCGTACCCAGGCTGACGATCACTGCCAGCATCAGGCCCACGACCAGCGCCGTCCACGGAGAATTCGAGGGAAGCGTAGGCGCGATGGGCTGCTCCGCTATCGCAACGTTGAGGATGCGAGTCTGATCCAGCGCGTTCGTCATGCGAGCTTCCTCGCGCTTGCGCTGATACATAAGATAGTTTTCCTCGTCGGTCTTCATCGTGCGCAGCAGGTCTTGCTGGACGAGTCCTTTCTGGTCCAACTCCTCCGCCTTCGCCTCATAGTTGGAAACAATCGCCTGCGTCGCGGCCGCGCGAGCCTGCAAACCGCTGTAATCCGCCTTGGCCTTGGCCAGTTCCTCATTGATCCAGTTGTAGGTCGGGTTCCGGTCGGTCGTTTCCTGGCGGATGGGCCTGTCTTCCTCCGTCACAATCGAGGCCTTCGCGTCGGCGATTTCTTTATCGACCTCCTGCACCAGAGCGTAAGTTGGCTGGTACTTGGTCAACAGCTCGGTGCGTTTCAGTTCCAAAGTCATCAAAGTAGCCTTGAGGCCCTGCAGAACCTGGGCATCGTCGGTCTGGCTGGCCGAAGTGGTCAGACGTTGCGGGGTGCTGCCCGCCTGTTTCTCCAACGCCCGAATTCTCTCCTCGGTACCAGCGATATCGGCTCGCGTCTGCTGTAGGCTCGCTCGGAACTCGCTCAGCTTCTGCAGCGTGATGTCCCGAGCCATCTGCGGCGCCACTCCGCCCTCCTGGCTGGAGAACGTCTTCAGCTTCGATTCGGCATCCGCCAGATTCTTCCCGTAGGCTTGGGTCTCCTGATCAAAAAATTCGAATTGCCCGGGCGGACGGTGTACCGCCACATTCTTTTTTAGATACGCATCCCCAAGCACACTCAGTACTCGGGCTGCCAACTGCGGATCGTCCGCCGTATAACTGACCGAGATAACGTTGCTCTTGCGGACTACCTCAATCTTCAGATCGCTCTGCAGGCGCTTGGCGGCCTTGGCGATTCGGGTCGCGTCATTACCCGCACCAAACAGAGACCCAAGAAACGACTTTTTCTGATCCAGCCCGCAGGAGACCACCACTTGGCGCAGCACATCGGCGCTTTCGATCAATTCGACTTCGGAGTTCAGCTCTTCTTCCGTAACCTCGCCGCGCGACTCCGGAGGAGTGCTCTCTCCCGGGCTAATGACCGGGTCGAGCCGTTCGCGCTCAATCAGGAACTTGGTGGAGGCTCGATACTCCGGCGCATGTAACACCGCCGCAAGAACGGCGCCCGTCAGAATCCCCAGAAAAGAGAGAATCACGACACGTTTATGACGAAATACAATCGTCACTATGTCCCGCAGACTGAAACCGAAGGCGGCCGTGCTGTTGACTGGATCTTGGTTAACGCTCATTTATCCTGTCCTCGCTTCTAAACTTCTTACGCTTGCTAGCTGCTTAATAAGGGCTCAACAATTAATAAGGGTTCAAAAAAGTGCCCATCGATGCCGTCGGCAAGAACGGTTTTATCTTGGACAAACGATTCTTGGGCACGAACAACATGTCTCCGGGATGCAGGTAGGGATCCTCGCGCAGGTTCCCCTTCTTTTCCATTTCCTTCACATTGATAATCTTGGCCGAGACCCAATCGTTATCTACACGGCGGAAAAGCAACACCTGGGAATGTTTGGCACTGTCCTGGAAGCCGCCGGCAATGGCGATTCCCTGGGTCAAAGTAGTCTCCCCGCGTAACTCGTACTTTCCAGGTTTGCCAACCTGCCCGTCGGCAATGAAATAAGGCTTCTCAAAGTCTTTGAGGACCACGGAAATCACCGGATCCTTCAAAATCTTGCTGTAGGCCTGCTTCAGAGTTTCCGTCAATTGCGGTACCGTCTGACCTGCCACATGAACGTCCCCGGCTCCGCGCAGCGTAATGTAGCCGTCTGGCTGGACGGTCACGTTCTGGTTGAACTCCGGACTTAGTTCGAAGGAAACGTCAAACTGATCACCGAATTCCAGCTTGTACCGCGGGTAACGCTGCTGAAAGCTAGGTCCGATCGAAGTGTTGGAAGTGTTCTCGGATAACACTGCCTTGGTTTCCGGCCCGCTGGCGGAAGCGGGCAGCTGGCTCGAAACTTTCGAGTTCTCCTGAGCCAGGCACATCGCGCCCGCAGCGGCCACAACCAATAAAAGCCCTATGCATCTCTTCGTGTTCATTGCCCTGATCTCCTCCAGTAGCGCCGGCAAGCGCCGCTTTTAATTCTATTCCGGCCGCGTGTAGAATGGCTGTCCCCAACGCCTGCGTCTGTCGGGAACCTCTCATGGTCGTGCTGGTAATCGGTGGCGCCGGCTACATCGGCAGTCATACTGCCCGTGAATTGCAACGCCGGGGCCACACTCCACTGATCTACGACAATCTCTCCACCGGCCACGACTTCCTGGCAAACGGTTTCGAATTTGTCAAAGGCGACATCCTCGATCAATCGAAGCTGCTCCCGTTGCTCGACCGCGTGCAAGCCATCATGCATTTCGCGGCTCACGCCTACGTAGGCGAATCTGTCACGAACCCGCGAAAATACTTTCGCAACAATGTGGAAGGCGGCCTTTCCTTGTTGAACGCCGCAGTCGATGCCGGAGTGAAGAAAATAATCTTTTCCTCCACCTGCGCGGTTTACGGCGAACCATCCAGCGTTCCTATCTCCGAAAACACGCCCCGGCAGCCGGTGAATCCCTATGGCGTTTCCAAGCTTTTTTTCGAACACGCACTGGAAGCTTACGATCGTGCCTACGGGCTTCGCTTCGCCAGCCTGCGCTACTTCAATGCCGCCGGAGCCGACGAAAGCGGAGAAATTGGCGAACTGCATCAGCCGGAGAGTCACCTCATCCCGCTCGCCCTGCGCGCGGCAGCCGGCGCCGGACCGGAACTGCAGGTCTTCGGATCCGACTATCCCACCCCCGACGGTACCTGCATTCGAGACTACGTTCATGTCTCCGATCTCGCTGAGGCGCATGTTAAGGCTCTCGATCATCTGCAGGCCGGCCACGAATCCTTCGCCGCAAACCTGGGCACGGGCCAGGGCCGTTCGGTGCGCGAAGTCATCGCCGCGGTCGAAGAAGTTACCGGCAATCCAGTTCCAGTACGCCTGAGCCCTCGCCGCCCCGGTGATCCACCCGCGTTGGTCGCCGACCCCAGCCGGGCAGAAACTCTCTTACAGTGGAAAGCCAGGCGCTCACTACAAGAATCGGTCTCCACCGCCTGGAACTGGATCGAACGCCGCCGCTCCACTCCAGGCATCCTGTAAACTTTCATTGCTGCCCCGGTTGGCAGCGTGAATCGTTTCTGATTCAGCAGAGGCATAGTTATGGAATCCGAACTCCGCAAGATGCGAGTCGCAGTACTCGGCTCCGGCAAGATGGGTGGAATCATTCTGCAGGCGCTGCTAAAGAACAATCTGCTTTCACCAGAGCTGACCTGCGCTACCGTGCAGCATGAGGAGCGCGCGAAGCTGCTCGCCGCGAAACTGAATGTCAGAGTCGGAACCGATAATGTGGCTGCCGTCAAGGGAGCCGACATCGTTCTGATCGCTGTAAAGCCGCAAGTCGTGCAGGAAGTCATACGCGAAATCCGTGGGCAAATCACTTCCGCCCAGCTGATCATTTCCGTCGCCGCCTCGGTGCCAACTTCGATGATTGAGAGCGCCCTTCCCGAGAACATCGCGGTCATCCGAGCCATGCCCAACACGCCTTGTTCGATCGGCAGCGGAATGACGGCGGTGTGCAAAGGCAAATATGCTGATGCGAAACACGTTGCCATGACTTGCCGGATGTTTGACGTGGTCGGCCGAACTGTTGTCGTCGACGAAAAGCACATGGATGCAGTCACAGGTCTGTCAGCCAGCGGCCCGGCTTATATCTACATCATTCTCGAATCGCTGGCCGAAGCCGGAGTAAAAGTAGGCCTTCCCCGCGACGTTGCCACTCTTCTAGCTGCGCAAACCACGCTGGGCGCCGCTAGAGTCGTGCTCGAAACCGGCGACCACCCGGCGCTGCTCAAAGATGCCGTAACCACTCCCGCAGGCTGCACCATTGATGGCATCATGGAACTCGAAGAAGGCAAATTGCGTGTCACGCTCATCAAGGCCGTAGTGCGGGCGGCTCAGAGGGCGAAAGAACTGGCATTCTCCTAGGCCGGCCGCCTCATCGATTCTCTAGTCGACTTCGCGCTTCCAATTTCTCAGTTGAACCGCGAGTTGTTGCATGTAAGCTTTGGCCTGCGCTGAAGTAAGCGGGTCGTCGCCATCGCCTTCGCCAGAGTACGAAATACCTCGCAACGGAGGCCGCTTCCCGTTGCCGGCCGCTTCAAGGAACTTCGACTCCGAGGCCGACCGGGGAAGCTCGGTGATGTGTTTCGTGATGTCGAGATCCGAGATCACCTCGTCGACCATGGCGGCGCTGACCACCCGCTCGCGTAGAGCGCAGCCCAGGGAAAGCGCATTAAAGCAGAAGTTGTTGATGCTACGCGGAATCCCTTCAGTAAATTGCGCAATAGCTTGCAACGCCTCCGGTGCAAACAGCGGAGCGCCTGAATATCCGGCGATGCGCAGACGATGTTCAATGTAGTTGCTGCTCTCCGCCACCGAAAGCGGTGAAAGGCCGCTGAGCAGCGAGATCCTCTGCCGCAGCTGCGAGAGTCTGCGGCCGGCCAGCTTGTCGGCCAGTTCTGGTTGCCCCGCGAGAATGATCTGCAACAACTTCGCTTTGGGAGTTTCGAAATCAGAAAGTAATCGAATCGTCTCCAGAACCGAGGGATGCAGGTTTTGCGCCTCGTCGACGACAATAATCATCCGCCTTCCGGAGCGAGCCTCGTGCAACAGGAGCTTGTTAAATTCATCGTGCATGCGAACAAAATCCTGCTCATGGGCGTCCGAACCAAGTTCGGCCAGCAGGAAGCGCATAAACTCGCGAGAACTGCATTGCGTCTGAAACAGAAACGCGGTGTGCGCCGTGCTGCGGAATTTCTCCAGCAGCTGAAACAGCAGCGTTGTCTTTCCCATGCCAGGCTTGGCGATGAGCGACATGAAGCCCCGTCCCGACTCGATCCCGTAGTAAAGGCATGCCAGGGCCTCGCGATGCGCGGGACTCAGATACAAAAAACGGGGATCGGGCGTGACCCCAAAAGGCTGTTCCCGTAAGCCATAATATTCTAGAAACATTTTTTCTCGTCCTATCTGCTTCTATCGGAAGGAAAAGGAAATCAAGAAGACTTCGACCTAGTCCGCTTGTGCTTGCAACGATTATTTTCCACGGTTGCCGCGACGGCGAGACAATCGTGCCGGAGGCTTCGATGCCTCTCGTCCTCGCTTGTAACTGGCCTAGCCAGCCTGAGCCGTAGGCGAAATGTTGTGCTGGCGAATCTTGTATAAGAGGGAACGGTAGCTGATGCTCAACAGTTTGGCAGCTCGCTTTCGGTTCCCTCCCGTTTTCTGCAGAGCACTGCTGATGGCGTGAACTTCGGCTTCGTGGCGATGGCTGCGCAGCGACAGGTTGGCCGTCGGCTCCGGTCCCGCGGCCGCTCCGGTCCCGCCAATGTCCGGCTGCCACGCATCGGACCGTACGGCGCTCTCATTACCGCTGTTCTCACTTTTGAATTCGGTGTCACTCATAAATTAACCCCACAGAAGGTGAATTCGACAACATGGCCCGGGAATATCTCGCGCGTCTCACTCTCGAACGCGCTTGCATATACAGATATGGAATTTGTGGATTTAAATCGGCTCGAAGCGGTATCCATCGATGCAGACGGACAACGACCGGTGGATGGGCTCAACCGAAATGACTAGATTGCGATCGTCCTGGGCAGCGAGGATGCCCTCGATTCCATCCAGCGCCCCTCCCCTGATCCGCACCCGCTGGCCTACCTGAAGAAAAGGGCGGTCTACCATTGGGATTCTATTTGCCAGCAGAGTTCTCAAACTTTCAATCTGTCCCTCGGGAACTGGAATTCCCACTCCCCGCACCCCGACGAACCCGGCAACTCCATGAGTCCGCAGGACGCGCAGGCGGTCCGGGGAATAAAGCGCTAGACGCGCAAAGCTGTAACCAGAAAACAGCGGCAGTTCCACTTCCTTTTTCCGGTCGCTCCACTTGCGTGTGCTCTTCACCAGAGGAAGAAAGCTCTCGATGCTTTGCCTCTCCAGTTGGTCGGCCACGATTTTTTCGTGTCGCGACCGCGTGCGGATCGCATACCACTGGGGAACATCGAGGAACGGGATCTCCTGAATAACATCCAAACCCGTTTGTTGTGCTTGACCGGTATTCATAGCTTCGCCCTTTGAGTCACATTCCAGTGACTCCCGGAAAACAGAACTCCGACAAAAAACAGAACTCCGACAACCGTCCGTCTGGCTGCAAGCCAGTCGCCCGATTTACGAACTGTTAGTGTGGGGGGACACCGGTTGAGTACTGGATAATCTGGGGACTAAAAATCCCTTAATCTTGAAGAGAATTCTAGCCATGTGCGCAAAAACGTGCAAGAGGTGGAAAGTAGAGAGAAAAAAGACCCCTTCGGCTTCGCGCGTTCGCTCAGGTAACTTTTGTAACCTTCTATAAACAATATGGTTGGCAACGCAACCATCAATGGACAATGTTTCCACTTTCAGAGTCCCGTACCCCGCACGCCACCCCTTCTGAGGTACCAGCGACCTTATGATGCCATCGTCCGAATTTCGCACGTACAGTCTTCACTGTAGGCGCCAATTCTCTTCCTGTGGAAAAACAGCCATGAAGTCAGGGCGACGGCGAGGCCCTAGGGTGATAGGTCGCCTTCTCGAAGGTGCAAGAATTTGCAACTTTTGTGGCTTCTCCCAACCGACTGCGGCCGGGAGCGCCGCGAATTTGCCCGTCGCCAGCCTACACGATAGTGCCATTTACTATGGCTCTTAGTTCCTATAGGCTACTTCCAAATCCTGTGGACCGACGCTTTGAGAACCGGCTGCCGGGTCCTCGGCCAGTTTGCAGTTCAGCTTTCGGTTTGCAGTTCCCCACGGGTGCTACGCCAGCGTTATGCCGGTTGCCACTTTATCTACTTTCTATCCGAAATAAGCTCGCTATAGCACTAAGCTTCACCAGCATATGGCTCATTTGATGGCTCTTCCCAAACAAGACCGGCTCCGCGTTCTGGCTGCGGACAGCACGGCCATGGGCACCCAGCTCCTAGTCGAGGCCCTGGCTCGAGATGCTCAGTTTCAGATGATCGAGTCTCCTTCCGAGACAGCAGCAATCCTCGATTTGGTCGAACGCGAGAAGCCGCAGGTGGTAGTGATCAGCGCGAAGCTCGGAGAAGATCATACCGGAGGCGTCGATCTGCTTCGCGAGTTGCGGGCGCAGTCGCCTTCGCCCCGGGTGATAATGCTTCTCGACTCCTCCGAGCGCGAACCGGTCACTGCAGCCTTCCGGGCCGGCGCCCAAGGAGTGTTTTGCCGTACCGAACCGTTCCGCCTGCTGGCCAAGTGCATCCAGTGCGTGGACGCGGGCCAGGTTTGGGCGAGCAGCAGCGAATTGCAGTTCGTGCTCGAAGCCCTCACTCAACCTGCGCTCGCCCACCTCAGCAGCAACGGCAAGTCGTTGCTTTCGGCCCGCGAAATCGATGTCGTTCGATGCTTGGCCGAAGGCCTCACCAACCGCGAAATCGCCCGGCGTCTGAAGCTTACCGAACACACGGTCAAGAATTATCTATTTCGAATTTTCGACAAATTGGGCGTGTCCAGCCGGGTAGAGGTCGTACTTTACGCTTTGGGCGGTGGCGCAACGCACGCTCCGAAAGCCTCGTCGACAACCAGACGGCCCCGGCCCGCCGCCTTCGTTCGCAGCAAGTCTGCTGTGATCTCCGTCGCGATCCAGAAAGACAAGCACTAACCAATCCGTAAGCACGATTTATTGCCGCGGCAATCGGAACTCGAGTGTAATTTTCGTCTGCATCTCTGCGGGACGTCCACTCACCAGGCGGGGCTTGAATCGCCACTGCTTCACGGCATCGCTCGCGGCCTGCGCAAGCAGTGCCGGCCCGCTCACCAGAGTGGCCGACTGCACTCCGCCGTCCTGAGCGATGCGCACGCTCAACACCACCGCTCCCTGGATCCCCTGCTGCCGGGCTGCTTCCGGATAATCCGGCTCCACGCGATGAAGCAAGCCGGCTTCGGCCAGGTCCGGCGCCAACTCCAGCACACCTGCCGGCTCAATCGCAGAAGCGCGCTGCACTCCGGTTTCGGGTGCAGTCGTCACCGCGGCCGGATTTGTGCGCCCTCGATCCGTCATCGCACCTTGTGGCACGCTGGGCTTCATTCGGAAGATTTCTTTTCCATTCTCAAACACAAGCAGGCCGCCCGGCGGCGGGAATGTATCAGTTGCCCGTGGCGTGGACACGGCAGGAACCGCGATCGAGC
>JBATXV010000042.1:0-15543 GCA_049673585.1 Candidatus Sulfotelmatobacter sp. | reverse complement strand
GCTGACCGCAAATCTCCACATCTTCCTTGAGCACGCGAGCCGTGAGTTGTACGGGGCTTTCATAACGCAGGATCTCCTCCACGGCCGTGCGGATGATCTCCGGCTTCTCTCGCAACTCAGATGTCTCCTGCGGATGCCGCAGGAGCGTGTACATTCCGTTACCGATTAAATTTCGAGTGGTCTCGTGCCCGGCGAAAAGCAGCGCGATGCACTGCGCATAGAGTTCTTCTTCGGTCAGCACTTCTCCTTCTTCTTCGATGTCGATGAGAAGGCTGATCAGGTCGTTGCCTTTGTTGCGTCTCCGCTCCGCCACGGTCTTGCGGAAAAAATCGGTTAAGGCAATCAGGGCATCTTGCGCATCGCGAGCCTGTTCGACCGTGCGATCCGGGCTGCCTCGAAACACTGCGATGGCACGCGACCAATCGACGAATGTGTCGCGCAGTTCCTGCTGTATTCCGAGCATCTCCAGAATGATGCGCACCGGCATGGGGTTGGCGAACTCGCGCATGAGGTCGACTTCGTCTCCATGCCGCAGCGGCTTCAGCATTTCATCAACAATGGCCTCGACTTGCGGACGCAAGCCTTCGATCGCCGCGGGCGAAAATCCCTTGTTGAGAAGTTTGCGCAGCCGGGTGTGCTCCGGCGGATCCATGAAAATCAGCCACAAGCCCAGCATGCGCGCCAGTTCGCTGAACTCGGATTGCCTGCTGAGCGGAAGAGACAAGATCATCTGCTGCGAGCGCTTTGCCGAAAGTCTGGGATCTTTAGCAGCTGAGGAGCACTCGGCATGGCTCACAATCGACCACAATGCCCACTTGCCGTCTACATCCAGGTAATGCAACGGGCCTTCTTCGTGCAAGCGGGCGTATGCGGGATAGGGATCCTGCAGAATTTCGTCGGTGAAAAGAACCTTCTTGGTCGGAACGATAACCTTGGGCAACCTGCACCTGTTCGCAAGATCAGAGTTTCAGCAACGCGGGAACCGCTAAATTACTGAGGTCGAGTTTAACACCGGGGAGAGAGCGCCTTGAAGCGCAAAGGGCGCATCAGGAGCCGGCCCGTAGACGCTCCCAAATCAATTCGAAGATCAGCGTTTTCCCGTTCACTGGCGTTGGCGGCGTAACCAACGTGAGTCGATCACCCTGAAGTTTGAAGTAGCGGACCAGGTCTCTGCCTACGTAGTTCTCAATTGATGAGATCTCGACGTGATGGGTTACCTTGTCGCCGCCGACCGTGTACCGTCCGGCGTAGCCAAAAAATGTTTTAAACGCCTCAGCTTGTTCTTCGAGAGATCCTCCGCCGGAAAAGAGCGCCTTCCGCCCGTCGTGACTGATCATGGCGGCTATTCTGCCCTCATCGGTATAAGTGAGTAAACCCACAGGATCGATACCATACGGCGTCTCGCTTCGCTCTCCGGTCGATGTGGTTGTGGAGGCGGAGACCAGTTTCCACGTGCCCACAAGCTTTTCTTTTGCGCTTCCGAACCTACCCTCTGAGAATCCGGTATCTTCAGCCATCGTTGCAATATCCTTGTTGTAATTCTCTTTCAGAGACAAATGATACCGGACTTCTTATTCAAATTCCCGATCGGTGCTCCGAGAAGCGAAAGACGCATATGGCCTGACCGAATCCTCCGAGCTGGCCATTTGGAGGAAAAGTGCGAGAACCTCGCGCGTTACATGATTGAACGAAGTCGGGCACGGTCTGACCGAGCCTAGCGGCTCGGCGTGTTAGCGGGCGGAAGCAAATTGTGTCATTTTGGCGAGTTCGCCCTTGATAACTTTCCCGGTCGGCGTCAGCGGCATTGACGGCATGAGCAGAATTTGCGACGGCCGCTTGTAGGGAGCTAGATGTTTTGCAGCATGTTGTGCTAATTCGGCTTCCGAAGTTAGCGAAGCAGGTGTGAGCTGCACGAAGGCAACAACTTCCTCACCGCCTTCCGCTCCCTCAACTGTCCGCCCAATAACAGCCGATCGTGCGACCGCGGGATGCGCGTTCAGCACTGCTTCGACCTCCGCCGGATAGACATTCTCTCCAAAGCGAACGATCAGTTCGTTGGTTCGGCCAACGATAAACAGATATCCGTCTTCACGTCGGGCGAGATCGCGGGTGTTAAACCATCCCTCGGGGTTGATGGCCGCAGCCGTCTCGTCAGGAGCATGATAATAACCTTTCATGACATTGGGACCACGCACCCACAGTTCGCCGGCCTGTCCGTCTGCTACCGGCTTTTGATCGGATCCGACCAGCTGAACTTCCACTCCAGGGAGGACCCTACCTACGGAGGTATCAGTTCGGCGCTCTCCCACCACCGTCTGGGAAATGTTGGGGGAGCATTCCGTAACCCCATATCCGTTGTGGAGCACCATGCCAAACAGGCTCTCCACCTGCGACTTCACCGCGGGCTGAAGCGGAGCGCCGGAAGATGAAATGACGCGAAGAGCGGGAAACGTGAGCGACCGCAACCCCTTTAACTTGGCATAGTCCGCCAGAAGGGAGAACATCCCAGGAACACCCAGCACGACCGTCAGCCGCTCTTTCTCGAGCGAAGCTAGAGCAGCCACTGGGTCAAAACGTGACGCCAAATACAGTGTCGCGCCACTCAGTAACGCACCCAAAAGGACAACCGAAAGACCGACAGCATGCGACATCGGTAACACACCGTACAACTTGTCATCTGGACTCAAGGATCTGATCCTGGCCGAGACTGCCGCCACGAACAGCAAGTTCCGGTGGGTCAGCATTACACCCTTCGGCAACCCGGTTGTGCCAGACGTGTAAACCAGGGCCGCGACCCGCTGTGCAGCCTCAGAGTCGATTGGTTCGGGGGCGACTGCCTCGTTCAGCGGACCGAGCGCTATCGGACCCAAACCAGCAGCCTCTTGGATAACAGCTCCGTGCCTCTTGGCGTGTTCACGAGCCTGCGGTGACACGCTCGTAGTGAAGATTAAACGCCGGGCTCCACAGTGGTCTCGTATCTGATCCACTTCGCGCGCCGAGAGACGCGCATTCACCAACACCGGCCACGCGTCGAGCTCGGCCAAGGCCAACACGATCGCGACGAATGACCGGCAATTCTCGCAGACAATCATCACCCGATCACCCGGGCGCACACCGGAATCGCGTAGCCAGCTCTGAGTCCCGGCGACTACAAGGGCGAGTTGCCGATAGGTCCAGGTTCCAGATGCTTCCACCAGGGCGATCCGATCGGGTGAATTCTGAACCCATGGCTTAATCACGTCGCTGATACGAGTGGGAAGGTTCATCGTGAGTTCGGAGACTCTACTTGAGTCATTTCCTGCTCAACCGGATCATAAATCGTACGAACTCTCTGCCTAGCCGAACCCACTAGGCGGCAGCTCTTTCTCTCGGCCCAACGCGGCGGAACCCGTCCACCCTCCATGATCAATGGCATAAGATTACCCTTAACTCGATACCGACTACGACTCCACCGTCATACTCTCGCCTTGTCCAATGCCTGACCCAGATCCTCAAGAATGTCGTCGATATGCTCGATCCCCACACTAAGACGAATCATCTCCGGGGTAACTCCTACCTTCGCCTGCTCCTCTGGCGTCAGCTGCCGGTGTGTGGTCGACGCTGGATGACACGAGAGCGACTTGGCATCGCCCATGTTGACCATGCGCTTGAAAAGGCGGAAGGCGTTGAAGCACTTCCGGCCACCTTCGTAACCGCCTTTCACTCCAAAGGTCAGCAGCGAACAGAAGTTGGAGCCCAAATATCGATGCGCCATCGGATAGAGAGGGTTATCCGGAAAACCGACGTAGTTTACCCACTCGACTATAGGATGATCGCGCAAGAATTCCGCTACCTTGCGGGTGTTAGCCACGTGGCGCTCTACGCGGAGGGAAAGCGTCTGAATCCCCTGCAAAAACAAGAAGCCGTTAAACGGAGAAAGCGTCGCGCCCGTGTTTCGTTGGCACACAGTTCGACATCGCGCTACAAAAGCAGCGTCTCCGAAATGATCGACGTAAACGACGCCGTGATAGGCGACCTCCGGCACATTCAACATGTAAAACTTCTTCGGATACTTTCGCCAGGGAAACTTGCCGCCATCCACGATCATCCCGCCAATGCTGCTTCCCGCCCCGCCAATGAACTTGGTCATCGAATGCACGACAACATCGGCGCCGTACTCGATGGGCCGCAACAGAACCGGCGTAGCCACCGTGTTATCGACCACCAGGGGCACACCGTGCTTGTGTGCGACTCTGGCGAGACCTTCAATGTCCGCAACATTCCCTGCCGGATTGCCAACACTCTCGCAGTAAACCGCTCGCGTATCCTCGTCGATTAATTTTTCAATGTCTTCGGGGCGATCGGTGGCTGCAAAGCGTGACGAGATGCCACGTTTCGGAAAGATATGCGCCAGCAGCGTGTAAGTGGCGCCGTACAGCTGCGGGGTCGAAACAATGTTGTTCCCCGTTTCGGCAATGTTAATGAGCGCATACTCGATCGCCGCCATTCCCGAGCTGACGCTGAGCCCATCGACTCCGCCCTCAAGAGCAGCCACGCGCTTTTCCAGCACGGTGTTTGTAGGATTGCCGATCCGGGTATAGATGTTTCCTTGAACTTCCAGATTAAACAAAGCCGCGCCATGCTCGGCGCTATCAAACTCGAATGCAACCGTCTGATAGATGGGCACGGCCACGGCCTTGGTCGTGGGGTCGCCGTCGTAACCTGCGTGGATGGCTAGGGTCTCCAGCTTCATGCGTCCATCATTTCCCATCAATCCACCCCAATCAAAATTATATCGGATTCCGGAAGCAGCCGTAGGCAGGGGATCTCATGAAAAACCGCTGGCGCCAAGTCCGTAATCACCAGATAACAGAGGAGTTGCTAGAGGCCAAATCCTGTCCCTCTCCGCCGGATGACATTCGATTGTCGTCCCCGGCTTGCGCGCTTCACGGAGGAGTAGGGTTGCCCCACTATCATCGACTCCCACAAGGTAGAAAGGGTACAGTTATCTAGACAAATGAACGGTGCGGCAAGTCTCGTTGGCTCCCTGGTGTCCAGTGGGATTGAAACGTGTTTTGCAAATCCAGGCACCTCGGAGATTCACACTGTCGCTGCGCTCGACCAAGTACCGGAGATACGTTGCGTGCTCGGCCTCTTTGAGGGTGTCGTCACCGGAGCGGCTGATGGTTATGCTCGCATGGCTGAAAAACCGGCATGCACCCTTCTGCATCTCGGTCCAGGCCTCGGGAACGGTCTTGCAAATCTGCACAACGCTAGCAGGGCACAAGTTCCGATCGTCAACCTCATCGGCCAGCACCCCAGTTATCATTTGAATCACGATACTCCGCTTGCTTCCGACATCGAGGGCATAGCACGGCCCTATTCCAAATGGTTGCGGACATCTGCCTCCTCATCCGAAGTAGGCCGAGACGCAGTCGAAGCGATCATCGCTGCGCGTACCGCACCGGGCCAGATCGCGACGCTGATAGTCCCTGCCGATGTGGCCTGGAACGAAGGCGGAACCATCGCCGCGCCTGGCTCTCTCCCGAAACCTCCGCTACCAGCAACGGCAACGATTGATCAGGCGGCCGTCATGCTTCGATCCGGCTTGCGAACCGCTATTCTGATTGCGGGAAATGGGCTGTACGGCATCGGACTCGTCGCTGCTGGGCGTATCGCGGCAGCTACCGGGGCCAAACTGCTGGCTCCTTATCCGCTCACACGGTTGGCGCGCGGCGCCGGAATTCCAGGTGTCGATCGTGTTCAATATGTGCTCGAACAAGGCATGGAGCAGTTCAAAGAGTTTCGTCAGCTAATCCTGGTGGGCGCTCAACCTCCAGTTGCCTATTTTGCCTATCCAGGCAAAAGTAGTGGGTTCACTTCGCTCGAGTGTCACATCCACACACTGGCGAAGCCTGGTGAAGATTACGTCGGCGCACTCAACGCGCTCGCCGAAGCCGTGTCGGCCCGCCGCGAAGAACTCGCGGCGGAAAAAGCTGGGCGTCCTCCAATGCCAAGCGGCGAAATCACGCTGCCAGGACTCGCCGCCGTGGTCGGAGCGCTTCTGCCCGAAAACGCCATCGTGGTCGACGAGTCGATGACATCAGGCCGCGGAATGATGGCGGCAACCAAGGGAGCTCCACCTCACGACTGGCTGTGCAACACGGGGGGCTCGATTGGAATCGCCTTGCCTCTGGCTGTGGGCGCGGCAGTGGCCTGCCCCAGTCGGAAAGTCTTGTGCCTGAGCGCCGATGGCAGCGGCATGTATACACTTCAAGCGTTGTGGACCATGGCGCGCGAGGGCCTCAATGTGACGACGGTGGTTTTCGCCAACCGTGATTATGCGGTCCTCAAGCGTGAGTTTTCGTCTCTGGGAGTAGGCACTCCGGGAGCCCGGGCCTTGAACATGTTCGAGATCGGACGGCCCGATCTCGACTGGGTGCAGTTAGCGAAGGGAATGGGAGTGCCTGGCATCCGGGTTAATTCGCTGGATGCATTCGGGAAGGCACTGCGGGCGGGATTCGATGGAGAAGGACCGACGCTGATTGAAGTGCCTTTGTAAAAAAGTAAGTAATTGATGATGCTGGAGTTGGTGGCTTCGTTTTGCAAAAATGAAGTCTGTCTGACGCGGCCGAGCTTGCAAAGATCCGCTATGTGATGCTAAAATGTATCACATGAAAAAAGCGTCGGTGCGAGACCTTCGTTACGATTTCAAGAAGATCGAGCGCCTGCTGCACCAGGGTGAAGAGGTCCAGATCACCAAGCGGCGGCGGGTCATTGCTCGCCTGGTTCCTGAGAATGTTCGATCGGCGGCGCAGATGCCGGATTTTCTTGAACGGCTCAGGTGCATCTACGGCGACAAAATGCTGCAAGTCGGCGGTGCGGATCTGATCGCCCAAGATCGGAACCGTTATTGAAGATCTACGCAGACGCCAGCTTTCTCATCTCCCTGTACAGCCTTGATGCCAATTCCGCCGTCGCCGGGCAAACCATGCGGGCCTCCGGCGGCGAGCGCTACGTCACAGTATTTGGCGAATTGGAGGTGGTGAACGCGCTGCAACTGCGGGTTTTCCGAAAGGAGCTTTCAGAATCTCAGATACAGGCTTCGTTGAGCGACTTCGAGAAGGATCTGCGCGGGGGGATCCTGCTGCTGCGCCCGCTTCCCGAGCAAGTCTTTGAACGGGCCGGCGAATTGTCCCGTCAAACCACGGAGCGCCTGGGGACCCGCACTGCGGACCTGTTGCATGTTGCGGCCGCGCTTGAACTCGCGGCGGACTACCTTTATAGCTTCGACCAGCAGCAACGAAAACTCGCGCGCGCGGTCGGACTCAAGGTCAACTGAGGTCGATCCAAGCTCGACTCCTCCTGAATCCGGCTTCTTGGCTTGTCGCGTTAGCCATCGAATACGGCGGCGTGTTCCACACGACGGATCGCGACTTCGCTCGCTTCCCTGGGCTGCGTTGGGTGAACCCGCTGGCGTAGCTCTGGCTTCTCTCCCCAGCTCGCTAAGCATGGCGTCGAGATGCCCGTAGATGGGGCGCCTCTCCGCAGCTAGCCTCCCGGCAACGATGACATGCGCTTGAACGAACTGTAGAGTTTTACGAAAGGGAAAATGGAGAGTTTATGAAGAACGGAATTGCGCGACCGTGCTATCGAACTTGTTCTTGTCTACTGGGATTTCTTCGGTCATCAGACTAATCTATCGGTGTTTGTTTCCATGCAAAAGGGGTGCGCCATGGCCCTGTACACGATTAGCTATGACATCGCCGAAGGAGACGAGGCTGAATATGCGCCCCTTTGGGAATGTCTCCAAGAAATCGGTGCAGTCAGAATTCTGTACTCCCAATGGATTGTTAAAGCGGGGGTCGGGCAGGCTGTCGCAATTTATAACGAAGTCGCCCCGCTCACAAAAAAAAGAGATTCCTTATTGGTCCAAGAGGTCACTAGGGATGCCCAAGGGGACAACCTGCTCCTCACAGATGCTGAATTCTTGGAGTTTCTCGCCAGCGCTCGTGGGTAATCGCCGATAAGGGGGCTTGGGAGATTTCCATTGGCTCCCTCCAGTAGAACGGCACCGTTCGCGCTCGCAAGCTTGCTCAGGTGACCGTCGGTAATTTGCTTCGCTTTTCGGACCCAAGACGAGCAATTTGTCGAACGCGAACGCGTGCGAGATGAGGGATGCGCTACAGGTAGAACCGTTGTTGTCTGTGCACTTAGAAAACCTCCGGCCATTGTTGTGCACCGTGGTACACGGCGAGGATCACGATGCGGTCGTGATCAACGGAGTAGGCTACGACAAAAGGGGTATTGGAAATGACCAGCTCACGCGTACCAGGAACCCGGCCTGATCTGCCAGACATGGGGAAGGCGGCGAGTTGCTGAACGCTGGTGACGATCTGCATCGTGATCCGGGCGGCAACCGCTTCGCTGTTCGAGAGCGCAATGTAATCGTAAGCCTGATCCAGTTGCCGGGTCGCCTGCTCGGTCCATTCGATCATTAGCCGGTGCGCCCCGACCTCTTGAGCCGTTTTACGACCTTATCATGGCTAACGACGCGGCCTCTCCGCATCTCTTCGAGCCCCTTGCGAACCAGCGCATCCTGGTAGGCGTGCAGTTCGATGTAGTTCGTGATCGCCTCGTTGATAAGATAGGTGCGCGAACGGTCCTGCGTGGCGGCCAGCGAGTCAAGTGCGTCGATTTTTTCGGCGACGGCGCGGAAGCTGATAGTTTTCTCGGCGTCACTCATAATATCAGAACTATAACACGTATTATCTCATAATACAAGATCTTTCGCTTCAGCGCTGGCGATGCGACGCGATCCCGGAATGTTCTCGTCTAGGTCGCTAAAACCCCATCATTCGCGCTCGCAAGCTTGCTGCTCGGTGTCTGCTTCTCAAGGCCCGAAAGCCACGCGCAAACCGCCATTCATCAGGTCACCTGCAGATTCACCGGAGGCAGCACCGGCTCGCCCTTACGGCGTCGCTGCAGGCGCTCGAGTCGGTTGAGGGCCCGGTCGAGGCTGCGCTCGATGGCTGTCTCGTAGCGAAGAATCTTATCTAAGGCATCGCTATTCGGGATGGCGTGCAGACCAAGTATGCTTTTCATGGTGTTCGGCGCCGCGTGAGCTTCCTGCTTTATGGAACGCAGGCCGATCGCCACGCCGAGAGTCTCCTCAGCGAGACGCTTACGACGAGATTCGGGGGTCGACAAGTTTTCGGCGAATGCTGGATCCTGCGACTCCTTCTTCAGCCTGTCCTTGGCCAAATCCTCGTATAGCCCCCAGTCCTCGGCTTTTGCCGACGTAAGCACGAAAAATCTATCCATAAGGTCCGGCGGCACTTCGGCGGCACCCATGAGCTCAAAGTACATTTTTCGCAAGCCGACGATAATTGCTTCCCGCTCCTCGTCCTGCTTCTTGCAGGACTTTTCTATCTGTTCCAGCTCCGTCAGGACACGATCGATCGAGCTTCGGTTTTCCGAGTTTTCATAACACCATACGCGTTGGAGCCTCCACCAACAAAGCCTCATGCGTTCCACTTCTAGTTCCTCCGCTCTGCCGATCGGCTCGAAGTGCTCGTTAAGGTCATCTAGCAGGCGATCGTAGTTTTGCTTTAGTTCCCCCAGGCTGATGAAATCCGATAAAAGCCCGTCGAACAGTCCGTGCTTGAGTGCGTTCCTTCGGCTGTACGACTTGCCTCTGGTGGTGTTGGGGCCGGTAGACTTCAGGCTATTTTTTTGATTGGCGTTCACCTTGCGTTGCGAAGTCTCGTTTTGATCTGTCGCGGCTGGCAGGGCGTCGATGGTGATTGGCTGGTCATCTGATGGGTTCATTGCGTTCGTTCTCCTAGTTTCGCGGCTTACATGCCGCGAATCATTCTGAGGACGGATTTAGGCCATTCTCCCTGATACATACTGCTAGAACCGGAAAAGTTTCCAACAGGAATGCGCAATCTTTGGTAACCAACCAGAAATCTTTGGTAACAAATTCAGAGGGAGTCCGGCGTCGGTGCGCTCTATGCCAACGAGCAGACCACGGCTCATTACGCTGCTGTTTACTGACGACTGCGTAACCGGCGTCCGGCCATCTGTGAAAGACTTGGCCTTCTCCGGTGAAGTGTGGTCTTGCCATTCTGGGCATGAGTAAGGGAAAATATGGGAGTAAGGATGTAGCCCACAGTAAGGATAACTACGATGCTCCATTCGACAGTAACGAGTAAGGGACAGACGACCATTCCTGAGAAGATTCGAAAGGCGTTGCGCATCAAGCCTGGTGACAAGCTGGAATACAGCGTGGAAGGAGACCGGGCAACCATTCGCGTGCATCCGGGCATTCGGTCACTCAAGGGCGTGCTCGCCAGCGATAAGGGAAAGGGAATGTCTTTCTCTGAAATCCGCGAGGCCGCCGCTAAGGCCGCGCGCCTTGAGGCTAGGCGGTGAGCAGGCGAAGACTGGTTGACACCAATTTGATTGTCCGCTATTTGGTACAGGACCATGACATGCATGCCGGAGTAGCTGGAAAGCTATTCGACGCCTGCGATCGTGGCGACGCTGTAATTGTGGTGTTGCCAGTCGTTCTGGCAGAGTGCGTATTTGTACTCGATTCTTTCTATGGACATTCGCGTGCCGACATTGCCTCCGCACTTGAGCGTCTCATTTCCAGTCCCGGCGTCGAGATCGGCGAGGTTACGGTTCAGCTCGACGCACTGAGGCGCTACAAAACTACTAGGGTTCATTTTGTGGACTGCCTCATCGCCGCCACTGCTGCCGCTGAAAACACGCCGGTGGCCACCTTTGACCGAGACTTCCGTAAGTTTGGCGACGTTCGCGTTGAAAACTGAACAGCTTCACACGAAGCCTATTGCGGATCTGGGCAATCCGGCCGCGCAACGCTGGCTTTTGAGGCTGCCGTTGTCAGAACTAGGACCTGTCGTGGTTTTTGTTGGCCAATGGTCGATAAGGGGCTAATCTGGCTACGCGGTGATTGGTCTCTTGGATTGCTTCGCCACCTTCGCCAATTTTGTCTGTCTCTCGGACAAACTCCTCTTAATTAATAGGCACGCAACGCATTGCCGCTGCAGGCCGCTACGACGGGATGGTTGGCATTGCCAATTGTTCGGTGATATCCAATCTGGAGTCCATCACGCGCATTTCGGCAGCCGCGGGGAAGACGATTCCGAACCGACCCTTATTACGCTGTGTACGGCGTGCCACACTCAGCCGGACCACGGACTCTAAGCAGAAGGAAACTGGGGGGTGTGGGTTAAATCTTATCTTTTCCCGTCAGCAGCCACTCGATGGTTTTCCCAGACTTGTGCGCTAAACGGAGGAGAACCGCTGCGCCAACTTCGCTGTTCCCTTGCTCGTATCTTGAGAGCTGTCCCTGGCTAACTCCGAGTTCGCGTGCAAAGCCCGCTTGGTGCACTCCGAATCCTCGAATCTCACGTATGCGGCGTCCGACCGCCGTCCAGTCGATTTCGACTTTTGTCGAATTTGGCATATGCAATTTGACACAATACTAATATGCATATAAAATGCACATGTACATGTACATTCACCTACTCTACCGTTAATTCTTTATACCCGATGTACCGTTCCAAAGTAATCGCTCAGTCAGGTAATCGGAAAGGATCACAAGATGAAAACGAGCTCAAGGCATTTGAAGAAACCGAATCTTCGCTCCAACAAACCCGTGGCTACCGCTCCGTTGCCAAAGCGCTACCGGTTCTCTGTTGAATCCGGGGATTTGCTCTGGCTTGACGGTCGCTGGTACGTAACTCATTCGGGTCTGATTCGTCTGGCCCGACGAAGTCACTGCGCCGGCATCCATGTCGAACCGGTTGCGCAATTCTCAGATCCACCGACGTCGCGATGGGCATTCAAAGCTACCGTTTACAAGTCCGGAAACTGTAAGGGTTTCGTCGGATACGGCGACGCCGACCCTTCCAATGTCTCGTTCCTAGTTCACGGCGCCGAGATGCGCGTGGCCGAGACTCGCGCGGTCAACCGTGCTCTGCGCAAAGCTTATGGAATCGGGATCTGTTCTGTCGAGGAAGTTCGGTCGTTTGCCGAACCACCGCAATCCGTCCGAGACTCGAAGAAGCTCCCGCCTCAACCTGCCAATGGCAACGGAAATCATGGCAGCCCGAAAGTTCGCGATCGCCTTTGCCAATTGATTCGCCAACATCAACTCGATCCCAACTTGGTGAAGGCCTATGCCACGGATTTCTGCAGCGTCGAGGCGCTTCGCGACGCCACCCGGGAGCAGGTGGAAAACTTCGTCAAGCATCTGGCGGACTGGGCCGAGAAAGACCGCAATGCCCTGCTCTGCCAGCTCAACAGCTATCTCGGCCAGAAAGCAGGTGCCGCATGAAACGCCAGATCACAGGTCTGCACGCCGCCGATCGCTGCGCCGCCGACCAGGTCCCCGACGGAATCTTCCTGGTTCAGGTGCAACGGGTCTATTTTCGTCGGCAGGCACAAAAACCCTACTACACACTCACACTCGCCATTCTTGAGCCCAGCCGTTTCTCCGGCCACACCCTTTCGAGCCGTATCTATTGCAACCCGAAAGCCCTGTGGAAGCTGAATTGGTTTCTGCGCGACTTTGGCTACGACACCGAACTGCTTGGACGGGATGAGGTCGATGAAACGCAGCTCGTTAGCCTGAAAGGCATCGTTAAGACCAGCCACATCGTCTTTAACGGTGCTTCGCTGCTCCGATTCGACGGTTTTGCTTCGGCAGATCGGTGGGACGAGCTTTCGCCGGCGAATCTGGACAGCCCGCAGGTGGCCTGAATGACCTACAGCTACACCCAGATCAGCCAATACCTCACCTGCCCCCGGCGTTACCGGCATCGATATCTCGATGGCTGGAAGGAGAAGGACACCCGGGCGGCGATGTTGTTCGGTCGCGCCTTCGAACAAGCCCTGGGAGCTTATTTTCGGAGAGAAGATCCCGGGGCAGTCCTGTTCTCCGAATGGTCTCAGTGTCAGAACCAAGGCTTGCACTATTCGAACGGAGACTCGTGGGATCGCATGCTGCGGCAGGGAATCATGCTGTTGACCCGCTTCTGCCAGGACGATCGCATCCAGGTGCATCAGCCTCGACAGAATCTGCAGATCAAATTCACTCGACCAATTGCCGGAAGCAACGACTTTGTTGCCTACATCGATGCCATCGGCAGACTCGACGGAATGCGCTGCCTGCTCGAGTGGAAGACCTCTTCGAGCCGATACCCGGAAGAGCCCGAAGGACTGCTCTCTCTGGATCCGCAGTTGGTTTGCTACTCATGGATGACGGGCATTGCCGAAGTCGCCCAGGTCGTGTTTGTCCGCAAGCGCTTGGTCGAGGTCCAGTACTTGCGAACAACGATTACTGACGAGCAGCGGCAAGAGTTTGGGCTTTTGGTGGAAAGCACAATCGGTCGCATTGAGGCGGCGGACTTTCTGCCGCACAGCGGCATCCGCTTCCCGCAGAATCCCTGCAGCAGCTGTCCGTACATCGGGCTTTGTCTTGGAAACCAGCAAATGGCAGACGCTAGCTTGATGCGGCGTCCAGGAGCAGACAGTCTTGATTGGCTTGACGAGCTTAATTACTGAGAACCCGCCCATGCCGCCGAAGCTCAATCGCCGCCGCGCCTTGTTCGTACTGGGCAAGATCGACGAGATTCTGGCCTGGGAACAGCGGAAAGAGACCGAAAGGGACACCAAGTTCGTGGAACTGGGGCGCTACCTATGTGAGGTGCGGGCGGGACAGTACTGGCGGCTGGAGGATCTGAAGTGCTTCGATGAGTTCCTGGAAAGGCGCTTTCCGGGCTCGCGGCGGAAGGCGTACTACCTGATGTCGATTCACGAACACCTGCCGCCGCAGGCGAGAAAACAGCTGAAGGAACTGGGCTGGGCGAAAGGGCTGGAGCTGGCCAAGCTGGCGAGAAGGGATGGGCAGCACTTCGATTGTGCAATCTGGTTGCACCGGGCACGGGAAATGCCTCAGAAGCAGTTCAAGCAGGAGGTCGAGAAGGAACTAACGGGGCGGGAGACGGAACCGTGGGAGATTATCTATTTCAAGCTGTACCAGAGCCAGATGCCGGTCATCGAGCGGGCGATTGAAACAGCGGCTCTGATGTTGGGCAGCGATCGATCCCGAGGCTACTGTCTGGAAATGATCTGTGCAGACTTCCTGGCTGGAGCAAACCTGGACCACGGAGATCCGGAGATGTTGCTGTTCTCGATGACGAGGTTCTTCAAATTTCTGCCCGAGGAGCAGCAACAGGCATTCCTCGGAATTCTCAGCGAGAAGGCATGACGAGCCCGATTGGCCCAAAATCCACGTCCTTGCGGCTGGATCCGCCATCGTACGAGAGTCTACGGCAGCAGGTGCTGCGCCGCGATCGTTGGAGATGCCAAAAGTGCGGCACCATGTCGAACCTGGAAGTCCATCATAGGCAGTATCGCAGCCACTCTGGCGACGACTCCGAGGAGAACCTGATTACGCTCTGCACACAGTGTCACGCCGGCATTCATCGCTGAGGGCCGCTTATCTAAGAGCCAAACACCCTTTTGTTCAAAATCTTTGGGTCGGCTAATGCCGTACGCAAAACTAATGAGAGGGGCACTGCCGTCAAGCCAGCGAAAACACTTCCAACTGCACCCTGCGCGGCCGAAGGACATCTTCACGACGCTCATTTTCCGACCGGAACAAGCGCACGAACCTCCGACGCGATGCAGATCACGAACGAAATTACGCTGACTTCGAACAGATTCCGCTGCGGCAGATCGACCGCCAGAAAAAGAGGCTTGGCAATGTTGATGTGATAAAGCCCCCCACATACCAGCGCGATCCAACCAACGTAATACGTAACTCTTCCAACCAACTGCAGTCGAGTGGCGTGGTCCATGGTAGTACCCTCCGAGCTCAAGAAGGAGCCCTAAGAATGTTGAATTTGACCAATTCCCGGCATTTTACCTCGGGTCTGTCTTCTTGGAAGTGGATTCTGCATCTTCAAATCGGGGGTGCAATACTAGCTACCCTCCCCTGGACGACGATCCAGGTTGGGAGGCTCCGGTACAGTTTGAAATCGATAATTTTTCACCGACCTCGCTAGAGGAGCTTGTGTCTCGAGGCTGTGACTCAACGGCTCAACCCAAGGTTTTCACATAACCACTGGAAGACTTTTTAGTCCCCTGAATCCAAAAGTGGGAGCCCACTCGGGTCGCGGGCCGGCGAGCTTCATCTCCGGAAAACGCTGCACGAGATTCAGGAGTGCAATCTGTCCTTCTAATCGCGCGAGTTGGCCTCCTATACAGGCATGCGGACCCGCACTGAACGCCAGGTGTTGATTGTTCAACCTCTTCAGGTCCAACTGATTCGGGTCTTTGAACCGTTTTGGATCCCGGTTCGCCGCACCGAGCATGCAAAGGACAGACCACTTCTTCGATATGTGCTGACCGCAAATCTCCACATCTTCCTTGAGCACGCGAGCCGTGAGTTGTACGGGGCTTTCATAACGCAGGATCTCCTCCACGGCCGTGCGGATGATCTCCGGCTTCTCTCGCAACTCAGAT
>JBATXV010000041.1:0-9773 GCA_049673585.1 Candidatus Sulfotelmatobacter sp. | reverse complement strand
TCGGCTGTTAACCGAAGGGTTGTAGGTTCGAGTCCTACCTGAGGAGCCATTCTTTCAACGGCTTAGCCCTCGTTGCGCTCTGTTTGCGCTCCGTTGGTCGGGAAAGCAAGCTGAGCCACTTTGCTGCTCGCGGTAGTCATCTCATCCGTTACAACATCGCCGTAAATATTGAATGTGGTTCTGATGTCCGCGTGGCGCATCATTTTTTGCTGCACGGCCACGGGAGTGCCCACAGCGTCAAGCCATGAGCGGTAGGTGTGTCGGAAAGCGTGCGTACCTAGATGGCCGATTGCCGCGATTTTTGCGGCTCGCTCCAGCTCACGCCACACGCCAGTGTAGGAGTACGGCAGTCTGCCGAGTTTGACCGGGCTTGCAAAGACCCAATCCTCAGCCGCCGAAAATTCGGAAAGCTGTTTACAGGCTTTGAGCCGGTCCAGCAAGTCGCTCGCTAGGTTGAACGTCTTCGCGGAGCCTTCCGTCTTAACGTCGTCCACAATCTGCTCAACGATGCCGCGCTTGATGCTCAGGCGTGAAGCTAACCAGTCCACGTCAGACCATCGAAGCGCAAGAGCCTCACTGATGCGTAGGCCTAAGCAGACGCACAAGAGCGCCATCGTTGCGAACGGCTCATGCAGCTCCTTCAACAGAGCATGAAACTGCTCTACCGTTAGACTGCGAGCCTTTCGGGTTTTTCGCATTGCTCCTTTGTTCTGGACAAGCGAGATTGGATTTCGGCTGATGTCCAGCACTCCGGCCCACATTGCGAACTCCACAAGCCCGTGCATGAGAGAACGCACGTGCGTTTTAGACTTCGGTGACAAGGACAACTGTCGGAGCCACAATTCAACCGGGCGCGGCTGCACGTCTCGGATGAGTGTGTTTCCCCACTTCGGCGTGATGTGATTCTTGAGGAAAGAGCGATACACCCGCGCCGTAGTATGGCGTGAGGGCATCCGTTCCACTTCATAACGCGTAATCACGTCTTGTACTGTGTCCCCGTTTTGCGTTTGTCGTTGTCCGACCTCCAGGCGCTCAACCTCTTTCCATGCACTCGTCTTGGTCGGGTATTCCCGTTTTGTGCCAATTAGTTTTGAACGGCGTTTGCCGTCCCCATACCAAAGGTAATTCCACGTCTTGCGTCGCTTGTCGAAGCGCACAGATCCGCTTGCGTGTCGCTGCACTCTCATGCTGCCTCCTTGTCAGCAGAGTCAGCGGATGACGGGCACAGCATAGCATCCAGCTCGGATCGGAGGAAGCGCCAAAGACAGCGTCGGACGCCGGACAGCCGGTGCGCGGGAACTTTCTTCTGACGCGCCCAGAGTGCGAGGGTGCGGGGATTGACTTTCAAGTATGCTGCTGCTTCGTTGAGTGTGAGCCATTGGCTTTCCACGTTGAAACTCCATTTTGTGGATGCTCCCCGACACCCAAGATTGTCCTATGTTGCGCTGTATGCTTGCAGACTGCTCAAGAATGCCCAAAATCAAATCTATTCTTGTGTACATAGCAAAAGTGGATGCGGCGGCCGACAAGGCTTTAGCTGTCAACATTTTTAAGTTCGCCCGTGGGAGTTGCCTCGTTACTCGCGAGCCGGGCAGCGTCAAGCCGCGCCTTCGCTCCGTAATAGTTGTGTCTGGCTTCCTTAGCCGTCGCACCCAGGCACAGCAGCTCACCATCCAGGTACACGGCCCACACCGTGCGCCCGCTGCGGCTGACATCAGTGCCGAACCGTACACTGCTGGCGTCGACCTTGCGGACATCAACATCGGCGTGTCGTCCGGCCCATGTCCGTCGCGGACCTGTTTGGTTCCTGCCGTGACGATGCTCTTTCTGGCTCCGCGTTTCCTCGTACCCGCCAAGATTGTGTACTTTCACCACGCCGCCACCCTCCTTCGCCGCCGAAGCCCCTTGTAGGTGGTCCAGGACCACCGTCCTCTTATTGTTTGCGCCGTATCCCTTTTCTTATCTATTTACTACACCACTAAACCAAAACAATACCCCGGACCTGGTCCAGCTGGTCCACGACTAAGGGACGCGATGTTTGCCGCCGGCATCTGAAGTGCCGCCGGGCGTTGACTGATCCTGCGGTATCACGCGGACGCCGAGAAATCCACGTATCTTCAAGCCGTTAACTCGACGTCGTCCGTAGCTCCAGCGGGCCCGGACGCCGTCCATGATCCGGTCGACACCCGCGACGTCCAGAACCAGGCCCCCTAGCCACTTCCTGGCGGCTGCTTCGATCTCGGGTATCGGCGTAACGGCATCCGGATCGTCGATCAAGCACTCCTCAATAAAGGGGCGCGCGACGTCGTTCTCGTCCATCACATCGTCAGTTGCCTCGCGGACCGCGGCGGGTGGCTCATCGCCGTTCGCAAATACCGCTGGCGCTGTCTTGATGAGCTGCCATAAGATGCCAGGCATTTCCTGCGCCAAGTCGTCTTCGACGGTGAAGTCTTTCGACTTGCTGAAGTCGCCGTCGAAAGGCACGAACCGTAGTCGCTCCCTGAATGCCACAGTAGGTGGTAACTTCGGCCGATCGTTCATCGTGAGGATTAGTGTGTGGGATGGCTTGAACCCCTCGGTGTTCTTATACAGCTCGGCGCCGGCCAGAGTGTCGCCGCCGGAGAGCGTCTTAAGCAGGGTCCAGTCGAGATGGCCGCTCACGGTCTCGCCCGTGTAAGCCACCTTTCGCTCATTGCTTACTGATACCACTGATACCGTTTTCGTGAGAATCACAGCCAATTAGAGAAACTATAGAAACTCCAGCCTGCGATCGAATTCGCTTGTAACCCGCACAAACACAGGGTATTATCGCGGAACTGTAGGTGTCACAGCGACTTGCAGGTGACGGCGGTGATAGAATCCCTCCCTCTCCGTCATTTTCTTTGCGCGTGAAGCTCTCCTCACTCTGCACGACTAACTGTCGGCCGGGGGCTACTAGATGATTCGCTGCTGATCTTCCCCCCGCGGGTGCCATTAGTGCGCAGAAGGCCGAGATGTAGCGCGGAGTCGGTGACGACGATCGCACTTCCCGATTTCGGTCGAAGCGACTACCGCATTCCAGTGTGCTCTAGCCTTTGGCAGACTGCTTTTCTTTTAGCAAACTCTGAGTTGCGCGGGTGCTGCGCTTCACGGCCGCGTGCGATAGAACTTTGGCCTCGGACTTCAGTCGGCCTAGCACGTCCATGAACTGCTTCCCCACTTCCCCATCAAGCGCGATTGTATGCTCGGGCTGGAAGCAGATGGTGAGCCTGCCTGTCACCGTGTCCTGACTTACTACGCGAACCTGGTCCAGGTTGATCGCCTGTTGGCCCCCGCTACCACCTGTGAAGAAAAAGTTTGCCATCGTATGAACGTTTCTAAGAATAGCGAATATGACCTTGGTTTCGGGTACGAACCAAGTCCCACGATTCAAGACAGATCATCTGGACGCACACTTTGCGCGCCCAGAGGGTTCATAGAGCGCGGATGATTACCACGATTACTGCGATCACGACAATCGTTCCTAACAAACCGTAACCTAGCATAGTCCCTCCTGTGGGAGAATCCGCCCCAAGTATGCTGGAAGACGATGAGGCTTCGCTGCCCAGTTTTGCTCACCCCGTTGAAGTACGGGGAATTGCACAGTGCATTCGTATGTGAGCATTACAGCTCAGCCAAGGCTGATCCACTTCTTCATAATTGAAAGTGGCGACATCTCCAGTTAGGACGGCCTTTGTTAAAGGGAATCACAACCGCGAAGAGAAAACCGGATTTTAATCCCAACACCTTTCTTTCAACGATTGGAAAGGGTAGGGAGATGGTGTCTTTTCGAAAGAAACATTCGATCTTCTCGCAGGGTGACTGCAGAGACGGTCTCTTCTTCGTCCAAACAGGGAAGGTGCAGCTCAGCGTTGTATCGGAAAGCGGAAGAGAAGCCACTCTTGGCATCTTAGGCGAAGGCGATTTCTTTGGAGAAGGTGGTTTAGCTGGTCAGCTCCTACGCATGTCATCTGCAACCGCATTGACAGACTGCGTCCTGTTGCACATCGAGAGGAAGGCGATGGAGCAAGCAATGAGACGGGAACCAAAATTGTCGGCTTTGTTTGTCAAATATCTGCTAAAGCGGAACATCCGGTATCAGGATGATTTGGTCGATCAACTTTTCAATTCCAGCGAAAAGCGGCTGGCGCGAGTTCTTCTGTTGATGGCGCAATTCGGCAAAGAAGGTGTGCCGCAAGTCTCAGTGCCAAGACTAAGTCAGGAGACTCTTGCAGAGATGGTAGGGACGACACGCTCGCGGGTCTGCTTCTTCATGAACCGATTCAGGGAGCTGGGCTTTATCAACTACCGGGTTGGGAATAATCTACACGTTCACAGTTCGCTGCTTAACGTTCTTCTTCGAGATGACGACGGAATAGCCGCGACTCCGAGCGCCAACAACCAAAGTACCGGTAGCAGGAGAGCATCAGAGCCACCCCCAGAGCCCGGCGAGACCCCTGACAAAGATCGTGCCAGAAGACCACCCCTCCTCGGCGTTCCACAACGTCGCAAGTGAATCGCTAGTTGACGTGGATGGGTGACCATTTCAGGTGAAGGGTCGATCCTGGCTCGGAGAGACTCATTGGCTGCATAGTTGACACGCTTGCTTACAGGATTCAGCCTGGAGAGATCCGGCGCATTGACTTCGACAATATGCGGTGCCCCCGCTGTTGTGACACATTCTTGGCAAAGAAATAAACTGGACACATGGGTGGGTTCTATCGCACAAAAGTGAGCGATATTGAACAGTCCCGTCTCGGGACTTCAGGCTAGCATTTACGGATTATGCTTGATCAGAATGTCCGTGTCGCTGTCGAGCAACTACTCAATTCTCTCTCCACTACACCGCAGCCCTCACAATGCCACAAATGCTCCTCCGCTCTGATCAGCGTGGACGCTACACTATCCGCACCGGGCGGAAAGACCGTTCATGTCCCCTTGCCAGTGTGTCCCCACTGCGATCTAGACTGCTAGGGGCAAGCGAGAGATATTGTCCGACGGCACAGAGCGGGAAACCGTGGGGGTAAAGAACGGACACTAGTCACCATCGCCGCAAGCGGCGGATTCCGGCCGAAGCGTGCATCCGGACAGGTTGACAGGCCTGGCGCAAAAGACTAGGGTTGTGCCTGAGGTGGTTACCACCTTCTCCTCATTTCAGGTTCCCTGAACTAAGTCAGCCCATCTGAAGCTGTCTCTCTTAGCAACCCCAACCTGAGGAGGTTGCCTATGTTTTCACGTCATGTCTCTATCCATCTGAAATCCAATATATTGTCCGATTACACGCGAGCATTTGAGAAGGACGTCCTACCTTTACTTCGGAAGCAAAATGGGTTTAAGGACGAAATCACTTTCGCCGATCCTGGCGGAGTTGATGTGACCGCGATCAGTCTGTGGGAAAACAAGAACGATGCCGACGCTTACAACACCAATACCTATCCGCAAGTGTTGAAGACGCTGGCAAGATTTATCGAGGGAACGCCCCAGGTTCACACCTCTGACGTTGTCACCTCGACCTTCCAAAAGCGCGAACTCGTAGCAGCGTAGAAGACCGCTGTGTTTGTTGGGCGCGGAGGCGGAGTTGCTTCCACCTTCTCGCGCCACACGCTTGACCATGCCCGACGGCGAAGTCCTAAGCTGTGCCGTTTATGCCTATTGAAGCCATCCTGCACGAAGTTGAGCAGTTGCACGACGTCAGCGAGCGTCTTGCGATACTGGCGGACCAACATCCGCCTGTATCAGAGGCGCTCATGACGATCTCTGGGAGCGTTCGCAACACCGCCACTATTTTGGGAGTACTGGTAGCGACCAAAATGACCAGACCAACCTGAATTAGCCATCGTTTTTGCTCTTACTCTCTTGTGCGCTTGGTTCTCGGGTGATCGGCGCAAACATGCAACGCAAATTCTTTGTCGCGCTGCAACTCAAAGTTGCGCATCATCTCATCGAAAGATTTGCCAGCAGGCGAGCTGGGGGAGTTGAAGACCCAAGCGCATTCGGAACAACCGAAACCCTGAAAACGCGGTTGCTCAATCCAAATCAGCGTCCGGTTCATGTGTTGGTGCGTCCCAACGTTGTCTGACCGCCTGCCTAGTAATCGCGGAAGCGAACTACGTGATTGCCAGCAGAAAACCGTCACCCAGTTCGGAGGGCCGTGAGAAGCGTAAAGCAACGGAGTCTACACGCGGAAATCGCGGCAGTCTGTCGGGCATCCTACAGACCGGCTGCGCGATGCTCGCGCTCGCGATAGCGACGCCAATGTAAGATACCCTACCGAAGGTTCGTGTTAGGAACCTGTATACTCCGCCGGGTAGCGCGAACAAGCAAAATTTCTGTTTCAAACACGACGGCGGGCGAGTTCGTCCCGCGTCCGGGAGGTTTATCGGTTTCTCGCTCGTGGCACGCAAGGATCTCCAAGTCGTGCAGTCTGGCGAGCGGACGAATGCCGCAGGAAAGCCAGTCGGCAACAAAATTCTTCTATCGATCTCCGATAGCGAGTACAACTCGCTTCGCCCTCACCTGGAGTACATTCGCTTGCCAAACCATCTAGTCCTGCACGAGGCAGGTGCAAGGCTCGAGTTTGCATACTTCCCGAATCGAGGGTTGATTTCTCTTGTAGTCGTAATGAAAGATGGAAAAACCGCCGAAGCTGGAGTTGTAGGCAACGAGGGTTTTACCGGAACACCGGCGGTCGTTGGACTGAGCAGGGGCCCGCTACGGGCTGTGATACAGGTCACGGGGGATGGATTTCGGGTCAAAGTTGGAGCTTTGCAACATGCGCTGGAATCCGCTCCACACCTGCAAGCCCTGTTGAACCGCTATGCTGCAATTCGGGGTATGCAAGTTGCGCAAACGGCCGCGTGTAACCGGCTGCACGATATTAAGCAGCGCCTGGCGCGGTGGCTGCTGATGACTCAGGACAGAGTGGATTCAGGAGCGCTACCCATCACTCATGATTTTCTCGCAACCATGCTAGGGACGGACAGGCCTACCGTGAGCCTGGCCGCGGGTATTCTGCAGAAGAAGGGACTCATCGAATACACGCGGGGCGCAGTGAAGATCGTGAACCGCAAGAAGCTTGAAGACTCTGCCTGTGAGTGTTACGGGGTTATCCGGCAGTACGATGGCGAACTGGGCTTGAAATAGGTCCGCGAGTCAAGATTCGCCCCCACGGTGCGGTCAGGTTCGGAGATTACAGACTCCTCAACGATATGGTCCCGTTGAAAGGGAGCAAGCAGCAGATGTAGACGCCAGGAGGCCACACCCGAGCCTCCTGGTTCTGTACTCGTGCTGACTCTCTTCAAACCGCGGTTCGCCGTCCACTCAATAAGTTGACGATCAAGACCGCCAACGCCACAACAAGCAACAGGTGGATCAGGGCTCCGCCGAAATGGAGACTGAAACCCAAAAGCCACAAAATCAGAAGAACAACGAAAATGGTCCAAAGCATGCCGACCTCCTGTGCTGGCTCGCGACCATGTGAACGGCAGTCTTATCCAAACGCGCACGAGAAAACCGCTTCGTGCCAGGACAAACAAATGATGGACTCGGCTCGCGTTCGAACACGGTCGCGCCGGCTGTTGAGAAACATCAGCAGCGGTCTAGTCCAGAAGCCCCTACTCTTTGTTGACTTTGGCCTCAGCTTTGGCTCCGCGAATTTCCGCAAGGAACGGCTCGGCCGCGGCTGGAACCGGCACTCTGCCAGTAAGCAAAGCCCGAGTTGTGACGTCGTCTCCATAGATCGCGCGTCTTGAGTCATTGTCTTGACGGAGCGATGCGCCCGTCAGCGTGAGCCCAGCAAACGCGCCTTTGGCACGAGAGTAGGTCAGGATCTCTGTATCCAACTTCCAATCCGTGCCAGCCGTGGCATGGCGTCCAACTGGACCCGCTGCCGCGGAAGCGTCTCCGCCAACCTGGAAATTACTTTCGAGCAGCCTTTGCATTGCTTTGTCATTCTGAAAGATCATTACCACGTCCACCGCTTCGACCCCGATCTGCAACCCCCAGCTTCCACCCGAAATCGTGATGAACGCCGGCGCGCTCCAACCATTTGCCGTTCGGCAAGTGGCTACGCCTTTGCCTCCTTCAGCTCCGAAGACAAAGCCGCCTTTGACCATGTGCGGTACAACCGCTATGCACTTCGCGTGCTGCAACACTTCTTCCGGGATTCCCTTGTCAGGCATTCCCATAATTTCGTGCATCACACTCGTAGCGTTGTCCAGCCGATCGGTGGCATCTTCTCTCGCCGACCCTGCCCAGGACAACGTTCCCAGACTCAACATCGCAAGTACAAACATTACCTTTTTCATGGAGAACCTCTTTTCTGCTGGCTTGCGCCGTATCTCTTGCTTGCTTCGCGCTGTTGTGGACAGTCGCACACAAGGCGCAAAAGTCGATCCCACCATAGCAAATCAGGATTCAGTGGGTCTGAGCAATTGTGCACACTCGTATTACCGGCAAATTGACATGAAGAAATCCACTTCATTGTTTTCGGGACGAAACCAAGTCCTATTCCAGGGATGGTCAATTCTGCTCAGACCTCCGCAAGCGAGGAGATTAAAAAAGTAGCAGCCCTCGAAGAGACTTCGAAGTCAAGCCTGCGGATAAAGGAGCTCATCAAAATGAACTTCCTCAAATATCGAAACGTTTTCACAATTCTTCTCCTGACTGCACTTGCGGGCTGCACCCAACAACAAAACACGCAGGAACTGAAGGAGAAAACCGCGCAAGCAACGGCGGAGGTCAAGGACGATGCGGAAGCGATGGCGGCAGGAATCCGCGAGGGCTGGACCCGCGACAAGCCACTCGATTTGAACACAGCCACAAAAGATCAGTTGCTCAGCCTGCCAGGCGTAACCGCGGCAGAAGCGAACCGGGTGATTGCAGGGCGTCCTTATACCGAACCCGGTGACGTGGTGACGCGGCGCATCATGCCGAAGGTTGAATACGACAAAATTGCGGACCGTGTCACGGCCAAGAAATGACGGGAAATGGGCGTGCCCAACCCCGTCTGTTTTCGTCGGTGATTTCTTCCCTCTTTCTGCCCGATGTGAGCGGTGTTGAACAGTCGTGGCAGATCGCGGCCTGATAACTTCGGGCTACGAGCTCTCAACGGCATAACCACGAAGAGCTTATGTCGTCGCTCCCAGGAGGCACCGTGACATTCACCCTCAAGACCCTGTCGTGTTTCATCGCAAGCGCGGCGATTCTTTTCGGCGCATCCAATTCGATAGCCGCCAACCGCCCAGCTCCATCAGTTCGGTCAGCCGGATCGGCAGAGCTTGCAATGCAAGTCCTTCTCGATCGAGCCGATTTTTCGCCGGGTCAGATCGACGGAAAGGGCGGGAAGAACAGCCGCGAGGCCCTGGCTGCGTTCCAGGCCGCGCGCGGACTCGCTCCAGGTGCGCGCAGCCGCAAGGCGCTGCTCGCGGCGCTCGGTGCCGGTGCTGTTGAACCGATCGTGTCCTATACGATCACCAGGGAAGACGTCGCAGGGCCGTTTCTCGCGACAATTCCGGAAGACGCGACGGAGCAGTCGAAACTTCCGGGTCTTTACTACACATCCGTGCTGGAAGAGCTGGCCGGGAAATTCCACTCGGCACAGGCCCTGCTCAAGCGCCTGAACCCCCGCGCCCGGTTCACTGCGGGAGAGCACATACGTGTTCCTAACGTGTTGGGGGCTGAACAAGAGACGCAGGCCCGGACTGGGGCGGTCAAGATCGTTGTCTCGAAGAAGGCATCGGTCCTGAGGGTATATG
>JBATXV010000040.1:0-158910 GCA_049673585.1 Candidatus Sulfotelmatobacter sp. | reverse complement strand
CTCTTCTCCCACTTCTCTTCGCCGTTCAGCGCGCCCAGCGCCGAACCGCGTATCACAGGAATCGTGTCTCCCGGATACTGATAGCTCTTCAAAAGTTCGCGCACTTCCAGTTCCACCAGTTCGAGCAGCTCCGGATCGTCCACCGCGTCTACTTTATTCAACGCCACCACCAGATACGGCACGCCAACCTGCCGCGCCAAAAGCACGTGCTCGCGCGTCTGCGGCATCGGACCATCCGTCGCCGCCACCACCAGAATGCCGCCATCCATCTGCGCCGCGCCCGTAATCATGTTCTTGATGTAGTCGGCGTGGCCCGGGCAATCGACGTGCGCGTAGTGCCGGTTCGCCGTCTCATACTCCACGTGCGCGGTCGCAATCGTGATTCCGCGAGCTTTTTCTTCCGGAGCGTTATCAATCGAGTCAAACGACCGGAACACAATCTTTGGATTATGTTTCTGCAACACCTTGGTGATCGCCGCCGTCAACGTGGTCTTGCCATGGTCAATGTGACCAATCGTCCCCACGTTGCAGTGCGGCTTATTCCGATCAAATTTCTCTTTCGCCATATTCGTTCCTCAACTTTACTTTGTCATCCTGAGGCGCCGCTCTTTGGCGCCGAAGGATTTCTAATCTGCACATCGCTCACAGAGAGCTACTACTTCGTAGTCCCCTGCACCTTCGCGATGATTTCCTCCGCCACGGATCGCGGAGCCTCCTCATAACGCGCAAAGTGCATCGAGTACTCGGCCCGCCCCTGCGTCGACGACCGCATGTGCGTCGCATAACCAAACATCTCAGCCAAAGGCACAATCGCCTTGATCACCTGCGATCCAGCGCGATGCTCCATGCCTTCAATGCGCCCGCGCCGCGAACTCAAGTCGCCCATGATCACGCCGGCGTAGTCTTCTGGAGTCACGACTTCAACCGCCATCACCGGCTCCAGGAGCACCGGAGAAGCCTTCCGCGCAGCTTCTTTGAATGCCATCGACCCGGCAATCTTGAATGCCATTTCGTTCGAATCGACATCGTGATAGCTGCCGTCATACAGCGTAGCCTTCACATCAACCATCGGGTAGCCCGCAAGAATTCCGCCTTCGAGCGCTTCCTGAATTCCCTGATCGATTGGCTTGATGAATTCCTTCGGCACCGAACCGCCCACAATATCGTTAACAAATTCGTAGCCTGTACCCGCCGGTTGCGGATCCAGCTTGATCTTGGCGTGGCCGTACTGACCGCGTCCGCCGGTCTGGCGAATATATTTGCCTTCCGCTTCCGCGTGCTTGCGAATGGTCTCGCGATAAGCCACCTGCGGCTTGCCGACATTGGCCTCGACTTTGTATTCGCGCATCATGCGGTCGACAATGATTTCGAGGTGCAACTCGCCCATGCCGCTGATGATGGTCTGTCCGCTATCGGGATCGGTGTGAACCTTAAAGGTGGGATCTTCCTGGGCCAGCCGTCCCAGCGCCATGCCCATTTTTTCCTGATCGGCTTTCGTCTTCGGCTCAACCGCAACCGAAATCACGGGCACCGCAAACGTAATATTCTCGAGCGCAATCGGATGATCTTCGTTGCAAATCGTATCGCCCGTGCTCACGCCCTTCAGTCCGACCGCGGCGCAAATGTCGCCCGCCAGGATCTCGCTGATTTCTTCGCGCTTGTTGGCGTGCATCTTCAGCAAACGCCCAATGCGCTCACTCCGTCGCCGACCCGTATTCAGAACGGAGTCCCCAGTCTTAAGCTGTCCGGAATAAACCCGAATAAACGTCAACTGGCCGACAAACGGATCAGCCATAATTTTGAACGCCAAAGCCGAGAACGGCTCTTTGTCGTCCGCTTTGCGGAAAATCTTCTCCCCGTTGTCGGGATTCAGGCCATGCGTTTCCGGCACATCCAGCGGTGACGGCAGATAATCGACCACCGCATCGAGCAGCGGCTGCACGCCTTTATTCTTGAAAGCCGTTCCGACCACCACCGGAAACACTTTCAAAGCTATCGTCGACTTGCGCAGCGACGCCCGCAATTCATCCGCGGTAATCTCTTCGCCTTCCAGAAACTTGTGCAGGATTTCGTCGTCGTTCTCGGCAATGCTCTCAACCAGCTGCGCGTGGAACGCTTCGGCTTTCTTCTTCAGCTCGGCGGGAATTTCTTCGGTCAGGTACTCGGCGCCCATCGTGTCGTCCTGCCACACGATCGATTTCATATTGATCAGATCAATCACGCCCTTGAACTTGTCTTCCTGCCCGATCGGAATCTGAATCGCAACCGGTTTCGCGCTCAAACGCTTGCGGATGGTGTCGACGGCATGCTCGAAATCCGCGCCCATCTTGTCGATCTTGTTAATAAAGCAAATGCGTGGAACGCCGTATTTATCGGCCTGGCGCCAGACTTTTTCCGACTGCGGCTGCACCCCGTGCACCGCGTCAAACACCGCCACAGCGCCATCGAGCACGCGCAGTGAGCGCTCCACTTCCGCCGTGAAATCCACGTGGCCAGGCGTATCAATAATGTTAATGCGAATATCGCGCCAGGTGCAGGTCGTAGCCGCGGACGTAATCGTAATGCCGCGCTCCTGCTCCTGCTCCATCCAGTCCATGGTCGCAGTGCCTTCGTGCACCTCTCCGATGCGGTGCGTCTTTCCCGTATAAAACAGGATGCGCTCCGTCGTAGTGGTCTTCCCGGCATCAATGTGCGCCATGATGCCGATATTCCTGCAGCGTTCTAATGGGACTGTTCTGGGCACGACTCTCTAACTCTTTCTGGGCTCCAACCGAATTTGGTAATTTTGCAATCGGGCAATTTGGTAATTTGAAAATCAAAATCTCTCGGGCTTTCAAATTACAAAATTACCCGATTACCAAATTACAAATTCCCTACCATCTGTAATGCGCGAAAGCCTTATTAGCCTCCGCCATCCGGTGCACATCTTCTTTCTTCTTGATGGCCGCGCCTTTTCCATTCGCCGCGTCCAGCAATTCGTTGCTCAACTTGTCAACCATCCCGCGCTCCGCGCGCCCGCGCGCATAAGTCAGCAGCCAGCGAATCGCCAGCGAAGTTCGCCGGTCGGCATTCACTTCCACCGGAACCTGATAGTTAGCGCCACCGACGCGCCGCGTCTTCACTTCGAGTAATGGCTTCGCATTCTCGACCGCCTTGGTGAACAGCTTCAAAGCTTCGTCGCCGCCCTTTTCCTGCACCTTGGTCAGGGCTTCATAAAAAATTCCCTCGGCGGTCGAGCGCTTGCCCTGCCACATCATCGAGTTGATAAATTTCGTCACCAGATTCGAGCCATAAACGGCATCGGCTGGCACAGTCCGCTTTGCTGTATGTCCTTTACGAGGCATAAAACTCCAAGTTTCAAGGTTTCAAAGTTTCAGAGTTTCAGAGTTTCAGAGTTTCAACTTCCGACAACGTTGAAACCTTGAAACTTTGCAACCTTGGAACCTGCGCTCTTAACCCTTCTTCGCGCGCTTCGCGCCGTATTTCGACCGCCCCTGCTGCCGGCCGGCCACGCCCACCGCATCCAACGTCCCGCGAATCACGTGATAGCGCACGCCCGGCAGGTCCTTCACACGGCCGCCGCGAATCAGCACAATCGAGTGCTCCTGCAAATTGTGTCCCACGCCGGGAATGTAAGTCGTAACCTCAATCCCATTCGTCAACCGCACTCGCGCCACTTTGCGCAACGCTGAGTTCGGCTTCTTCGGCGTCTGCGTGTACACGCGCGTGCAAACTCCGCGCTTCTGCGGACATCCCTGCAGCGCCGGACTGGCCGTCTTATACCGCGGCCGCTTCCGCCCATCACGCACCAATTGATTAAAAGTAGGCACTCGTCGCCACTCCTTAATTTCGTACCAAACCCTCTTGTCATCCTCAACGAGACGCTTTTTGTCTCGCGAAGGATCTGGGGCGAGCCGTGCGAAGCGTCGCGCCTTTTGCAGCGCAACAACCGCACGCTTGGCTCGCATCCTGAGCGCTGGCAGGCACAATCGGCCAGCCATGCTTCTCTCCGCACACGAATCACGGAGAGAGATTCTTGGGTCCCAACTTAGATTTATGCTGCCGACGGTGGCACCCGGCAAAACTCGGGGGTGCTCCGTATCGCCAGCTCTGTCCTGCATATCCTTCCGCAGACCACTCTCCCGCCTTATTCAGGCGATCGAGAAGCCCTCGTGATAGGGCGAAAGGCAGCGCAGGAACGTTTCAGCGAGGAAAATTTCCGGCACTTACTTCACTTCACCGGAAACGCATTTCTCAAAAGCTCTACCGCAAGTTCCCGCACACCTCCACCGGAACTCACGGCACACAGCAAGCCTGGATTAACTCGCGGAACCTTACAAATATAGCAACTGAGTCGAAACATCGTCAACCCATCTTTTTGCATCCCACTGTCGGAACCGGAGCGATCCGGCTAAGTTGGTGTCTGTCGACGTTGGATTGTCATCTGAGCGAGGCGCTTTTGTCTCGCAAAGGATCTGGGCGTAGCGGCTTGGTTTGAATCGGTTCTCTTCCTGACGGGCGTCATCCCGAAACCCGGCGCAGTTCAGCCGGGTGAGGGATCTCCCATAGCGAAACGCGTGCCCACGGGAGATCCCTTCGGCCCGCTCAGGTTGACACCACCGAAAGAGAATTAAAACTGAGCCGCTAACGCCACCGCGCCAGCTTGCTGAATCCGTCTCCGTTCTCTACACTAAAAGTTTTCCATTCCAGTAAAGCGGTTCGCCTTCTCTGATAACCACAACGAGGCGACGAGAGGATGCATGGGAAGGTTGGGTTTCGGCCAGTGTCTGTGGATAGTCGTCACGATCTCTTCGTTCGCGTTCTTGCCGGCGTGCGGCGGCCACAAACCGCCCGGATCCTCGCCCTTCGCGGCCAGAATCACCCTCAATCCCGCCCCCAGTTATTCCATGCAGGCGGGAACCGTCATTGTGTTCACAGCCACTGCTCAGAACGCAGCTAACTCAAGCATCCGGAGTGCATTCACTTTTGCCTCGAGCCAGCCCGGAATCGTCGACATCTCTTCTAACGGCGCCGCTTGCGCTGGCACCTGGAATGCCCCCCTTTACACAGTTTGCAGCCCCGGTGGCATCGGCACAGCCGAAATAACCGCTGAGTCCGGCGGAACCACCAGCGCCCCCACACTGGTCTTCGTCCATCCCTTTATCGCCAACATTCAGATCAGCATTATTCCGCCAGTCAATTCTCCCCCTCCCGCCTGCCCCACGCAGACTCAGCTGCCCGCCGCTTGCACGCTCCCCTTCAAGGCCACAAATTCTTGCCTTTCGCAAAACCAGATACTCAATCTGCAGGCCAACGCGTTCGACAGCCAAGGCACCGATATCACCGCCTCCGTGGGGCCTTTTACCTGGAGCCAGGGCAACGCCAGCGTCGCCACGCTCACTCCTATCGTGACCAACAATACTTACGACGTGCCCACTAACCAGGCTAACGCATCAGCCAACACGCCGGGACAGACTCAGGTGATCGCGTCGGCCTCCGGGGTTTCCAGCCAGCCCTTCGACTTCGAAACCTGCCCCGTGCAGTGCATCGCGCTTGAACTCAACGTCAGCGGCTCGCAAAGCAGTAACCTGACCAACTTCGTGGTCAACAAAGGGACGTCGGAAACCGTCACCGCCTACGCGGTGGACGTGCAAGGCTGCATCGTTCCAAAGCCTCCGCTGACCTGGATCTCCTCCGAGCCGGCCGCCCTCTCCGCCGGCAGCAGCACCGCCGGATGCGGCACCAGCACTACAACTTGCACTATTTCTACTGCCCAACCAGGCGTGGCCTCCATTTCGGCATCCTGTACTCCTCCAACCTGCAACATCGGATACCCTCTTAATATTTCGGGAGTTGCCGCGCCCTACGCCCCGCAACCGGTTTACCCCGTGACCCCCATTTCGGGTTTGGTCACCGGCGCGGCATCGGCGACCACCGTGCTGGCGACCAGCCAGGATTGTTACAGCGATATTCAATGCGAGGTGGGACTCTATAGTGTCTCCACCAGTATCAATCTCCCAGGCGGCGCCTCTCCGCTGCCTACCCCGCCCAATTCCCTGATGTTCGACCTTCCGGGAGACAAAGCCTATTTGGGCAGCGAATTCGGTGCGATCACCGTCAACCCCGGCAGCCTCGGAAGCAGTTCGAGTCCATTCTCATCCCTGCCCGCTTCCGGCACGCCCATGGGCCTGGTAACCGGCAAGGTCATCGGCGTTTCGCATAATGGCGCCCAGGCTATCTTTTCCGATACCGTCTCCACTCCCAACCAGGTGTACCTCGTCGGCGCCTCGTCGTCCGCCTTGCCACTGAACATTAACAGCGCAACCGCGGCGGCATTTTCGCCCGACGGATTGAAGACCTTTATCCTCGGGGATGGCGGCAATACTCTATATATCTATTCCGCCCTGCAGTATTTGGAACCGCCAATTGCACTGCCGGCTCCAGCCTCCTCGATCGTTTTCAACTCCACCGGCTCGTTCGCCATGCTTACCGGTGGAGGTTCTCCCGGCACTCTCGCCGTCTACAACACCTGCGACAGTTCCCTGGTAACGCCGGCTCTATCGACCGGAACCCTTCTCGGTCCACCCATCTTCCTGAAGATGGTGCCCGCCGGCAACGTCCCCATGGGCACCCCGACCATCCCGACCCTTCAAACCCAGGGGCTCGACTTTTTCTTCGGCGTCGACAACACCGGCATCGACATCATCGCCACTACTTCTTCCATGGCGCCGCTCACTACACTGTGTCCGCCGCAAGTCACTCTGGCCCAAACCCCCCAGAACGCAACCTTTCTGCCCATCCACATCGATCTCGGCGTGGGCTCGTTCACTCCCATCAATTTCTTTCTTTCGCCCGATTCCACCAAGGCCTACATTGTCGCCAGCGACAACAGCGGAATCCTGGTCTACAACTTCGACACCGGCTCCGCCTCCGCCATCCCCCTGGTGAACAATGCAACTCCGCTTTCCGCCGACATGACCGTGGATGGCTCCCTGATCTACGTGGCAGGTTCCGACGGCATGCTGCACGAGGTCAACACAGCTCTATCCCTGGACCGCATGGAGGTCAGTTTCACGCCCCTCCCCAACTCATCCAACGACTTCTGTTACACCGGTACCAACTGCGCCCTGAACATGATCGCCATTCGACCCTGAGTTTGCAGATGGAGAGATTTTCAGTTCAACAGGATGACAGAAGATTCACATCGCAAGGGACTTCAATTCGGAGGGATTCGTATCTGGGAGTGCCGGACCTAACGAGTCGGGAAAATCAATGACTGCCATGACGGGGCGCTACGCCGTCTTCTCTAAATCCTTAGCCACGCTATCCAGCACGCCATTCACAAACTGCACCGACTCCAGACTGGAGAACTTTCTAGCGATCTCCAGTGCCTCATTGATCACCACCGCCCGCGGCGTCTCCGGATATGCCAGAAACTCCGCCACTCCCGCACGCAACAGGTTTCGATCCACCGCCGCCATGCGCTCCATGCGCCAGTGCTCCGCATGCCGCTCAATCAGCTTATCGATCTCAGTGCCGCGATCGGTGGCCACGCGAAATAAATCGTCCGCGAAACCCCGCACCTCCGCACTCGTCCCGCCATGCTCCGCCCAGAACGTGTGCTGCACCTGATCCACCGTCTGCTTCCCCATGTCCGCCTGAAACAGCATCTGCAGAACCAGTTCGCGGGATTTGCGCCGTGTGCCCATAAGGCCAGTTGCCAGTGTCCAGTTGCTAGCTGCCAGTTTACTTTAGAGTTGAACGGTTTGTACTCAGGAGGGACTATCTACGCTTCGTCTTCTTTTCGGATCTGTCATTCCGACTTTTGGATTTGTCATTCCGACTTTTGGATTTGTCATTCCCAGCATTCGTCTTGTCATTCCGAGCAAAACGAGGAATCTTGGTTTTGCTGACGGCTGATAGCGGATGGCTGATAGCCTTCCCCAGCGACGCCATCTCCACCGCCGCCAGAGCCGCCTCAAACCCCTTGTTCCCCATCTTCAGCCCAGCCCGGTCGATAGCCTGCTCCAGGTTCTCACAAGTAAGCACTCCGAACGCATGCGGAACCCCAGTCTCCTGCGCCGACTGCCCAATCCCGCGCGTAACTTCATTCACAATCACGTCGTAATGCGCCGTATCACCGCGCAGCAAACATCCAAGACAAATAATGGCATCGTACTTCCCAGTTTCCGCCAGTTTCCGCGCCGCCAGCGGAATCTCAAACGCCCCCGGCACCCGCACCAGATCAACGTCTTTCCTGGCAGCGCCAGAGCGCACCAACCCACCGATTGCGCTAAGCAAAAGTCTCTCGGTGATAAAAGCATTGAACCGGGAAACGACAATCGCGAAGCGCTTGCCCGAAGCGCGCAGCGAGCCTTCGAGCGCCGGAAAATCAGACTCAGGAGGAGGCCCGACAACGAAATCCTTCTTGCTATTCTTCTCCGTGACTCAGTGCCTCCGTGGTGGGTTCGCTCTTGATCCGTGTAGATTCGTGAAAATCCGTGGCAAAGGATTACTTCCCCTTGAACACCGCGGCCCGCTTCTCCAGAAACGCCGCAGTCCCTTCCTTCTTATCCTCAGTAGCGCAGGCCACGCCGAACAAAACCGCTTCCAGATACAACCCCTCGCTCAAAGTCATCTCCATGCCCTTGTTCACCGCCTCCATCGCATACTGCACCGCCAGCGGAGCGTTGGCGATAATCTTCGCCGCGATCGCCTCCGCCCGCGGAATCAACTCCGCCGCCACCGTAACTTCATTCACCAGTCCGATCCGATGCGCCTCCTGCGACGTGATCATCTCCCCCACCAGCACCATCTGCATCGCGATGCCTTTGCCCACCAGCCGCGGCAGCCGCTGCGTCCCGCCATAGCCCGGAATAATCCCCAGCTTCACTTCCGGCTGTCCCAGCTTCGCATTCTCGCTGGCCAGCCGCATCGTGCAAGCCAAAGCAATCTCGCATCCCCCGCCCAAAGCAAATCCATTGATGCACGCAATCACGGGCTTGCCCAGATTCTCAATCAGATTCAAAACACTCTGCCCGCGGTGTGTATATTCCTTTCCCGAAACCGCGTCATTCTTCGCCAACTCACCAATGTCGGCCCCAGCAATAAACGCCTTCTCGCCCGCTCCCGTAAGAATGACCACGCGAACGGACGCATCGTTCTTGATCTCATGAAACGCCGCCCGCAACTCCTCCATGGTAGCCATGTTGAGAGCGTTCAAAACCTTGGGCCGGTTCACGGTGACGTAAGCAATCGAATTTTTCTTTTCCAGAAGTATGTTTTCAAAGCTCATAAATTCAAACCTGCCCGGGATTCCACGTACCCGCAACCAATTCCAAAAGTCACTCTAAATAGGGGCTGTCATCCTGAGCGAAGCGAAGGACCTATGCAGTTGCCCGCGGCGCCGGAATGCGCCCCCGCCTCAGTTTCTCGACCTCTTCTCCGTGCCTCTGTGTCTCCGTGGTGGATTCGTCTTTCAATCCGTGAAGATCCATGCAAACCCGTGGCCAATAATTACTTCCCCCGCGCCACCGCTTCCACATCTTCCTTGCTCAAATCGCAACTGATGCAGCTCTGCGTCCACAACCGGTGCCCAAACACTTTCCCGCACCGCGGACACTTCCACTCCGTAAGCCACCACGCCCCCGCCAGGTACACTCCGACCCAACCCAACAAAATCGCAAAATCCGCGCGCTCGCCCAGCTTGAGCTTCCCCACCCCCAATCCCAGAAATATAAAGCTGAGGAAGAGCACCACCACCATATTCCGCCGCGCCACATAGCTATGCCATGCGCGGCGATACGTTTCCACATCCTGCGGATTGCTTTCGTCCGGCATCCGATCAGTTTTTCTTCGTTTTTCCATACTCTTCCATCTTAGCTGGGTCGACGTGGAAAAATGCTCGGGAAGGGCACGGCTTCAGCCGTGCCGCTCTAACGCACAAAAGACTCGGGCTTCAGCCCCTTAGGAAGCAACTCCCGGAGCTTATCCGACAATTCAACCCTACAGCTTATTCGCCTTCGGATTACTCGCATCCGAATAATCGTAGAACCCTTTACCACTCTTGCGACCGTACCACCCCGCCATCACCAGCCGCTTCAGCAGCGGAGGCGAAGCAAACCGCCGCTCCTTGAACTCGTCAAACATGACCTGCGTGATGTAATAAGTAGTATCGAGCCCCACAAAATCCAGCAAAGTAAACGGACCCATGGGATACCCGCACCCCAGCTTCATCGCATTATCAATATCTTCAATCGACCCCACACCTTCCTCATAAGCCCGGATCGCATCCAGCAAATAAGGCACCAGCAGCCGGTTTACGATGAAACCAGTCTTGTCCGAAGTCCGCACCGGAACCTTGCCCAGCTTTTTCCCAAACTCGTAAGCCGTCTGATAAACATCGTCGGCAGTAGCAATCGTCCGCACCACCTCCACCAGCTTCATCAGCGGCACCGGATTAAAAAAGTGCAGCCCAACAAACCGCTCCGGCCGCTTCACCGAAGTCAAAAGCTCAGTCACCGAAATCGAAGAAGTATTCGAAGCAAAGATCGCCTCTTTCTTCACCACCCCGTCAATCGACGCATACATCTTCTTCTTCTCATCCACATTCTCAATGATGGCCTCAATAATAATGTCGCAATCAGCCAGGTCCGCCTTGTTAGTGGTCCCGTGAAGCCGCGCCCGGATCGCATCCTTCTGCGCCACGGTAATCCCGCCCTTCTCGACTGGCCGCTCAGCAAACTTAGCCAAAGATTTCTCAATCCCGGCAAATCCCTTATCCAGAAACCTCTGCTCCACTTCCAGCACAGTCACATCGAATCCAGCCATAGCGCAAACCTGCGCAATGCCCGACCCCATCAACCCACAACCAAGTACGCCCACCTTTTTAATTTCCATAATGACTCCCGAATAAAGCGCCACGGATCACACGGATCGTCACGGATAAATAAATCTCAAGATCCAGAATTAGGATTTTGCTTCTCATCCGTGTGAATCCGTGAAAATCCTGGCTAAAAATTCAGCAGCGTCTCCACAATCATCGCAATCCCCTGCCCGCCACCGATGCAAGCCGTAGCCAGCCCATACTTCTTCTTCCGCCGCCGCAATTCATACAGCAAAGTAATCACCAGCCGAGTCCCGGTCGCTCCCAGCGGATGCCCCAACGCAATCGCCCCGCCATTCACGTTAACTTTTTCGCGATCCAACCCCAATTCTTTTTCCACTCCCAGATACTGCGCCGCAAACGCCTCATTCACTTCAATCAAATCAATGTAGTCCAAAGAAAGCCCAGCCTTCTGCAAAGCAATCTTAGTAGCCGGCACCGGACCCCGCCCCATCACCTTAGGCTCCACTCCCGCAACGCCCCAGCTAACAATGCGCCCCAGCGGCATCAGGTTCCGCTTACGCGCTTCCTCCATCGACATCAACACCACCGCTGCCGCTCCATCCACAATGCCGCTGGCGTTCCCCGCAGTCACCGTCCCACTCCGGCCAAACGCAGTCTTCAGCTTCGCCAGACCTTCCAAAGTAGTCTGCGGCCGCCGATGGTCATCCTCGGTAAACGATTCCCCGGATAGCTCACCCTTGGAATTCTTCAGCGGAACCGCAACCAGCTCTTCCTGAATCCGTCCCTCTTTATAAGCCGCATCCGCTTTCTGCTGCGACCGCAGCGCAAACTCATCCTGCATCTCCCGCGTAATGCCATGTTCCGACCCGTAAAGCTCTGCGGTGTTAGCCATATAAGATCCGCAATAGCTGTCCAGCAGCGCCACCATCAGCGAATCTTCCATCTTCCCGCCCGGAGCCAACGTAAATCCTTCGCGCCCCCGAATTACAAATGGAGCCTGCGACATCGCCTCCATCCCGCCCGCCAGCACAATCTTCGCTTCGTCGACCATAATCATCTGCGCCGCCGACACAATCGACTGCATCCCCGACCCGCACAGCCGGTTCACCGTGAGCGCCGGAGTCTCAATCGGCAACCCAGCCCGCAATCCCACATGCCGCGCCCCATACAAAGCGTCGCCCGAAGTCTGCTGCGCATTGCCAAACACCACATGATCAAATTCCTTCGGATCAACCCCCGCCCGCTCCATCGCCCCCTTGGCCGCAACCGCGCCCAATTCCTGCGCTGTAAAGTCTTTCAACTTCCCGCAATAGCGGCCAAAAGGCGTGCGCGCCCCGCTGACAATCGCAATATCACCCGTTTTCAACATGATTTTCCTGAAAGAATCACTTGACTAGAACGCATCAAAATAAATTAGGACCCATCCCACAAATCGTTCGGGAAGGGCACGACTTCAGTCGTGCCGTCCAGAGCCAACAAAGACGCGGGCTTTAGCCCCTGAGGGACTACTTCGGATCATCATGAGATGGCTCCAATCAAACTGGTTAGTGTAGCAGCGCACGATCAGATTTGACCACCAACCTAATTGGCAATTGGTGATGCTCGCATCACTGTCCAGTGGTAAGTTGATTTACGATTGCTACCATGAGATGGGGAAGGTCCTTCAGAGCTGGCACGGAAAAACTTCCTACATGGGCGGCGTTGTGTACGGCTCGTGCTGACGGATCAAATCCAAAATATCTGGCACAAGCGAAGCACGCAGTCGTAGCCATGGTGCGTTCAGCGGAACCGGAGGCAGAGGGATCGATCTGCTCGCTGCTGCTTTCGAATGGCTGGCGTGAACCAGCGATCCAGAACCTCAAACTGCTAAACGATCCGTTCTACAGCGACGATCCAATAATGCGGACCTGTTATGAAGGAGCGATTGAGCGGGACGGCGGAATCGTGGTCTACGCAGATCCAATCGAAGAGGGAAGTCCATGGAACAACGCATAAGCCTAATCACTCTCGGAGTAACAGATCTAACCCGCAGCCGCGACTTCTACGAACGCCTGGGATGGCGCCGTTCCATGGCGCAAGCAGAAGGCATCGTGTTCTTCCAAACCGGAGGCATGGCCCTAGCCCTCTACCCGCGACCAGATCTAGCCAAGGATGCGAATATCGCGCCCGAAGGCAACGGTTTCAGTGGAGTAACGCTGGCCTACAACGCGCGCAATCACGATGAAGTCGATTCAGTACTAAAAGAAGCTCAAGCCGCAGGAGCAAAGATCCTAAAGCCCGCCCAGGAAGCCTTCTGGGGCGGCTATTCCGGCTACTTCTCCGATCCAGATGGCTTTCTATGGGAGGTCGCCTGGAATCCAGAATTCGCGATAGCAGAAGATGGAAGCATTCGACTTCCAGACTAGCCGTGAGATTCTCCTGGCGAGAATGTTAACGGACTATGTCTTTCTGCTGACAGTTCTCGTGTAACGGTGGATCAACAGGAAGGCAACGGCGGAAACAAACGAAAGCAGGAAATATTCCTCATCACGCGGGTGCCTCGTCTCGTAAGCGACATAGGGATGATTCGTCTCAAGATCGCATGTCATGTTGGAATAGTTGAAGCTCCCGTGGTGAGCAGACAGGCACCGATCGACCATGAACTCTTCTCGGACAAATCGAGAAGCCACAGAGATAAGAACACACGCGGCCAGAAACACCGGCAATAGGAGTCCCACTCTCGCCTTGGCTTTCACGCTGCGGCTCCGATCGCTTTGTGCTTGCGCCCTTCCAACACTTCTTGAGAATTGGAGCTGCGGTCGATTCAATCGCTCAATGATTTACTCTACGCTACCGCACCCGCGGCCCGCGCTGCCCCGAGCGCCACAATTTTCCCGTGCCCCTGCCCCAGCGAAGTAGCGAGCGCGTGCTCCGCGCGATTAATCACTTCCGTCACAATGTCCACCGGATCGTAACTCTCCTTCACCACCGCCTCGGCCAGGCCCGCCGAAAATTCCATGGCGTGGCCTTTCGCCGAGCCTTCTTTCGCCGGCAGTTGCACTCCTGCGATGATCTTGCGCAATTTCTCAACCGCCATCATCGCTTCTTTCTCCGCCGTGTCTCCAAGAATGATCGCGATGGTCGTAGTGTCGTAACGAAATGCCAAATCGTTGGTCCGGATGTTCGCCGCAAACTGTTGCCCGATCTTTTCCATCGCGCCTTCCACCGCGGCCTCGCCATATTCCTTGATCAGCGCCGCGCTCCGCCCAAACTGCATCAGCAGCACCGAAAGCGGCGCAGCATTCTGCACCGCGCGCTTGCTCTCTGCCAACAGCAAATCGAGATAAGATCCCCGTTTCAGCAGCCCCGATTTCTCCTCCGTCACCGAAAGATTCTTCACTAGCCGCCGCAACCCGGCGTTATTCAGCGCAATCACCATCTGATCGGCTAGCGTCTTCAGCACAACCGCATCGGTATGGGGCCAGGTCCGCGGCTTGTTGTGCATTAGCGCCAGCACGCCCACCGAATCCTCGCCATTGCTAAGCGGCAACGCCAAAATCGCCGACGTTCCCAGTTCCGCCAGCGCCTTGTGCGCAGTCTTCAGTTCCGCGCTCTTCTGCGCGTCGGCAATAATAATCGGCTCCGTCGAACCCATATCCTGCAGCGCGATGAGCACTTCCTTGATCGCCCCGGAACTCCCAGCCTTCACTCCCCGGCCACAGAATTCCTGCACCGCCGTCGGAGGCGACCCAGGTGTCCGCATCAACGCCACACACCGCGAAATCTCCCAGTGCCCGCCAATCTCGTTCACCGCCGTAGTCAGCACCGCCGGTGCCGTAGCCTGGTGATACAGCTTGCGCGTGATTTCCGCGACGCGAGTAACGTTCCGCATCTCCGCCGCCGGATCGGGCGCTGGCGCTGCCGGCGCCGCCGCAGGTGCCGCAGCCCCGGCCGGAGCCGCTGCCGGCAACGGCGTCGACCCCGCATAGCTCGGAGTCATCCCCGCCGCCATGTACAGCCGCTGCAAATCTTCGTTGCGCTCTTCTTCCCGCGGAAACAGTTCCTGAATCCTCTGCAGCCTCTCGACCGCTTTGTTCCGCATCCCGTACTGCACCAAAATTTCCGCCTGCAGCATCAGATCCTGCAGCGTCGAGGCTCCTAACGTCGCTTCCTGCGCCTGCGCCGACTCGACCGCCGTGTTGCTCTGCGTAAACCGCGCCGCGATCGCCTTGAACTTGCTCTCGTCAATCTTGCCGTTCAACATATCCAGCCGCTTCTTGTGGCCGGATTCATACGGATCCACTTCCGCCGCCCGGTCCAGGCACTCCGCCGCCTTCGCGAAATCTCCCGTCCCGCAATACACATCAAAAAGTTTCAACAGAGTCTGGCAGTAATCGCCTTCGCGGTTCGAAGCATTGAACAGTTCGCCGAGAAATTCCAGCATCTCCGGCGACGCCTTCCGCGCCGCCGTAACTTCCTGCATCACCGCCACAAACTGCCGCCGCTCGCCTTTTTTCGCCTGGAACTGCCCCAGCTTGCGCGCCAGTGCCACCGCAGCTTCATCCTGATCTGCATCCGCCAACTGCCCAATCAGCGCCGTCACCTGCGGCATCCGGTTCGGATTCTGTTCAAACAGCTGCCACACCAGCGGCTCCGCATCGGCATAACGCCCCGCCGCCAGCAAAGCCTCCGCATAAATCTCCCGCAGTTGCGGCGAATTTTTTCCAGCGTTTATCTGCGCTTCAAGAATAAATATCGCCGCACCCACCTGCCCCTGCCCCAGCAGGCTCTTGCCGTAAGCCAGAGTGATCTCTTCGTCCGAAGAATCTTCCTGGTAAGCGCGCTCATACCACTGTGCCGGATCGCCGCCCGCCGTCGCCGCCAGCTGTGCCACCCGCTTGAACGCCGCAGCTGCAGCCTTGCTGTCGCCCAGTTCCGAAGACAATTCCGCAACCCGCAAGAAATTCGCCTGCACCGGTTCCAGCGCCACCACCCGCCCCAGCACTTCCAGCGCGCCCTTCTTATTCTCCAGCTTTGCCAGATCACTCAAAGCAGATTCATAAGTGCCCACCGCCAGCTTTTTATTCGATCCCTCCAGCAACTGCCCAAAGCGGAATTTCTGCTCCCACGTCGGGCTGCCATGCCGCGCCAGTTTCTTATAAGTCAGGCTCGCCCGCGTAGCGTCTTCAGCTTTCACCTGCCGCTCAAACAATTCTCCCAGCAGATTCACCGCATCGCGGGTCCGGTTCTGCGACAAACACAAATCCGCCGCCAGTTGCCGCACCGTATCGTTTTCCGGATCCTCGCGCAGGGCCAGCAGATATTCTTCCAGTGCCTCGGCAGCCTTGCCCTTCTGCAGCAGCTTCTCCGCACGCTCAATGCGCTTAGCCATCTCGGCTCGGTCAGGACGTTTTGTGATCTCGGGCATGGGTAAGTTTTGGGCAGAGTACCGCTCCCTCGATTCTAGGAGCCACTCCCAACCCCAGCAATCCGTAAGCCCCGCCCCCGATTACGAAAGTCACGAGAGGCAACGGTCAGTGATCAGTGATCAGTGGCCAGTGATCAGTTGCCAGAAAAACCGAATCGTCCGCACTGACCACTGACCACTGGCCACTGACCACTTGTTTTGCTATCGTGCCGCATGCCTCAACCCCCAGACCTTATCCACGAGCAAGGTCTCCACCATCAACTCACCGCCGGACAAATGACCATGGTCGCCGTCGGCGGCTCCATCGGCACCGGACTTCTCCTCGGATCCGCCGCCGCCCTCGAAGTCGCCGGACCCAGCGTCATCGTCAGCTACATCATCGCCGCCTTCATCGCCTACACCGTCGCCATGGCTCTAGGCGAACTGGCGAGCGTGCACCCCGCCGCTGGCGCCTTCGGCCTCTACGGCGAACTCTACCTCAACCCATATCTCGGATTTCTCTGCCGCGCCGCGTACTGGGCTGCCATCGCTTTCTCCATCGGAGCCGAACTCACCGCCTCCGCCACTTACATGTCCTACTGGCTCCCCGCCGTACCCGGCGAGCTTTGGGTCTTCGTATTCTCGGCCCTGCTTCTTCTGGTCAACCTCCGCAGCGTAGGTTCCTACGGACGCTTCGAATTCTGGTTCTCCATGATCAAGCTCGCCACCATCGTGGCCTTCATCCTGGCCGGAGCCGCGCTGCTCCTCGGCGGCCGCGTAGCCCCGCAGTTCACCACCCAGGGAGGATTTTTTCCCAAAGGTCCAGCCGCACCTCTGCTCGCTGTCTTCTGGGCTATCTACGCCTTCGGTGGCATCGAAATGCTCTCTGTCACCACCGGCGAATCACATTCCTCAAAGGACATCCCTCGCGCCACTCGCCTCTCCATCTTCCTGCTGGCCGGTATCTACCTCGGCGCCATCACCATCCTCGTCGGAGTCATGCCCTGGAACCACGCCGGCGTCTCCGAGAGTCCATTCGTAAGCGTTCTCCGCCTCGCCAAAGTTCCAGCCGCGGCCTATCTGATGAATTTCGTAGTCCTGACCGCCGCCCTGTCTGGAGCCAACGCCAAACTCTACGTGGCCTCCCGCCTGCTGTTTTCCATGGGTCGCACCGGATGGGCTCCCGCCAGCCTCGGCAAGCTAAATCCCTCCGGCTCGCCCCGTCTCGCCCTGCTCGTCTCTTCGTACGGCATCGTAACCGCACTCATCATCGAGCACTGGGCCGGGCAACAATCCTTCATCTACATCATGGGAGCCGCATTCTCCGGCCTGATCTTCTCCTGGGTCGTATCCCTGGCAGCCCACATAAGTTTCCGCCGGCGCCTCACCCCGGCAAAAGTCGCCGCGCTCCCCATGCGCGCCCCGCTCGGCATCTGGGGATCGATCATCGGCTTCGTCCTGGCCTCGGCCACGGTTCTCCACACCCTGTTCGCCACCCGCATAAACGCAATAGGAGGCCTAGTCTTCTTCGCCGCCCTAACCGCAGCCTACGTCGCAATAAAACGCAGCCGCCAAGCCCAGTAAGAGTGCCGAGAGGCCCTGTGGGGAAGAGGGCCAGTGTGGGAAGAGGGCCAGTGTGGGAAGAGAGCCAGTGTGGGAAGAGAGCCAGTGTGGGAAGAGGGCCAGTGTGGGAAGAGGGCCTGTGTGGGGACGGGCGCCTTCGCCCGTCCAGACAAGCGCAGCGAGTCGCAGCAGCGCCCAACTCCAATCGTCCATGGGATTTCGCTTGGGGCGAGATCTCCCGCAGGTGCGATCTTGGCGAGCACAGCATTTGGGTGGCGCAGCGCTTCAGCGCTGCGATCGAGGCTCACCAGGATAAAGGGCTCCAGCCCCCGAGGTACTTAAACGAAACTCCTCAGCGTCCATTACCAATGTAAGCGCGCCCCAAACTTTCCACTCCCAACCCCCGCCCGGCTCCATTAGCCTCGATAAGAACTCGCAACCCAAGAAAGCTCAACGTGACCATCGCAACTCTGCTGCTCCGTTCCTCGAACCCCGGCGGATTCATCCTCTGGTGCCTCATCGGAATCTGCGGCGGAATCTACCTGTTCGTTCAAGGCTTCCGCCTGCTGCAGCGCCGCCGCCTCATCCTCGACACCCCAGCCTCAAAGATTCGCAGCGCATCCATGGGGATGGTCGAACTCAACGGCCTCGCCGTCGGACCCTACACCATGGTCGCCCCCATCACCGCCCGCCCCTGCTACTGCCACCGCACTTTCGTCTGGGAGTGGAAGCAATCCGGCAAAAACAAGCAATGGGTCAAGGTGGCCTCTGAGTGCATGCACGTCCCGTTCTTCCTCGACGACAACACCGGCAGGGTAATGGTCGATCCACGCGGCGCCGATCTCGATCTGCATCAAGACTTCCATCAGGAATTCTGCGATGGGTTCTTCACCACAAAAGAAGAGGCTCCGCCAAACGTCCGCAGTTTCCTCTCGCGCCACGGCATCATGACGACCAACAAAATCAAAGTAGAAGAGTTCTGCATCAAGCCCAAGAACGCCCTGTTCCTGCTCGGCACGCTAGACGACAATCCCGGCCTCGAACTCACCCCAAATCCAATTCACGACTCCGAAACCACGCCGCTACTCGTCGGCAATCCACTTTCGTTCTCCATCAACACTGAGATAGTTCGAAACGCGTTGTCGCCCGTGACCGGAGGCGACAACGGGTTCAGTGATCTCTCGCTCTCCGGTGGACTTCAGCACGATCCAGCCTTCGACCCGATCTATGACAAAGCAATACACACAGCAGCAGACCGGGCAAACCATTCCTCGCCGGATGCCGCAGCAGCGAGGACAGCGACCGCGGCCACAGTCGCCGCAGCACTTCAGAAGGCAGGCATCTCCAGCCCGGCAGCCTGGGCCGCAGCCCAAGTCACGCCCGCCGGAGCAACCTCCGCCGCAGGAGTCACATCCAGTCCAACCGACGGCTTCGACCCACGCCCCGCCGTCGTCCTGATGAAGGGCAAGAACAACCCAACTTTCCTCATCTCCTGGCGCAGCCAGCGCGACCTAGCCCGCTCGCTTGGCTGGAAATGCACCCTGATGATCTGGGGCGGCCCCGCGCTAGCCCTGCTCAGCCTCTACATCCTCCTTGCCATAACCCACATGCTCTAGTAGCTCTTTGTCATTCCGAGCAAAGAGCGAGGAGCCTGCAACAACTCTTTGTCATTCCGAGCGAAGCAAGGAACCTGCTTTCAGCGTCCATCTCCTCCACTCTAACCACGATCACCCAAGCCTCCACCCGGCGCAAGCCCAGAAGCCGACAGAACTCCGTACCCCCCACAGAGCCCGCACCACGCCCGTAACCGCGACCCACTAACCACCCCAACTCGCTCTAGTACAATGACCCCTGTGAGTAACGCCGTTCGCATCGGAATCCTCGGAGACTTCAATCCTAAATTCCGTTCCCATCCCGCCACCACAGAAGCTCTGCAGCACGCCGCCCACAAACTCGATTTGAAACTAGAATCCGAATGGATTCCCACGCCCTCGCTAACCACTCCCGGCGCGGAAAAGATTCTCGAAAGCTTCGACGGCCTCTGGGGCTCGCCCGGCAGTCCTTACAAAAGTTTCGACGGCATGCTCAAAGGCATCGAGTTCGCCCGCCGCCGCGACTGGCCTTACCTCGGAACCTGCGGCGGCTTTCAGTACGCACTAATCGAGTTCGCCCGCAACGTGCTCGGCATCGCCGACGCCGACAGCGCTGAAAACAATTCCGCCTCTAAGAACATCGTGATCTACCCCGTAGCCTGCGCCGTCACCGGCATTAAAGGCGACGCGCCCAAACTCTCCGGCAAGGTTCCCGAGATCCGCCTCCGCCCCGGCTCCTACCTGCAATCGTTCTATGGCAAAGACGAAGAAGTCGTAACCGAAGAATTCTTCTGCAACTTCGAAGTCAACCCCGAATACGAATGGGCGACCATGGAAGCCGGCTTCCCGGTTGTAGCGCGCGGCGCCCAGGGCGAAATCCGCGCCATCGAATCCCCCACTCACCGCTTCTTCATCGCGACTCTCTTCCAACCCCAACTCTCATCGACTGAGAAAAAGCCGCATCCCGTAGTCTTAGCTTTCGTCCAGGCCGCCGCCGACTGGGGCCGCAAAAAGCTGGACGACAGCGTCCTCGAATAGCAGGAACGTTTGTCATCCTGAGCAAGCGTTCTTTGCGCAGCGAAGAGCCTGCCCCGAGCTTGTCGAGGGGATCTGGGCGAGCCGCGCGACTCCACGGAGCTTGCCCTGGGAGAGCGCAAGCGACCGAAGGGCGCGTTTGGCTCGTATCCCTTTCGCCCTCGATGCCTGCACAGTTACCAAAGTCCCTCCATCCGCCACGTTCTAGCCGCAGCACCATACGCATCTGGAGCCCCCGTAACTCCCTAGCTAGACTTCCTCCAGCCAGACAGAACGACGCAGAACACCAGCCCTTCTCCCTTTTGAACTAAAGCCGCGCATGGTGCGCAGCGAGGAGCCATACCGTATGCAGTGGATCAACTCGTTCCGCATGTCGTTCACCACTCTGGTCAGCTACATCCCCATCATCGCGACCGTCGTCACCTGCTTCTTCAGTGTGATCCTCGTCCGCGCCACCCTGCGTTATGTGGAGGCGACCGACAAAGGGTTAGCCCTGGCCCGCGAAGAGTTCGAGCGCGAATGGTCACCCGATCTGCACATCAAGCTCGAGCGTGTATCGAGCACCGAAGCCAACGTCATCGTCACGAACCTGGCCAAGAGTTCCGTCCTGCTGCAATTGCTGCAACTGCGCAAGATCTCGCACGCCGTTCCCTTCGAGCGCTGCCGCCTCAACGACCCTCTGGTCGGCGGCATGACCTGGACCGAAGAAATGGGCAAGCGCATTCTGGCCTGCACCGGAAAAGAATTCGAAGGCCCCATCGCCGCCTGCCTGACCTTTTATTGTTCCGGACGAATGTTCCGCACCGACTGGTTTCGCTCGCACATCCAGGTGCGCGATGGCCGCATCGTCAGCCTCGAACCCAGCAACATGCCGGCCCGCCGCGTGCGCGTGATCGACCGCAAAGGCCCGGAACGCCGTCGCGACTTCGTCCAGGACGTCACCGCCGACGCCGCTCCCAATCAACCCGAACAAAAGCCCGAAGAAAACTTCTTCGTAACCGGCGCCTGAATCGAAAAGGAGGGTGGAGCAGGCCTTAAGGCCTGCGTGACAGACATTGACTTTGAATCGGGCTTCAGCCCCTGAGGCATTTAACAGGGAGCGAAATGCAAACCCGCGTTAAGGATCGCTAATAACCTCCGCCCCAACTAAAGCTTCTCACGACATCGCCGATCTTCCCCACATGGTGAACCCAATTAGCTCCAACCTAAGCCACGCCAGCGAAGCCACGAAAGCGGCCGCATCCAAACCTCAGCCGACACGACAGAAAAGCACTCCGCTGCCCTCGGACACCGTCACGCTGAAAAACACGAAGACCACGGGCGAGAGTCAATAACCACCACACCTCTCAAACATTTGAACCAAAGAAAACTTAACCAAACAAAAAATGGAGTGACGGAACACCGTCACTCCATTTTTTCCAAAAGCCATCGCCCGCCCTACGCCTTCACAAACCGCAGCGATGCCGAATTCATGCAGTACCTCAGCCCCGTCGGCTGCGGACCGTCGTCGAACACATGCCCCAGGTGGGCATCGCATTCCGTGCATGCAATCGCAATTCGCTCCATGCCCAGGCTGCTGTCGCGGATCTCCCGCACATTCTCGGTCGCGATCGGCGCCCAGAAGCTAGGCCAGCCGGTTCCCGAGTCGAACTTAGTTGCCGAACTGAACAACGCATTGTCGCAACAAATGCAGCGAAAAATCCCCTTGTCGTGCAGGTTCCAATACTTCCCGGTATAGGCAATCTCGGTGTCGGCGTGCCGCGTAATCTCAAACGCTCCCGGCGAAAGCAGCTGCCGCCATTCTTCCTCGGACTTCACCACTTTGGCAACCTTCACCTTGCCCAAACACTTGCCGTCATCGGAGAACTGCACAATCGTCACTTCTCCCGGCTCCGCCTTCGCCGCCACTGCAATCACATAAGGCTTCCGCCACTTCCATAACAGCGCCCCGCCCAGCGCCGCACCAGCACCCGCCAGAAACAAGCGCCGCCCAACATTCGTCTCACTCTCATCACCACGATTCACCGGCTCAAACATAACTCCTCCACTACCGAATCAGTTCCCGCCAAAGACCCTTGCGTCACGACTGAGAACTGAGAACTGAGAACTGGAACTGAGAACTGCTACTTGTTGTAAAGCTCCGGAAATTCCTTTCGCAAATTCGCCACCTTCGGCGCATCGTTAAACACTATGTAAGGATCGCTCGGATGCATCTCCGCATAATTCTGATGATAATCTTCAGCTTCATAGAACGCCTGCAGTGGCACCACCTGCGTCACGATCGGCCGCCGAAACACTTTCGCCTGCTCGAGCTGCGCAATGTAAGCCTCTGCAATATGTTTCTGCTCATCATTGCTATAGAAGATCACCGACCGGTACTGCGTCCCTGTATCCGGCCCTTGCCGGTTCAGCTCCGTCGGATCGAGCGCCACCGAGAAGAACACGCGCAGCAACTCTCCATAAGTCACCTGCGACGGATCGTAAACAATCTTCACCGACTCCGCATGCCCGGTGCTTCCGCTGCTCACCGTCTCATAGTCCGGATTCTTCACCGTCCCGCCCGAGTATCCCGAGGTAGCGCTGTGCACGCCTTTCACATGCTGAAACACCGCCTGAATTCCCCAAAAACATCCGCCAGCCACAACAGCCGTTTCTTTCCCCTTGGCCGCAGCCTTAGCTTCATCCACTACCGGACTCGGCACCGCCGCGCTCGCCCCGCTCCCCGCGCTGCAAGCCAGCGTCCCAGCCAGCACCGTCAACATCATCGCCACGATCCGTACCGAAACTCTGGACATATCATTCCTCCCGGCCAAAGACTGCCGTCATCGCCACCCAATTAGAGTTACAAGTCGAAAGGAAGTTTCGAATGTCTTTCACACGAAAGTGGGCACAAGTAATGTGTGGGATAACCAATCTGCAATGTGGGACAGCTAATGTGGAATGTGGGGACAGCCGCCCTCGGCTGTCCGCCGGGCAAAGCCCGGCTGCCTTTGACCTTGACTCCCACTCAAGCGCGGGACTGCGCCGACCGCGACTCCGCGCTCTCAAACAAACGCGCCGTGGCCGCCCCGAAAATGAAGCCTCCCACATGCGCTAGATAAGCCACACCGCCGGTCTGCGCGTGCGCCACCTGGCCAGCACTGAAGAGCTGAGTGAGAAACCAGAAACCAATCAGCAGCACGGCCGGGATGTATGTGATCTGCACGAAGATAACGATCACCAGAATCGAGCGAATCCGGTCGTGCGGATAGGTAACCAGAAACCCGCCCATCACCGCCGCAATCGCCCCGCTCGCGCCCAGGTTGGGCACGGTGGAATGCGGGCTGGCCGCAATCTGCGCCAGCATCGCAACGATCCCGCCCACCAGATAGAAAACCAGATAGCGCCCGCGCCCCATCACGTCTTCCATCTCCGGTCCAAACGCCCACAAAAAAATCATGTTCCCGATGATGTGCGACCAGCTGGCGTGCATGAACATCGCTGTAAGGATCGTGATCCAGCCATGCCCGGAAAAAATCTGCGCCGGAATCGCCGACCACTGAGTGACGAACGCCTCGCCGCCCACCAACTCCCGCACAAACACGAACACATTGACCAGAACGATGAGAATCGTAACCACGGGGACGCGCCTCGGACGCCGAGACACGTCCCCTAATGGAATCAATCCTCCCATCTATTCGTCCTCCCCGTGGAAACAGCCGCGAGCTAAGCCGCCAGCGACGACGCCGATCCCGTCCCCGCCACCTTGCGCACTGCCAGCGACATCATCACCCGCGCCACTCCGCTGAAGATCAGGCTGATCCCGACCAGCGTGCCAATCGCCCACAACGAACTCGAAGGCCATTGCAGGTAGATCATCCCCCCCAGCAGCAGCGTAACAATGCCATCCATCAGCACCCAGCCCGCTCCCTGCAGCGGCCGCATCTTGAAAAACAAAATGATGTCTAACACGCCCTCCACTAAAAACAGAATTGCGAGCAGCAGCGTAAGCGACGCCACACCCACCAAAGGACGCCAGATCAAATACCCGCCGAAACACACATAGGCAACGCCAACCAGAAGTTTCCAGATCATGCTGCCCGCGCCATGCGCGCGAAAAGCCAGCACCAGATGGACCACGCCCGCCAAAATAATCAGCCACGCCACCAACCCGGCAACCGCCACCGCGGCCAGAAGTGGCAAACCCACCGCCACCATGCCCAACACAATCAGCAAAACTCCCCACAGAATCGAAACCGTCGAAGCCTGTTTCACCATCTCACCTGAAGCGCTCTGCGCCATAAAGCCCTCCCTTAAACCAACGGCGTAAGCCTACCGCAAAAAGCCGATGAATAGAAGGGATTCGTATCAGGGCGCGGCTTCAACCGCGCCGCAAGCCGCCACCGTTCTGAAAGGGAGCGGCCTCAGCCGTGGCAAAAGCCTCGCGCATAGCTCGTCATTCCGACCCCTCCAAAGCCGCGCCAAGCGGCTCCCCACACCTTGTCATTCCGGCCCCTCCAAAGCCGCGCCAAGCGGCTCCCCACGCTTTGTCATTCCGACCCCTTCGCAGCCGCGCCAAGCGGCGAGAAGGGCGGAGGAATCCGCTGTCGCCTCCATCACCACAACCCGAGCGGAACGAAACGGCACCTGGCAGCCCCGTGGAAGAGCGGCGCTTCAGCGCCGCGTAAAGCCCGGGAAGGGCACGACTTCAGTCGTGCCATAAAGCGTCCCAGAAAGAACCCGGCTTCAGCCGCTGAGGGCGGGTCGAACATAAGCAGGACGGCGGAGGCGGGGGAAGTCAATAAGCGCTGACGCCTTGATTTCGAGAATTGACTTGCTGTTTCGCTCGCCCTTGCCGGATTCACGACATTCGGCCAAATCATCCCAAGCTCGCGATTAGTGATCCTCATTTCGCGGGAGCGAAATAGTCCGGCAGCGCATGAATTTGCACGTCCTCGCCCGGGAGCCGCACAGCGACCTTGTGTTTCTTCCCATTGCGCGCCGCGTCGGCAGCAGCAAATTCCAATACGTACTGACTCCGAATGGCAGCCGCAACCTGGGCTGCAGCGGATGCGGGGTCAGGATCAAGATTGAATTCGGTGCCGCCACCCCACTTGGCGAGAAACCTCATGTTTATGCGCCCAACCATCAATTCACTCTGCATTATATTTCCCCTCGAAACAGGACACGCATAGACGATCGGTGCGCCAGGCTGTTCCATCTTCCGAATAACGGCTACCCTTGAAACGTGCGAAGCGTTATCTTCGCCGTCGCTTAAAATGACCAGGGACCTCCGCGCGTATTTTGCGTGCGCGATGATATAGTCCTCCGCTAGGAAGACGGCATCGTTGAGCGCTGTGGGGCCGCTGGCCTGCAGACGATCCAGAAACGAGAAGTCGACTTTGGAAATAGGGGTAAATGGGAGGTCTAGATACTCCCTGTCTGCGAATAAGACGGCCATCGTCTCGCTGCCAGCCGGCATGGCCTTGATGATTGCGGTGACTGCGGAGACAATCGCCGGCTTCTGCTTGAATATCGAGCCCGAGGAATCGATGACGAGAGCAAGCGAAACCGGCGAGTCCCGCGAATCCTGAGGCTTGAGCGGTCGCTCGGCGCCGTCTTCGAGAAGCTGAAACTTCCGTTCGTCAACTTTCTGCGGCACACCGTGTTTGTCGAGCACGACTACGTTGAGATTGACGTCAGGCCAAGAGCTTTCCACGCCGGGAGTCGCAGGACTCGACGCCTCACCAGCGTTCTGGCCGGCCAGCCCACTCGCGCTGGCTGGGAGCGCCAGCAGCGTGATAATTAGCGGCACGCTCCAAGATGCGACCCTCTTTCCAGTTTGCATCTGCTTCCGCTTTCGGGAAATGATTCCGCGAAGCATTTTACTCCCAGCGTTCGGGCCGGAGATGCACCGCCCCAATGGACAGGCCCTGCGACTGAACAAGGCCTGCCCGCCATCGGAGCCTTTCTCGATTACCCCGCTGGATTTCTTGGAATTGTGGATCATCAGAACGGAGAACGGCTATATCGTCGGCACTTCGGAAGTTGGGAAGTGAAACATCGCGATTACACCCATCAACCCGCGATCGCTGATCCTCCAACGAGCCCAATCACCGCCCATGCAATCATCCCGCCAAGAAGCATTTTTTCGAGGGCCATCCTCAGCCCCACTTTTGTCTGTGACATCCAACCAATTCCCAAAAGAGGAAAACTCTGTCAAGCCACAATTTTTATCCCCTTTTCCTTTCAACCCCTCCCCGACCCTCATCCACAGGCAACGCCACCTACGCGTTGTTAAAATTGACCTATCGTGGTTAGCCGCAAGCAATACCCCACTTTCGGGCCCGAAGACAGTTTCGACCGCATGGCTAACTCCATATTCCTCAATATTTTAGCCGTAAACCATTGGCTTCAAAGATTTTACCCCGTCGCCCTCGGACCCAGACCCCGCAACACTCACAAAGCAAAGAATTTAACTAAAAGGTATCAAATTATTTTTGAGGTCTGAATCCGATGCCAGTCAACCCAACCGTCAAAACCTGCACCCACATCAAGGTCACCGGACACCCCTGCGGATCTCCCGCCCTCCGCGGCGAGAAATTCTGCTATTTCCACCAACGCATGATCCACGGCGTCCCCACCCCATCGAAAGCCCGCATCCATCCCATGGCTCTAATCGAAAACGAGGAAGCCATCCAGGTAGCTCTGATGGAAACCATCAACGCCATCGTGCGTAACCAGATCGACTTCCAGCGCGCCAACCTTCTCATTCGGGCCCTGAGCATAGCCGTCCGCAACTCCCGTCGCGTCCGCTTCGATCACCTCGAAAGCGAAATGATCCGCAAACTCCCCGAAGTTGAGCAGGTCGAAGCTCAGCCAGCAGTCTCGTCGCACGAAGCGGCTCACAGCGGAGCTGCGGAGCGACGAGATCCATTAGCCCCGCACGCAAGTGCGGCGAAAGCTGCCCTGAGCGAACGCAGTGAGCCGACGGGGATGGCACGCAAGCTCCCAGCCCGAGTAGCGCCAGCAGCAATCGCGCGAGCTCAAGCTGCCAACGCACGCCCTCTGCGAGAGTGAATAGAACTGAGAACTGAGAACTGAGAACTGAGAACTGAGAACTGAGAACTGAGAACTGAGAACTGAGAACTGAGAACTGAGAACTGATTCCTCTTGACATTCGCTTTATATTCGCCAACAATGAGCCCATGGCGATCACACGCAGGCAGCGCGAAGTCTATGACTTCATCTCCCGCTTCGTGGCGGAGCATGGCTACTCTCCGTCGTTTGAAGAGATCGGCAACGGGCTCGACCTGAACTCGCTGGCCACGGTGCACAAGCACATCACCAACCTCGAGAAGAAGGGACTGCTCACCCGCGACTACAACCGCAGCCGCTCCATCGACCTGCTCCCGCCCAAGGGACGGCTCAAGCAGGCCATGAGCGTGAACACCGGCGTGATCCTTCCGTTGGTCGGACGCATCGCCGCCGGCCAGCCCATCGAGGCGGTCGAGAATCCGGAGACCATCTCACTCGCCGACTTCGTGCGCTCGAAAGAGGTTTTCGTTTTAGAGGTCCGCGGCGAATCCATGCAGGATGAGGCCATCCTCGACGGCGACTACGTTCTGGTCGAGAAGCTGAAGACCGCGCACAACGGAGATATCGTGGTCGCGCTCGTCGACCAGAGTGACGCCACGCTGAAGCGCTTCTACCGCGAAGGCGACAACATCCGCCTGCAGCCCTCAAACGCAACCATGAAGCCGATCATCGTGCCGGCAGCGTCGGTAGAGGTGCAGGGGCGGGTGATTGGAGTGTTGCGGAAGTACTAAGGCAGCAAACTATGCCACCCCGATTTCGCGCCAGAGCTCGATGCGCCGCCGTGCTCTGTCTTTGTCTCGGCCTGGTCGGGCATGCCCTGAGTCAATCTGCGACTTCGGACGCAACCGTGAAGGAGAAAGCTGTGACGAGTCATGCCACCGGAACATTTGAGGTAAAGCTCACGCCGCTTGCGGCCGATGACGGCGATGCAGGACTGGGGAGAATGTCGATCGACAAACAGTTTCAAGGCGATCTGGAGGGAAGCAGCCGAGGATTTATGCTCTCCTCGGCGACAACCATCGTGAAGGGCTCAGGGGGCTACGTCGCGATGGAGCGGGTCACTGGAAAACTGAAGGGTCGCACGGGCAGCTTTGTCCTGCAACACAGCGGCATGATGACGCGGGGCACGCCACAACTGAGCGTGACGGTTGTTCCTGATTCCGCCACTGGTCAACTCGAAGGCCTGACCGGAACAATGACGATCAAGATCGACGCAGGGAAGCACTCCTACGATTTCGAATACGCCCTACCAGAAACTCCCTAAAGCAGACACAAACGCCCGGGATCACTTCCGGGCGTTGTCTTTGAACTGAAAGCTGACGGCTGAGTTACCCAACGTACTTGTCGAGCGCCTGCGCAATGGCTTCCTTGGGCCTGTAGCCGACGATTTGCTCAACCACCTGGCCGCCCTTGAAGACCAGCAGCGTGGGAATCCCGGTGACTTTGTAGCGCATGGGAGTGGAGCTGTTGGCGTCGACATCCATCTTGCCGATTTTGATCTTGCCTTGATAATCCTTGGCCAGTTCTTCGACGATGGGCGCGATGGCGCGGCAGGGGCCGCACCAGGTTGCCCAGAAGTCCACCAGCACGGGCTTGTCTGATTTCAAAACATCCTGGTCGAAGTTTGCATCAGTCACTTCGACGATTCCATTGCCTGCCATATATCTCTCCTCAAGTTGTAACGTCGCGTTGTTCGGCAGACGCTCCATGTTTCGGAGACAACGAGAGCTGTCGTGGCCGGGACCCGGACGATCTAAATTTAAATACGATCTTGCATGAATACGACGTATGAATGCTGCCCCCAAACCGGGGCCAACCTCTTATCGTACCACCTGCCATTCGATGCGTGGGGGGGTGCGAAGGTCGCAAAAGGAAGGTGGCCCGCGGCCATGCCCCGGAAGCCCTTTCAGGCCGGGGAATCGGCGGCCCTAAAAGATGAACTTCACAGCGGCCTGCATCAGACGCGGAGGCGCCGCGCTGACTACTTCGCCGAACGACGAGCTGTTGATGTTGCCGTTAACCGAAGCTGGTCCGTAGAACTGGGCGTGGTTGAAGACGTTGAAGCCCTCGAAACGGAATTGCAGAGACTCGGATTCAGTGAGCGGAACGCTCTTCAGCAATGCCATGTCGTAGTTGTCGATGCCGGGGCCGTAGAAGGAGCGGCGCCTGGCGTTCCCAGGTTCACCCAGCGGCTGCAGGCTGAAGAGGCTGGTGTTGAAATATGGTTCGCCGTTGCGAGGATTGTGATTCACGGCGAGCGGCCCTGGAGTGTACTCGGGCTCATCGACACCGTAGTTGTTCACGCCGTTCGGTTCGGTTCCGAGCAAGGAATTGTCACCGTAGTTGTAGAGCGTGACCGGAAAACCGGTGCTGAAGCGGGTGATGCCGGAGATCGCCCAGCCTTGAGTCCAGCGATTGGACACGCGAAAAAGATGCTCGAGGGGAAGCTGGTAGCTGTAGCTCACGACGAAATTGTGTTTCACGTCGAAGGCTGATAGCGCCCTGCTGAGCGCGGGATCGATCGGGTTGATCTCTTCTCCAAGGTTCGAAGCCTGGTCGAGCGACTTGCCGTAGGTATAGCCGGCGAGAATCTCAAGATGTCTGCTGGTGTGGCGCAGCGTGACTTCGAGCGCGTTGTAATTGGAATTGCCGACTGTGGCCTGGTTGGTGTCGCTGCCGAAGTTGAACCCCAGCGGACTTCGAGTTCCATAGATTGGGCCCGAAAAGATGGGGCCCGAAACTGTCTGATAGATGTTGCCCTCGAGGAACGGTCCGCAAGGGGTTTGCCCGCTCGCAAGGAGCGCGGGATTCATCAGCTGCAGGCATAGGGCGGGATTGCCGGGGTTGGCTTCGACGAGTGCGAGCAGGCGATGCCCCTGGGCTCCCACGTAACTGGCGCTGAATATTGTGTCCGGTGAGAGCTGGCGCTCGAGGGAGACCATGTACTCCTCGGTGTAGGGAATGCGGTTGGTGGCAGGATAGGCCGGGAGGCCGCTGATGGGCTCGTACTGCGACCAATCAATGTTGGGGTCGGGGTGGCTCGCCGAAGAATTTAGAGGAGCCAGTTGCACCGGGAAGTACTGGCTGCCTTGCCCGGTTGATGCGGAAATAAAGGGCGTGGCAAACAGCGGCGGAGTGGGACTGGTGTAGGTGGTGCCGTAAGGCGCGTTGGCGGCGAGCACGCCGACGGTGAGAGCTTCGATGGCAGTGTAGAACGTTCCGAAGCCGGCGCGCAGGCTGGTCTGGCCAGGACCTCCGAGGATCTTGCCAAGAACAGAATCCGAGTCTGTGCTGGGGGAGTAGACGAGACCGACGCGCGGCGCAAAATCTTTGTTGCCCGGCGGCGCCAGAGTGCGGGGAACTTGTTTTCCGCGACCCAAGGGATCGGTGGGGAAAAGAATTCCAGCGGGCGCTGTGGGAAAAACTACAGACTGCTTGCCGGGCTCCAGCGTTGCGACTTGATTGTATTTTTCGTACCAGGGTTCGATGCGGTCCCAGCGCAGGCCGTAATTGAGTGTGAGATTGGGCCGGAGGCGCCAGCTGTCCTGGGCGTAGAGGCCGAGGTATTTGTTGCGTCCGTAGAAGGGTTGGAGCTGGCTCTGGTTGTACTGGGTGGGAGCGCCGAGCAGGAAGTCTACAAAATCGGATCCGGTCTGGCTGCCGAAGAACAGGAAGCTGCCGTTGAACTGCGCAATCGCGTGCGTGTTGACCTGGTCGTAATGAAATTCGGCGCCGACCTTTACAGTGTGTTTGCCTGCCACCTTCGAAAAATTGTCGAGCCACTGGTAGGTATTGTTGCTTTGCATCAGCTGGTTGGTGTTGGTTCCGATGGAGTAGTTGTTGAAGACTACGTTCTCGACTCCTTGAGTTTGGGGCGAGAGAGGCACGATGCCTCCAGCGGAGCCGGGCTGGAATCCTTGCGAAGCGAGGCTGACGCCTAATCCGCCGCGCGGACGGCCCAGGTCATTGGAATCGCGCAGGTAGCTGAAACGGAATTCGTTGACTGCGGTCGCATTCAGGGTCTTGGTGTTGCCCAGGTTCAGCAACTGGGCGCGGCCGAGATTTGTGGCGCTGAAGCCGGGGACATTGGCTCCGCCTTGCGCGGTAGGATAAGGATTGTTTTGCGAGAAGTTGTCGAGGAAATAGTAAGCCGTGAAAAGTCCCCAGTGCGTGTTGGCATCGAGGCGAAGCGCGCCTTTGTCGTCATTGAGCGTCTGGTCGTTGACGGAAGTTGCAAACTCGTTGCCGGGAAGGTTTGCGGTGGGGATGTATTGCAGCAGATGCTGCGCCGGAGCGGACCATTTACCCGGGAGAATGGTTGCACTTGGGAAAACACATTGCGCGGAACTGACGCATGAAGCGGGATACGTCGGGCAGCCTGTGCTCGGGCAAGTTCCACTCGCAGGAATAGGCTGCGTTTCACCCTGCGTGAAGTAGTACGGTTCTTGTGGCGTGACCGCGTAGCCGAACTGGTTTGTAAGCTGACCGGCCCATGCGGTAGAGGAACCTGTGGTAGTGGGAATCGTAACCTGCTGCTGCACTCCATTGATGGTCACGAAGGAGGCCGTCGCGAGCGAACTGGCCAAGTCTGAGAGATCGCCAGAGCGATCGGCGGCGGAGGGGACGGGAATCAGTCCGGTGTCGACGCCCTGAGTCTGGCGTGTGCCTTGATAGTCGGCGTAGAAGAAAATCTTGTTGCTGGTGACGGGGCCGCCCAGAGTGCCGCCGAATTGATTCTGATTGAAGGAACCGCGGGTCGGAGAAAAATAGTTGCGCGCATCCAAATCTGTGTTGCGCAAAAATTCGAAAAGGTCGCCGTGAAACGCGTTGGTGCCGGACTTGGTGATCACGTTGATCTGTCCGCCGCTGTACTCGCCGTACTCCGCATCGAAATTGTTGGTGATGATTCTGAACTCGGCGATGGAATCGAGATTGGGGATGATGGCGCTGCCCATGTTGACGTCTTCTTCGACGTCGCTGCCATTCACCATGAAACTGTTGGCGAACTCGCGCTGGCCGTTGATGGAAACGGTGCCGGGATTCAGGTCTCCCGAGGGCGAGAAGGCGCTGGCGCCTACATCCTGAACCGTACTGGAGGTGATGGAGGTAGCGGGGGCGACGCCGGACTGCAGGGCGAGCAGATCGGTGTAGCTGCGTCCATTCAACGGGACTCCGGTCATGGTGGAACTACTGATGACCTCACCCATCTGGGAGCTGGAGGTTTCGATGTGGGCCGCGGTGTCGCTGACCGTGACGATATCGATCCATGGTCCCACTTGCAGGACGAGGTCCAGGAGAAGTGCGCTGTTGGCGTCGAGCATAATTCCGGTGCGGCGGTAGGGCCTGAAGCCGGGTTGGTTGACTTCGAGAACATAGCTGCCGACGGGAAGGACTGGGAAAGAGTAGGTTCCGGTGCCGTCGGTCACGGCAGATTGCCGGACGCCGTCACTCGTGTTGAGCAGAGCGACAGATACGTGAGCCATGGCCGCACCGGAGGGGTCTTTGACGGTGCCTGAGATGCTGCCACCGACGCCGGCAAAGGCCGCGGAAAGCAAGAACAGCGGCAAGCCGAGGTGGATGGACGCGATTTTCGAGAGACTTGGCATGGGATTCGGGAAGCGGCTCTGGTTGCAATCGCCTCAGTTGCAAATCAGTCGCATCTACAGCTATGATCTTCCCCTCGATTGCAAATCATGATCTTGCTAGAGGGATGAAACAGACTTACTAGTTGCAAATGAGTCGCATCTGCACGCTTTGATAGTGACGGATGGCACCGTACCCCGTCAAGAACGAGCGGAAGATTCCGTCGCAGGGCGATTGCGACTAGTTGCGACAGTCGGGGAGGAATTGAATGCCATTACCGCAAACTGAAATCCCGGGCCGGCTGCAGGCACATCTTGCCGACCGCGGAATCCGCATGACCGAGCAGCGCCGAGCCATCCTGCGGGTGATGGAGACGGCCACCAAACATCTGGATGCGTCCCAGTTGTTGCGCAAGGCGCAGAAACTGGACGCCACCGTCGACCGCAGCACGGTTTACCGGACCCTGCGGCTGTTGAAGCGGCATGGGCTGATCGATGAGCTGGACCTGATGCACATCCACGGCGAGGGTCACTATTACGAGCGCAAGGTGAACCGGGACCACATCCACATGGCCTGCCTGCGCTGCGGCAAGATTATGGAATTCGTCAGCGATATTTTCGAGAAACTGAAGGGGCAGGTGGAGAAAGACTGCCGGTTCCGGATTGTGGTCTCGCGGCTGGAGATTGGCGGGTACTGCTCGGGGTGCTCGAAGTAGGAGCGGGGCGGCAGCGCGAGCCGGGCTGCGCCCGGCGGACAGCCAGAGCCTGCCCTGAGCTTGCCGAAGGGGCGGCTGTCCCCACATGAATCCCTACAAACAATAAAAAAGCGCCCCGAACTTTTCAGTTCAGGACGCCTCGGCAGCCCTCCCCCAGAACTGCCAAACCACGAAATGGATAGTAGTGAACTAACGAATTAGTGTAAACGTCACTTTGGTAACGGGATTTTGCCGGGTTTGGGAGGGCGCTGGATCGGCGCGCACAGCGTCCGGTAATTATGGTTGCTTCTGCCAGGTTTGGCCATCATCCAGCGTGGTCCAGACTTCGGCGGTTGAGGTTGTCACGGTTCCGTTTTGCGGATCTGAAAACTGAATGCTGATAATGTTGCCGGTGAGAACGAGGCCGGCTACAGAAGGAAGCACGCGGATCCAGCTGCTGCCGGCGTCGACCGTATGATACAGCGCTCCAGCGGAACCTCCGGCCCAGACTTCGGCGGCGTTGGAGGAAACGAAAAGGGCGCGAAAGATTGGGGGCGCGACCGGGACTGACTGGCTCGCCTTGAAGTCGGCTTGCTTTTTTTCCGCAGAGCCCTTCGTTGCAACATCGACGTCCAGCCAGGTCTTGCCACCGTCGAAGGAGCGCTGCAATGCGCCGCCAGAGCTGATGATCCAGCGCAAGGCCTGAAAGGCTTTCAGAACAGCCGGATCGGTGTGCAACAAGGGCGCGGGTGCCATGGCAACGGAGCCTTGGGGCGATGCGGGTTTTGCTTTGTCTACGCGATTCGCGTAGGCCGGCGAATGCTCCGCCGCTTTATTCTGAATGAGCTGGTCTTGCACCTCGCTCTGTTCCACTTGGCTCTGTGCCACCTGGCTCTGCGCGGTGACTTGGGACGCGATTTGGGCGCCCTTTGATTGCGCTTCGATCGCCGGCGAAGCCCCCGAGACTGTCTGTCGGGCCGTTGGAGCTGGATTCTGCCTAGCGGCAGAGCGAGCAGGCTGGTTCTCGGCCAGCGCGGTTTGGGCCCGGGGGGTGGCCAGTTCATCTTTTTTCTGCATCCGAGCTTCGGGAGTGGCCAGGGGCGAAGAACGTCCGATACTTGGGGCTGGAGCGGAAATCGCTGGCTTCGCTTGAGATACGTTCGCCGCCAGTTCACTGCCGTGCTGGCGGCGGAATTGCATCACTCCGATCGAAGCGATCAGCAACACGCCGGCTGCGATGGCGGCCCAGTGCCAGGCTGGTCCACGAAGAAGCGGCCAGCGGAACCAGTTTTCGCTGGTCTGCGCTGCCGGCTGCGCATCGAGTTGCGCGGGAAGAGCGAGCGAGACTACTTCGCGGCAATCGCCACAGCGCGCCAGGTGTTCAAGCACATGGTTCCGCTCAGCACCTGCTAAAGACTGCTCGGCGAAGGCGGTGAGCAGATCGGTATCGGGATGCGAATCTGCAACAGGCGCCTGCAACCGCTTTATGACGGATTTTGGAACGCTTTCCATTTGGTATCGGCGCGGTTCAAAGCCACGCCTTTCAAAACCATTCGCGCAGCCCTATCCGGAGCCTTCGCGGGTTCTGACTTGCACTTTCTTTTCTGAGAACGCTCGTGCCGGGGAATCTTGCGCGAGACTACGGCGAATATCTACCTGCAGGTCGCGGACGTCCATTTCGAGCGCTTCTTCGGCCTGGCGGCGGGACATGCCCTGCTGCATCAGGCGCGCCAGGATTTTCTTGCGCAACGACTTCGCCAGCTTATCCACTTTGCGGCTGATGGTGGACTCGTGCACGCTAAGCATGCGGGCGATCTCGGCTAGGGTGCGTCCGTCGAGATAATAGGCGGCCAGCACCATGCGGTCTTCGGGGTCAAGCGCAGCCAGGGCCGCATCGGTGGCGGATTCCAGGCGGGAGTCGGCGGAAGGCAGTGGCTCCGGTTGGGGCGCGGCGAACTGGCTGCCCTCTTCGCTTTCTTCGTCCAGGCTGATTTCACGTTTGGTGCGGCGGTAGCGATTTACGAATTCCTGCGCCAGCACGGTGCGAAGCCAGCCTTCGAGCGATCCGCGGCCGGTGAAAGAGGCCAGCTTCGAAAGGCGTTCGCCATTGCGTGTAGTGGTTCCATAAAGCTCGGCGTAGAGACTGTCGGCGAGGTCGCGGGCGGCTGAGTCTTCGCGCGCAATACGCAGCGCCGACTGATACAGTTTTTCGCGATAGCGCGTGAGGAAAAGTTCCCAGGCGGAATTGTTGCCGGCGGCACAGGCCTGGGCTAGCGCCAGTTCGTCGATGCGCAGAGTGAGAAGAAAGGTGCGGGCATCCGCGTGGGTTGCGCCTGCGGTCAGATACTTGGTTGCCACCTCGCAGAGAATTACGGCCAAAGATTCGCGGGTAAGTCCGATCTTTTCGCAACCGCTTTTCGCGTGGAGATCCGCCAGCAGATCGGAGACGGCTGAGTGCACCGAAGCGGAGATCGGTTTGGTGGCGCGCATTTAGAGGAGAAAAATAGTCCGACGACTGCTGAACCCGATGCTATCAATTCATTAGACGCTTGCAAGGTTAATTTTGGCCGCAAGGCTCGAGTTCTTTTTCGTTCTTCTCGCGAAGTCGAGATGGGCGATGCAAGGTGGGTGGTGAAAGCAGTGGACAGTGGTCAGTAAAGGATCTTGACGGCTCGAACTGGTCACTGATCACTGGCCACGGGCCACTGAGGTTTGATACCAGCCGCGCCAGGCCGCGGAGTCGTTGGGCAGGTGTTGCCCGGTGATGTCGGCCAGAGCCTGGAAAGCCCAGGCACGGGTTTGAGCGTCGAGAGCAGGATCGGCGGAGAAGGCTATCAGTTGCGGTACGGCTATGAGGCGCTGTTCGCGGCTTAACATGCCGGATTGCGCCAGGCTGCAGGCGGCGTGTTCGCGCACCACCGGCGATGGATCATTGTGCATGGTTTCGAGGAGGGGCGCGATGGTCGGCGTTGTCCCTACCAGAGCCAGGCCTTCGACGGCCCAGCGGCGCGTATCCTCATCTTTATCTTTCTCTTTTTCTTTGTCGTTATTTCCTTTCTGGCCCTCTTTCAGATGTGCGGTTAGCACCTGGACGACGTGATTGGGCTCGACTCCACGGTTGCCTAGCAAACCCAGAGCCCACAGTGCCCAAATTTTCTGCCGATGATCGCGAGAGTCCGCCTGCCGCGCCATGGCCTCGACCGTGGATTCGGTCTTAGCGAGTCCGTAAGCTGCGAGTTGCACTTCGATGGCGGAGGCGCGCACGCTGAGGTCGTTGGAATTGAGCGCGACCGTGGTGAGATCGCCGAGTTGCGAATCCCACTGAAGCTGACCGCGCCAGGCATCGCTGCGCGATTCAATCTGGGCTGCGATTTGGGCTTTAATCTGACTAGGGTCCGCAGCAGAGTGGCTCACCGCGCGATCGAGAAGCAGTTCTGCTTGTTTCTGCGGTGGTAGGTGATCGAGATCGGTTTCGGAGAGCTCTGCGGCGGAAAGCTCGGCGGCGGAGAGTTCAGAATTCGGCCTCGACGAAAACAGGCCGGTGGTTTTTCCCCAGACGGCAAGAGGACCTCCACCGATTGCGAGCAGGAACGCGAATGCAACTCCTGCCATCATGGCGAGGGAGTCGAGCGCGCGCCGGGTTGAGGGCGACAGCTTGCGCTCGCGCACCGCTTGCTCCCGCGGATTGGATCGAAATACATCCATTCCCACAGTTTAGGGACGGCGCGGAATAGGGTAAAGTTACTTCTGGGCCCGCCCGATTGTGGTTAGAAGCCAGGCCGCGGCCACATATGGTTCTGGAGGAAATCATGATTGAGAAGAGGAAGTCCCTGCGCCGTTGGTTGCCGGCTGTGCTGGTTCTGATCATCGCTGCTGTCGCTCTGGCTGCGGCGGGGCCGGGATATAAGGTTGTGAATACTTTTAAGGTGGGTGGTGACGGAGGCTGGGATTATCTCATTGCAGATGCAGCGGCGCGCCGCCTTTATGTCTCGCGCGCTACTCACGTCATCGTGCTCGATATCGATTCGGGCAAAACTGTCGGCGACATTGCAGACACCCCAGGCGTGCATGGTATTGCGCTGGCGCCCGAGCTAGGTCGTGGTTTTACCAGCAACGGCCGCGAAGGCACGGTCAGCATCTTTGATCTCAAAACGCTGGCCACGATCAGCAAAGTGAAGGCGGGAGAAAATCCGGATGCGATTCTTTACGATCCGGCGACCCAGCGGGTTTTCACGTTCAACGGCCGCAGCCAGGATTCGACCGCGATCGATGCAGCTAAGGGCACGGTGCTGGGCACGATCAAACTGGATGGCAAGCCGGAATTTGCGGCCAGCGACGGCAAGGGCGAGATTTTTGTGAACATCGAAGACAAGAGCGAGTTGACGGCGATTGATGCGAACAAACTGGTGGTCAAGTCGACCTGGCCGCTGGCGCCTTGCGAATCGCCTTCGGGCTTGTCGATGGACCGGAAGAATCGCCGCCTGTTTGCGGGCTGCGAAAAGATGATGGCCGTGGTGAATGCGGATACGGGCAAGGTTCTGGCCACGCCGGCGATCGGTGACGGCGTGGACGCAACCAGATTCGACGATGAAACCGGTCTGGCTTTTGCGTCCTGCGGCGAAGGCGTTTTGACGGTGGTGCGGGAGGAGTCGCCGGAAAAATTCAGCGTGGCGGAAAATGTTCCTACGCAGCAGGGAGCGCGCACCATGGCGCTGGACTCGAAGACGCACAATGTGTATTTGGTGACGGCGAAGTTTGGTCCGCCTCCGGCGCCTACGGCGGACAATCCCCATCCTCGGCACAGTATCTTGCCGGATAGCTTTGTGGTTCTCGTCGTCGCCAAATGAGGCGAGTCCTTCATTCCTCGCGAACAGCGATTCAGGTTGGGCTGGCGATTATCCTGATCCGGAGCACGGTGCAAACCTGCGCGGCTTATTCCGTGCTTACTCACGAAGAGGTCGTCGATCTCGTGTGGAAGGACAAACTCCAGCCCTTACTGAAGGAACGGTTCCCCGCCGCCACCAATGACGACTTGAAGAAGGCCCATGCCTTCGCTTATGGCGGATCGCTGGTCCAGGACATGGGTTATTACCCGTTCGGCAATAAATATTTCAGCGACCTGACGCACTACGTACGCAGCGGCGACTTTGTCGTCAACTTGATCAAAGAAGCGACCGACATCAACGAATATGCTTTTGCGCTAGGAGCTCTGGCTCATTATTCCGCGGACAACTGTGGGCATCCCACCATCAATCAAGTGGTCGGCATCGAGTTCCCCAAGCTCCGGAAGAAGTTTGGCAACGTGGTGACCTACGAGGACAATCCCAAAGCACATATCCGGACTGAGTTTGGTTTCGACGTGACCCAGGTAGCGAAGAACCGCTACACTTCCGACCGCTATCATGACTTCATCGGCTTCGAGATTTCGAAGCCCGTGCTGGAGCGCGCGTTTCTGGACACCTACGGCATCCAGTTGACCGAGGTGATCTCGGATGAGGATCTAGCCTTTGGAACATTTCTGCGGGCGATCAGCACAGTGGTTCCGGAGATGACCCGTGTGGCCCTGATTGCGCGGCGCAAGGAGATCGTCGCAGAAACGCCTAACTTCCGGGCACGCGAATTTCGATACTACCTGTCGCGCACGGCCTATGAAAAGGAATGGGGCAAGGGGTACCGGCGTCCCGGCTTCGGAACGCGGGTGCTGGCATTCTTTCTCAAGTTTGTGCCCAAAATTGGACCGTTCAAGGCGCTCGACTTCAAGATACCAACCCAGAAGACGGAAGATCTCTACGTAGCCAGCGTGGACAAGACGGTGGAGAACTACACTAAGCTGCTGCAAGACGCGGCCGCGAAAAAATTACAGCTTGCGAATACCGACTTTGACACGGGGCGCGATACCCGGGCCGGGGAGTATGCTCTGACCGATGCGTCCTATGCGCGTCTGCTCGACCAATTGGCGGGGCGCAACTTCGACCGTATCACTCCCGACCTGCGAAGCAACATTCTAGGCTTCTACTCGGACCCGGGCGCGCCCGTGGCGACCAAGAAAAACCCCCTAGACTGGAAAAAGACACAGGAAGAAATGGAGAAGCTTCGCGCCCTGCCAGATTCTCCGACCCCACCCGAGAATAATGGCCATCATCGCTGAGCGACCAGATAGCCGAACGACCGTTCGGTTGTCATCTTTCCACGCGGCGTGTATTATCTCTCCACTTTAGCCGCCGGCTTTCTCTACTTTTACTGTGGCACCTAATTGGTTCACTAGCTGAGGTTTTGCATTCATGACGACTTTGGACGACAAGTTTTTCCAGGCGCGGGTTACCAGACGTGTCGACTTCGCGCCGGACCTATGGATGTTTCGCATCCAGCCGGGCGCGGAGTTCAAGTTTTCTCCCGGGCAGTACGCCACGCTGGGGGTGGAGCACGACGGCAAGCGTACGGAGCGTCCGTATTCGATTGCCTCGGCTCCTTTCGAGGATGAAATCGAGTTTTTCTTTGAGCTGGTGCCCGAAGGAGCGCTCACGCCGCGGCTGCACAAGCTGCAGCCGGGGGACGGACTGCTGATGCGCAAAGTGCCGAAAGGCAAGTTCACGCTCGACACGGAGAGCGGGCGTAAGCATCATCTGCTGGTTTCGACGGTCACTGGAGTGGCCCCATTTGTCAGCTTTGTGCGCGCGCTTTCGAAGGACTGGAAGGAAGGGCGCTTCGACGGCAGTCACCAACTTTATTTACTGAACGGCGCCAGCCGGCCGTGGGAGTTCGGCTACAAAGAGGAGTTGACCCACTTCGACGCGGAACTGCCCTGGTTCAAATATGTGCCCACGGTGAGCCGTCCGTGGGATCACGCCGACTGGCCGGGTGAGATTGGGCGAGCCGACGACATTCTGCGCAAGTACGCCGATCACTGGGAGCTTGACGCGACGAACACGACGGCTTACTTATGCGGGCATCCTGACATGATCGCGAATAGTAAAGCGATCCTGAAGCGGCGCGGGTTCCTCGACAAGACCGGGGTTAAGGAAGAGATTTATTGGATTCCAGCGAAGTAGAACAGACTACCTTGTAGCGAGCTGCCAGCAAACAAGCTCTCGACTAGATGCCCGCCGCCGTGCTTCGTCGCTCCAGCAGCAGCACGTCTTTCCAGGTGTCGCCGAGTTTACCAATGCGTTGCCTTTTCCCAACTTCGTGGAATCCGCAGGACTTATGGATCGCGATGCTCGGAGCGTTTGCGGGAAAAATCCCGGCTTGCAGCGTCCACACTCCACACCGTTCCGATTCTTCGATCAACGCTTTTAGCAGAACTGTGCCGAGTCCATGGCCCCGCGCGACAGCGGCCACGTAGACGGAGACCTCCGCAACTCCCGAGTAGACGCGCCGAGCAGAGACCGGGCTGAGCGCAGCCCAGCCCAGGACCTGGCCGCGCCTGCGCCCGATCAGGCGGCAATCTTGGCGATGGCTGCTGTCCCACTTCTCCCAGTCAGGGAGCTGGGTTTCGAATGTTGCCTGGCCGGTGGCGATGCCCTCAGCGTAGATCTCGCGAACCGCGTGCCAGTCCGAGGGCTGCATGGATGTGATCTGGTAATCCATCGCGAGTCTAGGTTTCGGCTGGTGCGAAGAAGACCAGGACCTCGAGCTCTTCGGTAATGTCGTAAAAACGGTGGCCGACTTGGGCGGCCACGAATATCATGCTGCCTGCGGAAACTTCGCGATCTTCGAAGCCGGCCTTGAAGCGGGCGCGGCCACGAGTCACGTAGTAAATCTCGTCCTCGCGATGCGGCTTCTGATGGTCTGTGCCTCCGGCGGGCACGACGTAGAGGCCCGCGCTCATCGCCGGTACTCGCAGAAACTCTCGATAAGGCCTGCCGCTCACAGTGCGCTGCTCGGCGATTTCAGGCAGGCTGGCGAAAAAGGTTTTCATACCGTATCATCCCTCAAGCGAAGATGCCTCCGAAAATGAGATCGGTAAATTGCGGAATCAGGTTCTGCGCCTGCAGTTCGCCCTCCGGCTTATACCACTGATAAATCCAGTTGATCATGCCGAGCAGGGCGAAGGCGGCGGCGCGGGGGCTCACCTTGCCTCTGGCGTGATACTGCGCCCTGTTCTGAACTTTTTCCTGAGCTTTGTCTTGAACCTCGGTCATCAGGCTCTCGAGGAAGTGGATGTAACCCTTTTTGCGGATGTTGATGCGCTTGCGCAGGGCCGGCGGAAGGGGATGGTTTTCGTGCAGCATCACAGTGATTTCGCGATCGCGCGGGCTAAGCACGACCTCGATGTGCAGGCGGATCAGGGCGCGCAGACGTTCTTCGGGGTCGGCGATGCCACGGACGGGATTGAGCACGCGCTCCTCGGTGATCTCCATGGCGTGGTTCATGATTTCGTAGAGGATTTCGTCTTTGCTCTGAAAGTGGTGGTAGAGCCCACCTTTGCTCAACTTGAGTGCCGCGGCAACGTCGCTCATGGAAGTGGCGTCGTAGCCGCGCTGCTGGAACAGGCGCGCGGCAGTGCGCAGAATTTCCTGCCGGGAGTCGACCACGGTCTCGCGGGTCATCGGGTGACATGGTAAACAGTTGCGCGGGGGAATGCCAATGGGCAGCTGGCTGTCAGCTCTCAGCTTCTAGCCAGAGCCATTCTGGAGACATTTTTGCTGGCCGTTTGTGTCGGGCGATGTTAGTTTGTCCGAAACCAATCACAGATCAGATCGCCAGCCGATGGAAAGCCGGGCCCCGGGTCAAGCCGAAATTTAGTCGAGAGGTGACGGGATGCAGGAGGCGAGAACGCGGTGCCGTCGTTCCCTGATCAATTGCGCGGCGACTGGATTGATTTTGCTTTTGCCGTTGGCCTGCTTTTCTCAGGTCACGGTACAACCTCAGCCGGAGAATCCATTTGCCGACGATCTGAAGAAATATCCTGGATTACTCACGGAATTGGCGCATCTGGTCGAAATCCTCAAGAATAATGTTCAACTGCCTCCGGTTCGCACCGAAAGCCCTTTATTGCCACTCCTGCCGATGTCGACAACCTATTACGTAGCCTTCCCCAATTATGGCGAGACGGCCCATCAAACGCTCGAAACGCTGCGGCAGGAATTGCAGGCGAGTGCCGTGTTACGGGACTGGTGGCAGCATGGCGAACTGAATTCCGTGGGACCGAAGCTGCAGGATTTCCTGGAACAATTCTATGAGGTGTCGCAGTACTTGGGCGATGAAGTGGTTGTGTCTGGCGAAACGGGCGGGATATACGAAAAGGGCGCCGCAAGTCGCAAGCTGCTGATTGTTGCAGAGGTACGCAAGCCAGGATTGAAGAACGTTCTTGAGCAAATTCTGAAAGAAGGCTCCGGCAAATCGCAGCCGCCGGTGCGCGTTCTGGATCTTCAGGAGTTGGCCCAGGCGAAAAGCAGCTCTGGCGCGCTGCAACTCGTGGTATTGGTGCGTCCGGATTTTGTAATCGTGGCCCAAAGCCTGGAGGCAGTGCGCGGATTCAACGCCTTTCTGAATGCCAAGACCACAGATTTTGCATCGACGCCTTTCGGCCAGCGTCTGACCGAGGCCTATCAGGGCGGCACTTCCACGCTGATGGCTGCCGATCTGCACGCCCTCATGAGCCAAATCCCGCTCGGAACGCCGTGGAATCAAGCGATCTTCGGTCGCACAGGTTTTAAGGATGCGAAGTATGCAGTCTGGGGTTACCGGCACAAGGCTCAGGGATCAGACAGCCAGATGGAAATTAGTTTCATGGGTCCGCGTCATGGCATCGCATCATGGCTCGCCGCCCCTGCGCCGCTAGGCAGCCTGGACTTTGTCTCGCCGCGAGCTGCCATTGTAAGCAGCGTTCACCTCAAGAATCTGGGAGAGCTCTTCGATGACATCCAAGACATCTCTTCCTCTTCGAATCCAAACGCGCTCGCGAGCGTCACCCAAATGGAACGGGCGATGCATATAAATCTTAGGGACGACTTGCTGAGCCTGCTGCCCGGTGAAATCACCGTGGAGGCGCAGGGACTCGCCGAACCTAAACCCGAGTGGAAGATAATCCTACGCACCAGTGATGCGGATCATCTGCAGCAAACGCTGGCGAAGCTGCTGGCGACGACGCCCTTTCGGGCAATGGAATTCGAGGAAGATGGAGTCACTTATCATTCGTTATCGATCCCTTCGACCCCGAAGCCGACGCAGATTGTCTACGCCTTTGCCGAAGGTTATCTGATCGTCGCGTCCAGCCACGAAACGGCGGCAGCGGCGATTCGACTACACAAATCTGGCGAATCGTTTGCCAAGTCGGCGAAATTCATGGCATCTCTTCCCGCAGGCTACCCCGCCGACGTTTCCGCCTTGCTCTACGAAGACCCGACCGCGGCGACGGCTTTGAATCTGCGCCGCCTGTCGCCGGAAATGGCAGAAGCTTTTGCGCAGCTGTCCCCTTCCACTGCCCCCATCGTGTTACGCGCTTACGGCGACGAGAGTGCGATCCGCGGAGTCAGTACGAGCGGAGCGGCAGACGTGGGCATGGTTCTGGTGGTGGCGGCAGTCGCTATTCCCAACCTGATGCGCGCGCGGATGACGGCCAATGAATCATCCGCTATCGGGACAATGCGCGTGCTGATCGCTGCCCAAGTCGGCTATTTCAGCAGTTATCCCGACAAAGGATACGCGACCGATCTGGCCAGCCTCGGCCCCGACCCGCGTGGACCGGGCTATCAGTCGCCGCAACATGCGAGCCTCATCGACGCGACTCTGGGCAATCCAAGTTGCACCCCGGGCGCGTGGTGTTCCAAGACTGGATACAATTTCCGCCTCACGACAGATTGCAGGCTGGCGGCGCAGGTTTGTAAGGAATTCGTAGCCGTTGCCACCCCAATGAGCAGCAGCACAGGGACTAGAAGCTTCTGCTCGACCTCGGACGGCGTCGTTCGCTTCAAAGTCGGCCCGCCTTTGACTTCTCCTGTCACCCCGTCAGAATGTCGTCAGTGGGCACCCGTCCGGTAAAGCTGGCGGAATAGTTCCCGCTTGACAGGGGGGACGGGCGAAGGTAGCATTTCTTTAGTAACCGACCGACCGGTCGGTCTGCGACTTACCCCCAAACAACAAGGGCATCTTTCCTCCCCCTTGTGAACGAGAGGAGCACGCTGGTGGCTACTATTTTTTATGAACACGACGCGAACCCCGAGGCCCTGAAGGGCAAAACCATCGCCATCCTGGGCTACGGCAGCCAGGGACATGCGCAGGCGCAGAACTTGCGCGACAGCGGCTACAAGGTAGTTGTGGGCCTGGAGCCCAACCGCCCCAGCGCGCAGCAGGCTCGCGCCGATGGCATGGTCGTAGTGGCTCCGGATGAGGCCGCGAAACGCGCTGACTGGATCCACGTGCTCACACCGGATGAGACCCAGGCCGCGGTTTATGAGCAATACATCCAGCCCTATCTGCATCCCGGCAAGATTCTCGGCTTCTCGCATGGCTTCAGCATTCATTTCAAGACGATCGTCCCGCCCACCGATGTGGACGTGGTGATGATCGCGCCGAAAAGCCCCGGCCACCTGCTGCGGCGGGTCTACGCCGAAGGCCGCGGGGTGCCGTCGCTGATAGCGATTCAGCAAGACTCCAGCAAGCGGGCTCACGAGTTTGCCCTGGCCTATGCGCATGGCATTGGTTCGACCCGCGCGGGCGTGCTGCAGACCACCTTCCGGGAAGAAACCGAGAGCGATCTGTTCGGCGAGCAGGCGGTACTGTGCGGCGGCTTGACTTCGCTGATCAAGAAGGGATTCGAGACGCTGGTCGAAGCCGGCTACGCGCCGGAGATTGCTTATTTCGAGTGCCTGCATGAGATGAAGCTGATCGTCGACCTGATCTACGAAGGTGGCCTTGGGCGCATGCGGTATTCGATTTCGAACACAGCCGAGTATGGCGATTTGACCCGCGGAGAGAAAGTTGTGGGAGACGCCACGCGGGCGGCGATGAAGAAGACTCTGGCCGACATTCAGGATGGCACCTTCGCTCGGGAGTGGATCAAGGAAAACAAAGACGGTGGTTACAACTTTGCGGCGCTGCGAGAGAAAGAGCAGAAGCATCCGATTGAGATTGTGGGCGCGCAGTTGCGCGGCATGATGAGCTGGCTCCCCGGTCGCGAAGCGAAGAAGCCGGCCGAGGCTCCGAAGAAAGAGGTTAAACAAGCAGTAAATGCGTGACGGGAAGGGCCGGGGGAGATGGAGATCCTTCGCTTTGCTCAGGATGACAAAGGTTGACTAAGAATGCTTAAGGGAGCAGAAATCGTTCTGCGCTGCATGCGCGCCGAAGGGGTCGACCTGGTGTTCGGCTACCCCGGGGGCGCGATCATGCCGCTGTACGACGCGCTGGAGGGAAGCGGAGTGCGCCACGTCCTTACCCGACATGAGCAGGGCGCGGTGTTCGCTGCCGAAGGCTATGCGCGGGTTACGGGAAAAGTTGGCGTGGCCATGGCCACCAGCGGGCCAGGCGCGACCAACCTGGTCACCGGCATTGCCGACGCCAAGATGGATTCGGTTCCTCTCGTCTGCATTACAGGTCAAGTGCGGACGGCGATGATTGGCACGGATGCGTTTCAGGAGACTGACGTTTTCGGAGTAACCCTTTCGCTCACCAAGTGGAGCCGGCTGGTACGCACGATCGACGAAATCCCGGATGCGATTGCCGAGGGGTTCTACTGGGCGCGCAGCGGACGGCCGGGGCCGGTCGTGATCGATATTCCTACCGACATATTGAAAGCGAAGAAAGAATTTTCCGGGCCGGTGAAGTTCAAGCCGCACGCCCGGCCTGCCGATGCGAAAGCCGAAGGCGCATTCAGTGACACGATTGTGGCCTTACTGCAACGGGCGACGCGTCCGGTGGCGCTGGTGGGGGCGGGGGCAAAACTTTCAGGAGCGATTCCGGAGTTGCGCCGCCTGCTCGACGATTTGAATGTTCCAACGTTCGCCACCGTGCACGGACTCGGCGCCGTTCCTCCACAATCGGCCTATTACCTGGGCATGGTCGGCATGCACGGGACGCGTGCGGCTAACACCGCCTTGCATGAAACCGATTTGCTGATGGTTTTCGGCGCGCGTCTGGATGATCGCGTGACCGGCGATCCTACGCGCTTTGCGCCCAACGCGAAGATCATCCACTTTGAAATTGATCCGGCGCAACTTGACCGGGTGCGGGCCTGCGATGTGCCGGTGATTGGAAACCTTGCCGACACGATTCCCGCATTCCACGCGGAAGCACGCAGGACTTCCCTTCCCGACTGGAACGGCTGGCGCGCCATAGCTTGCGGCGCGGAGCGCGCGGAGCTTGATCCCCGAGGGCTGGCGCAGCCGACCATTCGTTTTCTCGATGAACTTTTCAGCCGCCTGCCGCAGGATAACGTGATCATCGCGGACGTGGGCCAGCACCAGATGTGGGCGGCGCAGCGTTACCGCTCTTCGTCGCCGCGCGGCTTTATCACTTCGGGCGGATTGGGCGCGATGGGCTTCGCATTGCCGGCAGCCGTGGGCGTGCAACTGGCGAAGCCGGATACGTGCGTGCTCTGCGTTTCCGGTGACGGTGGTTTCCAGATGAACATACAAGAGTTGGCCACGGTGCACCGGCTCGGGCTTCCGATAAAAATGGTGATCGTCGATAACAAATATCTGGGCATGGTGCGGCAGTGGCAGCAACTCTTCTATGAGCGCAACTATGCCGAAACCGATTTGAGCGACAATCCGGATTTCGTCGAGATTGCCAAGGCCTACAAAATTCACGGATGGCGGCTGAACGAGGCTGCCATGGTGGAGTTTCCCGTATCGGCCGAGACGGGAGATCTCATCGACAATTTCCTGCGCTCGCCGGGACCGGAGTTGCTGGTGTTCGATTGCGCTCCCGAAGCGAACGTTTATCCCATGGTCCCAGCGGGAGCGGCATTGTCTGAGATGGTTTACGGGGACGAGTGAAGAAAGATTTTGTAATCGGGTAATTTCGTAATTTTGCAAACTGGATTCACGAGGATTTTAAATTACTAAATTACCCGATTACAAAATTACAAATTGCCACCAATGCTGGCGGCAAAGAGGAAGCTGACATGCAGGTTTTTCACATCCGTTATCGCAACGCGCAAGGCACGCTGATGCGCATCCTCAATGCGGTTTCGCGCCGCGGGCTTGATCTTACTACGGTGCACGCTGAGGGCGCAGGGCAGGATTACGCGGTCACCATGCTGCTAGAAGTCAACCCCAAGCAGATCGGCCAGCTTTACCGCGAGTGGTACGCGATCGTCGATGTTGTCGAGGTGCGTTCGCGGGCGGTTTTGCATGAGCAGGAAGTACCGGCGTGGGGAGCGCATCCGCCCGCTTCAGAGAGCATCGCGGAGCAGTCGGCGCGCGCGGCGCTGGCTTAGTTGCGTTTTGGGCATCGGTTCCGCCGCGGGTTCCCGTTTTTCTTGACTAACCTCAACTTGTCATCCCGAGCAAAGCGAGGGATCCTGGTTCTTGCCAGCGCCACCCGTATCGTCGCTGCGGGCAGAGACCAAGATCCCTCGCTTCGCTCGGGACGACAATTCATGTTTTAATCTTTCCTGACGGATTAGCAAACATGGATCTTAAACATCGCAGCCGCGGAATCACTGACGGGCGCGACCGGGCTCCAGCGCGCTCCATGTTCAAAGCCATTGGCTTCACCGACGCCGACTTGCGCAAGCCGCTGATCGGCGTGGCCAATACCTGGATCGAAACCATGCCTTGCAACTTTCATCTGCGGCGGCTCTCGGCCAAACTGAAAGAAGGCATTCGCGCCGCCGGCGGTACTCCCATGGAGTTCAATACCATCGCCATCTCTGACGGCGAAACCATGGGCACCGAAGGCATGCGGGCGTCGCTGGTGAGCCGCGAGTTGATCGCCGATTCGATTGAACTGGTCTGCCGCGGACAATTGTTTGACGCCGTGGTGTGCGTGGTAGGTTGCGATAAGACGATACCGGCCGCGGCCATGGCGCTGGCGCGCATGGATCTTCCCGGACTCGTATTCTACGGCGGCACCATCGCGCCCGGCAGTTATCGCGGCAAGGACGTCACTATTCAGGATGTGTTTGAAGCCGTGGGCGCCAACGCCGCGGGAAAAATTACTGACCAGGAACTGCACGACCTCGAAAACGTGGCCTGCCCAGGAGCGGGCGCGTGCGGCGGCCAATACACGGCGAATACCATGTCGACCGTGATGGAAACGATCGGGCTGTCTCCCATGGGCTTCAACAGCGTGCCGGCGATGGATGCGCGCAAGGACGAAGTCGCATTCCGTTGTGGCGAAGTAGTGCTGAATCTTCTAAGAACTGGCATTCTGCCGCGCCGTATTCTCACCCGCGCAGCTTTTGAAAACGCGATCGCGTCGGTGGCGGCGACTGGCGGCTCGACCAACGCCGTGCTGCATCTATTGGCGATCTCGCGCGAAGCTGGCGTGGCGCTCGAAATCGATGACTTCCAGCGGGTCAGCGAGCGCACTCCCTTGCTCGCCGATCTTAAGCCTTCGGGAAAATACGTGGCCGCCGACGTCGACAAAGCTGGCGGCATCCCCGTCATCGCCAAACGCCTGCTCGATGCCAAGTGCGCCGACGGTTCCACGCTCACCGTGACCGGCAGGACGTTCGCTGAAGAAGCCAACGACGCGAAAGAAACTCCGGGTCAGCCGGTCATCGCGCCGCTCGATCGTCCGCTGAAGAGAACCGGAGGGCTCGTCATCCTGAAGGGAAATCTCGCGCCGGAAGGTTGCGTGGCCAAAATTAGCGGGCATGAGCGGCTGGAGCAGCGCGGTCCGGCGCGGGTTTTTGATTGCGAAGAGGACGCTATGGCCGCCGTTACCTCGAAGAAAATCAAGGCTGGCGACGTAGTCGTCATCCGCAACGAAGGCCCCAAGGGCGGACCAGGCATGCGCGAAATGTTAAGCGTGACTGGGGCGATAGTGGGTGAAGGATTAGGAGCATCGGTGGCTCTGTTGACCGACGGCCGCTTCAGCGGAGCGACCCACGGGCTCATGGCCGGCCATGTCTCTCCGGAAGCCGCGCTGGGCGGCCCTATCGCTGCGGTGCGCGACGGAGACATCATCCACTTCGATATCAGTAAACGGCTTCTCGAAGTTGAGATCAGCGACGAAGTTCTACGCCAGCGCATGAAAGAATGGAAACCGCCGCAACCGCGCTACCCCACCGGCGTATTCGCCAAGTACGCGGCCCTGGTCTCGTCAGCCTCACAGGGAGCGATCACGCGGCCGCCGCAATGAAGTACCCACGCTGAATTATAGTTTGGACTTCCAATGAATGTAGGGAGCCGGCCCACCGCTCCCTTTTTGTTTTTCAGCACTTTTCCAAAACGCCGCCACTACTTCGCGCACCCCGGGCTGAAGGCCGTCAGCAAGTTGGCCTTCGCAGAGATCGTACAGAAATACGGCGCGCTGTCCGAACCCCAGGAAAAATATTGCTGCTCGGCAGATTGATCCGAATTGAGGAAGGTGTTGTAGTCGACCGTGTCCACATGGTGCCCGGTGTTCGACTCGAAACTGGAGTAGGTCGGCCAATTGTTCTTCCACGTGTTCACCGACGACTCATAGGTCTGGGTCGCCTTCGTGGTCAGATCCGTGTCTCCACTCGACGCCACAAATTGGTTGAGGTCCAGGACCAGCGGGAAATTGAACGATTGGCTGGTGACGGTGGTCTCGCCTCCACCTGAGGTTGTGGTCGTCGACCAGACCGACGAACCCAGCGAAATGTTTTCCAGATATGTCGTAGCTGTGATGTCGTAATACTGGTTGTTGAAGAAGTTCACATTCTGCTCGACCTTGGTCATCACCTTGCCGTGCGAAGTGTTGACATAGCCCGCGATGGTAAAGCTGCGGTTCGATTTCAGGTTGACTGTGCCCTTGGTGAAAGTCGGCTGCACGTTGAGGTTCTCGGTGACCACGGGAGATGGCGCTGCGGTAAGCGTGTCTTCAGTGACAGCGCCAGTCACCTGCGAGCTGCCGGAATCGAGAAAGAGCAGCAGCGACGCGGTATCCGAGAAATAATCGTCGGCGTTGTAAACGCTCAGCGAAACCGTGTGCGGGTCGCCGTTACTCAGCACTGCGGCGAAAGGCGTGAGGTCCACACGATAAGGCTTGAAGTTCAGCGTCTGCACACCGGGAATGGGGAACCATAAATAAGGATCGATTCCACCCGTGAAAATCCAGGGCGAGACCGGAGCTACGCCCGCCGGTTTCCCGTCAATCGTGATCTCAGTCTCGCGGAAGCCGGTATTGCCGCAATTCTCCAGTTCCGCAGCGACGTCGTTGGCCACGCAGGTATACCAGAACTCATCATTCGACTGGCTTTGGGAATGGACATCCAAATACGCCTTCTCCACGTTCGTGGGCAGGGTGAAAGTGCCGGAGAGCGTGCTGGAAGTTGAACTGAGTGCGACCGTGCCGCCTGAGGCGCCCCCCGAAAGCGCAAGCACCTGGTCGGCCGCTACGGGCGGTTTCTCGCCCTTTGCCAACGGATAGAACTCCAACTCTGCCGAAGCATAGATCGTCGAAGTAAGCCCGCAACACAAAGTGTTTCCGATGTTCGCCTGACCAGTCTGCGCGGTGTAGAAAATCGAACTGTAATCAGTGAGGTCGTTCTCGATATGCCACGACGGACCAATGTTCGAGGGCTCGGCCGTGGTGCCGAAATAAATGTTGACCGGGCCCAGCCAGAAATTAGCCGTGCGGTCGTATTGAATGCCGGCGTTCAGGCTGATATCGGCTTCCAGCACCACTTTGGCCCAGGGACCGGGGCAATCCGCGGGCGGAGCGTAGGAAAAGTTCTCCACATTGAAATCGAAGAACTGCGCGTCGCTGAAAAGCTGCACCACGCAAGCCGTGGTCGAAGGACGCGTCACATTAGGATCAGCAGTCACCGTGTTGGCCGATCCAACCACATAAGGACCGGAGGCCGAAGCGAACGGAATAAAGACCAGCACCACCAGCAGAAGCGGAAAAAGGTTTCGCGCCAGACGAAAACTTCGGGGCATTGGAATCCTCCTGGGAGATTGCGGCAGAACCCTCGCCAGCCGCGGCATTGCAGAAACGCTCCAGTGCAACCGGGTCAGCGGCAGGTCCAGCAGCCGGCGTAGCGAGGAAGTATGGCGCGTCCCGCCGGAACAAGTCAACCGCAGACGAAAGTCTCTAATGGCAGGCTGGGCGCGGATCTCCGCCCGTTCGTGCGCTCCCTCCCTCGATCGGGCCACGCAAAGGCACGTTCGTGGCGTTCCCATGGATGACGATCACAGCTACACTACGCGAGCCTTGCTTGCATCAGCTGAAAAAACTTTCAGGATTTCAAGGCATTGAAAGCTTATGGCCGCTCATAGTGAGCCTCTCCCGGCGAAGAAGCGTTTAGATTCCTGGAAGGAAATTGCCGCCTTCTTTGATCGCGACGAGCGCACAGTCAAACGTTGGGAAAAAGAACGCGGGCTTCCGGTCTACCGCGTACCGGGAAGCGTCCGCGGTGGCGTCTTTGCTTACGCTGACGAGTTGGCAGAATGGCTGCAGGCTCCGCACCATAACTGGGAGCCCGTCGAGACCGGCGCCGCAGTAGCATCGTCTGCCCATGGCGAGCGGAGCTCAGCCGTCCCCGTCGATGTGCTCACCGTCCAGTCTCCCGCCGATGTTCCCACGCCCGATCTTCGTCTTGTTCCGCCACAATATTCTCCGTCAACGACCAGAGATTTCCTGTGGATCCTGCCCCTGGTTCTGATCACCGGCTCGTTCCTTGCCTTTTCGCTGGGCCATCGCGAACCTCGGTACAAGAATGCGCTGGCTGCTCCGCAACCGCCCAGCGCCGAGGCTCAGGATCTCTACCTCAAAGGCCGTTATCATTTCGAGAAACGCACGGCAGGCGATCTGAACCAGGCGGTGGATTTCTTCACCCAAGCCATCGTGCATGATCCTGCTTACGCGGCGCCTTACGTAGGACTGGCCGACAGCTATAACCTATTGCGGGAGTTCAGCGTCCTGCCTCCACAGGAGGCCTTCCCGCGTGCCCGCGCGGCCGCCGCCAAAGCTGTGGAACTCGACCCCAGCTCCGCCGAAGCGCACACCTCCCTGGCTTTTGCCAGCTTTTGGGGATTCTTCGACGTGGCCACGGCCGAACGCGAGTTCAAGCGAGCGATCGTATTGAATCCGAGCTTGCCTCGCGCTCACCACTGGTACGCCACCTTCCTCATCCAGACCAGGCGCTCTCAGGAAGCGCTCGCCGAGATCGAGCGAGCACGGCAACTCGATCCTTCTTCAACTCCCATCCTTGCCGACAAGGGATGCCTTCTCGCGGCAGCGGGAAAAACAGAAGAGGCCAGGGCGCTGCTTACACAGCTCGCAGCCTCCCAGCCCGAGTTTGTTCCTCCGCATCGGTACCTGGCGGAGGATATTTATTTTCGCGAAGGAAATTATGCCGGATACCTCACGGAAAGCGCGACGGTCGCGCGTCTCCGCCACGATGCCAAGGCGCAGAAAAACATTGACCTGGAAAAAGCAGCCTACGAAAGCGGCGGCCGCCGCGGACTTCTTGAACAGAGGTTGACGGTCAGGCGGGAATCATTCGACCAAGGCACCGGATCGGCCTTTGATGTTGCCGATGCTTACGCAGCACTCGGTCAGGATAGGGACGCTCTGAAATATCTCGAGATCGCCTGCCAGCGCCACGACCTTCGGCTAACCACGCTCCTGACCAACAGCGACTTTCAACACCTGCAGCAGGAACAGGAGTTCCGCGAAGTAATAGCCAAGGCTGGCCTCCAGCCTGCGCAGTGACATAGCGGTTCACGCTGGAACGCGAGCTGCACCACGTCCTGAAAGCTCACACTAGCCCTCTCTTATTGCAGGTTGAGCTTACCTGTGAGTTCGATCTGTTCCGCTGAACGAGCGACGTAGATGTCGAAATCTCCCGGGTCAACCGTCCACTTGTGGCTCTTGACGTCGTAATAAGAGAAGGCCCGCCGGTCCAGTGTGACCTCGACATGCTTCGTTTCGCCGGGATTAAGTTCGACCTTGGCGAACCCTTTCAATTCCTTCACTGGGCGCGGGACGCTGGCGTGGCGGTCGCCTACATAGACCTGGGCAACGTCTGCACCGGGGCGGGAGCCCGTGTTGGTCACGTCGAAGGCAACGGTTGCATTGTCAGGAGCCGCAGCCGGAGAAACCGTCAGGTTCTTGTAGGCGAAGGTAGTGTAGGAAAGGCCGAAGCCGAAGGGAAATAGCGGCTTGATTCCAGACTTGTCGAAATGGCGGTAGCCTACGAAAAGGCCCTCGGTATATTCGACCTTCTTGTCGCCATCCTTGGGATAGTAGCTGTCGTGGACGGCATTATCTTCCCAGCGGCGCTCCATCGAGATGGGCAATCTTCCGGAGGAGTCGAACTCGCCGAACAGCAGTTGTGCCAGCGCGGTTCCGCCTTCCTGCCCCGGATACCAGGCCTCGAAGAGGGCGGGAACATGGTCGATCCAGGAAGACATGTCGACGCCGCCACCAGACGTCACGACTACGATTGTGTTCTTGTTCGCGGCAACGATCTGGTTGATGAGTTCATCTTGCCCCGGAGGCAGGCGGAAGGTGCGGTCCGCGCTTTCGCCTTCGCTGGCCGTATCAAAACCCACCGCCAGAACAACGGCATCCGCGTGGGCGGCGACTGCTTTCGCCTCAGCTGTGACGAGAGTCTCCGGGCGAACGATGCCGAGAGTTGCAGTCGTTTTGCCCCAGCCACTCTTCGCGTAGTAATCCAGTTCAATTTGGTGCGGGCCGGGGGTAAGAGTCATTGAAGCTTCGCTGACAAAGGCGTACCAGTCTTTCCAGTTGTCGAAAACCAGCTTCTTGTCGACATAGAGCCGATAGCCGCCGTTCTCTCCCGGACCTTGAACGAAGACAAGGTAATTCCCCGGAGTGCTGGGCGTGAAGTAACCCGACCAGCGGATTGATATGTTGCTGGCAGCACCGTCGCCTCCGCGCGCCGGCACGTAATTGACATGCTTGTCGGTGCGAGTGATGGCTGGCGTTCCGCTTAGAGTAGCGTTGTTGAAAAACTCGGTCTTCAAACCCGGCCGGCCACCGCTTGCCTCAGTAGTGAATTCGGTCTGGTCGGCAATTTCGTCGAAGCTGGGCAGGCCGGGCTCGTAGTAAACCTTGGCAGCGCTGCCCAGGTAATTCGCAATGCCTTCGAGATAGCTCACGGGCGTGAAGGGCTTCGCTTCCGCGCTGCCTCCGCCGCCCGGCTGCGCGGGATAGGCGTCGGGACCGATGACGGCGATCGAGTGAATGTTTCCCTTCTCCAAGGGAAGAAGGTTGCCGTCATTCTTGAGGAGCACCATGCCGGCACGAGCGGCCTGCAGGGTTACTTGATCGCCCTCGGGATTGAGTTTGGAAATCGACAAGTCGGTCTGATCACGATCGAGCCATCCAAATCGAACTGCGGTGCGCAGGATGCGCCGGACTTTGTCGTCGATGGTCGCCTCACTCACCTTGCCGGACTTCACAGCTGGTAATAGGTGCGCGCGGTTCATGAACTCGCCCGAGGGCATTTCGAGATCAAGGCCGCCGTTCGCCGCCGCTACGCCGTCGTAGACGGAAGTCCAGTCAGACATCAAGATTCCGGTGAAGCCCCAGTCTTTCTTCACGACGTCGGTATTGAGGTAGCCGTTCTGCGTCATGTGCTGGCCGTTGGTGAGGTTGTAGGAATCCATAACGGCGCCAACGTGGGCTTCCTTCACTGCGGCTTCGAACACCGGCATATAGATTTCGCGCATCGTGCGCTCGTCGATGATGGAATCGGTGTTGTGCCGGTCGTATTCCGAGTTGTTGCCCATGAAATGCTTGACGGTGGCGCTGACTCCCTCGCTTTGCATCCCCTCGATATAAGCAACGGCCGTGCGTGAAGACAGGAATGGATCTTCTCCGAAGTACTCAAAGTTTCTGCCGCACAGAGGAGCGCGATAAATATTTACCCCCGGGCCCAGCATGAAGTGGACGCCGCGAGCTCGGGCATCCTCGCCGATTACCGCCCCGATTCGTTGCGCAAGCGCCGGATCCCATGTAGCTGCGAGGCCGATGCCGCCGAAGACTGTCGACGGACCGTAGTTCCGGACACCAAGCGGGCCATCTGCCATTTTCAGACGCGGCAGGCCGATCCGCGGAATGGCCCGGATGTAAAAGTTGTCAACGCCGCCGAGGAGATCGATCTTTTCGTCCAGGCTTAATTGCTTCAGCATGGAATCTACCCGCGCCTCGATCGCCGCCTGGGAAGCCGGCGCTGTTTGGCACACAGCAGGCAGGACGAACAGAAGAAGGAGTACACACAACGATTGCACTTTGCGCAGCATTACGAGCCTCCGATCGGCAAACTTATTATTCTGGGATCCAGGAACCGGCGATCATGCTCCGGCAATCATGCCCCAGCGATCATAAGCCGGAAATCATAAGCCGGAGATCATAGGCCAGCGATCAGTTCTGCACCCAGCGTAGCTAACACTATATCTTCGCTCGACGAGAGACCGCTGACCGCGACAGCCCCTACTACTTCGCCGTTCTTCCAAACCGGAATTCCTCCACCCCAGCCCACATAGTTCGGATCGCCGTAGTAGGCGATGTCATGGCCTTTTTCTGGATGCTTGACCTTCTCTCCGATTTCCCGGGTCGGCTTGCGTTCGCGCGCAGCAGTCCAGGCCTTGTTCATGGCGATGCGGATGGATGAGACCGGCGCGCCGTCCATGCGCAGAAAACAGATCAGGTCGCCGTGCACATCCGCAACCGCAACGGACGCCGCCTTTTGCATTTGCGAGGCCCTTTCCACGATGAGATCGACCGCCCGTTTGGCTTCGGAATAGTCGATGGTCTGAAGGGTTCTCATGGATGGGAAGGCTGCCGACATCGGCTGAAAAGAATTCTTAAGCCTTAGTTTGCGCAGCAAAGATTCGGGCGGGAAAGTAAACTTTCCCGCCCGTAGAGGTTCGCGATCAATCCTAGAATACGAACTTCAAGGCGAACTGCACCAAGCGTTCCGGTGAGGCTACGCCACCTGCAACTGTTGAAGTGACCTGGCCGAATGTGCCGTTACCGAGATTCTCCGACGGCATGCCGAAGTAGGGATGGTTGAACAGGTTGAAGAATTCGGTGCGGAATTCGATCCCCGCTCTTTCGCCGATGTTCGTCCTCTTGAAAATGGCGAAGTCGAAGTTGTTGATTCCCGGTCCGCGAAGTGAGGAGTCGACCCGTGCTTCGGTGCCCGGCCCAAAGTCTGGCGGGGCCACGAAGCAGCTCGTGTTAAACCACAGCGGCAGAGTAGCAGCACCAGGATTCGAGACAACGTTTCCGCCGCCGGATTTCTTGTCGCATCCCTGGACAACATCAGGCCGGATGTTCCCTACTCCAAGATTTGCTGCTTCCAGCGGAGTCGAGCCAGAGTAGCCAATCTTCAGCGGGAAGCCGCGTTGGAAAGTCGTGATGCCGTCGACGCCCCAGCCGGAAACCAGACCGTTCGCGACTCCATTAAAGCTGGAGGCATATGGCTTGCCATGTCCAAAGGGAAGGTCGAGGACATAGCTGATCACAAGGCGCTGTGAAACGTCTTGAGCGGAAAGCGATCTTTCTCCCCTCAAATTGTTCCAGTCCTGCACGCCCGGAACTCCACCGGTTGGCCCTTCAAGCCAGCTGGTCAGAGTGTCCGTATTGCTGAGCAACTTGGCATTGGTGTAAGCGACCAGCAGCGTACCGCCGCCCTGGAACCGGCGCGTCACCGTAGCTTGCAGAGAGTTATAGCTGCTCTCGCAGCATCCAAAGCCGTTTAACGAAAGCCCGTTGTATTGCGGGTAAGGGCGTAACAGCTGGCCCGCCGCAACCGTAGCCCCGTTCAGAGACGGATTGGGGTTCGTGCCGTTCGGATTTGCCGGATCTACCACCGGGTTCACGCCCATCGGGTTAGGAACTTGGGTCGTAAGCGCGGCACCCATAGACCACAGTTTATCGCTAAGCTGGTCCACATTGGTGTTGTACTGTTCAAGATGAACGCCCATAGAGCCCGCATAGGCCACATCCGCGAAGAAGCCGGCGGGGAGCTGGCGCTGCAGGTCGAGGTTCCATTGCTGGACGTAGCCGTACTTGGGGCCTTCGTGACCGTTGATCCCGTAGTACGGAGCTAACCCTGGGCTGCCGTTAAAGAGCGCAAAGCTGGAAACATCGACCGGGAAGTTGGTTCCAGAATTCGGCGGGTTTAATGCGCTTGCCAGCGGAGCAAAGTTTCGCCCTGGAGGCGGCAAAATTCCGGTGTTGCCGAACGGACCGGCCTGGGTGCAACCGAAGGCATTTGGTCCTCGCGGGGTAAACACAGAGCCGCTCGCGCCGTATGAGCAAAAGTCCCCATCCAGCATGGCGTTAGGAGTGATGAACGAGTCGTTCGTCGCGTGAAGCGGCGTGCTGGCCAGATTCACAAAGTCATTGTCAGGATTGAGACCAAAGGAGACGTAGTTTGGAATGTAGAAGATCCCATAACCACCGCGGATGACGGTTTTCGAATCCAAACTATAAGCGAAACCAAGCCGTGGAGAGAAAGCCTTCTTATCCATCGGGATGTTGTTGTTGCCGGAGTTCCGCCCGGTTCCCACCAGGAATGCATCGCCGGGGCACGTAGTACCAGCTCCGAAACAGCCAGATGCCGTAGAGTTTGTCGCCAACGGGTCCCAGTAGGAGAGCCGATTGTAGGCGTCGGACCAGGTGCCCTGCAATTCATAACGAAGGCCGAGATTTATTGTGAGTTTGGGTTTTAGGTGCCAGGTATCGTCCACATACAAGGCACGGTAGACCTGCAAGCCCTTAGTCTGGGCGGGAACCTGCGCAACACCTTCCGTCTGGTTGACGAAGCTTCCCTCGTTTTGCGACAGGCCGAGCAGGAAGTCGGCGAATGCGAAATTGGAGTTAGTAACGTCGTTTACGCCTCCAGATGGGGTTGTCCAGTTTCCTCCAAAGGCGAAAGCGCCGCTGGCGATGTTGGTCTGGAAGTAGTTATCGTACCCCCACTCGAATTGGGCGCCAGTCTGGATGGTGTGCTTGCCTCGAATCAGGGTAAACGCAGGCGACAAGTTGTACTGAGTATTGTGATCGCCGATGGCGCTGTTGCCCTGCGACTTTCCAACGTCGTTGTTGAACGGAAAGGCGGGAGTGGGCTCAGTCCGCATGGAACTCGGAGGCGTGTTGTAAGTTGACGGCCAGCCCAGGGTCGTTAGGTCAAACCCTGAGAGCAGCGGCTGGCGTCCATAGACGAAGCGGCTTCCTGCGAGGTTAACGTCGAGAATAGTTGTGGGGGTAAAAATGTGGTTCACGCCTATGGCTAGCAGCTTGCTGTGATATTTCTCGGCACAGCGGTCATCGCAGAGGCCAGTTCCCAGCGGATTCGACGGCAAGTCGAGCAATCCGAAGTAGGCGAATCTTCCGAACAGGTGTGTATTGCGCCCCAGGTTTTGATCTCCTCGCGCGACAAACTCGTTAGTATTGCCGCCGCCTGGTGCCGCGCTCAAATAATTGTTTATTGCGCCAGGTTGGTTCGGCGCCGGAAATAACTTCTGCCATAGCACCTGCGTTGCCGTGCTGAATTCTGTACTCGGGATGCAATTTCCGGGGCAGGTTGGGTTGTTCGGATCGAGGCCGTAGGGGAGGCGAGCGCCCGTTCCCACGTTCACGCTGTAGGGGTCGTAGAGCTGCCCCGCCGGAACGCTACAGTTACCACCGGCGTTGAGGGTGCCACCTGCTCCACCCTGACTGGTCGGCAAGGTACACAGTGAAGAGAAATCACCAGTTAGTTCCGCGGTCTCAGGAACAGTGGTCAGAAAAGGAGATCCGGTGCGCTGCCGGTATTGTTCCCAACTGACGTAAAAGAATGTCTTATCCTTAATAGCTGGGCCACCCAACTGGAATCCGTATTGGTTCTGCGTCCACGGCGGACGCTTATTCGGAGTGTCGCTCGCCAGTTCTCCCTGCTTGTAGAAATACTCATTGGCGTTCAGTACCTCGTTGCGGAAGTACTCGTAGGCGGAACCATGCCAGTTGTTCGAGCCGGACTTGGTGCTAAGGTTCGTAACGCCACCGGAGAACTTACCCCACTCAGCCCCGAGATTGCTGTATTGCACCTTAAACTCGCCAACGGAATCCTGGGTCGGAATGATGATCGGCAAATTGATATAGCCGATATTTAAGGGTTGACCATCTAGATACTCCGCACCCTGATTCGCGAAAGAACCACCGATCTGGTAGTTGCCCCAACTAAACGGGTTCTGGCCCACCGGCGAGCCACCCGATCCGCCCTGCGCGACTGCCGCCGGAGAAACGATGATCAAGTTGAAAATATTGCGGCCGTTCAAGGGCAGTTCGTCGGCTTTGCGCTGTTCAACGACCTGGCCCAAAGAGGAGGTTTCGGATTGGAGTAGCGGGGTTTCGCCCGTGACTTCGACAACCTGACTGACCTCGCCGACCTGAAGCGCTGCCGCGATGTGCGTGTCCTGTTGTACCTGCACCGTGAGATTGCGGACGAAGTGCTTGAAGCCCTGTTTTTCCACGTCAATTCGATATTGGCCTGGGAACAGGTTCACGAACGTGAACAAGCCGTCAGCGCCGCTCGATTGAGTGCGCTTTTCTTGCGTGCCCAGATTGGTCAAGGTCACGTTGGCGTCAGTGACAACGGCACCTGAAGTGTCGGCGACCGACCCCGTGATCGAGCCGTATGTGCTCTGGCCATAGAGCGAAAGGGAGGCGGAAACCAGCAGGATCAGCGAGACGAGCGAGCTGCGCAGTATGCGACTTGGCATAGATACACTCTTTCCGGTGCAGGAATTACCCCTAAAGTCCCCAAACAATGGTGGAGGATTCTTGTCCACAGGGATAACCGTTGTCAAGCGGAAAATGCATGATTCCCATTTGAATAATCGTTAACCCTCGAAACAGTGGTATGCTTCCGGCGCATGCCCGCGACCATGATGGACATCGCGAAGAGCCTCAAAGTTTCCGTGGTCACGGTGTCGAAGGTGCTGCGAAATCAGGGGCGGATCAGCGAAGCCACACGCCAGCGAGTGCTGCGCCGTGCCAAGGAATTGAATTACCAGACGAACTGGGTGGCGCGCAGCCTGGTCACCCGGCGCACGTTTACCATTGGGTTACTCCTGCCGGAATTTACCCACCCTTTCTTCGCGGAAATCGCCCGCGCCGTGGCGCATGCGGTGCGGCCTCACGGCTATCATGTGGTCATCTCCTGTTTCGAAGAAGACCCCGAATTGGAAGCGAGCGAGGCCGATTCCCTGCTGGCCCGAAGAGTGGACGGGCTCATCATCGCCTCCTCGCAACCGCAGAGTTGTCTGGGAATGTTCAAGCGGGTGCAAGAGCAGCGCGTGCCCTATGTTCTGATCGACCGTCCTATCGCTGGGTTGCGAGCCTGCTTTGTGGGAGTGGATAACCATGCCATCGGCCGGTTGGCAACCGAGCATCTAATCGAACGAGGCTGTCGCCGCATCGCCCACTTGCGCGGTCCGGACGTGGGAATCGCAGCGGAACGCCTGGCAGGTTACCGGCAAGCCCTGGCGAAGCGGGGCTTTCGTCCTGCTGCGGAGTATGTCGTCACCGGCGGCCGTTTGGATAACACTGGTTATGAGGGGATGCGCACATTGCTCGACCTGAACCCGTTTCCCGATGGAGTCTTCTGCTACAACGACCCGGTCGCGATCGGCGCCATGCGGGCGATATTAGAAGTGGAGTTCAATCTGCCCAACGACATTTGCGTGGTCGGCGCCGGCAACATTCACTACTCCGACCAGGTTGCAGTTCCGCTCAGCACGGTGGACCAGGGAACCTGCACGATCGGGACGCTGGCCGCTGAACTTCTCCTTGAACGAATCGCGTCGAAGCGCCCCATGCCGCCGAAAAAAATACTGATTCCACCCAAGCTGGTGGAACGGGAATCGACCCGCCGGCAGCAGTAAAACCGTCGCCGGGAGTTTCCGCGGGGAGGCTCCCGCGCGATATGCTGAAGGACAAGGAACCGAAGTTGCTAAAAACTCCGCTGCGCGCATCCGGTGTGTTGGTGTTGTTGCTGATCGCTGCAGTGTTGATAGCTGCCGCGCTGACCGCGCCGGTTTTCGAAGTGAGTCTGCCGCGCGGTTTGGACTTCACGCTGCAGAATTCTCCCACACCTCAGAAGTATCTGATTGAAACCATGCCCGGTGGCGTCGCGCTCCTCGACTACAATAACGACGGCTTGTTGGACATTTTCCTGGTAAACGGCGGCCGGATCACCAGCCCCATGCAAACGCCCGAGAACTTCGACCGGCACGATCCGCGCTATTGGAACCGGCTTTACCGCCAGAATAAGGATGGAAGCTTCACCGACGTTACCGAACAAGCTGGCCTGGCAAATGCCGGTGACGGAAATTACGGCATGGGCGTTGCTGTCGGGGATTATGACAACGATGGCTATCCTGATCTCTACGTTACGAGCTACGGAAAAAACATCCTGTATCACAATAACGGGGATGGCACCTTTACCGATGTGACGGCAAAGGCGGGAGTGGCGGGCGGCGGGTGGTCGGTATCAGCCGGATTCTTCGACTACGATAACGACGGCAAGCTGGATCTTTTTGTAACTCGCTACATGGACTGGGATACCAAGCACAGCAAAGATTGCGGCGGAAACTTTCACACGTATTGTCCGCCAGAAGAGTTTCCCACCACGACCAACATTCTCTATCACAACAACGGCGACGGAACCTTCACCGACGTGAGCCAGCGTTCCGGCATCGCGGCAAAGAAAGGTCGTGCTTTGGGAGTAGCGTTCGCTGACTATGACGGCGATGGATTCACCGACATCTATGTAGCCAACGATGGCATGCAGCAGTATCTGTTTCACAATAATGGAAACGGCACTTTCTCAGAAGTTGGGCTCGAGGCCGGCGCCGCTCTTTCGCAAGACGGACGGCGGCTCTCGGGCATGGGCGTGGTGTTTCAAGACTATGACAACGACAGCCGTCCCGACGTTATCGTCACCGAGTTGCCGCGCGAAATTTACGGCGTTTACCATAACGATGGCGACGGTTCGTTCAGCTATCGCAGTCTCGAAACCGGTCTCGGCGTGCTCTCAAGCGGAAGTGCCGGCTGGGGTGTTGGACTGGAAGATTTCGACAATGACGGTTGGAAAGACTTGTTCGTCGCCCAGGGTCATGTATTGGATAACGTGGAGCAGATCGATCCCTCCCTGCACTATCTCGAACAGCCGCTGCTGGCGATGAATCACAATGGGCGGTTCGAGCGCGCTGACTCCGGCAGTACCATCCCCTGGGCAGGGCGCGGGGCGGCGTTCGGCGATTTGAATAACGACGGCTGGCAGGATGTAGTGATGACCACTCTGGGCGGCCATCCCCAAGTGTTCATGAACCTCGGCGGCAAGATGCACTGGCTCACGATTACCCTTCGCGGCACTCGCAGCAATCGCGATGGATTCGGGGCTCGGGTGCGGGTAAACGGGCAGATGCGATTCGCAACTTCGGCCGGCAGTTATCTTTCCGCCAGCGATAAACGCCTCCACTTCGGACTGGGCACCGCCGAGAAGGCTAAGGTGGAAATCGACTGGCCGTCCGGCACTCATCAAACTTTAAATGATGTTCACGCGGACCAGTTCCTGGAAGTGCGTGAACCGGAGAAGCCGTGATCCGAGCCCTTTTATTTTTATACTTCGCCTGGCAGGTCGCATCGCCGCAGGCTGCCGAGCACATGCAAGCCGGAATTGCCGCGGACAAGCAACGCCAGTTCGATGTCGCCATCACCGAGTTCAAAAAAGTCACTGAACTCGACCCGTCGTTTCCGGATGGGTTCATCAGCCTGGGGCAGGCCTATATGGAGCGCGGCGATTATGGGTCGGCGATTCCGCCGCTGAAACATGCGTTGGAATTGAATGCCGACTTGCTGCCGGCGCATCAATTGCTGGGTTATGCGCTGCTCGCGCAGGGTTACGCCAAAGAAGCGATTCCACACCTGGAGCGGTCGCCGGACAAAACCGCGTTGGGCATCGCTCAAATCCAGACCGGACAACTGCCGGAAGCAGTCGCAAATCTCCAGGCGTCGCTGGCCGAGCATCCGAACGATCCGGATCTTCTTTACTACCTCGGCCGGGCCAGCGGGTTGCTCGCGAAACAATCCATCGATACGTTGTTGGCTGCGTATCCGGATTCCGCCCGGGCGCACCAGGCGATGGCGGAAAACTATTTCGTGCTGCGCCGTATGCCGGATGCGGAAAAGGAATATCGCGAAGCGCTGCGGTTGCGCCCAGGTCTGCCTGAAGCTCATCTCGCTTTGGGCGAGGTTTACGCGGGCGCGTTTCAGTGGGACAAAGCAGAAGAGCAATTTCGCATGCAAGTCAAGCTGCAGCCGGGCAACGCCGAAGCCGCTTACCGTCTCGGAGAGGCTCTGCTGGAGCAAGGAAAAGGGCATGAAGCGCGAGCGGAGCTGCTGCGCGCCGACCGCTTGATGCCGGAGATGCCGGAGACGCTCTATGCGCTCGGAAAAGCTGCATCTCTCGAGGGTGACGCTGCCGCCGCCGAAAAAGCCTGGACCAAACTTCTCTCCATTGAGAAACAAAGTTCGCTGGCAGCGCAGGCGCATTTCGGGCTGGCCGGTCTTTATCGGAAACAAGGAAAGACGGCCGAGGCGCAGCGCGAAATGCAGGAATTTCAAAGCCTGCAGAACAGCTCGAACCAGGCGCAACCGTCTGGAAAACAAGATTCACCGCATTAAGGCAGATAACGTCTTCAATAGGAGCTTGTTATGGGACAGATTCGGTGTGCATTCCTTAATAGTCTGGCGGTCGCTTTCTACCTTCTCGGATTTCTGCTGTTTTGTTCTTTCGTCGCACTTCCGCTTGAAGCAGCGGAGCCCTCGTCGCGGAACCTGGATTCGGGCTGGCAATTTCGTGCCGTGGCCAATGCAGATCGATCCGACGTCAAGGAGTGGCATCCCGCGCAGGTCCCAGGCGTCGTGCAAACTGATTTATTGAACAACAAGCTGATCCCCGACCCATTCGATCGCGACAATGAATTTCATCTGCAATGGATTGGGCTGGCCGACTGGGAATATCAAACCACGTTTCAAATGGATGCCGCCGCGCTCGCGCATGATCATCTCGACCTGGTTTTTGCCGGGTTGGATACATTTGCCGACGTCTATCTCAACGATCAGGCCATTCTCCACGCGGACAATATGTTCCGCACCTGGCGCATGCCGGCCAAGGCTGCGCTGAAGCCCGGTCCGAATACGCTGCGCATCGTCTTTCACTCCGCAATCGAGAAGATGATTCCCTACGTCAAGTCGCTGCCTTATATTTTGCCTTCAATCTCAACTCATAATTACGGAAACGAAGAGAACATCGCCACCGCTCCCTACACGCGCAAGGCGCCCTACAACTACGGCTGGGATTGGGGGCCGCGCTTCATGACGGAAGGCATTTGGCAACCCGTGCGTCTTGAAACCTGGGATGCGCTGCGCATTGAAAATTTCCACATCCATCAGCAGAGCATCACTGCGGATTTGGCTAACCTTACGGCGGAGGTTGAGATCGAGGCAAGCCGGCCGACAACGGCTACGCTCGCACTGGCTCACGATGAAATGTTCGGCCCGCAAACCGCCGATGGAACTCAGACGCTGCAACTCACTGCCGGCATCAACCACGTTTCAGTTCCGCTTCGGATCACCGCGCCGAAGCTGTGGTATCCGGTCGGTTACGGCGCTCAGAACCGGTACCGATTTTCCGCGCAGATCCGCACCGGTCGCGAGCTTGCGGCTCACGCCGAGACCAAGACCGGACTCCGCTCCATCGAACTGCGCCGCGTGGCCGATCAGTGGGGAAAGAGTTTCGAGTTCGTAGTCAATGGCATTCCCGTGTTTGCCAAAGGCGCGGATGTGATTCCCTTCGACAGTTTTCCGAACCGGGTGACGCCCGCGATTCATCGCAATATTCTTCAAGCCGCCCGCGACGCGCATATGAATATGGTCCGGGAATGGGGCGGGGGTTATTACGAGTCCGACGATTTCTACGATATCTGCGATGAACTCGGCATTATGGTCTGGCAGGAATTCATGTTCGGCGGCGACATGATTCCTGGCGATGTCGCCTTTCAAGAGAATGTGCGGCAGGAAGCCATCGATCAGGTCAAGCGCCTGCGCGATCATCCCAGCATCGTGGTCTGGTGCGGCAATAATGAGGTCGAAACGGGCTGGTGGCATTGGGGCGATCGTCAGGAATTCAAGGAGTCGATTCCGCCGGAAACCCGCGACCGCGTCTGGCAGGATTACGTGATCATGTTCGCCGACATTCTCAAAAGCACGGTCACGCAATACGCCGATCCAACGCCCTACACGCCCAGTTCTCCCAGCGCCAACTTTGAGGAAATTCCTGACAATCAGCACAACGGCGACATGCATTACTGGGCAGTCTGGCATCAACAAGCGCCGGCTTCGGACTACACCAAGCAATTTCCCCGCTTCATGTCGGAATACGGATTTCAATCCTTTCCCGAGATGCGCACCATCCGCACCTACGCCCACAATCCGGAAGATTTCGACATTCGCTCGACAGTCATGCAGGCTCACCAGAAAAACAAAGGCGGGAACGAGCGCATTCTCACCTATATGCTGCGCGAGTATCGCCAACCCAAGGATTTCGCATCCTTTGTTTATCTCAGCCAGGTGCAGCAAGCCGAGATTATCAAGATCGGCGCGGAGCACTTGCGCCGCCAGCGGCCCCGAACCATGGGTTCACTTTACTGGCAGCTGAACGACTGCTGGCCGGTGGCATCATGGGCCAGCATCGACTACTACGGGCGATGGAAGGCGCTGCATTACTACGCTCGCCGCTTCTATGACGATGTGCTGATCTCCCCCTTCCTGCATGACGACAAGGTCGACGTTTATGTCGTGTCAGACAAGTTGCAGCCGTTTCCCGGGACAATCCACATGAGGCTGCTCGACTTCTCGGGGAACACGCTGCTGGAGCAAACCAAAGACGTCCAGGTTCCCGCTCAGTCAAACGCCATTTATTTCAGCGTTGATAAGGCGGCCCTGTCAGCAAAGGCTGATCTTCACAAGAGTTTCCTGGTGTTTGATTTGAACGTGGCTGGAAAGCGCGTGTCCCGGAATCTTATATTCTTCGACGTGATGCACGACCTGGACTTGCCGGTTGCGCCGAAGATTGAAACAACCCTCAGCAAAACTGGCGACGGCTATTCCGTCACGTTGCAGTCAGCGAAGCTCGCCCGGAACGTGTACTTGTCTTTCGGCGATTCCGATGTCGAAACTGAGGACAACTACTTTGACCTTCTTCCAGGTGAGCCCGTCACCATTCGCCTGAAGTCCTCTGCAACGCTCGAGCAACTGAAAGCAGCACTGACCACCATGTCTCTCACGGAGGCGTTCCATTCCAATTGAACCATGATGCGTGTAGCCGCATGAAACACCGCAGTAGGAGTAACCGAGGCAGTTTTGCCACACAAGGGTGACTCCTCAAAGTGGCAAGAGGGCAATCTAGGTACCCCATGGGATCATCGTTCGGCTCCTTTCTCCCGAGCCTGTTGGTTGGCTTTAGCACCACCAACTTTACTCGGGCCTGGGAGCCGACATTGTCATGGAATCAAATACACCTAATTGACCGCGAGCTCTCCCGCAGCATGTTTTCGCAGAGGATCCTTTAGGCCCTCAGGACAAAGAAAAGCCAGACATCACAGAATCACCTCTTGAGGTGAGGCAGGTCACTGCGAACAATGATCGGGCAAGTGACAATAACGGCAGAAGGTCCAAGCGTTGCACACAGGGAGGTACGACTATGACAGCTGTGATGATAGCGCCGCCAGTCAAAGCTCCGGCGGACTACATTGAAGAAGTAATGAGCAGCGTAAAGGTAAAGAACCCTGCTGAACCTGAGTTCCATCAGGCGGTGTGGGAAGTGTTTGATTCTCTGCGCCTGGTGTTGCCCAAGCATCCCGAATATCAATCAGCCCGCATTCTTGAGAGGATCGTTGAACCCGAGCGCGTGATCATGTTTCGCGTGCCCTGGTTTGACGATCACGGAGACATGCGGGTGAACCGTGGGTTTCGCATCGAGATGAGCAGCTCCATTGGCCCTTACAAGGGCGGATTGCGCTTCCACGCCTCGGTGAATCTGGGCATTCTGAAGTTTTTGGCATTTGAGCAGGTGTTCAAGAACTCGCTCACGACGCTGCCCATGGGCGGCGGCAAGGGCGGCTCGGATTTCGATCCCAAGGGCAAAAGTGATAATGAAGTTATGCGCTTCTGCGAGAGCTTCATGACCGAATTGCAGCGGCACATCGGACCAGACACCGACGTTCCGGCCGGCGACATCGGCGTCGGCGGACGGGAGATCGGCTATCTCTTTGGCCAGTACAAGCGGTTGCGAAATGAGTTCAGCGGCGTCCTGACAGGCAAGGGTCTGGGCTGGGGCGGTTCGCTGATTCGTCCGGAAGCCACGGGCTATGGCTGCGTATATTTCGCCAACGAAATGCTCAAGAGCAGGAACGACTCGCTCGAAGGCAAGATCTGCCTGGTTTCGGGCAGCGGCAATGTCGCGCAGTACACCATCGAGAAGCTGCTTGATTTCGGCGCCAAGCCGGTCACAGTATCGGACTCGGACGGCGTCATCTACGATCCCGACGGCATTGATCGCGAGAAACTAGCCTGGGTCCTCGAACTCAAGAACGTGAGGCGTGGACGGATCCGCGAGTACTCGGAGGAGTTCAAGAAAGCGATCTATATTCCCACGGACATCAAGCTGCAGCACAATCCGCTTTGGAACATCGAAGCTGACTGCGCGTTCCCCAGCGCCACGCAGAACGAGATCACCGCGAAAGATGCGGGAAATCTCATCAAGAACGGCATCCATCTGGTTGCCGAGGGCGCAAACATGCCCAGCACGCTCGCCGCCACCAAGATGTTCCTGGATGCAGAAATTCTGTATGGACCAGCCAAAGCCGCGAACGCTGGCGGTGTGGCCACATCCGGTCTGGAAATGGCCCAGAACAGCGCACGGCTGAGCTGGACGCGCGAGGAAGTGGACCACCGTCTGCACCAGATTATGATTGCCATCCACAGAAATTGCTATGAAACGGCCGAGAAATACGGTACGCCGGGCAATCTTGTCAATGGTGCGAACATAGGCGGCTTCGTGAAGGTGGCGAATGCCATGCTCGACCAGGGGCTGGTGTGAAGCCAGTGTTTGAAAGTACAGAGAGCGAAGCAAGATGCGGGGCGGACTGCAATCCGCCCCGCATTTTTTGTTTCCCGCGGATCGGTGACTTCAGGGTGTGATTCCCGTCACTCGTCCCCTATACCTCTATCACTGCCCGCAGAACCTGCTGGGGCTGTAATGGGGACCACGGCGCAGATCAGAAGAAGAGTTGATGGAGGTTTTTTCCCAGGAGTCCACAATGGTGAATGACGATTTGGTGAAGTGTCCAGTGTGCGGTGGCTTCACACACATCGACAAACCTGAACTGCTTGTAGCGTTGAACGATCCCAAGATCCGTCAGCGGCTGGAAAGCTACATTGCGGAACTATCGCGGGCTCCGTCGGCCGAAGTCGTTGTTGCAGGCCGGTCGGCCGGCCCGGAGTTCAACAAAGAAGTCCACAACTGGAACCCGAATATTCCTGTATGGCGCCGCAGTCCGAAGGAATAGGGCGCTTTACGGGAACGACACTCCGGATGGCTGCTGCGAACTTTTCTCATTCTCCGCCAGAGGAGATACGCAATGGTATCCAGCGGCACTCCGTGGCGGTCAGGATGCACGTGCGCGCTCAGCCAGTTCCGCCGCTCGAGTGCAGCAGGTAATCTGCCGGGTGAAGGCTCTTCCACGCCTTCGAACTGCGTCATTGTGCCAACCAAAGTGGCGGCTGTGATCGAGATCACAGTCTGATGTGGTTCCCGTCATAGCTTGGAAAAAAGCCAAGGCCGAAGATAGAGACAGCTCGGGGGCGTGGCGGCGATGGTGTGACATCTGGGTTCCGCCTGACGGGGGGAAGATGTCCTGGGAACTCGATTACAAGAAGAAGTTGCGAACTGCGGATGAGGCTCTGCGTTGCGTAGAGTCGGGAATGCGTGTCTACATTCAACCGGGTTGCGCCGAGCCTGAGACGTTGGTAGAAGCGCTGATGCGCCGCGGTCCTTTTGTGCGGGACGTGGAAATTGTTCACATGATGACCATGGGAGCGGCCCCTTATGTGGCTCCCGAAATGGCGACGCATTTCCGGCATAATGCAATGTTTATCGGCCCCAACGTGCGCGAGGCCATCAATGAAGGCCGCGCCGACTACACGCCCATCTACCTTAGCGAGATTGAAGGACTCTTCGAAAGTGGCGCCATGCCCATCGATGTGGCCCTGCTGGAACTGTCTCCTCCCGATTCACATGGCTTTTGCAGCTTCGGCGTGGGTGTGGATACCTCGCTCACCGCGGCCAAATGCGCGCGCTACGTGGTGGCGCAGATCAACGATCAGATGCCGCGCACCTACGGAGACAGTTTCATCCACGTGACTGAGCTTGATGCCGTGGTGGATTCTTCCCGGCATCTGTGCGCCATGAAACCTCAGCAGATCACCGACATGCATGTAGCCGTGGCGCGCAACGTAGCAGGCCTGATTGAAGACGGTGCCGTCTTGCAAACCGGCATTGGCGGTATCCCGGATGCGGTGCTGCCTTTTCTCACGGATCGCAAGGATCTGGGAATCCACAGCGAACTGGTCTCCGATGGTGTGATTCCTTTGATCGAAGCGGGCGTCGTGACGGGTGCGCGCAAGAGCTTCCGCCCCAGAAAGATCATTCTGGGATTTGCCATTGGCTCGAAGCGGTTGTTCGACTTCGTAGACAACAACCCGATCTTCGAGTTCCATCCCACGGCCTATACCAACGACCCCATATTGATTGCCCGAAACGACAACATGGTGGCGATCAACTCCGCGCTGCAGGTCGATCTCACCGGACAGGTCTGCTCCGATTCAATCGGAAACCAGTTTTATAGCGGCATCGGCGGACAAGTTGACTTCTTGCGCGGGTCTTCGCGGTCCAAGGGAGGCAAGCCGATCATTGCCATTTCGTCTACCGCAAGGAATGGAGCGATCTCGCGGATAGTGCCCATGCTGAGCCCGGGCGCAGGAGTGGTTACTTCGCGAGGGCTGATCCGCTATGTGGTGACCGAATACGGAGTGGCGTATCTGCACGGCAAGACCATCCGGGAGCGGGCACAGGCGCTGATCGATATCGCACATCCCAGGTTTCGTGAAGAACTTTATCAATTCTGCGAGAAAACACGGTGGCTGCAACGGCCCTTAGAGGTAGAGACAGCGGTGACGAGGTGAAACATGGCGGCCCAGGCGCGCGGTAAGGTTACGATCGATGTCGAAGAGTGCAAGGGATGCGGGCTATGCGTGGAGTCTTGTCCGCCTGTGTGTTTAGAACTGGCGGTCAAGCTGAATTCTTACGGGACTCACCCGGCGCACTACACCGGGCAGGATTGCACCGGTTGTGGCATCTGTTTTTATTGCTGCCCGGAGCCGGGCGCGATTACGGTTTACCGCATAAAGGCGAAAGGAAAGATTTTTGCGGCCGCGCAAGGAGGCGAACATGCGGCAGCTCTGTAAAGGAAACATCGCGGCGGTAAAGGGCGCGATCCTCGCCGGATGCCGCGCATATTACGGATATCCGATTACGCCAGCCAGCGAAATCGCGGAGGCGGCCGCGCTCTACCTCCCGCAGGTCGGCGGAACCTTTCTGCAAGCGGAGAGCGAAGTAGCCGCTATCAACATGGTTTACGGGGCAGCGGCGGCAGGAGTCCGCGTCATGACTGGATCCTCTGGGCCCGGCCTCAGTCTGATGCAGGAGGGGATGTCTTATCTGGCTGGCGCCGAACTACCCTGCGTGATTGTGGACGTAATGCGCGGCGGCCCGGGGCTGGGCAATATCGCGCCGGAACAAAGCGACTATTTCGCCATGGTGAAGGGCGGCGGCCACGGCAACTATCGCAACATCGTGCTGGCGCCCGCGTCGGTGCAGGAAATGGCTGATCTCACGATGCTGGCATTCGATCTCGCGGACAAATACCGCAATCCGGCAGTGGTCCTGGCCGACGGCTTCGTCGGACAAATGATGGAGCCGCTGGAACTTGAATATTGTGAGATTCAGCCGCCCGAAAAACCGTGGGCGGTAAAAGGAACGCCAGAGACGCGCGCCAACCTGGTCAGCTCTATTTATCTCGAAACCGATGAACTGGAAGACCACCAGCGCAGAATGGAAGCCAAGTACATCCGCGCCCAAGAGGCCGAGCCACGTTGCGAGCTATGTCATACCGAAGACGCTGAGGTTCTACTGGTCGGGTACGGCATTGTTTCGCGAGTCTTACTTTCCGCCGTCGAAGCACTGCGTAAGGAAGGCGTGAAGGCAGGGCTGTTCCGTCCAATTACTCTGTGGCCTTATCCTTCGAAAGCCTTGGCAAAGGCGGCAGCCCAGGTAGAGAAGGTCATTGTCGTCGAATTGAGCAACGGACAAATGCTTGAAGACGTGCAACTGGCCCTGAACGGCCGCGTGCCGGTGGAATTTTATGGGCGCGTGGGCGGGAACGTACCATCGGTTGCGGAGGTGAAGGGTTTAGTGATGGCCCACGCCGCTATCAGAAGAGATGAAGCGCGCCATGAAAACACCGGCGAGAAAAACGTCGACGTGTTCTCGCTGACGCTTTAAAAGAACTGGACAACGGTGGTGACTATGACAACGGCAGCCAACAACAGCTATCTCAGCCAGACGACTTGTGAGCCTGATAGCGAATACGAAGTAGTTCATGCCAAGGCGGCTGTGTTCTATCCGCTGTACGAGCGGAAGTCCGACCTGCAGCAGCAGACGCATTACTGTCCGGGTTGCGGCCACGGCATCGTGCACAAGCTTATCGCGGAAGCCCTCGAAGATTTGGGCGTGCAGAACGAGACCATTTTTGTAAGCCCGGTGGGCTGCTCGGTTTTCGCTTACTACTATTTCGATACGGGGAACGTGCAAGTGGCGCATGGCCGCGCGCCAGCCTGCGCCACGGCTATCAAACGGTCATGTCCCGACAAGATCGTCATCTCCTATCAGGGAGATGGCGACCTGGCGGCAATCGGCACCGCCGAGATCGTGCATGCCGCCAACCGCGGTGAGAAGATCACTGTCTTCTTCGTGAACAACGGAATCTACGGCATGACCGGCGGACAGATGGCGCCCACCACTCTGGTCGGTCAAAAGAGCACGACTTCTCCCTGGGGACGACGCCCGGCGAACGAAGGCTTTCCATTGCACATGGCGGAACTTCTCGCCACGCTCGAAGCGCCGGCATACATCGAGCGGGTGGCACTCTCAGACAACAAGAACATCATGAAGGCGCGGCGAGCGGTCCGCAAAGCACTCGAGATCCAGCGCGACGGTGTGGGCTTCTCTTTTGTAGAAATCTTGTCGCCCTGTCCCACGATTTGGGGCAAAGATCCGGTGGAAGCGCGGCGCTGGGTTCTCGACAAGATGACGCAAACCTTTCCGTTAAGTATGTTCCGCGACCGGCGGCCAGAAATTCCCGCAGGCAATGAGCCCCCGCAACGCACGATATCCGACGTGCTTGGGCTTACCCCGAAAGCCGAGACACACGATATTTCAAAACCGAGACACGCCCATCACTTCAAAGACGTCAGGATTAAAATCGCCGGCCACGGAGGCCAGGGCGTGCTGCTGCTGGGGCAGCTCCTCATCGAAATGGGCATGCGGGAAGGTCTGGAAGTGAGTTGGCTACCATCGTATGGGCCTGAGATGCGCTCGGGTAGCGCGCATTGCCATGTCTGCCTGTCGAAGGAACGGATCGGTTCACCCTTGGTCTCGCGCCCCGATGTGCTGGTGGCCATGAATGAGTTCTCGCTGCGGAAGTTTGCACCCGAGGTGGCGGGCGGCGGACTCATCCTGTACAACGGCGCTTGCCTTCCTGCTGACTTTGTTGCGCCAGGAGCGCAGCTGGTCGCGATTCCAGCGGCCGAGATGGCCGACAAACTCGGTTCGGCGAAGGTGGCGAACATAGTCATGATGGGGGCGCTACTGGAAGAGACCGAGTGCTTGGCTGCCAGAACTGCCTTGGGTGTGCTGGAAGACAAGGTCAAGAAACTTGACCTGCTGGAAATTGACCGCAAAGCGCTCTCCGCGGGCCGCGTGTTTGTCGATGAACAGGCGCACATCGGCGCGGTTAGTCAACCAGATGGCTTCGCTTAGATGACCTCCGGGGTTCGGGATGAAAGCCGACTTGCACGATAACGTCATGCCCGCGGCACGGGCGTCATTGAGGTCACCCGCGGCACGAATCGAATATTCCGCTCTGGCCAAAACACAAGGGAATCTCTGGTGCCGGGAGGGGGAATCGAACCCCCAAGGGCCGAAGCCCGGCGGATTTTGAGTCCGCTGCGTCTGCCAGTTCCGCCATCCCGGCTCGGGGGTTCTATATTAGCTTAGCCGGTCGATGCTTCGCCAGTCGACGCCTTGGCTGTTCGGGTTTGGGCGGGTGTTGAAAATTACGGGGCGGAATCTACTTTGCGGCGGAGACTTCATTGTGCCGGAAACATTGCACTACGTGATCATTCACCATGCCCACGGCCTGCATGAACGCGTAGCAGATGGTTGACCCCACGAAGCTGAAACCGCGCTTCTTCAGGGCTTTGCTCATAGCGTCGGACTCGGCAGTGCGGGCCGGCACTCGATCGCGCGCCTTCCACGAATTCACTCGCGGCCGGCCATCCACAAATTGCCAAATGTAATCATTGAAACTGCCAAATTCTTTCTGCAGTTGCAGCGATGCCTGGGCATTTCTCACAGTCGATGCGATCTTCAGCCGGTTGCGAACGATGCCGGGATTCTTCAGCAACTGAGCCACTTTCCGGCGGTCGTAGCGCGCCACGCGCTGCATATCGAAACCATCGAACGCAGCGCGATAGTTTTCTCGTTTGTTGAGAATCGTCTCCCAGCTCAGCCCGGCCTGCGCGCCTTCGAGGATCAGAAATTCGAAGAGCTTGCAGTCGTCGTGCACCGGCACGCCCCATTCTTTATCGTGATAGCGAATCATTAATTCGCCGCTTGCCCAGGCGCAGCGAACCAATGGCTTGTCTAGGTGATTTCTGGCCATAAAAACCGGAATCGGAAATGTTCGGAAGGACAAACAGCTGCGGCGCGGCTGGAAGCCGCGCCCTTCAAAACGACGTACGGAGTTGGCTACTCCAGCGACTTCGGATCCGACTTGTTCTTCGGCGACTTCGCATCCAGCAGCGCGACCAGATCCTTGGCGCAAGCCGGGATCGCAACTTTGTGATCGACGATGATGTCTTTGGCGTCCAGCTTCTGGCCATAGAGATTTTCATTGGCGCTGCCGTCGGAGCGCAGAGTTGAGCCCTCCAGCGATACTCCGGCAAACAAGCCTCGGTTGCGCGAGTAGGAAAGAATCTCCGCTTGCATCACCACGTCAGTCGCGCCCTCAGCCGTGCGGCCCTTGGGACCAGCGGCGGCTGACGCATCCGCTCCCAACTTCACTTTGCTCGAGAGCAGCGAGCGCGCCCCCGCGGGATTCATCACCAGCAAAACAAAATCCGTAGCCTGGCCACCCAGCTGGAACCCGATGCTCACGCCTTCCAGCGCATACATAGCGGGCGGTCCCCACGGCCCGGTGTAGTGCGGTCCGCTGCGGCAGATCATGACGCCGCGGCCGTAGCTGCCGCCGATTCCGAACGCGCCTTTCTTCACCGAAGGCAGAATCACCAGGCACTCCGCTTTATCCAGCAAATCTTGCGGAATGTCGTCGGGGATGTTCAAGATTTCTTTCATGACGTCGCCCGCGTCCCTTACCCGGTCTTCTTCCTTCTCGTCATTGGCGGAGAATGCGGGGGCTGCGCATATGCAGAGCGTCAGAACCCAGGCTGCAATCTTCTTCGTCCTCGCTAGTATCCTCATCGGCGTCAGTCCTCCGGACTCTCTTTATCGTACTGCTGAAGCGAACCTGTTAAACGACCCACCATCTTAAACCCTTTCGGGGGATTGTAATTGCCCCGTGGTGAAAATTGGACCTTCCCGCATTCCCTGTAACCCCAGGCTGCTGCTGCTCTTCGGTCCATGACCCTACGCGTGCTCCTTTTGTAACTTGGCACTCTGCTTCAGCCGCCTCTAGAGTCATGTGAGACCATAGCCGGATGGCCGCCCGGGGTTTCGGCCTCTAGCGTGCATCTAATCACTTGGGAGCACCGTCTGGGGCAGGGTAGAGTGAAAATTTTGGATTCTCTGGGAACGAAATACACGCACACCTGCCGCCTGCTGGCGCCATTGGCGACTTTCGCCCTGGCCTGCGCTTTGGTCTGCACATTTATCTGCACACCGGCAGCCCTGGCCCAGTCGAATGCCGTGGTCACCAGTCCCGTCAGCCTCAGCGCCTACAACGCCTCGACCTCAGACGTTTCGACCTCGAGTGATGATCCTCAGGCAGGCTTCACCATCCGTAAGCGGGTGGATGAAGTCAACGTGCTGTTCATTGCCACCGACAAGCACGGCAAGTTTGTGCGCAACCTGAATCAAAGCGATTTCAACATCCTTGATGACAACAAGCCGCCGCAATCCATTCTGAATTTTCGCCGCGAAACTGATCTGCCTTTGCATCTCGGCTTGCTGATCGACGTGAGCGGATCCGTCAACAGCCGTTTTGATTTCGAGCAGGACGCAGCTACCAGTTTCCTGATGCACCTTGTGCGTAGCGGCTTCGATAAAGCCTTTGTGGTCGGCTTCAATACCCAGAGCCACATGACGCAGGACTTTACCGATAATGTGCAACTGCTTTCCACCGGAGTGCACAAGCTGCACGATGGCGGTGGCACGGCGCTCTACGACGCGATCTACCGCGCCTGCAAAGATAAGTTCTTGAAGGATCGTCCCGATCATCCCGCGCGCAAGGCCATCGTCATCGTCAGTGATGGTGAGGATAACCAGAGTGACTATTCACGCGCCCAAGCTATTGAGATGGCGCAGCGCGCCGAAGTCATCATCTACGCCATTTCCACCGACGACAGCGGATTGATCCTGCGTGGTGACAAAGTTCTCGAACAGCTTGCCTCCGCCACCGGCGGCCGCGCGTTTTTCCCATTCAAGATGAAGGACATCACCCGCTCCTTCGCCGCCATCGAAGATGAACTGCGCAGCCAATACATCGTCAGCTACAAGCCCGCCGACTTCGACGCCGACGGCCGCTACCGCTCCATCGAAATCTCCGCGCTGAAGAAAGATCTGCAAGTCCGGGCGCGCAAGGGATATTTCGCCCCACAACAGTAACAAGGCAGTTCTCAGTTCTCAGTTCTCGGCTCCCAGTTCTCAGTAAACGCCGGGGTGCCCCATTTCTCGCGTCTTTTTCGAGAAGTGGGGCTTCTTGGCTGACCCTTGAAACAGGCCTCGGAACATTCTCCGAACCACAGACTGTAATCCTGCGGCCTGCGCCTCGCGGCCGATTTTCGGCTCCGCCTCCTCGCAACACGCGCGAATATCGAGTGGGCCGTCACTTCGGCTGGTTGCCTTCAGAAGGAGGTGCCAGGCTTCCAGATATTTGCCGTATTTCTGGCGCGCCCCGTCAGGGGTGAAATGCAGCGTGGCATATCTCTTCCCGATCACGGCGTAGGGGATGATGTACCAGTCATCGGTTGGAATGATGTATAGTGCGAAGAAATCTACGCTGCCCTTTGGGTAGCCGCGGTATCTCGGGCCCCGGATGCTGAGGCTGTAGCCGCCCTTGGGGTGTTTGCACATCGTGCACTTCACTTGCACCCGCAGAATCGGGCCAGTGTCCTCTACTCCTACGTCGTAGCTGGCGAAGCCGCCGTACGGGCTCGACACTTTCAGGCCCTGGCCGGCGGCCAGCGCCATGAAGTACAGCTCTGCCCACGCCCCACGCTCTTTGGGATCTTTGATCCGACACCCCAGGTTCTTCCGGTTTTTCATCTTCGCCTCAGCTTTTGCCCAAAATAGGGATCGCGGCCCCACAGGCCGCGACGGTTGCAACTGTCAAAAGGTTACGGGTTCTCACTCCTGTTCCCATCCATCAGCCTCTCTTAAGAATCTCAAGTACAGTTCTGCTGCGAAAGGGCAGATGTCACACCGCTTTCCACAGCGCCGGTTCCAGGGCCCGACCAGCACTGCCCGGAGTCAATGGGTGCTGTCGCCTGATAGCGACAGCTGTGCGGTTCGCTTCTCATGGGGATTGCCTTAGACCCTTGAAATGAACGGTAATGGAGCCTCCCGAAACCTGCCGGAAGCAATCGTCTACTCCAGGCCAGTCGCGGAAGGACCTTTGGTACAAGAGAAGGTTAGAATACGCGACGGCTGACTGCCCGGATTCGTACCAATTGCGCACTAAAATATTGCCGCGCACAGTGATCCATTCTCCCGGTTCCAGGTCTACGGTTGTATTCGATTTCGACCTAGACCCGTACAATTCCAACCACCCCAACCTAGTTGCGCCATTTGTGCCATTCGAAACTCGTGCCATGAGGGGCAAGCTGGCGGTGTAACCAAAGCCGCTTTCGGGATCAAGATCCGCAACGTCGCTGCCCACAGGCAGTACGATCGGAAGCTTGCCGTAATTCTCAACTCTCAAAATCACGGATATTTGCTGCTTCGGGTGAATATCCGTTGGAGCAAGGGACTCCACAGATACCCGCACAGCTTTGAAGGTTCCGGTTCCTTCATCCGTACTACAGTTCATGGATCTGCCCAAAGTTGCCGATCCAAAATCTCGGTTTTCTTTAAGAGCAGTGAGATCAATCCGCTGAACCTCTTGGGCGGATACGAGAGTACCGAAGAAAAAGCTGACGAAGAGGGCCGCCTTAACTGACATGATTTTCGTTAACAGAAAGTATAGATCACTGTTGAAACATCGCTATTACACTCACCATCCTACTTGAGAGCGAATAAACCGAGACGACCTCCCAGACTTCGTCTCCGCCTCCGCCCCATCCGTGCTACTACCGTCCCATTGATTTCCAGACTAGATTTTGATTAAGCCTTCAACACTCCTTCAAGGAGACGCTCATGTTCGGCATCATCTTTCTTGTAATCCTCGTCATCATCGCCGTCGTGCTCGTCGGCATGTACAACAGCCTGGTGCAGATGCGGGTGCGGTGCGACTCGGCGTGGTCTGACATTGATGTGCAGCTCAAGCGGCGGCACGATCTTATCCCGAACCTGGTTGAGACTGTGAAAGGCTATGCCGCGCACGAGAAAGGGACGTTTGAGAACATTGCCAAATTCCGCTCGCAGGCGATGCAGGCGACCACGCCCGAAGGCAAGGCTGTGGCCGAGAATCAGCTTACTGGAGCGTTGAAGAGCCTGTTTGCCGTGGCGGAGAATTATCCGGAGTTGAAGGCTTCGGAACAATTCATGAAGCTGCAGGGATCGTTGAGCCAGACGGAGGACTCGATCCAGAACGCGCGCAGCTATTACAACCAGGTGGTGCGCGACCTCAATACGACAATCCAGTCGTTTCCCAACAGCATTCTGGCGAACATGTTCGGCTTCCAGGCGCGGCAGTTTTTCGAGACCGCCGAAGCGGATCGCGAGCCGGTGGCGGTAAAGTTCTGATGAAATAATCGGGGCTGTAAATGCCGATTCAGATTCACATTCTGCAGGAAGGCATGGGCCGGCTCTGGGTGTGCCGTGGCGTTCTGACTGGGAAAGAACTCATCGCCAATAATGAGCTGATTCTGAAGTCCAAACAATACGAGGGCGTGCGCTGGGTGCTGATCGATGAGAGTGAGACCAGGATGGATATTTCGGCAGAAGAAATCCGGACGATCCGGCAGCAGGACGATCGCCTGGCCGCCGTGCTCCCCGAGTTGGTGACGGCTGTGGTCAATCCTTACGACGTCGGCTTCGGGATGTCGCGCATGTGGGAGATACTGACGGAGCGTCCGGGATGGTCGACACGCGCCTTTCGCTCCAGGCCGGAAGCGGAGACCTGGCTACGCGAGGAAGTGCGGCGCAAATTCGCACTGGAGTTGCCCGAGCATTTGAGTCCGCCGTAGGGGCTCTACGCGACAAAGCTTCGGCGGGGCGCTCTGGCCCGGCCGAAGAAATCTGGTGCGCCCGGAGAGACTCGAACTCCCAACCCTCTGCTCCGAAGGCAGATGCTCTATCCAGTTGAGCTACGGGCGCGTGGGGGTATTTTACGGCAAATCTGGTTCGCGACGCTGAGTTTGCAGTGTGGACTGGCTGTCCTAAACCCTTTACTGCACGCTTCACGAATTCCCACTTCTCGCAGAGAACGCGAGAAATGGGGCACCCCCGCTGTTTTCTATCCGCTCGATCAAAATCAAAATCCGCATCCCGACGTTACTCCATCTCGAAACTCAGGTAGGTCAGGCCGTCGGAGCGTTCGACCTGGAGGACTACGGGGTCGCCGGTCTTCAGGGCGAGGAGGGCGGCGCGGAGGGCGTCCATGGAAGTGATGGGAGTGGTGTTGAGGGCGTGGATGATGTCGCCGGTTTGGAGGCCGGTGTCGGGCAGGATGAGGTCGGCGGCGCGGCCGAGCACGACTACGCCGGAGGGAATGCGCAGCGTTCCGATTTTGCTCCGCAGGTCGTCGGTTAGATCGGTGGCCAGAATGCCGAGGCGGGCGATGAGATTTTTTTCGGGATCGGCGGCGTCGAAGAGCTGATCCATCTCATCGCGATGCTCGATGGCGGGGACGTAGAGAGTTATCTTCTGGTCGCTGCGCAGGACTTCGAGCTTCAGCACCTGATCGAGGCGGTGCAGATAGAGGGCGGAAGAAAGCTGCGGAAGAGTTTCGATGCGGCGATCGTCGGCGGCGAGGACGATATCCTGAATCTTCACGCCGGCAGTAGCGGCGGGGCCGCCGGGCTTGACGTCGGCGATGATGACTCCCCAGCGCTGGCTGAGCTTGAGGCCGTCGGCGAGGGTGGGAGTGATTTCCTGAGCGACGGCTCCGATTTCGACGCGATGAACGTGGCCGTATCTGCGCAGGCTGCGATAGACGAAATCGACGATGCGGGCGGGGATGGCGAAGCCTAGACCCTCGCTGCCTCCGCCTTCGGAGAGAATGAAAGTGTTGATGCCGAGGACTGCTCCGTTCATATCGACGAGCGGTCCGCCGCTGTTGCCGGGGTTAATAGGAGCGTCGGTCTGGATGTAGGTGATGGGCTTATCGGGATCGGCCTGGCGCGCGACGGCACTGACCACTCCCATGGTGACGGAGTTCTGCAGGCCTTCGGGACTGCCGATGGCGAACACGAGCTGGCCTACGCGGGGACGCTGTTGCGCGAGCAGAACGAGCGTGGGGAGATCTTTCTCGTCGATCTTGAGGAGGGCGAGATCGGTTTCTTTGTGCACACCGATGAGGCGAGCTTCGAGGATGTGGCGCCTGCCCAAGGCAAGGGAGTGGGTAGTATCGATGGGCAGGGGCAAGGCGACGCGGATGCGCTGCGCGCCTTCGACTACGTGGGCGTTGGTCATGATGTAGCCGTCGGGATCGACGATGACTCCGGAGCCGACGGCGTGCTGGCGGACGATGAGAGCGGTCTCGGAGCGGCTTTCTTCGTGGAGCGGTCCGTAGCCGGTTACGAGAATCTGAACTACTGCGGGGGAGACTTTTGCGGCGAGGTTTTCGAGCGCGTCGTTGAATTGCGCGAGGGTCTGGGATGCAGCGGAGGCAGAGGCATCCCGAGTGGGAGTCGACTTTTCCGCGGCAGGCCTGGAAGCGGGACTGCCTGCCTTTTGCGCTGCCATCTGTTGGGACGCAAAGCACATAGTGGAAGCCAGGAGAAGAGCGACGACCTGGCAGATGAAAAGGCGCGGCCGGAGAAGCGCGGCCGCGCGGGAGAAGAATGAACCGGGCATGAGTTAGCTCCCCTCGTTAAAGAAAAGGACTTCCCTTAAACGGTACCACGCAGGCACCGGCCGTGGTGAAAAGGGTCGTCCCGGGGATGATCCGGGCGGCGAAAACAATTACCAAACGAACAGGCGTGCGCCGGAGCCAGAAGAGCTGAACCTGCCAATTTGGACAGAAGTATCGCGGTCGAGGCGGGCTTGCCCGAGGTTCGCCGCATCGTCGGCGTCCACTGCGTTTGGGAGTTCCGGCCGTGAGGCGCCTACCTTTTCAAGTTCCACGGCGCCGTGACGGTTCATGATGTCGATTGCTAATTGCGCCTTGTCGCCTGAACTCGTGGCGAAGACCAGGGCCGCTCCGTGCCGTACGCCTTCCACGTAATCCTCAGCCTCGGCTTTGTTGACCCCGAACGCGATAAGATCGCGAACCAGATCCACTTCGAAATCTGTGCGCGGAGTAGCCAGGACTCCACTGCCTGGGATATCCCGCGGCTCGGCTATAACGCGAAGGTCGTTGCGCGGAAAACCGAGGGCCTCGAGATCGCGCACGACACGATCAACGACTTCTGAATTCTCAAACAAACCGATTGCAGTTTTTGCCATGTTATCCTCCCAAACTTTCGATAGATCCGAGCAACCTTAGGGACACTATGCACCGTAGATCATTCCGGAAGATCGTGATTTGATCCTCGGTACTGGTAGAGATGAATTGTGGGGGATTTCCGTTGCGTGCAATTTTCAGGTGCGGTTCCGATTCGGTGGCCAAGGGGGAATCTAGGTTCTACCCTTAACCAACCCGTAATCAGGCTTTTATCCGGGTTGCATCCGTGATATAACCTGCCCTGAGCAACAAAAGTGGCTGATCGCCCACCAGTGGCGTATTCTGGTGGGGTTGGCTGGGCTTAGCGAGGGCGTAACGATTGAGCCACGAAATAGGAGGCACTGTGTCCGAAGCACGGACCGGAAAACGGTTTCCGCTGGAATTGCCGATCAAGATTCACGATGAACATGCGAGCGGCGACACCAAAGGGCTTACAGGAAATCTGAGCGCGGCGGGAGTTTATATCCGCGCCGACGCGTCGCTGGAGATTGGTTCGCCGGTGGAGTTTGAGATCACGCTGCCGCCCGACGTTACCGGAGGGCAAGAGAACGTGGTGATCCAGTGCAAGGGGCGCGTGGTGCGCGCCGACCCTACCGGGACGAGCGAAGAAGGCCGGGGTGTGGCCTGCGTGATTGATTCGTATGAGTTCGTCAGGAATTCGTAGTTGGAGCGAACTTAGTCGCGGTACAGTTTGGTAAGGAAGCAAGCGAGGTAAGGAAACGAGCCAAACGCGCGATTATTGCGTCGCAAAAAAACGCGACGCTCCGCGCGGCTCGCCCGGATCCTTCGGCGGGCAAAACGCGCCCGCCTCAGGATGACAATACGAGTTTTGGGGTATCGATAACATGCTCAAACTGATTCTGGCCGATAACCAGGCAATCTTCCGCGCCGGCATCGCCAAGGTGCTTGCGGTGGAAGACGAGATGCGGATTGTGGCGCAAGCCCAGACGCAAGAGCAGATGTTTATGGCTCTGGACAAGTTCCGTGCCGCGGTGCTGGTGGTGGCCGCGGGCTTTCACAACGATTTCGCGGCGATCGTGCAGTCGGCGAACCGGGCCAAGACCCGGGTGGTGGTGCTGGCCGATACGGGCGAGAGCGCGCAGCGGCACATGACGAACGGCGCGCATGGCGTGGTGTATCGCAATGTGACGAGCGCGGCGCTGGTGGACTGTGTGCGTAAAGTGGCACGCGGCGAGACCTGGGTGCAGGATGTCGCGGTGCCGAGCGAGCTCACGGAAAATGATATGGTCGGGTTGCGGGTGCGCGACCGGCTGACGGCGAAAGAGCTGCGCATTGTGGCGCTGATCGTGCAGGGCTATAAGAATAAAGAGATTGCCACGCAGCTGGGTACCACCGAGCAGGTCATTAAGAATTATCTGCGCAACGTATATGACAAGATTGGCGTGTCGGATCGGCTGGAGCTGGCGCTGTTCACGATCCATCACCGGATTTTGAATGAAGCGGCTGCCGCTACTACGGCGGGGCCGGCGCCGCAACCTCCGGCGGGTGTTATGCCTTAACGAGTTTTAATTTCATTCGATGAGGCCGCCTTGGCAGGCGGCCTTTTTGCTTCCCGGCGGATGCGGGAAGATCCCTCAGCGGCTAAAGCCGGCGTCTTTTGACAGCCCAAACGGCACGACTGAAGTCGTGCCCTTCCCGATCTGTGCTTCTCGACGAATCTGTGCTCCTCGACGAATCTGCCCTCCGCGAATCTGTGCTCTTCCATGAAACAGTTTGAGAACTGCTCTTTCAGCGCATCGTTCTTTTCCGGGCGGCATCTAGTGTCTATGGAATTTCGAACGTTGGGACGCTCTGGATTGAAGGTACCCGCCTTGAGTTATGGCACGGGAACGTTTGGCGGGGGTACTGAATTTTTTCGCGCCTGGGGCGCGAGTGACGTGGCTGAGGCGACTCGGCTGGTGGACATTTGCCTCGAAGCGGGGGTCAACCTTTTCGATACGGCGGACGTTTATTCGGACGGACTCTCGGAAACAATTCTGGGGAAGGCGATTGCGGGACGGCGCGATGCGGTATTGATCTCGACTAAGGCAACGTTCCGCATGGGGCCGGGGCCAAATGATCTGGGGTCGTCGCGTTATCACCTGACCAAGGCTTGCGAGGCCAGCTTGCGGCGGCTGGGGACAGATTACATCGACATCTATCATCTGCATGGGTTTGATGCTCTGACTCCGGTGGAGGAAGTGCTTAGCACGCTGAATCAGTTTGTCGAGAGCGGGAAAGTTCGATACATTGCGTGCTCGAATTTTTCGGGATGGCATTTGATGAAGTCGCTCGATGTTGCGGATAAGTTTGGCTGGGCGCGCTACTCCGGCCATCAGGTTTATTACTCGCTCATTGGGCGGGAGTATGAGTGGGAATTGATGCCGCTGGCTTTGGACCAGGGAGTGGGTGCGCTGGTTTGGAGTCCGCTGGGCTGGGGACGGTTGACGGGGAAGATCCGACGCGGGAAACCTTTGCCGGCGGAGAGCCGGTTGCATAAGACGGGCGATCTAGGTCCGCAGGTTTCGGATGAGCATCTGTACAGAGTGGTGGATGCGCTGGATGCGGTTGCCGCGGAGACGGGAAAAAGCGTGACGCAGGTGGCGCTGAACTGGCTGCTGCAGCGGCCATCGATTTCGACGGTGATTTTTGGGGCGCGGAATGAGGAGCAGTTGCGGCAGAACCTGGGAGCGGCGGGATGGAATTTGACTGCCGCGCAGGTTGCGAAGTTGGATAAAGCGAGTGATGTGACGCCGGTTTATCCGTACTGGCATCAGCATCAGTTTTTGGAGAGGAATCCGGCGCCGGTGGCGCTTGAAAAAAGTTCCTAGTACCCAGTACCTAGTATCCGGACAGGATGAATTTCACTAGGTACTGGGTACTGATTCTCTAGACTTTTTCCGCGATCGACTTCGCTTGCGTGAACAAGTACAAATAGTCCGGGCCGCCGGATTTAGAGTCGGTGCCGGACATGTTGAAGCCGCCGAAGGGATGGGCGCCGACCATGGCTCCGGTGCATTTGCGGTTGATGTAGAGGTTGCCTACGTAGAAGTCGGTTTTGGCGCGGTCGATCTTGTCGCGAGATTTGGTGTAGATGGCGCCGGTCAGGCCGAACTCGGTGTCGTTGGCGATTTCTAAAGCGTTGTCGAAGCCGCGGGCTTTGATGACCGCGAGCACCGGGCCGAAGATTTCTTCCTGCTCGAGTTTTGATTTGGCCGGGATGTCGGCAATTACGGTGGGCTGGATGAAGTAGCCTTCTCCAGCTTCGGTGGCGCGCTCGCCGCCGGTTAAGACTCGGCCATCTTTTTTGCCTTGCTCGATGAAGGCGAGGATGGTCTTCATCGAACCTTCGTTGATGACCGCACCCATGTTGGCGTTTTCGGCGGGGTCGCCGACGGTGATTTTTTCTACGCGGGTTTTGAGTTGCTCGAGAAATTTGTCGTAGATGCGCTCATCGACTATGGCGCGGGAGCAGGCTGAGCACTTCTGGCCCTGGAAGCCGAATGCTGCCTGGGCCACGCCTTCGACCGCGGAGTCAATGTCGGCGTCGGCATCGACGATGATGGCGTCTTTGCCTCCCATTTCGAGGATGGTTCGTTTGATCCAGAGCTGGCCAGGGGCTTGCGTGGCGGCAGTCTTGTTGATGTGGAGGCCTACTTCACGGGATCCGGTGAAGGCTACGTAACGCGTTTTGGGATGCGCAACGACAGCATCGCCGAAGCTGGCTCCAGCGCCGGGACAGAAATTTACGACGCCCTCGGGCATGCCGGCTTCTTCGAGTAGCTCGACGAACTTCGCGGCGATGGTGGGAGAATCGCTCGAGGGCTTCAGGATTACGGTGTTGCCGCTGACGATGGAGGCGACCACCAGGCCGGCCATGATGGCGCAGGGGAAATTCCAGGGCGGGATGACCGCGCCTACGCCTAACGGGATATAGGCGAGCGTGTCGCGCTCGCCGGGCATCTGCACCGGCGGTTCGGCTTTGGCGAAGCGCAGGGCTTCGCGGGCGTAGAACTCGCAGAAGTCGATGGCCTCGGAGATGTCAGCGTCGGCTTCGCTCCAGTTTTTGCTGACTTCGAAGACGAGCCAGGCCATGTGGTCCATTTTGCGTTCGCGCAGCAGGTCGGCGGTGCGGAACAGGAGGGCGGCGCGCTCTTCGATGGGAGTGCGCTTCCAGGAGTCGAATGCTCTCAGCGCGGCGGCCATGGCCGGTTCCACGTGCTCTTTGCCTGCCTTCTGATGGATTCCTACTACCTGTGACGGCCTCGCCGGGTTCAGGGACTTGATCTTGTCGGTGGTCTTGAGGCGCTGGCCTCCGATGATGAGGTCGTACTCGCGGCCGAGCTGGCCGCGGACGCGCTCGATAGCAGCGCGCATCTTGCGGGCGTTGTCTTCTTTCGTGAAATCGAAAAACGGCTCGTTGATGAAGGGGCCTTGGTGGTGGGATATGCGCGGCGGCCGGGTGGGGAGTTCTAGGGTTGCCATGGGAGTAATCCTTTCAAATATTGCGAAGCAACCGTCATTTTACACCCATGATGCGTAAGCGGTTGCAGCCTCGAAGAGTTGCCAGGGACCCCGGATGCAGGAAAATTTTGTGTCTGCGCGTTCCGTTTCGGACCTCCCGTATGTGGTGGTAGACTCAAGCGTTTTCATTAGAGCAACGTTATGCAAATGAAACGTGTGGGAGTGATTGGCGCTGGGACGATGGGCAGCGGAATTGCCCAGATATTTGCCCGCGGCGGATATTCCGTAGTTCTATGCGATGTGGAGCAGCGGTTTCTGAACCGCGGCCTCGAGACCATCATCAGGAATCTTGACCGCGAAGTTTCGAAGGACAAGGTTTCCGCCGAGGACAAAGAATCGGCGCTGCGGCGAATCGATCCTGTGACCGACCGCGCGAGGCTTGCTGATTGCGACTTTATTGTGGAAGCGGCTACCGAGAAGATTGAGATCAAGACGGAGATTTTTCGTGATCTTGATCGAGTGGTGCGGCCGGACGTCATTCTGGCTTCGAATACTTCTTCGATTTCAATTACCAAGCTCGCCGCGTTGACCAAGCGTCCCGAAAAAGTGATTGGAATGCACTTCTTTAATCCGGTGCCGGTGATGAAGCTGGTGGAGGTGATTCGCGGGCTGGCTACTTCTCAGGAGACTTTTGCGGCGGTGCGGGAGTTGGCGGTGAAGCTCGACAAGACGCCGGTTGAGGTGAACGATGCGCCGGGATTTGTTTCGAACCGTGTGCTGATGCCTTTGCTGAATGAGGCCATGTATGCGGTGATGGATGGCGTGGCTACGGCTGAGGCGGTGGATGAGGTGTTCAAGCTGGGGATGGCGCATCCCATGGGGCCGCTCACTTTGGCCGATTTTATTGGGCTCGACGTTTGCCTCGACATCATGCGGGTGCTGCAGGATGGGTTAGGCGATCCGAAGTACCGGCCTTGTCCGCTGCTGATCAAGATGGTGGATGCGGGGTGGTTGGGGAGAAAGAGCGGGCGGGGATTTTATAGGTATTGAGAATTCAGAGTACGAGTACCTGGTACCCAGTACCTAGTGGGAAACCGGTAGGCCATGACTACTGAGACAGTCTCTCCATCTGGCCGCAGCGATGCGCCGTTCTATTTTCTGGCGGCGCTTGCGGGCATAGGCACGGGGTGGGCGGATGTCATGATCGACGACCTGCTCTTGACGGCTCTGCTGGTGTTGATGGCTTGTATGCTGCTTGGACTGCTGCGGCCGCGGTGGCCCTGGCGGTGGGTGGTGGTGGTGGGAATATTTATCCCTCTGAGCGAACTTGCGGCTTACGTTTTTCTGACCGTCAAGCCTACGCGGGCGCAGGTGTATGGATCGTTTCTGGCGGCGCTGCCGGGCGTGGCCGGGGCTTATGGAGGATCGCTCATGCGCGGGGTGATCAATAATTTGCGACAGGGAAAGTGAAAAATCAGTGGTCAGTGGTCAGGGCCCAGTAACCCCGAAACTGATACTGGACAGTGATCACTGGACACTGATCACTGGACACTGGACGCTGCCCTTAGGTATCGGATAACCAGAGAGTTACTCCCGAATCCACAGGGTGGGCGCGTATGCTGCGGGGATGGGTGTGACGGTTTCGATGCTGGCGAGCGGGAGCCGGGGGAATTGTGCGTTTGTGGCCAGCACGCGCACCCGGATTCTGGTCGACGCCGGGATTTCCTGCCGGGAAACTTTCAGGCGGATGAAGTCGCTGGGCGAAGATCCGCAGTCGCTTTCGGCGATTCTGATTACCCACGAACATTCCGATCACATTTATGGTTTAGCAACTTTGGCGAAGAAGTTATGCATCCCAATATTTATGACGGGGGCCACGCACACGGCGTGGGCGCGGGCCATGCGTGACGAGAAGGGCGAGCGGCCGCAGTTGGAGCGGCTGGAGCGCTTCGAGTCGGGGCATCGTTTTCAGGTGGGCGATATTGAGGTAAAACCTTTTACCATTCCGCATGACGCCGCCGATCCGGTGGGATTCACGTTTCGGGTGGAAGGCACGAAGGTGAGCGTGGCCACCGATCTGGGCTATTTACCCGTTAATGTGCGTGACCACCTGCGCGGGTCAGACATTCTGGTGATGGAATCGAATCATGATGTGGAGATGCTGCGCGGCGGATCTTATCCCTGGGCAGTGAAGCAGCGGGTGGCGAGCAACGTGGGGCACTTGTCGAATGAGAAACTCGCGGATTTCTTCATGAATGACTATGATAACAGTGCAGCCTTTGTGGTGCTGGCGCATCTATCTGAGCAGAACAATCATCCGGAAATAGCGCGGCGAGAGGCGGAAAAGGCGCTGGCCGAGCGGGGTGGGTTGTTTCAGAATCGGGTGCTGGTGGCGATGCAGGGCGAGGTTTTGCCGCCGATCCAGCTTTAGAAGGACCGGACAGTGGTGTACAGAACGCTTGTTCGGAATGACAACGTAGTCCCTTATGAGTCAGCAGTGCATTGATCCGATTGTCGGGAAGATTCTGGCGGGCTGGCGCTATGACATTTCCGGCCTGGCGCCGGAGATGGGGAGCGACTACGAGAGCCATTTTGCGGAATGCGAACACTGCCGCGGACGGCAGCGCATTCACCGCACGATTGACGTGGGGCTGATCGCGCTGGCCTCGGTTTCGGGTGGAGTTTTTCTGTTGACCTTTGGCGTGATTCGCCACTTCGTTCCGCGGCATGCTTTCTGGCTGGAGATTGCGGCGCTGGCGGGCTTTGCCTTGTCGGCGCTGATCTGGCTGGTGGTGGCGGTAGCGACGCCCGCGCCTGTCACCGTGCTGGATGCGGCCAAGCAAGGCGCGCGGCGGGTGCACGACCGGCTGCCGCAGGAAATTCGCGAACGCCTGCCGGAAGAACTTAGGGTGAAGATTACCGGGACGTAGCCGGCTGATATCATCGCTAGTTGGTTCGGCGTTGTATTGGCTGGGCGGATGCCGACCGAAAGATTCGTTCCCCCTCTCGCGGAACAGCGGGAGAATATCCACAATGAAATCGGCGCTGAAGACGCTACGCGTCTTGCAGTGGGTGTTGCTGGCCAGCATCGTGCTTTGTGCCCTCCTGGGCGAAGTTGTGGGCTCATAGAACCACGGATCCCTCCCTTAGCTATGTTTTCTCAACCGCAGCGGTGGCTGTGGTGGGCGTGATTTTTGTGGTGAGGCGCACGCTGGTGTTGCGTTCCGCCGAAGGTCTGGTAGTTCAACCGGACGATCCTATTACTCTGCGGCACTGGAAGAGCGGGTACCTGGCGACCTATGGATTGTGTGAGGCTTTGGCCTTGTTTGGGCTGGCCCAGCGTTTGCTGGGATTCACTTTTCAGCAGAGCCTGTTGTATTACATTGGCGGATTTGTGTTGCTTTGCTTCTTCGGGCCTCGAGAGCCGGTTCGTTCCTGATGGAATCGCCGACGAGGCCGTATCATGTCTCTGGGGAAATGTCATGTCCATCAATGAGCCGGAAGAATTGACCGGGATGCGTGCTGCGGGGGCCGTGGTTTGCCTCATGCTGGAAGCGATGAAGGGCGCAGTGCGGCCGGGAGTCACGACGGCGGAACTGGATGAATTGGGTGCGGGCGTAATGCGACAGCATGGAGCGCGGTCGGCACCGGCGTTGGTTTACGGATTCCCTGGGGTGAACTGCATCAGCCTGAATGAGGAAGCGGTGCATGGGATTCCCGGCAGGCGCGAGTTGCGAGAGGGAGATCTGGTCAAGCTGGATGTCACCATCGAAAAAGATGGATTCATGGCCGACGCCGCGGTGACTGTTCCTGTTGGCGAGGTGACGGAGGAGTGCCAGCGCCTGTTGGCTTGCGCGGAGCGGGCCTTTGCCAAGGCTATGCTGGTGGCGCGCGCGGGATTTCGGGTTTTCGAGATTGGGCGAGTGATCGAGCGCGAGGTGAGGCGTAGTGGATTCTCGGTGATTCGCGATCTGGGTGGGCACGGTATTGGGCGGACGATTCATGAAGAACCGAGAGTGCCGAACTTTGCGGATCCGGAAGCGAATCAGGTTCTCACCGAGGGGCTGGTCATTACCGTCGAACCAATCATTGCTGCGGGATCGGGCAGGGCCTTCGTGGCGCAGGATAAATGGACGGTGGTCACGGCGGATCATCGGCCATCGGCGCATTACGAGCATACGCTGGTGATCACGAAGGGTGCGCCGATGCTGCTGACGGCGAACTGAGACTTCTCCTTCACGAACCCCCGAGTAATCGCAGCGCTGGAAGCGCTGCGCCACGCAAAAAACCCACTCCTCTACGCCTTAATGTGGCAGCTAGCCAGGCCGCGCTTTTCCAGATATTGCTGGTGGTAGTCCTCGGCGGGATAGAACGTCACTGCCGGGACGATCTGGGTGACGATGGGCTTGGAGTAGCGGTGCGCCTTTTCGAGCGCTTCCTTTGAGGCTTGCGCTGCCGCCTGTTGCTCCGGCGTGTGGTAGAAGATGGCGGAGCGGTATTGGGTGCCCCAGTCCGGGCCCTGGCGGTTGAGCTGCGTGGGATCGTGATTCTCCCAGAAGACTTTGAGCAGGTCGGTGTAGCGAACCTGGGCGGGATCGAATTCCACTTCTACTGCTTCGGCGTGGCCGGTGCGATCGGTGCAGACTTCTTTGTAGTTGGGATTGTCGGTGTTTCCGCCGGTGTAGCCTACGCGGGTTGACAGCACTCCCGGCATCTGCCGGAAGGTGGCTTCCACTCCCCAGAAACATCCCGCTGCGAATGTGGCTTTTTCCATTTCTACCATTGCTCCTTGTGGCATTTCATTAGATGACGAATGCGACAGAAAGTCACGCGCTGCGAAGCCAAGCCGTGGCGGCGAGTCGAGCTTCGCTCGACGGACCCTTCGTAGCTCAGGGCAGGCAGCCGAGGGCGGCTGTCCCCACATTAATCCTCACATTAGCACTTTCGCCGGGCCCGACGTTACCAAAGTGCGGATGACCCTATCGGGTAATTGACGTTGATTAGAAATTCATTATAAAGTGCGGCAAGGCCGTCGCAGTCGGTGTCCCAGGAGAACTTCGTTGATTTTCACGTCCAGCCGCGCCCGGGGTGTGCAGAAACTTGCCACTTTTCTGTTATTGGCGCTGGCTACGGCGCCTGCGGCGCTGGCCGTTTCGGGCTTCAGTGCTCCGCGACGGGTGGGCTTCAGCCCCGGGGACCAATGGGAACCCGCGATGGCTACGGACGCCCACAGTCACATCTACATTCTCTATCCTCAGTATGGCCCGGTGGCGCAATGTTCAACGTGCACAGCGCCGACCATGGTCCTGTTGGTGAGCAATGACAACGGCACATCGTGGGAGGCGCCGCGTTCTTTGCTGGCCTCGTCGTCGGGACAATTCGATGCGCAGATTAAAGTCGACCCCAACGACGGGCAAACGCTTTATGCATCGTGGATGCAAGGCAGACACGTTATCATCGTGGCGCGGTCGCAGGACTTTGGCCGCTCCTGGTCGTTTGCTGTCGCCGAACAATCTCCGGAAACCAGCATCGATAAACCGGTGCTGGCGGTTCGCGGCCCCAATGTCTACGTGAGCTTTAACCACGATCAGACGCTGGCGGTAGCTGCGTCGCATGATTACGCCCAGACTTTCTCGGCCACTGTGCTGAATCCTGGCGCTGAGACGGGCTGGTCGCTGGCTGCGAGCGCTGTTGTAGATCCCGCAGGCAATGTCTATTTTTCCTGGACGGCTTACCCGCGAACCGATCTTCTCACGCGTCCGGTGGAAGTATTTGTCAGCCGATCAGGGGACGGCGGCCGGACCTGGAGCACGGCGCTGATGGATGTTTCCAGCGCGGCACCGGATTGCTCGTCCCGGCTCTGTTCGGGCGGCTTTCTGGCTTCGCAGATGGCTCTGGCTTCCGATGACGCCGGGGTCATCTATGCTTTGTGGAACTCGGGCTCGGCCGCTGGGGGACCGCAGCGCATTTACTTCTCCTCTTCCACAAACCAGGGGGAAAACTGGTCCGCAAAGGCTGATGTTACAAACGCCGCGGCCGGCGTGGAGCACTGCTTCCCGGCGATTAGCGCTGGCACCGCCGGCGACGTGCGCATCGCATGGATGGACACAAGAGAAGTGGACGCGCAAAAGCATCCGCTCTGGAATACTTACTATCGGGCTTCTACCAACGGCGGAGCGACCTGGTCGCCGGAATCGCAACTCTCCGGCCCGGTGCGCGGATACGATTACATCCTGCCCAACGGTTTTCTCTTTCCTTTTGGCAACCTCTTTTCCATCGCCATCGATGGCCTCGGGAACACGCATGTGGTGTGGGGCGAGGGCCGGAACTATCAGTCTCCGGGATCGATCTGGTATGTGCACGGAAGGTAGGGAACCTCAGTTCTCAGTTCCCAGTTCCCAGTTCTCAGTTCTCAGCAAAACCGGGACCTTCATCCGGCAACCTAAGGACTGAATTATTCGAGAATCATTCCACCAGTTAGGTCTGCGAGGCGGGTGATGTGGCGATCCTGGCACCAGCGTTGTAATTCGTCCACAATCTTTTCGGTGGCGCAGGGATCCCAATAGCTGGCGGTGCCGATCTGGACGGCGGTTGCGCCGGCGAGCATAAATTCCGCGACATCAGCTGCGGTTGAGATGCCTCCCATGCCGATCACGGGAATGTTCACGGCGTGGGCGGCGTCGTAGACCATGCGCAGGGCGATGGGCTTGATGGCTGGGCCGGAGAGTCCGGCGGTGACGTTGGCGATGCGGGGCTTGCGGGTGTCGGCATCGATCGCCATCGCGACGAAAGTGTTGACCAGCGAGATGGCATCCGCACCCGCTTCCTGCGCGATGTGCGCCATCTGCGCGATGCTGGTCACGTTGGGAGAAAGTTTCACGATCAGCGGACGGCGAGCCGCGCGTTTCGCTGTGGTCACGACTTCGTCCAGCGAGCGGGGATCGCTGCCGAACTGCAGGCCGCCGGAAGTGGTGTTGGGGCAGGAGACGTTGAGTTCGTAGGCAGCGATGCCTTCGCCGTCGTTGAGGATTTCGATGGTTCGTTCGTAGTCTTCGCGGGTGTAGCCGAAGACGTTGGCGAACACGACGATATTCTTTAGCTGGCGAAGCTTGGGCAGCTTCTCTTCGAGGAACGCGGTTGCGCCAATATTCTGCAGGCCGATGGCGTTGAGCATTCCGGCGGCCGTTTCCCACAGGCGCGGCGGCGGGTTGCCGATCATGGGTTCGCGGGAAAGACCTTTGACGACGAATCCTCCCAGCTTGTTGAGGTGGACGACATCCTCGAACTCGACGCCGTAACCGAAAGTTCCGCTGGCGGCGATGATGGGGTTCTTTAGCTGGATGCCGGCGAAGCTCACACTTAGATCCAGAGAAGGCGTGCCGCCGTTTTCCGAGGAGGGGGTCATTGCGTCAAGCCCCCGACATCAGAGGAGCGTCTGACTGCGGGGACGCGAAAGGTGCGCGTCAGAGAATGGTAAAAACTCCTTGCAGAGATCGTTGTGCCGTACACCGGTATGGGGTCCTTCGCTCCGCTCAGGATGACAGATGACGTGGGGAGTTGACTAAGCTTCATCAGTGACTCTCCTGCCTAGCAGGTTGGGCGAGGGCTTCAGTTAACACGCGGCCTGTGGCGTGGGTGGGAGCGTTGATGCCGAGCAGCGACGCAAAAGTGACTGCTAGATCGACTGGCTCGGAGTGGGTGCGATAGGTTCCCGGGCGGAAGGGCAGTCCGTAGAAGGCTAGCGGCACGTGCGTGTCGTAGGTGTACGGCGATGCGTGGTCCGTGCCCTTCGCTGGGCCGACTGTGTAGATTTCCGGAACCCCCATCACGTACCAGCCGCCTTCGGGCGAGTAGCTGTGGAGGAACTTTCTGCCGAGAGCAGTGTCGGGGACTTCGCCCGCCGCCAGTTGTGATTTGGTGAAGTAATCGCGGAGGCCAGCCTGCTTCATGGCTTCGCCGACAACGGTCTCGGCGTCGCGCTCCTTAACATGCGCTTTGGCGAAGGCTTCCTGGTCGAGCCACGCTACCGGGTAATCGAACTTTATGTAGGAAGCGGCGTGCGAGAACTTTGCGGATAGCGCGCTGTTCATCTGCTCTTCGATTTTATGCGCGTCCAGATTGGCGGCGGGAATGCGGAGCTTTTTCGCGGCATCGGGCAAGGCGGAGACGCCGTGGTCGGCTGATAGTGCAATCCAGAGGTCTGCCAAGCCGACTTGATGGCCCAGGAAGTTGAAGAAGTCGGCAAGTTCACGATCGAGTGCGAGAGCCATGGCGGCCATTTCCGGAGAGTCGGGGCCGACCTGATGACCAAGAATGTCGTTCGGAGAAAGACTTATGGCCAGCAGGTCGGTGGCCTGCCCAGCGCCGAGGTTTTCGTAGACGACCGACTCTTTGGCGAATTCCAGTTCGTACTCGTTCGCGAAAGGCGTGGAGCCGACGACCTCGTAGAAGCCGGCGTCGGAGCCGTCTTTTTCCTTGCGATGCGCGGTTGAGCGGAGTACGTCTCCGTTCGCGTTCTTCCAATCTCGATCCCAATACTTTGCGGCACGATTGGCGGCGTTGAAGTCCTGCGCCCACTTGGGAAGGTCGTTGCGATAGTAGGTGGAGGTAATCCAGGAGCCACTTTTGGGATCGATCCAGTAGGCAGCATCGGCTGCGAAGCCGCCGGGCAGGACAGCGGCACGGTCTTTCAAAGAAACGCTGAAGACTCGTGCTTTGCCCTGGGTCGCCAGTTTGAGTTCGTCGCCCAGCGTGTCGGCGAGCAGGTTGTGCGGCGACGCGCCGATTTTGTCGTCCACAATACCGACCAGCTTCGTATTGTCATCCTCGACCGACGTGACCATTTTCTTTTTCTTCGGATCCCACCATTCGTTCGCCACAATGCCGTGTCCGTTGCTGTAGGCGCCGGTGAACAGCGTGGCGTGGCCGGGAGCGGTGCGGGTGTTAGCGTAATCGTAGTTGCAGTCGGTGAAGTTGGCGCCGTGGTCGAGGAGCAGGCGGAATCCGCCTTCGCCGAACTGGGTACGGTAGCGCTCCAGATAGTCGCCGCGGAACTGATCGATGATGATCACGACGACCAGTTTGGGATGGGCGTTGTAGGCCGAGGCGAAGGAGGCAGGAATGGAGCCTGGGTTAGAAGCGAAGATGAGAGCGGCCACGACGGCCAGCAGAAAACAACGGCACGCAGTAACGGAGCGGGGGAAGAGTCTCATCGTCGAAGGGTAGTGTACACAGGTGGGCAGCTTGCGCGAAAGCCTTCAAGTCTCGGGTATTGTCACTGCTCTCAACTCAAGATGTCGCGCTTACGGGCGGCGGTATATCAGGAGGCTAATGCCTCCCTGAACAAAGAAGGCAGCAAAAGGGTAGACAATGCCGATGGGCAATAACGCGAAAGCGAGTAGGTTGTCGATCTTCCGCCGGTTCCAAATCCACGTAACCACCGCGACGACGAGAAGGACTAGATTGGCATAACGAAGAATACGCAAGTGGTCGAGGTCCGCCGGGGATGCACTAGCGAATGGCAGCTGCATGAGAAGAATCACGATCGTTGCCGCTTGCATAGCAATCGAGTAACCGATGGCAAAACCGACTTGAAACCCAGCCCAGCTTGCAGGCGACAGTGCGATCAACAGGTATGCGCCGCAGTAAAACAGCAGGGTCATAAAAATCCACCCTCGGCTAGGGTCCATCACACCTCGCAGGTGGATAATCTGGATTCCAGCTGCCGTGGCAGCGATCCTCAGTACCACGTTGTAGGGGAACTGCCGCACCAACGGCGTTTTAGGTTCTTCCATGTCCTAACCGAGGCTTATCGCGAAGGTAGTTTACACAGGCGGAGGGGGATGCGAAAGCTGTTCGGCCCGCGTCGCGTGCATTCCCCGCCCGGCTTCCGGTAAAGTAGTTGTTCCCATGCTTGATCTGAACTTTGTTCGCGACAATCTGCCCCGGGTGGAGGAAATGCTGCGGCAGCGCGGCGCCGATCCGGCTGTCGTGCTCAGGGATTTTCGCGACCTAGACACTGAGCGCCGGAAGGCCATCACTGAAGCGGAGACCATGAAGGCGCGGCGGAATAAGGCCTCGGAGGAAATCAACAAACTCAAGAAGAGCGGCCAGGATGCGACTGCCGCGATTGCCGAGACGAAAGACCTGCGCGAGCAGATTCAGGCGCAGGAGAAGACTGCCTCCGATCTCGATGGCCGCTTGCGGGACATTCTCGCTGGAATTCCCAACATCCCGGATGCGAGCGTCCCGGTTGGGCACAGCGCCGAGGAGAATGTGGAGGTTCGCCGCTGGGGCGCGCCACCAAAATTCGACTTTGCTCCCAAGCCGCATTGGGATCTGGGAGCGGAACTTGGCGTGCTTGATTTGGAGCGTGCGGTGAAGCTCACCGGCGCGCGTTTTGCTGTGTACTGGGACCTGGGGGCGAAACTTGAGCGGGCGCTGGCGAACTTTATGCTCGATCTGCATACGCGCGAGCACGGGTACACGGAAGTGCTGCCACCCTTCCTGGTAAATTCTGAGTCGATGTATGGGACGGGACAGTTACCCAAGTTCGCCGCCGATCTTTTTCGCGTGCCGCACGGCGAAAAGGATCTTTGGCTGATTCCAACGGCCGAGGTTCCGGTCACCAATCTGTATCGCGACGAAGTTCTCGATGCGGCACGATTGCCGATTTCAATCACCGCGTACACGCCGTGCTTCCGCAGCGAGGCGGGATCGTATGGAAAAGACGTCCGTGGAATCATCCGTCAGCATCAGTTTCAGAAAGTGGAGCTGGTGAAATTCTCTCGTCCAGAAAATTCGTACGAAGAGCACGAGAAGCTTACCCGGGATGCCGAGACCGTCCTGCAAAAGCTTGGTCTGCACTACCGCGTGGTGACTTTGTGCACGGGAGACTTGAGCGCATCTTCGGCGAAGACTTATGACATTGAAGTGTGGCTGCCGGGGCAGCAATTGTTTCGGGAGATTTCGTCGTGCTCGAATTTTGAAGCGTACCAGGCGCGGCGGGCGAATATCCGTTATCGTCCGGAAGGCAAGAACAAGACCGAGTTTGTGCACACGTTGAACGGGAGCGGGCTGGCCGTGGGCAGGACCTGGGTGGCGATCGTCGAAAATTATCAGCAGGCTGACGGGAGCGTGGTGATTCCGGAAGTGTTGCGGCCTTACATTGGGGCGGAGCGGATTACGAGGAAAAGCTTTTGAGGCAAAGTTGCAATGTTTCAAGGTGACTTTGAAACCTTGCGACCTTGAAACCTGGAGACTAAACTTGCAAAGTGTGGACATCAGCACGACCGCCGCGGGCGCGCCTTCCCTACCGATGAAGGGTGTCTGGCCCACAATTCGCAGCTACATCTTCTGGCAGCATGAGCGAGGCACGCTGCACTACGACATCATGGTCACGCTCATCCTCATTTTTGTTTTCTTCTCGCCCCGGGTCATCAACTTTAACGATAAACCCGCGCTCCGCAGCCCGCATGCCAGCGATGTGGTGGTCACGGCCGATGCGCAAGGAGGGCTTCTCTACCAGATTTCCGCCGCCGCAATTACTCCAGGCGACGATCAGTCAGTGCGGAATCAGTTGCTGCACATTATTCAACCGATTTCCGGCGAGGTCACGATCGTGAAGTACGATGGCATTCCCGACGGCAAGGGGCACATGCAGGCCTACCGGGTTTTGGTGAAGCGAAAACCGTGAGACGAAATTCAGTGGGAACAATCTGCAACGAACGTCACCGTAACCGGCCATGATGATCTGCCTCCACATTTTGTTCCTTTCCCTGAGCATGGTTTTGCAGCAGCAGGAAGCGCCGTCTCTCGATAGTGTTCTCAAGAAAATGGATGCCGCGGCCGCAACCTTCCAAGCCACGCAAGCCGATTTTGTTTGGGAACAATATCAGCGGGTGGTGGACGAAACCGACACGCAGACCGGCACGGTCTACTACCGCAGGGCGGGCAAAGACAAAGATGTAGAAATGATGGCCGACATCAAGCAGCCTGACCCGAAGTTTGTGCTCTACAAAGATGGCAAGCTGGAGGTTTACCAGCCGAAGATCGACCAGGTCATGGAGTATCCGGCGGGAGCCAACCGGGGCGAGATTGAGAGCTATCTGGTGCTCGGCTTCGGCGGAAGCGGACAGGATCTGGTGAAGTCGTTTGACGTGAGTTATCTAGGTGAGAAGACCGTCGACGGCGTCGCCACCGGAGAGTTGCAGCTGATTCCCAAGAGCGAGAAGTTCCGCAATAACATCTCAAAGATTCTGCTCTGGATCGACTTGAGCCGCGGCATCTCGGTGCAGCAGCAGTTCTTCCAGGGTCAGGGCGACTATCGTCTGGCGAAGTATTCTTCGGTGAACCTGAAGGCCAAGATCGGCAACGACGTGTTTCAATTGAAGACCACAAAGAAGACCCAGTTCGTCTCACCCCGCGGGTAAGTCACTGAATCTAAAGCACAAGAATGTGTGCTAAAAAGGGAACGCCGGGCGCTATACTGCCTAAGAGTTCCTTTCGACTTCATCCAGGTTGAGTTCATTCATGGCTAAGGTTTTTACAATCCCTGTTCCACCTAATTTTGGCACCAAACGACGAGAGCGGACGTCTGATCCTCGTTATGTCGACGGACAGCGCGTGCTGGTGGAGGCTATGAAATATCTGGCCCAGAGCGATCCGGTGTCGAACCGCCCGGCCATCGAGCTCATTTCCGAGCACGTGCGGACGCGGTTCCGCATGAGCGACTCGCCGCTGGCGTAACATTCCCTCCGGGCTCTAGTCGGGAACGCCGGCATCACACGCGGCTTCTAAAACGCAAATCGCATTGAGAACTGCATCACACGCGGTGTGGTCAGCGTGCGCTGGAACGTGCCAAAGCTGGTGATATCTACCAGGTCTTCGTTGTCCACGGCGTTGGCGGCGTCAAATCGCACGGAGTTGGTAACGTTGAAAACTTCCCACGAAAACCTTATCATCCGGGTTTCACTGAAGTCCCAGACCTTGTTGAGGCCGCCGTCGATGGAGAAAAAGCCGGGGCCGCGGAAAAGGTTGCGCTGGCCAGCTTCCCCGGGGCCGGTATCGCGGAAGAGAACTGGGCCCGTACCGCTTGGAGCATAGGGACAATAACACTGGATGCTCTGCGCGTTTTGGAAGGCATTGGGATTTCCGCTGGAGTTGACGAAGACGCCGCTCTTCGGTTTCGGGCCAATGAGAAATGATGTGCCCTCCAGCTCAAAATTAGTGGACCAGCCGTCGCCGGCTGAAACGCTGAAGGGGAACCCGCTGGTCCAGCGGCCCAGTCCGCTCAATCCCCATCCGCCGAGCACGGAATTCATGAAACGGTTCGAAGAGTTCCAGCGCCGCCCCTTCCCGTAGGGAATATCCCAAATCGTGTTGAAGTTGATCTGGTGGGTGGTATCGAAGTCCGAAACCGCCCGCCACAAATCGGGAGACCATGCATTAATTGCCTGATCGTTGTAGGCGACACCGCCCGCGGCTTCGAATCCGTTCACGCGTTCGGCGTTTGAACTTTCGTCGATGGACTTGGAATACACGTAATTCAAATCAAATTGTAATCCTGCGCTCATGGCGTGACGCAGTGTCACTTGCAGCGCGTTGTAGTTGCTGGGGCTACGGGTTTGCCAGGCATACAAGGAAGAGAACTGGTCTTGGTAATACTGATACGGCGTGCCCGGACCGTAGTACGTCCCGCCGGGGCCTGTACCGGCGCAGGCTGGGAAGCAGAATACGTCCGCGATTTCCTGCGCCGTGGTTTCATTGCCCGCGTAGCCGTAAAAGAGGTCATACATATTCTGGGTTGCGGTGGGATTGGCGGGTATGCCCGGAGCATAGCCCGAGATTCCGGCCGCACCGGCTGCCTGCGGAAACATGTCCTGCCAGTAAGGAATGTTGGCTATGCTCGATTCGGGAGTGTTCACCGCCGCCGCCTTGTGGAATATCTGAGCCGCCTGGAAATATGACGTGCCACTCTTCGGGTCGACTAAGTTGAGTGGTTGAGCGAGATCGACTTCCTGCAGCAGACGATGGGCGAAACGCCCGGTATACGTTGTTTCCAGAACAAAGTTATGGGCGAATTCGCGCGTGAGGGAGAAGTCGACCACCTCCGAGTAGGGCGTCCTCAGGTGATCATCGATGCCCCAGCCGATGGCAAGGCCATAAGTATTCGGATCGCCGGGAGGCGTGTAGGGAAAGCCGCTGGGTGGGGGAGCAATTTCACTCGCGGGAAGATTGGCCAGACCAAGAAGCCCCGTGTAGCGCGGCGCGTCATCAACTGTGGAAACGCCCGCGGGATTGCTGAAAGTCGAAGTCAATCCCCAGGAGCCGTTGCGGTCAAAGGTGTTGACGACGCCTTCGCCGAAGTGATCGAAGTAAATCCCGTAACCGGCCCGAATGGAACTCTTGCCGGCGTTACCGAGCACCGTGTGCCAGAAGCCGCTGTCGGCGTGGGGAGAATAGGCAATGGCAAACCTGGGAGCGAAGTTCTTATAATCCCACGCCCAGTAAGGCTTACCGCCGTTGGCTTGCCCGGAAAGAGCGAAAGTCAGATCAGGCTGGACCACATTGCCGAGCGCCGCCTGTTCCCCACGGGTCCTAAACCACTGATCCATGTTCACCGTAGGGGCGACCTGATTGCCCGTGTTCTCAAAAGGGGGCTGCAAAAGTGAGTAGCGGAGCCCGTAGGTCACAACCAGGCTGGGCGTGACGCTCCATTTATCTTGCAGGTACATCTCGCCCTCAAAGTTCTGGAAGTGGCGCGGAATCAACTGGCCGTTGGGAATCTGTTGGCCGAGCTTGTTCTGGTTGGCGACGGTGTAGACCTGACTGAGAATCCCGGCAACGTCCATGGCGGCAAAGTCATAAGACGTGCCGAATGAAGTGTCCACCAGCGGGAAGTTCGGGTTAAGTGACGGGTCGAGGCTCACTCCCTGATTGGAGATGAAGGACGGATCGAGCCAATAAAGGTTGGTATAGGCGGAGGAAATGTTTTCCGCGTTGGATTGACGATTGTTGTGAATGAGCCGCCAATTGGTGCCAAATTGGATGGTGTGCGTGCCTTTGGTCCAGGAGACGTCGTCAACGAAATTATGCACAGGAACGTTGGTCAGGATGGTCTGGCTGGCGAGAGCTTGAGTGTCGTCGAGGCCGCGAAAGGTAACATAATCCTGGCTATTGAGTCCCCCGTTCCCCAGTCCCTGGCGGATAAACGCGTAGCGAAAATTATTGATCAGGTTGTTGCGAATCAAGGCCGTGTATCCCGCAGCGATTCCTTTACTGTTGTTAGTGATGATTTGAAATGGAGGCTGGTTGGGAAACTGCGGCGGCTGCGATTCGTGGTCATTCTGCAGGTTGCCGCGCACGAAAAGGGAGTGACTGCCGCTGGCATTGAGTTTGAAATCGAGCTTGACGATATAGGTGTTGAGCCTCGTCGGATCGGGGCCAGGGAAGGTGTAGGCCGCCGTGTTCAGCAAGTCACCTTCGCTGGTGGAGTTGGGCAGGGGGTACTTTGCGAATAGGGCATTAGGGTTGCCGATGCCACTGATATTGACGATGTTGCCGTTGTCACCGGGGCCTTGGGGGTTTCCAGGTGTGGGAGGGCATGTTCCATTTACGGCGCAGCCGGGACCCGTGTAATCGCCCTGGTCCAGTGAAGCGACCTGATCGGGCGTGAGAGTTGCAACGTTGAATCCAGGGAAGGTGCTGCCGCCGCTCGCCACAGTTACGCCATTCGAGTTGGGACTGCCGATGACACAGTTCGGATCGCTGCCCGGGTCACACAGGTATTTCAAGAATCCCTGACTCAGGCTCTGCGTCGGCACCTCGCGCGTGGTCTGTACCGCGTCTGAGGTGCGCTGGCCTTCGTAGGCGATGAAAAAGAAAGCCCGGTCCTTCTTGATCGGGCCACCGACTGTGCCGCCGAAGGTATTCCGCAGAATAAACCCCGGAACGTTGGGCAGCCCGGCCTCAAGTTCCGCCTGCTTGTTGAACCAGTCGTTGGCGACGTCAAAGTTGGGTCGATAGTACTCGTAGAGCGAGCCGTGGACGGCATTGGTGCCGCTCTTGGTGACCAGGTTGACCTGCGCTCCGGAGGAGCGTCCGGAGTCCGCGTCGTAGTTTCCGGTGGTAACGCGGAACTCCTGCAGAGAATCGAGGGTGGCGCGCATTGCGCCTTCGAAGGCATAGCCCTCGAGTTGATCGTTGTCGTCCAACCCATCAAGCGTGATGTTGCTCTGATCGCTGCGGGCTCCATTAACCGCGCCGCCGCGGCTGTCGGAGTTCTGCTGAATGTTGGTAGTGTTACCGATGTAGGTGACGCCAGGCTGCAGACTTAGAATCGCGACCGGATCGCGGCCTTCGGAGGGCAGGTCGGTCAACTGGCGCGCATTGAAATTGTTGCCGAGGGTCGCATCGGTAGTGTTGACCATTGGCGCTTCGCCGGTAACGTCGACCACCACCGTGCCTCCTTTCACTTCCAAGGCAAGGTTCAACGTGGCCGGACTGCTGACCTGCAGCACTACGTTTTCACGTTTCGTCGTGGCGAAACCCGCAGCTTCGACGGTGACCACATAGGTCGCGGGAGGAAGCTCGAGAAACTGGTAAACGCCCTGGCCGTCGGTTTTAGTGGTGCGCGAAAATCCCGTGGCTGCGTTGCTCAAAGTAACGCTGGCGCCAGCCACCAGCAAGCCTTTTGCGTCAGAGATGGTGCCCCGCAGCGACGTGGTAGCTGACTGGGCAAAGATGAAGCCTTGGAAAGCGAGGAGAAGCACCGCCAACAGAGTGACTACACGTAAACCAGAACGCATAGAGCCTCCTTCGCCCGCGACGAGCGTCACAGTTTGGATTGTGTGTCCCAGGAATAGAAAGACGGCCGAGACCCTAGGAACCTGATAGGGCGATATTGTGCAACTGCCGGGCCACAATGTTCAAGCTGATTCTTCAATGCTTTCAGCGCCATGAAACGTTTGAATACGCCTTTTCACATACTGCGTTCCAGATTTCGGAGCCTGTTTATGCGGGTTTTCGATGGCTTCGACGCGATTTTCCGATGAAGAGCGCGGCTGCCGCGACTATGACCACGGGATAGCATTCCAGTGTGTAGCGGGGCTCGGGATTCTCCAGCGTTCCAAGGAATAGCGAACGCAGAGCAACAACCATGATAAGTAATCCGACGCCGACCGAGTAGCGCGAACGCCACAGGCCGGCGGCGGCTGCGGCAACGTAGGCGAGATTGATGAAGCCGAAGACGATACTGACCGTGAGCCACACCGGGTCGTCATTGAACTCCCACCAGCGGGGATCAGAAGGCAGCAATTCTGTGCGGGGACGCAGCCACATGTCGGCAATGCGCAGAGACGGCAGCCATAGGTAGTAACGCAGGGGTGCGGCGTGAATGCGCGCCGCGGCCAGTGCGCCAAAGCGCGCGTCGAGTTCCGGAGTCACTTCCTTATCCCGGTTGTAGTCGGCGAAAAGTTGTTCTGTGGCCTGGCGCTGCTGAGCGGAATCGAAAGCGCGCTCCGGCAGGCGCGTGACGTCGATGTCGTCGTCCGGCACCCTCCAATAAATTTCCTGCACGGAGGTGGAGTCAGCCATCCAGGTCTTGGTCCAGCGATTGAAGCCCGGCATCAGGAGTTCGTCGGAATCGTTGGCATAGCGGGGCGCGAGCGGCTCGAAGCGATGCATGGTGTGCAGGTTTCGCAGCGTCCAGGGAATCAGCGGGGCGAAGGTGCTGATGGTCAGGATCACTCCCACGCGCAGCATGGGGCGCAACCGGGGCACGATCACTGAAGACTGCTTTGGCCTCACCATCAAGCTTCGCACGAAAACCAGGAACCAGTATGCACCGACAGCACCGAACAGAATCCCTCCGTCTGGCCGCAGGAGGATGCAAGCCGCGATTGACAGACCACAGCCGAGCCAGATTAGCGGCACTGGCGTTGAGTTTGATTCGGGGGTGCGGAGAAAGGCGGCAACCCCTCGCATAGCTAAATCGAGTGCCAACGCCGTGAAGAATATCTCCAGCGTCTCGGTGAGAACGGCGGCCGAGTAGTTGGCCAGGAATGGACAAAGTGCGGCGAGCAGGAACGCCACCTTTGCCGCGCGCTCGGATGCGATGCGGCGCGCAAGATCGGCGATGAGGTAACACGTGCCTAGATCGAACAAAACCTGAATTAGAAGGACCGCACGGAAGTTACCCCAGCCGAAAACGGCGAAGATCGCAGCCAGAAACGCGGGATATCCTGGCAAGCGGGAGAGAGTGGGCATGATCTGCCCGGAATCTGTGATGCCGTAGACGCCGTGCTGCAGCCAGTTTTCAGCGATATCGGCATAGAGGCGGGAATCGTCGACCACCGCCGGAAAATGGAGAACAAAAACGAGCCGCAACGCCAGGGCCGCCAGGCTCGCCGCAAGAAAGAACCGAGCATCCTTCCGCACCAGTTCCAGCACGCTGAGAATATAGCGCGTTTGAAGGCATCTTTTTCAAGACATCTTCTCCACGCCATCTTCTTGAAGCCATCTTCGGGGTGGGAAAGGGCATCTTATTCACCAACGACACCGGACCCTGTCCTCTCTGGTAATTACGTCTCGCCTGGAATTGACCATGTGTCGCCAGCGGCATACGATGAACGATTAGCTCTCCATGGCCGAACCTGTCTTTTACGATCCGCAACGCGCCCGCTGGAAGCGCCTGAGACGTTTCGTCGACGCCGGGGTCGCACTGCTATCCGCATTGATTATTTTCTTTGTGTACACGACGCTGCGCGACGAGCGCCTGCCCGAGCTCCTTTTTTCACCTCAGAAGCGCGCCTTCAGGGCGTTGAAGGAAAATGAAAAGGGAAAAGCCCGTGAGCGCCAGAAAAAGCTGGCCAGCCGATCCCATCGCAAATCGAAGCTGCCTGCATCGGAAGTGAAATTGAACCAGGAAGAGGGCATCCGGGCAGCGTTCTACGTTCCCTGGGATGCGGCCAGCTTTTCTTCTCTCCGCGATTTTTCGCGCCAGATCGACCTGCTGTATCCCGACTGGCTGCACGCTCTCACTGCCGACGGCCGGCTGCAGGCGGTTGACGATCAGACCAACAAGTTTTTCGACGTAGTGCAGAACAATCGTGTGCGCTCCGTCGACGACCGCGTAATGCCTTTTCTGAAAGTCGAAGACCCCGCCATGGAAGTCTTTCCCATGGTGAACAACTTTGACGGTGCCGAGTGGGTCGGGGGGATCACGGACTTCCTGAACAATCCCAGCGCGCGAGCGGTTTTTCGCCAGCAGGTGGGAATGTTTCTCGCCTCAGACCATTTTCGCGGCTTGATGGTGGATTTCGAAGCCTTCCCGAAAGTGGGTCAGCCGGGCTACGTTGCGTTGCTGAATGAACTTTCCGCGGACCTGCACGCCCGCGGGATGAAGCTCTACGTCAGCGTGCCCGCGCACAACCCGGAATTCGACTACGCCGCGGTTGCAGCCCCGGCGGACGGCGTGGTCATCATGAACTACGACGAGCACTATCCCGGCGCGGCCTCGGGACCGGTCGCATCCCAGGACTGGTTCGTCAACAATCTCAAGTTCGCGGTCAAGGTTATTCCGCGGGAGAAACTGATCTGCGCCATTGCCAACTACGGCTACGACTGGGTGCTCAAGCCGAAGAAGGGCAAGCTGCCGCCTGACGCGAAAGACAGCAGCGTTTCGGCGCAGGAAGCTTGGCTGGCGGCGCGCGATTCCGATGTAGATGTCACCTTCGACGACGATGCGCTGAACCCGCATTTCAGCTACCTGGACGAGCGCAGCCTGCAGCATGACGTCTGGTTTCTCGATGCGGTCACGGCTCTGAACCACATGCGCGCCGCGCAGACGCTGGGCATCCAAACCTTCGCGCTGTGGCGGCTCGGCGGCGAAGACCGCTCACTATGGAAGGTGTGGGATGTTCCCGGCGAGGCCGGCGCGACCGATAAACTGCGCGACGTGCCTCCCGGCCAGGATGTTGACATGGAGGGCCAGGGCGAGATTCTGCGGATCGAAGATCGCCCTACGCACGGCACTCGCGACCTTACCGTCGATGCGAATACCAAGCTGATTACGGACGAAGTTTTTCAGTCTCTGCCAGAGCCTTACCGCGTGGCCCGTTACGGCTACAGTCCCAATAAAGTGGTGCTGACTTTTGACGATGGCCCCGATCCCGAGTGGACGCCCAAGATTCTTGATGTGCTCAAGCGTGAGCATGCGACGGCCACGTTCTTCCTGATCGGAATTCAGACGGACAAGTTCCCCAGCCTCGCCAAACGTATTTACAACGATGGAAATACGATTGGAAACCACACCTTCACCCATCCCGATGTAAGCAATATCTCGGCGACCTATATGAAGGTGGAGCTGAACCTGACTGAACGGCTTTTCGCCAGCCTGGTGGGAGTTCGCGTCATGCTCCTGCGTCCGCCCTATGCCATTGACGAGGAGCCTGACACCGCGGACCAGGTGCGCCCGCTCGAAACTGCGCAGGATTTGGGCTATACCACTGTCGGCAACCGGATTGACCCTAACGACTGGAACGACAAGCCGCGGCGGCACACCGCCGCGGAGATCTCGGCCTACGTGCTGGCGCACTTGCCGCCGTGCAGCCCGAACGACCAACGCTGTGGCAACATTGTTCTGCTGCACGACGGCGGCGGCGATCGCGCTGAAACCGTGCGGGCTCTGCCCATGATAATTGATGGCATCCGCGCCCGCGGATATGAGGTCGCGCCGATTTACGAGTTGCTGGGCAAGACTCGCGCCGCCGTCATGGCACCGCTGTCGAGGCCGCAACTCTGGGCCGCGCGTCTTGACGGACTTGGCTTCTGGCTGTTCGACGCGGGCGTAATGGGGATCACGTGGATCTTCCTCATCGGCGATATTCTGATGACGGGACGGTTGCTGTTCATTGGCACGGCTGCGGTCTATGACCGCCTGCAGGAGAAAATCTTCGGAAGGCCCGCCGAGGTTGCTTCGTACAAACCCAAGGTCGCCGTGCTCATTCCCGCTTACAACGAAGAGAAGGTGATTGAGCGCACGGTGCGCGCCGCGCTGAACTCCGACTATCGCAACCTGCGAGTGATTGTGATCGACGACGGATCCCGGGATCGCACTCTGGAAATTGCGCGCAACGCCTTCGTCCGCGAACAGGCTGCGGGGAAAGTTCTGATCCTCACCAAGCCGAACTCGGGCAAGGCCGACGCTCTTAACTATGGCATCGAACATATTGGAGATGCCGAACTCTTCGTCGGCATCGATGCCGACACCGTAATCGCCAGTGACGCGATCTCGCGGCTGGTGCCGCATTTCATCAATCCGAAAGTCGGAGCCATCGCCGGCAATGCCAAGGTAGGGAACCGTGTGAATCTGTGGACGCGCTGGCAGGCTCTCGAATACATCACCAGCCAGAACTTCGAGCGCCGCGCTTTGGATGTGCTGGGCGCGGTCAGTGTGGTTCCGGGCGCGATTGGAGCGTGGCGCGTTTCCGCTGTACGAGAGGCGGGAGGTTACCAGATCGACACCGTCGCGGAAGACGCCGATCTCACCATGGCGCTGCTGCGCCGTGGCTACCGTGTGGAATACGAAGACATGGCGCTGGCTTACACCGAAGCCCCCACCAACGCGAACGGGCTGATGCGGCAGCGCTTTCGCTGGTCGTTCGGCGTTTTGCAGGCGGTCTATAAACACAGTGGAGTGTTTGCGCGCAAGGGCGCGCTGGGATTTGTGGCGCTGCCGAACATCGTGATCTTCCAGATTCTATTGCCGCTGGTGTCGCCGCTCATCGACATCATGTTCGCCTTCGGCGCCTCGTGGTACTTCATCCAGAAATACTTTCACCCCGATTCCACGGACCCCGCCAGCTTCCACAAACTGGTCGCATTCTTCTTCGTGTTCCTGGTGGTTGACTTCCTGGCATCGGCGCTGGCGTTTGCGCTGGAGCGAAGCCGTCCCGACGAAAAAGAAGATGCATGGCTGCTGACCCAGGTCTGGCTGCAGCGCTTTGCCTACCGCCAGCTATTTTCGGTGGTCCTGTTCAAGACGCTGAAGCGCGCGCTTGAAGGCCGCAGGTTCGCATGGGACAAGCTGGAACGAACTGCCGCAGTGAAGTATGTGCCGTCGGAAACCCGGGATCAGGTGAATGTGCCTTAGCGGCTACCGGAACAGCAACGGCGCGAACTCTGCCAGATTCCGGCGCCAGACCATCCAGGTGTGCATCCCGGGAGTCTCGATCTCGGTGGCTTTCACCCCCTTAGTCTTCAGCCATTCCCGAAAGCTGCGGTTGACCGTGATCAGATGATCCTCGGTGCCGCACGCAATCCACAAGAGATGTATCTGCTGGTTTGCTTTGGCGTCGAGAGCAGGAAAATCTTTCTGAAAGCCTTCGGGAATGCCGCCGGAACTGAAGGCGCCGATCCAGGAAAACTTGTCGAGGTTGTTCAAACCGGTGAGCAGAGACTCCGAGCCGCCCATGGATAAGCCAGCAATCGCACGGGCATTGCGGTTTTTCGTGATCCGGTATTCACTCTCGACGCGCGGCATAACCTCAGTGAGCAACGCTTCGCTGAACTTCCTGAAGTTGGTGTCGCGCAAATCCGGGTGGCTCCATGCTTCCCAATGAAGCCGGATCATCTCCATGGTCCCGTAGCCCAGTGGCATCACCACGATCATGGGCTTAGCTTTGCCCTGCGCGATCAGATTGTCGAGGATCACGTTGGCATGGCCGACGGCAGTCCATCCGCTGGCATCGTCGCTGTAGCCGTGCAGCAGATAGAGCACTGGATAGGTCCGCTTCGCCGCGGGATCGTAGCCCGGCGGCGTGTAGACGTAGTAATCGCGGTCATCGCCCGCCACCGCCGACCTATAGAAGTGATGATGAACTTCGCCGTGCGGCACGTCATTCAATTCCCAAGGCAAGGACAAAGGTCCGGGAACATACACCGCACTTTCCGTATCCAGCAGATTCGGCGTCAGGAGCGGATTCTCGGGATCGATCAGCCGCACGCCGTCGGCGACAAAAGAATATCCGTAGTAGTCCGGAGCCAGGGGCACGGTCGTGACACTCCACACGCCCTGGTCATCTTTCTGCATGGGCGCGGGTTCGGCTCCCTCAAGCTGAAGCTGAACTGCTTTTGCATTCGGGGAACGGAATCGGAAGCTCACGCTGCCGTCGGCATGCACCTCGGGCGAGATCAACGGCGCTGGCGGGCGAGGGGGTTGCGCCGGATTCTCCTGCGCGGTGGCCATGACTCCAAACATCGAGAGGACACAGAGGCACGACTGAACGAGACAGGTGATCGAACTCATAGACCTCCGGCCGAAGATCTTCGGGCAAAACTAAAAGTGGCTTTTCCCTTCGGCCACTTCCAGCCGCGTCTCGGCTTTGTGCAAAGCGTTCAGAGACCGCTCCACATCCACATTGGGATCGCCGCTTGCCAGCCGCTGCTCGGCGCGCGCTTTGGATTTGCGCGCGCGCTCTACGTCGATCTCTGAGGAGCGCTCGGCGGTCTCGGCCAGAATCGTCACTTTGTCCGGCAACACTTCTGCGAATCCCCACGCAACCGCAAGGCGCTGCTCGTCACCCGCGGCGCGGAAGGTGATTTCACCCACCGCCAGTTCGGTGATGAGCGGCGCATGGCCCGGCAGAACGCCCAGATATCCGTTCCTGCCGGGAATCTGAACCTCCGCCGCAGTCGTGTCGACCACTTTCTTTTCCGGCGTGACGATCTCGAGTTGGAAAGTATCAGACATCAGTTCTCAGTTCTCAGTTCTCAGTTCTCAGTTCTCAGTCAGATCTTCGACTGAACACCGACAACCGGCTACTGACTTTTTTACGCCGCCGCCTTCATCTTCTCCGCCGCTTCGAGCACTTCTTCAATCGGCCCCTTCATATAAAACGCCTGCTCGGGTATGTCGTCGTACTTGCCTTCGACAATCGCCTTGAAACCCTTGACCGTGTCGGCAATCTTTACGTAACGGCCCGCGGCACCGGTGAACTGCTCGGCCACGTGGAAAGGCTGCGACAGGAAGCGTTGAATCTTTCGGGCTCGCGCCACCGTGAGCTTCTGATCTTCGCTGAGTTCGTCGATGCCGAGAATCGCGATGATGTCCTGCAGATCCTTGTAAGTCTGCAGCGTCTTCTTCACGGACTGGGCCACATCGTAATGCTCCTGGCCAACGATGCGGGCATCGAGAATGCGTGACGTCGAAGCCAGCGGATCGACCGCGGGATAGATTCCGATCTCAGTCAAAGCGCGGGAGAGCACGGTGGTCGCGTCGAGGTGAGCAAACGTCGTGGCTGGCGCCGGATCGGTCAGGTCGTCGGCGGGCACGTAAATCGCCTGCACCGAAGTCACCGAGCCCTTCTTAGTTGAGGTAATGCGCTCCTGCAGTTCGCCCATTTCCGTCGCCAGGTTCGGCTGGTAACCTACGGCGCTGGGCATGCGGCCGAGCAGCGCCGATACTTCCGATCCGGCCTGGGTGAAGCGGAAAATATTGTCGATGAAGAGCAGCGTGTCCGCGCCCTCGGCGTCGCGGAAATATTCCGCAACGGTAAGTCCGGTCAACGCGACGCGCAGCCGCGCTCCGGGCGGCTCCGTCATCTGCCCGTAAATCAGCGCGGCCTTCGAGTGTGCGGGATCGCCCGGTTTGATCACGCCGGATTCCGTCATCTCCAGCCAAAGATCGTTCCCTTCGCGCGTGCGCTCGCCCACGCCAGCAAACACGGAGTATCCGCCGTGTTGCTTGGCGACGTTGTTGATCAGTTCCATGATGACGACGGTCTTGCCCACGCCAGCGCCGCCGAACAAGCCGATCTTGCCGCCCTTCAAGAAAGGCTGAATGAGATCGATGACCTTCACGCCGGTCTCAAACATTTCCGCCGTCGTGGCTTGCTCATCGAAGGCCGGGGCGAGGCGATGAATCGGCATCCTTTCCTTGTACTCGATCGGACCCAGTTGGTCGACTGGTTCGCCGATCACATTCATCACGCGCCCCAGCGTACCGCGTCCCACGGGCACGGAGATCGGTCCGCCCTGGTCGATGGCTTTCATACCGCGCACCATGCCTTCGGTGGCTTCCATCGCGATACAGCGCACCCGGCCTTCGCCAAGGTGCTGCTGGACCTCGAGAATTACGTTGACTGGGCTCGGCACGGTGAAGCCATCACTCACCACTCGCACCGCCTCATAGATAGGCGGCAACTTGCCTTCGGGAAACTGAACGTCCACCGCCGGCCCTGTAATTTGAACCACGTGTCCTACGTTTTCTGCCATATGTTTTTGACTCGTATGAGTACTGGGTACTGGGTACTTGCTACATCGCGGCTGCACCGCTCACGATCTCTATAATCTCTTTGGTGATCTTCGCCTGCCGCGCCCGGTTCATGGCCAGAGTCAGCGAGTCGATCATGTCGGTGGCGTTGCTGGTGGCGGAATCCATTGCAGTCATGCGCGCGGCATGCTCGGCCGCCACCGACTCGAGCAACGCGCGGAAAACCTGGCTCGAAACATATTTCGGCAGCAACGCACGGAATATTTCCTCCGGTGCCTGCTCGTAGATGTAATCCACCTGTCCACCGAGGGCGCCGAATTGAGCCGCCTCTTCGCCCGAGCGCTGGTTGGGATGCAGGCCAACTCCGGCGCTGATCGCAGCTTCCCTGGCTTTCTTCTTTTCTTCTTCCGTCATCTCTTCAGCCAGCCGAACCGCCGGCTCGCCAATCTGTTCGATGGGAAGAATCTGTTCCACGATGAGCCGCTGCGCAATTACGGACTTGAATTCGTTGAAGACAACGTAGACCGCATCGATCTCTTCGCGCTCATAGCGACCGATCACGTTCTCCGCCAAAGCCCGGGCCTGGGAAAATTCCAATTTGCCGAGAACGCCAACGTGCTCGCCCGTAATCTGTATCGCTCCAGCGCGCTCCGCGGCCTCGGGCTGGCTCTCAAGAGACTCTTCGTTGTCGGCCAGGCTACGCGTTTGCACCGGGGCCGCCGGATAGCGCCGCCGCAAAAAATCGCGTCCCTTGCGGCCAATCGCTTCAATGTCGATATTCTTACCTGCCTTCGACTCGATAAACCGGCTGGCCGCTTTAGTCACGTTGGCGCTAAACGCGCCTGCCAGCCCCTTATCTCCGGTGACAACGATCAACAGAATAGTTTTCTCCGGCCGTTGCGCCAACAGTGGATGCTTCGGTTCGCCAGTTTCCGGATCGTAAATCTCCGCCCGCGCCACCAGCGACTTCAACACATTCGTGAGCATTACCGCATAGGGTCGCGCCGACAAAGCGCGATCCTGCGCCCGGCGGAGCTTCGCGGCCGACACCACTTTCATGGCCTTCGTGATCTGCCGCGTGTTTACCACGCTGCGAATGCGGCGACGAATATCGAGAATGTTAGCCATGAGTCGGAGTCTCGAGTTCCGAGTCCCGAGTCTTGCTCGGTACTCGGTGTTACTTCGCTACTGCTTCCCTGCTCGCTACAAACTGCTGCTTTGCCTGCTTGATAACATCGGTCAACTGCGCCTTCAATCCGTCATCGAGAACCTTTTTCTCCATGATGGTGCGCAGCAGGCCGGCTTGCGTTGCGTCAACGTACTCGTACAGTTCCTTTTCGAAGTCGCGCACTTGATTTACCGGGAGGTCGTCGAGAAATCCTCCCGTGCCGGCGAAGATGATCAGGATCTGCTTGGAGAAGGGTAGCGGCGAAAACTGGTTCTGCTTCAGCAGTTCGACCAAACGCTGTCCGCGATTGAGCTGCGCCTGCGTGGCCTTGTCGAGATCGCTGCCGAACTGCGCAAACGCCGCCAGTTCGCGGTATTGCGCGAGCTCCAGCTTGAGCGTTCCGGCCACTTGCCGCATGGCTTTGATCTGTGCACTGCCGCCCACGCGGCTTACCGACAAACCCACGTTCACCGCCGGGCGCACGCCCTGATTGAACAGGTCGGTTTCGAGATAAATCTGACCGTCAGTGATCGAAATCACGTTGGTCGGAATGTAGGCGGAAACGTCTCCGGCTTGCGTCTCGATGATGGGTAACGCGGTCAGCGATCCTCCGCCGTTCTTGTCGCTTAACTTGGCGGAGCGCTCCAGCAGCCGCGAGTGAAGATAGAACACGTCGCCGGGATACGCCTCGCGCCCCGGCGGCCGCCGCAACAACAGCGAGATTTCGCGATACGACGCCGCGTGCTTCGAGAGATCGTCATAGATAACCAGGGCGTGCCGCTTGGTATCGCGGAAATATTCACCGATGGCTGTGGCCGCATACGGCGAAATGTACTGCATGGGCGCGGGTTCCGAAGCCGACGCCGCAACCACGATCGTATATTCCATCGCGCCGTAATCTTCCAGAATCTTCACCACCTGCGCAATCGACGACCGCTTCTGCCCGATCGCGTTATAAATGCAGACCAGGTTGTTGCCCTTGCTGTTGATGATCGTATCGAGCGCGACGGCGGTCTTTCCCGTCTGCCGGTCGCCGATGATCAACTCGCGCTGTCCGCGGCCGATCGGGATCATGCTGTCGATCGCTTTCAGCCCGGTCGCCATGGGCTCGCGCACCGGCTGCCGGTCGATCACCCCCGGCGCTAATCGTTCCAGGGCGATGAACTTATCCGTCGCGATGGGACCCTTATCGTCAATGGGACGGCCGAGCGAATCGACCACGCGCCCGATCATGGCATCGCCTACGGGCACGCTCATGATGCGCCCCGTGCGCTTCACTTCGTCGCCTTCTTTGATCTCGGTGTATTCACCGAGCAGCACCACGCCCACCTGGTCTTCTTCCAGATTCATGGCGATGCCGGCCACGCCGTGAGGGAACGTAAGAAGTTCGCCAGCCATCACTTTATCCAGCCCATACACGCGCGCGATGCCGTCGCCCAGCGTGATGACCGTGCCGGTCTCGTCCACGGAGATCTTCGATTCGTAGTTCTCAATCTGCTCGCGGATTAACTTCGTAATTTCGTCTGCCTTGATTTGTGCCATAGAATCAGGTTCCAGCCCTCAACTCGCTGTCGTCAGCATTTAGCACTTGGCAGCTAGCAATTGTTCAATTGCTAACTGCCAATTGCTAAGTGCCGCTTATTTCTTCCCGAATCCTCTCCAACTGCCCTTTCACCGAACCGTCGTAGATCGTGCTGCCGATGCGGAGCACCGCACCTCCCAGAAGCGAAGCGTCCTGCCCGTAGTGCGCCCGGACTTTTTTGCCGGTCAACTTGCCGACCTGAGCCTCGAACTCGCGCTTCTCCGCATCGCCAAGGGCGCGAGTGCTGGTGATCTCGGCCTCGGCGAATCCCAGGCGCGCGTCGAGTTCCTTGACCAGTTGCAAAATAATAGGATCCAGAAAGTGTGTTCGCCGATGATCAATCAACACTGCCACCAGGTTCCTCACCTGAGTTGAAATGCCATCACGCTGGGCGATTACGTCCAGCACGCGCCGCTTCTGGTCCGCAGGAATTGCCGGATTTTCCCATACACGCCGCAACACTGAACTTTCGTCGAGCAGGCTGGCGATCGTGCGTAATTCCACAATCGAACGATCGGCGTCAAGATGCTTGCTCATGACCACATCTGCGAATGCCCGGGAGTAAGTGCTGGCAACGGAAGCCATGCTTCAGCGCCCGTCCTTTCCCGGCGCCGAAGCCTCAGACAAACCCAGTTCCCCGGCAAACTTACGCACCAGCGCCTGATCGGTCGCAGCGTCAACATGAATCTGTTTCTGCGCGAGCCCGACCGCCAGATCAGCCGCGTAAGCCGTCAACTCGCGGCGCGCGGCCTTGGCAGCTGCCGCGATTTCCTGCTGTGCTGATTCCACTATCTTCCGCGCATCTTCCTGAACTGCCATCTGGATGCGCGCTTCCTCGGCTCCGGCTTCCTTCTCGGCGGAGTCGCGCATCATGCCAATCTCCACATCCAGCTTCATCAGGCGCGATTCGATCTCTGCCAGCCTGCGCCGCGCTTCTTCGCTGGCCTTCTGCGCCTCCTGCATCGCCCTCTGGATCGCCGCCGTGCGGGCACTGAAGATACCCGGCAAATACTTACGGGCCGCCCAGATGATCACTCCGGCAATCACAACAAAATTCAGGAGCACGCTCAGCCAATAGGCGTGCTGCAGGCTCATCCCTGTCCACTTTGCAATCAGTCTTACCGATGCCGACTCCTTAAATTCGGCGGTCTCGTCTTTTTCTTCACCAGCTGCTTCCCGCGCCTCGTGCACCAGTTGCTGGCCAACACCTCGCTCCTTGGTCGCGCCGGAGGACTGCTGTTGGTTTCGGGGCGTAGCCGGCTGGTACTGCGCACGCAGCGATCCGGGTGCCCCGGCAAAGCTCAGCACGAGCCACGCCAGAAGACTCACGCGGACGATCTTTTTCACGAAACTCATATTCTTGAATCCGGAATCGTAACTTTCGACATCCTGACCAGATACCTCTAACGTCCTGTTCCGACTGGTTCCAGTACCCGGCGCATGATCTCCGTCGCCAGAGCCTGCACTTCCCTCTGCAAACCACTCTGCGCCGCGTCTCGATCTTTCTGAATGTCAGCCTTTGCGGCCTGCACTTGCGCCTGAGCTTTGTCGCGAGCTTGGTTCAGCGCCGCAGTCCGAGCATCCAGCGCGGCCTTGCGACGAGCTTCCTGCGCGCGGAACACAGTCGCCCGCGCCTCGCGCAGCCGCTGCTCGTATTCTGACGTGCGCGCTTCGGCTGCGGCAATGTCAGCTCGCGACTTCTCGACCGCTCCTTCGGTCTTGCTACGCCGCTCGTCCAATACGCGCCGCAACGGCTTGTGCACAATCGTTGCGTACAGCGCGTACAGCAGTGCGAGAAGAATTATTGTGGGTATGGACCCAAGCAGTAATTCGCCTAATTGTCGTAGCGTTTGATCCATCGCTTGCGGCTATACAGGAAAATGAGGGCTATGAAAACTGTTAAGTCTAACGTCCGCAGGAGTTTATGTCAACGCAAAGGCTTGATTTCACGCGATTTTCGAGAGCACGGCAAGGTCTCAGAACGGGCAAATTCCGTTGGTCGAAGCCCCGATTTGGCGGGCTATGCAGGAACCTGCAACTAATCCTTGACTTCCCCGTAAAGAGGATTAGCATTGAGGTATCACCTCCGATCCAATTCAGGATCGAATGGGCCGATAGCCAAGGAATGTCACCGCTTCTTGGTTGCCGGCCCATTTAAATTGCGGACTTTCACCGTCCATTCCCTAACCCTCCGCACTACCGACTCCGGTGCCTCCACTTCCAACTCCACCGCCCCATCCTTGTACGCCCGCGAATAAATCCGCGCTTTGGCTTCGAGCATGGCCAGCGTCTTCCCTTCCTTCTGCGGCACGCGGAGATGCACTCGGCTGACCGGGTCTTCTTCGATCATCGCGTCAATGCGCGCGAGCAATCGGTCCAACCCTGTTCCCTCGGCTGCGGAAACGTACACAGTGTTAGAGCCATCGCGCAGCGCGTCATTCATCAAGCTCTCTGCGACTTCTTCGTCGAGCAGATCGACTTTGTTCATCACCCGCAGCCGCGGCTTCTTCTCCACTTCCAACTCCTTCAGGACGATCTCCACCTGCGCGTCCTGCTCGGCCGAGAGCCGGCTGCTAGCGTCGGAGACATGCAGGATGAGCGACGCCCGCTGCACTTCCTCGAGCGTGGCGCGAAACGCCGAGACCAGCGTATGCGGCAGGCTGCGAATAAATCCGACTGTGTCGGAGAGCAGGATTTTGCGCTTTGACGGCAGCACCACCGCTCGAATCGTGGGATCCAGCGTAGCGAACATGCGGGGCGAAGCCAGCACCGCTGCCCGGGTCAGCGCATTAAACAGCGTCGATTTCCCCGCGTTCGTGTATCCCACCAGCGCCACCGTCGCTACCGGAGCCGACTCCCGCCGCTGCCGCTGCTGCGCCCGGATGCGCCGGACGTTTTCCAGTTGCTGCTCCACATGCCGCACGCGCCGGGCAATTTTCCGCCGGTCGGTCTCCAACTGCGTTTCACCAGGGCCGCGCGTTCCGATGCCGCCGCCAAGTTGCGACATTTCCACGCCGCGCCCCGCCAGCCTCGGCAACAGATATTGCAACTGCGCCAGCTCAACTTGCAACTGGCCTTCCCGCGTGCGCGCGTGCCGGGCAAAAATGTCGAGGATCAGCTGCGTGCGGTCGATCACCCGCCGGTGAACGATCTTTTCAATGTTGCGCTGCTGCGAAGCGCTCAGGTCGTGATCGAAGAGCAACAGGTCGGCATTCACCGACGCCGCCGCGCCGGCAATTTCCTCGAGCTTGCCCGCGCCGATCAAAGTCGCAGGATCGGGCCGGTCACGCCGCTGCAGAATTTCGCCGACAACCTTCGCGCCCGCGCTCCCCGCCAAAGTGCGCAGTTCCGCCAACGATTCTTCCGCGTCAAACTCCGGGATGCTCGGCTTGCTGGTGATGGACTTGCCCGTGCTTTGTCCCGAGCCCTGCCCTGAACTCTGCGCCTTTGCGCCGATGCTCGGCGCAGCGGACGCCGCATCGCGGGCGGCCTGTGCCTGTGCGGTTACCGTGCCTCGGGCGCTGCGTCCGCGCGTGCGCACATCAATACCGACCAGGAACGCGCGTTCCTGCAGGTTTTCATTATTGTTGCGAGGCAGCTCGCTGCCGAGAGGCACACGTCCGCCTCCGGTCGCCCCATCGCGGGTCTTCTTGGGATGAGAACTGCGCAAACCGAAAACGCCCCTACCCTTCGGTGCCCGAGGCGCTCACCACCGGAACCGCCGTCGGCCCCGCGGATGTGGATGCCGCCGCTCCGGGCGCGCCCGCGGCCTTCGCCTCGGGATGCGCCAGGTGCGCCACATGCGACCCAGTTCGGCCCATCACCACGGTCGAGATGGCGTGCTTGAAGATCAATTGTTCTTGTCCGCTGGCCTCCAGCACCACGGAATACTTGTCAAAGGAACGAATTCGGCCCGTCAACTTCACTCCGCTCAGCAGGTAGATGGTGATGTTCAATCGCTCCTTGCGGGCCGTGTTCAGGAAGGAATCCTGGATGTTCTGCGCCGGCTTGCTGCTTTCCATAGCCGATCTCCTTAAATTCTCTTGAACTCCAACACCTGCCCGGTCCGCAGTCTCCCGGGCAAGTTCATCGCAACAGCATGTTCCTTGCGGTCTTCCAGCACTGATCTTCCAGCACTGATCTTCCCGCACTGGTCTTCCCGTACAAGGAACACGGGGGGTTAGCCTGCCTCTTCGCCGCCACGGTTTCCCGAGGCTGCGCCGCCTGGCAGGTAGCTGCGAGTACGATACGGTGTCCCCTCGCGCTTTTCAACCGGGAATCTGTGGAAACCGGTTTTCTTTCACTGCGTGAAGGCTTGCCAGCTCTTCTCCCTCCTCCTGCACCCCGGCTGTTGTGTACAATCCCCGGCGTAGGCGATTCGACGCTCGCATAACGCAACCCGGTTGTTTGTTCCGCGTCGAACTCGGCAAAGGTATCGGCGAAATCTTAGGAGGCATCATGGCAAGCGCCGCTCTCGCAACTTTCCTTACACCCCAAATCAACATCCCCCGCGACTTCAACACCAACTTCCTCATGTTCGTCCGCTGGATCCACTTTCTGGCGGGCATCACGTGGATCGGCCTTCTTTATTTCTTTAACCTGGTGAATGTCCCCGTGATGAAGGAACTCGATGCCACCACCAGAGGCAAAGTCATGCCCCCCCTGATGACGCGCGCCCTGTGGTGGTTCCGCATGTCGGCCGTGCTGACCGTTCTCGCCGGCCTGATCTATTGGGGAAACATCGTCGCGGTCGATGCGCACAATGGAGGCGCCTCAAGCGGCACCGCGATGGGCACCTTCTTCGTGATCTGGACGATTGTCTGGGGATTGCTCTACGCCTGCCTCATCCCCGGTAAGGGAATCTTCGACAAAGGCGCATTCGTGGGCGTGGTCTACGCGATAGTCGTCGCAGTCGCGGCCTGGCTCTTCCTAAGCCTCAACAGCCATGGTTGGGAAAGCAATCGCCTGCTCGCGATCGGTATCGGCGGCGGCATCGGCTGGGTCATGATGCTCAATGTGTGGGGAGTAATCTGGCGCATCCAGAAACGCCTGATTCAGTGGACCCGCGACAACGCCACCAACGGCACGCCCATCCCCGACAAAGCCAAAGCCATGGCCCGCCAGGCTTTCCTGGCATCGCGAGCCAACGCGTTTCTGTCGGTAGTACTCCTGTTCTTCATGGGCGCCGCCAGCCACTACCCGATGTTTGGCAAGTAGTCGTGCTCAAGGGGGCGAGCGTATCTAGGTCAAAAAAATCAGGGGCGTCCCTCTCGGGATCCCTCGTTGCATTCAGCGCCAGTCAGCTCGAAATATCCAAATCGAAGTGTTTCTCTCGAACTTATAAAAGCAAGAAAAGGCCTGCGGCAAACTTGCCGCAGGCCGAGAAAAAGACAGGGATGACGTGCTAGAAAACGATCTTCAAGGCCACCTGAATCTGGCGCGCTGAGGTGGTCCCGTCAGGCTGGGTGTAGGTGCTGGTAATGACACCGAACTGAGGCTGCAGGATCAGGTTGTTCTCCCCTAGAGCGTCCGTTCCCGGATTGAGAAAATGCGTGTGATTTAGAATGTTGTAGCCTTCGAAGCGGAGTTCAGCCTTGACCCGCTCCGTGATGCTCATTCTCTTGGCTAGGGTTACATCCCAGTCCCAGAAGCCTGGTCCGTACCATTGATTGCGTTCGTTGTTGGAAGCTGAACCCCATGGTGGGTTGGTGAAAGCGCATTCGTTGGTGATGTAGGCGTAGCCGGAGTTCGGCGCTGGGGTGAGGCCGCAACCGGCTCCCGAGCCGAACGGATTCCCGACCTGATAGCCCCATGCTGCGATGCCCGTCCTCTGTGTGTCCAAGGTTCCACGCACCTGGAATGGATGCCCCGTTTGCGCAGTGAAGATGCCGTCGAGTTCGAAGCCCTCCATAATTCTGCCTGCCGCGCCGTGGTTGAGGTAGCTCTTTCCACGGCCGAAAGGCAGCTCCCAAATGTAGTTGATCACCGCCACATGCCGGGTGTCGTTGTCGGAATTGCCGTAGTTTTGCGCCAGATCGCGGGAATTCCTCGGAAACGTGTGCGCTCCGACAGCTGGCGTGAGGGGGTCGACTGCGTTGTCGAGTGCGTGCGACCAGGTGTAGGCGGTCTGGAACTGCAGCCCGTGGCTCATGCGGTGCGTGAAGTTGGTCTGTAGTCCGTGATAGATGGAGTTGTATTCGTTGATCTGGTAGTCGGGCTGAAGCAGCGCGTTGTTATTCACGGCATTGAAGGGCAAATCATCAATGCCCGCAGAGGGCGTCGCTCCGATATACAGGCTCGTACCGCTGACATCGGTCTGATCGCATTGCCCGGTTGGCGTGGCGAATCCCACGTTGTTCGGATTGGTTGGCACGCAGAAGGCTAACAACTGCGCCACCAAGTTAGGATCCGGGGGATTGCCATCTCGCTGGCCGTAGACGTGTACGCCCATCGCACCAACGTAGGCAACATCCAGCACATTGTTGCCAGGCAGTTGTCGCTGAATGTCAAATTGCCAACTGTTGCTGGCGGCGTTGGGGAAGTGTGTGTTGAACGCCACGATACCCTCTGCGTAGGTGCCGTCAGGAATAGATGCGGAAGGTGTCTGCGTGGGGATCTGAGGTGCAAACGCACCAGTGCCGAAAAAGTTGTTGATGGTTTCGAAATCAAACTGGTTAAATTGTGCCTGGAAGGGCGGATCGGCGCGCGCATTCCCGAAAGCGTTCCCGAACGTCCGGTCGTGGAAGATCCCGAATCCGGCGCGAACAGCGGTCTTGCCATCTTTCCATGGATCCCAACTGAATCCGATCCGCGGCTCGATATCTTTATAATCGCTCTGGTACAGCGAGTGTCCTGATCCTGGACCGACAATCGTAAACGTGACCGGCTGGCCAGCTGCAAAGGTGCCCGGGTCTTGCAGCAAGTTGGAGAAGTTCCCACCGGTCTCGTAGGGGACCCCGTTAAGTTGGTAGCGCAATCCTACGTTCAATGTGAAATTCGGTCGAATCTTCCAGGCGTCCTGCGCGTACCAGTCAAATTCATGCTGCTTGAAGAATTTATTATCCGTCGGCTGCCGCACAGCGCTCTTGTTGAAGAACTGATTCTGTTCATCCTCGATTACGAAACCCCAATAAGCGTTCGCCCCGTCCACTAATGACCGGTCAGGGTCGTTCGGTGGCTCGTTGCCCACAATCCCCGGATCATAGCCTTCAAAGGCTGCCTCCGGATCCAGGGTCAGTTGCCTCCGTGAAGAAAAGTCATCGAAGCCCAGCTCACCCACATCGCGGAAGTCAAAACCAAACTTGAAAGTATGGTTCCCGTGGACCCAGCTAAGACTCTCGGTGTAGCTGATCGTGCCCGTCTTGCGTTCTTGGCTGTCGGCTCCCGACAGCGTACTGGCGAAGCTGGAAAACGGATCCAAGCCATAATCCCAGCCGTTTCCGGCGATGTCTGTCCCTCCGGGGCCATCCAGTTCGCTCAGGGTCGCCTGCCCAAGATAGAAGGTCGCATATTCGTGGTTCCAGCCAAACTGGAGATTGTTGACCAAATGATTGCTCAAGGTCGACGTCAATTGTGCGGCCACTCCTTCATCGATGTCTTTGGTCGCAATCGCCCCGATCCCACCGGGCAAGAAATCAGAATGGAAGCCGTTGGGATCGTAAAGGTGGTTGTACTCATAACGCAGGCTGAGGGACTCGCGGTCCGTAAAGTGGTGATCTAGCTTGATGACTGGGCTATAGGTGCTTGTGTCCGACCTGCTCGGGAAGAACACAGTACCCGAGATACCGTTGGACGAGAGTGGCGTCGTCGGGTAATTAGCGAAAACCTTCTGCATGGTTGGGTCAAACGGGAAGCCGTAAGGGTTGTTCGCGCCCGTGGGGGTAATGTCGATCGGGATGTTGGCGTGATACACGCCATTCGTATCGGTGTAGTTGTAGTTGAACTGCCCGGTCAGGAACGCAGGTGTCGGCACGGAGGCGGAGTTGGTCAAAGTTGTGAGGAAGCGGTCCATCTCGTCGTTGAAGAAGAAAAACGTCTTGTCCTTGATGATGGGGCCGCCGATGGAAAATCCGAATTGATGACGGATGTACGGGTTCATGGGCCCGGCGTTTGGTCCAGTGCCTGGGTTAAAATAGTCGCGCGCGCCTCCGAAACCATTCCAGCGGCCGAAATAATAGACGTTTCCATGCAGCGCATTAGTTCCGCTCTTGGTGACCACGTCGATGATGGCGCCGGTGTTGCGGCCGTACTCGGCGTTGAAGTTGTCGGTGATGACTCGGAACTCCTCGGTCGATTCCGGATTGGCGCTCAGCACCCCTTGCGGGCCGCCCGGGACTGAGGTGTCATTATTGTCCACTCCGTCCAATAAGAAATTGTTATTCCTGTCGCGCGCGCCATTCACGGAAAAGCCGCCGTTCCCGCTATCGGTCTGCGATGTCCCTGGCGACAGCAACACCAGTTGGTACGGATTGCGTGTGATCAGAGGCAAGCTCTGCATCTCGCGTTCATCGACCAAGTTGGAGATCTGCGAAGTTTCCAAATCTATCTCTTGCTCAGCGTCTGCCCGCACCGTCACTTCTTCCGTGGCCGCCCCGGGGGTTAGTTTCGCATCCACCGTGAGCGATTGTGCAACCGTCAATTCGATGTTGGGCAGGCGGAAGAGCTTGAAGCCATCTTTCTTCACCGTGACTTCGTAGGGGCCGACGGGCAGATCGGTCACGGTATAAGTGCCGCTGGCGCCGCTGGTGGTTTCATGGGACTGGTTGGTCGCGGTGTTGCGAACCGTCACATCTGCTCCCGGCACCACAGCGCCACTCGTATCTGTTACTGTCCCGGCTATCAAACCGCTCTGTGCGAGTGACACCGCAGAAACGACCAGCACAACGAGAATCATTCCCAAGCAAAACCTGATACTCGGCATTCTTCTTTCTCCTCTTTAGCGAGACCCGCTCGTTTTTCGGCCTTGATTCAGAACGCAGGGCGAACAATATAGCAAATAATCGCGACGTAGCTAGGGTTGCGTGCAAATCTCCTTCCATGACCACAATCAATAAAAGCACTGCGTATTCATAGAGATAGCCAAGTTTATCTGCCTGATTATTCCCGGAAAACACATTTTTCTGGATAGCATCTACAAAAAACAATATAAATTGGCGGCTTCGGCTCCAACCTTATACTGGATAAGAACTTCCGACGACCCGGAAAGGCGATAACGACTCTCGCTTCAAAAAGCTCTGAGGTGGTCGCTCACGCTGTTACAATCTCCCTTTCCGTGACCACCTCTTCCACAAAATCCGAAGCCTCCAAGCCGGGGCTGGAACGGGCCGATTTGCCGCCCGCGGCGGCGCTCGACTCCGTGCCCATGCTAGATCTGCAGAGGCAATACGAACAAGTGCGTGTCGAGGTACTCGCAGCTGTAGGCCGCGTCTGCGCCTCGCAACATTACATCCTGGGGTCTGAGGTCGAGGCTTTCGAGCGCGAACTGGCGGGATTCTGCGGAGCCAGCGAGGCCGTGGGTTGCGCCTCCGGTACAGACGCGTTGTGGCTGGCTCTGGTCGCCGCAGGCGTGCAGCCAGGAGATCTGGTTCTCACCACGCCTTTCAGTTTTTTCGCGTCGGCCAGCGCAATTGCGCGCGCCGGCGCTCGTCCGGTGTTTGCCGATATCGATGCGCGCACCTTCAATCTCGATCCCGTTCAGGTGGAATCTTTTCTGCGCGGCGGCAAGCGCGACAAACTGCGCGCGCTCCTGCCGGTGCATCTTTACGGTCAGTGCGCAGACGTAGATTCGTTGCAGCGTTTGGCTGACGAGTTCCATTTGTCCCTGATCGAAGACGCGGCGCAGGCCATCGGCGCGCGCTGGGGCGGGCGGAGTGCCGGATCCATGGGCATTAGCGCCGCGTTTAGTTTTTATCCAACAAAAAATCTCAGCGCTTACGGCGACGCCGGGTTAGTGACGACCAACAGCCCCGAAATCGCGGCCCACATGCGTCGCCTGCGCAATCACGGCAGCCCACGCCGCTACATTCACGAAGAGTTGGGATCGAATAGCCGCCTCGACGCTATCCAGGCCGCGATCCTGCGAGTGAAACTGAAATATGTGGAACGATGGAACGAAGCCCGCCGCGAGCGCGCGGCGCGATACGACCAGCTCTTTGCCGCTGCCGGCCTCACATCAACCGGCGGAGGACCTGAGAATGCCGCGCCCATTCAGCTTCCGCTGACCTGTGCCAAGGCACATCACGTGTTTCACCAGTACGTCGTCCGGGCCTTCCGCCGCGATGAACTTCGCGAATTCCTTGGCGCGCGCAAGATCGGAACAGAAATCTACTATCCGCTTCCACTGCACCTGCAGCCTTGCTTCACTTATCTGGGCTATCGCCAGGGCGACTTTCCGCAAGCCGAGCGCGCCGCCCAAGAGGTGCTGGCTCTACCTATGTTCCCCGAACTCACCGAAGACGAACAACGCTGGGTGGTAAAAAGTATCGCTGACTTTTACTGCTAGCTCCTTGCTGTTCGTGTAACCTTCCGTTGGGCCGGGCATCCACTCTGATGGGTGAGCGAAACGAAGCGATGAGACATTGTTCAGCCACATCCGTAAACATATCGTTTGCGTTGCTTCTTGCGTGTGCTCTCTTCTTGGTCAAAGTAAAAGCACAAAGCTCTGCCGCGGAAGCCGTGCGCCAGCCGGTGTTGATTGAGCTGTTCACTTCCGAGGGGTGTTCCAGTTGTCCGCCGGCGGATGCTCTGCTGCAGCGGTTGGAGCAGCAACAGCCGGTAGCTGGAGCGGAGATCATCGCGCTGGAAGAGCACGTCGACTATTGGAATCACGACGGCTGGATCGATCCCTTTTCTTCTGCGGACTGGACGCAGCGGCAGCAAGACTATGCCGCGTTATTCAAGAATGACCCGTACACGCCTGAACTAGTCGTCGACGGACACAGCCAGTTTGTCGGCAGTAACGCGCGAAAAGCGGAGTTCGAAATCGAAAAGGCTGCACGCGGCCCGAAAACGGAGATTGCGATCAAACCCGGCAACGCCGAAGCGAAGGGATCACAGCGCTTCACCGTGTCAGTGGGAAAGCTTACGCAAAGCGCGCCCGGCGATGTGGCCGAGGTCTGGCTCGCGGTAACGGAGGACGGGCTGCATTCGTCGGTGAGCCTGGGAGAGAACGCCGGGCACGTTCTGCATCATGTTGCGACGTTGCGTTCCTTGCGGAAGATAGGAGTTGCGGATGCGAACGGGGCATCAGTTTCTTTCGCAGGAGATCCGGTTGTGAAATTCAACTCTCATTGGGATCTTGCGAATCTGCACGTAACGGTTTTCGTCCAGGAGAAAAAAGGCCGGGAAATTCTGGGAGCAGCGTCGACCAAAATCAAGAGTTAGACGGCTTGCCCACTAGCTCCGATGCTTCGCGCGCCGCGGTTCTTGCTTCTGCTCGCCCGGGGCCAGCACTCGGCGCACAATGGGCGTATTCAATTTGTACTTGCGCTCGGTGACGTTGCCGCTTTCGTCTTTCACTCGCAGAATAAAAACCGGCAGCACGCCTTCCTTGTCGAAGTTCTCGCTGGTCACGGTTACCGGCAGCACGCCGTTCAATCCGTGTTCGCGGTAGGCGGTTTCGTAGCGGTGCTTTTTCACGTTCCAGGTGAAAACGCGAATCTGATCGTAATCGTAGGGCAGACCGTCGTGTGGTTCGGTGAGGACGCACAAATACTGTGAGACTTCCTTGCCGGTGCCTTCCTTGCCGGCATCCAGCACCTGATTCAACGCAAAGAATGCGACGATCCGCTGGCCTTCGGCATATTGTGCGATATCGAGCGGGACATCGAGGTCCACCATGCGGGCCAGCACCCACCCCACACGGTTGTCGGCGTCGCGCACCAGCCACCAGTCCTCTAACACCGGGCCGGAAGATGACCTTCCACCGGAAGATCTGCCCTCGATTCTGACGGGTTCGGCTGCCGATCCCAGTTGTTTCTCCGCCGTAGCGCGTTTCAGCACGGAGACTCTCGCGCCGGATGGAAGCTGGTACAGATGCTCGGCCTCGCGGGAGGGGGTGATGTGCAAGTTCGTCTCATTCCGCAGTACGCCCGGCGATTGCACTGGATCGTTCAGGTTCTCTTGCGTGAGTTTCTGCAGAGCATCGTAGGTCTGCTGATCGACCAGGTAGCGTTGCTCGATCCAACCTTCTGCGCCGCTTGCCGTGCGTACCCGGGAAAAGCGTTTCTCATGCTCCAGAACCTCGACCCGCTCGCCGTTCTTGACGGTTCCCACGTGGTTATAGACGGGAGCCACCCGGTCGCGCAGCGTGGCCCCAGCAACCGATACGTAGTTGACCTCCAGCACCCGGTGGCCCCTGCGGCTGCACGCGGAAACCCCAGGCAGCAAGACAGCTGCGAGCGCGAAGAGCTGGGCGTTCCGATAAAGATGCAATCGAGATGATAGTTTCACAATGTTTACGAGGTCTGCTTCCAATCAGTTAGCTTCACCCAGTTAACTCCAGCAAACCGACGCGAGCATTAAGCTTCTACTATAGCGCGGTGAGGCGGCAGTTTCTCGTTAAGGAAAGTTTGACGGAATGCAGGTTCGCTGCTTGAGTCACACGGGCTTTCGAACCGATGCGAGGTTGTTCTGCTTTATAGTCGGCAAATGGAGAATCACTTTCACCCTGTCCGTACTGGGGCCGTGCAGGCAAGGCCCCTGTTATTCACGGCTATCGGCGCGTTTCTGTTCTTTGGCACCGTGATGGCTTCTCTCGCCGGGGTGACGTTGCTTTGGCGAGGCACGATTCTTGACCGAGTCTGGGCACTCAATCCCCGCGCCTGGCAGCAACTTGCACCTTTTGGCAAGCTGGTCGGAATTTCCTTCCTGATGCTGGCCACGATCCTGGCGCTGGCTGGAGTAGGCTGGTTTCGCTGCCGGCTCTGGGGATGGAGATTGTGCGTAGCGATTATCGCCGCTCAGGTTTTGGGAGATCTGGTCAATTGCCTCCGAGGAGACTTCCTGCGTGGCGGCGTTGGCTTCGCGATTGCCGGAGCGTTGCTGATTTACCTCCTGCGGCCAAAGATTCGCGCCTACTTTGGCGGGACCCAAAAGCGGCATCCTGACATCACGCCGCCGCTTCGGTTACCATAAAAGCAGGCCGTGATGACAAACATGTCCAAGAATCATTTCTCTCTTCTCTCGCTAGTGGCGCTGGTGCTCGCTGCCGTTTTGTGCGCGTCTGCCAATGAGCCGGTGAATCCGGTGTTGCGTCCGCCTAAGGGCGCGCAGGTGGCTATCGTGGTGTTTGAGGATCTGCAGTGTCCGCAATGCCGCCGCGTCTCTCCGATTCTCGAGCAGGCTTCCAGGACGTACAAGATTCCGCTGATTCGCCATGACTTCCCTTTGCCCATGCACAACTGGTCTTACGACGCCGCCGTGATTGCGCGCTATTTCGATGAAAATTCGAAAGAGCTGGGCAATGAATTTCGCGACTATATTTTCGCGAATCAGTTCGAGATCAATCCGCAGAACTTGCGCGGCTATGCTGAAAAGTTCGCTAGCGAACACAAAGTAGAATTGCCTTTCGTGATCGATCCGCAAGGCAAGTTCGCCGCCGAGGTGAACGCGGACCGCGATTTGGGCAGGGCCATCAAGCTCGAACACACGCCCACCGTGTATGTGGTCAGCAACCGGCATCCGGAAAGACCTTACGTAGAGATGAAGGATGTTAGCCAGCTCTACGCACTGATTGATGCCATGATGAAGGATTAGCCGTTTCCAGTTCTCAACACCGCCGGCACTTACGGCAAAAGGTCTTCTTTCCATTGCTCGACGCCGTCTGCAACTTCACCTTTGAGCAGGGCCGCGAAGGCTTCCAAGGTTTTGCGAGCATCGCCGATCAGGTAGTAAAACGCTTCCCAGTCGTCACTATCCTCGCCGTCGTGATTCGGGATCACAAACTGGAAATGCCACGCCTCTTGCGATTCGCGGTAGGCGCTGGAGGCGCGTTTCTCAATATCCTCCAAGTCCGCGGCCGAAAGTTCGCCTTTCTGGCGGCGCGTCCGCCGCAGCAGCTTGCGCCGCATGACGTCTGTGAGGAAATCCTGAAGCGACAGGTTGCGCTCAGGCGCTTTCAGGTAAACGATCTCGTCCTTCGAAAGCGGCGAAATGAAAATGCTCAGCCGGTTCACGTTCGCGAGGCGGGAGTGACTCTGCAGAGCCTGGCCCACGAACGGATTCCCCTCGAAAAAAACATCGCCGCGCTGAAGCAGAGAGTCGAGTTCCTGAACGTCCAGCGCCTGCAGGTCATTGCGTACTTCCAGAACGGCATAGCGATCATTCGTGCGCAACGCTTCCACTTGAGTGCGCGTGCGAAAGTGATAGTCCACTCCATCGCGTTCGCCCGGCCGCGGAGCGCGGCTGTTAAAAAGCACAAGTTTCTGAAGCTGGCCATGCAGTTCGGGATAGAACTTGCCCAGCGCCTTGTACAGTGGAGTCTTACCTACACACGACGGTCCGCTAAGAATTACAAGGCGTCCGTTCTCGCTGGGGCTCATGGCTGACTGCCTCAGGGAGAATATTAGTCGAGTCGCGAGGCGTTAGGAACCAGGAACACAAAAATCCGAATGCTTAGCTAGTCCGCTGCACTCCTATTTCAGTCCCCGAATCCGATGCCGATGGCGCGGGCGGTGCGCACGAGCTCTCCGCTGGGATTTACTGATTTGAGATGGCCGATGGCGTGGGCCACATCGACGGAAACCACCGACTCGCCGCGCAGGGCGACCATCATTCCGAAACCTCCGGCAGCGATCAGGTCGACGGCAGCCACGCCGAAGCGGGTCGCCAGAATACGATCGAAAGGCGAAGGCGTACCGCCGCGCTGGATGTGCCCCAGCACGCTGATGCGCACTTCTTTTTTCGAGCCGTGGGCGATGGCATTGCCAATCAGGTTGCCGATGGGGCTGGCGCGGCGATTTTCCTTCAGCTCCGGCGGCAGCTTCACGCCTTCAGCCACGACCACGATGGTGAAGTACTTGCCGGCTTTTTCCCGTTCGGCGATGTAGCGGCAGACACCTGCGATGGTGAATGGGATTTCGGGAATGAGAATGACGTGCGCTCCTCCGGCGATGCCGGCCTCAAGCGCGATCCAGCCGCAATCGCGGCCCATCACTTCAACCACCATCACGCGATGATGCGACTCGGCTGTGGTGTGAATCTTGTCGATGGCGTCGGTGACGGTGTGCAGCGCGGTATCGAACCCAAAGGTGACCTCGGTCGCTGAAAGATCGTTGTCGATGGTCTTGGGCACGCCGACGATCTTCAGTCCCTTCTGAAAAAGTTCGTAGCCGATCTTCTGCGAACCATCGCCGCCGATGGTGACGATCGCGTCGATGCCCAGCTTGCCAGCGTTCGCGACGATCTGACCGGAAATGTCGCGCGAGACCTCTTTGCCATGCTCGACTGTCTTGTAATGAAAGGGATCGCCGCGGTTGGTGGTGCCGAGAATCGTGCCGCCGCGGGGAAGAATTCCGCTCACTTCCTTGAGCGTGAGTTCAAACGATTTCTCCGGACAGATGAGGCCGTCGAAGCCATCGGGGATGCCGATGACCTTCCATCCGTACTTGATGATGGCAGCTTTGGTGGCGGCGCGAATTACGGCGTTGAGGCCGGGCGCATCCCCGCCTCCGGTGTTAATGCCGATGCAGCGAATGTCTGACATGAGAGTTCGTGGTTGCGTTGGTTTTTTGGCAGGAATGTGCCAGCCCCTTCGATAATACTGAGACTTCGAGGGATGGCAAATTACCAGTGGGCGTGGAGAGATTTGAGCGGTTTGGGCACCCTCCGCCCAAGTGGATTTCTGCCCCGAAATAAATCTTGCGCGCGCTTGAGGGAGGGGTTTCGGATTGGGCCGATGATGGTTCGATTTGGGGTATCCCCCCTCCCCCCTCCCTGTGTGGAATCATCACGTTAGCAAGAAATTCCCCGCAAAATCCGGATGTCAAAGAACTTAGGTTCTAAAATCCTTGAAACAAAGGACTTGGGGGCGCGACGACGCGGCTTCTGCCAACCGTCACGGCCTCGACTATGATCGCCGATTTGAAACGTGGAGGCAAGGTTAGATGTCACATACCGGTTGTGGAAAAGGTCAAAACCCGCCGAGAGTTGTGGTGCCCAGCTTTGCAAAACCGGCAAAGCTGGGGCAGCCTCAGTCGTCATGGATGCTGGCACTCTGAGATCAAAAGTGCGCCAGCCGGCCTATTGCGCCGTTATGTTGAGAGTTGCCACGAGGTTGGTGCCATAGGCCACAGTGACTGGGTAAGTGGTACCTGACACTGCACCGTCCTCGACCGTACACGTCTCCGGAGAAACGCTGTTGTTTGTGCACTCAATTACGCTGCTAGCGGCGGACGATGGCGTCCAGGTCGAGGCGACCGTGAGATCGTACACAGTTCCGTTGGAAGTTCCCTGTGCGATAAAGTTTGCCGACTGGCCGATCACAACTGACGAAGTTAGCGTGCCGCCGGAGGTCGAGCAAGAAGAAGTATCGCCGAACGTGCCCGCGCAAACTTCGAAATCAGTAACACTGCCAAGCAGCACAGTGAGCGTGGCTGTAGCCGTGACAGCTTCGGTTCCGGCAGTGATGGTGGATGTCCCGGCCGACACTCCCTGAATCGTAACGGCGCCACATGCGCCGGTCGCGCACGAGCCGCTTATCTCCCCGACTGTCGGTGTGCCACTTGACCACGAGACCCCGTTGGTTAGATAGCTCCCGTTATTGTTGCTGTCGATTCCATAAGCCTGCAGCGTAACGGTAGATCCAACCTGAACCGTCGGAGCAGAGGGACTGATGCTGAGCGTGGTGAAAGTCGGGTTGGTGAAAAATCCCCTACAGCTTACGGCCAGGGCTAACGTTGCGAGTGCAGCGAACGCGCCGGCGAGGCGGAGTTTGTGTTTCGTAGATGACATAAGTTAATCGCGACTCCTCTACCTAGCCCTGCTTAAAGCCATCGGCCGTCACGCGGAAAGCGCAGCCAGCATCTCTAACGATACGACCTCAACCCAACAGCGGTCGTAGAAAATTGTAGCAGAGAAGATTCCCGGGCCGGACGCAGAGTTGTCCTTCCGTGTCAGCGTGCAACCCGCCCCGGCCAACGCTGCTCTCCGGTTAAGAACGCACGAAGAGCAGAGACCTTGCAGGAAAAGTGGCCAGGGCTGGGATCAGCCAACTGGCCACTTAGTTGATGCAAGCTGTTACCGCCCCTTGTCGTGCTTCTCCTCCTCCGGGGGCTTCTTGTTGTTCTTTGGCGGCTTCGGCTGGTTGGCCGGCTTAGCCTTGGGAGCGTTTGCGGGATGAGACTCGTTCTGCGGACGGGCATTCTCCGTGCGCGCAGGGGGAGTGGAGGGACGGGAGTTGTTATCGTTCCTCATTTCGCTACCCCTTGTTTCGCTACCCCTTGATTCCGCCGGCGTGGCACGCGCTTCCCTGGGCGACATAGCTGGCGCGCGATAGGGCGCTCCGGCGGCTTTCGCGGCGACTACGCCGTGTCCGCTGAATTCACCGGGGCGAGCCGTGGCGGCGACTGCGGGCGCACCGTGATTGTTCGACGCGAACAAGGCCTTGTTTTGGCTGGCGGCATGTTCCTGCTGAACCTGCGCCGCTACCGCAGGCTGGTGTGGTTCGCGGGAATACGCTTCTTCCTCTGCGGTAGGCCGCGCCGCGATTCCGCCTTCGCCGCCATTAAAGGCAACGTGGGAATCGTTGTTCACGATGACCGTCCGGTTCACATAGACGTTGGTGATGTGGACCGTGTCCACATGCATGACGGCGGTGTTGTAGAAGAAAGCTCCGCCGCGCCATTCGCCGCCAACAAAGCCGACGCCGCCGTAACCGAAGCCATAGTTAATGCCGCCGTAGAAGCCGATGTGCGGGCCCCAGTAGCCGGCATTCCAAACATAGAGACCGTCGTTCCAGCCCCAGTACCCGGGGGTCCAGAGCATGCCGACGGGTGCAACGACCCAGGTGCCGGGCACCCAGTAGTAGCCGGCGTCATCGTCCCAGGCCCAGTAGCCGGGGGTCCACAGATAGCCGGCGCCGGGACAGAGGGGCTGCTCGTAAACTGGGAGCGCAGGCGGACCGATGTGGACCGAGATGCCAATTCCGATTCCGATCTGCGCGGAAGATGGAGAAGACAGGGCTGCTGGAATGGCCGGCAGCACAAGTGCTAAAGCTATAAAGCGAACTGCACGGTGAAATCTCATCGTGTCATCCTTGGGCCCGGCGGGCTTGCCTGAAAAGCTTGCAGCGCGAAAGCCGGGCGAAATTGACGAAGCGTCTAGTTCAAAATCCTGCCCCAAGAAGCTCCGGCTCGGGACATTGTCTCCCGAAACCAGTTTCAAAACCCGTGTTCTGGCCAGATCATGTTCCTCCTGTGTAAACACGATGCACCGGAAGATGTTGCTGCCGAGAAATTGTCTGGAATGAGTGCCGTGGAGGCGACCTCCTTGAGGCCTAATTCGTTCTTCGGGAGCGGGCGATGCGTTCGTCGATGGGCTTGCGGCCGGCGAATCCTTCTTCGGTGCCGTGCCAGTGCGTGATGGAGGGTTCGCCCATCTTCCAGCAGAGCAGCAGGATGCGGCCCTCGACGTCGCAGGGAAAATCGAGCAGGCCGATATCGAGATCCTTCACCTGCACGCCGATGGAATCGATTTCGGCGAGAGCGTCTTTGGCTCGTTGTTCAGCTTTGGCGCGCTCGGCCTTGCGCCGTGCGACCGCGACAACGTCGACATGCGTGCCACCGTTGAGGAAGATGCGGTGACTGAGCGCCTGCATTTCACCCTCGACTTCTTCCATCAACTTTTTGCCGTCGATGGCAGCGCGCAGCAGAGACTCGAGTATAGGCAGCAGAGACTGGGCCTCGTCGAGAGTGAAAGTGCGGTCAGACATGGCGGGTGTCTCTATTCTAACGCAATCGGGAAAGCAGCAGGCAATTAGTTGCCCGCCGGCTTGAGCATTTCAACGTCGAGCGTGATGGTGATGGCGTCGCCGACAATTCCAGGAAGACCGCTGACTCCGAAATCGTTGCGGTTGATTTTCGTGGTCGCCGATGCGCCTGCGCGCAGCCGGTCTTTACCCATGGGATCCTTGATCGCCGGCGTAGGGCCGTCCACGTCGAGGAGAACTTCTTTGGTGACGCCGTGAATGGTGAGATCGCCGGTAACCTTCAGCTTACCCTCGCCGGCGGCTTCGACCTTCTTCGACTGGAACGTGATGGTGGGGTATTTCTGGGCGTCGAGAAATCTGGGGCTGCGGAGATCGTTGTCGCGCATTTCGACGCGAGTGTCGACCGAAGCGGACTCGATGGTGGCCTGGATCGACGCCTTGGCGGGGTTGGCTGCATCGTAGTGCACCGTGCCGCTCACCTTGGTGAATGCGCCGCGAACGGTGGAGACGCCGAGGTGGCGCACGGAAAACTGCGCCGAGGAGTGCGGCGGATCGAGCTGCCAGGTGTCTTTATCCTGACCCTGCGCGGCGGCGGATAGAGCGAGCAGCAAGGTGATGGCGAGAACGGATGCGAGTGAGGTTCGGGACATGCGGCGGGTTTCTCCTGAATGGATTTGCGGGAGACGTTATTTTAGCGCATGCAAGCACGGATCCAAGCAAGTAGGGATCAGCGCGTCCTGCCGTTTGAGGGATCAGGCGACTTAGCTGTGTTCAGGTCTATGTGGAGTTGCTGTGCGGCAGCGATTCCGGGCGGATAGCAGTTGCCGTCGCGGCTGTAGTTGGAGCATTGTGCGGTGACATCTTTGCGCTGAGGGGATTGCGCGAATTGCCAGACTTCGGCAAAGCTGACGCCGCTCTGGGCGGGGCTTGGAGGGTGAACGGAGAAACTGCAGCCGGGCGCGGGCGGGCAGGCGTCGTTGATGGCCCAATAAGCGATTTGGCGTCCGCCAGCATTTTCGCGAATATCTTCGGCGGTTACGACATTGTCGTCATCTTTTGCTGGGATGCCGGAGCAGTAGATGCCGGCGCGGAATCCAGCGGCGGTGACGGCGTCGACCCAGGCGTAGATGTAGGCTTTCTGTTCGGGGAGCATGCGTCCGCCTTGCTCCTGGTCGAGGAAGATGATGGTGTGCGCGGGGAAGCCTTCGCGGCGCGCGGCGGCGGCGGCGGTTTGCGCGTCCGAGTTGCCGAGTTTCGTGGCTCGGGCGACCGATTTCAGATCGGCGGATTTTAGCTCAGCATAGAGGCGTCCGTTGAAGAGCACTAGGAAGCCGAAGCCGGCGGATTCGACAGCGGCGCGGTGGCCGGTCCAGGTGTTTGTTTTCTCGCCGGGAGGATTGTTGAGCCAGTAGCCGGTGTAGGAGAAAGTCTGGTGCAGGACTTTTAAGTTGGCGTCGCCGGGGTAGGTGTTGCGGTCGAAGCCGAGGTAACTGCCGGTCTGCGCCTGCAAGTTTGCGCAAGAGAAGAACAACAGCGCCCCCACGAGGCATCGCCGATTCATCTGACGATCTTAAATTAACAGACCTCAGCGGCTAAAGCCTCTTATCAGATGCGGCTTTGATCGGCACGAGTGGAACTCGTGCCCTTTCCGAACTCTCCCTCCCAAGAGTTGTTTCGATCCTGAAGTTATCCCCCGATATGGACCATGGTCCTTGACGCGGGCACGAAATCTGGTTCGCCGATGTGGTGGCGTTCTTCTTTTTTCTGGATCACGCCGCGGATGAAATCTTCCAACTCTTCGTCGCTGGCGCCGCGTTGCATTTGGGCTTGCAGGTCGTGGTCCCACACGGAGAACAGGCAGGTGCGGATTTTGCCGTCGCTGGTGATGCGGATGCGGCTGCAGTGTCCGCAGAAGGGATGCGAGACGGGGGCGATGATGCCGATTTCGCCGACGCCGTCGTCGAAGCGGTAGCGACGGGCGGTTTCCGAGCGCGCGTGCGGAATTTCAATCAGCGGGCGGTACTCGGCCATGCGGGCCAGGATTTCCTCGAGCGTGACCACAGTTGCGGGCGTCCAGGTGCGGTCTTCTTCAAGAGGCATGAATTCGATGAAACGGACGGTCACGCCTTCTTCCCGCGCGAACATACCGAAGGGAATGATCTGATCTTCGTTAAAGCCGCGCATCAGCACGCAATTTACTTTGAGCGGCCACAGCCCGGCGCGGCGCGCGGCGCGAATGCCGGCGAGCACGTGATCGTATCCGTTGGGCACGCGCGTGATACGGGTGAAGCGGTCGGGATCGACGGCGTCCATGGAAACCGTGACACGGGTGAGGCCAGCGTCCTTGAGCGGCTGGGCTAGCTCGGCGAGCAGATGGCCGTTGGTGGTCAGCGCTATATCTAACGGCTCGCCGCCGTTTTGGTTTGGAGAGCGGAGTTGGGCGAGGTCACGAACGAAATCGACGACGCCTTTGCGCAGGAGAGGCTCGCCGCCGGTGAGGCGAATCTTGGTGACACCCATCCCGACCAGCACGCGCGCCATGCGCAGGTAATCTGCGAAAGGCAAGTCGCCGTAGAGCGCGCCCTCATTTCCAGTGCGGCAATAGACACACTTGTAGTTGCAGCGGTCGGTGATGGAGATCCGCAGGTCGGTGATGGGGCGGCCGAATTTGTCGGTAAGTGGCATGGCAAGCGGAAGAAAACGATCTCCTCGCTGATTATAGCTTTGGCCGGCGGGTAAAGGATCTATCGGACCCTAGTGAGCCTCTGGGACAGCAGGCTACTCAGGAAACCGAGGAGTTCGGGAGGCACAGCTCGTTTCGGGATCGTGTACAGAAAGCGCGGAGGAGCCAAAACAAAGAACCCTCTCTCAGTCTCGGCAAACTTGCTGAATCGAGCCCACAACATGGCCCCAGATCCGAGGGGCGTAGCTGCAGTGACGCCATTCTCATCTATCTCGAAGGTGCGCACCGCCTCGTGATCGGGATATTTCTCGAATTCTCGGCGCATCTTCCAGGGCCACAGGACAAGTCTCTTCAAGAGCAAATAGAGCCCAAATGCGGCGACCAAGGTGCCGACAAACCACCGCACGTGGAGAAGAAGCAAGATAGCCCCCTCGACAATCAGGAAAACTCCCACTGGAATGATGCCCTTATAGTTAAAGCGCACCCATCGCGTCCCCAATGAAGAACAGAATATCTTCTGGCCTTCAAAGAATTCCTCTTTGGACAATACGAATTCAAGATGGATAGATTTGCCGGGACTTTGCATCTCGGGTGGTGTCATTTGTCGGCCAACGCTTTCTCGATCGCCGCCTCAGCCAAGGGAGCCATGATCTTGTGCCCGGCGGCGTTCGGGTGCAGGCCGTCATCGGCAAGATCGCGTTTGAGCAACCCCTTCTCGTCGACCATGGCGCTGAAGTAGTCGAGGTAGAGGCAGCCGGAATGCGTGGCAACGTAATTTTTCAGCCAGCGATTCAGCTCGAGGATTTTCTCCGGCGAGCGCTGGGCAAAAAGATTCTGCGACTGCGGCGTGTAGTTGTGCACAGGCAGCACGGAAGAAAAGATGACAAAAATATTGTTGGCGCGAGCGAGGTCGGCGAAGGATGCGTAGTTCGCTTCGATATCTTCAAGGCGCATGGGGCCGGTGTTGCCGGCAATGTCGTTGGTTCCGGCGAGGATGACTACCGCCTTGGGATGAAGATCAATCACGTCCTGGCGGAAGCGGATGAGCATTTGCGGCGTGGTCTGGCCTCCGATGCCGCGGTTGAGGTAGGGCTTGCCGGGAAAGTATTGGTCGAGATGCCAGATATCGGTGATGGAGTCGCCGAAGAAGACTACGCGGTTCTCGCCGGGCGCGGGCGGCTTGAGCGCGGCGTTGGCGGCGCGGTAGCGGCCGAGTTCGCCGAAATCGTCGCGCAGCGTGGGCGCCTTGGAGTCGCGGTAGCGCTGCAGGGCCTGGTCCGGGGTGAGGGTCTGAGCCTGGGCTGCGAGGCAGAGGATAAGAACCGGTGCGAGGGTTGGGGAGTGGAGAAATAATTTCATGTGGTTGTCCTTAAAGTAACAGCGGCCGCGGAAGAACATCACGGTCTGCCGGCAATCGCGCGCGCGATCGCCTTCTCTGCTAGGGGCGCCATGATTTTATATCCGGCCGCGTTCGGATGCAGTCCCTCGTCAGACAGATCGCGTCTCAGCATGCCCTTGTCATCGACCGCCGCCGAGAAGTAGTCGAGATAGACGAATCCGTTCCTGGCGCAGTAGTCCTTAAGCCAGGTGTTCAGCGTGAGGATTCTTTCGCGCGGACGCAGCGCGAACGACTCCTTCGCGTCGTCGGTGTAGTTGTTCACAGGGAGCAGCGAGGCCAAGACCACGCGAATGTGGTGCAGGCGGGCCAACTCGGCCATGGAGGCGTAGTTGGCCTCAATATCCTCGTTGCGAGAGGGCCCGGTGACGCCGGCAACATCGTTCGTGCCGGCGAGCACGACCAGCACTTTGGGATGCAAATCGATCACATCCTGGCGAAAGCGGACCAGCATCTGGGGCGTAGTCTGGCCGTCGATGCCGCGGTTGATGTAAGGCTTGCCGGGAAAATAGTCTTCCAGCTTCCAGTAGTCGGTGATGGAGTCGCCTAGGAACACGACTCGATTTTGGCTGGGCGCGGGCGGCTTGAGGGCTGCGTCGGCCTCGCGATAGCGTTTCAGTTCTCCGAAGTCGTCGGTGTAGATGGCGATGCGGGAGGCGCGGTATTGATCGAGGTCGGGGGAACCGGTGGAGGGGATGGTGGGAGCTTGGGCAAGCTGTTGGGACACGGCCGCGAGGGTAAAAAGAAAGAAAACATGGACAAACCTTGCGGCATTCCGCAGCGGCATAAGCTCCTCTTATTTACTGTTTCTTCGCAGCGCAATTTGTAGCAAACTCGACGACCGCGTGAATTCGTTGTCCCACTGCATCTTTTGGGAACGTCCAACCACTCGCGGCCTTCTCTGTTGCCCCACGCAGCATTGGATGACCGCTTTCAACCCCGAAGTTTGTCGCCCTTCCATCTGGGCCAACGTCGACCGTGAAACGGACCGCACCCTCTATATGAGCGAGTTTCGCAATGGGCGGGTAGCCCGGGTCGACGAAAGCTTCTGGCTGGAACGGCTCGCTGCTTACCAGCCGTATGGTGGGAACTGGCGGGGCGATCTGCGCCGCACGATACAAATCGGATGGTTTGTCGGGTGCTCCCTGGAAAAGCATGTCGTACTTGCCCTGACTGACGTCCTTTAGGACCGCCGAATCGTTACCCAACGAGGGTGGCTCGGCCCTTTCCTCGAGCGGGAACATCGGTCTCTCCATGACGCTTGGCCCAAGTGCCTTATCCAACTGACTGAGCAACTGCATGGTCCATGATGTGTGTTCCGGTGTGTTCGGGGCTGGATCGAACATATCCTTGTCGAGGATATCCGAACGAATGATGCGGGTCTGAGTGCCACACTGGACCTGCATCGCGACATTGGCGCCGGTAAACACCAAGCATTTCTTGCAGCGCTTCAATTCACGGCGCAATTTTTTTTCTGGAATTGCGCAGGGGTTCGTGTTGCCCAAGAGCGCCGCGACAGATTCCTTCACTGAGGCTGAGGCCACCTCGATCTTTGCTGGCTGTATGCAGGCGTCCCCAGGAGGCGTAAGGAGAGCTCTCTCGATCGACGTGCCGGTTGGCGCCGGACGGACGAGCAGCAGTTCATAGTAATCATTCGGCGGGCCCACGTCGATGAAGGTGTGCCGCCCTATCGCGAATTCATCCGGTAATGGCGAATCGGAACGGCGATCTTGAGGCGAAGAGGTGCCGCAGAGGATTAGGACAGCGCACACCATCCTGCGGTATCGCATGGCGGAAATGCTACCACGCGCTTGATCAGATTGCGGCAGCGCTGGCACGAGGCCCTCGCCGCGCGAACTGTTAGACTGTCAGGTTCTCGGGAGACACTCTTCATATGAACTGGCCGGGGCGAATCGTTCTGCTCATCGCCATCTTTGTTTCCGTTTTTCTGTTCTCGAGGAAGTTTGGTGCGGCGCTGCGCATCATCCTAGCAGCGAAGCGTGACCCTGATTTCCGCTTGCGGCCCATTGGACCACGCATCCGCAAGGTGCTCTGGGAAGTTGGCGCGCAGGGATTGGTGATCGCGCAAAGGCCCTTGCCCGGCCTGGCGCACGCTTTTGTGTTCTGGGGTTTCTGCGTGTTTGCGCTGGTGACGCTCAATCACTTTGCCGCGGGGTTTGGTCATCCGTTTCTCTCGCGCAGTAGTTTCTGGGGGAGTCTCTATTTTTTCGTCGCCGGGTTATTTGCGGTCGCTGTGGCGATTTCGATTGTGGGGCTGGCGTTTCGCCGGTTCGTGATCCGCCCCAAATGGCTGGAACCGCTTTCACCGGAGTCCGGACTGATCGCGTTTCTGATCTTCGCATTGATGATCACCTATCTTGCTACGTTCTTGGTGCCGGAAGGCAATGCTGCGGGCTGGGCGCTGTGGTGGGCTCACACCCTGGTGATCTTGTTTTTCCTGCCGCTGATTCCGACCACCAAGCACATGCACCTGGTGCTGAGTCCGCTGACGATTTTTCTGAAGCGCCCGGAATTCAGCCAGATTCCGCCCCTGGTGGGCGATGAAGATTTTGGGCTGGTTGCCGGCAAGGACCTCACGCAGATCACTGCGCTACAGGCCTACTCCTGCGTGGAGTGCGGACGGTGCACCGAGCATTGTCCCGCCAACAACACGGGCAAGATTTTGAATCCCAAGGAAATCATTCTCGGCACGCGGCATTATCTGAACGAATTTGGGCCGACCAGCGATGAGCTGCTGCTGGGAAAACATCTTTCGACCGAAGCTGTTTTCGAATGCACTACGTGCGGGGCCTGTGAATTCCAGTGTCCGGTGGGCATTCAGCATTTGCCGATCATCGTTGGGCTGCGGCGGGGCGCGGTGAATACCGGCAAGTGGGAGAACAGCCACGGCAGCGAATTGTTTGTCACGCTGGAGCGGCAGGGGAACGCGCTGGGATTTCCCCCGTCAGACCGGGAGAAGTTCATCAAGAAGAACGGCCTGCCGTATTTCGACGGCTCGCAGGAATACTGCCTCTGGATGGGCTGCCTGGGATCGTTCGATCCGAATGGACGGAAAATTCTGCTAGCGCTGGTGGAGGTGCTGAATCACCTTGGAATCAGCTTTGGCGTTCTGCGACAGGAAAAGTGCAGTGGCGATCCGGTGCGGCGACTGGGTAACGACTACCTGTTCGGTGAGTTGGCTCAGGGGAATCTCGAGCAGATTCGCGAAGCCGGAGTAAAGAAAATGGTTTCCATCTGTCCGCATTGCGTGCGCACGATCGGCGTGGACTGGAAGGAACATGGGGGCAATGTAGAGATCGAGCACCACAGCGAGTTGCTGGCGCGTTTTCAGGACAAGCTGCCTCTGGGCGGCGAGGAGCAAAAGAGCATGGTGTTTCACGACGCGTGTTATCTGGGAAGATATCGCGGCGTGTATGACGAACCGCGCGAGGTGATTGCGCGGTATGGGGAAGTCGTGGAACCTCCAAGGAATCGCGAACGCGGGTTCTGCTGCGGAGGCGGCGGCGGATTGATGTTCCTGGGCGAAGAGACTGGCAAGCGCGTCAATCTGGAGCGGGCCCAGGAGTTGGTGGCGACGGGCGCAAGCGTGGTGGCGGCGGCGTGTCCGTTCTGCAACTCGATGCTGCGTGATGGATTGGCGGCGGCCACGGCCACGCCTCCGGAGTTGCTGGATGTGGCGCAGATCGCGGCGGCGGCGATTGGCAAGAAGGCGGCGGGAGATTAGCCACGGATTTACACGGATTCACACGGATTCACACGGATTACTTCTTCATCTTTTCGCTTGGCGCTGCAATTCTCTTGGCGTCCCAGGATTTATCGCGTTGATCCGTGTCATCCGCGGCGATGAAGTTTAGCCTCCCGCTTTTGCCTTCTTTACTTCCTCAATCAGCGGCGGAACGATGTCGAATAGATTCGCGACTACGGCGTAGTCGGCGATTTCGAAGATCGGCGCTTCAGAATCTTTGTTCACGGCGATGATGGCGCGCGCGCCTTTCATGCCGACTATGTGCTGGATGGCGCCACTGATGCCCAGGGCTAGGTAAAGTTTTGGCGCGACCGTCTGGCCCGAGGAGCCGACCTGACGATCCATGGGCAGCCAGCCGGAATCGCAGATGGGGCGGGATGCGGCGATTTCGCCACCGAGGGCGTCGGCGAGTTGCTTGGCCATTTCGATGTTTTTCTGCTCTTTGATGCCGCGGCCGACAGAGACGATGATCTCGGCTTGGGTGAGGTCGACCGCCTGCTTTACTTCTTTGAAAACTTCCTGCGGCTTGGTGCGGACGACGCCGTCGGTAATGTCAACCGTCACGGTTTCTACCGGCGACGCGCTTGCGGCGGATTCTGCCTGGTCTCCGCGGAACGCTCCGTTCTGGAATGTGACGAACCACGGAGCTTCCGAGGTGAAGCTGACGTCGGCTGTGAACTTGCCCTGAAACATCTGGCGGGTGAAAACGAGCTTTCCGTTTTCGTGCTTGAAGCCGATGCAGTCGCTGATGACGGTGCGTCCCATGGCAGTGGCTAGCTTGGGGACGAAGTCGCGCACCTGGTAGGTGTGCGGCATCAGCACGAGTTTCGGCTGCCTGGTCGTGAGGAACTGCTTCAGCCCGGCGGCAAATGCGTCGGGCGTGTAGGGCTCAAGCTTCGGCGATTCGACGGCGTAGACTTTCGCGATTTTTTTTGCCGCGACTTCGGAAGCCAAAGCGGACGTTTTACTCCCCACGATTGCGGCTTCGAGAGTCCAGCCGGTGGCGGCGGCTATGGCCTGGCCGGCGGTGATCGTCTCCCATGAGACACGGTTGAGTTTGCCTTCGCGTTGTTCGACGACTACGAGGATTGTGTCAGCCATTTCATCCCTCAAGCTTGCATTCTAGGCGCCGTCCACCACTCAGGCCTTGATAGCCGCAAAGCGAAGGCGCATGTAGTCCGCAGTCCAGTGCCCCTGAGAGTCGCACAGAACGGGTTTAAGCAGAGCCGTGACTTCGTCGAGAAAGTCGTCGCGCTCACTCGGCGCAAGCGCCGCGCAGAACGGATTGACAAATGTCTCTAGCCACCCGCGCATTCCGGTAGGCAGCGGAGTGGGACGAGAGAGCAATTGCACACTTCGCGGCACAAACCCGGCCCGGCGCAACCGGACTTCGTACTCGTCGACAGTCGGAAAGTACCACGGAATCAATGAGACGGCATCTCGAATGCCGCGGCGCTCCAGCGTGGCCACGAGCGCCACGGTAATTGCGCCAACGCAGCCATGGCCGCCTAATTCCCCTACAAACCTTCCTCCAGCCACCAGGGCGCGGAACGCGCCGACGACAGGTGCGTCCGGATCGTCCTTTACCCAGTGCAGCGCGGCATTGGAAAAGACTGCGTCGAATTCGTTTTCAAACGTTAGCGACCTAGCGTCCATCATTCTCGCATCAATCCCGCGCCGGCGGGCGGCGGCAATCATGTCTGGAGAATTGTCGACGCCGATCACGCTGGCACCAAGTGCAACCAGTTTCTCCGTGAGGATTCCATCTCCGCAACCCAGATCGAGAATCCGCTCATCGGGCTGCGGCTGCAGCAAATCCAACACAGGCTGTCCGAGCGCCGGCACGAAGTGAGCGTTGGCTGCATAGTCGGCCGCACTCCAATTCTGAGAGGACGGGGATTGAGATGAAAGGGTCATTTCATGAAATTCTAAGGGCGAAAAACAATCCAATCTCCTCGGATCACGCCATCATTTACAGCACGCGCAGTTCGTTGCGCAGTTTATCCACCAGTTTTTTCGCGATTTCGGCCGGCGTGCCTTCGATGTGCTCGGTCTTTTTTGTTTTCTGCGGCACGTAGAGGCGCTCGATTTTCTGCAGGTTCTCGCCGATCGCCGACTGCACCTCGGCCAGCGCCACCTTGCGGATGGGTTTGTTCTTGGCCTGCTTGATGCCGATCAGCGTGGCGTAGCGCAGCTTGTTGATGCCGGATTGAATCGTGAGCACTGCGGGCAGCGGCATGTCGACGAACTGGAAGAATCCAGCTTCGAGTTCGCGCTTCACGCGGATGCCGCTGTCAGTTTTTTCAATCTGCATGATGATGGTGGCGTGAGGCCAGCCCAGCAATTCAGCCAGGATCACGCCGGTCTGCGCGTAGCCGTAGTCGTCGGATTGCAGGCCGGTGAAGATCAAGTCGAACTTTTCGTCTTTGATGGCGGCGGCAAAGGCCTTGGCAGTGTTGAATGCATCGAGGCCGACGAAGGCATTGTCTTCGAGATGGATGGCGCGGTCGGCGCCCTTGGCCAGGGCCTCGCGCAGCACCTGCTGCGAGCGGGCCGGGCCGGAAGTGATGACCACGACTTCTCCGCCATGCTTCTCTTTCTGACGCAGCGCTTCCTCGAGCGCGAATGCGTCGGGCTCGTTCACTTCGTAGGAAACGTCATCGCGGATCCATGCGGCGGTTTCGTTGAGTTTGAGCGGTGCGTCTTTCTGCGGCACCTGCTTCATGCAAACCAGAATTTTCAAACGTAACTCCTTACCACGGCTATCAGGCAAAAGCCAAACCTGTAAGTATAAATGAAGCGCTGCCGGAAAAAGCTGGGGAAGGTCACCCTTGGTTGCGAGCGAAAAACATCTGTCGGAAACGCGTGCTGCTCGGTGAAGACCCGCCGACTGCACGCGCCGGGCATTACCTCGTTCGCCGGCGCCGATAATCCGGGCGCAGGTAATCAATGATGGGAAAGCAAGGCAACCAGGAAGCCAAAGCCGGATAGCGCGATGAAAAATAGATCCAGCTTGTAGAGTACCGCCATCTCTCCGTGCAGGCCCGGTTCGAGAATTCCCGCCCCCGGGTGGCCCAGCTCATAATAAACCGCGACCGGCTTGCCAACGGGGTAATTGTTGAGCACGCGCTGCCATGCGTCCCGAGCCGCCCAGTGAGTCCGCCCCAGCGAAAGCGCGGTGCCTCGATAGCTGCTGTCCCCAACTCGATAGCGGTACTCGATTTCTCCGGAATAGCATGTCATTCCCTTGCACATTCCCTGGCGAAGCTGTGAGACAGTAATAACCCCGGGCGCGCTGGGCCAGTTGGCACTCCTTTTTGCCCGCAGATATTGGGGCAGGGCGGCGCACGAAACCAAAATTACCAATCCGCATATGATCAGGCCGCCGTGGCGTGGAAACTTGAGCGCCGGGCGGGTCATCGTGACCTCCTTCACCCGGTCCTGGTCGCCGAAGAACTTAGTCAGTGAAGACCACCGACTGCACGCCGGAAATTTCAAACCGTTTCCGGCAGCGCATGTTCTTGCAGGCCATCAGATCGTCTTTGCGCAGCATGTAGGAGCGGGCCTTGGCGAAGCGAGCGCGGTCGCGCTCATCAGCGCGTCCGGCAAGCTGGCGTTTCTTGGTGCGCACCACCCAAGTGACTTCGTATTCTGCTGGCTGATGGCAATGAGGACAGTTCAGGGTTGCCATCTTCTTTTGAGTGCTCTCGTCGAAAAAATCGCGCTCTTCCATGAAACACGATTATTGCATGTTCGCAGCGTCGAGGCTATGGCAAGATGAAGATCGGGATACGCAGCAGAATGGCGCGCAAGAAAAAAGTAAAGCGATTTCGCGCGGTGCAGGCGGTGAAGGAGCTGGCGCGGGAGCGCATGGGCGCGCCTCCTGCTGAAAAAGTAGTTCCCCACAAAAACAAGAAGCAGGAAAAGCACAAACCTACACTGGGGAAGCTGCTAAGCGATCTGAATTAGGTGTGTGCTATTCGAAGGTCGCAGTCACGGTCGTATTAGCATTCAGCACGACTGTGCACGTTGTGGCTGTAAACTGATTGCAATTCGTCCAGTTGACGGAAGTCTGACCTGCCCCCAGCGTAGCGGTTAGCCCAATTGTGCTGCCAAGAGTGTAGTCGGCGGAACAGACGCCCGGGCAGTTGATGGCGCCTGTAGAATCAACCACCGATCCTCCTGAATTCGTCAGATCCACGGTCAAAACAGCCTGGTTGCAAGCGGCGGTGCCGGCGCCGCCCCCAGTAATGAACGCACTGCCGGTCACTTGGTTGGGACTGTCGTAGTAGCTCGCATAAAGATTTCCGCTGCCGCAGATGCTGAGAGCAGTAACCAGACTCGTGTCGGTGATCGAAACCAGATTTTGCGAATCGACCGACCACGTCACGATATCAGTGATGTCCTTGGTCTGCGGCGGATGCTCATAGGTACCCGTGGCATGGAACACTGCACTCGACCCAACAGAGTTGAAGGTCACCCCCGGAGGGACCACCTGAATCGACACCAGATGCTGATTGAAGCCACAACTGGAAAGGCTCAAGAAGAATGTCGCGACGGCGATAAGGGCGATGATGCTGAACCACTTCCGGTTCATCCACTACTCCTAGGGCGAAGCCACTCGGGTCGAATGCTCACGCAGCGCGGCAATGCGGTCAATCTATTAAAAAACCTGTCAAAAAGCAATCAGGAAGCGAGAAGGTGAGCACGGTCGGTCACCCCTTCACGGCTTCGGCAACCACCTTGGCGAAATTGCGAATATCGTCTTCGGTGGTGTCGAAGGAGCACATCCAGCGCACGATCGACTCCTCCTCGATCCACATATAGAAAAAGTAATGCTGCTTGATCTTTTCGATCGCTGCACGCGGGATCTGGACGAAGACGCCGTTGGCCTCAACCTTCCACACTATTTTGACTTCGGGAATGCGGCTGACTTCTTTTTCGAGCAGGCGAGCCATGTGGTTGGAATGTTCGGCGCTGCGCCGCCAGAGATCATTCGTCAGCAAGGCCTCGAATTGCGCCGCGATGAAGCGCATCTTTGAGGCTAGTTGCATGCTCTGCTTGCGCAGGTACAAGAAATCGCAGGCGAGTTCGGGACGAAAGAACACTACCGCTTCGCCGCCGAGAATTCCGTTCTTGGTGCCGCCGAAAGAGAGCACATCTACGCCCAGATCGCGCGTAGCCTGGGGCAACGTCTGGCCAAGCGATGCGGCGGCGTTCGCGATGCGCGCCCCGTCCACATGCAGGAACATGTCATGTTCGTGAGCGAAACCTGCGAGCGCCCGAATCTCCGTCGGCTGGTAAACCGTGCCCATCTCCGTGCATTGCGTAATCGAGATGACGCGGGGCTGCGAGTGATGTTGATCGCCGATGCCATGGTAGGCATGGCGAACGGAGTCCAGCGTGATCTTGCCGTCCCGATGGGGCAATGGAATCAGCTTGCAGCCGATGTGCTTCTCCGGCGCACCGCATTCGTCGCAATAGATGTGAGCATAGTCACTGCACAGCACTGACTGAAAGGACCGGGTGAGGGCTTGGAGACTGAGAACATTCGCTCCGGTGCCGTTGAAGGTGAAAAAAACTGCGATGTCGGGTCCAAAGTGTTCTTCAAACTTTTTCACCGCTGACCTGGTGTAGGGGTCGTCTCCGTAAGCGACCACGTGGCCCTGGTTGGCGCGGGCAATGGCTTCGAGAATCTCGGGATGGACGCCGGCGTTGTTATCACTGGCAAAGCTGCGGGCAGGCTGGCTGGGAGTGGTCTCCATAGCGCTACAATGTAGCAGAGTGAGACGATCTTAATGTTAAGGACGCCAAACTTGTCAAAGCTGGTTCTTCCCTATTTCTTCACCGGGAGGCACAGATTATTTTGCGTCCGGATGAGCCCCAGCTGAATCTTTTAGTGAACACCTAAACACCGGGGATGTGTCCGCGTCTAATCAAGGATCGGGAGCTGCCACTTCCGCTCCTGGAGCTTCGAATTAGGTTCTAGTATTCTTCATCAAGTACTAGCGAGTGAGCGGGAAATTTATGTCCAAGAGAATTCAAGTTTACCTGTCGCAAAGCCCTCTTCTGATCGCGCTTGTGGCCAGTGGAATAACGCTGGCTTGTTCGAGCAACGCCACGCAGAACGCGCATGCCAATGGGCCGGCGGGAATGCCGGTAAAGGTGCAAGAGGCGCGAGACACTCCCGTCAACGATGCGAGCGAGTACGTGGCTACGCTCAAGTCACGCGATTCCGCGGTGATCATGCCGCAGGTCGAGGGCCAGGTTACAAGCATTTACGTGCATTCCGGCGCGGCAGTCGAGGCCGGTGCACCGCTGATGGAAATCGATCCTCTCAAGCAGCAGGCCACGGTCAAGAGCCAGGAAAGCTCGCGAGCGGCACAGCAGGCGAACCTGAACTGGACCAGGCAGCAGTATGAGCGCGCCGAGGGACTTTATTCGGCAGGAGTAGTAAGCAAGCAGGATCTCGACCAGGCGAAATCCGCGATGGACGCCGCCCAAGCTCAGATGGACTCCCTGGATGCTCAAGTGCGCGAGCAGGAAGTCCAACTGCATTACTACAAAGTGGTGGCGCCCTGGGGCGGGATCGTAGGCGATATTCCGGTGCGCGTGGGAGACCGGGTTGCGGTGACGACGCAGCTCACCACCGTGGACAAACCCGGCAGTCTCGAGGTCTACGTATACGTTCCCATTGAACACTCCTCGCAGCTCAAGATGAACCTGCCGGTGCAGGTGCTGAATGGTGACGGCAAGGTAGTCGCGGACAGCCGTATCAGCTTCATCTCGCCGGAGGTGGATAACACGACCCAAACGGTGCTGGTAAAGGCGCGCATCGCGAACAGCAACGACGCGCTGCGGCAGTCGCAATTCATCCGGGCACGCGTCGTGTGGGGAACACACGAGAACCCCCAGGTTCCCATCCTCGCCGTATCGCGTCTGGCGGGAGAGTACTTTGCCTTTGTTGCGGAGCCCCAGACCGGCGGTTCGTATGTGGCGCGTCAGAAGGCGCTCAAGATCGGCCAGACGGTGGGGAACGATTACGAAGTGCAGGATGGCATCAAGCCCGGCGACAAAGTGATCGTTTCCGGAACCCAGTTTCTGCTGGATGGTGCGCCAGTGATTCCGCACAGTTAAAAGCCGGGCTTTCGGGCTCCGGCTCCTGAGTCGCGTTTTCAAACCATTCATTGATTCCATGAGGTTGAGCTAAAGCCTGAAAGCTGAAGCCCGAAAGCCGATCCTCTATGTTCGTTGAGTTCTTCATCCATCGTCCGGTGTTTGCCTCGGTTTGCGCGCTGCTGATCGTTCTGGCGGGCACGGCCGTGATTCCCACGCTGCCGATCTCGCAGTTCCCTGATCTGGCTCCGCCGCAAGTGGGCGTAACCAGTTCTTACATCGGCGCGAGCGCGCAGACCGTGGAGAGCGCGGTCACCATCCCGCTGGAGCAGCAAATCAACGGTGCCGAGGGAATGAAGTACATGACCTCGACCAGCGGCAACGACGGCACCAGCAGCATTCTGGTCACCTTTGACCTCACGCGGAATCCCGACCTGGCCACTGTCGACATCCAGAACCGCGTGAACACCGCGCAGGGCAGGCTTCCCGCCGCGGTGAAGGCCGTCGGCATCACGACCGCGAAGACATCGCAGAATTTTGTCTTCGGCGCCGCGATCACGGCCGACAACGACCGTTATACCCCGCTGTTCATGAGCAACTACATCGATGTATACGTTCGGGACGCTCTCAAGCGCATCCCCGGCGTAGCCGATGTGATCGTCTTCGGCGAGGGCAAGTATTCGATGCGATTGTGGCTCGATCCGGGGCGCATGGCCGGTCGCGGGCTGACTGCGCCTGACGTGGTGAATGCGCTCTCGGAACAGAATGTGGAAGTCGCGGCCGGTCAGGTCGGCCAGCAACCTGCCATCGCCGGCCAGCAATACCAGATCAGCGTGCGCGCGGTCGGACGCCTGAGCGAGACCTCCCAGTTTGAGAACATCATTCTGAAGACCAACTCCGATGGGACGCTGGTTCGCCTGAGAGATGTGGGCCGAGCTGAGTTGGGTTCGGAGAGCTACGGCAACAAGATAACGTACAACGGGCAACAGGCGATCGGGCTTGGGGTGACGCAGCTTTCGACGGCGAACGCGCTCGATGTCGACCGCCGGGCCATTGCGGAATTAAACCGGCTGGCGAAGAGCTTTCCACCGGGCATGAAGGCTCACGTAGCGTTCGACACAACGGATGCCGTGGGCGAGTCCATCCGCGATGTGGCCTTCACCGTAGGCTTGGCGATTGGCCTGGTCATCCTGGTGATCTTTATCTTCCTCGGCGACTGGAGGACGACGATGATTCACTTCATCGCCACTCCGGTGTCGCTCATCGGCACTTTTATATTCGTGAAGTTGCTCGGTTTCTCCATTAACACGCTGACGCTGTTCGGCATAACACTCGCCACCGGCCTGGTCGTGGACGACGCCATCGTGGTGATCGAAAACATTGAGCGTCATATCGCCGAGGGCGAACACGACTCAAGCAAAGCTGCGGCCGCGGCGACTGGCGAAATTACCAGCGCCGTCATCGCGACCTCGTTGGTGCTGGTCGCCGTGTTTGTGCCCGTTGCCTTCTTTCCCGGGACGACCGGCATTTTGTTTCGCCAGTTTGCGCTGACCATCGCATTTTCCATTGCTATTTCCGCCTTCAATGCGCTTACTCTCGCTCCTGCGCTGGCGGCGATTTTTCTGCGCGGCGGCCACCGCCAAAAGTGGTGGTGGCTGAGAAAGTTTGACGATGGCGTTGTTGCCCTCACCCGCGGGTATCGCGCCTTGCTGCATCACGTGGTGAGACATAAGTTTGCTATGGTGGTGCTGTTTTTCGCTGGCCTGGGGCTGACTTATTTTGTCTTTACCCACGTGCCTGCGGGATTCGTGCCCGATGAAGACCAGGGTTATTTGATTATTGTCATTCAGGCGCCGCCCGGCGCGTCGCTGGAATACACGGCTGATATCGGGAAGCAGGTTTCACATATACTCGCCGACATACCAGAGCTGGAAGGCACGTTTTCCATCGCCGGCTTCAGTTTTGCCGGAGCCTCGGCGAATCAGGGATTGATTTTCGTCCCGCTGAAGCCTTACTCGCAGCGCAAGGGCGAGCAGCACAGCGCCTCGGCGATTCTGAATCGAGTGCGCCCGCGCTTGTTCGGGGTTCAGGGCGCGATTGTCTTTGCCACGTTGCCTCCGGCCATTAGCGGCCTTGGCCAATTCGGCGGCTTTCAATTCGTTGTGCAAGACCAGGCGGCGCACACTCTCGAGGAACTGGCGAACACAACGCATGACATCATCCGGCAGGCCGCGGCGCGCAAGGATCTCGTGGGACTTTATACGCCGTTCACTGCCAACGATCCGCAGTATCTGATAACCATTGACCGTGAAAAAGCGAAGACCCTGCACGTGCCGCTGTCGCAAATCACCGACACGCTGGGCGTGTACATGGGTTCTTCCTATGTAAATGACTTTGATTTCAACAACCGTTCGTATCGCGTCTATGTGCAGGCGGATAAGCAATTCCGTTCCCAGGCGCAGGACATGAAGCAGTTCTATGTCCGCTCTGATAACGGGGCGATGGTGCCGCTGGACAATCTGATCAGCATTACGCAAACCACAACGCCGCAGGTGATCAGCCACTACAACCTGTTTCGCTCGGCGGAAATCGATGGCTCGGCCGCACGCGGCTACAGCTCCGGCCAGGCGATTGCGGCCATGGACGATTTAGCCAAGAAGATGCCCCAGGGCTTTAGCTACAGTTGGACTGGGCTATCGCTCGAAGAACTGCAGTCGGGTGGAGTTACGCTAATTCTTTTTGGATTGGGCACGCTGGTCGTTTACCTGACTCTCTCGGCCCAATATGAGAGTTTCGTGCTGCCTTTCATCGTATTGCTGGCCGTTCCCATGGCTCTGCTCGGCGCACTGGGAGCGCAGTGGATACGCAGCTTGCAGAATGACGTCTTCTGCCAGGTCGGGCTGGTGATGCTCGTCGGACTTGCCAGCAAAAACGCGATTCTGATTGTGGAATTCTCAGAGCAGTTGCGCCAGCGCGGGGTGCCGCTGGTGGAAGCCGCAGTGCAAGCGGCGACGATTCGTCTGCGGCCGATTCTGATGACCTCGCTGGCCTTCATTCTCGGAGTCGTGCCCTTGGTCTTCGCCACCGGAGCGGGCGAGAACGGACGTCATTCGGTGGGCACAACGGTGTTCGGCGGGATGATCATGTCGACCATTCTGAATCTTTTCTTCATCCCCGTGCTGTATCTGATTATCGAGGGCTGGCGGGAACGCGGGAAAGCGCAGGAGAAAGCCTAGCGGCGCCCGTTCTTCGAGGCTCGCTCGGGTTGCTGCCTCGATTGTTTCCCGCGCGCCTTGCGCCTCATCCTCGCCATCCACTCCCGCGAATACATGGTGCCGCGGCACTTCGGCGAGCCGCAGTGGCAGGGCGCAGGCGCCTCATCATCATAGAGGTTGTAATCCCAGAGCAGCTCTTCGCCGGCAATAATGTCGCGCAGCGCAAAAATCCACGCGCGGCCCTTTATTTCGTCGATTTCACAGTTGGGATCGCAGGAATGGTTCAGATAAGCGCCCAGCCCCTCGCCATCGATGATCGTCTTGCCATCTTCCAGGCCATAGAGATAGGTTCGGGCCGCGCCGTCGTACAACCGGTCGGCCTCCTCGGGAGTGATGCGCGGACCTGCATATTCGACGATGCGCGCGCCTTTGCGTACCGGCGCGTTGGTGAAGACACCAACCGAATGAATGCGTGAGGGACGGACGACCAAGGCCATCCTACTAATTTCGCATGCTGCGCGGTTTGAAGGAAGCCGAAAAGATGTTTCGCGGCAGGTCTTGCGGCTACGGATCGTGCACCGAACTGCCGAAGCCCTGCTTGCGGGCAGAATCCTGCATGTCTTCGAGACGCCGCTTCTCTTCTTCCAGCTGAGCTTGCATCCGTTCTACGCGCTCCTGCTTTTCCCTCTGGCGCTCGTTCCAACCCACGCAATTTTCAACACAGTTGGCTGGAGCGAAGCGGATCGACTCGTTGAGTTCGTCCACCTGGCCCTGCAGAGTAGCAATCTTGTTTTTCTGCGCGAGAATCTGGGACTTCACATGCTCGGGTTGCTGCTTTGCTCCGTCTGAAGGCGAAGGCATTGAACTCTGGGTCGCCGCACCACTTGCTGCAGCTGTGCTGGCCGGTCCGGCATGCTCGGGAATCTCTTCGTTTGTAATGACCTTTGATGCCTTGGCATCCTTGCCCTGCGCGGTTTTTGACTGTTCCTTCTGCTGGCGTTGTTGGCGCGCGAGGTCGCCGAGGGACGGTGAATCCTGGCTGTTGGCGGCACCGGTAAGCAGGCCACCCGCCGCTGTTATAACGAGAATGAGCCTGCAGTGCGTGCCCATGCGAAAGGCCCTCCCTGGCAACCCGTGAAGAAATTAACGGACTGCTTCAGCCAATGTTATTCGCCAGGGGGAGGCGGGCCGGCATTACGAACGGGCCGTGTACGAGCGGTAGCCTGGCCCACGGGTGCAAAAAGAACCGCTGGAATAAGATTCGGGGGGTGTCGCTACGAGGCTACAGCACTTGAGGAGACGCCCATGCCCGACAACCTGCTGCCGGTGATCGCCGGTACGATCTGGATCTGCACGAGTCTCGGCACCGCGCCCGGAGTGGATGCATTCTGCTTCTTCGCCAGCAGATTGGCCGAGGGGACGCCGGTCCGGGCAAAAGATTTTTCGCAGTCGGCGGTCGAGGGGCCGCGCATATTCCCTTCCAGGAACGCCAGCCCGGGGCAGCGAGTGCAACTCGAGCCGTGCGCGCACTGCGAACAACTCGACAGGTCGCGCAGCCGGATCGAGCGGACTTCTTTCAGCTGTTCGGAGTCGCGCCAGATGTCGATAAAGCGCTGCTGCCGCACGTTGCCGCAAGACAGGGGAAACTGCACGCAGGGATAAAACTCGCCGTAGGGAGAAACGTAGCAGGCGGTATGGCCAGCGCTGCACGGCAAAGATTCCAGGCTCTCTTCATCGAGTGCAGTCGGCGGCGCGCAGAACTCATCGGGATTGCCGACTAAACCTTTATCGCGAAAAAGGTTACGCAGAGCCGATTCGCCTGCGCCTAAATCAAGAATGGAGCGGTCGCCATCCATCTTCGGCGTAATCGTCGGATCCAGGGTGCATTCGGTGCCCAGCTCGTTGGCAAGTTCCTGCACCCCGCGATAGTCCCGCAAGTTTTCGGTCATCAACACATTGGCGATAACGACCTTCAGGCCCTGCGACTTCAGAAAACGGATGGCGCTAATCGACCGCCGCAGCGAGCCTCGCACCTTGGTGATGGCATCGTGCACTTCGGGCCGGTGCGAATAGATGCTGATCTGAATCGACTCCACGCCCAGCTCACGAAGGCGCGCCGCCTGCGCTTCGCCGATCAGCACGGCGTTGGTCTTGAGCTTGATGCAGAAGGTAAGCGCGCGCGCGTATTCCAGGATTTCGAAGAAGTCCTTGCGCAGAAAAATCTCGCCGCCGCTCAAAGTCAGTATAAAAACTCCGGCATCGGCCATCTCTTTGAGCAAGTGTTTGATTTCGGCTGTCGTCATCTCCCCATGGTCTTCGTGGTCGAGGTAGCAATGTACGCACTGCTCGTTGCAGCGGTAGGTGAGATCGAGCTGCACACTGAAAGGGACGCCCAGCCGCCGCGCCCGATCCCCCATTTCCTGCATTAAGGAACTCATCGCCGCGCTCGCTCCTGCGCCGGGGAGTCCGCAATCGCCGCCGGTTGCTGTGAGATCGGCTGCTCTGAGATGAGCAAGATGCCATGTTGGGCCAAATCCTCGGCGAGGGCCTCGGCGTCGCGCATCGCCTCTTCGGGCTTCACTTCGAACTCGGCGCAAATCCGGCGCTCGACAATTTCATCGAGGGGTGTGGCGCCGTCCGCGGCTTGCCAGAGGACGGTTGCGGTCGGGTTCAACGTAAATAGCGTCGATCCCTGAGCCGACATAACCAGCATTTCTTCACCCAGCTTGCGGGCCGCGATTCGCGGACTACGCGCGACATAGAGTTTCTTGCTCATTTTCTTATTCGTACTGAAGTCGAGCGTCTAGCTGATCTTCTACCCGATCATCTCCCAAACCCGCGCGTCGGGCACAAACGTCAGCCGGCAGACCGGCACGCGATGGACGAAGTCGCACGCCGCCTGAAATGCCCAATGAACCATTTCCTGATCCTCGGCGAAGAAAAGCATGTTGGCCAGCAGTTCGCGCCCAGCATCCGGCGCGGCTACCGCCTCAATTTTATTCTCCGGCCCTTGCGCCAGCAGATAAAGTGCCGCCAGTGGCGCCGACGTATTCTCACCCAGTTTGGCCAACTCCCCGGTGAAGGGCGTGCCGAACGCGAAGTAATCCTCGTCCTGCTTGCGAACGTAGGAGATCTCATCCGTGAGCAGAGTTGCGTCCGCCGGGGCGAGACGTGAAATCGTCGTCTTGCCCGCTCCCGACACCCCGGCAAACAGAAAAGCTTTACCGTTGCGGATGGCGCTGGCGGAGTGCAACAGAAATCCGCCCTGCCTGGCCAGCACCAGCGTATGCACAATGCGCAGGACGGCGTCGATCGAGTAAGGGTTTGCGCTCTGCCGGATCCAGCCCTTGCCAGTCGAAGGCTCCCACTCGGCACGGAAGTCGCCGCGCTCCATGAACCACCGTCCCGAATGATGTTTAACACTTACATCCGCATCCCGGTTCGCTGACGCCGGTGGCGTCAGATCCACTTCGAAATCGAATTCAGCATGGGATTCCCCGCTCACGAAGCCGGCGTAGCGGTTCTCCAGCATCTCAAGAAAATCCGGGTCGGTGGTGTTCACTCGGACAGGAACACCGCCGATGGCGATCACCACGCTGTAGCGCTCGACTTGTGTGGCTAGCCCTGGCACGGAAGCGATTCCTCTGGAGTTTCAACCACGCGATGGAGATAGACGAGAGCGCGCGCCGCAGTTTTGGAGCGGCGGAGGATCTTTGCGATCATCTGGTCGACCATGCTCAACTCCGCGGGCACTGGGACCAGCTTTCCCGCCCTGATCACGTAATCGACGCGGCCCAAGAATTCGTCCTCGCTGACCGGCTGATCGGGAGCGGAGTTGGCGTCGCCCTGAGTGATCCAACGTGGACTCTGGCAACCCTCTGCCACCGAGACGACCCGGTGAGCGCAGAGCCTGCTGTCTCGTCCCACCAATATGACGGCGCCGACGCACACTTGATGTGGACTGACTCGCTCGATCACCAGCGTGTCTCCCGGCCAAACCGAAGGCAGCATGCTCCAACCTGTAGCCCTAAACCGAAGGCTGCCGAAGGAACGTAGAACCTCGCCGGCGAGTTCACACTTCAGGGCATGAGCCCGGCCCACAGATGCATCCGCGCACAAACTCATGACGCTGACGAAGACCTCATGCAGGCGCCCTGGGTTCCGTTGACCATCTTGCCGCAGGAAAGCGCCGTGGTTACGAACGCCTGCTCATAGCGAAAACCCGGCTTCTCGTAAGGTTTTTTCTCAATCGCCGTCACACGCGGCTCGTTGCTGGATGAGTCGTTGGTCGCCATAAAATAAATTCCCTCCTGCTCAGAGTCGAGAAGTATAGCTGAAAAATTCCAGGATAGCGGGCCACCGAAATGCAGCGCGTGAGGTCGATCATACACCCGCCTGCTCAGGGGAAAGCCCGAAAAGTCGGCAGTTTCAGCCAGATTTCCACAGGGATTTCCACGCCGAAGGCCGCCGCCATAGCCCGCCGTGGATCAGCCCGGAAGGGCAGACGTGGGAATCTGCTGCGCCCGGTTACGCAGCTCCTCGAACAGGATCGTGCTCAAGTACCGCTCTCCGAACGACGGTAGAACCACCACGATCAGCTTCCCCGCATTTTCCGGACGCCGAGCCAGCTGCAGCGCAGCCACCACGGCGGCTCCCGAAGATATCCCGACAAAAAGACCTTCCTCCAGAGGAAGACGCCGCGCCATGCGAATCGCGTCATCATTGCTGACTGTAATCACTTCATCGATGTAGTCCCGGCGCAGAATGCTTGGCACAAACCCAGCGCCGATCCCTTGAATTTTGTGCGGCGAAGGTTTCCCACCGGAGAGCACTGGACTCTCGGCCGGCTCCACGGCGATGGCCTTAAAAGACGGCTTCCGAGGTTTGATGTACTCGGAAACGCCGGTGATGGTCCCGCCTGTGCCCACGCCGGAAACCAGGAAGTCGACGCGCCCGTCGGTGTCATTCCAAATCTCCGGTCCAGTGGTCTCGAAATGAATCTTGGGATTGGCAGGATTGTCGAACTGCTGCAGCATGTAACTGTTGGGAGTGCTCGCAAGCAACTCCTGTGCCTTGGCGATCGCTCCCTTCATTCCGTTCGGCCCCGGCGTAAGGACTATCTCCGCACCGAAGGCCAGCAGCAGCACGCGCCGCTCCAGACTCATGGTTTCCGGCATCGTCAGGATCAGCCTGTAGCCTTTGACCGCAGCCACGAAAGCCAGCCCGATTCCGGTGTTGCCGCTCGTAGGCTCGATCAGCACAGTTTTCCCCGGCTGAATCTTTCCCGCGCGCTCCGCCTCGTTGATCATGCTGACGCCGATGCGGTCCTTCACGCTGCCCACGGGGTTCTGGCTCTCAAGCTTCGCGACCACCTCGGCCACGCAGCCTTTCGTGACTTTGTTCAGCCGCACCAGCGGCGTGTGGCCGATCAGTTCGGTAACGTCGTTTGCAATTTTCATAGCGGGTACCTCTCAGCGCTGCTGGAAATTCGTCTCGCTTACTTCGTCATTGCGGCCTTCGCGGCATTGTCGGAGTCGAGCGGCAGCGGCGTGGAAAGCGTTTCCTGAACCGATTTCGGAAGCTTGTCCGCATTGGCCACCAACAGGCTCAACTGCCATATCTGCGTTTCAGACAGCGCAGAATGGAAACCCGGCATGCCGGTCAGGCGAATGCCATTCGCCACCTTCCAGTAACTTTCTCCCGGCTCATCGTCGGTCACTCCTTTTCCCTCCATCAGCCTCGGAGGGCGTGGATACATGCCCTTTGCGATCGATGTTTCGTTTTGCCCCGGCAACCCGTGGCACACCGCGCAGTTCTGGCGATAAAGCCCCGCGCCAGCCGCGAGGTTGGCCTCGTCGGGTTGAAGCGGAACCGTTTTCGGCATCTCGCGGTCGATCATCGCCGCCAGCGCTTTGTGCGCCAACATCTTTTCAAACGGCATCGCGGGCGCAGACGTCGCCACCGGAGCCTGCCCCATAGCAAAGTAGAAGTAGACTCCCAGCAAAAGGGCGGCAGCGCCTAAAATCATTCCGAATACTAGTGTGCCGAACGTTCGCATCCAAATATTCCCCCTGACAGCACTCTGCTTAAATGAGCACGGCTGTTGCCGGCAAACCAAAAACAAATGGCGGAAGCGAGTGGGGGTCGAACCCACCGGCGACAGGCAAACCTGCCGCCCGCCGGTTTTGAAGTTCGTATGTTACCTTGGTCGCCGAGCAGAATCAATAGGTTAGGACGGCGTCGGAAGCCCAGTTTGGGCCAGATTAGGCCCGGCTGTCGGCCCAATGAGTACCGAAACGAGTACCAGATTTTCCGGGCAATCCCAGACGGAAGTAATCTTGCCTCCCGGCCACACACTGGCCGATCCTTGAATTTCCAAATGGGCGAGATCGACCTCGACAACTTCGACGAGAACCAGTACTTCGAGAGTCCCGGGCACGAGGGGCACTGCGCGAACATCGCAACCGCCCTGCATAGGCTCACTGGTTGGCCGATCTACAGCCTCCGCTGCCCGGGCCAAGCCCACGCTGTCGTGCTCTCGCCCTTGGGGTACTTCGACGGGAACGGGCCGGGCGCGAGGGAGAGGTTCTTCGAGCGACACGGCGAACCTGACGAGTTAATGATCAAGGATGTCACGAAACACTGGCCGTATACCAGTGGCGACATCTCGTGGTCGGAGAACAAGCGACTGAAGATACGCAGAGAACTAGAAGACTACGAGTTCCGAGAGCTACAGGCGTGGGTGGCGCGTGACGACGAATCCGAGCCTCCCGAGACGGTCTCGCCTATTCTGGACATCGACGGGACCGAGAGGGCTATGCCGCTGGCGAGGGCGTTGCTCGCGAGGTGGTTCCCGAACTTCCAGCCGATTGCCAGCCAGATGCCGCTGTTCCCCGACCTTGAAGAGGATGACTTCTAGCTCGTCCTGCGTATGTCCGGCGACACGGAGTAGGTGTCGGGCTCGTGCAGGAAGC
>JBATXV010000039.1:0-4103 GCA_049673585.1 Candidatus Sulfotelmatobacter sp. | reverse complement strand
CGGCCGGCGTAGGCGAATCTTGAACCGGCTTGCGCCGCGTGGCCAGCACGCCCAGGTTCTTCCCGTCGGCCGCTGGCTCGGCATCGAAGAACCCTCCGGAAACCGCATCGAAGAACCGCGCAATCATTGCGTCGCCGATGGCTCGCGCGAATTAGAAATAACTCAGGTCCGCCGTAGCTTCATAGGCGTCGAGGCAAGCCAGCGCAGTCGCAGCGTAATCATCCAGCAGACCGGAAACCGCTCGATGCTCGGCGTTCGGATCGGAATAAGCGACCACATGCAGGAGTTCTCGTTGCGACTTCCAAGCCTCAGCCAGCACCCGGTCCAGCGAGCGCAAAGCGAAGTGCCGCGCGGGTTCAAGCCCAAGAACCTTAGCCGCTTCCAGATAAGCCGACACGCACATGCTGTTCCATCCCACATAAACCGTCTTATCGACGTAAGGCGTTGGCCGCTGGAGCCGCGCCGCATACATTTTCTTCTTAGCGGAATCGAGCAGGCTACGCACGCGTTCGTCGCTAAGGCTCATCCGCCGCGCGATTTCTTCGATCGGTGCGCGCACATAGAGCACGTTCTTCGCCGGATTGTGATGCATCTCGCCGATCTCGTTGATGTCGTAACGCAGCGCCGCCACCTGCGCTTCTTCCTCCGTGAGCACTGCGCGAGTCTCATCGAGCGTCCAGGTAAAGTAGTCGCCATCGTCATCCATCGAAATATCGGCATCCTGCGAAGCATAAAAGCCGCCGCGCTCGCGATCACTCAGCCACTCATCCATCCATCGAATAATGTCGCGCGCCACGCTCGCAAAAAATTCCGAACCCGTAGCCTGATAAGCGTGCACGTAATTCTTCAGCAACTCAGAGTTGTCATAGCACATCTTCTCGAAGTGCGGCACCACCCAGCGCTCATCCACCGAGTAGCGATGAAATCCCCCCGCCAGTTGGTCGTAAACTCCACCATTCGCCATGTGCTCAAGCGTGGTGACGATAACATTGCGAAGCTCATCGTCGCGACCACCCAACTCCCGAGGGTGCCCCATACTAGCCGCGTCTTTTGCGGCTAGTGTGGGGATTTTGACTTCTCTTGAATACCGCTCGATCAGTAAGTCCAGCGCAGAAGGATGTGGAAACTTCGGCGCCTGCCCAAATCCCCCATGCTGCGGATCAAACATGCCGAACGCCGACTTCTCAATCGCCGCAATAATCCCAGCAGAAACCTGCCCGCGGCGCCCGGCGAACGACTCCGCCTGCGCAATTGCACTCTCCACCATCTTCGCCTGCTCCACCACGTCGCCATGTTTTTCCTTGTAGGCGTTGGCGATGCTGGTCAGAACGCGCTTGAAGCTCGGACGCCCGTAGCCGTCGGTCGGTGGAAAATAAGTTCCTCCATAGAACGGTTTGCCATCCGGCGTAAGAAAAGCAGTGAGCGGCCAACCACCCTGCCCGCTGACCGCGCTGACCGCTGCCTGATACCGGCTATCAATGTCCGGCCGTTCGTCACGATCCACTTTCACCGCGATGAAATGCTCGTTAACAATCGCCGCAACTTCGGCGTCGTCGTAAGATTCGCGATCCATCACATGGCACCAATGGCACCACACCGCACCGATGTCGAGCAGCATGGGCTTGTTCTCGCGCTGCGCCGCAGCAAACGCCTCCTCGCCCCACTCATGCCACCGAATAGGCTGATGCATCGCGGATCGCAGATACGCGGATGAAGCACGGGCCAGGGAGTTGAGGGTAGTCGTGGTCATGGGTCCAGTGTACTGGGTTTTGCACTTTCGCCACATCCGGCGCAATCGCCTGGAACCGGAATAAGTTCACATTGCAAAATAGGGACGACTTTTGTAACATCGGACGCTCGGAATCGCATTGCGTGAGGTAAAGGAATGCGAAAATTAGCCCTGACCGTAAGTGCCTTCCTCTTGTTCCCCGTTGTTCTGCTCGCGGGAAAGAACCTGGCCGATTATCCGCTGCAAATCCGGGTGGTCGAATCCCATTGGCACCGGCACAGAGATGGCACCGTCGATGGATGGGGGCGAGGTGACATCAAGGATGGCGACTCCGTCCACGGCTTCGATTTTAGTTACTACGCGGGAGAGCCCTTCCACAGGACTGTCGGCGACGCCCACTACCTCGCCAAGTGGAAAAAGGAAGGGCTGAAGATGGAGCTGTTGGTCGGGGAAATCGGGTCTCCCGACAAATACGCCTCGTACGATCTGAAGACGACTGTGAGAGATGACGTGTACGTGCCTGGGCCCGATGGTGCCGTGGCGGTTTCTCCGCAGGAATACAAGGATATGGAGAAGGAGACGCAGAAGGAACGCCCGCAGTAAGGGGCATTGCAGCGTGCTGATTCCTCAGCTTCGTCCCGAGTCAGTGTGCCTCCAGGAACAGCTGGACGGTTACCGATTGCAAAGATTTCCACCGCTGATCCTTGGTCGTCCCTCACATCGCTCTTGTGGATTCCCGGGTAGTATGGTCAGTGCGGCATACGCCGCCTCGGCCTAGGCTCTTCGACATTCGAATATCGACCATATCCCACACTAAGTCCCTCAGTTTGAATATTTTGCGGCTAAGTCCTTTATAAACAATATTTTAATCAGATTCGCCCAGGATATGCCCGATCTAAGCCATTGCGATTCAATAATTTAGAAGACTCGATCTGCGATTTTTTGATCTGGATCACCGGTCCCATACAGGGCATACTGATGGGTCGAGTGCAGCTTCCGCAACCCGGCACTCTCACTCAGCGCATGCTCCAGCAGCGGATTGTGATAGAGCGCATAAACCGCTCTCGGATGCTCACGCAGACTCTGCTCGAGATTCGCCATCATCCGCCGCAGCCCCGACTCCGGAAACGGATTGAAAAGATAAAGCACCATTGGCTCAGCAGGAAAAGGGAACCCAGTCGCATCCGCACAAATCGATTCCAGCGCGAAACACTTCTGCGATTCACTCCTGTACTTCCCCAGGTTCTCCTGCGCAGCCTGATGCAACGCAGGCAGAAGTTCCACGCCCACAATGCGGCGAAAGGGATACTCCGAAGCCATCAGCAGCGTGCGTCCCTTGCCCGATCCGAGATCGACGAAGACAAAATCGCGAAAGTCGGAATGACTCCGTTGCCTCAGGGCTTCAAGCATTTCTCGAAATAGATCCGGCTCCGTCGGCTGATACGGCGAGTGGAAGACACCCAGCAATCGGTTGCGCCAATCTACTGCCGCGCTCGTGGTGTTGACGTGATGATCCCAATCGTATTCAGCGTCGCCGTAACGTTGGCGGCGACGTTCAGGAGTCGAGTCGCGAACATACTCCCAGATCGCCGCCACGAGTTGCCGCGTAGCCGCGAAGCTGCCTTCGCGCCCGGCAACGTCACTCCACCATTGCCACGCCGAGCGCAACAGGCTGGTTCCCGATGAAGCGGAAGGATCGATGGTCTGCATGCTCCGGCATCATATGCGAAGGTAAAACCGCAATGATGAGGATGATATTACGGCTGCGGAGCGTCGAACGTCGGCCACGGCTTAAATCCCGGAGGCAGACCCTTGGTGGCAAATTGAAAATCATGCGGCTCGCGAAGTTCGATGCGGCCTTCGGGAGTCAACTTGTAAGGATGACCGTCGGGATCGACGGGAATTCGCGCCAAACCCTCCGCACTTGCCAACTCTTCCATGCTGGCCGGAAGGCGTCCGGTGCGTTCTCCGAAACGGGTGACCGCAGCTTGCAAAAGCTCGACATCTTCGTCCACACGCAGCGCGCGCAGATGGTCGACTGCATTCTGCCTGATCAATTTGTCCTGAGTGTTCTGGTAGCTTGCCATCCACAGGCTCCGTGCCGTTTCATAGTCGCCGGCATGCGATGCCATCTGCGCCGCCAAAACTTTCAGAAAGGGATGAGCGTTCGGAACCCGCGACCCGCGCGCGAAGGCCTCCGCAGCATCTTTGTAGTCCTTCAGTTCCGTGAAATAAACGAAGCCCAGATCGTAGTAAAGCCTCCAGTTATCAGGATTATTCTGGATGCCGTAATTCATCAAATCGATCGCGCTCTTGGGTTGTCCCGCGCCGAAGGGCGGATTAGGCGCCAGGAAGCTGCTGCCGAACTCGTAGG
>JBATXV010000038.1:0-106881 GCA_049673585.1 Candidatus Sulfotelmatobacter sp. | reverse complement strand
CGGGCGTTGCGGAGCTTCCTGCGGGCACGGAGATGGTGATGCCGGGGGACAACGTTTCTCTCGTCATTGAACTGATTACGCCGGTGGCGATGGAGAAGGGGTTGCGGTTTGCCATTCGCGAAGGTGGTCACACGGTGGGCGCCGGGACGATTTCGGAGATTGTGACGTAACTTGAAAATGCCGGCGGGACGCCGGCGCTACTACACGCGGCTTGCTTCTTGCCGCTGGTTCTTTCCTTCCGGAGATGCCGGAGGGGGTTAGAGAGAGTGAAACGTGATTGGAAAAGAAAGAATTCGAATTCGGTTGAAGGCTTACGACTACCGCATTCTGGATCAGTCGACGGGCGAGATTGTGGAAACCGCGCGGCGTACCGGGGCGCAGATTGCGGGGCCGATTCCTTTGCCTACGATGAAAAACAAATACTGCGTGCTGCGGTCGCCGCACGTGGATAAGAAGTCGCGGGAGCAGTTTGAAATCCGCACGCACAAGCGGTTGCTCGATATTCTTGAGCCGACGCAGCAGACGGTGGATGCTTTGATGAAGCTTGATTTGCCGGCTGGTGTGGATGTGGAGATTAAGGCTTTCGGGAAAGAGCATAAATAGCTGTCAGCCTTCAGCTCTCAGCTTATCGGTGAGGAGCCTCAGCCGCTGGCATAAGCCAAGCTGGGTTAAGAGAGAAGACAATATGGCAACTCGAGTTACCGGGATTCTGGGCAAGAAGGTCGGCATGACGCAGCTGTTTGACTCGAAGGGCGATGTGCGCCCGGTCACGGTGCTGCAGGCTGGTCCTTGCGTGATTACGCAGCATAAGTCGGCTACGCGAGATGGTTACGAAGCGGCGCAGATTGGGTTGGTCGAGTTTGTGAAGGAGTCGCGGCTGACCAAGCCGGCACGCGGACACCTGGCGAAGAACAATCTTCCTCCGGTGAAGTTTATGCGCGAAGTGCCGCTCGAGACCGATGGGGCCGCCGACAGCGACGTTACGGTGAAGGTAGGCGACCGGGTGCTGGTCGAGATTTTTGAAGGCGAGAAGTTTGTCGACATCGTGGGAGTTAGCAAGGGCAAGGGCTTCCAGGGTGTGGTGAAGCGGCATCATTTCGGCGGCGGTCCGAAATCGCATGGATCGATGTTTCAGATCACGGGTTCGATTGGTTCGTCGGCGTTTCCTTCGCGTGTGTTCAAGGGAATGCGCATGTCGGGACATATGGGCCACGACCGGGTGACGCAGCGCAACCTGAGAGTTCTTGGCGTAGATAAAGATGAAAATCTGCTGGTGGTCGAAGGCAGCGTGCCTGGGCCTCAGGGCGGCTACATCGTCATCATCAAAGCGAAGAAGCCGCCGAGAGAGCGGCGTGGATTTGCCGGTTCGGCAACGGTCGATCCGTTGAAGGCGGCGAAGAGAGCGGCGAAAAAAGCGTAGGGCGTGCCGGCGAGACGCCGGCGCTACAGAGAAAAGCAATATGGCATCCATTGATATTTACGATTTAGGCGGTAAGAAGGTTGGGTCGTTTGATCTGGCCGATGAAATTTTCGGGGCCGTCAATGAAGATCTGCTTTGGGAGGCGGTGAAGCATTACCGCGCCGGGCAGCACCGCGGCACGCATGCGACCAAGGCCCGCTGGCAGGTTTCCGGGTCGGGCAAGAAGCTGTGGAAGCAGAAGGGCACGGGACGGGCGCGCATCGGCTCGATCCGGTCGCCACTCTGGCGGCACGGCGCGACCGTGCATGGTCCGACGCCGCGGTCTTATGACTACGCGTTCCCGCGCAAGAAGCTTTTGGGCGCGCTGCGTTCGGCGCTGGCTTCGAAGTTTGCCGATGGCAAGCTGACCGTAGTGAATTCGTTTGAATTGAAAGACGCAAAGACGAAAGCGTTTCGGGCGGCGCTGGATGCGCTCAAGGTTGAAAAGACGGTGCTGATCGTGGAAGCGCCGAACGCGGGGAACCGCAATCTGGAACTGAGCTCGCGCAATATTGACGGGCTGGAGTTGATTGCGGGGAATGAGGTTCATCCTTATGACCTGTTGCGGTACGATCGCGTGATTTTTTCGCAGCCGGCGCTCGAGAAGCTGCAGCTCACACTGCAGAACACGGTGCCCAAGCGGCAGCGCAAGGCCGCGAAAGAAGAGGGCGCGAAAAAGGCGTCGGCGGCTCCGCGGAAGCGTACGCGGCATGAAAAAGCGGCGGAGGTGGCCTAGGGCCTATTCAATATGAAATCCGCATATCAGATTATTCGACGTCCGGTGATCACGGAAAAAGGGTTGGCGATCAAGGAAAACCAGAACACGCTGGTGTTTCAGGTTGCGCCCAAGGCGACGAAGACCGAGATCAAGCAAGCGGTGCAGACGATTTTCAAAGTGAAGGTGTTTTCCGTGCGCACGGCCACCTATCCGGGAAAAGAACGGCGGCGAGGGAAGTTTGCGGGGTACCGCGCGGATTGGAAAAAGGCTTATGTGCGGCTGCGGGCCGGGGAGAAGATGCCGGAGTACGCGCAGAATTTGTAGCGGCAGCGGGAAGCAGATTCCTCACCGGTCTTCGCCCGGTTCGGAATGACAAGAATTAAGAGTTGATTATGGCTATAAAAACTTACAGACCGACAACGCAGACGCTGCGGTACCGCACGACCATCGTCAACGACGACATTACGACGAAGAATCCGCATAAGCCGCTGCTCGAGCCCAAGCCGCGCACCGGCGGGCGCCGCAATTCGGGCGACATGACCATGCGCTTCATTGGAGGCGGCCACAAACGCAAGCTGCGCATTATTGATTTCAAGCGCGACAAGACAGGGATTCCGGCGACCGTGGTCAGCATCGAATACGATCCCAACCGTTCACCGCGCATTGCCCTGCTGGCTTATGCCGACGGTGAGAAACGTTACATCCTGCAGCCGGAAGGATTGAAGGTCGGGCAGAAAGTGATCAGCGGTCCCGAGGCGGACATTTTAGTAGGCAATGCGTTGCCGCTGCGAAATATTCCTCCCGGCACGCAGATTCATAATCTGGAGCTGAAGCCGGGCAAGGGTGGGCAGATGGTGCGCTCGGCCGGTGGAGCGGCGCAGTTGGTTGCCAAGGAAGAAGAGTACGCGCTGGTGAAGCTGCCTTCGGGCGAGACGCGGAAGATTTCCCAGGATTGCATGGCGACCATCGGGCAGGTGGGAAATCTGGATCACGAAAACATCACCATCGGCAAGGCGGGACGCTCGCGCTGGATGGGATGGAAGCCGCATAACCGCGGCGTATCGATGAATCCGGTGGACCATCCGCATGGCGGTGGTGAGGGCAAGACTTCGGGTGGACGGCATCCGGTGACGCCCTGGGGACAGCCGACGCGCGGGTATAAGACGCGGAATAACAAGCGGACGGATAAGTTTATTGTGAACCGGCGGACGAAGTAGCGCTGCCGGCGGAAGCAGATTCCCCTGGCCGCTTCGCGACTTTCGGAATGACAAGGATTAGTTTGAGGGTGAGTTAATTTATGGCACGTTCAACCAAGAAGGGCGCGTTTGTGGATGGCTTCCTGATGTCGCGGGTGGAGGCCATGAATTCGCGCAACGAGAAGAAAGTTTTGCGGACGTGGTCGCGGCGTTCCACCGTGGTTCCGGAAATGGTGGGACACACCATTGCGGTGCACAACGGCAAGAAATTTATTCCGGTGTACGTCACGGAGAATATGGTGGGGCACAAGCTGGGCGAGTTCAGCTTCACGCGCAACTTCAAGGGCCACTCGATGCGAGCGGCTACGGAAGTAGCGGCGAAGCCGGCGGGGATTCCGGGAGGTCCGGGAGCAATTACTCCGTCGGCACCGGCAGCGCCGGCGCCGAAGGCATAAAGCGGCCTAGGCCCTAGTCCTTAGCTGTCAGCCAAGGGCGGGAGGGCGGAAGACTTAGGACAGAGACGAGATTATGGAATTCCGAGCGGAAATGCGTTACTTGCGAGTGTCGCCCCAGAAGGCGCGCCTGGTGCTGGAGTTGATCAAAGGGCGCAAGGTGGAAGAAGCCCGCAACACACTTTTGTTCACGAAGAAGCGTGTGGCGGCGCATGTGGGCAAGCTGCTGCAGTCGGCGCTCGACAATGCGAACTTTCTCAGTGCGGAGAAGAATCTCGACGTTGAGATCGACAATTTGTATGTGAAGAGTGCGATTGCGAATGACGGGCCGAGGATGAAGCGGATTCGTCCGGCGCCGCAAGGACGGGCTTACCGGTACCAGCGCAGGATTTCGCATATCACGCTGGTGCTGGCGGAGCGTGGGAATGGGGCCCATGCCGCTAGCGGCGGGACGGGTGCGGCTCCGGCTAAGCGGCGTGCGCCGGTCGCGAAGAAGTCGGCAGGTGTTTCGAAGAAGAGCAAAGCGGCCGCGAAGTAGGGACGGAGTTCCCACTTCTCGCGCAAAGAACGCGCGAGAAATGGGGCACCCGGTGAAGTAAGGCAGCAGCAGATTCCTTACTCGCGCTTTGCGCGGCTTCGGAATTACAAGGTTTTTGTAAGGGTTCGGGATTGATTAGGAGAAGCAATGGGACAAAAAGTCCATCCTTATGGCTTTCGGCTTGGCTATACGAAGCCGTGGAAGTCGCGCTGGTTTGTGGAGCGGGACTACGACAAACTGCTGTTTGAAGACATCAAACTGAAGAACGAGTTGAAGGACAAGCTCAAGTCGGCGGGCGTGAGCTCGATCGAGATTGAGCGGCCGGGGAACAAGCTGCGGATCATCATCAAGACGGCGAGGCCGGGAATCATTATCGGGCGCAAGGGCGCGGAAATCGACAAACTGAAGGCCGATTTGCAGAAGCGCACGTCGCGCGAAGTGTTTGTCGACATCCAGGAAGTGCACAAGCCGGAACTCGACGCGCAGCTGGTTTCGGAAGCGATTGCTCTGCAACTGGAAAAGCGGGTTGGATTCCGGCGGGCGATGCGCAAGGCGGTGGATTCGGCGCTGCGGTTTGGCTGCAAAGGCATCAAGGTGCGGGTGAGCGGGCGGTTGAACGGAAATGAAATCGCGCGCTCGGAGTGGTATTTGCAGGGACGTCTGCCGCTGCACACGCTGCGGGCCGATATTGAATATGGCTTCTCCGAAGCCAGGACGACTTACGGCGTGATTGGCGTGAAGGTCTGGGTTTATAAGGGCGAGATTCTTCCGACGAAGAAGCGGGAACAGCAGACGGGCGTGGGAGCGTTTTAAGGAAGCTTCGCCTCGCTTGGGCGGGTTCCGTGGAGTCGGAGATCCTTCGCGGCAAAGAACGCCGCTCAGGATGACAACGCACGGCAAAGAGCGCCGCTCGATATGACAATGCGAGCGTGACGGTAAAAGAGAGCTGACTTATGTTGATGCCAAAGAAAGTTAAGTACCGCAAGCAGCAGCGCGGGCGCATGACCGGGAAGGCCTGGCGTGGCAGCACGCTGGCGTTTGGCGATTTCGGGCTGAAGGTGCTTGAGCCGGGCTGGATCACCGACCGGCAGATTGAAGCCAGCCGCGTGGCGATGACGCGCTTTGTGAAGCGCGGTGGGAAGATCTGGATCCGGGTGTTTCCCGACAAGCCGGTGACCAAGAAGCCGGCTGAAACCCGTATGGGCAAGGGCAAGGGCGCGCCGGATCATTGGGTTGCGGTGGTGCGTCCGGGAAAGATTCTGTTTGAGATGGAAGGGGTGACGATCGTGGATGCGACTGAGGCGATGCGGCTGGCCTCACACAAGCTGCCGTTGCGCACGACGTTGGTGAAGCGGGAGACGGCGCACTGAGGAACCTCAGGGGCTAAAGCCCTGCATTCTTTCGTGGATCTGGGCGGCACGGCTTAAGCCGTGCCCTTCCCGAGCGATTTGCGGGACAGGTTTTAGGAACTGGATACTGATTTTATGAAATCCGAGAAGATTCGCAATTTGACTGACGAGGAACTCCAGCACCAGGGGCAGGATCTGGCGGACCAGCTGTTCAAGCTGAAGTTTCAGCTGAACATGGGGCAGACCGAGAGCCTGAAGAAGATTCGCGGACTGCGCAAGGACATTGCGCGGGTGAAGACAATTCTGGGCGAGCGCACACGCGCCGCCGCAACGGAGAAACGCTGATGGCGGAAACCGCAACCAAGAAGTCCGCAACGCCGCCGAGCGAGAACGTGCAGGGCCGGCGCAAGGAAGTGGTAGGAGAAGTGGTCTCGAACAAGATGGCCAAGACCATCGTGGTGCAGGTGACGCGCAAGAAGGCGCATCCGTTCTACGGTCGGGTGGTGGCTCGTAACAAGAAGTTTTACGCGCATGACGAGAAAAATGAGGCGCATGTGGGCGATGTCGTGCGGCTGGAAGAGACGCGTCCGCTGTCGAAATTGAAGCGCTGGAAGTTGAAGGACATTGTGCGCAAAACGGCGCTGGTGCCGGAGATCGTGCTGGAGCAGGACGTTAAGTAGGACGCCCGGACGCACCCTTCGAGGGGATGGGTCCGGTGAGGCTGAGATCCTTCGCGAGACAAAAAGCGTCTCGCTCAGGATGAGAAGAGTGAACGGGAGATTGAAGCCATGGCTGTGATGATGAGGAGCATGCTGGAGGTGGCCGACAATTCCGGCGCCCGCAAGCTGCAGATGATTCTGCCGCTGGGCGGATCGACCGGACTGAATGCCGGCCTCGGCGACATAATCACGGCCGCGGTGAAAGAAGCGGCTCCCGATGGACAGGTGCAGAAGGGCAAAGTGGTGAAGGCGGTGATTGTTCGCACGCGCAAGGAACATCGGCGGCGCGACGGGACCTATATCCGCTTTGACCAGAATGCCGCGGTGCTGATCAACGATGCGGGCGAACCGGTGGGGACGCGCGTGTTTGGTCCGGTGGCCCGGGAACTGCGCGAGAAGAAGTTTTTGAAGATTGTGTCACTGGCGCCGGAAGTGATTTAGGGCAGGTTTCAAGGTTTCAGAGGTTCAAGGTTTCAAGGTGCCTTGAATCGGCGGAAATCTTGGAGAGTGGTGGTTTGACTTTGAAACTTTTCAAACGTGAAACCTTGAAACTTTGAATTTATGAGAACTGTCAGCACAGAGCACAAGCGAGTAGATATCCGCCGCAACGATACCGTCAAGGTGATTACGGGGCGGGACAAAGGCAAGGAAGGACGCGTGCTGCGCGTGTTTCCCGACGACGCCAAACTTTTGGTCGAACACGTGATGGTGGTGAAGAAGCACGTGCGGCCGAATCCGCAGCGCAATATTGCGGGAGGCATTGCCGAGCAGGAGAGCCGGATTGCGATTTCCAATGTGCAACTGGTGTGCACGACCTGCGGCCCGGTGCGCATAGGACACGAAGTCCGCGGCGACCGGAAAGTGCGGGTTTGCAAGAAGTGCGGGACGACGCTGGATAAGTAGATTTGGCAATTTGGTAATTGAGTAATTTTGTAATTTGAACCCACCAAAGAGAGCGGTGGGTTTCAATTACAAATTACCCGATTACAAAATTACTGAATTTGGGAGACGCAATGGCTAAAGACAAGAAATCATCGAAGGATTCGGGGCAGGAGCAGAAGGCTCCAGAACAGGCACGGCACAGCGCGAAAGAGCGGCCGCGGCTGCGCGCGAAGTTCGACAAGGAAGTGGCTCCGGCTTTGTTGAAAGAGCTGGAACTCAAGAATGCGATGGCGGTTCCGCGGCTCAACAAGATCGTAGTGAATATGGGCATGGGCGAAGCTACGCAGAATTCGAAGGTAATGGACCCCGCGGTGAACGAGTTGGGACAGATCACAGGGCAGAAGCCGATCATCACCAAGGCCAAGAAATCGATTGCGGCGTTCAAGGTGCGCGAAGGGCAGGCCATTGGAACCATGGTTACGCTGCGCGGCGACCGCATGTATGAGTTTTTCGACCGGCTGGTGAATATTGTTCTGCCGCGGGTGCGCGACTTCAAGGGAGTTTCCACCAAGTCGTTTGACGGGCGGGGAAATTACACGATCGGGCTGCACGACCAGTTGATCTTTCCGGAGATTTCCTATGAGAAGGTCGACAAGCAGAAGGGGATGAATGTCACGATCGTGACCACGGCAGCGAATGATAACCAGGCACGGACGCTGTTGAAGCATTTGGGAATGCCGTTTCGAGCTTGAGAGCGAAGCTTCAAAGTTTCAAGGTTTGAGGGTTTCAAAGTTTCGAGTTTTCGATAGAGGGCTGGAAGCCAGGAGTTGAAGGATAAACATGGCAACAATGGCAAAGCGAGTTAAGGACGGCACTGAGCAGACGCAGCGTCCATCGAAGATAAAGAAGCCGAAGTTTTCCACGCGCAAGCACAATCGCTGCAAGCGCTGCGGACGGCCGCGCGCGTATTTGCGGAAGTTTGGGTTGTGCCGGATGTGCTTTCGGCAGCTGGCGCTGCTGGGGGAGATTCCCGGAGTGTCGAAGTCGTCGTGGTAGGAGCTTCCGGGTTCGTGGAGCGGGAGATCCTTCGCGGCAAAGAACGCCGCTCAGGATGACGGGCGAGAGTAAATGGTAAGCGAGCCGCTGCAGGTTCTCCGCCGGGTGCGGAGCGAACGGGTGGCGAGAGGAGAAGCAAACGATGAGGTTGACCGATCCGGTCGCGGATATGCTGACGAGGGTGCGCAACGCGCTGCAGGCGCGGCACCAAAAGGTGGACGTTCCGGCGTCCAGGCTGAAGGTGGAGATTGCCCGCATCCTGAAGGAAGAGGGTTATATCTCGAATTTCAAGGCCACTGAGGAAGAAGGTCACAAGATCATCCGGATTTATTTGAAGTACGGCGCGCACAACGAGGCGGCGATTTCGAAGGCGGAGCGCGTGTCGCGGCCGGGCTGCCGGGTTTACGTGCGGCGCAGCGAGATTCCTCGCGTGCTGGGTGGGATGGGGATCAACATTCTTACGACGCCGCGCGGAGTGATGACGGGACGGCAGGCGCGCAAGGAAGGTGTGGGCGGTGAGTTGTTGTGCGAGATCTGGTAAGGAACAGCTTTCAGCTATCAGCCGTCAGCTTTCAGTTAAGCGCGGTTGCGAAGAAGCTGAGAGCTGAAAGCTGAGAGCTTAAAAACTTATGTCACGAATTGGAAAAAAGCCGATTCCGATCCCCAAAGGGGTGACGGTCAAAATCGAAGGCAACACGGTGCTGGTGCAGGGGCCGAAGGGCAAGCTGGACACGGCTCTTCCCGCCGGCATCAAGGTGGAGCAGAAGGATGGGAACATTGTTGCCATCCGCGAGAATGATTCGCAGGCTGCTCTGCATGGACTGGCGCGTGCGCTGGTAAATAACGCGGTTGAGGGCGTCACCAAGGGCTGGACGCGCGATCTGGAGATTGTCGGCATCGGCTACCGCGCCGAGATGAAGGGCAAAGGGATGGTCGTGTTCAGCCTTGGGTATTCGCATCCCATCGAATATCCGCTGCCGACTGGCGTTGAAGCGGCGGTTGATCCCAAGCAGACTAAGATTTCGCTTACCGGAATTGACCGGCAGCAGGTGGGACAGGTGGCGGCGGAAATGCGGTCGCTGCGTCCACCCGATCCGTACAAGAACAAAGGTGTGCGGTATGCGGGCGAGCGATTGAAGAAGAAAGTGGGCAAGACCGGAGCGAAGTAACTAGGTCTATCACCTAAGACCGCTTTTTGGCGGGCAAGGACAGAGCTTATGTTTACGAAGAAATCGAAGAATCAGAAGCGGGAGCACATTCACGATCGCATCCGCAAGAAGATGCGGGGGACGGCGGAGCGTCCGCGGCTGAATGTGTACCGCTCGCTGAATCATATTTATGTGCAGGTGATCGACGACCTGCACGGTAAGACGCTGGTATCGGCGAGTTCGGCCGAGGGCAAAAAGGAAGAACGGCGCACTGGTGGAAACGTGGCCGCGGCGAAGGCCCTGGGCAAAACGATTGCAGAGCGGGCCAAAGCCAAGGGCGTGAGCAAAGTGGTGTTTGACCGCGGCGGCTACATTTATCACGGGCGCGTGAAGGCGCTGGCCGATGCGGCGCGCGAGGCGGGATTGCAGTTTTAAAGACAGCTCTCAGCTGTCAGCTTTCAGCTAAGAGCTGAGGCGACAGGCTTAGAGCTGAAAGCTGATAGCTGAAAGCTGGGTTTAGAGAATGCCAACTGTCATTAAGAAGCTTGATCCGAATTCGTTTCAGTTGAAAGACCAGGTGGTGGCCATCAACCGCGTCACCAAAGTGGTGAAGGGCGGCAAGAACCTTTCGTTTGCGGCGCTGGTGGTGGTGGGCGATCCGTCGGCGGCAGTGGTGGGACACGGCGCGGGCAAGGCCAAGGAAGTTCCGCAGGCCATTCGCAAGGCTATCGAAGCGGCGAAGAAGAATCTGATCAAGGTGAACTTGACGCAGACTTCGATTCCGCACCTGATCGTCGGACGCTATGGCTCCGGGAGAGTGCTGCTGAAGCCGGCTCCGGAAGGCACGGGAGTGATTGCCGGGGGCGCGGTGCGGGCGGTGATGACCTCGGTGGGAATCCAGAACGTGCTGACCAAGTCGATCGGCACGACGAATCCGCACAACGTGATCAAGGCGACTTTCGATGCGCTGCGGCACTTGAAGAGCCGCGAGAGCGTGGCTGCGATGCGCGGGAAGTCGATGCAGGAGTTGTAGAAAGTACCGAGTTGCGAGTACCGAGTAAGACCGGGCTCTTCAGATTGAGGAATTAACGATGACGACGAAGAAACCTAAAGCGGTTGCCGGAAAGATTCACCTGAAGTGGGTGGTTTCTTCCATTTGCGCCCCAGTGAAACAGAAGCAAGTGGTGAAGGGGCTGGGATTCACGCGGTTGAACCAGGTGATCGAGCGTCCGGACAATGCGGCGATTCGCGGCATGGTAGCCAAGGTTCCGCATCTGGTTGAGATCTTGAAGTAGAAATGTTTCAGAGTTTCAGAGTTTCAAGGTTTCAAGGCGTATTCACAATCTTGAAACCTTGAAACCTTGAAACCTTGAAACGTGAAACTTTGAAGGCTTACTTATGAATTTATCCAATATTCGAGCACCGAAGAATGCTACCGAGAAGCGCAAGCGGGTAGGGCGCGGTATGGGCTCCGGCATGGGCAAGACATCCACGCGCGGACACAAGGGGCAGCGCTCACGAACCGGAATGCGGCTGATCCGCGGGTTTGAAGGCGGACAGATGCCGCTGCACCGGCGCATGCCGAAACGCGGCTTCACCAACATCTTCCGCAAGGAATTCAATATCGTCAGCCTGGAGCGGCTGGTGGCGCTGGGCGATGAGCTGCACGCCGCGCCGATTACGCCCGAGGTGCTGCGCAAGGCGGGAGTGATTAAGGCGAAGCATCCGGTGAAGATTCTGGGCGATGGCGAACTTACCATCGCGATTACCGTCCACGCGCACAAGTTCTCCAAGTCAGCGCAGGAAAAAATTACCAAGGCGGGCGGCAAGGTTGAGGTCTTGCAGTAATGGCTGAAGCTGGAGTATTTCCAATCTGGGGGAAGATGGCAAACATCTTCCGCATCCCTGACCTGCGCAAGCGGGTTCTGTTTACATTGGCGATGCTCGCGGTTTACCGGCTGGGCGGGCACTTGCCCACGCCGGGCGTAAACTTCCTCAAGCTGGAACAGTATTTCAATCAGAACGCGGGATCGCTGCTTGGGTTCGTCGATCTGTTTTCCGGTGGCAATCTGCGCCGTCTGACTCTCTTTGCGTTGGGGATCATGCCGTACATCACGGCATCGATTATTTTGCAGCTTTTGACTGTGGTGTATGAGCCGTTGGCAAAGCTGCAAAAGGAAGGCGAGCTGGGACGCAAGAAGATTACCCAGTGGACTCGATACATCACCGTTATTCTCAGCGCGGTGCAGTCGTTTGGCATTGCCATCGGGCTAGAGAAGGCTGGCGACTTTGTGCTGCACCCGGGCATTCCGTTCGTTCTGATGACGATGCTGACCCTGACCACGGGCAGCGCCTTTGTCATGTGGCTGGGCGAGCAGATCACCGACCGCGGGATCGGCAACGGCATGTCACTGCTGATTTTTGCCGGCATTGTGGTGGGACTGCCGCGCGGCGTGCAGGATCTGATCGAAAAAGCGAAGAACGGGACCTGGGGAGCGATCACGCCGGTGCTGATGGCGGGGCTGGTCGTCTTCATGATTGCGGTGGTGGCGTTCATTGTTTACGTCGAGCGCTGCGAGCGGCGCATTCCGGTGCAATATGCCAAGCGAGTGGTGGGACGAAAGGTGATGGGCGGGCAGTCTACGCATCTTCCGTTGCGGGTGAATGCGGGCGGCGTGATGCCGGTCATCTTCGCGTCTTCGATTCTTACTTTGCCGCAGACGATTGGTTATGGCTTGAAGAACAGCCGCTACTTCGGCGATATGATTCGGATGCTGGGATGGGGCGAGCCGCTGTATACGGTGCTGTATGCCGTGGGAATTATCTTCTTCGCGTACTTCTACGTATCAATCGTTTTCAATCCCAGCGAAGTCGCTGACAACATGCGGAAGTACGGTGGGTTTATCCCGGGCATTCGTCCGGGCAAGCGCACGGCCGACTACATCAACGAAGTTTTGACTCGGATTACGCTAGTGGGTGCGCTGTATCTGATTATTATTTCGTTCATTCCGGAGTGGATGATCACTGGCATTCATTTGAACCATTTGCCGTTATGGCTGGGAGGAGGCCTGTTTGAGAAACTTCCAGTGTGGGTGACGAACGGGTTGGGAGTGAATTTCTATTTTGGCGGAACTTCGTTGCTGATCGTGGTCGGCGTGGCCATGGATACGGTTACGCAGGTCGAGGCCCAGCTGATCATGCGGCATTACGACGGATTCACGCCGCGCAGCGGACGGATTCGCGGGCGCCGGAACTGGTCGTAGGGAAGATTTGGTTATTGAGTAATCGGATAATTGGGTAATTTGAAACGCGTCGGAACAGCTCGTTCGAATTAGAAAATTACCCGATTACCGAATGACAAATTTGTCTGGGGTTGCTGCAGCTTGTTGGAACCGGAACGGTCTTGTGGGAGGCCGACCGGGAACACTGAGATCGGGAGGCTTTGGCCAACTGATGGCGCAGGAAACCTCACGTGATGTAGGCCCCGTCGTGCTGCTTGGACCGCCGGGCGCAGGTAAAGGCACGCAGGCCAAGCGCATCATGGAGCGGTACGGGATCCCGCAGGTTTCTACGGGAGACCTGTTGCGACTGAATGTGGCCGAGGGCACGGAACTCGGGATGGCGGCCAAGGCCGTAATGGCCCGGGGAGAGTTGGTTTCCGACGATCTAGTTTGTGAGATGGTCCGGCATCGGCTGGTGCAGCCGGACTGCAAGCGGGGTTACATTCTGGACGGCTTCCCGCGAACAGCGGCTCAGGCCGGATGGCTGGATGCATTGCTTGACGACAGGCTCTTTGACAACTCGCGGCCGACTCGGGCGTGGCCAATTGTGATCCGCCTGGACGTAGACTATAATCAATTGTTGCTCCGGATTACTGGACGCCGTTCTTGTCCCACCTGCGGGCGGATCTATAACGTTCACTTCCAGCCGCCACGTTTCGATGAAGTTTGCGACATTGACGGGACGAAGCTGGTGACTCGCAATGACGACCGGCTGGAGGTGATTCAGCCCCGTATCGCGGCCTACCAGGAGCAGACAACTCCCGTGGCGGACTATTACCAGCGCACGGGAAGATTGATCTCGGTGAACGGCGATCTGCCGATGGACGAGGTTACGGAGCAGATTTTCAGGATTCTTGAGGATCATCATGCCTGAGGATCGCGCATAAGAATGGCGATTGTGTGCAAGTCAGCGGCGGAGATTGAGCGGATGCGGCACAGCGGCCGCATCGTGCGCCAGGTTCTCGATGAGGTGCGCTCGATGGTGGCGCCGGGCGTGACTACGATGGACTTGGAGCGCGCCGCTGAGAAGAAGATCGCGGAACTTGGGGCCAAGCCGGCGTTTAAAGGCTACTTCGATTATCCGTGCGTGCTGTGCACGTCGGTGAATGAAGAGATTGTGCATGGCATCCCATCGGAAAAGCGGGCGCTGAAAGACGGCGACATCGTCTCGATCGATTGCGGCGTGGTGCTGGACGGGTACTACGGCGACGCGGCGATTACGGTTCCGGTGAGCGCGGTGAAGCCGGAGTTGCGCAAGTTGCTGACCGTCACCGAGGAATCGCTTTACCGCGGCATTGACCAGGCGCTCATCGGCAACTCGGTGGGCGATGTGGGAGCGGCAGTGCAGGAGCACGTGGAGGCCGCCGGATTCAGCGTGGTGCGTGAATTTGTGGGGCATGGGATTGGGACGCGCTTGCACGAAGAGCCGCAAGTACCAAACTTCGGGGCGCGGGGTCACGGTGCGAAGTTGCGTGAAGGCATGGTTCTGGCGATCGAGCCCATGGTGAATTACGGCAAGCCGGAAACGCGAGTGCTGGGCGATAAGTGGACGGCAGTCACGGTCGACGGCAGCTTCAGCGCGCATTTTGAGCATTGCGTCGCGGTGACGAAAGATGGGCCCGTGATTTTGACGAAATGAGCTCTCAGTCATCAGCTTTCAGCGAAAACTGATAGCTGATAGCTGAGATTTCTGAGAGGTGCATGAGCAAAGAGGACGCGATTGAGGTGATGGCGGTGGTTCTGGAACCGCTGCCGAACGCCATGTTCAAGGTGGAACTGGAGAACAAGCACCAGGTGCTGGCGCATGTGTCGGGCAAGATGCGCAAGAACTTTATTCGGATATTGCCTGGGGACAAGGTCGCGGTGGAGCTTTCGCCTTACGACCTGAATCGCGGCCGGATTGTTTATCGTTATAAGTGAGATTGTGGGGATAATGTTCTCAACTCTGTTCAGGTCGGTTTCGACTGAGAACTGAGAACTGAGAACTGAGAACTGATATGAAAGTACGAGCGTCCGTAAAGAAAATCTGTGACAAGTGCAAGGTCATCCACCGCAAGGGTGTGGTGCGGGTGATCTGCGTCAACACGAAACATAAACAGCGCCAGGGCTAAAAAGCTGGGAGAGGTCAGGAACAATGGCACGTATCGCAGGCGTTGACTTACCGCGCCAGAAGCACATCAACATTGCGTTGACCTACATCTACGGGATCGGGCATCCGCGCGCCGGCAGCATTCTGGACGAGGCCAAGGTGGACCCGATGAAGAAGGTCCAGGACCTCAGCGAAGAGGAAGTCAACCGCATCCGCACCGTGATTGAGGCACAAGGGATGGTGGAAGGCGATCTGCGCAAGGAAGTTTCGATGAACATCAAGCGGCTCATCGAAATCGGCTCCTATCGCGGGTTCCGTCACCGCCGCAATTTGCCGGTCCGGGGACAGCGTACGCATACCAACGCGCGCACCCGCAAAGGCCCGCGCAAGGGAACGGTGTCAACGAAGAAGAAGGCAACGTCGAAAACTTAAGAGCAGGTTTCAAGGTTTCGCAGGTTTCAAGGTTTCAAAGATTTTGACCTTGAAACTTGAAACCTTGAAACTTTGAAACCGAGGTTTCAATGGCCAAACCAGTAGCAGCGGGCGGCACGGCCGCACCGGAGAAAAAGGGCAAGAAGAAAACGTTTAAGAAGAAGGAGCGCAAGCACGTTCCGCATGGGCTGTGCTATGTGCAGGCTTCCTTCAATAACACGATCGTGACCATCACCGACATGAACGGCAACGTTCTGTCGTGGAAGAGTTCGGGATCTCTGGGCTTTCGCGGATCGCGCAAAGGCACGCCGTTCGCGGCGCAGCAGGCGGCCTCGAATGCGGCCAACCTGGCTCGCGATCATGGGGTGCGCAGCGTGGATGTGCGAGTGAGCGGTCCGGGTTCGGGGCGCGAGTCGGCGGTGCGCGCTCTGGCATCATCAGGCATTGAGGTGCGATCGATTCGCGACGTGACGCCGATTCCGCATAACGGATGCAGGCCGCCGAAGAGACGGCGTGTGTGAGCAGTTAGCAGCTGTTTAAGAGGTTTCAAGGTTGCAGAGTTTCAAGGTTTCAAAAGACTTTGAAACATTGAAACCCTCGAAACCTTGAGACTTTGCTTTACCGTCCGGGATGAAGGGTGAAGCCAAACCTGTAAACCGGTCATCCAAAAGGAGAACAATTTGGCACGTTATACCGATGCAGTTTGCCGTCTATGCCGCCGTGAGGGCATGAAGCTGTTCCTCAAAGGCTCGAAGTGTTTTAGCGATAAGTGCCCCATCGAGAAGCGCAACTTCGCTCCCGGACAACATGGGAAAGACCGCAAGGCCAAGATTGTTGGCTACGGTTTGCAATTGCGCGAGAAGCAGAAAGCCAAGCGCATCTACTTCACGCTGGAAGGCCAGTTCCGCAACTACTTTGAGAAAGCGGCGCGCACGCGAGGCGTGACCGGCGAACTGTTGCTGCAGCAACTGGAGCGGCGTCTGGACAACGTGGTGTTCCGGCTCGGCTTTGCGCAGTCACGGCGACAGGCGCGGCAGTTGGTGCGTCACGGGCACGTCGCGGTGAATAATCGCAAGGTCAACATTCCTTCCTATGAGGTGAGTGCGGGCGAGGAAATTTCGATTCGCGAGAACAGCAAGAAGCTCGCCGTGCTCGAGTTGGCCAAGGAATTCGCCAGCCACGGCACGCTGCCCAACTGGCTGGAAGTTGATCGCGATGCTTACAAGGCGCGGGTACTGTCGCTGCCCAAGCGTGAAGATATTCAGTTGCCGGTGAACGAGCAATTGATTGTTGAGTTGTATAGCAAGTAAGGTTTCAAAGTTTCTAAGGTTTCAAGGTTTCAAAATCGCTGCGGTTTATCGCAACCTTGAAACACTGAAACCTTGCAACTTTGAAACTTTGGTCTAGTGCACATTTCGAGCCAGATCAGCCTGTCCCGGTATTGACCTGAGTTGGACCACTCAGCGAGCTGGGATTGAGCCAAACGGCCGAAGGAGAAACAAATGCTTTGGAAAGGTTTTCAGAAACCGAAACGTCTCGCAGTTGACACTTCCACCCTCACTGACAAGTACGGAATTTTCTGGGCGCAGCCGTTTGAGCGCGGCTTTGGCACCACCGTGGGCAACGCCCTGCGGCGCGTGCTGCTGAGTTCGATTGAAGGCGCTGCGGTTACCGCGGTGAAGATGGAAGGTGTGCTGCACGAGTTTCAGTCGATCCCCGGCGTGGTGGAGGATGCGACTGACATCATCCTCAACCTGAAGCAGATTCCGTTCAAGCTGGCCGGTGATGCGCCGAAGGCGATTTATTTGCGGGCGGACCAGCCGGGCGTTGTCACCAGCGGGATGATTGAAGCCGACGGCGACGTGGAAGTTCTCGACAAAGACGTTTACATTGCCACGGTCAGCGAAGGCGGCAAGCTGGACATGGAAATGCGGCTGAAGCGCGGCCGCGGCTACACTTCCGCTGACAAGAACTTCGATGAGGATCTCGGCATCGGATTCATTCCCATCGATTCGGTGCACTCTCCGGTGCGCAAGTGCAACTACACCGTGGAAGCGGCGCGTCTTGGCCAGATTACCGACTACGACAAGCTGACGCTCGAGGTGTGGACCAACGGGTCCATTACTCCGGCGGATGCCATCGGCCTGTCGGCGAAATTGATGAAGGATCATATGAACATCTTCATCAACTTTGAGGAAGAGATTGAAACTGGTACGTCGTCGTCGGATGATCGCAAGCCGGAGATTCACAACGAGAACCTGAACCGGTCGGTCGAGGAACTCGAGCTTTCGGTGCGCAGCTACAACTGCCTGAAGAACGCGAACATTCAGACCATCGGCGAACTGGTGCAGAAGACGGAATCGGAAATGCTCAAGACCAAAAACTTCGGCCGCAAGTCGCTGAACGAGATCAAGGAAATACTTTCCTCGATGGGTCTGAGTCTAGGCATGAAGATCGACGAGCACGGGAACGCCGTGCCTGGGCCGACTTCGAATCTGGTGCTGCCGGCTTCGGCTTACGGTCCGGACGATCAGCTGTAGACTAACGCAGGTTTCAAGGTTTCAAAGTTTCAAGGTTGCGAAGACAATAGTCCGGCTGCGCCGAGCAACTGAGAACTGGGAACTGAGAACCGAGAACTGGGGTTCACCATGCGTCATAAAGTTGCGGGATACAAACTGGGACGGAACACCGCGCACCGGCGGTCGCTGCTGCGGAACTTGGTCACGTCGGTGATCGTCGAGGAACGGGTGGAGACGACCGTTCCCAAGGCCAAGGCGGCGCGGCCAATCGTCGAGAAGATGATTACGTTCGGCAAGCGCGGCGATCTTGCGGCGCGCCGGTTAGCGGGCGCGTACCTCATGACCGACGAAGCGCTGGTAAAGCTGTTTGACACCGTCGGGCCACGCTTTGGCGATCGCGAAGGCGGCTACACGCGCATCATTCGCACCGGTTGGAATAAGGGCGACGGCGCTGACAAGGCTTTTCTCGAACTGCTGGGAAGCGAAAAAGTGCTGGATGAAAAGCGCGAGAAGCGCGCCGAAGCCCGTGCCAAGAAACTTGCCGAGGCCAAGAAGGCGATGGAAGATGCCGAGGCGCAGGCGCAGCACGAAGGTGGCGTCGAGCCAGTTAAGGAAGAAGCCGAGGACAAGAAAGAGTAGTTGGTTTTCGAGGTTAAGCAAGGCGCGGTTTCTAACCGCGCCTTTTTCTTTTTGGCACATTGCTTTACCCCTGGCGCGGCGGTACATGTACTGCTGCGGCCCCCGGCGGTAATCTTGCTGTAAGTTGCAATCCGGATAAAATTTCTCTCAGATGGGATTCACTCGCACACAGATCGCTATTGCGGTCAGCGTTGGCGCGCTGCTGGTGTTTGGATTTCTCGGCTACATCTGGTGGCTTAGCAATCAGGGGCCAGTGCTGGCGCGGTCCGAAGATCGCGATCCTTTGACCGGGCTGCCGGTCAGCATCCGGATGAATCCGCTGCGCGACCGCACGATTGAGCACAGCGCCAACCTTTTTCTTCGCCAGTTGCGCGATGGGCACTGCGATGAGCTGCTCTCCGGATGGGAGCACGATTACCGTAAAAAGTACGCCCACTTTATCTGCAACTCGGAGGCGCAGCATCCGCTGCTTTCCTGGGAGTTGGCGGAGTGGGAGAGTGCGCCGCCACTGACCATTCTTCACTACCGCGGGAAGCGGCTTACTGGTCCCGGTCAGTCCACTACCTACAGGGAACTCTTCACGGTCACTGAGGAAAACAAAGATGGGCAGTGGTTGGTGAGTAAGTACGACGCGATGTACTGAGGCAGTTCTCAGTTCTCAGTTCTCAGTTTCTAGCTTTTTCTGCCTCGTGGTAAAACTGCTTCATGCCAGATCGTCACGCCGAGCGTGAGCCTTCCGCTGAGCGGAACATTCATGCCTTCGGCTTCACTTCTTTCCTGAACGACACCGCCTCCGAGATGGCGTACTGGGTGTTGCCGGCGTTTCTGGCATCGCTGGGGGCGGGGCCAGCGCAGTTGGGATTGATTGAAGGCGTCGCCGAGAGCGTGGCGTCTTTCGCCAAGCTTTTTTCTGGATACCTAACTGATCACATCTCTCGCCGCAAGCCGGTTGTCGTTGCGGGATACTTCGGGGCGAATGCGGTGAAGCCTCTGCTTGCAATCGTGACGGCTTGGCCGCAGATTCTGCTGATTCGATTCACGGATCGATTGGCCAAGGGCGTGCGCGGAGCGCCGCGCGACGTGATGGTCGCGGAATCCGTGCCGAAGGAGCGGCTGGGTGCGGCTTATGGGCTGATTCAGTCGATGGATTCTGCCGGAGCGATTGCGGGGCCGCTGGCCGCATTGGTTCTGCTCGCGCGTTTTGGAATTAGGGGTGTGTTCTGGGCGGCTGCAGTTCCGGGCGCGTTGTGCGTGCTGGTTGCGGTGCTGGGGATTCAAGAAAAGCGCCGGGCTGCGCCCGGTGGACAGCCGAGGGCGGCTGTCCCCACATCCGAAAAGCTCAGGAGTGACGGCTCATCGTCGGGGGAGCGGAGCGCTCTGCCCGCGCCCTTTTACTTTGTGCTGGTAGCGGTGACGCTGTTCTCTCTGGGGAACTCGAGTGACATGTTCCTCGTCCTGCGGGCGCAGAGTGTTGGGATTCGGGTGGCCATGGCGCCCCTGCTGGGGCTGGTCTTCAACATTACTTACACGCTTGCATCGTGGCCTGCTGGATGGTTCAGTGACCACGTTTCGCGGCGGCTGGTGGGATCGGCGGGCTACATGATTTTTGCCGTGGTGTATTTTGTTTTTGGGCGTGCGCCTTCTACGGTGGCGATTTGGATTGCGATGGCGGTGTATGGTTTTTATTATGCTCTGACTCAGCCCGTGCTGAAGGCTCTGGTGGTGGAGACAGTTGAATCGCAGGTGCGCGGGCGTGCGCTGGGGATTTATTTTTTTGTGACCAGCGTGGCTACTCTGGCGGCGAGTTTGATCACCGGTGAACTGTGGAAGCATTACGGCGCTGCGATCCCGTTTTACTTCTCGGCGGGAATGGCTTTGGTTGCCGCTGGGATTTTGCAGCTGGCGAAACGCCGACCTACATCGAGCGTGACTGGAAACTAAAAAACACCTCAGCGGCTAAAGCCATCCTTCTGGGTCGTGTTAGAGGGCATGAGTGAACTCGTGCCCTTCCCGGACATCTTCCACCACAAAAGAATCAATATCTGCGCGGCGACCCCTGCGCAGGTGTCGAGAACGACGTCCTGCCAGCGTCCCGTGCGCGAAGGGATGAAGCTCTGGTGCCATTCGTCGAGACTGGCTACCAGAGCGGTTCCGAGGATAGCGATGTTGGCCCAGAGCATGGTCCACCTTAGATGGTTCGGCGCGGGCAGTGTGGCGCGCCAGGCGCGGAAAAGGAGGATGCTCAGCGTACCGTATCCGACGACGTGGCCTGACTTGCGAATATAGAAATGCCAAACCGCGAAGCGGTCCCGGTCGAGGCCGAAGAGGAAATGAAACAGAGGATAGAGAATGCGGCCGGTGTTGTGGGCTGAGAGCAGGGCACTGGATTCGATGGCGATGACGATCAGCCAGAGGACGGCGGCGATCCAGGCCTTGAGAACCTCATGACGATCGTTGCTCAAGCGAGTCGCGCACCCGCGATGGGGTTCATCCTATTCGACGCCATAGTTGGGAGCCTCGCGGGTGATCATTACATCGTGGACGTGGCTTTCGCGGAGCCCGGCGCCGCTGATGCGCACGAAGCGCGTTTTCTGCAGGAGTTCGGCGATGGTGGCGCAGCCGCAGTAGCCCATGCCGGATTTCAATCCGCCGACCATCTGGTGGACGATCATGGCGACGGAGCCGCGGTAGGGAACGCGGCCTTCGATGCCTTCGGGAACGAGTTTGCCGAGGCGGTTGGATTCGCCGTCCATCGAAGAGACGGCGGCGGAAGAATCGCCTTCAGTGTTCTGAAAATAACGTTCGCTGGAACCTTGCGCCATGGCGCCGATCGAGCCCATGCCGCGATAAGACTTGAAAGAGCGGCCTTGGTAGAGAATCAACTCGCCGGGACTTTCATCGGTGCCGGCGAAGAGTGAGCCGATCATCACCGCGCTGGCGCCTGCCGCCAGGGCTTTGGTGATGTCGCCGGAGTACTTGATACCGCCGTCGGCGATGATGGGAACGCCCGCGTCTTTGGTGGCGCGAAAAGCCTCGGCGATGGCGGTGATCTGCGGCACGCCGGCGCCGGTGACTACGCGCGTGGTGCAAATGGATCCGGGACCGATGCCAACCTTGATGCCGTCGGCTCCGGCGCGAGCCAGTTCGCAGGCGCCGTCGAAGGTGGCGACGTTGCCGGCCAAGAGTTGCATCTCAGGCAGCTTCGACTTCACCAGCTTCACGGCTTCCAAGACCTTAGTGGAGTGCCCGTGGGCACTGTCGATGGCGAGCACGTCGACTTTGGCTTCGGCCAATTCCTGGGCGCGTTCGAGAAAGTCGCCCGTTGCACCGATGGCCGCGCCAACGCGCAGGCGTCCCTGAGAATCTTTGGCGGCGTTGGGATATTTCAGCTTTTTCTGAATGTCTTTTACGGTGATCAGTCCCTTGAGGTTGTACTTGTCATCGACTACCAGGAGTTTTTCCACGCGGTGCTCGTGGAGAATTTCTTCGGCATCTTCGAGCGTGGTGCCGACGGGCACCGTGATGAGATTTTTCTTGGTCATTACGCGATCGATAGGAATATCGAAGCGGGTTTCGAAGCGCAGGTCGCGGTTGGTGAGAATGCCGACTAACTTGCCGTGCTCGGTGATCGGCACGCCGGAAATTTTGTAGCGGCGCATGATCTCGAGCGCGTCGCTGACTTTGTCGGTGGGCGACATTGTCACCGGATCGACGATCATGCCGCTTTCCGAGCGCTTCACCTTGTCCACTTCATCGGCCTGCTGCTCGATGCTCAGGTTGCGATGGATGATGCCGAGACCGCCCTGCTGGGCGAGCGCAATGGCCATGTGCGATTCGGTGACGGTGTCCATGGCGGCGCTGACGATGGGAATATTCAGGGTGATGCTGCGGGTGATCTGCGTCTGCGTGGTGGCGGTCGCGGGAATTACGTCGGAGCGCGCTGGTAAGAGGAGGACGTCGTCGAAGGTGAGAGCTTCGGGTACGGGAAAATGAATCATAGGGTTCTCGGAAATTCTCCCTGGCGTGGCAGTGAATCTTTATTCTAGAGAGAGCGCGGGGTTGAGGCAAATTTTGGCTGCGACGCTGGAAGCGACCGAGCAGCGTCCTTGCCTATCCCCCCATAAGCCGTGCCGACTGAGATTCCTCCGCGCGTGAAGCAAAACACGCGCGGTCGGAATGACGACGCCTTGAGTTACGGGCAACTCTTGATATGATCGCTAGGCCTTACGGAGCAACTATGCGCAAGCTGATTTTCTTTTTCTCTCTTCTGGTGTTCTCAACGACCATCCTAGCGGCGCAGCGGTACGATCTGGTGATCGAGGGCGGGCGCGTTATCGATCCCGAGACCGGGCTCGATGGGGTGCGGAACGTTGGTATTCGCGACGGGAAGATTGTCCGCGTCTCGACTGAAGTTTTGAATGGGCAGCGGGTGATTCATGCTGGCGGGCTGGTGGTTGCTCCCGGATTCATTGATCTGCACCAGCATGGTCAGGATATGGCAAGCCAGCGGGTTAAGGCACTGGATGGGGTGACCAGCGCGCTGGAACTGGAAATCGGTGCGCCCGACGTTGCGAAATTCCTGAAATCTAAAGAAGGTCACTCGCTGATTCATTACGGAACGTCGGCCAGCCACGTAGCGGCGCGGGCTGCGGTGTTCGGGGCGCCGCTGCCGGCCGAAATTATCGGAGGTGGAGGTGGTGCGCCTGAGATTCTCCCGAAAAGCGGACCGGCTACTGATCAGCCTGCCACGCCGGAGCAGATCGAAGCTATCGAGCGGCGCTTGCGGGCAGAGCTTGATGCCGGCGGATTGGCCGTTGGGATGGGCATTCAATACACACCGGGAGCTACGCGGCTTGAGGTGATCGACATGTTTCGTCTTGCTGCGGAGCGTGGGCTGCCGGTGTACACGCACATCCGCAGTGCGGGACGGGTCGAGCCGGGGTCCGGGATTGAGGCAGTGAGCGAAGTGATTGGGGCGGCGGCGATCACTGGGGCGTCGTTGCACATCGTGCACATCAACAGCAGTTGCCTGCGCGATTCGCTGGAGTGCCTTGCGATGGTAGAGGGCGCGCGGGCTCGCGGGTTGGATGTTACGACGGAGGCGTATCCCTACATTGCAGGGATGACAGCGGTGAACTCGGCTTTGTTCAATCCGGGATGGCGGGAGAAACTCGGCATCGATTACGGCGACCTCGTGCTCCCGGATACAGGCGAGCACCTCACCAAGGAACGCTTCGAGGAACTGCACAATTCGAGCAAAACGCAGTGGGTGCTGGTTTATGCCAACACGCAAGAAGTTGTGGACAAGGTCATCCCTAATCCGCTGGTGATGATTGCCAGCGATGGACTGGAAGGCCATCCTCGCAACGCCGGAACTTACTCGCGGGTGCTGGCGCAATATGTGCGCGAGAAAGGTACCGTGACACTGATGGACGCGATCCGGAAGATGAGCTTTATGCCGGCGGAGATGCTGGAGCGGTCGACGCCGGCGGCGCGGCGGAAAGGCCGATTGCAGGAGGGATGCGACGCGGACGTTGTGGTGTTTGATGCAGCGACTATCAGTGATCGGGCTACTTTTGAGAAGCCTATGGAGCCGAGCGTGGGCGTGCGTTATCTGGTGGTGGGTGGAACCTTGGTGGTGGATGAGGGCAAGATTGTGCCGGATGTTTTTCCGGGGCGTGCGATTTTGGGGCCGGGGAAAGGGTTAGTTCGGGTGAGGGATTAGCGAGGGAGTCGGGGATAGATAATTCGTGCGTAGCGAAAGGCGAGCAAGCCGACGACGGGGAGGTTGAAAACGATTGGCCAGTTGACGCGGTGTAGATGGAAGATCACGTAAGCCTCGACGACACAGTCCGCCCCAAGAACGAACAGCAGCGGCAGCAGCCACAGAAATACTGATCGGAGTGACTGGTTCTCAAGCGCGCGAATGTCCCACCCTCGATCCAGAAACTCGAATGACTCGAATAGGCGGCTCATTGGCGGGATTATAGCAGTTCACGTGGCGCTTCTTGACTCACCCCCAGTTTGTCTTTTACCCCCTTCCGGGCGTATATTAGAAAACTGAGAACTGTTGTGTAGTACCGGAGTTTGGCGAAGCACACCAGTGGGCGCAAGCCCACTTTTTCGTTGGCGAGGAATCGGCTGGGTAGGCACGGCTGCAAGTTATTGGATGCATGGCACTTGAGCTTGATCGGGTACGAGAGATAGCGGAGCGGGTAGCCGCCTCCAGCGGGCTGGAAGTGGTCGACTTGGAGTTTCGCGGAAGTGGCAAAGCCCGCATGCTGCGCGTGTTTCTGGACAAGCCGGGAGCGGCGAGTGGCGATCCGCTGGCAGGAGTGACGCACGGAGATTGCGCGAACTTCAGCCGCGAGTTTGGGACCATCCTCGATGTCGAGGACGCGATTCCGACAAGCTATACGCTGGAAGTTTCATCGCCGGGGTTGGACCGGAAGCTGACGAAGCCGGCTGAGTTTGAGCGCTTTGTCGGCAGCCGGGTGAAGCTGACGACGAGGAATCCAGTAGGCAACAACCGGTACTTCGAAGGGCGGCTGGAAAGTTTTCGCGATGGCCGGCTGACGCTCGATTTGAGCGTGGCCAGCCACAAATCGCGCCGCAAGATGAAGATGGGCGACGAGCAAGGGCAGAAGATCGGAATTGAATTCGCCAATGTGGAAAAGGCGAATCTGGTGCCCGAGATCTAGGTTTCATAGTTTCAAGGTTTCAAAGTTGAAGATCGGCGGCAGCACGTTTTTTTGGAAACATTGAAACCCTGAAACTTTGAAACGTGGTACGCAGCGGGCTTCTTAACGGAATACGTCCTATGGCTAGTGAGCTTTACAACACGATCGACGCGTTGAGCCGCGAAAAAGGGATTGATCCGCAGATTGTGGTTAGCGCGGTGGAAGATGCCATCGTCATGGCTACGCGCAAATACTACAAGACTCAGGAGAATCTGCGCGCCGAGCTCGACAAAGAGACCGGCAAGATCAATGCGTTCGCGGTGAAGACGGTGGTGGAGACGCCGGAGCAGGTGGAAGATCCTTTGCTGCAGATCACTCTGGAAGACGCGCGCAAGGTGGATCCGAACCTGGAAGTTGGCGGAGAGTTGCGGACGCCGAAAGTTACGGAAGGGATTCTCGGCCGTATTGCGGCGCAGTTGGCGAAGCAGGTGATCTTTCAGAAGGTGCGCGAGGCGGAGCGCGACACCGTTTACAACGAATACATCGGACGCGTGAACGAAGTAGTGAACGCTACCGTGAAGCGGGTGGAAGGTCCGGATGTAATCTTCGACATCGGCAAGGCGGAAGCGCGCATGCCGCGCAAGGAGCAGTCGCGGCTGGAGTCGTTCGCGATCGGTGAACGCGTGCGCGTGGTGATTGCTCGTGTAGAAAAAGCTTCGAAGGGACCGGGTGTGGTCGTGTCTCGTGCGGTGCCTGATCTGGTGCAGCATTTATTCCAGACCGAAGTGCCGGAAATTTATGACGGAACCGTGGTGATCCGCGCGATTGCGCGCGAGGCCGGAGAGCGCACCAAGATCGCCGTCATGTCCAAAGACAAAGACGTGGACGCTGTGGGCGCCTGCGTGGGCATGAAAGGGATGCGGGTGCAGTCGATCATCCGCGAACTGCATGGCGAGAAGATTGACATCATCGAGTATCACGAAGATGCGGTGACGTTTGCCGAGAAAGCTTTGCAGCCGGCGAAAGTCAGCAAGGTTACCGTGGTCGATTCCGGCGGCAAGCATCTCGAAGTGGTGGTCGATGACAGCCAGCTATCGCTTGCCATCGGCAAGAAGGGGCAAAACGTGCGCCTGGCGGCGAAGCTGCTGGGCTGGAAGATCGACATCAAGAGCGAGGAAGAGAAGCGTCAGGAAGTGGAACAGCAGATGTCGGCGATGGTCACGCAGACGGCTACGCCGCTGGAGAGTGTGCCGGGCCTGGGTGAAGGACTGGTCGAGAAGCTAAACGCCGCTGGCGTGAGCACGGTGGAAGCTTTGGCTGACATGACGCCGGAGCAATTAGAGGCGATCGAAGGCATTGGGCCGAAGACGGTGGAAAAGATCAGTCTTGCGGTGAATAATTACTTCGCCAGCCTGGAGCAGGGTGCGGTGGTGGAAGGCGAATTAGTGGCGGATGGCGAGGTAGCCGTGGCGGAGACTCCTGAGGCCGGTGCAGAAGACGTTACCGCAGAAGTTCCTGCGGCGACCGAAGAAGGCACAATCGAGGCAGACGCCCTGGGCACGGATAAGAATGAAGGGCAGGCGGAGGCTTCTGGAGAGCAGCCCGAACCGGAAGCGGAATCCGCCTCCGAAACCAGAGAATAATTATGACGCGCTGGCATAAGTTCGACGGCGTGGGACCGAAGAAACTGACTCCGTGAGGTCGATGATGACCTAACTACAGCACGGAGAAATGAAAGGCCGGATGAGTAAGGTTCGAATCAACGATCTTGCCCGAGAGCTGGAAGTCAAGAGCAAAGCCATTCTCGACACACTTCCGCTGGTCGGAGTGACAGAGAAGAAGACACACTCCAGTTCTCTGGAAGAGCACGAAGCGGAGAAAGTACGTGTGCACCTCCGCTCCTCGGCGGAAGGTTCGTCCTCGGCTGGCAAGTCGAGTTCACGCGCGTCTCGCGGCGAAGAAGAAATCAAGACCAAAATTGATTTGTCAAACATCTCCCGTCCCGGGGATGTGCTCAAGGCGATTACGCAGCGCAAGGAAGCTGTGGCGCCGACAGCGCCGCTGCGTCCCGCACCGCCGCCAGCTGCGCATGTTCCGGCGGAGAAGCCTGCGACGATTGCGCCGCCGGTGGCGAAGCCAGTGGTGACGGCTCCGGCAGCTTCGGTGGCTGCTCCGCCCGCAGCTCCCGTCGTACCGGTGCGCCCGGTCGTTGCACCTCCTGCTGCGATATCGTCACCGGCTTCATCGTCACCTGTGAGCGCGCCGGTGCGCCCAGCGATGCCACCTCCGGCGGCATCGGTTCCAGTTGCGGGAGCGCCTTCGGGAGTTTCGGCGAGCGCTTCGCCAGCGGCTCCCACTGCGGCGCGGCCGGCCGTTCCTCCATCTGCGCCTCCAGTGCCGCGGATGATTGTTCCGCAAACCGGGCCGCGACCCGTGTACAAAGCACCGCTGCGGGCGGCTCCGCCGGTGCAGCCGGGAGTGCCGATCGGCGGCGCTTCGCGTCCGCTCCCAGGACGTCCCGTACCCGGCCAACCAATTTTTCAGCGCCGTCCGCCGATGGCTGGTGGAGCTCCCGGTGCGCCGCGTCCGCCGCTGCGTCCGGGTGAGCGGAGACCGATGCATCCCACGCGGCAGTCGCCCGCGGGAGCGCGTCCGTTGGGCGTGGGTCCGGCGCTTCCGCCTCCGGGAACCACGCGTCCGGGCGCTCGTCCGGGTGGTCCGGCGCGGCGGCCGGGCCAGCGTTATGTTCCACGCGGCGTGAAGGAAGGCCCGATGAAGGGCTACACGCCGCCGCCGCGCATGGTGGTGTCGAACGAGCCGCTGCCGATTACGCGCAGCATCACCATCACGGAAGGAATCAGCGTAAAAGATCTGGCCGAGAAGCTGGAGATTCGCGCCAAGGATCTAATCTCGCGGTTATTGTCGAAGGGCGTATTCGCCACCATCAACCAGACGCTCGATGCCGAACTGGCGAGCGAGATGGCGCGCTTCTTCGGTGCCGACACGAACGTGATCACGTTTGAAGAGCAGACCGCGAAAGAGATTGATGCGGCTGCCGCGAGCGAAGAGTTGGTTCCCGAAACCGGGATACGCCCGCCTGTGGTCACGATCATGGGCCACGTGGACCACGGCAAGACCACGTTGCTCGATTCGATCCGGCTCACCAATGTGGCGGAAGGCGAAGCCGGAGGCATCACGCAGCACATCGGCGCCTACAAAGTGCGGATAACCGACAAGGAATCTCCGGCATTCGGACGCGAGATTGTGTTCCTCGATACGCCGGGTCACGAAGCGTTCACGCGCATGCGGTCGCGGGGGGCCAAGGCTACCGATATTGTGGTGCTGGTGGTGGCGGCCGATGACGGAGTGATGCCGCAGACGGTTGAGGCCATCGACCACGCGCACGCCGCGGAAGTTCCCATCATCGTCGCGGTGAACAAGATCGATAAGCCCGACGCTTTGCCTGATCGGGTGAAGAAACAGCTTGGCGACCGCGGATTGGTACCGGAAGAGTGGGGCGGGAAGACCGTGTTTGTGGACGTTTCGGCGAAGAAGAAAACCAATCTGAATCTTCTGATGGAAATGATTTGCCTGGTCGCTGACCTCGGTGAATTGAAGGCTACGCCGGAACGTGCGGCGACCGGCGTGGTGCTGGAGGCGAAACTCGATCGCGGGCGCGGTCCCGTGGCCACGGTGCTGGTGCAGAATGGAACGCTGAACGCGGGCGACAATTTCGTCGTGGGAAATGTGTACGGGAAAGTGCGCGCCATGTTTGACGATCGCGGAGCGCAGTTGCAGACGGCTCCGCCTTCGACTCCGGTGGAAATCATTGGTATGGAGGCGCTGCCGCAAGCTGGTGATCAGTTCGTGGTGGTAGCTGATCGCGACAAGGCGCGCGGCATTTCGGAGTACCGAGAACAGAAGTCGCGCGAGGCCGCGCTGGCCAAGAGTTCTCGCGTGTCGCTCGAAGGATTGGCCGAGCAGATCAAGGCTGCGGGCACCAAGGAACTGAACGTGATTCTCAAGGGCGATGTGCAGGGATCGGTGGAAGTGATTACCGACCTCCTTACCAAGCTCTCAAACGAGAAAGTGCGGCTGAAACTGCTGCGGTCGGGAGTGGGCGCGATCACGGAGACCGACGTTCTGCTGGCTTCGGCGTCGAATGCGATCATCATTGGCTTCAACGTGCGGCCGGAGCGCAAGGCGCAGGAAATCGCTGAGCAGGAAAAAGTGGACATCCGCCTGCACTCGATCATTTACGAATTGCAGGATGAGATCAAGCGCGCCATGAGCGGCTTGCTCGAGCCTACCATCAAGGAAACCTACCAGGGCCGCGCCGAGGTACTAAACGTTTTCCGCATCCCGAAAGTCGGGACTGTCGCTGGTTGCCGCGTGAGCGATGGCCTGATCAAGCGCGATTCTGAAGTGCGCCTGCTGCGCGACAACGTGCAGGTGTTCAAAGGCAAGGTCGGATCGCTGCGGCGCTTTAAGGACGATGCCAGCCAGGTGACCAATGGTATGGAGTGCGGCATCTCGATCTCCAACTACGGCGACATCAAGGTTGGAGATGTGATTGAGGCTTTCGCGACCGAGCGGATTGCAGCGGAAGTAATTGCGTGAAAACAGTTCTCAGTTCTCGGTTCTCAGTTCGCCGCTCATGCATTCTTACTGAGAACTGACAACTGGGAACTGAGAACCGAATGCCCATCGCCTTCCTCACGCTTGAACTTCACATCGAAGCAGCGCAATCGCTCAAGGACAAGCGGCAGGTAGTGCGCAGCTTGAAAGACCGTCTGCGCGCCAGTTTTAACGTTTCAGTTGCAGAGCTTGATGCCAGCGGCTTGTGGAATCGCGCCACCGTTGGCGTGGTTGCCATCTCCGATTCGCGCGACTATCTCGATGGATTGATGAAAAACGTGGAGCGGAAGGCCACGCGTATCGCCAACAACCATGGAGCTGAAATATCCGATGCGTTCGTAGAGTATTTGTAAAGTTGATCGGTTCGATCCGAAATATCGAATAGCACTTGCACCCCTATCGCATTGTTACTTCTGTACTTACCCGAACCACTCCTTTGTGGGCGACAATAGCACTTCAGGGCCAACATCTCGGGCCGGTTTTCTGATATTCTCATGCGTTTTACTTCGGGGTGAGCGGTGGAGAAGCGCGGGGTAAAGTATCATCGCGGACGGTTGGGCGAGGCCTTGCGCGAGGAGATCGAAACCCTGGTCGAAGGAGAGCTGGCCGATCCGCGCATCGGGCTAGTGCGAGTGACGGCGGTTCACATCGCCGACGATGGCCGGTCGGCGCAGGTGCTTGTGGATGTGGATGGCGATGACCAGGAAGCGGAGCGAAGTCTTGAGGGCCTGCTTGCCGCCAAGGAATACATAAGGCACGAACTTGTGGAACGTTTGCGCCGCAGACGCGCGCCAGAATTGTATTTCCGGCTCGACCGCTCTGAGCGCGAGAAAGCGCGAGTAGAAGAATTGCTGGCACGCGCGAAAAAGAGAATGAGGTCGAAAACAAAAGCGGGCCGAGAAAAGGCATAGCGATGCTGCAGGATGTTCTCCAGCAAATCGAACAGCGCGACCGGTTCGTGCTTACGTCGCACGCGCGGCCCGATGGCGATGCCGTCGGATCGGCGTTGGCGTGCTGCCAGGTTTTGCGCGCGATGGGCAAACAGGCGGACGTGGTGCTGCACGATGGCGTGCCGAGAATTTATCGTACGTTGCCATTCGCCGATCAGGTGCTGCAGGCCAATCGCATTACGGGCAGCTATGAAGCTGCGATCATTCTGGAGTGTGACAGTATTCACCGCACCCGGCTCGAAGGGCTGGAGGACCGCTTTCTGATCAGCATCGATCACCACGTTAGCGGACGTCCCTTCGCCAATGTGAACTGGATTGATCCGCAAGCTGTAGCCACGGCCGAAATGGTGTTCCGGCTGGCGCGCGAAGCGGGAGCACATTTTTCTCCTGAGATTGCCACTTGCCTTTATACCGCGCTGATGACCGACACCGGCTCGTTCATGTTTCAAGGAACGAACCAGCATACGTTCGCTCTGGCGCGTGAGTTGGTGCTGGCCGGCGCCGATCCTTCACACTGCGCGCGCAGTATTTATTTTGCCCACTCAATAGCCAAGATGAGGCTGCTGGGAGAGGCCTTGCGCAACCTCAACACCGAAGGCCACGTCGGCTGGACCTGGGTGACGCAGGAGCAGATGGACCGCTGCGAAGCTAAAGAAGAGGATTGCGAAGGCCTGGTGAATTATGTGCTCTCGATCGGCGCAGTTGAGGTGGCGGCATTTTTTCGCCAGCTTCCCGGCGGGCGATTTCGGGTAAGCTTGCGCAGCAAAGGCAAGCTTGATGTGGCTCGAGTGGCCGAGCGCTTTGGCGGGGGCGGGCACGAGTGCGCCAGCGGTTGCTCGCTCGAGGGTCCGCTGGCCCAGGCCGCGCGCCAGGTTTTGGACATGCTGCATCACGGTCCTTCCGTACAATGAATCGACATAAGGTTTCAATGTCCCAAGGTTTCAACGTTTCGAGGGTTAATACGTCCGAGAAAGCTTTGCCTGCGATTATTTTGAAATCTTGAACCTTCTGAAACCTTGAAACCTTGAAACCTTGAAACCTTGAAACCTTTCGTCCTCTCATGACGAATCGAACCCGTACTGATTCGCTACTGCTGGCGGGCTTCTGCGCGTTTCTGTTTTTTTATGGATTGGCGCAGTTCGGACTTATCGGAGCCGATGAGCCGCGATACGCGCAAGTGGCGCGCGAAATGCTGGAGACCCATGACTGGATGACGCCCGTCCTCGGAGGCCAGCCCTGGCTCGAGAAGCCTCCTCTGTATTACTGGCAAGCGATGATCGCGTACGGCGTGTTCGGCGTCAGCGATTGGGCAGCGCGCCTGCCTTCGGCAGTCGATGCCAGTTTCCTCGTGCTTGCCGTGTACTTTTTTCTTCGGCGCTTCCGCCGGGGATTTGAATTGGATGGCGCGCTGATCGCGGCCTCGTCAGCAGGAGTTATCGGCTACGCCCGCGCCGCGTCGATGGATATGGCGTTGGCCGCGGCTTTCGCCATCGGAATGCTCGGGTGGTGGGCTTGGCGGGAAAGTGGAAAGAGAATTTACCTGGCGGTCTTTTATGGGTTTATCGCACTGGGGACGCTGGCGAAGGGACCGGTCGCGCTGTTTCTGGCTGCGCTGGTGATCGTCCTCTATGCGACGACGGTTCGCGAATTGCGACTGGTGCTTAAAACGCTCTGGCTACCGGGCATTCTTCTGTTCTGTGCGATTGCTATGCCGTGGTATCTCGCGGTGCAAATGCGTAATCCGGAGTTCTTTCGGGTATTCATTCTCGAGCACAATCTGGAAAGGTTCTCAAAAGATCTCTATCACCATACCGAGCCGTTCTGGTATTACCTGCCAGTAACGGCACTGGCGCTGGTTCCGTGGACGGTCTTCGTGATTGCGGCGTTTGTTGAGCGAGTCCGCTGGTGGTGGGGCAAACGAAATCCGGCGAACGGGGTCGACCGCGATTGCGAAAATCAATTCGGCGTGTTCGCGTGCTGCTGGCTGATTAGTCCGGTCATATTGTTTTCGATCTCACAATCGAAACTGCCCGGCTATATTCTTCCCGCGATTCCAGCAGGAGCGCTGCTATTGGCGGATTACCTGCGGCAGCATTTGGAGCAAGGTGACGCCAGGCCATCCCCGACGGGACTGGCTGTGTTGCATGCGCTGTTGGCAGGGGGTCTGATTATTCCGGCGTTGCTGATTGATTACATCGTGCAACATCGGCCTTGGGGAAGGCAGCCGACGCTGGTGGCGCTCGCTGCGGCGTGTGTACTGTGCGCCGGAATTGCGCTTACGCTGGTTCGCAAGGCAGGCCTGCGCATGCTGCGGTTTGTCACAGTCATACCGGTTTTGCTTACTGTAGGAATCGTTTTGAGATTAGGAGCTGTGCCCCTGGATCAGACGCTTTCCGCGCGTCCGCTGGCTTTGGAGATTGCTGACATGGAGACCCATCCGTTGCCTCTTGCGGTCTATCATGTTCGGCGTGAACTGGAATATGGGCTGACTTTTTATCGCAACCAGCTCACCTTCAACTACGACTGGGGCAGCGTTCCACCGGAAGAGCACTTGCTGGTGGCTCCGGAGAATTCGCAGTTGGAGATTGCGAAGCTGGTGGCGGGCCGCCGCGTCTCTTACCTTGGGCATTATGCCGCGCAGCACCTGGATTATTACTGGGTAGCTGCGGCGGCGGCAAGTTCCACGCCGCAGTAGCAGGTCGCGGAAAAAGACATGAGGGTTAATTTCGCTGGCGTTTGGAATGCAAACTTAGGCAAGAGCAGATTCCGTGGCCCGTCACCCAAGGCTATTTTGATGAAGATTGAACACTCGGAGGTTGAACTGAAGCAAGAGATCGTGGTCACGAAGGTTGACGGAAGTGAAGATCGAGTGATTTTCAAATACTGCATCGGTGGAGAGCAAGATAGAAACTTGGTGAACGGCAGACTGGTTCGGGGATCTGCGAGATGGGAGGGCGATGAGTTGACAATTGAATCGTGGATGCAGTTCGGGGCGCGAGAAATGCATTTCTGCGATTGTTGGTCGCTGTCGCCCGATAAGCAAACGTTGATCATGGAACACCGCAACGACGATTTGGCGGGACAAATCACCTTTCTCGATCGAGTGGAATAGGCGCTGTTGCTGCCCTGTGTTCTCGCGGTTTGCCTCGCGTCGGGGAACGCACTAAACTCGGAGTTCTGCCGTCGCAAATGACGCCGTAAGTTGGTTTGGACTGATTTTGCAGGAGCCCCGTGGAGATTCTCGACCTCAGACATTTTTCTTCGGTGGACCTGCGCCCCCTGCTCGATGATGAGACGCGAGCCTGGGCGAGCCTGCTCTCTTGGGATTACAACGGATCGGCGGAGATGATCCTGCGCTATGTCGACGCGAAAATTCTTCCAGGGTATGCGGCGATTGAACGCGGGCGCATCTTTGGTTACAGCTTTTTCGTGTACGAAGGCAGCAAGGGCGTGGTCGGCGACCTCTTCGTGGCGAACGGAGGCCGCTTGTCTAACCCGCACGAAGTCGAAATCAAGCTGCTGACGCATGTGATCGAGACGCTGCAGCAGTCTCCTGGAATTCACCGGGTCGAGGCTCAACTGCTCGCGCATGAGGCGGGAAGCGTTGCCCGGCCATTTCTCGACCAGGGATTCCAGCGGCATCCGCGGCTGTTCATGGTTCTGCGGCTGAGCGACTTCGCGCCGCCGGCTTCGACGGCGTTTCCAGATATCGAAATCCGGCCCTGGACCGAGGCCGACTACCAGCCCGCAGCTGCGGTGATTACCGCGGCCTATCGCGGGCACGTCGACGCCCAGATCAACGACCAGTACCACACGCTTAGCGGATCGTTGCGCTTTCTGAATAACATTGTGCGTTTTCCGGGGTGCGGTTTGTTCGATGCGGAATCGTCCTATGCCGCAGTCGACCGGAAGGCGAAGAATTTGATCGGATTGATTCTGTGCTCGCGGGTGCGCAACGATGTGGGACACGTGACCCAGGTTTGCGTGCTGCCAGAATACCGTTCACGCGGAATCGGCGAAGCGCTGCTGGCGGCGACCTCTGTCAACCTGCGCAAGCGCGGCTTTGCGATGCTTTCGTTGACCGTGACCGAGGCCAATGCTGGAGCGGTCGCTCTCTATCGGCGGCTGAATTTTGAATCGAAACGCGTGTTTGACGCCTTCGTGTGGGAAGGGTAGAACCTTGCAGCTATCTCCGCACCAGCCACATCGCCCATCCCGCCGCCAGCAGCCCGCCCAGAAACAGGGCAAAACAATATAAGCCGTAGCGGACCATCTCGCGCGTTGTTTCGCGGTGGGTGATGCCGAAGACGATAGATGCAAAGAACGCGAAAACAAAAGCGGCACTGAAATGAGTGAGATGGACGGTCATCGTTTTTGTTTTTCCCGGATCATGGTTTTTTCCCGATGGCGATGTGGTAGGCGTCGGCCACAGCAATGAAATTCAGCAATCCGGCGACGATCATGAATTTGGTTCCATAATCGGCGATAGCGAAAGCGATCGCTCCCTGGCCCCAGTTCATGGCCAGAGTCACAATATACATTCCACCCGCGCCGAGGTCGCCAATGAATCCGAGCATGTCGAGGATATCGCCGCCGTTGGCTTTGTAGATATGGCCCTGCATCATCAAGCCGAGCACGAAGAGGGTGCCGATGGAGACGAACAGCAGAGCTCCGCGAATCCAGCGTTTTTGGATCATGTGGCCAGCCCCCGGAATAAGCCAGCCCAGGGCGGGCGCGATGATCGACATAGTGTTAGCGGGCTGAGCTGGTTCGGCTGCCTTCGCTTTAGCTGTAGTTTGATTTGCCATCAGATAATTACGATCTCGCGTTGAATGTTGCCGGTGACTTCTGCCGATTTGGACCGGACCAGCATGTTGACCTCGCTGCGCACGCCGAATTCCGGCAGATAAATGCCCGGTTCGATGGAGAAACAAGAATTGGGAAGAATCTGGCGCTCGTCGTGGATTTCCAGATCGTCCATGTTGGCCCCATTGGAATGGACGTCGGTGCCGATGGAATGTCCGGTGCGGTGAATGAAATATTCCCCGTAGCCTTTCTGCTTGATGTGGCTGCGGGTGGCGCGATCGACTTCCCATCCGGCGATGCGGCGCCCGGCATCGATCGCATCGGTCACGGTCTTGACGCCAGCGTCGCGCGCGTCGCGCACGATTTCAAATACCTGGCGCATGCGGTCCGATGGCGCTTTGCCGACGAAGCCCATCCACGTGATGTCGTAGTAGACCGCTCCCGGAACATCTTTTTTCCCCCATACATCGAGCAAGATCAGATCGCCTTCACGAATCGGAACGGGATGATCGGCACGCGGCTCATAGTGCGGATTGCCGGCATTGGCGTTCACGGCGACGATCGGTGGATCGTCGGCAAGCAGATTCTCGCGGCGGAACGCTTCCATGAACCACTGTTGGATTGCGTGTTCTGTAGTTCCGCCGTTGCGAGAGCGCTGCCCGATTTCCTTGAAGGCGGCTGCCACAATTGAATCCACGCTGTCGCGCGCGGCGAAATGAGTTTTGATTTGTTCTTCGCTCCAGGTCGCTTCGAACTGCGCGACCAAGTCGGCGGAACTGACCACATTTTTCCCCAAGCCGCGCAGCAACTCGATGGTCCCGCCATCGACCAGAGAAATCGTGAAGACGATATTATTGGGCGAATATTGCATGGCGATGTCGCGGTACGGTGCGAGCATCGACTTCAAAGTGTCAAAAAGCTCCTGCCATCCGGAATACTGGCGCTTGCTGCCCGGTAAGGAATCGAGATGTCCAGCTTCGATTTTGTGGACCAGCTTTACCGGTTCACCCTGGGCGGGAATCAAATAGAACCAGCGCCGCGTGACCATGAGACCTGCGGGCAAGCCGAGAACACGGTAGGCGATGGGGTCGCGATGATGGTGATCGTAGAACAGCCACGCGTCGATGTTGCGTTCGCGCAGCGTGGATTGGATGGCAGCTAGGTCCATGGGCAAACGTCTATTGTAAACAATGCGAAGGATTTGGGCGAATCTGTGCGCAGCGCCTGTGGCCAGGAAGGTCTGCAGTAAGAGTTCCGTTCGTTCGAGGCTGATTCTTGGTTACACTAGGACGCTAGATGGCTGCGATCACCGAGTCCGTGGCTGCGCCTGCGGTTGCGAAACGAGTCCGCATCGAATCGATCGACGTGGTTCGCGGCGTCATCATGATTCTCATGGCACTCGATCATACCCGGGACTTCTTTGGTGTTCCTGGTATAAATCCAACCAACCTTGCTACTACAACAATTGCGCTATTCTTCACGCGTTGGATTACGCATTTCTGCGCGCCCGTGTTCTTTCTGCTGACCGGCACCGGCGCCTACCTCTCGCTGCGCAAAAAGTCGAAACGCCAGTTATCGTGGTTCCTTTTTACCCGCGGGCTCTGGCTGATCTTCCTGGAAGTAGTGGTCGTGCGCTGTTTGGGCTGGCAGTTTAATTTTGACTATCACTTGATGCTGCTCAATGTTTTATGGGCGCTAAGCTGGTCCATGATTACGCTCTCAGTGCTGGTTTACCTACCCGCTTCGGTTGTGACTGCATTTGGGCTAGTGATGATCGCGACCCATAATGTATTCGATTCCGTCGAATCCGCGAACCCGATTTGGACGATTCTGCACTCCGCGCCCGGTTTCCTCTTAAACGAGCCGGGGCGCATCATCTTCGTGGCTTACGCGCTTATTCCGTGGGTTGGAGTTACAGCCGTAGGCTACGGCCTGGGACAGATCTATAGCTGGCCCTCGGAACGCCGCAAGGCGCTTCTGCTGCCGCTCAGCATTGGTTTGATTGCCGCGTTCCTCATTTTGCGCGGCATCAATCTCTATGGCGACCCGCTGCGCTGGAGCGTGCAAAGGTCCGCGGTTTTTACCGCGCTTTCATTTTTGAATACTAACAAGTATCCGCCGTCGCTGCTATTTCTTCTGATGACCCTTGGCCCGGCTCTGCTTTTCTTGTGGGCCGTCGACGCAGCGACACCTCCATGGTTGCGGCCCGCGCTTATCATCGGCAAAGTGCCTATGTTTTATTACCTGTTGCACATTCCTCTGATACACATGCTCGCTGTTGCAGTATGTTATGCGCGCTACGGGCAGGTGCATTGGATGTTCGAGTCCCCGACCCTGCGTCAGTTCCCCTTTACCCCGCCGCCGGGTTGGGGATACTCGTTGCCAATCGTTTATCTGTTTTGGGCCTTGGTGGTGCTTACGCTTTATCCGCTATGCCGCTGGTTTGCCGGTTTGAAGCAGCGCCGCAGCGATCCCTGGCTGAGTTATTTCTGAAGCGGCAGAGTTGAGCAGTCAGTCAGCGTTGCGAGCCAGAACGCGCTTTCTCAGCGCTGGCGGCAGAGTCTCGCAGGCTGTCCGCAACACAAGTCGCGGCGCTCGTCCACGAATCTTTATCAGATACGGAACTGTCCGTTTGGCATCAAACTTCGCAGTTTCGCGCAGCAGCCAGCCTAAGCCTTTCTGCACCATGTCGTCTTCGTCAGCGAGAAGGAAATCGGAAAGCTTGGTGATCTCTGAAAAGAACATCTTCGCACGCGATCCGCGAATCAGGGCCACGCAAGCGGCGCGGCGATGCCAGCGGTTAGCTGACTCCGCCCAGTGGAAAACGGTTTTCGCGCGTGCAGGTTTGGATGCGATCATCGGAGCAATCAGATCGTGCACCAGTGCGTCATGATCGGACCAACTGCCGATGCGGTCGAGCCAGGTCTCGAAAAGTTTGAACTCAGCGTCGCCGAACTCCCCGTCGAGTTTTTCCAGCAAGAACACAGCGGCTATCTTTTCTTCCAGAACCGAGCCAGAGAAAAGCTGATCGGCGATCGAGATCAGGAAATCGAGTCCGTGCTCTTTTCTCACTTCCCGGCGAAAACAGACAGCGGCGCGGCGCAAGTCCGCTGTGTACCAGCCGTGCGACTGGATTTCATCTTTGAAGAACCACTGCACATCGGCAGCGTGCTCTGCGGAGCCGCCGTTTTTCAGGATGCGGCGAAGTTGAGTGGCGACAGCGGCGGGTGTGGTCCGGAGTTGAGGCAAGGGTTGACTTCGTCAAATTTCCTTCGCGAGAAAAGGCGGCCTGCTGAGGCCGCCTCTGTTGTTGCTCGCTCTAATCAGCTTACGCCGCGCGAGTCGTGACCGTTGCCGGCCGATAGCCGCATTCTGCGGCCTTCTTAAAGGCTTGCAGAGCTTCCTCAGTGGACATCAGCGGCGTGGTTTGGACGGCTTTGCAAGCGCCACCGCCGGCAAACGCGATGGAAATCGCCGCCGCGCTAACATTGTCGGGCAGGTCGGTAATGACGACGACGTCGTACTTTCCAAAGGCGAACCAGGCGGTCTCGATCTTGCCTCCCAACTTCTCAATCGCGGGCCTTACTGCTTCAATGCGGTTCTGGGGATGCGCTAGGAGCGCCTCCCATCCCTCGCGTGAATACGCGACTTGGTGAAGATAATGTGGCATAGAGCCTCCTTCGATTCACTTGCGGAGCGAATGATCCCAGAGGCACGACGCGAAGTCAAGCGGGCATCGGGTAGGGCTTACGTCGCTTGAGAAGTGCCCCGCGTTCTGAACGCACGGTCATAGATCCACAGCAAAGCAGTGGTCGCGATGCCTACAGCCGTTACCGTCCACCACACGCGTTCCGGCTGATGAGCGACTTCTCCGAAATGATGCATGAGCGTGCCGCCGAACCATCCGCCGATCAGCGATCCGATTCCAATGGGCAAGAATGCGAAACCCATGTAAGTGCCCTGCTGGCCCGGCGGCGCGAGCAGCGCGATGTATTCGTAGTAGCGCGGTTGCTGGATGATCTCGCCCAGCGCGAGAACGAATATCGAGAGGATCGCGCCCCAGATGGTTGGCCGGAAAACAAGAATCAACCATGAAACCGAACTGATCAAGGTGCCCAGGATCACGGCTTGGAATGCCGGTATTTTCCGCGTCAAAAAATTCATTGCCAGCGTGAGGCAGATCACCGTTAATCCATCAGTAACGAGAATGGTCTCGACATCCGCGTGCGGATTGATGTAGCCGTGAATGTAGCCGGGCAGGCTGATGTATTGCTGCCAGAAAACGATCCAGTATCCCGTGAAGAGTACGAGGAACCACATGAAGCGACTGATCCCAGCGAGCACCAGCGCGAGCAGCCCCGCCCAGACCCACCAGGGCACGGAGACTTGCGGATAGATCCACAGGCCGATGCGGAGTAGCAGGGCGACGGCCAGCACGGGCAAGACGAGCCGGTAGTTGCCCACTACGACGCAGAAATTGCGCGCGACGGTGGCGATCGAGGGCGGAGGCGCGTCCCCAGGCTTGCGCGGCTCGCGAAAGAAGAACAGGACGAAAAAAAACATTGCGAAGACGAACAGTGCGGCAACTCGGTAGACACTCTCCACGCCCAGATGGCGATGAGCCCACGACGCAAACAAGGGCCCAGCCGCGCCGCCGATGTTGACCATGGTGTAGTAAATGGAATAGCCGATAGAGCGGACGTTCTCTTTGGAAGCGCGGGCCGTGGTGCCGACAACGCAGGGCTTCACCAGCGCGATGCCGAGTGCGGGGAGAATGAGGATGAAGCCGACAAATAAACTAAGGGGCACGGCGTTGCGCACCGGCGCCAGCCAGGATGCACCGATCGAGCCAATCAGGAAATACGCGGCCGCGAGGATGAGATACGCCATTGAGAGAGCGCGGCGGAAGCCGAGGCGGTCGGCGGCAGCTCCGCCGAAGATGGCGAGAAACCATACCATGCCTCCGAAGATGCCGGTGAGCGTTCCCGTCTGTTGCGCAGAGAAGTTCAGCCGTTCCTGCAAGTACAGGGCAAGAGAAGCGAAAGCGCCGTAGTAGGAGAGGCGCTCGAAAATCTCGCTGATGTTGGCGACCCAGAAGGGCCGCCCGAACCCGGTACGGATTTCCTGCAAGCGTTCGGAAAAGCTCAAGAGTGGCTCCCTGAGAACGGCGCTAGGTTCCAATCCGTCTGCGAACTTCTTCGGCCGAGAGCCCGGTAACACGAATGACTTTTTGGCGGCTGGTCTGGCCGGAGGCTATGGTAACGGAAGATCGAGCCACCATCAAAAGTTTCGCAAAGAATTCGATGCAGGCTTGGTTGGCGCGGCCATCGATGGGCGGCGAGGTTAGAGAGAGCTTGAGCGCGTCGCCGAATTCGCCGGTGATGGCATTTTTCTTGGCGCGGGGATGGATCTTGACTGCAAAGCAGACGCCGCCAGCCGATTCATGAACAGGGATCACGGGTGGCCCCTCAATGGCCAGCCCTCCACATTGATATCAGGACGAGAGCCAAAACTAAGGCGACACCGATGGCGACATATATAAGAAAATCGCGGAAGCGACTCTCGGCCCTTGCGTCCGAGCCAGCCCCAAAGGCCTGGCGGACCATGACGAGGATGTAGTGATCTTCCTTTTTCAGAGCGTCAAGCGCATCCTTCCACTCTTGCTCCCGGCTCGGGGATGTGCGCCCGTCCCGGTCGCGGGCGTTCTTAAAGAGGGCCGCGACTTTGTCTTCGTACTCGTCGGCATCGTAGTTTCGCTCGAACTCTGCGTTGATTTCATAGATGTCTGGAAGGGAGGGGTGCACCTCAGTAAAATAGAGCATCTTCCTTTCGATGTCAGAGAGACGCACCTTCTCCAGATCAGCTTCCTCGATTACCCGAGCGATTAGGAACTGCTTGGCATCGACAGAATTCATATTCCTGCCTTCCAATTTCGCTGTAGCTTAAAACTCACGGATTCTTTCCTAATGAAAATCCAGTCTCAACGAGCAAAAGCGCACCAATCAACGGGATTTGTGGATGCTGCAGCGTTCGTATTTTTCCGATGCTGACGATCAGCGCGACTCCGAGTACCAGCATGGTGACGTTCGCAGTAATGCAAAATAACTTCAGGCCTTTCACTCCGGGGCCGTTGCGAATGCGCAGCCCGTTCAGCATGGCGGTGAACAGCAGAGCCAGGCACGTTCCAAAGATCCAGATTCTGCCGGTGTAGTTCTTCGGCACGAGCAAGCCATCCACGATCGCTAGAATGAAAAGGACTCCCGCGCAAAGGCGGTCGAAAAGCTTCATGACATTCCTCCCCTGACTTCTCTGGGGTTACGTCTTTGTTCTCTCCCCGAAGATTGCCGTTCCCACGCGCACACAAGTCGAGCCTTCTTCAATCGCCACTTCGAAATCATGCGACATGCCCATGGAGAGCTGGTCCATGGCGATGGTGGGAAGTTTACGAGCCGCAATCGCATCGCGCAACTCCCGCAGTTTGCGGAAGCAGGGTCGCGCGCGCTCGGGATCGTCGGTAAACGGGGGCACCGTCATCAGCCCACGGAATACGAGAGCTTCCAGCCGGGGCGCCGCGAGCAGCAAGTCTTCGAGCGCCGAAGAATCAGGCGCGACGCCGCTCTTCGCCGACTCGCCGCCGACGTTGATTTCGATGAGCACATCCAGCTTCCGGCCGAGCTTGCGGGCGGCGACGTCGAGTTTCTCGGCCAGCTTCAGCGAATCGACCGAATCCACGGCGCTGAATAGCTCTGCGGTCTTTGCAGCTTTGTTCGTTTGCAGATGGCCGATCATGTGCCACTCGGCGTTTTGCAAATCCTGAAGCGATCCCGCCTTGGCGGCGAAATCCTGAACGCGATTCTCGCCGAATAGTCGCTGTCCGGCTTCGTAAGCTTCGCGGATGTGCTCTGAAGGCTGCGTTTTGGTGACGGCCATCAAAACAGTGTCGTCGGGGTTGCGTCCGGCGCGGCGGGCAGCCCTTGCGATGCGCTGCTCGATCAATGCAATGTTTGCGGCTACCGACATTACAGAAGTAAACCACGAAAGCCCTTCGCTGCGCGAAGGTCGCGGGCGGGGTGCCCGCGTCACACAATCATTACATGATGGCCGTGGGCGGCGCCGGTTCGTTCGGATCGCCAGCGCTCGTAAGCGGTAACCAAATCATCAGACCGGCCAACAGAACCATCACGCCGATCCCCGCCAGATAAAGTGGATGTTCGAATATCTGCGCCGATGTGATTCGCGTCGCCCATGCGGCCGCGCCTTTCAGCCATGATTGGTGGGCGAAGGACAATGCAATAAAAGCCGCCCAAATAAGCCCAAAGACCGACTCGCCCGCGATCAGGCCCGATGCAGTAAGAACTCCGGCATTTTCCACCCGCGCCTTCTGCGCTTCATTCAGTCCACGCCGCGTGGCCAGCCAATCTCCGAGCGCGCGAAAAACTCCGCCGATGAAAATGGCGAACGTCGTCTCAAATGGCAGATACATGCCGACAGCCACCAGCATAGGACTCCGCACCTGCATCATAATCATGGCGATGCCGAAGAAAATTCCCACAACCACCAGCGGCCAGGGCATGTCGCCGCCTACGATACCGATGGCCAAGGTGGCCATCAGGCCCGCCTGAGGCGCCGAAAGTTGGCGGCTGCCGAACCCGAACGCCGTATCGAGCAGGTAGAGAGGCCAGTACATGGCGAGGCTTGCGACGACTACGGCAATCAGTTCCGCCATCTGAATCTTGCGCGGTGTTCCTCCCAGAATGTAGCCCACCTTGAAGTCCTGCAGAAGTTCGCCGGCTACCGAGGATGAAACACAAACTACCGCAGCCACGCCCAACACCACGGCCACGCCTTTAATCCCAGAGGCTCCAAGCGACACCATCAGAAGCGCTGCAATCAGCAAAGTCGAGAGCGTCAGGCCGGAAACCGGATTATTGGAAGAACCGATGAATCCGACCAGGCTGCCCGATACCGTTGCCATGAAGAAGCCGACGACCAGCATGACGACGGCTGCCAACACCGCTGGCCAAATCAAACCTGAGATACGGATGTACAGGAAGCACATGAGCACAAACATCAAAGCGATCAAGCCAAAGACTACTTTTGAACTCATGTATTGTTCGGTACGAGAAAGCTTGGCTCGCTGGTCTGCGGTCTGGCGCAGATCCGACAGGGCCCTGCCGATTCCCGCGGTAAGGCTTTTACCCATCTTGAAAAGCGTGTAAGCCGCGCCTACCAGCATTCCACCGACGGCGATGGGACGTACGATAAACCTCCATACGGCGATCGCGATCGCCGCCCAATTGTCGGGCGTATCCGATGGAAGATAGTGTTTAATCTGTGGTCCCAGGAAAAAAATCAGCAGGGGAACCATCAATCCCCAGGCCAGCACGCCGCCGGCAAACTGAATCGACGCCAGCCGCAACCCAATGATGTAACCCACGCCCAGGTATGCCGGACTCACGCTGGGAGCTGCGAAAGTGCTGGTGCCGCCTGCGGCTACGACGTTCGCACTGCCCGTGGTGCCGAGACGCACCTGACTGCGGCCCAGACTGCCGACGGCAAAATGAATATCCTTGTCCGCTGCGAAGAGTCCGAAGCGCCCCAGGATATAAACCAGGCCGCCGACCCCAATGTTCCAGAAAAGATATTTCGCGGCGTCCGCGCCCCGCCGTCCCGCCTTGTGAATTTCCGCCGCTGCGACCGATTCAGGGAAGGGCAATTCCGGATCTTCCACCATCACGCGGCGCACTAATGAAATGAAGAGCACGCCCAGAATACTGCCCACCATCATGAGCGCAGTCGATTTCCAGTACGCGTCGGCCGGTCGGAAGGAAGGCCACGCCTTGGCGATCACGAACGCAGGAATGGTGAAAATTGCGCCCGCAGCCAAACCCTCCCCGATTGTGCCGGCGGTTCGAGCAATGTTTTCTTCGAGCAGAGATCCCTTCCACGCCCGCATCGCCGCCATGGCAATGACGGCAGCGGGATACGTGGCCGCGATCGTGATACCGGCACGCAGGCCCAGGTATGCGTTGGCTGCCCCGAGCACGACCGTCATCAAGAGCCCGAGCAGCACAGCGCGCAGAGTGAATTCCTTCATCTCCATGTTCTCGGGCACGAAGGGAACGTGCTTCTTGACGCCAGTTCCTGATCCGGGGACTGGACTGCTCATAAATGGAATCCTCGTAAGGTGTGAGATGAAAGCGATATCGCGCGTAACTTATTCAAAACACAAACGGCGGCACGTTAGCACGCGGACGGGCTGCATTACAAGTGCGGCGCCGGCTTGGGTTTCGGACCACTGCGGCAAAACCAGATTGGCTTGCTTCTGCCTTAGGGGTAAAATAACGGTAGTAGGTCTTCGCCCCTTCGCAGTTTAGTGATCCAGAGGTGTACCGTGCTGAAAAACTCCCCTGACCAGATTTGGTTCCAGAAATATTTTGAGTTCCGCTGCGATGATTGCGGCAGCAACACCGGTTTCCGCTCGCGGCGACGGACGCTCTCGGAACGTTATCTTCTGCCGATTTTTCTTTTGCGGCCAGTGCGCTGCGCCGAGTGCTTCCGGCGGGACTATCGTTTGCTGTTTGTGCCAGTGAAGGAACGGCTACCCGAACCGCTCAAAAAGGTGCCGACCCCGGCACCGCGACCCAATCGTAACGTTGCCTAGCCGACCCGACCGCCGTTATACTCTAGTTAAGCAGGCAATCGCACAGTCGCCCGCCCCAGAACTTTTTTCCTGCGGGCCACACGGAGGCCGTCTTCAGCAGTAGTGGGGACAGAACTCGGGCTAGCCAGGCCAGTTCCGCAGTAGCAAGCCCTTCTATTGCTTCACGAACCCATCAGGTTCAAACCCGTGAGGTTCGGATTCATCCGGTTCGCACCGAAGAAAGCTGGACCGCCCAGATAGCCGCAAGTCTCTTCGCCGTTTTGTTTCCCTCCGACTGTCGCATTTGCGGAACCCCGCTGGTGAAAATCTCGCGCCTCCCGGTATGCCGGGAGTGTCTCGACGCCATGCATGCGATTGGAGGCGGAGTCTGCTCCATCTGCGGCGAGCGGCTATTTTCTTCCTACGCGGTTGCCGGCGCTGCAGGCGAGCCGCGCTGCGGGCTGTGCCGCCGCATCGAACCGCCCTTCGCGCGCGCGGCGGCCTATGGCAGCTACGAGAGCGGGTTGCGCGAACTGATTCATCTGTTGAAGTATGGCGGTGTGCGCCCGGCGGCCAACGTTCTCGGACGAATGCTCGCCGATGCGATCGCCACACTCGAACCTGAGTTGCCAGCGGATTCCGTCACTGTGATCCCGGTGCCGTTGCACCGCACCAAATTCCGCCAGCGCGGGTTCAACCAGGCAGAACTCATTGCGCGGGCGGCAATGAAAATCAGGCCGTGCGGAGATCGCTTGCATTTGTGCGCGGGCGCGCTCGAGAGAAAGCGCGATACGGCTTCGCAAATCGGCCTCACCAGCCACCAGCGCCGCGAGAACCTGCGAGGTGCGTTTGCAGTGGCGCAGCCCGAGTCGGTGAAAGGCCGCGGAGTGCTGGTGGTGGACGATGTTTATACCACCGGCGCTACGGTTTCGGAGTGTGCGCGGGTTTTGCGCCGCGCCGGCGCTGCCAAGGTTTGGGTTGCGACCGTGGCACGTACCCTGAAGATCTCGGCGCAGCATGCGGAGATCAGGGCAGGCGACGACAGTGAGATCTCCGGAATAACCGGAATGAACGCCGTTCCGTTGGCTAAGGCCGTGGGAACTTAGGATTTTATGTCAGGCAGGATTGAAACCGACGCAGGACCACCGGGACGCCACGCCGCCGGCCTGTTCGCGGCGGCGGCGATGCATCGCGATAGCAACGGCAACGCGCTGCACGCGCCCGTACTGGTGCTGAATGCTTCCTACGAGCCCATCAATGTCTGCGCGGCGCGCCGCGCTCTGGTTCTCGTGCTGAAGGGCGTGGCCATGACGGAAGAAGAAAACGGCCACTTCCTGCATGCAGCGCGCATCGCCATGCGCGTACCCTCGGTGATTCGCCTGCTAGAGTACCGCCGCATCCCGCATCAAAGCCGCGCTTTGTCGCGGAAAAATATCCTGCTGCGCGACCGCAATACCTGCCAATATTGCGCCACCGTCTTGCCTTCGGGCGAGTTGACGCTCGATCACGTGATTCCCCGCTCTCGCGGAGGGTCGTCTACCTGGGAAAACCTTGTAGCTTGTTGCCATCCCTGCAACCGCCGCAAGGGCAACCAGTTTCCGCCGGAAGCCGGTATGAAGCTGATGCGCGAACCCCGCGCCTTCAACCTGCACACCAGCCGTCACATCATGCGGCTCATGGGACGGTCGGATGATAAGTGGAGGAAGTATCTCTTCTACTGAGCTGTCAGCTATCAGCTTTCAGCCCAAGCCACAAAAACGCGCTGACTGGAAAGCCGTACACACCCTGTCATCCCGAGCGCAGCGAGGGATCCTGGTGTTGGCTGAAAGCTGATGGCTGACAGCTACTTCTGTGGCGACTGCGGACTCGTCTGCGCGTCCGGCTTCTTCTGGTCTGGATTCTGATCCGGAGTCTGCGGAGGTTTCTGATCCGCCGGCGGCGCCTTCGGTACTTCCTGGCCCTGATACAGAATCTTCACGCTCGATCCAAAGCGCTTGTAGTCTTCATACTTCACAATCTCACGGATGTGAATGTCGCCGGTGTTGAAGTGCAGCGTGTCATCGGCTCGAGTGTAGGTAGGGAACCAGTACTGGTTATCGATCTGCTCGCGCCAGGTGGTGAACTTCGGGTAGAGGTGTTCTTCTTTCCCCTTCTTTTTCGTGTCGCGAGTCTCCGGGACGGCCTGCCCGTAAGTCTTCACGATCTGGAAGTCGTGGTCATCGACCCAAATGCGGCCCTGGAAGTAGCGTTTCTTGCCGACAATCTGTTTGGGAGCGATATCGAAGACATAGCAGTGCAATTCGTCTTCCTGCTGCTGGCCGATGTAGAGGATGTTGTATTCCGGAATTTCATCGGTCGTGAGCACGAAGGGCAAACGGTTGCGGAAATCCTGAACGTCGCCCTCGTCGAGTGACAGCCCTCCTTGCTCCAGCGTGGATTGCGGCGCAAAGACTACGTTTTCGATGCGATGGCCCTTATCGTCGTAGAGCACGTCGAAGACTTCGTGATACTGACCGGTGATGGTGTCGCCGTCGCGAGTCTCAACCTTGATGTCTTGTCGGTAGGTGTAATGGTCGCGCGCTTCCTTGAACAGTTTTTCCCGGGCCGCGAAACGCGTGATGATTTCTTCGGGGGTCGTACCCTTGGGAGGCGCGCTGTCGAGTGGACCTTCCTGCGCGGCAGCGGGCAGAGTGGTGAGCACACACGCCAGCAGAATCAGGGTGACGAAAAACAGAGCACTGCGGGAAGCCAGTCTCATAGATACAGTTTACTGGATTTGGGTGTTGCGTAGGAACGCCTGCGCACACCGCGGCGGCCCTCCCCCGACCCCTCTCCGCTCAGCGAGGCCGGGGTAAGGGCGCTGCAGTTCTGCCAATCAGTTGGATGCCGGAGAAGCAAAAGGGTTTGCCGACTGACCTTCTGCATTGTCATCCCGAGAGAAGCGAGGGATCTTGGTTTCGCCGGTAGCCAGCAGCTAGAACCTAGAAGTTAGAAGCTTCCGCCTGCTACACTCATCCGTTTGCCGAGGAGGCGTCTCATGCGCCGTTTCTTTCCTGCTTTTCTCGCCCTCATCGCTCTCACATTCCCCGCCATCGCCCAGGCCAAGCATCCGTTCACCTTCGAAGACATGATGAAGCTGAAGCGCGTGGGCGAGCCCGAGGTTTCGCCCGACGGCAAGTGGGTAATCTTCAGCGTGGTCGATGTGGATCTCGAAGCCAACACCAAGACGCCGCACATCTGGATCGTGCCCACGGCTGGAGGTCAGGAAAAAGAGATCATCGCCGGTCAGGACGCCGACCGCCCGCGCTGGGCGCCGGACGGGAAGCGCTTTGCGTTTCTCTCGACGAAAGAGGGCGGCTCGCAAGTCTGGATTGCGCAGTTTGACAACACTGCAGGCACCGTGACCCGTGTAAGAAAGTTGACTTCAATCGCAACCGAGGCTGGCGGTGAACTCTGGTCGCCCGACGGAAAGAATATTCTTTTCACTTCAGATGTCTATCCCGAGTGCGACGCACAAGACGATCCAATTGCCTGCAACGCGAAGGTGTTGGATGAAGCGAACAAATCTAAAGTGAAGGCACAGATCTTTACACATCTGCTCTATCGCCACTGGAACGCCTACAAAGAAGGGAAGCGCAGCCACATCTTGGTAATTGAGGCTCCGCCAGAGGCGGAGCCGACGGCGGTCGCCAGGCTGATTTCGATTCGCCCACGCGACCTCACGCCCGGCGACTACGACGCACCCGTGTTCTCGCTTGGCGGGCAGGATAACTACGCCTTCTCGCCCGACGGTCAGGAGATTTGCTACACCTCGAATCACGACAAGAATCCGGCCGCGTCCACGAATAACGATCTCTGGATCGTTTCCATCAATGGAGGCCCTCCAAAGAACATCACCGCCGACAATCCCGCCAGCGACTCGACGCCGCTCTATTCGCCCGATGGCCGCTACATCGCCTACCGCGCCCAGCAGCGTCCGGGATACGAAAGCGACCGATTTCGGTTGATGCTGTACGACCGCAAGACAGGAGAGAGGAGGAATCTGACGGAAAATTTCGACGGCTGGGTGAGTACAATTAGCTGGCTTGGGCCCATGCTGCTCTTTAGTTCGGAACAAGAGGGCCAGTCTCCGGTTTTCTACACGCGTACTGATGGACAACAGCCGAAGAAGATCCTTGATGGCTTTCTAGGCGACTTAGTTTACTCGGAGACGGTGAAAGTCGCAGTCTACACACGGATGTCCTTGGAAGCGCCAACACAGATATTCGCGTCAGAACTGCCGTGGGGCTGCCTGCTGAAAGGCGATCCGGCGGCTCCTAACTGCTCCCCGCTTGTCAATTTAGGGCTCAGTGGCCGATTGACGCATCTCAACGATGCTGTTCTTTCCCAAGTCGCGATGTCCCCGCTCGAATCCTTCTGGTTCACCGGCGCGAACAACGACAAAGTCGAAGGCTTCCTGGTCAAGCCGCCGAACTTTGATGCCAGCAAGAAATATCCTGTGAAGTTCCTCATCCACGGCGGGCCGCAGGGCGCCTGGGGAGACGACTGGAGCTATCGCTGGAATCCCGAGCTTTTTGCGGCTAATGGCTACGTGGTCATCATGATCAACTTCCACGGCTCGACCGGTTACGGGCAGAAGTTCATCGACGCCATCAACGGCGACTGGGGCGGCGCTCCGTTTGAAGACCTGATGAAGGGCCTCGACTATGCCGAAGAGCATTACGCTTTTATTGATAAGTCCCGGGAATGCGCGCTGGGCGCCAGCTACGGCGGATATATGGCCAACTGGATTCTCGGCCACACCGACCGCTTCAAGTGCATCGTGACGCACGACGGCATGTTCAACGCGGAATCCGCCTGGGGCACGACCGAAGAACTCTGGTTCAACGACTGGGAGTTCAAAGGCACTCCCTACGACAATCGCGCGAGTTATGAGAAGTGGTCGCCGCACCAGTACGCGAAGAACTTCAAGACGCCCACGCTGGTAATCCACGGGCAAAAAGATTACCGCCTCGACGTGAGCGAAGGCTTGCAGCTTTTCACCACGCTGCAGATGGAAGGCGTCCCGTCAAAGATGCTGTACTTCCCCGACGAAGGCCATTGGGTACTGAAGCCGCAAAATTCCCAGCTTTGGTACAAAACGGTCAACGACTGGGTAGATCAGTGGACGAAATAACTATGGACGGAAGGTCAGGATAGGAAGAAATAAGCGGGTGTGAGGGACCGGGAAGGGCACGGCTTCAGCCGTCCCCTTCCCGATCACTTGATCGACGAACCTCCGGTCTCAGCGCTCGTCGGCGCCGGAAGAGCTTCCATCACGCCCTGCAGCGCAGCCGTGGTTCCGGCTGAGATTTGAATCTCGAGTTCCAGAGGGCTGGTAAATGATCCCACCGAGGGCGTGAAACTGGCGAAGCCGCTGACGTTGCTCTGCGCAGTATTCTGGTTCGCGCTGAGGTAGACGGGCAGGCCCGGTTGCGTGACCGTAGGATCGCCCGGGGTCAGGATCAGATCGTTTCCCGCAGGCCGCAACAAGGTAGATTGAAACAGCACGCTCGCTCCAAGCACAGGATTCGGGGGGGTGGAGGAGTCGGTGACGCGGACCGTCAGAGGCTGAAACGCCGCTCCAGTCACCACCTGGCCCGCGCCGGCGACGGCTTGAAGGTTCATCGCGGCCGCGGCCACCGCATTCACAGAGATATTCTCGCAAGGATTGTTGGCCGGCCCGGCGCAGGCGCTGAGTTGCATGCCGACGGTGAAGTTCGTCACCGTGAGATTGACTGTGGCGTAGCCGCTGGTGTTGGTTACCGCGCTGGTGGAACTGAGCGATCCCGAGCCCTGGTCAATGAAGAAGTTCACCTGTTTGCCACTCTGGGGCGCGCCCAGGCTTACCAGGCGCGCCGTAAGCGGCACGCTGAGCGTCGCTCCCGCAGCGATCCAGAGAGTGGGCGTGGTGACGCCGATGTCCAAAGAGGTAGACGTAGCGCTCAGCGTAGAGCCGACCGACTGAGCAGGGCTGTAGACGCCGGGAGCGAGAGTAGCCGTGATGACGGCATTCCCTGTGGCTGCAGGCGTAACCGAAGTCGAGACCATTCCACTTTCATCGCTGATCACCGAGCACGCGGAAACTCCGGCGCACGCTGATAGAGTGGCGCCGTTGGTGGAGGTCCATCCCACGGTTGCACCGTTCACCGGCGTGATGCCATCGGAAGCCACTACGCGAATGGTCACAGGGTTCGCGGCCTGGGTTCCGACCGGTGTGGGAGGATTCACTCCCTGCAACAGGACGATGCTGTCGGTGGAGGCAGCTCCGAAAGTGAGCACACCGGTCATGATTGAGAAGGCTCCGCTGACCGGGTCGGTTATGGTGATGGTTTGCGGCCCGTCGCTTTGGCCGGGAATGGCTGCCAGCATCTGGCTGGCATTGGTCGCCAGCAGCGGGGCGCTCGCGGTGCCCACGGCCACGGTGAGCCCGGGCGCAAATCCAGTGCCCTGCAGAACGACTGGGCCGCCCATGACTGGGACTCGCGGCGGGTTGGCTGAGTCTCCATAGAGCACATGGGCGTGGTAGTGGTAATCAGGGCGGCCGTCGCCGCGGAGATCAGCGATGCCAATAATGAAGCTGTTCGAAGCCAGGACTTGTGTGTCAAGACGGCTCATGCCGAACGTGTCTGAATTGAATGGCACTGCGGTAAACGCCGGCGGAGCCGTGCCCGGAGGATCACCCAGGGTCCACATGCCAACCACGGGTGCGGCTTTCGATTCGCTTGGGACGCCGGTCTCATCGAGCGAGGTGACAGCCACGGACAGAGTGCGATTCGCCTGTGCAGTGATGGTGAAATAACCAACATCGCCGTAGCCGCTGAGCGAGCCGACCCAATCGCCCGGGGAAAGAACGGGCGCGGGGGCGCTCCAGGTCTCCGTCGCTGCCAAGGGAGGGACAGGCTGCGCGCTGCCGGACATGAGAATGTCCTGTTCAACCTCACCACCCGCTGCCACGGTCACAACGATGGTCTCAAAAGTTCCTGAGGGCGCGACTTGTGAAGTGTCGTAAGGGCAGACCCCGGCAGACCACAGCGGATCCAGCGCCTCGACCGCAAGCTGGTATTGCGCGCTGCTGGCGCCGTTTGGGATGGGCAAACCTCCGAGATCGAAGAATCCTTCCACGGTTTGATTGCTCGATCCAAATTCGCTATACAGATTCCCCAGAGGATCAGCCAGGCCAGTGATGGGATTGCCAGCATTGCCGGTGAAGAGGAACCCGGAGACTGACGAAGCTCCGTATTGATCCGAGGGCTGGCCGGTGGAAGGATCGATCCAGCGCGCGACCACATTCACGCCTTGCATAGGCTGGCCACTGCTACCCAGCGCATTCACAAAATAAACCGAGCCGTAAATGCGGGCGCTGCTCGCAGCTGGAGGCGAAGTGGGATAGAGACGGTAGAGCGCTGCGGCGTCATCGGGCGCAAGCTGGTAAGGATTGGCGTAGCAGATCGTGATCGGCACGCAACTCACTGGGTCGATGTAGTGCATGACGGGAAAGCCCGCATAGTCGGCGGGCGTCGGGGGCGGATTACGGGTGATCACGTTCAGATTCATCTGCGACCAACCCAGGCCGAGCACGCCGCCAAGCACGCGCACCAGCCGGTATTCAACGTCCGCGAGTTGTGAAGACTGCAGCGCGCACTGGCCGTTGATCACCACCAAAGCGTGGAGAAAATTAGCTGTGACCGCGAAGTTATCCACTCCGCCGTAAACTGCGTTCCAGAAGCATTGTGAAGTGGCGCCGGCGCCTGCACCGAGCAGCGCGTCTGTTACCGTGCCGTCGAAGTCGTAGACGATTCCCACCGGGGTCTGTGTGGCGCTGGGAGTGATGTCGGCGGGAGCGGTGACCACTCCAGCGGAGTCGACTGCAATGTTGCTTCCGTTCACGTCTTCGGCAAGCTCGCCAGCGCCGGTAACTGCGAGACTCGCAGTGGATGATGAAGTCCACTGCGCGAAGGCGTCGGCGACCAACACGTTGGCCGAGTTGTTCGGCAGGATCGAGCTGAGGTCTCCCCGGTCGGTGTAATAGTTCACCTGACCCAGCGACCAGGTGAGGGGCTGTCCCGTGGTCGCGGAGTTGAAGTAGCTGGAACCGGCGACATATTCAGGGCCTCCGGCCCGGGAGAGTGCGGCGAAAAGAACGACGATCGCCAGCGCCGTTGCCAGCCGGAAGAAGAATGAGCGCGCTGCCATGTTCTTCGGGTTGATCATGTTTTGTCTCATTCCTCTCGCATGGAATGCCGAACCGCCAGCACGAAGTCGGCATAAGAGACAACGGTTTTTCCAGCCAGGATGGGATCGCCGGCAAAGGCGGCGACGTGCTGTGAGCCCATCACGACTTGACCCTGAGAATCCATCGTGAATTTCCCGAGAGCGCCGGCCACCGGACTGGTAAGGCCCAGCTTGCTCGGGCCATAAAGAAACAGTAAGACGCGCTGGCCGACGCGGTAGCGCTCGCCGCTTGTCCAAAGCCCGGCCCACTCATGGATGGTCAGATTCACACCCGGGGATGTGCCGCGGATCGCATGTTCCACTTGGAATGTGACGGTGGTGGAGGCTGGATTCGGGTGGAAAGGTGACTCGGCGTGGCCGATAAATGTTACTCGGCCGGAGAAGATAATCCCGGCGCTCCGCACCAGTTGCCGGAATACGAGTTTCTGGAAATCGCTGTTGCCGGCAACTCCCAGGTAACGCGGCGGATCAGGCGGTCGAGGGATCAAGACCGGCGCAATCGGCGCCGCGTAGCTGGAAAGCGAGGTTTTCGGGGCCGATACGGGAGGCAAGAAGGAGGAGTGATCCGCAGCATTATCCTGTCCGCGCAGAAGGATCGGCGCCGCCAAGATCGTCGAGGTGAAGATCGTCCAAGTAAAGATCAGCGAGCAAGCGGCGAGCAGACGCCGGCAACTTCTGGCCATAGCCATCCCTTTGGGAACGAATGTCTGCTCGAAGGATTCTGGGAAACCGACGCCATCCTAGTGGGCGCCTGCGGGGCGTGCTGTGACGGATGTCACGAAGAGCCTGTGGATTAAACAGTCGTTCCCAATTCGGGCGGGCTGTGACGTCCCAGGTCGTGACGTTGATATTCTGCGGCGCTGAGGTTGGCGCCCGCGAGCAACAGAAGACCGGTCAGGAACGCCCAGAACATCAGGCTCACCGAGAGTGCGAAGGGCCCGTAGACTTCGGCGAAATTCAGCCAGGGCAGGGCCATGATATAGCCGTATTTCAGCGCCTCTGACAGCAGTCCCATGATGATGGCCGTCGGCAGCACGGCCCGCGCCGGCACTTTGCCGTTGGGCAGTATCCAGTAAATCAGGAAGAAGATCGCGATGCTGGCGCCGATGGCGAAGACCTTCATCGCCAGGAATCCCGCCAGTCGCACAACCACCGGAGCGTGGCCGCGGAGCAGAAATTCGAACGGTCGGACGATACCCGCGGTCATTCCAATCGAGAGCAAAGCCAGAACGCCACAGGCAAACGCCAGGCCGAGCGAGACCAACTGGTTGCCCAGATAGGAACGGTTATTAGGGAAGCGCCAGATGCGGTTGAGCGCCACCTCGAGCGGCACGAATACTCCGGTCGAAGTCACCAGCAGGATGATTAGCGACACAACCTGCACCCGCTGCCGCGCTCCCACCATTGCATTCAGGTTGCGGATGACGAACTCCTGACCGGCGGGAAGGTAATCGCGCAGCAACTGGACCACGACGTCGTACATCATGCGAGAGTGAAAAACGCGCCGGATGAGCGTCATCAACAGCACGACGAAAGGGAAGAACGAGAGGATTGAATTGGCTGCCACCGAGAAGGCAAAGGTGTGCACGTCGGTGCGTAAAAGGTATCTCGCGGTCGAGATCGCCATCCCCGAGAAACGCGGACGGCGTGGCCGGGGCCGAGGCGGTGGCGCGGCCTTCGCGGAGTCAGGAGCGGGAGCTGTGATTGGATTGGGCACGGGCGCTTGTCTAATCCTATCAAAGGGTTGCGACGGGGCCAGCCCTCTGCGGAGAACCAAGGTTGGGGGTCTGGAGTGCGGCGTTTCTTATACCTTGTTAAAGATTTAAACGTGACCCGCGGTTATTTTCGCTAATTTTTGTTGCGAAACGATTTAATACTCCTTATTATCTGTGGCGCATGACCCGATGAGAGTCGGGGAATGAATCGGTAAGGCAGGTTGATGTCTTGAGCAGGGCGGTAGAAATCAGCGCCGATGGTCCAGGGCTCCAGAAGTTCTCGCCGCATTTTCTTCACGCGTCGCGGAACTGAGGAGTCTTTTGCTTTGGAGCAATTTCTCCGGCACAGATAGACGCCAACCGGGTTTCACTGGCTTTCTCGAGGGGGCGCTCCATCACTCAGAGCTACGATGCGAGAATTCCAGGAAACTAATTCTTAGTGATCAATGATCAGGGGAAAGGAGTTTTTCTGTGAGAGAGAAGGGAACAGTAAAGTGGTTCAACGGGGCGAAGGGATATGGTTTCATCCAGCGCTCCACGGGAGAGGATGTGTTCGTGCATTTCTCCGCCATTCAGGAGAACGGCTACCGCTCGCTCAACGAGGGTGAGACCGTGGAGTTTGATCTGCTCAAAGGCCCCAAAGGCTTTCAGGCGGGCAACGTAGTCCGCGCCTAAACCTGCTGGTACCGCAATTACCGACCCTCCCGTTCGCAGCGGGAGGGTTTCTTGTTTGGGAAACGACACGACAAAAATTCTTATACTGGAAATGAAATGACCCAAAAACCTGTCATCCTGAGCGGAGCGGGCTGCTTCGCGAAGCGAAGCAGCCTGCGCAGTCGAAGGACCCCTTACCCGCATGCGTGAAGATAGACGTGCAAAGGAGTTCCCACGGTGCCGTCGAAGTAGTAGGAACTCCCTGACGCGCCTGTGCCAGGGGTGAGTACCACGGGGTCCTTCGACTGCGTGAACGCTTTGCTTCGCCGAGCGTTCACTGCGCTCAGGATGACAGGGGGTGTCATGAAGGACCGCGAGTATTTCGTCTACATCGTTTGCAGCCGGTCGGGGACGCTTTATATCGGAACGACTAACAGTATTTATCGGCGGGCGCTCGAACACAAGCGCGCGGAGATCGAAGGCTTTGCCAGCAAGTACGGCTGCGACCGGCTGGTTTACTACGAGAGCTTTGACGATGTCCACAAAGCGATCGGACGGGAAAAGCAGCTGAAGGGCTGGGCGAGAGCGAAGAAGATTGCTTTGATCGAGGCGAAGAACCCGCGGTGCGAGGATTTGGCTGAGAAGTGGGGAGCTCAGATGGCTTTTGCGGGCGAAGCGATCAAGGGACGATGACAGAATCCCCTGACGGGCCGCCCCCGTCGCCCCCACGACCCTGTCATTCCGACCGGAGCAGGAGCGCCAGCGACGGCGGAGTGGAGGAACCTGCTGTTTGCCTGCGCCACTGAGGGCCCATGGACCGGCGGATTCCTGCCGCGAAATAAGTCTCGCGCGGGGGCTGGCCCGCCTTTGCGCCTTAACAACTGAGGCTGCCCCAGCTTTGCTGGTTTTGCAAAGCTGGGCACCGCGGACCCTTCCGCTCCATCTTCAACTTTTCCACAACCAGCATGTGACATCTAACCTTGCCCCCAAAATTCAAACGAGCGATGATGGTCGAGGCCATGACGGTTCGCTACACAGCGACTCGCCACGACCCAAGTCCTTTGTTGTCTAGATTTTGGTATCTAAGTTCTTTGACATCCGGATTTTGCGGGGAATTTCCTGCTAACTCGATGATTCCACTAGGCCCCAGGGGGGAGGGGGTATCGAGAAACAGAGCGAAAAATGAGCCCAGCCCAAGCCCTTCAGCGAGCGCGCGCACGATTTATTTCGCGGCAGAAATCCAACGACGCGCTGGCACTGTGATGGCGCACGCAAACAGCAGGTTCCTCCACTCCGCCGTCGCTGGCGCTCCTGCTCCGGTCGGAATGACAAGACTGGTGAAGGTGTCGAGAGGCCGAAGCCCGAAGCCCGAGAGCCGAAGCCCGGTTCACCGCACCTCCAGCGACACCAAATCGCCGTCGGACGTTCCGCGAGCCTTGTAATTCACCGAGACTGAGCGGTTATTCCATTCGCAGGAAAAGGTGTCGGCTCCGATTAGCAGCACCGACTTGTAATCAGCGGTGCGCAGCTTGAGAACTGCGCTGCCCGAGCTGACGGTGAGAACGGCTGCCGGGGATTGGGAACAATCCACATCCACCAGCTTGCCCTCGAAGAACTTCGTAGGCCGTCTGTCGGCTATGTCGGATTGCGCCGTCTGCTCAGCCGCGGCGCGTTTGGCAGCGTCCTGATCGAGCACATCGAATGGAGAACTCTGCTTGGAGAGTTTGCTGGCCGAAGCAGCGGTGGCGGGTGAGAGGCCGTATTTCTGCTCGTTGGCAAGCCGCGCCAGCTGTGCGCCAGCCTCGGTGGCGACCTGCGGATTGCTGCTGGTCTTCAACAATTCCAGCAAGGCTCGCGCAGCAACCCACTTTTTGTCGGAGACGTAAATTTCCGCCATGTGGTAAACGTACAGCTGGTTGCGCGGGCTGAGTTCGATGGCGGCGCGCTCGGCCTGCATGGCCGCTACCGGCCCACCACCTTCGCGGCGCGCACTGGCTAACAGATCATAGGCGTCGGCGAATTCCGGATACCATTCGAGCACGGCACGGAGATCCTGCATCATGTTCGGCAGTCCCTGAATATCGGCGTGACTCGCCTGTGACATGCGGTATTTCAGCACCGAAAAGTAATAGCGGATCCACATGTCGTTCCGGTTGAGCGCGGCGGCGTCACCCAGTTCTTCGGCGGCGTCTTCAAACTCGCCGTGCTGCAGGTGGTCCCAAGCTAGGGCGCGATGGGCGATCTCATTGCCAGCGATTGCAATCGGAAGAGCCGCGCTGTCCTCGTCTTTCACATTCTCATTGGCTTTCTCGTTGGCCTTCTTGGCAGATGTTGGGTTGGGCGCTGTGGCCAGCGTCTGCAACTCCTGCAGCGCGGCTTCGCGGCGATCAGGAATTCTGATTTTCACCTCATCCACGATGGCGCGCGCATCAGCCTCGGGAACAGCCTTGGATGTGACGGCGCTGTCGTTCGGGCCCACGATCTCAGGAAATTCATACACCTGCGGCATGTTTGCGTGGGAACCCGGTTGTTTCGAAGCGTCCAGTGCCAGGAACAAAGGTGTGAGCGAATGATAGTAATCCTTCACCGCTCGTTCGAACTGCGCGGGCGTCATGCCGTAGGCTTTCTGCACGGCTTGGTCCACGGGCACGTGCTGGTTCTCGACCAGGTCAAAATAAGTTCCCGTCTCCGGCAGCTTTTTATCGTGAAGCAGGTAGTGCATCGTCATCCAGGATTGCGCATAGAAGAGTGTGTTGCGCGCCCTTTCAGCGTCGTTTGAATTGTTCGGCTTTGTGGTGAGCAGGTCGGGAAGCGCGAGCCAGGACCGGCCGCCATTCTGTCCGCCGAGAAGTTCGGTGAGGGACTTCGATTCATTGCCTCCTGAGGAGGAATACAGTTCGGGGTCACCACCGATTTCGTACTTTCTGTCGTCGACGCGGATGGAACTGAAGTATTCGGCGAGGCCTTCGTCGAACCATGCCTGGACTTCGGGATAGTTGTAGCTGAGGAGCAGATGGGCGAAGTCGTGGGCGACGGCGCGCCAGGATTCCTCCGCGGCAAGGTTCAGCACGATGAAGTTCTGGTCTTCTCCGGGCAGGAAAAAGCCGGGAACGGCAATCGGCTGACCTTGGCGCAGCGGCGCCGTCTGGTAATAATCCTTGTCGCTCTTGAAAGCGATGATGGTTAGCGGCAGCGGCTCGTGGAGGCGCTCCTTCATCAGCAGGACAGCGAAGACTGCTCGCATCTGCTCAAAGCGCAGGGCAACTTCTTTTCCTTTTTTATCTCCCGCGTCGGTGATGACAGTGAAATGAGTGGAGTGGATCTCAAGCCACGGCGACGGCTCGGCGGCGCGGGATGCGAGAGTCAAAAGAACTACGCAGCCTGCCAGGAGTACACGAACGGAAGTGCCGAGAGAGCGGGCCATGCGCACGCCTGCAGAGAGCGGAGAGGAGAACGCCACTACGGTCAAATCCTAACACGATTGGTCGTCCCGGATGACATTCAGTCTCCCACGCGCAGGATCATCACTTCCGTGGCCTTAATCAACGCGACTGCGGTCTGGCCGGCCTTGAGGTGCATTTCACGCGCTGAGGTTGCCGTGATGATGGAAGTAATTTGCTGTTCTCCGATGGAAATCTTCACTTCCGCCATGAGGCCGCTGATCCGTACCTGATCGACGCGGCCCACCAGTTGATTGCGGCCGCTTACGCGCCGCGCCGCCTGAGTTCGTTCCGCGATGGTTTTTCCTCGGGTCCGGAATAAGAGCCTGTCGAGTTCACTCTGCGGGATTCGGTGATGTCCCCCTGCGGTCGGGACGCTGCGAATCTTCTTCTTGTAGATCCACTGCTTGATGGTGGGGAAACTGATGCCTAGTTGCAAGGCTGCGTCGCGCAGTTTTAGCAACTCGTCATTCCTGCGCCCGGATCGGCGGTTCTTCGGCATCGGAACGAAATCCTACAGTCAACAAGGAGGACGGTCAACATGACAGCTGGCCCGTTCCGGTTAAGGTAAAACGCATATATCCGTATCGGCTTTGACATGGAAACGATACTTAATATACAGTTTTTAATTCCTTGCCTAAATCTCTAATGTTGGAGGACCTTGTGCGTAAGACCGCTCTGCTCTTCGCCACCCTTATCCTTATTGTTATTGTTTCAGCCACCTTATCCCCGGCACAGGACCACGACCCCTGCACGAGCGGACGCGAACTCATTACCACCGATTGCTCGCTGACCTGGCACGGCATCACGCTCTACGGTGCGTATGATGTCGGCGTCGGCTATGTCAGCCACGGCTTGCCGGAAAACGGCTATAACTATGAAGGGGAATCTCTGGTGAACCGAAACGGCTACGAGCATCGATTCCTCGTCGCACCGAACAATCTGTCGCAGACGGGTCTGGGCATCAGGGGCAAGGTAGAGTTTCAGCCTGGCTGGTTCGTTGTGTTCAACGGTTCTACAGGCATCAATCCGCAGTCCGGCCTGCTGGCGAACGCGCCAGCCACCGACACCATCAACAACGGCCTTCCCAGAGGCAGCTATTCGATAGCCATCGACGGCGCGCGCGCGGGCCAGCCGTTCAATGACCAATACTATGGCGGTGTATCGTCCGCGCACTTTGGCGAGCTGACCTTCGGCCGCCAGCGCTCTCTTGGTACCGATGCGATGCTGCTTTACGATCCGGCCAGCGGCGCCTATGCGTTTTCCTACATCGGGTATAACGGCACGATGGCTGGCGGCGGTGACACCGATAACAGCCGTTGGGACGACGCCGTGAAGTATCGCATCGCCTATGGTCCGGTGCATTTCGGCGCGATGTATAAGTTCGCCGATGGCTCCGGCGGCTGCTACTCGGCCGCAGCAGCTGCGGGCAACCCTTGGAATGCCACCAACTGTACGCCTGAATCGGCGCATAACAACGCCTACGGATTCGACCTCGGCGGAAGCTACAGTAAGCTCTCCGCCGACCTCGTCTTCCAGCATTACAACCAGGCGATCAGCGTGCTGAACCCCTTGCTGGGGCCTGAGAGCCTGAGTCCGGCGGGGCAATATCAGTCGACCACCGACAGCATCGATACAACCCCTATCACCGGGAATAATGTGATCGGCACGAATAACACCGTGTATGGCATCGTGACCGACAACAACGCAGTAATGTTTGCGGCCAAGTATGTGCGGGATCCGTTCAAGTTTTTTGCCGGCTACGAATACATCTGGCAGAACAACCCGCACGACCCGTTAGGCGTCGGCGCCTCGGACCAGGGCGGTTATTTCATGAGCGGGGTCGAAGACAACAATCTGGATTCTGAAAAGTTGGTGAATATCTGGTGGACGGGCGTGAAGTACGCCGTCGACAGCAAAACCGACGTCACTTTTTCCTGGTATCAACAGCGGCAAAACGACTTCCGTGTTCCGCAGACCTGCTCGCCCACAGCCGGTTTCCGCAGTTCCTGCGCGGGCACTCTCAACGAGGGGTCGCTCTATATGGATCACCACTTCACCAAGCGGTTCGACGGTTTTGTCGGACTTGCGTATTCCTGGGTGAGCGGCGGACTGGCCATCGCCATTCCTCATGGCCCTGGCGTCCCCTATAACTACAACAACAATTGCGCTCCGACAATCGGTGGCCGTTTCAGCTTCTGATGGCTTCCGTTGTGAGGTGCGGGAGCGCAGAGAGAAAATTGAAACTGAAACAGGCTGGGACGTCTAAGAGACGGCGCTCGCCTTCTTAATCCCCGCTGGCGTGGCGATGCGTGGGCACCAGAACCAGGCGCGGGCGCTCCTCCGTGGAACGAGGCACCTGCTGCGAGGATCGACCGAAGGCATTCAGGATGACGATGACCGCGGTATATGCGGCTAGAACGCCGATTCCAACGGAGGCGACTACCGTGAGGCAGAGAATCAGAGGCATGAAGAGCGAAATCAAGATCAACCACCCTATTCAGAATTAGATGCCAGATTGCCGCAGCCGGGGCGCATCTCAATTTCGCTTCATGCGGCTTCTTCAATCTACCTGCGTTGACGCTGGCCGCTATTGACGACTAAGATACGGAGTAAAGCTGTGCATTCCTAATGTCGAACATGTCTGTGGAACTGTCGACATTACGGAAGGGCAATCCACCCCAGACTAAATGGCTATTACCAAGATTTCGGTGCGCGGGGCGCGCCAGCATAACCTCAAAAACATCGACGTTGAGATTCCGCGTAACACTCTGACCGTGGTGACCGGACTGAGCGGGTCGGGCAAGTCTTCGCTCGCTTTCGACACGATTTACGCTGAGGGCCAGCGCCGTTATGTGGAGACTTTATCGACCTATGCGCGGCAGTTTCTGGACCAGATGGAGCGCCCGGATGTCGATGCAATTGATGGACTTAGCCCGTCCATCTCGATTGAGCAAAAGACCACCAGCCGCAGCCCGCGCTCGACGGTGGGGACGATCACTGAAATCTACGATTACCTTCGCCTGTTGTTCGCTTCCATCGGAGTTCCCCATTGCCCCAAGTGCGGCCGCCCCATCAGCCGCCAGTCGGCCGAGCAGATTGTGCAGCGGGTGATGCAGCTGACGCCTGAGGACCGTGTAATGGTGCTGGCGCCAATCGTGCGCGGCCGCAAAGGGGAATTCAAGAAAGAAATGGAGACCCTGCTCAAGCACGGCTACGAGCGCGCCCGGGTCGACGGCGAAATCGTGAATTTGGATGACGACCTTGCGCTCGACAAGCGTAAAAACCACACCATCGAAGTGGTGATCGACCGGCTGCTGGTGAAGCCGGGAATCGAGCATCGGCTGGAAATGTCTGTCGGGCTTGCGATGAAGCTAGCGGGCGGTCTGGTGCAGGTCGCCGTGGTGGGAGGCGACGAGCGACTTTATTCCGAGAAGCTCGCTTGCCCAGATTGCGGCATCAGCGTGCCGCAACTGGAGCCGCGGTCGTTTTCTTTCAACAGCATGTATGGAGCTTGCCCGGAGTGCCACGGCCTCGGCAGTCGCTACGACTTCGATCCCGCGAAAGTGATCACTGACTGGTCGAAACCGCTGCTCGAAGGCGGTCTGGGGCCGGGTTCGGCGTCGCAAGGTTTGATCCACAGTTTGCAGGTTGTGGCGGCGGCGCACGGCATTGATTTGAACAAACCCTTCGAGAAATTTCCGGAGCAGATTCAGGATCTGCTGTTGAATGGCGAATCGGGCCGCGGCAAGACCGGCTTCCGGGGAATCTTCGGATACTTGAAACAGAATCTCGAGGAGTCGACCTCGGAAGGCTACCGCGATTGGCTGATGGATCACATGTCGGCGACGGAGTGCCCGGCGTGCCAGGGCAAGCGGCTGCGGCCGGAGAGCCTGGCGGTGAAGGTGAATGGGATGTCGATTGCCGAGTTTACCGCGCTGCCAATTTCGCGGGCGCTCGAAGTCGCGCGAAGTATCAAACTCGCGGGCCGCGAAGAAAAGATTGCCGGCCGCGTCATGCATGAAGTGGTCGAGCGCCTGCAATTTCTGAATGCCGTGGGACTGAACTACATTTCGCTCGACCGCTCGGCGGCAACGTTATCCGGCGGAGAAGGGCAGCGCATCCGTCTCGCAACGCAGATTGGCTCGAAGCTGCGCGGCGTGCTCTACGTGCTGGATGAACCGTCGATTGGCCTGCATCATCGCGACAATGGCCGGTTGCTGACGGCGCTCGAAAACCTGCGCGACCTGGGCAATACCGTGCTCGTGGTCGAGCACGACGAAGAAACCATTCGGCGCGCCGATTACGTAATCGACCTCGGCCCCGGCGCCGGACGTCATGGCGGGGGCCTCGTGGCGCACGGAACTCCCGAAGAAATCATGCGCGAACCGAATTCGCTGACTGGGGCTTACATCTCCGGCAGGGTGCAGATCGAGATGCGTCCTGAGCGGCGGCAGAAAAACGGCGCGGCGCTGACCATTCTGGGCGCGAAGGAAAACAATCTCAAGAATCTCGACGTGACTTTTCCGCTGGGCGTGATGACCGTGGTGACGGGAGTTTCGGGCTCGGGCAAATCCACGCTGGTCAATGACATTCTTTACCGAGCCCTGGCACGCCAGCTCTACCGTTCGCGCGAGAAATCCGGCGAGCATAAAGCAATTATGGGCGCGGAGAACATCGACAAAGTCATTCGCATCGATCAATCCCCGATCGGGCGCACGCCGCGCTCGAATCCCGCAACTTATACCGGTGTATTCACTGCGATTCGCGATATCTATGCCATGCTGCCGGAAGCGCGCGAGCGCGGCTATAAGCCGGGACGCTTCTCCTTCAACGTTTCCGGCGGACGCTGCGAGGCTTGCCAGGGTGAAGGCCAGCGCCGTATCGAAATGAATTTTCTTCCGGATGTCTACGTGCTGTGCGAGGTCTGCGGCGGGCGCCGCTACAACCACGAAACCCTGGCCGTGAAGTACAACGGCTACTCGATCGCTGATCTGCTTGAGATGCCGGTTTCCGACGCGCTGCCCATCCTCGAAAACATTCCGCAGGTAAAACAGAAGCTGCAAACGCTGGTCGATGTGGGCCTCGGCTACATTCATCTCGGTCAATCTGCGGTGACGCTCTCTGGAGGCGAAGCCCAGCGCATTAAGCTGGCGCGCGAGTTGAGTAAGCGGCAGACCGGCAAGACTCTTTATCTGCTCGACGAACCCACGACCGGCTTGCACTTCGACGACGTAAAGAAGCTGCTTGACGTGCTCCACCGGCTGACCGATCTGGGCAATTCGATCATCATCATCGAACACAATCTGGATGTGATCCGCAACGCCGACTGGATCATCGACCTCGGCCCCGAAGGCGGCGAAGAAGGCGGGCGCATCATCGCCCAGGGCACGCCAGAGCAGGTGGCGCGGGTGAAGAAGTCATACACCGGCCAGGCGCTGACGGGGTATTTCACGGGGAACGGCAAGCGGAGCGCCTGAGCTTTATTAACGCTTGACGTTATTAACGATACCCATTAAACTAGGTCCAGTGATCAAGACCTTCGCGGACAAAAACACGAAGGAATTTTGGGATACGGGCAAGAGCCAGGGAATGCCTCCGGCGAATCTGCGAAGTGCCGCCAAGAAAAAGTTGGCGATGCTGCACTCCGCCGGGAAGTTGGAAGATTTGCGAGTTCCTCCCGGCAACAGGCTGGAGCAGTTGCGGAGCGACCGGGTGGGACAACATAGCATTCGGATCAACGATCAATTCCGCGTGTGCTTCGTGTGGCGCGACGGCGATGCCTTCGATGTAGAGATAACGGATTACCACTGACCTTTTAGGGGGAGAAATCGTGAGCATTAAGAACGAAGGTCCGGCGGGATGGGCGGTGCATCCTGGGGAAATTCTTCGTGAGGAATTTCTGGAGCCGATGGGCATTTCCGCTTACCGGCTGGCGGTGGAACTGCATGTTTCCCCTCCGACCGTCAACGATATCGTCCGGGAGAAGCGTGGAATCACGCCCGAAATGGCGGCTCGTCTGGCCAAGTTCTTCGGGACTTCCGAGCAGTTCTGGCTGAATTTGCAGGACGCGTTTGCGGTTCATCAGGTCCGGCGGAGATATAGCAGAGAGCTCAAGGCAATTCGACCCCTCGCGGCGTCGTCGCGGTAGCGTCTTCGAATGCAGGGAGACGGAGTGCTCAGGGCAAAACGGGGGCAGAGCGCCGATTATGATTCCGGTGGGCTACATGGCGAAGGGTGTACGAACGAAGCCAGATTGGCTCCAGGCGCCCGAAGTCGTCGATATCTATTCAGTCAGCAACTGCCAATGTGAAAACTTCGCTGATTACATTCCCTTCTGGAGGCACAATGGCTATTGGTTCTTTGATTCGCCAGAAATCATAAAAAATGTTGCCAAGGAAAATGCAATTCGGCTTGCAGGAACGTCTCTGTTTTATTACGAAGCGTACGAAATGGAATTCGACGGCGAGCGCTGGAGACCGTGGTCGCCGGAGCCGTCATTCCCAACAAATGTGCTCTTACCTCCGAGAAAGCATCTTGAGGGATTCGACGTAGTAAATTTCACCGCCAGAACCTCGCCAGAATGTTCCGGCCTTTCTTGCACCAGCCTGGCGAGAGACCTCCCCACAAATACCCACTGTTTGTTCGCGTCTTTTGACGCAGCCGAGACGAACGTGGCCAATGGAGCGTTCAACGAATCCGAGCCCGGTCCATACCGGATCTTTTCTGTATATTCAGTAGATTGGCCCTAGCGAAGAGGACTCTTTTGTCATCGCCCGAAAACCCGCACCTTGAACCGCCGCTCAATAGTGAGGTGGAAACACCGGTCCAGTTGATTGTCGAACCATTCCCTCCGCCTGCGCTTGTTCCGGCGCGACCTGCGCCCAAAGCTGGCGAGGACCCGGTGTGGAGCGGCTGGGACGTGCTGCAGATCACCGGGCTCACACTGCTCACGCTTTTTATCGTACAGTTCGTCGTTATTGTGGGGGCGCGCCGGTTCGCCTATCCCCATGAGAGCTGGTTCGATGTGGCGCAGAAGCCTGTGCTGGCGCTGCTTTCCCAGCTGCTGACCTATGCCGCCGTTGCGCTGTATATGATCCTGCTGGTCGAGGGGAAATATCGCACGCGTTTCTGGCAGGGAATTCGCTGGAACTGGCCGGGGATCGCCGGGGTGAGTATGGTGGGCCTGGGCGTGGTCATGCTCGGGTTCGACTTTCTGGGACGGTTTCTACCCATGCCGAAAGAGACGCCCTTCGATCAATTTTTTGCCAATCCTTCCGATGCCTATCTCACCGCGGTCTTTGCCATCAGCCTCGGTCCGTTGATGGAAGAACTCTTCTTTCGCGGATTTCTTTATCCGGTGATAGCGCGGCGGATGGGAGCAGTCTGGGGAATTCTTCTCACCGCTCTGCCTTTCGGTTTGATCCATTTTTTTCAGTACGGGCGTTCCTGGGGAGCGGTGCTGATCATCTTTTTAGTTGGCATAGTGCTGACCACGGTGCGAGCCGTCACTAAGTCCGTGGCCTCAAGTTTTCTGACTCACGTGGGCTATAACGGAACCCTGATGGTGCTGGCAGCGCTGCAGACCGACGGCTTTCGGCACATGGAGAAAGCAAGCGCGTGGTTGGGCTTGCTGGCTTCCAGGTATCACTGAAAGCTCAATAATGGTTTGTAATCAAACCACCGCTCGTGTAGAGTCTTGCCAACTGCGGGAGGTGGGGTATGGCGAGCCGCCGAAACTTTCTTGAAAAATCGACGCAATTGGCTGCGGGCCTACTCGCCGCCGGGACGATTAGAGGTTCCACCGGCGAGGCGCAAGCTCAGCAGCCTCAAGCACCCAACAAGAAGCTGCACATTTTGATGAGGAGTTCTTGAGGAACCGATGAGCCGACCCGCGCATCCTTCGCCTTTTCCCACGGGCTTGCACTGGCCGACGCCGGCCACGAGGTGCAGATATTTCTCACTCACGACGCTACGTACCTCATGCGCAAGGCGACGGTTGATGCGGTCAAACCTATCGGATGGCCTCCCCTGAGCGAGACCATGGCGAAAGTCGTAGCCAAACGCATCCCGGTATTTTCTTGAGGAGCCTGCTCCCGGGCCCGTGGGGTCACGGAGGCGGACTTGAACAGTTGGAACGCGCAATGGGGCACGGTTCCAATCTACGTTTCACTGGTGGAATGGGCCGACCACGTCATTAGTGAATGAAGCCGCAGATGCTGCAGATTATGCGGATCACAATTGGTACTTACTTCACCGTGATCGTCAGCAACTGCACCCCGGACACTACATAATCCAAAGGCGCCGTTGCCGTTTCATCCACATTCGATTCGCCGCTGACGATCATTTCCTGATTGCCGCGCATGCCGTCCATCACATTCATGATCGAGATCGGAAGCGTAGGCATCACTTTGTCGGCGACGCGGGCTTCGGGGTCAGCCTCGAGGAGCGAGACGTACAAGCGGTTGTTGGAGTGCTCTTTGTTAAGCAGCGCGATCGTAGAAGCCAGATCTAGTTTGTGGCCGAAGGCCGGATTGCCGTGGCCGATGCGGTCGAGCGTTTCGCCGTCGCTCACCAAGATGCGCAACGTTCCCTTGCTGGCGGAGGTTGGAATCTTCAGTGGAATCTGCTGCACGATGCGCTCGCCGCGGTAGGGAGCGAGCACGGTTTCAAGCGTAATATTGTCGCCGGGACGGGCTTCGGTCACGTCAGTGCGTGCACTCTCGAGCCGCGCCCAGCGGCGCTCGCGCACCAGGTCGAAATCCAGCTTCACGCCCTCGATATTGGGAGCATTGTAGGGATTGTCGTAGATGCTTCCGAAGCGCTCGCCTAGCGAGATTGCTGCCTGCATGGCCGCGGGCTGTCCGTTTTCCGTGGGAGCGAACATGTTGCGCATCATGACGTCAGGGAATCCCTTGACTCCGATGCTGCCGGCCAGCCGGTACGTAATCTCCTCGCCGAACTCGTTCACCCCGTGCAGCGCATTGAACACGGTTACCATCAGAGCGACAGGCGTCAGCTTGGGATTGTTCAGCACTTCATAATGAAACTGCTTCTCTCCCGTGCTGCTGTGGATGCTGAGCGTGACCGGAATCATTTCCGGCTGGCGGTCGAAGACGCCCATGATTCCAGTGTGGCGATCCTGGACGAAAGTTCCCACCGACTCCGTGGTATTCACAATCTTGAAAGCGTTCAGCGGCGACGCCAACGTCGCGAGCACCTCGGCCTTATTCATGGGCAGGTCAACGGAGCCGAACTGCAACAGAGGATGTCCGCAAGCCAGCAACCGCTGCGGATCGACATACGTCACGCTGCAGGTCGCGGCAATATCCATGTCGCCGCGGACCAGGATCGCACTCACGGCCGAGCCGGGCTCGAGCGGCTCCGGCTGCTTGTCGTTGCTCACCGATCCCGCACCCATGACAGGGACGATACCCGCCGAGGCGAACTGTCCCGCGAAAAGTTGAATCGCCTCCTCAGAGAATCCATTGAACACCAGCGGAGTCTCGATCGGCTTCAGGTAATTCGTAAAATCTCTTCCTGCAGAATCCGCGGAATCCGGCAGCGCGAACCCTTCGCCGGGCGCGCCAGTCTTGCCCGCAACCGCAGTCACTGAGGGCTTGACGGCAGAGGCGTCTTCGGCCGGCGAACGATCAAGCGCGCTGATTTCCAGCATATCGGCGATGGGTGTGACTCCGGCGATCGGTTCCTTCGAGAATTCTCCGATGCGGAAGGCGAGAGCTCCCGCGAGTTTGCCGTCGAGATAAACCGGACTGCCGCTCATGCCCGCGACCACGCCCGTGTATTCCACCTTCTGCCCGTGCAGCCGCACCAGAATAATGTCGCCCTTCGGTCCATTCACGTTGTGCAGCACGCCCAGCACTTCCACTTCCATGGCTTCCGGCTTCACGCCCTGAAACACGGTGTAAGCAACTCCACGCATGCCGGCGTGAATCTGGTTGACGGTAATGATTTGAGGATTTGGCCCCTTCTGCACCGAATCCGCCTGCGCGGAAGCGGTTTGGGCAGAACCAGACTGAGCAGACGCAAAAGAAGGGAAAGACAGGCAAGCGACAGCGACGAAGAAAGCTAGTTTTTTCATGAACCACGCTGGGAAGGATGATGCCAGCCCGCCCCAATTCTGATTAGACTCCGCAATATTGTAAGTCATTGCCAGGAGGGGAATAGAGAAGCCGGGCAAAACATCCCAATCGCGAATCCCTGCGTCTATACTAGCACAGGGAATTTTCGCTCCATAGAGTCTTAATCTCCATCTCCTCAGAGGTTTATATGCGTGCTAAATGGATGGTCATGAACCAGCGGTCACGTTCCAAGAATTTCTTCAGCCTCATGCTGGCCATGATGCTCTCGATCCTGCTCTGCGGCATCACTCCAGCGTTCGCCCAGGACCAATCGCAAGCCCCACCGCAAGACAACACGCAAAATAATGGCAAGCCCAAGCAGGACGTTCCTCCGGATGCCGGCGGGCCCACCGGCGACATAGGCCCGTATGCTATTCCAAAGAAAAATCCCGACGACGTCCCCCCGCCGCCTCCGCCGCCCGCTTCGACCCCCAAGGTCGAAGGCATGCCAGACTATTCCATCAAGGTGAATGTGCCCCTGGTGAATGTGGACGTGATGGTCACCACCAAGAGCGGCCAGTTCGTTCCCGGCTTGAAAAAGGATAATTTCCGCTTATTCGAAGACGGAGCCCAACAGCAGATCAGCAGCTTCAACGTGACCAAGGCTCCCATCACAGCCGTGCTGCTGGTGGAGTTTGGAGCCACGCGCTACAGCTTCATGGTTAACGCTCTTCAGGCTTCCTACGCATTTGCCAGAACCCTCACGAAAGACGACTGGATTGCGGTTTCCTACTACGACATGCAGCCCCACATTCTGGTGGATTTCACCCAGGACAAGAGAGCTGTCTACGGTGCGCTGAACCAGTTGCGCATGCCCGGATTCTCCGAGACCAATATGTTTGACGCCTTGTACGACACGCTTGACCGACTGGATCGCGTCGAAGGGAAGAAATACATCATATTGATCACCACCGGATACGACAGCTTCAGTAAACTCACGCTCGACCAGATCACCAGGAAAGTTAAGGATACGAAGGACGTAACCATTTTCCCCATCAGTGTGGGCCAAATCGCCCGGATCATGGGCTACGCCGGGAACCGCGGCGCGGGCATTCATGCCAGCGAAATGGATTATCTGCAGGCCGATAATGAATTGAGAACCTTCGCCTCCATCACCGGCGGCCGCGCCTACTTCCCCCGCTTTGAGGCGGAGTATGGCGAGGACTTTCAGGATATTGGCAACGACATCCGCAACCAGTACTCGCTGTCTTATCACCCCACCAACACCAAGCTGGACGGCACCTACCGCAAGCTGAAGGTCGAAGTGCTGACGCCCGAAGGCGCTCCGTTGAAAGTGAAAGACCAGAAGGGCAAGGAGCAGAAAATTGAAGTCGTCGCCCGCGACGGCTACACCGCCAAGCACACGGTGGACTAGCGCTGCTTTTTGGGGACGTTTAGGGATCGGGAAGGGCACGAGTTCACTCGCGCCGTTTCGGCGGTCCATGCGACTCAGGGTGATTTGAATGGAGTACAACTAGTTCATCAGAAGTCCAACCATTTGACTAAGGTACAACTCAGTCATATAATATCAAACTATGGCGATTGAGTACGCAACGGTCAAAGCCAAGGGACAAGTGGTCATCCCCGTCGACATCCGGCGCAGGTTCCAGATCGACGAGGGGACCCGTGTGGCGTTTCTCGAAGAGCAAGGGCGTCTATTCATCCAGCCCGTAACCGATGAGTTCATCGATGCCATGAAGGGCGTGCTTGCGGGGCGAGGGCTGCCCAGCCGAGTGGAGCGAAGCGGGGATCGGGACTTGTCGTGAAGGTGCACGTGCTCGATGCCAATGCTCTCTACCGCTTTCTCACCGGCGGCCCCGGCGCCGAAACGGTGAACCGGCTTTTCAAGGAAGCTCGCGACGCCGAGCAGCCACTCCGCATGTCGGTGATCAACTGGGGTGAGGTCTATTACACCATCGCCAAGGCGGAGGGCTTCGCAGAGACCGTCAGGATCATGGGCCGTGTGAAGCTGTTACCTCTCGCAGTTCTCGATGCGGGGGAAGCAGTGACGGTGCGGGCCGCCCAACTCAAGGCAGGTTGCGGCTTGCCTTACGCCGACTGTTTTGCAGCCGCCACTGCCGCGAAAGATCACGTTCTCGTGACGTCCGATGCGAAAGACTTCAAGAAAATCCCAGGCTTACACGTGCTCCCGCTCCCCGAACACAAGCCAAGGAATTGAGTTGACACCTCGATCAGTCGCGGCAAGTCCTTCTCTGAGAACTGAGAACTGAGAACTGAGAACTGAGAACTGAGAACTGAGAACTGAGAACTGCCATCACTGCGCGTGAAACAAAGCATTCAGCAGCAACACAACTCCAGCTCCAACGAATACCAGCAGAGCCATCTTGGCTCCCGGTTCTTTGTTCACCTCAGGAACCAGATCCGAAGCCGCGATGTAGATCGAGACGCCGGCCGCGAGCGGGAGACCCGCGTCCACGTGCTGGCGAAAAATAGCCATGGTCAGCACCCCCGCCAGCGTTGCCCCGCCCAGAACCACGGACGCTCCCCACGCCGTGCCCCGGCTGCGTCCGCTGGCCAGCATCACCGAACTCACGGTGAACCCTTCGGGAATCTTGTGCAGGAAGACCGCGAAAAAAATGATCCAGCCCAGAGCGTTCGACACCAGAAATCCGGAAGCGATCGCGATGCCGTCGAAGAACGTGTGGATGATCAGGCCGAGCAGCACCGAGTATCCCTTGTGGGAATGCATGAACTCATCTTTGTGGGTCTCTTCGCCGAAATGGAAGTGCGGCGTAACCGTGTGCTCGAAGAAATGAATGATGAGGTAGCCCAGAAGAATCAGATAAGCCGCGCTCCGTCCGCGCAACTCCAGGCTCTCCGGGACCATCTCGACCAAAGCGGTGGCCAGCATGAATCCCGCGCCCAGCGCGACGAAATAGCGCAGATAACGCCGCTCCCAACTGCGCTGCACAATAATCGCCCCGCCGAAGACGTTAGCAGCGGCGGCAGTGAGGCCGAGAAGAATGCTGATGAGAATCGGGCTCATGTGCGGTTGGCGAGGATAATACCAGAGAGAACTCACCACAGAGGCACAGAGCGACAGAGAAACAATCAGGAATTTGGTTTTCTCTGTGTCTCTGTGCCTCTGTGGTGAATTTATCCTGAATGTCTTATATGCATTACATCGCCATCCTGCACGATGTAATCTTTTCCCTCAAGCCGTAGCGTTCCCTTGGCCCTGGCATTAGCTTCGGAGCCTGCTTCTAAAAGCTGGTCCCAACGGATGGTCTCAGCGCGGATGAAATGTTTCTCCAGATCGGAGTGGATTGCACCTGCCGCATCTTGAGCGCGCGAATTGGCGGGAACCTGCCAGGCGCGGCATTCATCTTCTCCGGCCGTGAAGAATGAAATTAGGCCGAGCAGCTTATACGTCGTGCGAATCAGCCGCACCAGACCGCTTTCTGTAAGTCCGTAGCTAGACAAAAATTCCGCCGCGTCGGCGTCGCTCATCTCGGCGAGTTCAGCTTCCACCTTGCCGCAGATCGCGGTGGCTGCGGCGTTTGGCCGCGCCGCAATTTCGGTCAGCTTGTACTTGCTCACTGCTTCTTCCAGTTCCTTGCCCAGCTCGGTTGACTCCCCGATGTTGAGCACGTAGAAAATCGGTTTCTCACTCAGGAACATGAAGCCCTTGATGCGCTTCTTGTCCTCGGCAGTCATTGTCATCTCGCGCAGCGGTTTGTCGGATTCCACTTGCACCTTGGCGCGCTTCAGCAGCTCGAATTCTTTTTCGAGTTCCGGTGTCTTCATCTTCTTGAGATCTTTTTCCAGCCGCTCCAGCCGTTTTTCGATTTGCCCAAGATCGCTGACCAGCAGATCGAACTCCACATTCTTGATGTCGCGCAGTGGATCGATCTCTCCCGTGTGAGGTACCGAGGGATCGTCGAACACGCGCACCACGTGGGCGAGTGCATCCACATTGCGCAGATGAGCCGCATAGGCGCTGTCTTTTAAGGCCTCCTGACCAATCGCACCCACGTCCACATATTCGACTGAGGTGTGAGTGAGCTTCTTTGGGTTATAAAGCGCGGCCAGGCGGTCGAGCCGGTCGTCCGGAACTTTCGCGACGCCAATATGCGCCTCGCGCGGGTTGGCGCGAGCCTGATCCGAAAGATGCGCCTTGGTCAGAATGCGAAACAACGATGTCTTGCCCACCTGAGGCAGGCCAATAATGCCGGTTTTCATAAGGAAAGCTTCTAGCCGCTAGCTCCTGGCTTCTAGCTTGTGCGATGCCAGGAACTTTCAGAGCGGACGCGCACAGTGGCTTCAGCCACTGTCGGACAACCTTTCAGGATAAATGATCGGAAGAGAAAATGCCCAATGGCTTGCACGCCTTCGCTAGAGCTAGCAGCTAAAAGCTCCGCGCGGTCAAATATACGACTGCCAATCCCAGCAGCAGCACAGCGCCTTCCACTCGAGTTGACCAGACGTGCAGCGCGTCGAACTGAATGCGCTCAGGATTGTCGATGGGCGCAGCACTCACATCGCCGAGCGATGCCCGCAGAACATCCATGCGCGGGATAATACCGAACTGCGAGATTAAAGTGAGAGCCAACATCAGGCAGATCAGAATGTGGCGCGCGGCGAAGACATGCGCCGTGCCGTCCGTGAGGCGGCTGTAGAGCAGGGAACTTGCCAAGAAGATGACTCCGGAAAATAAGGCGATCCAATGCAACTTGCTCAAGGCGCGCCCAACCACGTTGCCAGCAAGGTGAGTCGTGGGCAGAACTGTAAATGCCGTGGGCGCAAGCACGAAGGCAAAGAAAATGAGCCCGCCGATCCAGACGACGAGCGATAGCAGCATCAGAAACCGCAGGAAGGACATAGAACGAAATTATATCCTCAGCGGGAGGTCCCGAGTCGCGAGTGCCGAGCCTTCGGATGAAGATTTCAATAAAACTCAGATCTCGGGACGCGGGACTTGGGACTCGCTACAGCCTCTACAGTGGCACGGCCACATTCTCCACGATATCGCGTAGCACTTGGTCGGCCTGCTCGGATTTTTTCAGCGTCGAAGCGTAGCCTCCGTTGACCACTACGCGGTGGGCGAAGACTGGAACGGCCAGCGGTTTGAAATCTTCTGGAGTGCAGAAGCTGCGGCCGTCGAGGAAGGCCATGGCTTGTGCCGCGCGGTAAAGCGCTTGCGCTCCTCGCGGCGAAACACCCAGCGACAAATATTCTGACTCGCGCGTCCGCTTTACAATTTCGAGAGCGTAGGTCACCAAAGATTCATCCACGCGAATGCCCTTCACGGCTTCCTGCATCTCGAGGACATCAGCGCCCGTAAGCACCGGCCTCATGTCCTGCAGAACTCCTGCTCCTGCTTCCGAGCGCAGAATCTCGCGCTCGGCTGCCGCTTCGGGATAGCCCATGCGCACCCGCATCAGGAATCGATCGAGCTGTGATTCTGGCAAGGGATATGTTCCGTGATGCTCCACCGGATTCTGCGTGGCGATCACCAAGAACGGCTGCGGCAGTTCGTAGGAGTGCGCGTCGACTGTGACCTGGCCTTCGTTCATGGCTTCGAGCAGCGCGGATTGCGTCTTCGGCGTGGTTCGGTTGATTTCGTCGGCCAGAAGCACGTTGGTGAAGACCGGGCCGCGCTTGAACTCGAATTCTTGCTCTAGCGACGAATAGACCGAGATGCCGAGCACGTCAGAAGGCAGCATGTCGCTGGTGAACTGCACGCGCTGGAAGGTGCAATCGATGGCGCGGGCGAGAGCCTGTCCCAGCGTGGTCTTGCCGACTCCGGGGACGCCTTCGATCAACAGGTGTCCGCGGGCGAAGATGCTGACCAGCGCTAGCCGCACGACGTCGTCTTTGCCGCGGATCACGCGGCGAAGAGCTTTTTCCAGTTCGGCAGCCTTGTGGGATACGGCAATTGCGGTCTCTGGGGACATTTGGTGAATTTTACTATCTGGCGTCGCGGCGGCGGAGTTACCGATGTCACTGGACTTCAGCTTCAGGCTACTAGCGACTGACGTCGAGTGCCTCAGCGGCTGAAGCCGGCGTCTTTACTGCTTCTATACGGCACGACTGAAGTCGTGCCCTTCCCAAAACTATTTTATAAGATTGCAGGTGGCGACTGGCTACTCGCTCTTTGAGAACGCAAGTGTTAAGCAAAGCTTGCAACGATTCAAGCTAGAAGCGAGCGGCTAGAAGCTGCTTTATTGCGTAAACTCCGCGGGTCGCCCCGTTAACCGCTCGATGCGCTTGGCGATCGGGGGATGAGTGGAGAATAAATTCCCCAAGTTTACGCCGAGCAGCGGCTGGATGATGAACAGGTGCGCGGTCGAGGGCGTGGCCTGCATGGGCATGCGGCGCGAGTAGGCGTCGAGCTTTTGCAGGGCGCTGGCCAGGGCATAGGGATTGCCGGTGAAGTGGGCGCCGGTGGCGTCGGCCTGGTACTCACGCGAGCGCGACACGGCCAGCTGAATCAGAGTTGCAGCGATGGGCGCTACGATCAGCATGAACAATGCGGAGAGGCCTCCGCCGCGGCGGTCGCGGCCGCCTCCGCCCATGCCGCCGAAGATCATGGCGAAGCGGCCAATGCTTGCGAGCATCGTGATTGCGCCGGCGATGGTTGCGGCTACGGAGCTGATCAGGATGTCGCGGTTGTTTACGTGGCCCAGTTCGTGGGCCAGCACGCCTTCCAGTTCTTCGTCCGTCAGCAAACCCAAAATTCCGTGGGTCACAGCTACGGAGGCGTGGCTGGGATTGCGTCCCGTGGCGAAGGCGTTTGGCGATTCGGTCGGGATTACATAAATCTTCGGCATCGGGATGCCGATCTTCTGGGTCAGGCGCTCGACAATCTCGTACGCGCGCGGGAGTTGCTCGCGGGTGACCGGCTGGGCGCGGTACATCGACAGCGCGATCTTGTCAGAGAAGAAATAGGCGACGAAGTTCATCACGGCGGCGAAAGCCAGAGCCAACAGCATCCCGTTGTCGCCGCCGAAATAGCGGCCAAAGAACATCAGCAGGAGCGTGAGTGCGGTCAGCAGGAACGCGGTCTTGAAAGTGTTTCCCATAATTGAATCTCAGCTATTTGATGTTACGCCTTGCGAGGAGATGCAGTTCGGTCCGTTCTGGGAATTTGGCGATTAACAGAGATATACCCCCTCCCCCTCGATGTATTGGAATCATCATGTTAGAGAGGAATTACGAACTGATCTCTTGGAATCAATCGCTTGCAGGCAAAATCTTGGAAACAAGGCAGTTACGACCTCGCTGTGTGGCCAGTCGGAGCGCTTTCGCCTCGACGATGATCGGCTGTCGAAGATGTGGATGGCAAGGGCAGATGTCACAGCGTGGGAGTGGCTAGCCTCTCGCAAGAGACGCACGAAATGGAAATGCCTTGCGAGGCTTGTGGCGGCGCTTGTCGGTAAGGGATCCTTCGGCTCCGCAAACCGATTCGCTTTGCGAATCGGTTTGCTCCGCTCAGGATGACAGTTCATTGTTCATCTTTTCAGACTCTAGGAAGAATTTTCGAAGAGCAGAAATTACAGGACACTTCCAATTGCGATATTGTTTGTAGTCGCTCTTGTCGGCTGAAGGCAGACGGCCGCTAGGCAGAAAGGTGTCGCTCTATGCCCAGGGTCGTGGCTCTTCTGGTTCTGTCGCTGTATTTCACGCAAGCAACTGCCGACCTTCCTCAGGCGTCGCCGAAGTCCGCGGGTCAGGTCTCTGCTCAGACAGTCCCTGCTCAGACAGTCGAGGCTGAGACAGCCGAGGCTCATACAGCCGAGGCTCAGAAGCAGGCCTGGAAGATTCTTGGGGAGGGCGCGCACGGCAACATGGACAAGCGCGCGAACGCGATTCAGGCGCTGGGTCTGGATGCCGGAGACCCTGAGGCGGTGCGATTGGCGGAAGACGCGTTGGGAGATAAGGAACCCTCGGTGCGGGGAGCGGCTGCGAAGGCTCTGGGCGCGCTTGGTTCCCCCGATTCCATCCCGAAGTTGCAAAATTCGCTGAACGATAAGGACATCTCAGTCGCGCTGGCTGCGGGTCACGCTCTGATTCAGCTGAAGAGCAACTCAGGATATGAAGTCTATTATTCCCTGGTAGCTGGGACACGGAAGGGCGGCGGAACATCTCCTATTACCGGAGAACTGAATCAGATGAAAACCCCGGCCCGGGCCATCGCGTTTGCGTTCGACCAGGGTGTTGGTTTTCTGCCTTATGGAGGATACGGGATGGAGGCCTACCACGCATGGAAGAAAAGAAGTACGGCGCCGACGCGGGCCGCTGCGGCACGGGAATTGGCCAAAGACCCGGACCCGCGTACCGGCCGGGCGCTGGCGAAGGCAGTGTCTGATAAGGACTGGAGCGTGCGGGCGGCGGCGGTGGAGGCCATTGCCAAGCGCGGGGATTCGGCTCTGCTGGCTGACATTCTGCCGGCGATGTCAGATAAGAAGGACATTGTGCGTTATTCGGCCGCTGCCGCGGTTCTTCGGTTGAGCCGGAGCGCGCAAGGAAAGGGGAGCCTGTCGCACTGAGGCAGCTTGGCGCGGGATTGGGCAGAGGAAGCCCCACTTCTCGCAAGAGACGCTAGAAATGGGGCACCCGCCAAGACGAGAAGTGGAAATGCCTTGCGAGGACTGTAGTCGCGTGGGTGGGTAAGGGGTCCCTTCGGCTTCGCTCAGGGCAGGCTCTTCGACTCCGCAAACCGGTTCGCCGGACGAATCGGTTTGCTGCGCTCAGGATGACAATCTTACTCCATCGCTCCAGACGAGAAGTCAGGTTTTTCTTCTTGGTCGCGACCGGAACAGCGGGAAGCCCCATGTGCCTGCTGCGAGCAGGGCTCCGAAGAGAATTACGGCGTCGATGCTGGAGCGGCCTTCGGGGGACCAGTAGACGTCTTTCAGGTTCAGCCAGAGGGCGAATTCGTCGAGCGTCAGCGCCGCGCCCACGCCGTAGAGGATGGACATCAGACGGCTCAAGAATAGTGACGAATCGTTCTCGCCGGTACCAATGTCGGCCAGCCAGGCATAGCCCACGCCCAGCAGAATGATGATGCCGAAGACCAGGTGATGAATGTGGCGTCCGCCCTGCTCGATGAAATGGAAGGGCGGAATGTGGTGCAGGACGGCGAACACTACCGCGCGGACTCCGGCGAAGGTGAGGAAGAAGCTGACTGAAGCCACGAAGAGACGGCGATGCGGGCGGTCAGGGATGCGTTCGTGGATTGCCTTGCCTAGGGATGTGCCGTAGGACAAAAGCAAAAGTAAGGCTGTAACCGCGATCGCCAGCAGGAGTATGAACCAGGTGTAGGCCATAACTTATTAGAGCTTTAGGCCGGCGAAGTGGCGGGAAACAGCGGGTTCCTCACCAGCGCGTTTGCGCGTGTTCGGAATGACAAATTTTTCTGTGCTTTACGTGTCTCGCCACGCCTTCCGTGCATTGCTTTTTACGCCTTCTGGGCTTCGCGTTTCAGGGCGCGCTCCAGCGTTTGATCGAGAGCGGACTTCGCTTTCTCGTATTCGGGTTGCGAGATTTGGCCCTGGCGGCGTTCGACTTCCAGTTGGAAGAGTTCTTCTTTTAATCCTTCGAGCAGCATGGAAGTGGGGCGCGCCCGGGGGGCTGTGTCAGCAGGAGCGTAGTCATCTTCCAGCGTGGCTGCGGATGCGGAAGAACCGGGCGTTTGCCGGGCCAGACCGCGGGCCGCGGATTGTTGGCGTACGGCTACGTAAATTCCACCGACGATCAAAGCTGCCGCGATGCTTCCGAGGATCTGCCAGCGGTATTTCTGCAGCGGGTCGGGAGCGTCGATAGGCGGCCCGAGCCCGCCGCCGGGGCGGTCGGTGACCTGGGCGCCTGGACTTGGAGGCTGTGACTCTGGGCCCGAGCTTTGATCCCCGTTGCTTGCCTGTCGTGAGTCAAGCGTTCCCCGGCCCGAAATCTTGAAGGCGAGATTTTCGCTGGGCGTTGTGTTGGATGCCACTTGTACATTCGAATCCGGCTGGCTGGGATCGTCCATGGGCTTGAAACCTGCGGAGGTTCCGGCGGCGGCGAACTGCATGGCTTTGGGCAGGATGGCGACGAAGTGCTCAAGAGGATACACCGACTTGGGATCGAGATTGGCGCTTCCAGAATAGGGGAGCTGGTAGGCCACCTCGAATTGCGTGACTCCGGGACGCAGCGGAAAGATGAAGGAATAGCGATTCTTCTGCCCTTCGGGCACGGGAGCAGACTTGATGGGCTGGCCGCCGGCAGTCACGGCCGAACTGTCGATGATCTGGGCGCCGTCGGGAATATAGAACTCGAGATTATGTTCATTCATCTGGGTGCGCGGTGGTTTGGAGTTGTTCTGCACCGCGAAGGCGCGCTGAACCTCGAGCTGCCCTTGTTCTGCCTGGATGCGCATGATGTCGGCGACGACCTGGATGCCCTCGATCTTTTTCCCGACATCGTAAACCTCGAGTTCGACCGAGGTGGTTCCGGGAGGGGCCATGCGGTGGTAGGTGACGTCCTGATGAATGACACGGACCAAATGCGGGGATTGGGCGTCGTCGAGCTTGAAGCTGAAGCGGCCCTGGGCGTCGGTTTTGGTGCGGCCGGCTTCTTCCATGCCCTGGCTGAGTTTGAGTAGGACGACTTCGTCCCCGGCGGCGGGCTTGTCGGTGGTGGAGTTCTTAACCGTGCCGGTGAGGGTTTGAGCTGAGACGAGCGAGGTTAGGAGGAGGGTGGCCGCGACGCATGCTGCTCGCAGGGACGGCAAAGCAGAGTGAGGAGAGAACTCCTTGCGAGGACGCTTGCCTGTGCCGGCAGGCATGGGGTCCTTCGACTGCGTAAGTGCTTCGCTTCGCGGAGCACTTACTCCGCTCAGGATGACAGATCCGCTCAGGATGACAGGGGAATCGTTCAAGATCGGGATCCTTTTTGAGTTGTGGGATTCTTTTCCAGGCGGGCGATCTCGGCCAGAAGGGTGGCGGCTTCATCTTGCAGGGAAGATTTGAGCGAGGTGAAATCGGAGTCGGGAATCTTGCCGGCTTTGTATTCGAAGTTGAGATCGCGCAGGTTTTCGTAGACAGCATCTTTGCGCTCGCGGAGATAGCCGGCGCGGGTTTTCTCCGGACCGAGGAAGAGTCTTCCGGGAAGATAGAAAACATAATAGAGAGAGCCGACTAGCAATAGGCCGCAGATGAACCAATTCATAGATCAGTCTCCTTGCGGGCCTGGTCGCGGAACTGTTCGAGTTCGGCGCCGCGGGCGGGTTCGAGGCCGTCGGCGATGGCGGGGGCTGGGCGGTTCTTCCAGTCTCGAATCACAAACACGATCAAGCCGAACCCGAGAATCAGAGCGACAGGAGGGATGATGTAGGCGGCGCGGTCGAAGCCTTTCATGGTTGGCGCGGCCAAGACCGTCGGTCCATATTTCTGGACGAAGCTTTGCTCGACCAGGCTGTCGCTGTCTCCGCGGGAGACTGCGGCCATGAGTTCGTTGCGCATGCCGTCGGAAGCGGGGCAGCCGACGTGGTTGCATTCCAGAAGAATCTGTTTGCAGCCGCAAATGCACATCATGCGGTGTCCGATTTCGTTGAAGCGGGTGGCGGGATCTCCAGCGCCGAGGAGAGTGAAGACGGCGAGGCAGAGGAGCACGGCTTGTGCCGCTTTGCGACGCAAAGACCCATTTCTCGCAAAGGACGCGAGAAATGGGGCACCCACTTTCGAAGATGGATTCAAGTAACGCAACTTCAGTCTCCTGTGGCCACGGGGGCGGGTTGCGCTCGACCTCCCAAGCGCGCGGTTGCTGGGACGCGGACTGGTGCTGGGGCGTTTGGAACCAGGGCCAGAACCGTTCCGCCGAGCATGATCCAGACTCCCAGCCAGATCCACATGACCAGCGCATTCAAGTGCGCGCGCAGGATGGGATGACCGTTATCCTGATTTACTCCTTCGAATACGAGATAGAGATCTTCGTTCAGGGTCGAGCGAATGTCGGGCATGGTCGAGGTCTGCTGGCTGGCATGGTAGAACCGGCGGACCGGGGTCATGGTATCGATCTGCTTGCCGCCTTTGTAGACATCGAGAATTGCCCACTGGCTGAAATAGTTGGCGTTATCGTCTTCGGTGGAAGACCGGCAGATGAGAGTGTAGGAACCAATGGTCATCTTGTCGCCGTTTTTCATCTCCATCTCTTTGTCTTGATTGAAGGCGGAGCCGGCGAAGCCGATGATGACGACGGCTACGCCGAAGTGGACGATGTATCCGCCGTAGCGCCGAGTGTTGCGGTGCGTGAGTTGCACCATGGAGGCGAACATGCCCTGACCGGTGTGTTTCGAAATGACGCGGCCGCCGCGGTAGAACTCGCTGGCGACGGTGAGAGTCACCAGGACCGCTAGGGCGATCGCCATCAGAGAATAGAAGTAGGAAATGTCTACCCAGGGCTTGAGGCCGAAAGCCGAGCCCCAACTGCGGGGCGTGAGCATCAGGAACACCGCGACCGCGAGGGCGCCCATGGTCGGCCACATGAAGTTGCGCTTCAGGCTTTCAAGGGAAGTCTTGCGCCAGGCGAGGAGCGGGCCGACGGCGGTGAGTATCAGCAGCAGCAGGGCCACGGGGATAGCGACGCGGTTGTAGAATGGCGCGCCGACCGTCACCTGATTGCCCTGCACGAGTTCAGAAATTTTCGGAAACCAGGTTCCCCAGAGCACGGTGAAGCACAGCAGAACGAAGAGGAGATTATTGAAGAGGAAGCTCGACTCACGCGAGACCAGAGATTCGAGCTTGTGCTCGCTCTTCAAGTGAGACTTGTTCTTGAAGAAAAAGAAAGTAAATACAGCCAGCGTGATCGCAAGGAACCAGGCGAACCAGTCTCCGATAGACGATTGCGCGAAGGCGTGTACGGAGCTGATGATGCCACTGCGAGTGAGGAAAGTTCCGAGGATGGCGAGCCAGAAGGTGGCGAAGACCAGCCACATGTTCCACATCTTCAGCATGCCGCGTTTTTCCTGCATCATCACCGAGTGCAGGAAGGCGGTGCCGGTGAGCCAGGGCATCAGCGAGGCGTTCTCGACGGGGTCCCATCCCCAATAACCGCCCCAGCCGAGTACCGAGTAAGCCCAGTGCGCGCCGAGAAAGACGCCGCAGGTGAGGAAGGCCCAGGTGACCATGGTCCAGCGGCGGGTGATGTTGATCCACTTCTCGCCGGGATACTTCATGATCAGCGCGCCCAGCGCGAAGGCGAAGGGCACCGTGAAGCCGACGTAACCGAGATAGAGCATGGGCGGGTGAATCACCATCTCGGGATACTGCAGCAGAGGATTGAGGCCACTGCCATCGGCGCGGAGCGGGCCTGCGAGAATGCCGAAGGGGTTGGCGGCGAAATTTACCAGCAGCAGAAAAAAGATCTGCACACCAGCCAGAACGACCGAAGCGTAGGCGAACAGGCGCGGGTCGGTCTTGTAGCGCAGGCGCAGAACGAAGCCGTAGGCCGCAAGCAAGAGCGACCAGAACAGCAGCGAACCTTCCTGGCCCGACCACAGTACGGCGAACTTATAAGGACCCGAGAGATCGCGATTGCTGTGGTGGAAGATGTAAGCGATGGTGAAGTTATCCTGAAAGGCGCAGACAACGAGAACCAGGGCGGCAAGAAAGACTGCGGCGAAGGTAGCGACGCCGGCGCGGCGGGCGGTCTCGCCAATGCGCTCCGAACCCCGGCGGAGGATCGCGACCAGCCAGTTTTCTTGTGGAGAAAGTGCGGCGCTGGCGCGGTACGCGGCCCCTGCCCCTGGCGTCGCGGCCAGTGCAGAGGTTTGGTTCTGAAAAACTAAGGCGATGATCCCGGCGAGGAACGAATAAACGCTCAGGGCTAAAGCGAGAAGAAGCGCGAAACTCCCAATTTCCGCCATGGTGGGGGAACCCCGGACTATTTTTTCAGAAATGTCCCGTCGAGGCAAACCCGAAGGGTCACTCCGCGGGGAATTTTACCCCCACGCTTCCCGATAACAACAGGACCCCGCCTACGCGCTCTGCTGATGGTAGCGCTGCTTAACTTCACGCTCCGCGGTCAGCCAGTCTTCGGCCTCGCTGCCGGAGGCGTTGCCGCGCTGCTCGTAGAGTTCATAGGCACGGCGCCGGATCTCGTCTTCCAGATTGATGGGAACCAGATTGGGAGCGGCACCGTTCTTCCGAGGTTCGCTCCTCACTACCTCCATCTTCCTGGGCTCGGGCGTCTTTTTCACGTCTGCCGCTGCAACTTCGGCGGGCGTGGCTCCATCGACGATGTCCTTCACTTCTGGACTGCTGTTATGGGTTTGGTTCTGACTCGGATTGCTACGATTGGTCTTGCTGCCTGGCGTGGATTTCGACTTTGCCATAATCGGATACTCCTTACATATACCTAAATTTAGGAATGAATCGAACTGTTGAACGAACCACATGACACTTGTCCCGCAACCTTTAGGAGAACGTTAAAATGTCTGGCAGAGTGAACTTAGTATAAACCTCCGGAGGCTGTGGAAACGTGCCTTCGCGAAGAAATCGGCAGGATTAGCTTTGCTATAATCGAAGCTCTCCAGATGGCGCTATCGTCTAGGGGTTAGGACGGAAGATTCTCAATCTTCAAACCCGGGTTCGATTCCCGGTAGCGCTACCAGATCTCTCCTGCTATCACCTGATTTTTCCGATACTTCCTGTGGTGTCGTCAGAGGTGCTCAAACCAATCGTCTCAGGTCGAGGGGCACAATGGCGGCACGTTGGGGGCACAATTTGAGGCACAGGGCCTAGCTGGGTGTTCACGCCCGAGTTGTTAGGCTCGGCGTATTGCCCATACTCGGCTGCCAATCGAATATATTTTCGGCGTTCTCCCCAAGCGATAACGTCCCTTGAAGCAGTGACGACGCCCTCATGTTCAAAGAATTTCGTTTCCGTCGCATCAACGCCCTCCGCAATGCGTAACGCTAGCTTGCGGGCTGAAGCTGCGCGGCGAACGATCCGAGCAAACGCTGCTTTGACTGAGGGGCTTTCTATTGATGCTGTGCTCGTAGAATCAGCGTATTGAGCAAAGCGTTTGGCTTGCTCCTTCGTCATGCCCTGAGCGCGGCCTTCAAGATATTTCCTCTGTTTCGGTCGAAGTGGTGTGAAATCTCCGCTGGCCATAACTCTTTATGCGCCGTTCCTCCTGTGATTGTCCACAGGCCCGACAAAGCTCGTAGACTGTACCCCGCGACTACAGCGGCACACCCATCTGGTTGAAGAAGCGCGTCCAAGATTGCGATTCAGCAGCTTCTGCTTTTTGACGAAGCCGCCAGTACGACCGCCAGTGAATGCCCCTCGGTTTCTTCGGGAAATCTTCGCCCATGTTGGGAGAACCGCCAAGCTTAACGCGGATTGCTTGCGCTCGACTGAGGGAGCGAATGTGTGGTGCTTCGCGCTGGCTTTCGTATGCAAGTTTGTGACAGTGCCGACAAGCAAAAATCCAGCCGCCATACAGGACAGCCACCCGGCGCGAACAGCCCACTGCTGGGCAGAGAAACCAACATCTGGTCCCACCATAGTTGCAGGGTGTGCTGTCCAGGAAGACCGGATACTCCTCCTGGTCACCATCCTCTCCGCAACGCTGACGCCGATAGCGCAGATAACCTACCGCATGCCGCTGCCCTGTGAATTGATTGTATTTCGGGTTCTCAAGCGAAATCCGCTTGACGAAAACGGACAGCTCAAGGAACGCGACTTCATTCTTAAAGCGGGGGACCGGGGGGATGGATTATCGCTTTTCACGTCAAGGGAGGCTGCGGACGAGTGTCGTAGGACCCTTGATCGAATGGACGGACTAGCAACGCTTCACGTGGGACACATTCGAGACCTCAGTAGGGAACTGCGAGGACTTCACCCCATCGACGTCATAGAAGTACCCAGTGAAGATTTTGCGGGCCATGTGGTCGTTGTGAATCTGCCAGATCCCTTCAGCGGAAGAGCAGAGGATGCGGACCTAGCGGAAACGTTGGGCCGAATGCTTGCTGCAATAGCTCGGCCCGTTCGCGATCCTGTTGTCTAGCAGGCTTCCGCGCGGCGTGTTCCTAGGCTACGAATTCAGAAAATGGGGGCACAATTTGGGGCACATTTTTCCGTCAGTAGCATGCAAGTCGCTGAAAATAAAAGGCACGTCATTAGATTCTCAATCTTCAAACCCGGGTTCGATTCCCGGTAGCGCTACCAACCTCCCACTTGTGGTCTCGTTTTACCTGCTGCGCTTCCTGTTGCCTCCGTGAACAGTCCGTAGTTCGGGATGGTTTTAGTGATTTCACACGGACCGCTTACAGGCCGGTCATTTTCTCGAGCCGCTCTGGATAGCGGGATCCTTCTACCGTAATCTTCGAGGCGGCCGCATCGATGTCTCGCAGGTCTTCGGGCGTGAGTTGGATTGGTACCGCTGCGATGTTTTCTTCCAAGCGGTTTAGCTTGGTCGTGCCGGGAATGGGGACGATCCAGGGCTTTTGCGCGAGCAGCCAGGCGAGTGCGATCTGGGCCGGGGTCGCTTTCTTGCGCTTCGCGATGCTGGCGAGCAGGTCGATCATGGCCTGGTTCACCTTGAGAGCCTCCGGGGTAAAGCGAGGCAGCGTGCTGCGGAAATCGGAGCTGTCGAATTTCGTATTTTCGCCGATCTTGCCCGTCAGGAAGCCCTTGCCGAGCGGGCTATAGGACACCAGGCCGATGCCCAGCTCTTCGAGCGTTGGGATCACCTCGGCTTCGGGTTTGCGCCACCACAGCGAATACTCGCTCTGCAGTGCGGTGACCGGCTGCACTGCGTGGGCGCGGCGGATTGTCTTCACGCCCGCTTCGGACAGGCCGAAGTGCTTGACCTTGCCGGCCTGAATGAGTTCCTTTACTGTGCCGGCGACATCTTCGATGGGCACGTTGGGGTCGACACGGTGTTGATACAAGAGATCGATGGTATCGACCTTCAACCGCTGGAGCGAGCCTTCGACGGCTTGCTTGATGTGCGCGGGCTGGCTATTTACACCGGCCACTCCTGGGCGATTATCTTTGCCTCCCAGATCAAACCCAAACTTGGTGGCAATCACTACTTTGCCGCGGAACGGCGCGAGCGCCTCGCCCACGAGCTCTTCGTTCGTGAACGGGCCGTACACTTCCGCGGTGTCAAAGAAAGTGATGCCGCGGTCGACTGCGGCGTGGAGAAGATCGGTCATTTCCTTCTTGTCTTTCGGCGGACCGTAGGAAAAGCTCATTCCCATGCAGCCGAGCCCGAGAGTTGAAACTTCAAGATTGCTTTTTCCAAGTTTGCGTTTTTGCATTGTTTCTCCTTTTGGACCGCCTTCTGACTCCAAGACTAAAACCAAACGTCTGGGGAGGGGTAGCCCGATCCTTCCGACTTATTGCCTATTCCTCTTGTTCCGGAAGAAATGGTTGGTGTATCCGTGGGCGGGCAGCTATCTTAAAGGCGAGCGACAAGGAAGTGAAACCATGAAAAGCTCCAGCAAAAACGCTTCTACGCTATCAAGTCGAGCGCGCGAATTGCGAACCGAGCTGGCTCGTCAGATTGCCTCTTTTATTGGACCTAAAGAGAAACTGATAACCGACATTCCGGGCTTGCTGTTTTCCCGGCGGACCGCTCCCACGGTGCCGGCAACGGCGACTTACGAGCCGAGCCTGGCTGTGGTTGCGCAGGGGCGGAAGCGGGCCACACTTGCCGGAACCACGTTTATTTTCGACGAGTCGCGATACCTGCTGACGTCACTCGATCTGCCGGTCATCTGCAACGTGATCGAGGCCAGCGAGGAGGTTCCCTATCTTTGTTTCGTGCTCAAGCTCGAAATGCCCGTGGTGCGAGAGCTTCTGAGCCGGGAGGAGATTCAGGCGCACGAGGCGGCGTCTGAGAATCCTGCCATGGCAACGGGTGAGACGACGGCGGAGTTGCTCGATGCATGTCGCCGGCTGGTGGAGCTGCTGCATACTCCGCACGACATTCCGTTTCTGAGCGGCCTGATTCAGCGCGAGATCATTTACCGAATTCTGCGCGGGCCAGAGGGGGCGCGCCTTCGCGAGATTGCAACGCTGGGAGATCAGAGCCACCGGACGGCCAAGGCCATCGCATGGGTCAGGGCGAACTATGCCAAGCCGCTGCGCGTGGAAGATCTGGCAAAGCTTGCGGCCATGGGCGTCTCCACACTGCACCATCATTTCCGGGCGCTGACCGCGATGAGTCCGCTTCAGTATCAAAAGCAGCTGCGGTTGCATGCAGCGCGCGAACGCATGCTTATCGATGGTCTTGACGCCGCCAGCGCGGCATTCGAAGTGGGATACGAGAGCGCCAGCCAGTTCAACCGCGAATACAGCCGCTTCTTCGGTCAACCACCGATGCGGGACATTCGGACTCTTCGTTCTCCGGGCGCTCCACAGATGGAGTCGGTCAGCAACCTTAGGAACGCCGTTTGAATTGGCTGCTGAACCGTCGGCCAAGCCGGTATTTCAGTTACGGGTCAGCAAGACGACCGCGGTTCCCCGATCCGGCACCTTTCAATACTTTATTCCCACGTATTTTGGTCCACCGGGCGATCGCCAGGGGTCATAGTGGAGCGCGAATCGGATTCTGTCGGAGATGGGCGGGTGAGAATAGGACCAGAAGACGAGCACCGGATTCGGCGTGGGATAGTCGTAGCTCTTTTCACCGAGCTTTTGAAAGGCCGAGGCTGCGACTTCACCGTTGTTCGGGAATAAGCCGTGTGTCACCTCGAGCCCGTAGATATCGGCCTGATGTTCGATATGGCGGCTGAAGGCGTTGCCGATCGGCTCGCCCACCAGGTTGAGCAGGGCGAGGGCCAGCATCAGCACGGGTAGCGCCGCCAGGTCGTCGACGCCGCGGATGTGCCAGGCCCCGCCCCATTTTGCCAGCAGCGCGAGAACGATGCGGCGTCCCAGCCAGAAGCCGGCTAACATCATGGCCGCGAAGAACGCCAGTCCTTTGTAGACATGATTCAAAACGTAGTGACCCATCTCGTGTCCGAAGACGAACAGGGTTTCGGGGATGGTGAGGTCGCGTGAGGTGTTGTCCCAAACCACGATTCGCTTGGTGGCGCCGATGCCGGTTACGTAGGCGTTGTAGGTGGTGACTTTTTCACTGGCTTCCATTTCGAAGATGCGGTCGCGCGGAATGCTCAGTCCGCCGCGCTGGGCTACCTTTTCGATTTCGCTGACCAGGAGCGGCTGCGTTTTCTCCAGGGGTTCGAACTTGTTGAACAAGGGGTCGAGGATTACTGGCGTGACGAAGATCAGCAGAACGAGGAACGGCAGGGTTAGCAGCCAGAAGTAGAGCCACCAGCGCCGCGGACTCCTGCGAATCACTCGGAACAAACCGAAGACTACGGGAACGAGGATGGCAAGCGAAACCGCTTCCGCCTTGCACCAGTCACCAGCCCATGAGGCCCAGCCCTGCACGGAGAGTCCGTAGGCGCGTGAGATATGCTGCTCATAGATGTCGATGGGAAGAGAGATGATCGAGATCAACAAGGCCAGCAGGGGCACAAAGATCAGCGCTTGCATGAAAGTGTTCCTGCTGGCGCGCTCGGCGAGATCGCGGAACGCGGGCGCTACCCGGAGCCTGAGCAGGACCCAGAGAACCACGATCCCAAAGACCATGCCGAACAGATAGAGTACGGTGCGAGTTTCATAGAGCGCCGTGGCTTTCGCCAGCTTGTCTGGGGGCAGGCTGTATTCCGTGACTTTGAGTTCATGGGGTTGCTGCGTCTGGATCCGTTCCGCCCTGCTTTGGGCTGGGTTTGGGTCGGGCGCAGGCTGCGCGGCGGCGGATGTGAGCGTGAGGGCGACGGCAGCGCAGAAAACCAGCCAGGATGCAATTGCTCTCAAATGAGGCCTCTTTCTACATTCTTACAAGCCGAATCATACGTTACCGATCGTTCAGACTATAATGGCGCCACGCGATGGCCCTTACTTCCGGCACGAAACTCGGCCCCTACGAAATTCAGTCTCCGCTGGGCGCGGGCGGCATGGGGGAAGTTTACCGCGCTCGTGACACCCGCCTCGACCGCACCGTAGCGGTAAAAGTGCTAGCGTCTCACCTTTCTTCTTCGCCGGAACTGAAGCAGCGCATGGAGCGCGAGGGCAGGGCGATTTCTTCGTTGAACCATCCTCACATCTGCCAGCTTTATGACATCGGCTCGCAGAATGGCACCGACTATCTGGTGATGGAGTTTCTCGAAGGGGAAACTCTGGCGGAGAGACTGCGCAAAGGCGCGATGCCGCTGGCCGAGGTTTACAAGATTGGGATTGCCGTTGCCGAAGCGCTGGCGGTGGCGCACCGCAGCGGCATTGTGCATCGCGATCTGAAGCCGGGGAACATCATGCTGACCGCGGGCGGCGCGAAGCTGATGGACTTTGGGCTGGCGAAGCCGCTGGGCTTGCAGAGTGCGGGGACGGGATCCGGATCGGCAGCGCCTTCCTTTACTGCCGCGGCTACGATGAGCGGACCCAGCCCGTTAAGCCCGCTGACCACTGCGGGCAGCATCATCGGCACAATTCAATACATGTCGCCGGAGCAGATTGAAGGCAAAGACGCGGACGCACGCAGCGACATCTTCGCTTTCGGCGCGGTGCTCTATGAGATGGTGGCGGGGAAGCGGCCGTTTGCGGGCAAGAGTCAAATCTCGCTGGCTTCTTCGATTCTGGAGGCGGAACCACAGCCGGTCAGCGACATCAAGCCCAATACTCCACTGGCCTTCGAGCATGTGGTGACGACCTGCCTGCAGAAAAATCCGGACGAGCGTTATCAGTCGGCGCACGACGTCAAACTGGAGCTGCAGTGGATTGCGGCGGATCGGCCGGTGGCTAATGCTGCGGCCTTGCCATCGGCGCCCGCACTCTCGCGCAGACGCGCGCGTCTTGGGTGGGCCGTCGGCATTCTGATTGCGATTGTCGTGGGCTTGATCGCTGGGATTTTCATTGGTCGTCCGGTTCAGCCTCAAACAATCCGCACCGTCATCAATCCTCCGGAAAAGACCACACTGAATCTGACCGGCGATTCTGCCGGACCGCCGGTGCTTTCGCCGGACGGGAGCACGATTGCCTTCAGCGCCACGGGTGCGGATGGCAAAGCTGCGCTCTGGGTTCGCCCGATGAATTTGCTGGAAGCGCGGATGCTACCCAGTACCGAGGGCGCGATTTTTCCCTTCTGGTCTCCGGACGGACGCTCGCTGGGATTTTTCGCCGATAGCAAACTGAAAACGATTGATCTGAATGGCGGTTCGGCGCAGGTGATTTGTGACGCATCGCTCGGGCGCGGGGGCACCTGGGGACCGGACGGAGTGATTCTGTTTTCTCCCAGTCCGGGCGATCCCCTCCTGCGGGTGAGCGTCAACGGAGGAACTCCCGTTCCGATTACCAAAATCGATACGGCGCTCCGCACCTCGCATCGCTGGCCATTCTTTCTTCCCGATGGCAAGCACTTCCTCTATCTCGCGCTGCACCACGATCCCTCGAAGTCGGCCAACAACGAGCTTTATTACGCATCGCTCGATGGCCGCGAAAATCGTCCTCTGTTCCGTTCTCAATCGAACGCGGTTTATGCCGATGGTTTTCTTTTGTTCGCGCGCGGCAGTCAATTGATGGCGCAACCCTTCGATCCCGCCTCTGGAAAGCTGAGTGGCGAGCCCCAGGACCTGGCCAAGGGCATCATGAACGATCCCAGCACCTGGCATATGGATGCCTCGGCTTCCACCGGCGGACTGCTGGTTTTCGGCAGCGGCGCGTCGGGCGACCTGCAGCTGGTCTGGTTGAATCGCAGCGGCAAAGAGATCAGCACCGTGGCCGACAAGCTCGAAGAGCTGCAAGGAGCGGTGGTCTCCCCGCTAGGGGACCGAATCGCTCTTCAGATTGACTCAGGAGAAAACGACATCTGGGTGCTCGATTTGGCGCGCGGCGTTCGCACCAGACTGACCTTTGGACCAGTGGCGAACACTTCCCCAGTCTGGTCGCCTGACGGCAAGTGGATCGCCTATGCCTCGCCTCGCGCTGGTCACTTCAATCTTTACCGCAAACCCTCCGATGGCAGCGGCGCGGAGGAGCTTCTGTTCACCGATGACCAGGGAATTGACCCCAGCGACTGGTCGCGCGACGGGAAGTATCTGATCTATAACCGCGGCGGTCCGACAGGCCAGACTTGGGCCCTCCCGCTCCAAGCTGAGCGCAAACCGTATATGGTGTTGGCGCGGGGCGCTTTTGCAAAGTTTTCGCCAGACGGCCGTTGGCTCGCTTACACGTCGGACGAATCCGGCGCGTTTGAAGTGTATGTGGTGGCCTTTGGCGGCGGGCAGGCCAAGTGGCAGGTCTCGGCCAATGCCGGGCAACTGCCGCTCTGGAGCAGGGATGGCAAGGAACTTTACTATTTGGACGCGACTTTCGATATCTTCGCCGTGCCGGTGAAGGATGCGGGTGGAGCTCTGCAATTCGGGGTGCCACAGGCGATGGTCAGCAACTGGTCCGCGCCACAAGCTTTCTACGATGTCGCCCCCGACGGGAAGAAAATTCTGCTCAACCGGATTGCGCAACAGGTGAGCCAATCGGTCACGGTGGTTACGAACTTTACGGCGGGGTTGAAGAAGTGATCGGAAGCTGTCAGCTCTCAGCTCTCAGCTCTCAGCTATCAGCCCTCGGCTATCGCTTAGAGAAAACAGTTTCTTGCTGAAAGCTGAGAGCTGAAAGCTGATGGCTGCAGGTATAACATGAAAATTTCCATTCGCATTGCAGCCGCAGTGCTGCTGCTTACAACTTCCATGTCCGTGTCGGCACGAGACCGATCCAACGCGCGCTCGATGGTGATCACACGCTACGGCATCGTGGCCACGAGCCATGTGCAGGCGTCCGTGGCAGGAGCGAAGATTTTGGAACTTGGAGGCTCTGCCGTGGATGCGGCGATCGCCGCGAATGCCGTGCTGGGCGTGACCGAGCCCATGATGAACGGCATGGGTGGCGATCTGTTTGCAATTTACTGGGAGGCGAAAACCGGCAAGCTGTACGGTCTGAACGCCAGCGGATGGGCGCCGCGGGGGTTGACTATCGCGCATGTGAAAGCACAGGACGCGACCGCTATGCCGATGTTTGGCATTGACTCGGTCACGGTGCCGGGTGCGGTTGCTGGCTGGAATGCGCTGCACCAGCGTTTTGGGAAACTGGCTTGGAAAGATCTTTTCCAGGGTGCGATTTCTTATGCTGACGACGGCTATCCCGTTCCGGAAATCATTGCGTCGTATTGGAATGACGCCGCTGAAACGGTTTCACACGATGCCGAGGCGCGGCGGATCTATCTGCCTGGTGGCAAGCCTCCGGTGGTCGGGCAGGTCTTTCAGAATCACGATCTCGCCAAGGCTCTGCGCTTAGTTGCTGAGGGCGGTGCGGATGCGTTCTATAAAGGCGAGATCGCGCGTGCGATTGTTAGCACGTCGCAGAGTCTCGGTGGAACGATGGCGGCCGATGATCTGGCAGAGTTTTCGCCGGAATGGGTTGAGCCGATTTCAACTACCTATCGCGACTGGACGGTCTACGAACTTCCTCCCAACGGGCAAGGGATGGCTGCGCTCGAGATGTTGAACATTATGGAGACTTCTGCTCCCTCGCCCGATGGGCCTCTGAGCGCCGTCGAGTTGCATAAAAAGATCGAAGCCATGAAGCTGGCTTACGCCGATCTGGGGCGCTACAACGGTGATCCGCGTTTCGCGAAGATTCCGGTGAAGGGAATTCTGTCGAAAGAATACGCGCGGCAGCGCGCCCAGCTGATCGATCCCGGCAAGGCTAACTGCGACGTTGCGGCCGGCACTCCACCCTTCAGCGATACAACTTATCTTTCAGTGGTCGATCGCGAGGGCAATATCGTCTCGTTGATTCAGAGCAATTACGAGGCGTTTGGATCGGGCATCGCGGTGCGCGGCATGGGATTCGCTCTGCAGGATCGCGGCGCGCTGTTTTCGCTCGACGCCGCATCGCCGAACGCGCTCGCCCCGCGCAAGCGGCCGTTCCACACCATCATTCCCGCTTTTATGGAACATGGGGATCAGCACATTGGTTTCGGAATCATGGGAGGAGCGAACCAGCCGCTGGCCCACGCGCAATTCGTTTCTAACGTGGTCGACTACGGAATGAATATTCAGGAAGCCATGGAGAACGCGCGCTTCACCGTCAGTCCGCAGCGTGGGTGCCATATTGTGATCGAGTCGCGCGTGCCACTGGAAGTGCGGCAAAAACTTTCTGCGATGGGGCATCAACTCGACGTGCGGAACGCATACTCGACGGCCATGGGCCGCGGGCAGGCCGTTCTGCACGACTCGAAGACCAAGGTGAACTACGGAGCGTCGGACGCCCGCGCTGACGGGGCCGCAGTGCCGGAGCAGTAGAACCTAGTACCTAGTACCCAGTACCCAGTGCTGAGTGCTGAGTGCTTAAACCTGGATTCCTCCGTCCCTGGCTTTCGCTCGGGGGTCGGAATGAGAAAGTTTTTACTTGGTACTGAGTACTGGGTACTGGCCACTGCTTCACGCCCTCAGCAAATTCCTCGCGATGAACAGTACGTTGGCCGGACGCTCGCCCAGCCTCCGCATGAAGTAGGGATACCATTCGCTGCCAAAGGGAATGTAGATGCGGACGCGCCAGCCGTCGCGGGCGAGTTTGCGCTGCAGATCGCGGCGGATGCCGTAGAGCATCTGGAACTCGAACGAGTCACGGGAAATTTTTTCGCGGATGGCAAAGGCCTGGGCCTGCTGAATGATGCTTTCGTCGTGCGTGGCCAGTCCGTGATAGATGCCGCTTTTCATCAGGATCTTCATCAGCTTGACGTAGTTGGCGTCGACGTCGGACTTGAGCGGGAAGGCGATCTCTGCGGACTCTTTGTATGCGCCTTTGCAGAGGCGAATGCGGATGCGCTCGGCCAGCAGTTTCTCGATGTCGCTCTCGGAGCGCCTCAGGTACGACTGGATGACGGTGCCGACGGCATTGGCGTTTCCCGGTATGGCATGAAGTTCCTGGACGAAATCCAGAGTGCGCTGGGTGTAGGGCGAGCCTTCCATATCAACACGCACAAAGCAGGGAGGGTCCATGGCTGCGGCCTTGGCGACTAGTCCGCTGACGATTTCGCGGGCCAGCCTTTCATCTACATCGAGCCCCATGTGAGTCAGTTTGAGGCTGATGTTGGCGTTGAGCTGGTTAGCGGCGATGGCGTCGAGAATCTGTTGATAAAGCTGAGCGCTGTGGCGGGCTTCCTCAGGATTGGCGACATTTTCGCCGAGGTTATCGATGCTGACGCTCATGCTCGCGCGGTTGACGGCTTGCGTGGCGCGGACCGCGTCGGCGATCTCAGTTCCGGCGACGAAGCGGCCGGAGACGCGGCGGCCGAGCGAAGAGCTTTCAGCAAAGGTGCGCAGAGATGGGTTTTCGGAGAGCCGGACGAAAAAAGTTCTTAACATTCCGCACCTGAAACATTATCCACCGGAAGCGATGAACCTACAAAGAGCACAGAACGTTGTATCACAGCGAGGCGTGACGCAGCCTCTGCCGGCGACCACAGGCGGCCGAGCGGGATGCGTTTTGCGGCTGGGATGGACGGCGAAGCTAGGGATTGAAGTGAAGTTCAACCGTCTCGTGAGTTTCGTGTGAAGCGGGTTCCCACTTCCATTGGCGCAGCGCATCCTGGGCAGCTTGCGCGAGCAACGGATGGCCGCCCTTTACTTCGACAGACGTTACCTTGCCATTGGGAGCAACCAGAACGTCCGCGCGGACGATGCCCTGAATCTTCATGGAGCGGGCGAGAGCGGGATATTCCGGAGTCACCTTGACCGCAATCTTGCGGTTCGCAGCGGTAACTTCCTGGGCAGAAGCATGGTTGGGCGCGAACAAGATTAGTGCCAACAGAACAAATAAGGCCACCGAAATGCGGTTTTTCATGGGAGCAGGGATTCCGTATTCAGAATTTGTTCCCATTCAGAATAAGAGAGATTTAGTTTGGGTCGTAGATTACTTGGGTAATGAGGCCAACGTAATTATGCTGAGAAGCAAAGGTGGCTTTGGTCCCGCGAAATGCAGCGCCGTTGAATCCTCAGCCGGCGTGCTCTTCCAGGAATTTCTCGACCTCGATAGCGGCCATGCAACCGGTTCCAGCGGCAGTGATGGCCTGACGGTAGCGGCGGTCCTGCACATCGCCGCAGGCATAGACGCCGTGGACGCGGGTCAACACGTAATTGTGGGTCTTGAGGTACCCGTCCGCATCGGTGTCGAGCTGCCCGGCAAACATTTTTGCATTGGGATCGTGTCCGATGCCGAGGAATAGGGCGCTGGTGGGGAAGTCCCAGACCTTGCCGGTTTTCACATTGCGCAGCTTGAGGCCGGTGACTTCCTGCTTGTCGTGATCGTAGACGTCTTCGACGACGGTATCGGTGAGGAACTGGATCTTCGGGTTCTGCTTCGCGCGCTCCAGCATGATCTTGGAAGCGCGGAAGCTGTCGCGGCGGTGAATAATCGTCACCTTGGTGGCGAAGCGAGTGAGGAAGATGGCTTCCTCCATGGCAGAATCGCCGCCGCCGATGACCACGATTTCCTTTCCGGAAAAAAAGAAGCCGTCGCAAGTGGCGCAGGAAGATACGCCGTGGCCGATGAGTTGCTGCTCGTGGGGCAGACCCAGCCACCGCGCGGAAGCGCCGCTCGCAATGATGAGCGCTTTTGCGTGCACCTGGTGTTTGCCGAGATGCAGCAGGAACGGACGTTGGCTGAGGTCAACGCTGGTGAGATGGCCCACGCGGTATTCGGCGCCGAAACGTTCCGCCTGCTTGCGCATGTTCTCGACCAGCTGCGGCCCCATGATTCCTTCAGGAAAGCCGGGAAAGTTTTCGACCAGCGTGGTAAGAGAAAGCTGGCCGCCAGGCTCGTGTCCCTCGACCACCAGAGGTTTCAGATTGGCGCGGGCGGTGTAAAGGGCGGCGGTGTGTCCGGAGCATCCGGAACCGATGATGACGACGTTGCGGGTTTCGCTCATGATGGGATAGCCGTTAGATTGCTGGATTCATATTTCGATGCATGGTGCTGCTATGACGCCAAAAGCGAGATCTTAACCGCAGAGAACGCCGACTGCGCCGAAAAATTCTTATCATTAAATCTTCTTCTCCAGAGATTCGTTTCACGGTTTGGCGGCAGGCTTGGCCGATTTTCGTTTTGCTGGAGTTTTCGGTGCTGCCCCGGGGATTTGCGCCAGTTCCGCGGGCACCGTGCGCTTGACGCCGAGCAGGCCGCGATAGTCGGCGAGCACCTCAGAGGCACTTTGAAATAGCGGTTCGTAGGCGCTCTGGTCCGGTGCCGGACCGTTTTCCGAAGCGCTGCAACGCGCCAGGGCGATAGACGATTTTCCGAAGCGCTCGAGCCGGATGCGGTTGGCCGGAGTATTGGCGGCGACCATGGCTTCGGCGCTGCCGATCGCCGACGCGCTGTCTTCCATCGATACCTGAATCAGGTCTTTAGGATCCCGCACGTGCAGCACCAGAGTCTCAATCATGTTCTGACCATCATTGCTGAAAGAGTATTGCACGCTGGCGAACAGAGCCTGCACAGCGAATTCGCGGCGAATGCGAACATAGCTGGCCACCGAGGGCTCATCCGACATTTTCGCGCCGCTTCCAGGCTGAAGGAAGTTCGGAGGCTCAGTCAAGGTAGAGCGGCCGTGGGAGATTTCGAAGTCATCGCTGAACAGCGGTTGTTTGGGGATGCGCGCCAGCGCGGCTGCGATTTCCTTTTGCTCCTCCGCCGACGGCGTGCAAACGTTCAGCATGTTCACTTTTACCTGCGGTTCGGTCGAAGGCGTCTCGGGAGCCTGTTGAGAAACGGCGGGAAGAGTTAGCAGCAAGCCAGCGACGGGGAAAAGGAGTTTTGGGAGCACGCCAGAATGATAACTCAAAGGCAGTGCTCAGTACCCAGTACCCAGTTCTCCGCAACCCAGGGCTTTAACCGAGAACTGGGAACTGGGAACTGAGAACTGGGTTTCGATTAGAATTCAAGGATGGCGAATCTGACACTGGTTTACGGCATGCGCCTGCTGCCTTCCGAAGATGTGGCTGAAGTGGGGCAGGCTCCTGTGAAGCTCACCAACGGACACGAGGCGCACGTCACCATGCACGTGCTCGAAGGCAGCAAAGAAGAGATCGAGAAGCAGTTGCGCACCAGCCTGGAAGCGTTCTTCGATCTGTATCCGGAAATTTAGCTCCGGCGGCGAAATCATGAAGCAGTTTTATTTCAGGTTGCGCGCAAGAATGCTGGCCGCCGAGGTGTGGCCGCAGGGATGGGTCGCGCGCGGCGCTCTTTATTCACTGGGCTTCGCGATAGCGCTGTTCGCTCTTGAGATGGTGTTGAAGCCGTTTGCCCCCGCGTCGGCCGATAGCCTTGCGGGCTGGGTCAAGTTTCTGCTTTTCGACGCGGCCTTGCTGTTTTTTATTGTCGCGTTCCGCTGGCTGAAGCGAAAGGTCCTGTGGCGGCTGCGCAACCGGCTGATCGTGACTTACGTCTTCATCGGCGTAATTCCAGCGGTTCTGCTGGTAGCGATGACATTGATCACACTGTACGGGCTGGCCGGGCAGTTCGCCGTGTTCGTAGTGACTTCAGAAATCAATTCGCAATTGCGCAGTCTGGGTGCGGTGAACGCCGCGGTTGGAAATGAACTGGCAGCGCGCCTGGAGCGCGGGGATAATCCCACCGCCGAGTCTCTGGCCGGGTTGAGGAAGCGCGATGCGGCCTGGAAGCGCCGGAGCATGTACGCTTGGCTGGACGATAAACTTTTGCCTCTGGCAGACGAATCGAAAGGGCCTGCTCCCTCATTCCCCACGTTTGCAAAAAGCGAGTTGCGCGAAATCACGCGCGACCGCGACGGCCTGTATCTGCGCGTAGTTACAAAGCTTTCCACGGGATCAAAAACACTCACCGTCGTTACCAGCGAACCGTTCGACAAAGCGTTAGTGGGGAAGATCGCGGCGGACCTTGGCGAAATCACTTTGCTCGAAGACCCGGGGTTCCGGCAGGAGGAAGGACAGCCGATCACGTCCGCGAATACGGGAACGAACAACGAAAGAATTGTAATCAGCGACCGCAGGAACCCACAGCGTGTGGATTTACATCCCACTCCCACATTTACCGTGGGAGCGGTGCCGGTTGCTGCCGGCCGATTCGACCGTGAAGTCCCATTCCTCGCGCCGCTGCCGGTGCTGGACTGGAAAACCGGAAAACAAGAGCCCACTGGGTCTGCAGTAGTGCAGGTTCGAACTCGCCCATCCGTGCTTTACGGCCATCTGTTCGCGGCCCTCGGGGAGTTCGTGCAGATGGTGCAGTATACCCTTCTCGCCATCCTCATCTTTTTCGGAGTGATTGAACTGATTGCCCTGATTATCGGCACCCGCATGACGCGGACCGTCACGGGCGCAGTGGCGCAACTGTACGACGCGACTAAGCATGTAGACCGCGGGGACTTCAGCCATCGCATTCCGGTCAAGTCCACGGACCAGCTGGCGCAACTTTCGCTTTCGTTCAATTCGATGACGGAGTCGATCGAGAAGCTGATTCTGGAGCAGAAGGAAAAGCAGCGGCTGGAGGGCGAACTCGCCATTGCGCAGGAAGTGCAGGCGCAACTCTTTCCGCGGCAGGTTACGGAACTGGAGTCGCTCGAAGTGCACGGCTTCTGCCGGCCGGCGCGCACCGTCAGCGGCGACTACTACGACTTCCTCGCGGCCAGTTCTCACAAGCTGATTCTCGCCGTCGGCGATATCAGCGGTAAGGGAATTTCTGCGGCGCTGCTTATGGCGACCATCCACTCGGCAGTGCGCGCTTACAGCGTGGAGAGCCTGCCCCAGATGCGCGAAACAATGGTGCGGGAACCCGTCGCCGTGGGTGCGGTTTCGGGCTCGGGCAGAATTATGGCGGCGTGGCCTCAGGGCATCGAAGTGTCTCCGGGGGCGTTGCTCAGCCTGCTCAATCACCAGCTTTACGAGAGCACTCCGCCGGAAAAGTATGCAACGCTCTTCCTGGGAATTTACGACGGGCGATCGCACCGGCTGACTTACAGCAACGGCGGACACCTTCCACCCATCCTGATTGCGAAAGACGGCGCGGTGCGGCGCCTCGAAACCGGCGGCACGGTGGTCGGGCTGTTCGATCACATGATGTACGACGAAGGCGCGGTCGAGATGCATCCCGGCGAAATCTTTCTGGCCTACAGCGACGGCGTCACCGAACCGGAAAACGACTACGGCGAATTCGGCGAAGACCGGCTGATCGACCTGGTGAGCGCCAACCGCCGCCTGCCGCTGGTACAAATCAGCCAGACCGTGACCTCGGCAGTCGACGACTGGATCGGCGACAACGAGCAGCCGGATGACATCACGCTAGTGCTGGCGCGGGCAAGGTAGCAGTGGTCTCTTCTCAGTAAAGTTGTCATCCCGACGCGCGAGCGAAGCGAGACAGGAGGAATCCGCTGTTTGGCTGGTGACCCAGACTTTTGTTTTGCTGACACTATCGATACAGTGGGTGCCCCGTCCTTCGCGTTTTTTGCGAAGGGCGGGTACCCCGAACGCCTGCGGCAGCGGAGCTACGCCACTCGATTGTGGAACGAAATCTTGGTCCAGCCTTCATTCACCCGCACCGGCCCAGCTTCGCCCAAAAGATAGAAACGATAACTGCTCCAGCGCCACTGCTCCGGCGCGCCGACCAAGCCTCGCTTCACCGGATTGCGATGCATGTACCGGAGCTTCTCCACCCGCTTCTTCGTCGTGCATAGGTTGAAGTCGTAGGAGCGAGCTTGCCAGAACGCTCGGCGCTGCGGCTCGACTGCAAACAGATCGCGCTGGCGCGGGTTGCTCGCTTTGCGCTTGGGTAACAAAGCGCGGGCCGTGCGCTGCTTCAGCACCTGCATCACGGTTGAGGGAGTGCCAACTTCGGGTTCTGTCACAAGCAGGTGAATGTGTTCCGGCATCACGACATAGCCGACGACGACGAAACGGTAGCGTTGGCGAGTCTGTTCGAGAATCGAGAGGAACTGGTTGCGGCTCCGCACCGAACTAAGAAAAGGCAAGCGGCGGTAGCAGGAGGAAGTTATAAAGTGCAGATGATGAGCGCCGTAGGTTCGATGCAGACCGCTGGGCATAACAAACTCATAGTACAGGCAGCATCGTACCCGCCCTTGCAAAGAACGCAAGGACGGGGCACCCAGAGTTCTGGAACGGGAAGAGCGAAAAGCGACACGGAAGGGCGGGCCACCCGCCAGTCAAGACTGGGAGGTTATGCCAACAATCCGAATGGCAGGTTGGGGAATCTAATGCACCATGCGCGTACGAAAAGGATTAATCGGTTTCATCGCAGTGATTCAGTCCATTCTTTTCTTGACCCATTATCTCCTCTATAAGACGTGGACCTTTTCGCCCGCAAGGAGCGAAACCCGCGGAGCGTTCTGGATCAAACTGGTCCTCGGACTTTTGTCGGTGAGCTTTATTACCGCCTCACTGCTTGCCTTTCGCTATACCAACGCTGTCCTGCGCGCGTTTTACAGGGCGGCTGCGGTTTGGATGGGCCTGGTGAGCTTCCTGTTTCTCGCCGCAGTTTCCTCCTGGATTATTTTCGGAATCGCGCGGCTGGCGGGCCTAAACCTGAACTTTCATCGGACCGTGGAGTTGCTGTTCGGGATTGCGGCAATAGCCGGACTCTACGGGGTTTTCAACGCAGGCTGGACGCGGATCACGCGAACCACGGTGCGGCTCACGAACTTGCCCGCCGCATGGCGCGGGCGAACCGCGGCGCTGATCAGCGATGTACACCTCGGGCATGTGCGAAACGGCAGTTTTCTGCGGCGCCTGGTGGCGAAGATCCTGCTGGAAAAACCAGATGCGATCTTTGTCGCGGGTGATTTGTATGATGGGACGGCCATCGATGCGGGGCGAGCAGCGGAGCCATTGAACGAACTCCTGGCGCCTCAGGGCGTCTATTTCGTCGCGGGAAATCATGAACAATTCGGGGACGACAGTAAATACCTGAATGCCATTTCCGCGGCCGGCGTGCGTGTGCTCAGCAATGAGAAGGTGGAAGTAGACGGTTTGCAGATTATCGGCGTCCCGTACCGGAACGCGAGACAGAACGGGCAGCTTGCTTCGGTGCTGCACGACATCGGCGTGGATCGCGACCGCGCAAGCATTTTGTTGACGCATGCGCCCGACCATCCCGAGATCGCGGAGGCGGCCGGCGTCTCCCTGCAGCTGTCCGGTCATACCCACCTTGGCCAGTTCTTACCTTGGAGTTGGATGGCGCGGAGGATTTACCGGCAGTTCGTATATGGCTTAAGCCGGATCGGAAAAATGCAGGTTTTCACTTCGAGCGGAGCCGGAACCTGGGGACCGCCGCTACGGCTGGGATCGAATCCCGAGATTGTGGTGCTCGAGTTCCAATAAAAGCTTCGCAGGTGGGGCTGCAGGGCGCGCGCGACCCCTTGCAACCATTTCCACAAGCTCTTTGTGACATCTAACCTTGTCTGCCAAATTCAAATCGGCGATCATGGTCGAGGCCGTGACGGTTGGCAGAAGCCAACACCTCGCGCCCGTAAGTCCTTTGCTTCACGGATTTTAGTATCTAAGTTCTTTGACATCCTGATTTTGCCGGGAATTTCTTGCTAACCTGATGATTCCAGAGATGGGAGGGGGGAGGGGGATACCCCGATTCTTGGTCACGAAGCGAATGATCCCATCATTCGCGAACCATCCCTGCCAACTTTATTTCCCAGCAGGAATCCACAGCGATTAAGCGTCACTTTTTCGGCAGCAGTGTTATCTGCGAAGTGACGGCCAGATCCTTCGCCATCCCGCCCAGGAGCACCGGCCCGATCATGGTGTCCAGAAGATGACTGTCGGCGCGTGGATCGTCGGTGTCTTCGCTGATGGTTTCCCAACGGCCGTGATGCAGATCGTAGGCGAAAGTGAAGGTGGATGCTTCGCTGGGTTCGCCGTCGTAGGCAAGGCCTTTGTAATCGTGCGGAGTGGCGGTGCCGCCGGAAAAGAAAATCTGGTGTTCGTGTTCCGATCCGCCGCCGGCGATGGCGAAGCGCGCCGGACCGGGATGCGGCGGCAGTTTGCTCCATTCAATTTTGATTGGATCTTTCTTGTCGATTTTGCCCAGCCAGCACTCATCGGAAGCCACGTAGCGCGGACCGCCCGCCGGGCCCGGCTTGGCGCCATCTACGATCACGATGGTCTCGCCGGCTATGCCGCCGGCCAGGCCGAAAACGGGCGTGCCGGGGAAAGGCGTGGCCTGAGCCCAGGAATTTTTTTCGACATCGTAAACCTGCACATTGTTGACTGGGCCTTTTGCCGATCGTCCGCCGATCAGATAGACGAAGCGATCATGCGTCACACCCACGGCCGCGCGGTCGACAGGGACCGGAATATCTTGGCCTCGATGCCAGTTCCGTTCCTCGATATAAACATTCACATCGGGAACTATGATCTCTTCGCCTCGGGCATCGACCACATATCCGCCCATAAGAACGATTTGCCCCTTGGCCCCAGCCGCCGATGCACCCAGACGGCCGGCAACCCCGGGCACCGGGCGGCCCAGATGCCACTTGGCGCTCGAGAGCGTCATCACATAGACCTGGTTGGTGATGTCATCCCAGGTTTTGCGGGGGCCGACTCCCATCATGGAGAAAAGTTCGAAGCCGTGTTTGAGGCTCGCGACCGCGTTGCCTGAAACTGCGGCCGGCATCGAGGGAAACTTCGGTTCGCCCGATGCGCCCAGCAGAATGGCGGCGCAAATCGCAAGCAGAACAAGGGCGGACAGTTTCTTCATTCCAGTGATATTACCGCACTTTTTTTCGACGACGGATTTCGGAGCCAGATGTTTAGAACCAGATTCTTAAAACCGGTTTTTTCAGAACCAGATTTTCTAGAACCAGGTCTTGCGGCGGTACTCGCGGTACGCATCGCCAAAGGCGGCTTCGAGAACCTTGGCTTCGCGCCGTGCTCGCACTATCTGCATGATAGCCACAACCACAACCAGCGGCCAAAGTATGGGCCGGTGCAGGACAAGCACAAATCCGACGAGCATGACTATGCCGAAGACATAGATCGGATTGCGAATCTTCGAATAAATTCCACGCGTCACCAACTGGTGAGCTTCTGGTTTGATGGCAAAAGACTTCCCCAGGCAGTAGCGCGCAGTGGCGATCCCGCCAATGCCGACGAGCATAAGGGCGGTGCCGACGATACGTTGCAAGTCCCAGGCGCCGTGGATGGAAAACACGATCCAGAGAATTGCAATAACGGCGACGATTTGTACAACCGTCAAGATGTAGACCGGCCGACTTTCCATGGATGTATTCCTTTAGCGTATTCGAAAAGATCTATCCTTATTCAATTCTTGCCTATTCAATCAAACCCTGGCGCACAGCGTGTATGAAATCCGTGTAAGCGGGTTGCTCGCCGCTGGCGCGCACCAGGCTGGCGATCTGACCGCGATGATACGCGGAGTGCAGCAGGACGTGGGTAACGATGTCTTCCACGGTGCTGGTCCACGGCTTGCCTTTGGTGTTCTTGTAGACGACTGTCTCCATGAGTCCAACCGGTGGAAGCTGGCTGAGGAAGTCGCGCCAGAGCGGAGCGACGTCGGCGATTTGCTCTTCACATTGGTCGAGAGTGAAATCGGGCCACACAGGCAGGCTTTGCGGTTGTTTCCTGAGGCGCTCCAGCCACAGCCGCTCGGCGGAGAGGATGTGTGCCAGAAGCTGACACGGCCGCAGCTGCGGACTGGCGCTTGCCTTCAGGCCGGCGAGTACTTCGCGGTTCGCCCACTCATCGTAGGCAAACTGACGCCGCAAGTGTTCGAGCAGTTCCATGGTTGGTGCAGCCTCACACTGTAATCGGCATCCGCGGCGATCTGCAACCCGTATTCATGGTCCTTTCACATTTATCAATTAGACTGCCGCTGAGTTGATAGTGAGATACTTGTCTTAGGGTGATCAAACTGTGGTCACCCGGTTGAAAATATGCCCCGCAAAGCTGCGATCTCGCGGATCACGAGTGAAGACCCGAACCCTCTGGACTCTGCTGACGCGGTTCACGCTCAGATTCAGGAAGGCACCAAGAAATCCGGCGGGAAAGGATCGGGGTCGCTTGATGATCTGGCGCGCACCGCCCTCAAAGCCTTCCTTATCGCGCGCGACGCGGCTTTCAACGTCCGCGACCTGCTGACCCACTCTTCGCGCATGGCCTTCCTGGCGATCAAGGAGTGCGAGCAGGAACTCGACGTTATCGAACGCTACATCGATGAGCGGCTGCCAGCAGCGATTACGCGGGTGAACGAGACGCGAGCGCGCCAGTTGCTCACCAGCTTGAAGTGCACCACTGACCTGGAACGCATTGGCGATCTGATGATGAGCGTGGCCATGCGGGTGCAGTCCCGGACCACGAAGATGGCGGCTTCCGACGTGCGCCAACTGGTGGAGATGTCGGCAAGCTTGCGCGAAATGCTCGATCTGGTGTATCGCGGATTCGTCGATCTTGATCTGGAGTGCGCCCGCAAGGTGCTGCAGATGGATAAGGACATCGACCGGGTCTGTCATGCTCTGTTCCAGAAGCACCTGACCGAACATGCGTCGGACAGCAATCCCTCAAGCTTCGATGTGCTTCTGATGGCGCAGGCGTTGGAGCGCGCCGGGGATCACACTACGAATCTGGCTGAGGATCTTTATAGCCTTATCGAAGGCCGCAGCCTGCGGCATGCGCCTAAGAAACGGGCAGCAACTTAGAAACCCGGTTCTCAGTTCTCAGTTCTCAGCTGTTCGGGAGGTAAGGGTCGGTTTTTTCTGCGACTGAGAACTGAGAACTGCTTTTGAAATTCATCATTCGTTAACACGTGGGAAACATTCCCGCAACAATTCCACAATACATTCAGGGTAGAATCCGGCGCCGAACCGACCTTTGGCTGTGGGTCGAGCCGCTGCAGGTGACGATGCACTCTCCCATGGAATCTTTTGAACCGCGCGGTGATGCGGGCGTCGCGGCCGTGTCTCGAAGCCTCATCTTCGTGGTTGAAGATGAGGAAGACATTGCGCGGCTGATCTCCCATAACCTGCAGGCGGCCGGCTTTGACGTGCAGAGCTTTGTCAGCGGTGGCTCTGTAGTTTCGGAAGCTTTGCGAGAGATGCCGGCGCTCTTCCTCCTGGACGTGATGCTTCCGGGCGCTGACGGCTTTGATCTTTGCCGCCAGATACGGCAGACTCCTACGCTTTCCTCGACGCCGGTGATTTTTCTGACCGCCAAGACGGCCGAAGCCGACCGGGTGAAAGGGCTTGAACTGGGCGGAGACGATTACATTACCAAGCCCTTCAGCCCGCGTGAACTCGTGGCCCGAGTGCGCAGCGTGCTCCGCGGATTGCGCCAGCCTCTGGTAAAGCCAGAAGCGCTTCGCCTGGGCGACCTTGAAATCGACGCTTCCTCGATGACGGTGCAGGTGGAAGGAAGAGCGGTTCTTACCACAGTGCGCGAATTTCGCTTGCTCGAGTATCTGGCCTCCCATCGCGGGCGCGTGCTCACGCGCGACCAGTTGCTGGACGCAGTCTGGAAAGAGACTCCCTTTGTGACGCCGCGCTCGATCGATGTCTACGTGCGGCGGCTGCGGGAAAAAATCGAGCTCGATCCGCGGCACCCGCGGTATTTGAAAACTTTGCGCGGCATCGGCTATCGCTTCGAATCGCCGAAGTAAAAGCAGTTCTCAGCTCTCAGTTCTCAGCTCTCAGTTCTCAGTTCTCAGTTCTCAGTTCTCAGTTCTCAGTTCTCAGTTCTCAGTTCTCAGTTCTCAGTTCTCATCCGCAGCGATGCATTCTGCCCAATTTGGGATTCACAGCATCCGAGGATTTGGGTGTTCAGACGTCACAGCCATTGCGAGGCTGGGGTGTGAAGATCTCTTCGGAGGTTTCACATGGGCGAGTCGTATAAGGACCTGATTGCGTGGCGCAAGGCTATGGACTTGGTTACAGACATTTATCGGGCTACCCGGGAGTTTCCACGAGATGAGTTGTACGGGTTGACCAACCAACTAACGAAGGGCCGCCGTTTCTGTGCCCAGCAATATCGCGGAAGGCCAGGCCCACTTTTCCCAGAAAGAGTTTCGCCACTTCCTTAGCCACGCGCGAGGCTCCTTGGTGAAAGTTGAAACTCAGCTGGCGATTGCTCACAACCTCGGTTGTCTGAATCCGCAGCAAACCCAGCCCTTGCTCGACAAGGCAGCCGAACTAGGAACGGTACTCAACGGGTTGATCGCGTCCATTAAGTCCGCAGCTTGAAGTTGACAGATCGTCGCGATGGGCTTTGCCTTTACTGAGAACTGAGAACTGAGAACTGAGAACTGAGAACTGAGAACTGAGAACTGAGAACTGAGAACTGAGAACTGAGAACTGAGAACTGAGAACTGAGAACTGAGAACTG
>JBATXV010000037.1:0-210968 GCA_049673585.1 Candidatus Sulfotelmatobacter sp. | reverse complement strand
GGCGTCAACCTGAGCCGGGTGGAAGCGTATAAGTACTTCAAGCTGGCGGGCAGTGAGGATAATCTGGAGACCGTGAAGTCCGGCATGTCGGCAAGCGAACTCGCTGAGGCTGAGAGCCAAACTCAGCGGTGGCTTAGAGTTCATCGCGGCGAATAGTCTGCTTTTCTAGCGCCATCTCCGATTGGTTGGCGGAAAATCGCGATTACACTCGTTGAGCCCGGTCTGGCAGCCCGCCAAACCTCAATGAGTGCTATCGCCTGATTTCAACAGTTAGTTTTTTTGCAGCCCTATAATGCACTCATGGTTATCTTCCGCATGGTCGGCATCGTTTTAACCCTCGCCAGTGCTATCAGTCTGGTGCTGACTTCTCGGAGCCTTGTGGCGCAGGCTCCATCCGAGAATCAAGGGGTCAAGTCACAGGTAGTCTTGAGCAAGTTGTTTCTGCCTGTTTATCCCGCTCTCGCACGACAGGCATTGGTTTTTGGGGATGTCCATCTCAGGGTGTCGGTTCACCGGGACGGAAGCATCGACTCTGTCATCCCGATTGATGGATCTCCATTGCTGGTGCAGGCAGCCTTAGACAGCGCGAGGCAATCGCAGTTCGAGTGTAAGGACTGCGGAACGTCAGGTCTCGCTCGGTCTTTTACATATTCCTTTCGACTTCCACCAGAAGGAGAGCAAAACCAGGACCCATGTTGTTGTTCGCACGAACCGGGCTCGCCCGGTTACAAAGCTCCTAGCGCTCAGGTGTCTCAATCCGACGAGCGCATTACCGTTTTAGCGCCACCCGTCTGTGTGTGCCCCGATGCGTGTACCGTAAAGTGGGCGGAGGAACAGTCACATTTTCGTTCGGCCAAATGTCTTTACCTTTGGAAATGCGGTCATCGGAAAATCTCCATTCAGTAGGTTGGCGTAAAATCCTGATTACACCCATTGACCCACCGACCGCAGGTTCTAAACGCGCAGACTGTTGCCTGATTAGAAAACTACACATTTCTAACGCCGGACATCTCGCCGTGGAGACTCAATGTTTATGCGTGTATGGAAGAGCGGATTTTGAGAGGGTTTTCTAACGGCCACCCAAAATACCCTCCTGCACACCAGCACATGCTCGATGTCTCGTGCACGGACAGAATTACGTTCAGAGTTGCAACGCTTCTGGCATACGCTTGGCTGGGAAGCTGCTGAACAACTGTGGCAAATGACGGCATAAGACCGACCGAACAGTCAGTCGACCTCGGCGATGTCGTGCCCACACGCCCACAACGCAAATCTGAGCGCCGCGCAATGCAGTGAGCTCCGTTCATACCGCAGGCTGGGCGAATATCACATCCCCAGCCGCTAGAACATGTTCACAATGTTCGCACGCCGAGCGCCGGGCCCCACCCCACTCTTGCAGCGTGCCAGTTACGCCGTCGAACTTCTTGTAGCCGCGGAACACTGACTCTCCCGGAACCTTCAGATCAGCTTCTCTGATGCCAGAACCCCGGTACCCCGTGAGCAATTGTAAGACTTCGCTCACGGCTTGGCTTGCTAGCACGCCATTGAAACTGACTACCTGGGCTTCTTGTTTGTTTTTCTCGAAGTAGCTGCGCGTAGGCCCATTTTGTTCTGACTCTATCTTTTGCCGTGACAGGAAATTGCAACACCAAAGGCAAAAATTCCCCGGAACAAACGTAAACACGTTGCCCGCAACTTGGACTCTAGGATCGCAGCTCTCTGCATTAGGTACATCTCGCACCGTCGCGCCGATGTCCACGTAAGGAATGAGGTAACGGCTGGCGATGTCTTGAATGTCAGAACGGGAGAACAAAGTATCGACACACCCGACGATCACGTCACACTCTAAGACCGCTCGGACGGCATCGGCATCCGGAATCGCTGCCCTGATACTTCGTATACGAGTGCCCAGTCCAATCTTCCTGACGAAACGCTCAAAGAGCCTCACTTTCGGTTTCCCCAGGTCTCTATGAGTCGCCAACACAACTCGATGGCGGTTAGACTCCTCATACACATCCGGATCAATCACCAGGATTTCGCCCACACCGAGGTAGGCGAGCTGCTGAATAACGTGGCTTCCACCCCCGCCTGCTCCAACAACCGCAACTCGCGCCCTTCGCAGCTTGGCTTGTCCTTCTCCGCCGACCACTAGCGCCTGCCGACCGAAATCTTCGGATATATCTGTCAAGGGCATTTCATGATCCGGCGTGTTAGTGACAGAAGCTCCAAACCAACGGATGTTTGCAAGGGCTTTCGCCTTGCGCGCCCCGGGCAACCAGATAAGACCCGCAGCGTGGGTACGCGAGACTATGACTGTTCCGTGAGGGCGACGGGGAACACGGCTCCGAAACATAGGCACCAGTGCCTCGGCACTCCTCAAATCATCGCTGGATAGCATAGGAGGGCCAGCATGGTCGTGGGCGTGAATCACGACAATGCCGAGTTGGTATTCCATGGCTGTTGCCATGATCGGGAACATTGCCGCACCGCGCCAAACAGCCCCGTGTGAAGCACTCGGTATGTAGTCGGTCTCCTGCAACGAGATGAGTTTGCGCAAGCATAATACCGTCCGATTTCCTCGGGTCGCATGGCTCACCAGTCCAAAGGCGACCTGTTCGTGAGTGCCACGCCGGAAAATGTGGCTGCGAAGCGACTCACCTTGGCCGAACGGAATCCGAAGCTCCATGGAATCAATCATCCAGCTTGAACCTACGAATTGAAAAAGCTGGCCCTGTGGAAACTTCGTTTGCAGGCGAAGAAGGATAATAAACCCATGGACCCTGATGCAACCCTGTACGCAGGCGGACACACTTATGATCAGATGCCAAGTGAAGTGAAACTTATCTTTGATGCTCTCTCGGATGTGATAGAGGCACTAACGAATGGTTGAAGACTCTATTCCCCAGCAGATCGCCTAGCAGATCGCCACGGGAAAAACCCCGCGCGGAACGCAGTGCGAATTGCAGACATGTACCCCGACGCTGGAAAGCATTCTTTATTTCAGGGGTATGCCCCGTCAACGTTTTCCAGAACTGAATGGGCTTGTGCTTGGTCAATGCTACGCGAAGGCTGGGCGTGAGTTGTGCAGACGCATTGCTTTCAGAGTTCGTAGTCAGCCTTGGAAGTTCGCAGGGAGGTGCGCGTGGCAGTGCGCTAAGGGATGGTCAGGCGTGATGTGTTACACGTTCCTGAGAGCTTCCGCTTGCTTCAGGTGAAGGGCTTCACGGTACTGCCTCAGAGCCAAGACTACTTGTGCAGTGAGAGTGTCGTGGGGTGATAGACTCTGATCTTTTACTGCCTTCAGAGCGACCTGCATTTCGTCGTCTGTCATAACGCCTCCTCCTTTGATCTGCGCCAGAGTGTGGTGCGGCTTGGCTCCCCGGCTTTGTACTTACGGTTAGGCCCACGCTTCCACGTCTTGCCTTCTGCCTTCTTGCGTTCGATAGCTGCCTTTGTACGGTCGCTGATGCGAATGCGTTCCTGCTGTGCCATTGCCGCGAGTATGCCCACAACGGCCTCACCGAAGACACCCAAGGAATCAATGTACTGCTCAGTGAAGCTCTTGAACTTCACACCAGCATCCGAAAGCTGGCGCAGATACGTGTGCGTCTTGTAGACGCCTTCACGTGTGAGCCTGTCCAGTGACCAGAACAGCAGCACATCGAAGCGGTGCTTGGCGGCATCAGCGAACATCGCCTTGAATCCCTTGCGGTCACCGTTCTTGGCCGAAGCTTCGTCAACGTATTCGTGTACGATCACCCAGCCCTGCCGCAGCGCGAACTCCCGAAGCTGATGCAACTGGTTGAGTGGGTCCTGACCTTTGTCATCCGTGGACACCCTCGCGTAGAGCGCACATCTCAGTTGTTTCATTTGACCCACCCATTTTCTGGGCCAGAAGTCCTTTGCTTCCAACCCGGCCAACCACAAAAACAGTGTATCGTTTGAGGGTCCTCTAATGCAACACCTATTCGGTGCCCAGCCGGGGTGCAGCAGCCCATACCGGGCGTCCGGCGCTGGCTTCGCGCTGATCCTGCCTCCCCAAACAGGCTAGGACGGCTCTGGGAGCCTTGGGACGTGCAATGGGTCATCCGTAGCAGATCGCTCAACAGCGCAAGCCAGACGCGCAGCACGGACGGGGGCATCCTAGGCAAATACAAGGCGAAGCGCTTCGGGCGTTCCCGTGCGTAACCGAGGCTCAGGATGCACAGCTTGAGGGCCGGCTTGGCGAAAGCATTCTTTTTTCAGGGGAGCCCGGACGACGGGCGGCCCGTGGGATGCCGCAGAACGCGCTGGGCAGGCCGGGGTAGGCGACAGGTGGTTTGCCTTATCTTCGCCCCTCCACGGGCTTTGGAATCGCCGGGAACCGGTCTTCTGGGCAAGGGCTCTGCCGTGGAATGGTCGATGTCTGGCGGCGCGGTCGTGCCATGGGAACATCAAAGTGCATCGGAGCCGCGGAAAACCCAAGCGAAGGAAATGCGTAAGTGCTTGCGTGGCAAACGGCTAGGGGAGAATGCAAAGCAAAACTCCATCTCAGTTGGAGGCTACGGGCTTTGATAGGTACTAAATAGCAGCTAAAGTCAGCCACAGCAATGAGATGCAGGGGGGGATGCATGGCGAGAATCCATGTCAATCATTTTGATGAATGAGATGGTGAAAATCGGCTATTTATCGGAATTAGGTACAAGCCGGGGAGATGGCCGGGGCACACTGCTTTGTCACCGTCCGCATATTCAGTCCCCGGGCAGCAGGCGGAAGCCAGCGGCGCACAGCGTACGCTCAGGGCCGCGTCACGAACCGTGGTAGTGACATCGGAAGACCAGCCACGGAAGAGACCTGTCGAATGCAGGCAGCTTGGTTGTAAGAAGGGAGTGAGGCTCAATTCGTGGGGTGGCGGCATCGCTTTGGTAATGTGTAGCTGACGCAGGGCACCCATGGGCTTCCCAAGCAGCTAGCAGGTGTATGCGTTATTTAGAGGTAGGGACGAGGGATTGCCCAGCGATTGGAACAGCGTTTATCCATTGGGATTGCTAGGCGTCTGCTTTGCGATTCCTGTACCCATATAGCTTCATGGCTCGTAGCAAGGCGAGGAGTCGCTCAAAGTAATTGATTACAAACGCATTAGCAGACCAACAGTCGTAGAATGGCGCACAGGATGCGCCATGGAATCGGGTCTTTTTCTTCAACAACTTAGCGATTTACCTACTTAGAACTCGGCAGGTTCTCCCCGCACTCATGGCAGATCAATCGACTCGACGATTCAAGGATGAAACCGGAAACAAATATGGCAAGTTGGCCGTTCTGCGCTTCGAGGGGATGCGTAAGGGCCAGCCTTTTTTTATTTGCCTGTGTCAGTGTGGCCGCCAAGTGTCTGTCCGGGGAGCGAATCTTCGCAGCGGCAACACCACGAGTTGCGGATGCTCCCGTCGCAAGGCCATGCCAAAACTGCGTGGACCCATCCAGATGCAGAATCGGTGCGGGGTGCTCGTGTGGGGGAGAGTGAAACACCCAGAGTCCGGGAAGACCGTTTGTCTCACGAGTTGCATACTGTGCCGCCGCATCGGCTATTACACGGAGCGAAAACTGCGTAATCGTAAGGCACTGACTTGCGATTGCTACAAACCGACGCACACCAGTTGGCGGGATATGATCGAGCGATGCAGGAACAAGAATCACGATCAGTACAAGGACTATAGAGGACGTGGCGTTACAGTTTTCAAAAGCTGGCGCGAGAACTTCTGGGCGTTCTTCCGTGACATGCAGAAACGACCAGACGGAATGACGATAGACCGCCACCCGAACCAAGACGGCAACTATGAGCCGGGAAACTGCCGATGGGCCACGAAGAAACAGCAAGCGGAAAACCGCAGGTCAAGCATCTAACACAGAAGATCAGCAGCAGGCCGCAGGCGAATCGCAGCCGCGCAACGCAAACGCTGGGCGAAGGTGAAAAGGAACGAAGCAGCATAGGCAATCTTGGAGTTACTCAGCAGTTGACTCAGCACTAGAGAGCCGCGAGTTTTTGCTTTATATACCCGTTTCTTCTGGAATTACCCCTAAAGGACTCAGTGGCTTAGCGGGAATGTTAAGTTCCCAAGCTGGATGTCGCCGGTTCGATCCCGGTCTCCCGCTCCATTGATTCTCTTGCTATGAGGCCAGGCGGTGTATCCTTGGGTCAACGGCTCAAGGGCGCTACAACTACACGCACCCCCGTCGGGTGGACTATAATGGTCGTATTATGATTACTAGCAATCTTGAAAATCCCTCAATGTCGGAAGTATGTGCACGAGTTAGGCATCTTGGATATGCGGTTTCTGGAAGGATTCGCCTTTATGGCGAGGAGTTCGAAGTGGTTTCAGATCCGTTTCCCGAAGCAGACGGCATCGCAATTCATGTCACCACTAAGAAAGATTCCAAAATCCGCGTATTACAGATCCCTGCAACCGTTCTTCAGAGTGTGAGAGGCCGAGGTACTAACGCGGCCTGACCGAACTTCGCCAAACCGATGCCCAGGGCCCAAAGCGGCGGGATTGAAGATTTTGATGCATCGAATCAAAATTATGCATCAAAGGGAAAGCGCGGGTAACTTGACGGTTCCAAGGGTCGAGGCTACCATCCTCAATATGATGACTGTCAGCAATCTTCGCCAGGCTTGTATGTGTGCATGTTGTTGTTGTGCATGCGTGTGCTCTGGCGCAGGGAGGTTGCTGACTTAAAGGTTTCATAAACTTCAGCACTTATCGCCCACCGCCAGAGAGCATCTGGCGGTGGGCTTTTTTTTGCCAAATCAGCTAAGACGAATCAGTTTAAGGGAAGTAATCCTATGGCAAATCCAGCTGTAGCAAGTCCCGTCAAAGAAACGAAGGCGCAAAAGGCGGAGCGCCTGAAGCGATCCATGAACCCGTGGGAGGGGTTAGCTGAGATTCGACGCTTCGCGAGGGAAGGCTTCGCCTCAATTCCGCCGGAATGGATTGGAACCTACTTCCGGTGGTGGGGAGTCTACACGCAGGGCGATGGTGCGGGGGTTGTCGGCGGCAAGGACGGCCAGGGGCTGGCGCTGCCGTTCTTCATGTTGCGGATCCGCATTCCGAACGGCATGCTGCGATCGGACCAGTTGCGAACCATTGCCGGCCTGACCAGCCGCTACGCCCGCGGCATCGCCGATCTCACGGTGCGGCAAAACATTCAGCTGCACTGGGTCACGATCGAGGCTCTTCCGGAGGTGCTCGAGAAACTGTGGCGCGTCGGGCTCAATACGATGGGCGCGTGCGGCGATGTCACGCGAAACATTACCGGCTGCCCCGTCGCAGGCGTGGATGCGGATGAGATCTGCGATGCGTCGTCTTTGGTGCTGGAAGCGGATCGAATGCTCGCTGGGAATGCCGAGTTCTACAATCTGCCGCGCAAATTCAAGATTTCCATCACCGGATGCCGCGTATGGTGCCCCTACCCGGAGATCAACGATATCGGCCTAACTGCGACCCAGCGCTCGGTTCGTGGAACGCCGGAGATTGGATTTGCTCTGCGCGTGGGCGGCGGACTCTCTACTGAGCCCTACCTGGGTGCACCGCTGAATGCGTTTGTGCGGTGGAACCAGGTTCTGCCCGTGATTAAGGGAATCGCCGAGCTGTTTCGCGACTCCGATCAGCTACGCGAACATCGCGAACGGGCGCGACTGAAGTTTCTTTTCCTGCGCCATGGTTGGACGCCGCAAGCCTTCCAACAAGAGCTGGAGCGGCGCATCGGGTTTCAACTCGATCCCGCCGAAGCCGAGCAGCCGCCAGCAGACGTCTACCGCGATCACATCGGGATTCATGCGCAGAAACAGCCGGGGCTCTGCTACGTGGGAGCCACGGTTCTGCGCGGCCGGATCACTCCTGAACAGATGCACGCGGCGGCTGATCTCGCCGATCGTTTCGCGAACGGCGAACTGCGCACAACAAATATGCAGAACCTGCTGATCGTCAACGTGCCGCGGCTGCACGCCGACGACTTGGCAAAAGAGTTGGGTGCGATCGGCTTGCCGGTAAGCGGGTCGCCGTTCCGGCGCGGAGCCATCGCCTGCAGCGGGACGGAATTCTGCAAGCTGGCTATCACCGAGACGAAAAGTTTTTCCCGCTGGCTGGTGGAAGAGTTGGAAGAACGGCTTCCCGGGTTTGATCAGCACCTGAAGCTGCACGTCACCGGTTGCCCCAACAGTTGCGGACAACACTGGATTGCCGACATTGGAATCGAAGGCAAAAAGATCAAAGTTAACGGTCACATGGTGGACGCCTACTACTTCTGCCTGGGTGGGGCGCTGGGCTTACATCAGGCGATTGCGAGGCCGGTGGGATTCCGCTGCGTTGCGACCGAAGTTCCGGAAGCCATCGAACGCCTGCTGCGCCGCTACCTCACCGATGGCAGGCCGGGGGAGAACTTGCGGCGCTTTTTTGGTCGTCACAGCGACACGGAATTGCGGAATTTTCTGGCAGGAGACTTCGTGGAGGCAGTTGCCCGCGATCTGCCCGAGGGACGCGTGCCGAGCAGCGTGGAAGGTTAACCGAAATTATGAGCGCCTTGTTCCCTATGTTCGTGAAACTCGAAGGCAAGCGTTGCCTTGTGGTTGGCGCCGGGAAGGTCGGCGAACCCAAGATCAGCGGCCTCCTTGAGACCGGCGCGCGCGTTCACGTGATCGCTCTGGAGGCGTCCGAGGCCGTGCATCAGTGGGCAACTGCTGGGAAGATCACCTTGGAAATCCGCGCTTTTGCCCCGGCAGACCTCGATGGATCGTTCCTCGCGATCGTCGCCACCGCATCGCGCGATTTGAATGGTTCGATTTATCGCGAAGCGCAGAGGCGTGGGATCTTGTGCAACGTGGTCGACGTTCCGGAGTATTGCGACTTTTACTATCCTGCGGTCGTGCGCCGCGGCGATCTGCAAATTGCAATCTCGACGAATGGCCAAAGCCCTTCGCTGGCACAAAAGCTTCGGCAGCAACTGGAGAAGCAGTTTGGTCCGGGATATGCCCAGTGGGTCGCGGAACTCGGAGCGACGCGAAAGCTAGTGCTGGCCAGCGATCTTGATCCGCAACGGAAGAGCGATTTACTGCATTCGCTGGCGAGCCGCGAGGCTTTGAAGGTGGCGCTTGAGAAAGAGTCGGCAAAGCGTGAGGAAGACAGGAGGGTAACGGCATGAACGGCAAGGTGTATCTGGTGGGCGCAGGCCCGGGCGACCCTGAGTTGCTCACGGTCAAGGCTCTGCGGCTGCTACAAACCGCCGACGTGGTATTTCACGACGACCTGGTTTCGCGCGAAATTCTGAAGCTGATTTCGTCCCCGGCCGAAGTCCAAAATGTTGGCAAGCGTTGCGGCAGCAAAACCATCCGGCAGGAAGAGATTAACTTTCTGCTGGTAGCGCGAGCGGCTTCCGGACTGCAGGTGGTGCGCCTGAAGAGCGGAGACCCGCTGATCTTCGGCCGCGCCGGAGAAGAAATCGAAGCGCTGCGGCGATCAAACATCGCGTACGAGATTGTTCCCGGTGTGACCTCGGCTCTGGGCGCGGCTGCCGCAGCTGGAATCCCACTGACCCATCGGCGGGCGTCTTCCACCATAGTGCTGACGGCCGGGCATCGAGCGTCGCTCAGCCGAGCATCGACGAACGACGATGGCGATTGGAGCCACTTTGCCGCGGCCAAATCGACGCTTGTCGTCTACATGCCCGGCTCGGACTATGGCGAGATTTCCAGGCGGCTTGCCGCCGCCGGATTCGCGGAACAAACTCCGTGCGCAATTGTTTCTCGGGCAACGACTCCCCAGCAACGAATTTACCGCACCACAGTTTCTGATCTCCGCCGCGCACCACGGCTTGCGTCCCCGACTCTTCTTGTAGTCGGGGAGGTCGTGAAGTTCGCCGATCGGAATTTAGTAGAAGAAGCCGCTAGCTTTGCGGAACCGGCCTTTGAAGCCACGTTTACCCAACCCGTGACTGCAAGCTTGAGAACGGATCAGGAGCCCTTGGCATGAAGGAAGAAGTCATGAAAGACGAGGTAGGAAAACTGCAGATCGCCGCGGAAGCCTGGAGGCCGGAGCGCGTTCTCGGCTGGGCATTCGACACTTTCGGAAACGGGGTCGCGATCTCCTCTGCGTTCGGCGCGGAGGGGATGGTCCTGATCGATATTGCTTCGCGAGTGCGCCAGAATTTTCGCCTCTTCACCCTGGACACTGAATTTCTGTTTCCCGAAACTTACAACCTCATGGACCAGGTGGAGCAGAGATATGGCGTCACCATTGAAAGAGTCTACCCTCTGAACTCGCCGGAGGAGCAAGAGCGGGAGCATGGTTCCGTGCTGTGGCAACGAAACCCAGATCTGTGCTGCAACCTGCGGAAAGTTGAGCCGCTGCAGCGTAAGCTGGGCGAGCTGCAGGCATGGGTCACGAGCATCCGACGCGACCAGACCGCGGCCCGCGCCGGCGCCGGAAAAATCGAGTGGGACCAACGATTTGGTCTGGTGAAGATCAATCCAATCGCCGACTGGAGTTCGAAGCAGGTGTGGCATTACATTCGCGAGCACGACGTGCCTTATAACGAACTGCACGAGCGCAATTATCCAAGCATCGGTTGCACCCACTGCACGCGGGCGGTGCGGCCGGGAGAAGATCCCAGGGCTGGCCGCTGGGCAGGATTGGCGAAGACCGAGTGCGGACTGCACGTCATCCAGGCCGCTGGACAGTCTGCCGGAGGCGACGCGTAGAAGCACTCGGATCGCGCTAGTGTGCGGACGCTTCCGTTTTCTTCAGATAGTCCGAGAGCTGCCGCACCACGGCGATGAAAGTCTTGTTCGCGACCGAGAGGGTGCGATCGCGACGATAGGCCAGCCCGAGTTCGCGCCACAATTCTGCGCCTTCCAACTCGATCAGCTTCACTCTGCCCGCCGCCACTTCATCGCGGGCAAAAGATGCGCTGATCAGCGAGATACCAAGGTCGGCAGCCACGAAGCTCTTGATCATTCCAATGCTCGGCAATTCCATTCTGACTTTTAACTCAGCGTTGTATTCGCGGAATAGCTTATCCAGCAGGCGCCGCGTGTGGCCGGTCTTCGGCAGCAGCAAAGGATATTTCACGACATCGCTGATGTGTGCTGCCTTCAGCTTGGCGAGAGGATTCTTGGGGCTAACCATCAGCATCAGCCGATCGCGGTAGATGGCCTGAACCTTCAGGCTGGGGGATTGCACCGGCAGGCTGAGTATGCCCACGTCGAGAGAGCCGTTTTCCAGCTTCTCTACAATTTTGTAAGTGAAGTTGCGATAGATGCTGATCTGCACGTCGGGATACTTGCGGCAATATTCTCCGAAAACTTCGGGCAAAACGTAAAGGCAAGTGGCCTCGTTGGCGCCGACCAGCAGGGTCCCTCGCGGCGTGTGGCCATGGTCGGCCACGGCGACCAGCGATTCGTCGCGCAGCTTTTTCAAGCGCAGCGCGTAATCGTGGAAGACCTGGCCGGCGGGAGTCAGCTTGACCGTTTTACCCGAGCGGTCCAGCAGGCGATCGCCGTATTCCTGCTCCAGTTGCCGGATCTGCGCGCTCACAGCCGATTGCGAACGGAAAACTTTCTCTCCGGCGCGGGAGAAGCTGCCTTGCCGGGCTACTTCCAGAAATGTGATGAGTTGATCGAAATCCATGCCAGTTTGGTTAGGAGATTATAGCGAACTTCGCATCGAGTAGTTCCGGTAAGTGCTTGTCCGGCAGGCCTGCCGGCTCATTGGACGACGGGTCTTTCGGAAGTGAGAAGTTTGTCGCGGCCGTAACTGCGCGCTTCCTCGGCAGCGAGACGCGCCAGAATCGAAGCCCAGGTGTCCTCGATGGAGCACGGAGGCATCACGGGCTCAACGCGAAGCAGTGGCAAGGCGGAGCAGGCGAGCAGGTCGGCAGCTCGCGGACTGCCCGTGAGCTGCAAATGCCGGCGAAGAATGCGGCGCAGCCATAGCTCTTCCTGAGGTTCGAGAGTAGCGAACCGCACGGAGTCCCGGTTCAGCGCATCGTCGTTAAAGTAGTCGTCAGCGTCAGCGCGCAACAGGTAAGCCAGGCCGCCGGTCATGCCCGCTCCCATGTTGGCTCCTGCCGGACCGAGAATGACGGCGACGCCCGCAGTCATGTATTCGCATCCGTGACGACCCACTCCCTCGACCACCGCTAGCGCTCCGCTGTTGCGGACTGCAAACCGCTCTCCTGCGCGGCCGGCGACGAATAGCTCACCCGACGTAGCGCCGTAGAGCACGGTGTTGCCCACCAGAACATCTCCGCGCGCCGAGGCTTCGGGTTGGGCGGTGATGGCGATGCTTCCGCCGCACAGGCCCTTGCCTACATAATCGTTGGCTTCGCCAGTGAGCCGGAAGTTCGCGCCGGAAATCAGGAAAGCGCCGAAGCTCTGACCCGCGGTGCCGAAGAACTCGCAGTCGACTCCGGTCATTTCCAGAGTCGAACGTCCAAACGAACATCCGAGGCGGCGCAGCACCTCGCCGCTAAAGTGCGCGCCCACGGCCCGATCCTCGTTGGTAATTTCAAAACGATAGGGACGGATAGAGAGCGATTCCAGATCGTCGACCACGCGATTCAGTTCGAGGCGAAGGGCGCTGGTGTCCTCATGAGGGCACGGAAATTGTGCAGGTGAATTGAGAATGGGCTGCAGAAGCGAGGCCACGCTCTGTTCGGCATCGGCCGAACGCGGCTGCAACCGGTCGACGGCACCCAGAATTTCATCAATTGATCCCGCACCCATGCCCGCCAAAAGTTGGCGGACGTCGGCGGCCAGCGCGCGGAAGAAGGTTTCGACCATCTCTGGATTTCCGGTAAAGCGTGCGCGCAGAGTTTCATCCTGTGTCGCGATGCCCACAGGACAAGTATTAAGGTGACACTGCCGCGCCATCACGCAGCCGATGGCCAGCAGGGCTGCAGTTCCAAAGCCGAATTCCTCGGCTCCGAGCAGAGCCGCAACCACAACATCGCGGGCGAATTTCAACCCGCCATCCACGCGCAATCTCACTCGCGCCCGCAGTCCGGCCCGAACCAGCGCTGCATGCGCGTCCCGCAAGCCGATCTCCCAAGGCAATCCGGTGTTCTTGATCGAAGTAAGCGGGGATGCGCCGGTACCACCGTCGTGACCGCTTATAGTAATCACGTCCGCTCCGGCTTTGGCCACGCCGGTAGCGATGACGCCGACTCCGGAACTGGAAACCAGCTTCACTCCGATGCGCGCGTTCGGATTTACGGCACGCAGGTCGTAGATCAGCTGTGCCAGGTCTTCGATGCTGTAGATGTCATGGTGCGGCGGCGGCGAGATGAGCGATGTTCCGGGCACCGCGTGCCGCAAGCGCGCGATGTAAGGCGTAACTTTCGCGGAAGGCAGTTGTCCGCCTTCGCCCGGCTTCGAGCCTTGCGCCATCTTGATTTCGATTTCGTCAGCGTGTACCAGATATTCGGCAGTGACGCCAAATCGCGCCGAGGCCACCTGCTTCACGCGGTTATTCGCTTCCGGGCGCTCGTAATAAATGCTGGGGTCTTCACCACCTTCCCCGGTATTGCTGCGCCCGCCCAGGCGGTTCATCGCAATGGCGAGCGTCTGGTGAGCTTCAGGCGAAATTGCGCCGAGCGACATGGCTTGGGTGCTGAACCGGCTGAGCAGAGAAATCTCACTCTCAACTTCGTCCAAAGATAAAGCTTTCGCCCGAAGTACCTCCAGCAAGTCCCGCACCGAAACATTTTTGCGTTCGTTCGAGAGCACAGCCAAAGACGCCTGATTTTCCGGGGTTGGCGACTTGATATAGCGATGCATGCGCCGCACCAGTTCCGGTGAACTCGAATGCAGCTCGCCGTTGCGGCGGAAGCGATACAGGCCGGCATCGCGGAACTCCGCCGCGGAAGAACCGAAGCCCGCAGCGTGACACGCAAGGCAGTCCTCGAGAAGACCGTCCAGCGATTTCCCGCTGAGCGTACGTCCCGCATCTTCGAAGAACTCTTCGCACACTGCCGGGTCGAGACCGATCGTCTCGAAGATCTGGCTATTCCGGTAACTGCTCATGGTGGAGATCCCCATGCGAGCCAGCACCTTGCTCAGACCTTTCTCGACGGCGGCGCGGTAGCGCGCGGCTCCGTCAGCGTTGGCGCGGGCGCTCAGGCTCAAGGCGAGATAGGGATGCACGGCGCTCGCCCCTGCCGCGACCAGCAGAGCAACGTGATGCGTATCGATGACCTGGCCCGTCTCCACAATCAGCGGCAGTTTCCAGGCTCCGGCAGCCGTCATGGCGCGCCACGTGCACGAAACCGCCAGCAGGGCGGGCAGCGCCGCTCGCGTTTCGCTCACGGCGCGATCGCTCAGCAGGATTGCCCTGCCAGCAGCGGCCGCGGCTGAAGCTTCTTCGCGAATCCTGCACAAAACCTGACGGGCTGCCTCGACTCCGCCCGCCGCCTCGAAACTGAAGTCGATGCAGTGAATCGTTAGCAGCGCTTCTCCAAGCGAATCCATTTGCCCGGCATCGAGCAGCGGAGAATCGAGCTTCGTATTGTCGCCGAGGTATACGTCAAGCGACATCACGTGACTCTCGCGCAGCGGGTCGATGGGAGGATTCGTAACCTGCGCGAACCGTTGCTTGCAGTAATCCCAGAGTGGTCGCGGCAGAGTGGACAGCAAGGCCGGAGGCGCGTCGTCGCCCATGCTCCATAGGGGTTCCTGGCCATTTTCTACGAGAGGCTGAAACAGCATCCGAAACTGGTCTTCCGTCCAGCCAAAAGCTGCCATCAATCGGTTGCCATCGAGATTGATCGGCGCGGCCGTATTTTCCGCCGGAATTACCGTTATCGCGGGGCGCAGAATGTGATCCGCATGCACGAGCCGCGCTACTTCGCCGGGCCGGAAAAATGTCCCGCTCGCCGGGTCGGCAATCAGCATCTCGCCCGGACCCAGCCGCTGCCGTTCGATCACCTGCTTATCAGAAAGATCCGTGATGCCAACTTCCGAGCCGACGATCAGCAATCCATCCGAAGTCAGCGTATAGCGAAGTGGACGCAGGCCGTTGCGGTCCAGCTTCGCCCCCACCACCTGCCCGTCGGTGAAAAGCAGCGCGGCCGGGCCGTCCCAGGGTTCTTGCTCGGCAGCGCTGTTGGCGAGGAACTGGCGCATCCCAGGGTCGAGACGTTCGTCGTGCTCCCACGCCGGCGGCACCAGGCGCAACGCAGATTCAGCGATGCTTGTACCGCTCCGCACCAGGGCCTCGAGTGCGTTATCAAAACTTGCGGAGTCGCTCATTCCCGGCTGCAGCAGCCTGGCGCCCTCCGGAAGTCCAAGCCCGCGGCGCAGCTTAGTGCCGCGCGCTTGAAACCAACGTCGATTGCTGCTGATGGTGTTGATCTCGCCGTTGTGCGCCACGAAGCGAAAAGGTTGGGCCAGGGACCAGCTCGGTTGCGTGTTGGTCGAATAGCGCTGGTGGAAAACCACAAACGCGCTTTCAAACTCTGGTTCGTTCAAGTCAAGATAGAACGGAGCCAGCTGCTCAGGAGTAAGCAATCCTTTGTAAACGATGGTTCGCGAAGAGAACGAGCAGTAGTAGCCGGCGCCGGAAACGGTTTCCAGTTCTTGCCGCAGGCGGAAAAGCTGCAACTCAAAGTCGGAGGATTCGAGGCCTGGAGATTCTAAGTGAGAAGATCCGCCTCGAGGCGCCACAAAGCATTGCCGCACCACAGGCAGGGAATCGCGCGAGCGTGGACCGAGGATCGAAGAATCAGTGGGCACCGACCGCCAGCCCAAGAACGAGAGATCGAATTTTGCAACGGCGGAACTGAGCGCGTCCAAGGCCGCATTTTCCTGGGCGCGCTGAAGAAACACCATGCCGACGCCAAACTCGTCAGGCAATCGAATCCCGTCAGCACGAGCCACTCTGCGGAAGAACGCCTTCGGAAGCGCAACCAGCAGGCCGGCGCCATCTCCACTGCGCCCATCTGCGTCCACACCACCGCGATGGGCCAGGCGCGACAGGGCCTCAAGCCCGCGCTCCACTACGGCATGCGACGCAGGGCCGCCCAGTTGGGCGATGAAGCCCACGCCACATGCATCATGATCCGCCGAGAAGGTGAGGCGACTCCCCGCCATACTACTTGTCTAACCTGAAACACCCGGCCAAGTACAATCGTCATTTTCGATGCGATGGATGGATTTTCTGCATGGCCCAGAAAATGAATTCCCGGGACTCCAAGTGAGGTTCCTGTATCGTGGAGGTTCAGGATTTCCTTCAGGTAAAATGACGACTCTTGCCGCAGTCAGCGCTCCCATGGTCAGTCTTTCTAATATCCAATCCGCGCTCGCACGCGTTCGAAAATCGATTTACGTATCTCCCTGCGCACGGTCAGAAACCTTCTCCGAACTCACCGGCAACTCGATTTATTTGAAGCTGGAGAACCGACAGAGAACCGGCGCCTACAAAGAGCGGGGCGCGCTGAACAAACTGCTGAGCCTTACCGCCGAGGAACGTTCTCAGGGCGTGATCGCTGCTTCGGCCGGCAATCACGCCCAGGCGGTCGCCTACCACGCGTCCAACCTTGGCATCCGGGCAAGAATTGTCATGCCGCTGGCAACTCCGCTCATCAAGGTGTCGGCCACGCGAGGCTACGGCGGCGACGTTGTGCTTCACGGCGGGAATTACGATGAGGCTTACGAGGAGGCGCTGCGCCTCAGCGCCCAAGAACACCTCACCTTCGTCCACGCCTTCAATGATGATGTAGTGATTGCGGGGCAGGGAACTCTTGGGCTTGAATTGCTCGAGCAGCTTCCTGATCTGGATGCGGTCATCGTGCCGATCGGCGGAGGCGGGCTGATTGGCGGCATCGGTTGCGCTCTGAAAGAAACGAATCCTCGCATTCAGGTCATAGGAGTCCAACCGGCGCGGCTACCTTCGGTGAAGGTTGCATTGTCAGAAGGAAAGCCTGTGACGTTGCCCTCAGCGGTGACCATCGCCGACGGGATAGCGGTGCGCCGCGCGGGTGAGCGCACGCTCCCGCTGATCCAGAAATATGTGGACGAGATCGTCACGGTTGAAGAAGAGGAGATTGCCAACGCCGTGCTGCTGTTGCTCGAGCGTGAGAAGATTCTGGCCGAAGGAGCAGGCGCTGCCGCGCTGGCGGCCGTGGTCAATCGCCGGATCCCGACCATCCGCGATAAGACGGGCAAGAAAGTTGCCGTGGTGGTGAGCGGTGGCAACATCGATGTAACTCTCTTGGCACGCATCATCGAGCGCGGCCTGGTCAAAGATGGAAGATTAGTTCGTTTGCGGGTGCACTTACCGGACTACCCCGGGGCGCTGCACAAGGTTACGGGAATCCTCGCGCAGCACCGCGCCAACATTGTTGAAACTTCTTACGATCGCGCCTACCACAACGTCAATCTGGGAGACACCGCCATCGACATCACCATGGAGACGCGCGGTCCCGATCACATCGCCGAACTGATTTCAGCCCTCGGCGCCAGCGGCTACACCCACGAAAGAATCCTGTAGACTCCGACGCGACGGCCGTGAAGGCAATGAACAAGCTGCGTCCTCACGCTCCGCTAGCCACTTACTGCTTGGTAGTGCCGGCCTGCGCCGCCTCCGCTTGGTGTTTGTGGTCCATCTTGCGGTGAATATCAGGCCAGAACTCCTTGATCACGATGGTGATGGTGTCGTACAGCACTTGCGTCCCCCAAACACTGGCAGTATTCGGAAGGGTGCGAGAGGACGCGTTGTGAACGTAGGTCAGCGTGTCGGTCGTGGGGTCGAAACGAGTCGTAATAAAAGCCCGGGGATGGTAGGTGTTGGTGGAGATTGCGGCCGACAAAGCGCTGCCGACAATTTCTGAGTAGTTGAACTGCATATGGCCGGAATCGGTGCGAGTCACAAAGATTCGGCTGACCGCATATTCAGTACGGCGCGCGAATCCACCATCGCTTTTCTGAAAAAATCGCGGATCCTGACGAAGAATTGACGGAAGAACCGCGCTGGTCATGAAATTTTCAATGGTCCCGTCCGCAAAGGCCGAGGCGTAACGCTTGCCATAGCCTTCCCAGCCCTGGCCGTATCCGGGCTCGCTGTTTTCCGCCTGGCTGATGCCTGACAGAACCCCGTACCAGGGAAATTCGATCTTATCGAACGAGCCCAGGGCCACGACTTTGAATTTCTGCCCGGTAGTGAGCGGCGGCACGTTGCCGGCATTCTGCAGAGTAAGGAAATTAGGCAGCGCGAGGAAAAGCCGGTCATTCGACGTTCCCGCAACCTTTCCCTGATCGCTGGAATTTTGCTGGGCCTTGTCTTTATCTGACGGAGTCTGCGGGGCCACAGGCGGTCCGGGGTTCGACGGGGCCGCAGCCGATGGCGGCGGAGTCTGCTGCGCCAGCGACATCATGGAAAGAAAAGTTGCAAGCAGGAAGGTACTCAAAAACTGGGCGGCGAACTTTATCGACAAGCATCTCTCCCCAAAAACAGAATCCCACGCCAAACGGAAAATTTTGTGACTTTAATTCTAACAGGCCGCCTTCATCCGCCCCGAGGATCGCCGCGTCTTTACATTGATTTACACACTGCATATTTGTGCGCCCGAACTTCAAGGAAAAAAAAGGCGGCCGAGATCAAGGCCGCCTTTTCATCAGAGTACGTCCCGCTAGAAGTGGAACCCAATCTCCGCCGTAAGCGCACGTGGAGTCACATAGTGCGTGCCACTGAAGGTGGAGAGGAAGTTGTAGAGTGCGTACTTGTTAGCGAGGTTGATGGCGGTGAACTGCAGGCTGACCTTGTATTTATCACCGCGGAAAATGTTGTCGTGTCCGACCGAAAGGTCGAACAGACTGCGGTGCTGAATACGCTGCGGGTCGTGATCGTCGTTCTCCTTGCCCGGCGCAGGAATGTCGATCAGGGGCGAAGTGAACTCCGATGCCGGACACACCGCAGGCAGGGGCACCGTCGGCGTCGCACGCTGGCCGTTGCAGGCGAATCCACCTTCGAATTCCAGATCGGCCGTAAGCGGGTTTCCGACGTAGTCGGTCATCGCGATGGCCGGTAGCCCGTTGAGAGTAGTGGATTGGGGGCAATCGTTATAGGCACTGATTCCGTAACACGGCGTATTGCCGGCGACGAGTCCGCTATCGTAGCGCCAATTGAAGCCGACCCACGGCCCATGCTTGGCAATCTGATATTGGAAATGCGCGGTGGTGTTGAATTTCTCGTCGTGGTCAATCCGGAATGGGGTTCCCGGCGCTCCCACGGTAGCACCGGCTCCTCCTAGTTGCGGCGGGAAGAAGCGCGCAGCCACGCTGGAGAAGACTGCCAGCGCAGAAAATCCATGGTAGTTGGGCACGCTGATGCGGCCCGCATAACCTGGAATCTTGGATTTCGTCCACTCGATCGGAAACGTGATAGGAGTATCGCCCAATACACTGAAATCGTAGCCCAGGTGGGTGTACTTCCAAATATACTCGCCAGAGAAAACGAGATATTTTCCGAAAGCCTGTTCGATTCCCACATGGTATTCATTTCGTAAACCCGGCGTCAGAGGATTGGCGGTTCCGGCGAGTGAAGAGCTGCAGAGAAGTAGCGGCGCCAGGACAGGATTGGCGCAACCCAGGCTGGAAAGGATCAGGTTCTCATTGAAAGGAGATTCAAGCGTATGTGCATACGACGCGCGCAAAACGGTGTTCGTGGATTTGATGTTGTAAGCCACTCCGAGCCGGGGCTCAGCCTGGCTGTGATCGGCAAGACCGTTGTAGATGTCGCCGCGCAGGCCCAGGTTGAGATTCCAGTTCCGCCAGGTAATCGTATCCTGGATGTAGAGTGCCGCTTCCTTTATGTCGGTGTGCGTCAGAGCAGGGTCTTGCGCCTTGTCGTTGTAGAGAACCCCGCCGCGCGTCAGATCGTAGGGTGCCAGGACTGGATTGAATAACGGATAGAGCGTTGCGTTGGCGGGTGTAAAGGGCCCTCCAGTGTTGGGAAAGTAGCCGAGTGCCGCATTGCACTGGGTGGGGTTAGTGACGCCAGTCGGGCCTGGTGCTGCCACATATGTGCCGGAGGGTACGTCAAATGTGACGCAGGGCGCGTTGTATGCTGGATCGACAATTCCCACCGTATCATTCTCATCGAGGAACGTTTGTTCGTAGGTGACCCCACCCTTCACATTGTGAATCCCCTTGGCATACGAGAGCGATGACCGCACGCCCACATTGGTGAGACTGCGGCTCTGGGCCACAGTCTGCCGCTGTAAACTCGGTGGCCCGAGGTCGGCAAAAGGATTGCCGCTCGGATAGTAGTTGTAATCATCGCGGCGTACAAAAGCGCCCAAAGTATATACGGCGTTTGTATTCAGCACATGCGTCCACGAAGGCGCGATGTTGAAAGTTCCGATCTTCGAGCGCTGATCAGTGGGCCCGACCACCAGGCCGTTCGGGCCGATGCCACCATAGTTTTCGATCCCCGGAAGAATGCCGTCCAATCCGCCCCAAGCCGTCGCGTTCTCGCCGTCGAGCGTATTCGGTGTCTGAAACCAAGAGCGGCTATAGCCAAAGTTGAAATGAAACGAGTCCGAAGTCGAAAGTTGATAGTCCACGCGATCGAAAAGGTTCTGCTCGTTGCCCTTGTCGTGCAGTACGGTAAATTCCGGCGGATCGAGGAAGCGGCCGGTGTTCAAACCGTTTGCCGAGATAAAGTTTCCCCAGTTCTTGCCTCCGTATGCAACATCGGCAGCTAAGTTGGATGTGCCAAACGATCCATACGAAGCGGTGACGCTGCCGTGGGGCTTGGTTACACCCTGACCAGACCGAGTGGTCGCAACAATCACAACGCTGGTCTTGCCGCCGAATTCCGCCGGCGGCGCGCCCGAGATCACTTCCATCGAATCGACCGCGTCGAGGGGAAGCTGATTCGAGAACACTTTGCTTTGCTGGTCGGTGATCGGCTGGCCATCGACGGAGAACGAATTCTCCGCGTGATCGCCGAGTCCGTGGAATAGCCCGTTGGAATCGGCGGCTATGCCCGGTGTGGCAAGCGTAACCTCAGAACTCAGCGCCGACGTCGTGCTTTCCAAAGGAATCTTGTTGAACAAGTCCCTGCTGACGTCAGTGTGAAACGTGGAATCGTTCTCCAGCAAATCCGCGGCATTGGCCTCGACCGTCACCGACGTGGTGCCCGCCGACACCTGAAGTTTCACATTGACGCTGAGAGGCACGACCGAGCGGACTTCCACGTCGCGGGCAGTCTCGGCGAACCCGGTCGCGGTCACTGTCATGTGGTATGGATTGAAGGGAACGTTGGAGAAATTGAAATTTCCCGATTTATCCGTAACAGTCGATCGATCGAACTGGCTGACTGGGTTGTGAATTTCAACGGTGGCATTGGCCACCACCGCGCCGTCGGGGTCCAACACTGTACCAGTAATAGACCCAGAACTTCCGCCCGACTGAGCGAAAGCGATACTGCCGGCCAGAGAGAGCGTTACCGCAAGAATGGTGACGGGCAACAGCTTATAAGAAGTAAACATGAGTCCTCCTGGGACGAAGTCAAGAAATAGGGATCCACCGGCTTCCGTGCCGGAGCTTCAACCTTGGGGAATCCCTAAACGGCAGGAGGACCGCGAATGCCCAGGTCAAACACACTGAGCCGGGCGATCGCAATGACTTCTTCTTCTTGCAGAAGGCCGACCGCAGCGAACACCGGCTGGATGTGGTTGCAGCTGGGCGTGGGCGTGGTCGTATGGGCGACCACGCAAATCGAGCAGGAGTTGGATTCGGTCTGGTTCGGATGGTTGTGGGTAGACTCCACCACCGCTGCCCACAACATGAGGGACAGGCAGAGCCACGTCAACCATCGAAAAGTAAACCGCGTTCGTTCCTGCATTGGGCTAAATTCTTTTAAGCTTATATCGGTTGTCCCGCGCAAGGCAATGCCGGAGAAGTTACTATTGTGATTATCGTGATGTTGGCCACCCGGGGGAGGCGGCCATTCAGCTATCAAACTTACAAGCGAGGAAACACATGGCAGAACCAACCTACGAAGAACTCAAAGCCCGGTTATCCCAGTTGGAAAAAGAAGTCGAGACCAAGAAGCGCAGCGGAGACCTGATCTTCAAAGTCGGCGAAAAAGGCGGCGTCAGCGTCTACGGACTCGGCCGCTTCCCGGTCACCCTCTACTACGAGCAGTGGAACCGCCTGCTGGGAGCGGCAGACGATATAAAGAAGTTCATGGAAGAGAACAAGTCCCGGCTAAAGCTAAAGGAACAAGGCTGACAGGCGAGTTCTCGGCTTCCCGCCGCAGGATCGGCGTTCCCAGTTGGTTACTCTTGGGGTTTACTGAGAACTGGGAACTGGGAACTGAGAACTGGTTTCGATCTATAATAAAAAGACTGTGCCCAAGTACTCCATTGTCGTCCCTCTGCACAACGAGCAGGAGAACGTCACCGACCTCTACGACCGCCTGAAGGCGGTAATGGAGGCTGCGGGCGAGACCTTCGAAATCGTGCTGGTGGATGACGGGTCGAACGACCACACCTTCGCCATGCTGCGCGAGATCGCAGCCGTCGATAGCCGGGTCACGGTCGTAAAGCTCCGCCGCAACTTCGGCCAGACCGCCGGCCTGGCCGCCGGTTTCGACCATGCCCGCGGCGAATACATCATCGCTATGGATGGCGATCTGCAACATGATCCCGGCGATATCCCGCTGTTCCTGGAAAAGATTGCGGCCGGTTACGACATCGTCAGCGGCTGGCGTAAAGTCCGCGTCGATAATTTCTGGATGCGCCGCATCCCCTCCCGCATGGCGAACTGGCTCATGGCCAAGCTCAGCGGCGTCGACATTCACGACTTTGGCACTACTTTCAAAGCCTATCGCCGCGAAATCCTCGAGCAGGTTCCGCTCTATGGTGAATTGCACCGCTTCATCCCGGCGTTGGCGTCATGGTACGGCGCATCCATCTGCGAAGTGCCAATTCGCAACGTAAACCGCGAGCGCGGCATTTCTCACTACGGCATTTCCCGCACCTTCCGCGTCTTCTTCGATCTCATCACGATTCGTTTCCTGCTCCGCTATCTCTCCCGTCCGCTGCACTTCTTCGGAACCTTCGGCCTGCTCAGCCTGTTCGGCGGCAGCGCGGTCGTGGCGTGGCTCGGAGTGGAAAAATTCCTCCGCCACGTTCCGGTAATGGCCTCTCACGGTCCGCTAATGATGCTGGCCCTTGGCTTGCTGCTCGGCGGCTTGAACCTGCTAGCCATCGGACTGTTAGGCGAGATGCAAGTCCGCCACTACCACGAACCCCGCCACCGCGCTCCTTATTCCGTAGACCGCGTCCTCCGTTCCCAGAACGAAGAACACAGTGTTTCCGAGTAGAACTCGTCCGGCTCCTATTCCTCGAGAGTAAAGTTCACCGTGACCTGGGTTTCGACCTCAAGCGGGACGCCGTCGAGCAGGAAAGGTTTGTACTTCCATTGCTTGACCGCCTCGATCGCAGCCGGGGCCAGCAGCGGATGCCCGTTGACAAGCTGAACGTTGGCTACGTTGCCTTCCTTATCGATGCTGACCTTGAGCACGACCGCGCCCTGAACGCGCTGGTCTTTGGCATCCGGCGGATATTCTGGCTGCACTTTGCTGACCAGAAGTCCCTGCATCACGCCCTGGGAAACTCGAATGCGTTGAGGTACAGCGGGAGGTGGTGCATTCTCCGGATTGGAAGAGGTGACCGCGCCAGGCGCATCGCTCACAGCGCCTTCCGCCGGTGACTTCCCGGAAAGCGTGAAGTTCACGGTAACCGTCGTCGCCACTTCTACGGCGTCGCCGTTGAGGAGGTAAGGTTTGTACTTCCATTGCTTCACCGCCTCGATGGCAGCTGGGGCGAGCATGGGGTGTCCGCTGACCAGCTGCAGATTCTCGACGTCTCCGGTTTTGTTGATCCGGACTCTTAGGACGACGGTTCCCTGAATACGTGCCTGCCGCGCCAGCGGAGGGTAGATGGGAGGGACCTTCGTGATGATTTGACTCGCCATGACGTTCGGGCCGACGGGCAGGCCTTGTGGACTTGCTTCCTGGGACGCGGCCAGGCAAGAGAAAGCACTGAGACAGAAAAGCAGAAGCGGTACTACCGAGCGCTTTGTCATCGTGACCTCCGTGCGGACGAGAAACTTTGGGCCATTTTACATCCCAGGCTACACGGCAGCCTGTGTTCCGCAGTTGTGACTGACAGCAAGTTGGACAGCCGCGCCCCCTGACTTGTTCCCACAGCTGAATCCCCGTCAAAGATGCGGAAGACCTCCTGCTCACTCCCACCGCGCCAACGGCTGCCCGAGCCGCAGCCACTCAATAAAATCCGTGCCCGGAGGCACGCCTCCCAGTTCGCGCAGCCGGCTTGCATTCTGTCCCCGGTGGTAGTGGCTGTGCATGGCCGCCTGGGTCAGAGCATGCCGCACACTGATCTTCAGTGGCGGCTGGAACCATGGCACCTCAATGGTTTTTGCCAGGCTCGCCTCATCCAGTTCCGCCAGCATCGCCGACATCCTGGAGTGATACTTCCGCGCCAGGGCTTTCAAGTCGGCCAGGTTCGGATAATCCTCAATTCTGGTGATTACGAACATTGCCGTCGGATCCCTCGTCACCCACAGAAATGCCGACTGCACCAGGTGAATGTGATGCAGTCGCTCACGAATCTTCTGGTCATCCAACGCAGCAGGGTAGGCTTCGAACGCGCGCCAGTGCTCGGCGTCCGCCCATTCTTGATGTAGATATAGTTCGCGAAGGTATGCAGCCATCGGTCCCCGCTTCATTATAGGAGTACGGTCCGCTCAGCACTGGGGATATGCGGTCCCGGCGTATAATGTGCCGTTTGGCTTCCTAGGAGTCCGGTCATCATGGCCCAAACTACGCAGCACGAACTGCAACTTGCCCGCCGCATGTCGCGCCTGGGCACCGAAACCGCTTTCGAAGTTCTAAATAAAGCGCGCGCGCTCGAGCGCCAGGGCAAGAGCATCATCCACCTCGAAATCGGTGAACCGGATTTCGATACTCCCGCCAACGTGATCGAAGCCGGCGTCGATGCCCTGCACAAAGGCTGGACCCACTACGGTCCCTCCGCCGGTCTGCCCGAGCTTCGCCAAACTATCGCCGAATACGTGAGCCGCACCCGCAGCGTCAAAGTTTCTCCCGAAGAGGTGGTCGTCGTGCCCGGGGGCAAGCCGATCATTTTCTCCACGATCCTGGCGTTAATTGATGAAGGAGACGAGGTCATTTATCCCAACCCTGGCTTCCCCATCTACGAATCGATGATCCACTATGTGGGCGGCAAAGCCGTGCCCATCCATTTGCGTGAGGAGCGAGATTTCTCACTCGACGTAGATGAACTCGCATCCCTCATCACCGACCGCACCAGACTTATCATCCTGAATTCGCCGCAGAACCCCACCGGCGGCGTCATGCAGCGCAGGGATGTGGAGCAGGTTGCCCAGATCATCGGCGACCGCAACATCCTAGTCTTGTCCGACGAAATCTACAGCCGTTTGCTTTTTGAGGGCGAACATTTCTCCATCATGTCGGTGCCCGGGATGCAAGAACGCACCATCCTGCTCGACGGTTTCTCGAAAACCTACGCCATGACCGGATGGCGCATGGGCTACGGCGTGATGCGCCCCGACCTGGCCGCGCACATTACCCGGCTGTCGACGAACTCGACTTCGTGCACCGCCAGCTTCACACAAATTGCAGGCATCGAAGCCCTCCGCGGAGACCAGAAATCAGTCGACCAAATGTGCGCCGAGTTCAAGCGCCGCCGCGACGTGTTCGTCGCCGGGTTGAATAAGATCAAAGGCTTTTCCTGCCGCCTGCCCAAAGGCGCGTTCTACGTTTTTCCCAACATCATCAAGACGGGATGGAAGTCGAAGCCTCTAGCAGATGCCCTCCTTGAGCAGGCGGGCATAGCCGCGCTCTCCGGCACGGCCTTCGGAGAATTCGGTGAAGGCTACCTGCGCTTCAGTGTAGCCAATTCGCTCGAAAACCTGCAGCAGGCACTCGACCGTCTCGACCAGTGGACCCGGAAGAATCTCTGAAGCGCGAGCACTGACCAGACCACCTTCATGCCGGCGAAAAAGATTCCAGCACGATCAGCAAAACCCAAGTCCAGCCGCCCCCTCATGCCCGGCTACGGCCTGCCGGAAGGCAGCAAGGGCCTGCTCCCGTGGACTTGGGCCGAACAGCGCCTGAAAAAATCTCACAACTACTGGATCACCACCGTCAAGCCCGTAGGCTCCCCGCGCGACAATTCTCCGCAGAACGTCGCTCCTCACACCATGGTCGTCTGGGGCCTGTGGCAGGACGGCCGCTTCCTGTTCAGTACCGGCAGCCAGTCGCGCAAAGCACGCAACCTCGCGCAAAACACGAACTGCATTGTGTGTACGGAGCACGCGCATGAAGCGGTTATCGTCGAGGGCGCGGCTGAAATCGCCGACGTCCCGGCGCGCCGTAAGTTCCTTCCCACGTATGAACGCAAGTACGAGTTCGATATGTCAAAGATGAAACCGGACATCCTCTCTATGAAGGAACCGATCTTCGCGGTGCGACCTCGCGTGGTATTTGGCCTTTGGGAGAAAGAATTCATCGAGAAGTCCACGCGCTGGACCTTTGAAAAGCAATAATTCTGCGACTGCGACTTACCGGCGGAGAGCCTGACCAGGCCCTCCGCCGGTGTCGTTTCAACACTTAAGCTCCGCTCACAACGAGCGCAGGAAATTCAGAAGGTCCTGCACCTGCGATGGTTTAAGTGAATCGTATTTGCGGATCACCATATTCGCTTCGGATCCGCTGCTGCTGTGCGCCTGGATGGCCTGAATCAGATCTGAGGTCCGGCCGTCATGAAGAAAGAACAGCCGCTGTCCCAGCCCCCACAGTGGCGCTGTTCGGAATTGATTGGGCCCCGCCGAGCCCTGATGAATGCCGTCCGCCAGCCCGGTACCCATATCGTGCAAAGCAAAGTCGGAATAAGGATGGTAGGTGACGTTCGACATGCCGGTGAAAATTGAAGTCCCGGTGGTGAGCGTCGGCGAGTGGCACAGGTTGCAGCCGATGGCATTGAAATCAGCCGCTCCATTCAAAGTAGATTGCGTTGATGCAGCCGGTGCCGCTGGCGCTGAGAGGCGAATGAACGCGGCAAAGTTCACCACGTCCGACGACATTTCTGATTCCGTGCCCAGGCTGGTGCCCCAGTTCGGGCTGCTGGCATTTTGGTTCAGCAGGTTGGTGGCGTCCTCCGGAGTCCCGTTGAACACACATCCTGCAACGGCGCTGCGCTCGTTGGGAAAATTCTCGTTCGACACTCCCTGCTCCACGTTGTAAGCCTCTCCGGCAAAAATCATCAACGACTTGTTCTGTGCCTTCCATCCGAATCGGGTAATGGTGCCGTCGTTGCCGCTGGTGTTGAAGGCTCCGCCAATTTTCAGCGTGGCCCTCGCCGATTGCGTGGCTGCCAGGTTGGCTTGCAGATTAGCGTCAGGTGTGGCTTCCACCAGGCCCAGACCAAACAGCGGCGTGGGTGTCCGGAAAATTACGTTGTTGGTAGAAACCGCGGTAGGAAAGTCAGGCTGCGCCAGCGTGCATCCCGAGGCGTCAGACCGTCCCGCGATGGTGTAGAGGTCGTGGACTCCGCCATCCAACGCCCCGCTGGAGGTTTTGATAAAGCGGGCTTCGAGCACCGGACCATTCGCCGTAATAAATGAAGGAACCACGTTAGTCGCACCATCGAGCGCGGCTAACGCTACCTGCGGATTCGGAATCGCATTCTGTGGACTGAGAAGTCCCGGACTCGCGCCTCCGATCGTGGGTTGAGCATGGCACTGCGCGCAGCTATTGCCGTTATAGGTAGGACCGAGACCCGATCCCGTTTCGCCGGCAATGCCGCCGGAAACCGAATCGATTTCCTGAAAACGTAGCTGCGCCTGGTTGAAAAAAGCCTGCTCATTTGCATTGAGGGTTGAATAAAAAGTTCCCGCCGCCGCCGGCCCGGAGCGAGGGCCGGGATCGTTTTGAGCGTGAAGAAACGGCACACCGATGACCGCCAGCGCGAGACACGCAACTGCGAGATTCAGACTTCGACACTTCATTTTGCACCTCCGTGCAGGGTGAGAGACACACTTGTAGCTCGGTTTTGTTCTGCGGCGAAGCGCGGCGCGAAGTTGGGTCCTAGCCGTTCAGCTTGAGGCTACGGGCCGGCGCAAGAAGCCGATACCGTCCTCACCGCGAACCGAACAGCAATGCGGGAGCGGAATCCCACAGTCAAAACTTTCCTCAGGCGAGGAAAGAGAAGCAAACGTTGGTGGAACTCTAGGCCGGATGCGGAATCGGGTCAACGGCCCGGAAGTACATTTATAAGGCTCGTCGAAATCTCCTCGGCGATGTCCGTAGCGAACCGCCGCCATGTAATTAGGCCATGTACTTAGTAAGAGCATCTTCCCGTCGCGTATGATATTTTCATTTTCGCTGTTCCGCATCGCGAGCCGCGGTGTAGCATTTTCGTTTAAACCGCTCGTCCCACGAATAAAACATGGACAAAAAATTCCGCGTCTTTGCCACCTGCGACATTGGAGAAGCCATCGAAGTGCTGCGCCGCCGCGGTTACGAGGTTGAAGTCTACCCGCAGCCCGAGCCCCCGCCGAAAAGTCTGATCATTAATAAGGTCAAGTCCGGAATCGACGGCCTCATATCCACGCTGCGCGATCCCATCGACGCCGAAGTCTTTGAAGCGGGTAAAAATGAGGCCGGCAAAAACACTCTGAAAGTCGTGGCGCAGTACGCTGTCGGCTTCGACAACATCAACCGTGCCGATGCCAATCACTCCAAGATTCCTTTCACCAACACGCCCGATGTCTTGACCGAAGCCACGGCAGAGTTCGCCTTCTTCATGCTCGGTATGCTCGCCCGCAAAATGTGGCCCGCCGAGCATCTCACGCGCGACAACCAATGGGGATATTGGCATCCTTATCTGCCGTTCCTCGGCGACGAAGTGACCGGCAAGACCATTGCCATCATCGGCACCGGACGCATCGGCCTCGCCATGATCAAAAAGTGCGCCGGGTTCGACATGAACATGTTGTGCTATGACCCAGCCTACGAGAATCGCGACTACATTAAAGCCATTCAAGAAGAAATGGATCTGCGCCACGCCCGCGGCATTTCCCACGAAAAGAACTGGATCAAGTACGTCGGTTTCGAAACAGCTCTGCGCGAAGCCGATTTCGTCAGCGTGCACGTGCCCCTGCTGCGTCCCGGCGAAAGCACCGCGCCCACCTATCACCTGTTCAACGAAAAAACCCTCCGGCTGATGAAGCCGACTGCCTACCTGGTCAACGACTCGCGCGGCCCGGTCATCGACGAACTTGCTCTAGCGAAGGCTCTTCGCGAAAACTGGATCGCCGGCGCCGCCCTCGACGTCTACGAAAAAGAACCGCTGCCAGCCGACTCCCCGCTCCGTGATCCCGTCATTGCCGACCGCTGCCGCCTCATGCCGCATTTTGCCAGCGCCGCGCGCATTACGCGGCTCTCAACTGATCCCAACAAAGGCATGGCCGGCCGCTGCGTCCAGGGGCTGATCGACGTACTCGAAGCCAACTACGGCGGCGACCTCACCAAAATGCCCTACGTCGTAAACAAAGAAGCGTTCGGGAAATAGCGGTCGGTTCCAGTTAGAATGAAGTATTGTCTATTTCGCCAAGGATGCGATGAAAAAACGATTCCTTCTTTCCGTCGTTCTGCTGCTTCTGATTCCCGCCATGTTCGCGCAGGCCCCTGCCGCGGAGAATCAACTCAAAGGCGACCAACTCAACCTGATCCCCGCCCCCAAGGAAGTGCGCCTCCAGCAAGGCGGCTTCCGCGTAAAGCCAACCACCAGAATTCTCGTGGAGTTCGGCCATCAGGAAGAAGACCGCATCGCCGCCGAAACGCTGGCCGAAGAAATCCACGACCAATCTGGATTAAAGGTGAGCATTACCGGCTCCAAGGAGAAAGCAAAGGAGACACGAAGCGCCATCGTGTTGGCACGCCTGCAGGACCGCAGCGTCAGAGATTTTCTCGCCTCGAAAGGCCTCACAGCCGATTCAATCGGCGACCAGGGCTACCTGCTTTTTTCCGACAAAACCCACCTGATCGTCGCCGCCAACACCGGACAGGGATTGTTTTACGGCGTGCAGACGCTGCGGCAACTGCTTCGCGAGGACGATGGAAAACTAATCTGTCCCGCGGTCTCCATTCGTGACTGGCCCAGCATGGAATGGCGCGGCGTGCAGGATGACATCAGCCGCGGCCCCATCCCCACCGAAGACTACATGAAGCGCCAGATCCGCACTCTGGCGGCCTACAAGGTGAATCTGTTCGGTCTTTACATGGAGCACGTGTTCGATTTCGCCAGCCAGCCGTTGCTCGCTCCCACTGGCGCCGCGCTCACTCCGAAGGAAATCAACGCTCTGGTCGACTACGCCCGAAAGCTCTACGTCACTATCCTTCCCGAGCAGCAAACCTTCGGACATCTCCACCACATGTTGAAGTACGAAATTTATTCCGAAGTCGCCGAGCGGCCGCACGGCCATGTGCTTACCCCGACCAACCAACACTCCTACGAAATCATCAAGGCAATGTACGCCGATCTAGTCCCGCTCTTTCCGGGACCGTTCCTGCACGTCGGCGGCGACGAAACTTTCGAACTGGGTCGCGGACAAACCGCGCAGCGCGTCGCAGAAGTCGGCTTGGGCCGGGTTTATCTGGACCACATGCAAAAGGTGTTCAGCATTCTCGAGCCTTATCACAAGCAGCTCATGTTCTGGGGTGACATCGCAATAAAATATCCGCAACTGCTTGGCATCCTGCCCAAGGACATGATCGCCGTCCCTTGGGATTACGATCCGAAGCCGAGCTACGCCAGCATCATCAAACCCTACCGCGACGCCGGCCTGCGCGTAGTTGTCGCCCCGGGCGCGCAAACCTGGAATCAACTGTGGCCAGACCTGGACGCCGGTTACATCAACATCCGCAACTTTGTTCGCGACGGCCAAAATCTAGGTGCGATGGGCATGCTCAACACCACGTGGAATGACGACGGCGAGGCGATCTACGGCATGGCGTGGCCAACGCTGGTCTACGGGGCAGCGGCGGGATGGCAGTCGGGTGAGTCGAGCGTCGATCAGTTCAAGGATGCCTACGACTGGGCCTTCTACCGCAACGGAAACGGCGCCACTTTCCGTGACGCGCTCGAGAATCTTGACCACGGCCATCAAGCGCTGGCCAAAGCAAAAATCGACACCGACACCGACGACTTATTCTGGATCGATCCCTTCACTCCCGAAGGAGCCAAGATGATGCAGAAGCTGGCCGCCGCCGCTCCCGAAATGCGCCTGGGCGCCGAGCACGCGCTCGAGTCGCTCCGCCGCAATCGCGCCAAAGCCCACGCCAATCAGGACACTCTCGCCGACATGACTCTGGCCGCCTGGCGCTGGGACGCACTCGGCATGAAGGCCGAATTCACGCAAGAGATCAACAAATTTTACTGGGACGCTTTTCTGAACCCGGCCGACGAAGAACGCGTAGGCGGTGATCTGGAAGAAATCACATCCATCAACGCGCGCCTCGAAGACCTGCGCGATGCCACTACGCGTCTCAGCGAGATGTACCGCGAAGCCTACCTGCGGGAATACGGCCCGTACTGGCTCGACAACGTCCTGGTCCGCTACGACGACCTGGCCAGCGAATTCCAGAAAAAAATCGTAGCTGTTCGCCAGGCGCATCGCCAATACGATGCCACGAAAACTCTGACCCGGCCGGAAGAATTGGGATTCTATCTGCAGCCATAGCATCGCACCTTAGATGTTCTCCAACCGCACCAACTGGAAGCTTACGCAAAATCGCCTGACCGAAGCGCTCGAACAGGCGCGATCCGGCGGCGCGCATGTGCTCGATCTCACTATCTCCAATCCAACCCGCGCCGGCCTGCATTACGACGAGCAGAAAATTCTCAAATCGTTGGCCTCGCCGCAAGCCCTGGACTATGATCCTCAGCCCAAAGGCCTGCCCAGCGCTCGCGCCGCCGTTGCCGATTACTATCGAACCGAGCATGGAACCAACCTGGACTCCGACCGCCTGCTTCTCACCACCAGCACCAGCGAAGGTTATTCTTTCGTCCTCCGCCTGCTCTGCAATCCCGCGGACGAGCTGCTGGTTCCGAAGCCAAGCTATCCGTTATTCGAATTCCTCGCCGATCTGCAGGATGTCAAGCTTGTACCTTATCCCCTGATCTACGATCACGGCTGGCAAATGGATTTTCCCTCGCTGCATAGCGCAGTAACGAAGCGCACGCGGGGCGTGGTCGTCGTCCATCCCAACAACCCAACCGGCTCGTACGTGCGCCGGGAGGAACAGAAATCTCTAAATCGCTTTTGCCGCGAGCATGAACTGGCGCTAATCGCCGACGAAGTGTTCCTCGACTATGCGCACGACCGAGAAAAGCGGCAAAGCTTCGCGGCGAATCAAGAAGTGCTCACCTTCACCTTAAGCGGAGTTTCAAAAATATCAGCGCTCCCGCAAATGAAAGTAGCGTGGATCGTAACCAGTGGCCCGGCGGCCGACGTCGAAGCAGCGCAGGCGCGTCTCGAGGTCATCGCCGATACCTATCTTTCCATGAACGCGCCCATCCAGTGGGCGACTCCAACGCTGCTCGATCAGCGCAAAACCATCCAGCCACAATTACTCGATCGCGTGCGCCGCAACCTGGCAGAACTCGACCGCCAGTTAGCGGCGCAAAAGAGTTGTCGGCGTTTAAACGTCGAAGGCGGATGGTACGCAGTTCTCCGCGTCCCGGTGACGCAGAGTGACGAGGAGCTGGCTACTGAACTGGTACGAAAAGAGCGAGTGCTCGTGCATCCGGGGCATTTTTATGACTTTGAGAGCGATGGTTATCTCGTGGTGAGCATGATTGCGGCAGAAGGGAACTTCGGGGACGGGATTAGCAAGGTACTAAAGCGGTCGGCCTAGGATAGAATTCTTGCCGATCGCGCTAGGTGGGGCCTCCAAGCGTAAATGTTATGAGACGAACCACGCACTTCGTTCTCCTCTCGCTGAGTTTACTTTTTGCAGCAGTTGTCCGTGTACCGGCACAACAACTGGAGCAGCAGAAAATTAAGCCTGATCAGCGGGATCTTGTCGAGGGGATGCTAAAGAACCTTCATGAAGCGCTAAAGAAGAATTATTACGATTCATCGTTTCACGGCTTGGATGTGGACGCGCGTTACAAGGAATACACTCAACGGATCAAAAAAGCCGAAACTCTGGGCGATGCGTTCCGAGTAGTTGCGGCATATGTCTCGGGCTTGAACGATTCCCATACATATTTTGTTCCGCCGAGGCGTAGTTACATCGCCGACTACGGCTACCGAATGAAAATGGTTGGAGATACCTGCTATGTGACTGAGGTTCGCCCTGGGTCAGACGCTGAACAGAAAATACACCCGGGAGACCAGATCGTTTCTCTGGACGGTTACGCCATCAGTCGCGGCGACCTTTGGCAGCTCGACTACTACCTCAATCAGATCGCACCGAAACCGGTGACTGGCATGGCCGTACGCTCTCCGTCAGGCGAAACGCGTAGGGTGATGATCGCGACCAAATACACCAAGCGCGAGGAGCATTCAGCGGTCGCTCGGGAAATGGACAGCGATTTCTGGATCCAGAAGCGAGAGCGCGAGACGGAGCAGCAACTGATGCGCCAGCGCTTGGTTGAGCAAGGGGACGTTCTTTTCTGGAAGATGCCGACCTTCGCGGTTGAGGAGAGCGAAGTTGATCGGATGATTCGTATCGCGCGAATGCACAAGACGCTGGTACTTGATCTTCGCGGCAATCCTGGCGGGTACGTTACAACTCTTTCGCGCTTGGTTGGCAGCGTGATGGATCACGATGTGACGATTGCAACGCGGGTTATGCGCAAGGGGCAGAAACCAGAGGTCGCGAAATCCAGGAGCAACAACGTGTTTACCGGAAATCTGATCGTGTTGGTGGATAGCAAGTCTGCGTCCGCCGCCGAGTTGTTCGCTCGCGTCGTGCAACTGGAGCATCGAGGAACGGTGGTCGGCGACCGGAGTTCCGGCAGCGTCATGGAGGCGCTGTACTATCCGTTTGACGACTATTCCGGAGTGCTCGTTTTCTATGGAGCCTCTATCACGAGTGCTGATCTGATTATGGCTGACGGTAAGAGCCTCGAAAAGGTCGGTGTAACGCCAGACGTGCTGCTGTTACCGAGCGCCGCACAATTATCGGCAGGTGAAGATCCTGCACTTGCGAGAGCTGCCGAGTTGGCAGGTGTGAAACTTGATCCAGCTGCCGCTGCCAAGCTTTTCCCTTTCGAATGGGCACCCGAATGAACCCCGGGTACAAGTTTGGTGCAGCATAGGATGCGGCGCTGCGCCTCTGCGTGGTAATCGGACTCTCACCGCTTCACCAGAAACGGATTGCTCTCCCGCTCTTCTCCGATAGTAGTCGACGGCCCATGCCCCGGCACAACCACTGTCTCGTCGGGCAAAGCCATCACAGTGCCGCGCAGCGACTGCATGATCTTCTGCATCGATCCGCCCGGCAAATCAGTGCGGCCAATGGATCCGGCAAACAAAGTATCACCTGCAATCAAAAGTTTCTCGGCAGGGAAGTAAAGGCAGACGCTGCCCTCCGTATGCCCGGGCGTATGCAGAACACTGGCCGCGTGCGCCCCGGCCTTCACCGTATCGCCGGTCGCCACGCTCTGGTCAATCTTGACCTCGCCGGGCGCGGCCACGCCGATCCATGCAGCCTGTACGTCGAGCATCTTGAGCAGCGCATAATCGTTCTGGTTGAGCAGGATCGGCGCTCCCGTAGCCGCGCGCAGCTTCATCGCTCCTCCCACATGGTCGATGTGAGCGTGCGTAATCACGATTTGTTTAACCTGCAGGTTATGCTTGCGGACGAGCGCAAGCACATCCTCAATATCGTCGCCAGGGTCGATCACCATCGCTTCGCGCGTAATTTCGTCGCCGATAATCGAGCAGTTGCAATGCAGCGGCCCCACGGGAAAGATTTCATGAATCATGCTTCTATTGTAATGAGTTTCGATGTGGGGACAGCCGCCCTCGGCTGTCCGGTCGAGCGAAGCCCGACTTCCTCCTCCACCAGCGCGTCAGATTCAGCACTACCGAACTAAGTTCACACTTGTCTTGAAGCGCCGCAGGCGAGACAATACACGCCAACGTGCTCGGAGGTTCCGTGGCCAAATACCGTCAACATGGATATCAGGACCGCGACCGCGAACCAAAGCCGCGTCCGGAATTCCAAGAAAAGCCGAGAGAAAAGCCAGCCCCCGTACCGCCCGCCAGACGCGACTACAGCATGGGCCCCAAGCCCGTGAACATGCCCGGCACCCGCGCCGTTTCCCGCTGCGCCCAGTGCGGCACCGTGCTGCAGGCAATTCCGCCGACCGGTCTCTGCCCCAAGTGCGGCTTCGAATTGCATTCCTGCAAGCAGTGCATGTATTTCGACCCCGGCAGCCGATTCGAGTGCATGCAGCCGATCAAAGAGCGCATCGCCAAAAAAGATGCTCGCAACGATTGCACCTTCTTCGAAATCCGTGTCACTCGCGAAAAAGAAACCTCCACGCCCGCCAGCGTGCGCCCCAACGACGCCCGCCAGGCATTCGAAAATCTGTTCAAGAAGTGAACTCTGGCAACAGCGAAATCAAGGTTTCTGCGTAGGCCGCAACAAAATCTCACTCACAAACGACTGCGGACTCTGCGTCACCAGCATCGCCACAGCGTGCGCCACATCTTCCGGCTGCAACATCTTCGCCGGATCCTTGCCGGCGTGCGGGCTAAGCTCGGTGTTAGTCGATCCCGGACAGATCACGGCCACGCGGATGTTGTATCCGCGTAGTTCCTCCGCCACAGAGTAGCTAAGTCCGTTCAATCCCCATTTCGACGCCGCATAAGCCACGCCGTTCGGCAGCGCATTCTTTCCCGCGAGCGACGAAATGTTGATGATGTGTCCAGATCGCCCCCGAATCATCATCGGCGCAAACGCGCGCACCGCGTAGTAAACGCCCCGCAGGTTCGTGTTCAAAATCTGGTCCCAGGCGTCGGGAGGAAGTTGGTGCAGCGGCCCACCGAACCCGCCGATACCAGCGTTGTTCACCAGAATGTCGACACGCCCAAACAAGCGTTCGACACGCCCGGCCGCCCCCTCAACCGACTCCAGACTGGTCACGTCACATGGGACGACTTCGGCCGTCCCACCCGCCCGCGTGATGGCTTGCGCTCCCGATTCCAAAGCCGCGCGAGTGCGCCCGCACAGCACGGCAGTTGCACCCAGGCTCGACAACTCTTTTGCAATGGCGAGGCCAATACCCCGGCCCGCCCCCGTAACCACCGCTACCTGCGCAGACAGCGGGCGCGCCGCATCCGTTCGAGCAACCTCGTTTCCACCCGCATCCATGGGAAGAGCCTTCCTGTCCAGTTTCGCTCGCACAGCAGAATCGAAGCCTGTGCGCGAGCCTCAATTTCTGCATCTTATACAATACTTCGGGGGGCAAACCAGGAAGTTGCTTGCCTTCAGAACAAGACGTACTTATAATCCGGCGAAACCCGAATGAAGGGTAAGTCGCCATACGTCTCAAGCAAATGCAGAATTGTCGATCCCGTAAATTCCAAGGAGCCACACTGATGAAAAAGATTCTGGTCACGGTTGTGCTTGGGGCTGCTGCGCTGGCGGCCGCCCAGGGCGCTCAGCCGGCACCGTCACAACCGTCCGCGGCACCCGCCCAGTCAGCCGCCCAGCCCGCGCAGTCGCAGCCCACCGCGGCGCCGGTTATTAAAGACCCGGCTGAGTACAACGCCTACGTCGGCGCAATCGGGCAGAAGGATGCCGCCCAGATCAGCGGCCTCGAAGCATTTCTCACCCAGTATCCCAACAGCATTATGAAGATTCCGGCCCTGCAGACTCTCATGCAGGACTACCAGCAGGCGGGGAACACCGCTAAAACCATTGAAATGGCCACCAAGCTGCTAGCCGCCGACCCCACCAATGAGCGCGCCATGTTCTTGCTGGCATATTTTGATCGTCTCAAGGCGCAAAGTGGTGACCCCAACGCCAAGCAGGAACTGGACGATGCAAAGAAATATGGCCAGATGGGACTCGATGAGTTGCCAAAATTCGCCAAGCCCAATGGCATGTCCGACGCCGATTTTCAAAAGATGAAAGATCAGATGACCGGGGTTTTCAACGCTGCCCTCGGTCTCGCTGCCCTCACCGACAAGGACTATGACACCGCCAGAAAAGACTTGCGGGCCGCCGTTGACAGCGGCGCTGATTTTCAAAAGGATTTCAGTGTGGTTTATCCCCTGGCGCTAGCCTACGCTGGACCCACTCCGCCCGACCCGAAGCTTACTCCCGATCCGATCAATGCCATCTGGTTTACCGCGCGCGCTTCCATCGTCGCGCCCAACGCCCAGTATCAGCAGTCGATCGAGAAGTACGCCAAGGGTTTGTATGTGAAGTACCACGCCGGAGAAGACGGCTGGACCGATGTTCTGGCGCAAGCCAAAGCCAACCCAGCGCCTCCCGCCGGTTTTACCATCAAACCCGCTCCCACCCCGGCAGAGCAGGCTCACAACATGGTGGTCGCCACACCGCCCGACAAAATGGACTTTGCCACCTGGGAGTTCGTCCTCTCCAACGGCGCCCAGGCGGACCAGGACACCGTCTGGAATGCCATCAAAGGCAAACCTGTATACATGAACGGCACAGTCATCAAAGCCACGTCGACCGAGTTCGATATCGCCGCCAGCGAAGATGACATCGTCGCCAAGAAAGCCGACCTCACGCTCACCTTTGAAGAGAAAGTCCCTCTTAGACTTATCCCCAAAGAAGGCGCCAGCCTCGACTTCCAGGGCGAACCCGCCTCCTACACTTCAAGTCCATTCATGATGACCATGGAAAAGGGTTTGTTGCCGAAGCCGAAGACCGCGCCTGTGCATCACAAGCCAGCAGCGAACTGATCAACGTCCGGTTCGAACAAAAAGGCAGCCCGCAAGGGCTGCTTTTTTAATGTGGCATTGGATAGGCGAATGGGGAAGGATGAACACTGAATGCGTAAATAGCGGAACCAGCCGAGCCTAACGAACCGCTTTCTTTTCCCGATCCAAAGACACCGGCCTTGCGCTCCGCGGCGGACGCTTCGCTCCATCCCGAAGCTGGCGCACGTCGATCTTCAACTCATCAATAGTCCGGCTCAGCGTGTTGCGGTGCATCCCCAACTCGCGCGCCGCGCGGCATTGGTTGCCCTTATTTTCCTGGAGAACCGTCAGGATAAAGCGCTTCTTGAATTCGCGCACACCCTCCGAATATAGGATGTTGCTCTTATACATTTGCAGAATGAGTGCTTCCAGTTGATCTTTCACGGTAGGTCTCTCTCTTCTTTCTGAATGTCTTTTTAACTTTCTACTCGCCTCACACCTATTTCGGCTTCGCAGCCGGAGCGCCGGTCAAATTCTGCGGAGCCCGATGCAGAAACTCCAACCCGTCATTGAATCGCGCCCTTAAATCCGCGGGCGCCACCCAAATGGCGGCTCTGCCCACCACAAGAAAATACGGCGCCAACACCGACCTCTTCAGCATGGTCGAAGTAGGCGTAAAGGCCGTCATGCCCATCAGCACCACGGCCACAATCAAAACCCCTTTCACCACGCCCAACAACGCTCCCAAAAAACGGTCAAACCCACTCAACCCGGCGGCCTTCATCAGCTTTCGTGCCACCCTGGCGGCCACGTTGAACAACAGCAGGATCACAAAAAAGATGATCAAGAAACTGAAAATATCCGCCAGCCACCCGTTCTTCAAAAACGTCATGAACCATGCCGACAGGCCCGGATACTGCCAGGCGGCAACCACGTAACCCACAACCAATCCAGCCATGCTCAGCGCCTCGGCAAAAAAGCCGTGCACCGCCGCCGAAATAATGCTCAGCAACACGACCGCGATAATCAGCCAGTCCGCCGCGGTCATCGCGTTCTCCTGCACCCGGCTTTTCCTCGGGTCGAGCCGCAGACGCGGCCTCGCCGGGTCTCACTCCTACACATCCAGCTTGCGTCCCGTAATTTGGAAATAAGCGTCGAGATACTTTTCGCTGGTCCGGCGCGCCACCTCATCCGGCAAAGCCGGCGCAGGCGGCTGCTTGTTCCAGTGAATCTCTTCCAGGTAATCCCGAACATACTGCTTGTCGAACGATTCTTGTCCGCGGCCGGGCGCGTACTTGTCGGCGGGCCAGAAGCGTGAGGAGTCCGGCGTCAGCACTTCATCCGCCAGCGTGATTCCCTTCGCCGTTCGTCCAAACTCGAACTTCGTGTCGGCGATGATGATACCCCTTTGCCGCGCATACGCGGCTGCTTTCTTGTAGACGCGCAAAGTCAGGTCGCGCAGCGTGCGCGAAGTTTCCGTGCCCAGAATTTCGCACATCCGTGCAAACGAAATGTTTTCGTCATGCCCGCTCACTTCCTTCGTCGCTGGAGTGAAGATCGGCTCGGGAAATGCCTCGGACTCCCGCAACCCCGCCGGCAACTCGATTCCGCACACTTTGCCCGTCGCTTTATACTCCTTCCACGCCGACCCTGAAATGTATCCCCGGACCACGCACTCCACTGGAAACATCTCAGCTCGCTGCACAATCATCGACCGCCCGCGCAGCACATCAGCATATTTCTGCAATGCCTGCGGATACTGCCCGACATCGGCCGTAATTAAATGGTTGGGAACGATGTCAGAAAGAAAATCAAACCAGAACAAAGAAATCTGAGTCAGCACCCGACCTTTTTGCGGGATGCCGGTCGCCAGCACGTAGTCGAAAGCCGAAATGCGGTCGGTGGCGACGAACAGCAGGCGCTCGTTATCCAATTGATAGACATCGCGCACCTTGCCGCTGGCGTGAAGTTTGAGGTCTGGGAAATCGGTCTGCAGCACTACAGGATCAAGAAGTTTAGGAGTCATGTTTTAAATTTAACAGGGCAACGAGCGAGGCGTATTTTAGCCCCTCAGAAATTTTTGTCAACGGCAGAGATCACATCGTAGAAGGAAGTCTCTATCCTATTGAGTAGGGAAGCGTTCCACGCCAACCGCGTTCGAGGTTTCCACCGCAACGGTTGTGGAAAAGCTGAGGATGAAAGTGGATAACGCGACGAAACGCTGCGAGGCCCATATGGCCATGGCTCCCTCGGCTGTCCACAGGACCGCGGAAAAACCCGCTCAGCGCCCAACCCAGCCTGCTCTGCCCTCGAGATCAACATTGACAACCCCCGTTTTGCGGGATTAGCTTGTTTACGGGCAAGGGTGTGACGGCGTGATGCGATTTCGTTTGGCATTGGTCCTTTTCCTGCTGGCTGCCGCAGTCTGCGTATCTGTCATTCCCCGGCCAGACTTGCCCGAGACTGCCTTCAATGAAGCTGATACTCCTGTAAATCTGGCTCCTCCTGTGCGTCCGCGCATCCAGGTGATTTCTCCCGCGATCAATCCCATTGCGGTTTTGCCGGCGTTGTCAAACCGGTGCCCCGGCTGCTTCGTCGACGGCGTGGTCTTCCAACCGGCAGTCACGCTGAGACAGCGCCATCCCCGTTCGTTTCAGGATCTCCTCTGTACGTTTCTGATCTGAAGTCCCCCCAATCCGACTGAATAGCTCGCTGTGCCCGCAGGACTGGCGCTGTTGCCCGCCGTGCGGAGCACTGAAACGGACGAGTTCCCGACAGGCCTGAATTCCACGTACTCGCCCGCAAGTCTCGAGCGCAATTCTGTCCCAGCCGAACCGCGTCAGGAGCCTCAAGCGCAAAGACCGGCGTCGGCCAGTAATAGGGGACTGAAAATTCAATCACCGAATCAGAGGAGGTTTTATGAGAGAAATTATTTCCGCCCTTGTTCAGCCACTGAACTCGTCGGGCGTGAGCATCACTCGCGCGCAATCTTCACCCACCATCCCCGGCTCACCCTCAAAGTCCCGCTCATCTTCCGGAGACCAACACCCAGTGGCGGAGCCTGGAAACCCTCAGCCCAAACCGTTCTTTCACCGATGGCTCGATACCTGGAAAAGCCAAAACGGAGGCGAACATGGACAAAGTAGGTAAGCCGCTTTTTCTTTCCGGCGCAGAACACAACCGCCTACACAACGCGTTCGGCAAGGTCTATTCCGATTCGTCGCTCTATCTCAAGGATGAGAGAGTGGCTCAGTTGGTGCTGCTGCTGCGACTGCTCCACCAGGACGTTGGAGGACTTGCGGCATTGCCGAAGTCCGAACTGCGCGAGATCATCTCCAGCGCCGTGGGAGTGTGTGGTTTTGCGAATCCCGTCGAGGCCCAGGACGTGCTCGACGTTGTTATGGAGGTGCTCGAAACGGAACCTCCAATCACGGAGGCTCCAATTCAGAAAAAGCTGTGATTCTTGTGTGACGCTTGTCTTGAAGGCCAGGCAAGTCTGATTTTCGCATCAAGTTTGCTCTCGCCACGAATGACTCGACTCGCGGCGCAGGGCGCGGCTCAGTGTCCGGCTGCCGTTGATCGAACTGTTCTTGGGGGAGACGGTTCCGTTAATGCAGTCGGACGCAAGCTGCCCTCCTGGGACCGATACTCCTGCGACGGCACCAGAGTGCGACTCAAAAGAGGGAACCCGGTCTCATGCCAGAGGCCGCCTACTTGCCGAATTCGCCACGGATTCGTCGTTTCGCAAGGACTAAGTTATTTTGTAATATACCTTGACAAGTATATGCGCGACGGGGTATATCAGACCAGTGGAATCGATCTTCGAAGTCATTGCTGAGCCCAACCGTCGCGCCATATTAAGCCTCCTGGTCTCGTCACAGCGGTCGGTGGGAGAGATCGAGCGTCAGCTCCGTATGCCGCAGCCGACGGTGTCCAAGCACCTGCGAGTGCTGCGCGAGGCTGGTTTCGTAGAATCCACAGTGGCCGCACAGCGCCGTCTCTACCGGCTGAACCCCGAGCCACTTCAGCAGGTTGATGCCTGGCTGGCTCAGTTCCGTCGCTTCTGGTCCGCTCACGTAGATGCTCTGGAACGTCACCTTGATCGAACAAATAGCGACCGCATGCATCCCTCAACCCCAACCAAGTCAACCGCAACAAAAAGGAAGACAACAACAAGGCGATCCAAACCGCGAACGTAACCCAGGAGAAACGAAATGAAAATCAAAGTGACGACCTTATACATGGACGACCAGGACAAGGCCCTGCGCTTCTATAGCGAAGTACTGGGTTTCACTAAAAAGACCGATTTCAGCCAGGGCCCATATCGCTGGCTCACCGTGGCCTCGCCCGAGGATCCGGACGGCACTGAACTGCAGTTGGCGCTGAACAACAATCCCGCAGCCAAAGCCTATCAGCAGGCGATTTTTCAGCAGCGCCAGCCTGCGGCCATGTTCTTTACCGACGACATCAAGGCCGACTACGAGCGCATCAAGGCCTGCGGCGCCGAGTTCACCATGCCCCCCACCGACGTGACCGGCTCGACCATTGCCATGCTGAACGATACCTGCGGCAACCTCATTCAGCTCACCCAGCTCGCAAAATGGTCATGCTAGGAGAAAATGAAGATGCTCGATCGCGCGCAGTACGCACCAGGTCCAGCTAACCTGGCCCGGGTAAAAAAAGACCGGGGACAAAACGGAGAAGAGAAATGGACGCTCGTCCTCGTCCGCGAACTTCGCCACTCGCCGGAAAAAGTCTGGCAGGCGCTTACTGACCCGGCGCAGCTGCGCGAGTGGGCTCCCTTCGACGCCGATGGCAGCCTCGGCGCGGTTGGAAACACAGTGAAGCTCACCACCGTGGCAGCGCCTAGGCTGAATGTCTCCGAAACCAGGGTGACTCGAGCCGACGCTCCCACACTGCTTGAGTACAACTGGGGTGAACACGACATGCGATGGGAACTCGAAGCCTCCGCTGAAGGCACGCGTCTGACGCTGTGGACCAACATCGGCCATCGGTTCATCGCCATGGGTGCGGCGGGCTGGCAAATTTGTTTCGATGTTCTCGATCACATGCTCGGCGGAACTCCTCTCGGCCGCATCGTCGGCCCCGAAGCGATGAAGTTCGGTTGGCAACGGCTGCACGCGGAGTACGCAAAGCAGTTCGGTATCGAAGCCCCTAACTGGCCGCCTAAACCCGCATGAGATCGGCACAAGAATTCGAGGTATAAAGATCCAATGAATCCATCAGAACGCATTGACCACCTGATCGCAAAACTTCCAGACTGGCGCGGCAAGACGCTCGCTGGTATCCGCAAGACTATCCTTGAGGCCGACCGCGAGATCATCGAGGAGTGGAAATGGATGGGCAGCCCGGTGTGGTCTCGCGACGGAATCATCGCGGTCGGCAACGCCCACAAGGATAAAGTGAAGCTTACCTTTGCCCACGGGGCGCAACTCCCGGATCCTGACAAGCTCTTCAACGCGGGCCTCGGAGGCAACCAGTGGCGAGCCATCGATCTTTTCGAAGGCGATAACGTGAATGAGCGCGCTCTAAAAAACCTCGTGCGCGCCGCCATTCTTTTCAATCAGCTCAAATTGAAGAGTAAAGCGCCTGGGCGTACTCGAGCACAGGTACCTAAGAATAGAAAGTCATGACGCCATAACTTCCCCCTGCGAAGGCTCGGGCGTTCCTGTTTTGGGTCGTGAGTTTATCCTTTAGTTACCCTCCCCCCCTCCCCCCCTCGATTTATCAAAATATCTGGAATCAGCGACTTAGGGGCAGAGGTCTGCAAAGTTCTTTCCAAAATCTTCATAACAAAGATCTTACCGGTCAAAATCTTGAGAGCATTGGACTTACGGGCCGGTTTCTGACCGCTGGCGTCCATGCCGATCGCTGCGTCTACTTCCTTTGCAGGGACAATGATCGAACGAGTCGGAGGCTGTGCGCAAGGTCAGATGTCACAAGGAGGGTGTGGAAATCTTTCAGAGGGAGGCTCCTCGTCGGCATTTGCTAACCGATCCCGCCCTTCGGCTCCGTTCAGGGCAGGGCTTCTGGCAAGGGACGTGAGAAATGGGCACCCAAGTGTGGGCTACTCGACAGAAAAAAGGGCAGGCGTAAGGGTCAAATGCAGCCAACGGCCAGCGCTAACCCATGCCTGCCCCCGAAAGAGACTGTCCCCCTCATTGGAACCTAGCCTCTTCGAAGTAGCCCGATGATACCGCTCCCGAGACGGCAAAGCTGCCCAAAATCGCTCACCTTTGCCCAAAAGGAAGAGACCGGGAAGGGCACGACTTCCAGTCGTGCCGGAAAGCCGCGTGGCTCACTCCCCCGCCGCGGCTTTCTTCGCATCTTCAAACTGATTAATCTCCACAGTCCCTTCCGGGAACCGCGCCGTGATCTTCAGCTCTCCGCCCATGGCTTTCACAAAACTCTGCAGCGTGCTCACGTACATGTCCGCACGCCGCTCCAGCTTCGACACTGCGGCCTGATTCACTCCCAGGATTTTCGCCAGGTGCACCTGCGTCATCTCGCGGGCCTCGCGAAGTTCGTCCAGCGCCATCTCCGCAATCATTTTGCGGGTTTTGACGTCGGACCGCGCTCGCGATTCGGGTGACATCTTTGCTTCCAGTTCACGAAAATTCCTTGGCATCCTGTTCCCCCTTTTATCGATTTCCTTCTTCCACAATCTCTTTCGAGTGCTCGGCGCAAATCTTGTCAGCGAGCGGCACAAATACTTCATACCAGCGATTGTTTCCCGTCTTATCGCCGCCGATCAGCAGAATGGCCACTCGCCGGGGATCGAACGCAAACAATGTGCGGTAAGGCCGTCCGGCATGTTGCGTTCGCAGCTCCTTCATGTTCGGGAATCGCGATCCCGCCACTGAGTCGACATGCGGACGCCCCAGACTCGGCCCGAATTGGCGCAAAACGTTCACGCTGGCTCGAACGTCTTCTTGTTCCTCCATGGTCAACGAGTCCCACCAAGCCTCTAATTCGTCTGCGAACTCGATTGACCATTCCACCTATAGAATATAACCTAGAAGGAATATTTATTCAAGATGAGGCCCACCAGGGGCCTTGTCACGGGTGCTCACCTCTCGCGTCTTTGGCGGGAACTGGGAACGCTACTGCCGACAATCACAAATCCTCGACCGTTAACCTCGTATGTTTCGGCGATGCGCGCCAACATCTTCGGACCGATCTCGACGCTATCGTGAAACGCCCACACAAAATCCGTATACCCGGATCGCTGCAATGTAATGTGGGAAGAACCCTTGCGCGCTTTAGCAGACCATCCTATGCGCAACAAAGCTCGATACACGCGGCTAGCTTTCGAACTTGGCCACCTACTCACGCCGTAGCAAAGCTGATTGTCTTCTGTCCGACCTTCTCCGTCTCAATCCGGTCCGCGATCACCCGCAGCGCCAGGGCTTCGACGGCCGCCTCAGCCTCGGCGTGGATCGCGCCGTAAGCCATGACACCGGGCAGTTCAGAAATCTCGGCAATCCACCGCCCGTCTTCTTCCTGCTCAAATTCAATCTTGAAATTCACGCCGCCTCCGCGAGCTTGGCCCTCGGTCTCACCTTACACCCGCCCACAAGCGGCGATGCCGGAAAGCCCCGTTTCCTTTCAATAACTTACCCCCACCCAATCCCGCAATCAACCGCTAAACCCCATTTTTGCACCATTCGTTGGGATAAAGATGCGTAACCCCTTCCCCTCCAATAGCATCACAACAGACCAATACCCAGGGAAAAGTGTAAAAACCAGGTTCAACTCCCGGGGAGAACCACAAGCAGTCGGGTTCACGGTCTGGTTTTTGTGGGCCGGTTTTGTGGATACGGATCAAAGGCGAAGCAAGGCGAGATACTGCCCGAGTTTTCCTGAGACCGATCACCCGAACCAAGACAGCGAAGAGCTAAAAGCTTAGGAGCTAGAAGCTAACATGCGCAAGCCGATCAAGTACGTAGAGAAAGCAGTCACCGTCGCCGCCAAAGGCGCTTGGGTCGTCTTCGACGGCTTGAATCGCATCAAGCCCAACCCGTCGCCCACCCCTAAATGGTCCGACAAGCCTCTGCTGAAGTCCTACGAGAAGTCGAAGCCGCCGCTCGGCTGGCCGCGCTCCACCGATTCGCTGTGCCCGAAGTGTGTGCCGGAAATCCGCCAGCAGATTCTCGACGGCAAACTGCCGCACGAAGTTCTGATGAACGAAAAAGTCGGCGAGATCAAAGCTACCATCATCGAACGCGACGGCAAGATCCTGATGGTGAAGGACTGCCCGAAACACGGCCACTTCGAAGACGTGATGTCGATCGACACCGAATTTTCCAAGCACTTGGAAGACGTCTTCCCCGGCCGCGACATCGCCGCGCACAACGACGAAAAGCTCCACCATCACGGATCTTCAACCGTGAAATATGGACGCGGCTCGGTGCTGACGATCGACCTGACCAATCGCTGCAACATGATGTGCGATCCCTGCTTCATGGACGCGAACCAGGTCGGCTTCGTCCACGAACTCACGTGGGAAGAAATCAAGACCATGCTCGACAACGCCATCACCATCAAGCCGCGCCGGCAGATGAGCGTGCAGTTCTCCGGTGGCGAGCCCACGTTGAGCCCGTACTTCCTCGACGCAGTTCGCTACGCGAGAAAAGTCGGATACAACTCCGTGCAGGCGGCGACTAACGGAATCGAATTCGCAAAAAGTTTTGAATTTGCGCAGCAGGCGGTAGAAGCAGGAATGCGCTACGCGTATCTGCAATTCGACGGCATCGGCAACGCCGCCAACGCCCACCGCATGGTCGGCAACCTGTTCGATGTGAAGTTGAAGGCCATCGAAAACCTCCACAAAGCTGGAGTAGAAATCGTCCCGGTAGTAACGATCGTAAACGGCATCAACAACGAACAAGTTGGAAGAATCATCAAGTTCGCGCTGGATAATCCGAAGACGATCAGCTTCCTCAGTTTCCAACCGGTAAGCTTCACCGGCCGCGACGAAGCCGTGACCGACGACCGTCGCCAAGCCCAGCGCTACACATTAAGCCACCTGGCCCACGACGTAAAAAACCAAACCGGCCTGGGCGAACCATCGCGCGACTGGTTCCCGATTTCTTTCATGGGAACATTCAGCGACTGGGCCGACCTGATGCACGCCAACGACGTAAAAAACGACTGGGGCCAACTATCGTGCGGTTGCCATCCGAATTGCGGGACGGGGATGGCGGTGATGATTGATAAGGAGACTAAGGAGGCGGTTCCTGTTACTGCATTCTTGAAAGGCGATCAGCTGGCGAAAGATATTGCCAAGGTTAACGATGCGGCGCGGGGGAAGTTTCTTACCGCGTTTGGCATGGCGTTGTGTTTGATGAAGAATTACGATCCGTATCAGGCGCCTACGCATTTCAAGATGATGGATCTGTTGAAGAAGTTTGACAAGAATTACAACGTTACGGGGACGAACTACGGCAAGGTTGGTCCGGACCGCACGGTTGACGACGTGATGAAGCGGCGGACGAACGACCGGTGGAACTTCCTGTTCATCGCCGGCATGTGGTTCCAGGATCTGTTCAACTATGATTTCCGGCGGACGGAGCAGTGCATTATTCCTTACGCCACGCAGGAAGGGGAGATTTCGTTCTGTGCTTACAACACGGGCGTGGGGTGGCGGAACATCATCGAGAAGATGCATATGACGGCCACGCTCACCAAGTGGTATGAAGAGCATGGACGGCACGAGATCTTCGCCGGCGGCAAGAAAGTGAAGATGGAAGACGAGACCGCTGACTATCTAAAGCTGCGGGAAGAGATCGTCACCAATGAGTTGCAGCATGATCTGGACAAGTTGGGGATCGCAAAGAACGCGCGGGAAGAGAAGAAGCGGGCGCGGGATGCGAAACAGCAGGCTTCGGCTGACGGGCTTCGGGCTTCGGCTGTTGACCATTCCGAAACACCGGTTGCGGGGCATCGCGGGCCGCAGAAGAATGATGAGGCCTACAATGCGCGCATGGCTTCGCTTTACCGCGAGGTCGTTCTGAAAGAAAAGCCGGCGGTGGCGGAGAACGGATTCATTCCGCTGGGTGCTCTGGGTAAAGCGAACGGTAACGGGGCCAGTGCTCCGAAGCCGGAAGTGGCCGAGCCGGTGGCAGGGGACTAGCTCTCAGCCGTCAGCTTTCAGCGATCAGTTAAAACCAAACGGGCTGCCTTCGGGCGGCCCGATTTGTTTTCGCTCCGCTCTGAAGTCGCGGGGAAGCGGAGATGGAGGCAGCGCTTTCGCCGTGGGTGCAGGCGTCGCTTCGCTCCTGCCTGCACCCATGGCTCTCGCGCTCCCCGCCCTCTTGCCCACGAACTGGCCGGCTGCGTCGCTGTCGCTCCTTGCAGTCCAGTTCGCCCATAAGGTCAAAAGCAAAGGCAAAATCAAAGTCAAAGGCAGCGGACAGGAGTGTCCGCTCCACACGACCTAACAATCTCGCTGCGCTCGCCGGACAGCCGAGGCGGCTGTCCCCACATACATCGTTGTAATCCTTACGGGAGCATGTTGCCGATGCGGCGGATTTGGGCGCCTACGGCTTTTAGTTTTTCTTCGATTTTTTCGTAGCCGCGGTCGATGTGGTAGACGCGGTCGATTATGGTCTCGCCGTCGGCTACTAGTGCGGCCAGGACCAGACTCGCGCTGGCGCGCAGGTCGGAGGCCAAGACTGCGGCGGCGCTTAGCGGGGTTTTGCCGCGGACTACGGCGCGGTGGCCTTCGATTTTTATGTTGGCGCCCATGCGCACTAATTCCTGGGCATGCATGAAGCGGTTCTCGAAAATGTTTTCGGTGATGATGCTGGTGCCTTCGGCTTGCGTGGCCAGGGCCATGAATTGCGCCTGCATGTCGGTGGGGAAGCCGGGATATTCTTCGGTGTTCAGGTCGGAGGCGGTGAAGGGATTGTCTCCCATCACGCGGACGGAATCGGAGTTGGATTTGGTTTTGACTCCCGCCTCTTTTAGCTTGCTCAGGATCGCATCCAGGTGAGCGGGATCGCAGTTGGAGATGTTCAGGTCGCCGCCGGTCAGGGCTCCGGCGATCAGGAATGTGCCGGCTTCGATGCGGTCGGGGATGATGCGATGGCGGGCGCCTTTTAGTTTTGTGACGCCTTTTATTTTGATGGTGGAGGTGCCTGCGCCGTGGATCTTCGCTCCCATTTTGTTTAGCAGGGCGGCCAGGTCTGCTACTTCGGGTTCGCGGGCGGCGTTTTGAAGGATGGTCTCGCCTTCGGCTAGCGTGGCCGCCATCAGCAGGTCTTCAGTGCCGGTTACGGTGATTTTATCGAAGGCGATTTCGGCGCCGCGGAGTCGGTCGGCGGTAGCTTCTACGTAGCCGTGCTCCTGCTTTATTTTTGCTCCCAGGAGTTCGAGGCCTTTGATGTGGAGGTCGATGGGGCGCTGGCCTATGGCGCAGCCTCCGGGGAGGGAGACGCGGGCGCGGCTGCAGCGGGCTACTAACGGCCCCAGAACCAGCGTGGAGGCGCGCATGGTTTTTACTAATTCGTAAGAGGCTTCGGGGCTGGCGAGATTCTTGCAGTGGATGGTGGTGCGGTGCCGGGCCACTCCGTAGCCTAGTTCGACTTCGGCTCCCATGGCGGCTAACAGGTTGCGTGTGGTCTGGATGTCGCGGACTTGGGGGATGTTTTCCAGGATGACCGGCTCGTCGGTTAGGAGAGCTGCGGCCATGCAGGGGAGTGCGGCGTTTTTTGCTCCGCTGATGCGGACGGTGCCGAGGAGCGGGGAGCCGCCGCGGATTACTAGTTTATCCATGGGGTGATGAGCTTGGGGTAACGAGTTATTTTAGCGGGGAATTGGCGCCGGGATGGTAATCGAGTGGGCACGGGCTTGTGGGGGGAGCAAAGGAGATCAAAATCCCCACCCTTCGACAAGCTCAGGGCAGGCTCCCCTCGCAAAAAGCGCGGGAAGGATGGGCATCCGTCGTCGTCGTGAGAACGCCTTGACACGCCTCTGGTTATGCGCGCATTGCAGGGGGTCCTTCGACTGCGTTGCCCTCCGCTTCGCGCAGGGCAACTTCGCTCAGGATGACACGAAAAACTAGGCTCTATTTTGCTAACGCTATGGCCTCACGGACGTGGCCTTTTGCTTTCTTCAACGCGGCTTGGGCTTGGGGGCGGGTTGCTCCGGCGGCTAGCATCACTACGGCTACTGGGGTTTTGTTGCCGGAGGCTTTTAGGGCTTTGGTTGCAGAATCGCGGGAGGCTCCGGTGGCTTGTTCGAGGATTCTTATGGCGCGATCGAGCAGCTTGGAATTTTTCGGGGCAACGTTCACCATGAGGTTGCCGTAGACGTAGCCGAGGCGTGTCATGGCGGCGGTCGAGATCATGTTGAGGACCATTTTGTGGGCAGTGCCGGCCTTCATGCGGGAAGATCCGGCGAGGATTTCGGGGCCTACCTGGGTGACGATGGCGAAGTGGGCGGCGCGTTCTAGCGGAGAGTTGGGATTGCAGGTTAGCGCGACGGTTTGGGCGCCGCGCCGACGGGCTTCGGCGACGGCGGCTACGGTGAAGGGAGTGCGTCCGCTGGACGCGATGCCCACGACTACATCTTTCTTGGTGGGCCTGCGGCGGGACATTTCCTGACGGCCGGCGGCGGAGTCGTCCTCGCTGGTCTCGGATTCGGAGGCTAACGCTTTATTGCCGCCGGCGATGAGGAACTGGACGGAGCGAGGGCCGGTGTTGAAGGTGGGCGGGCACTCGACGGCGTCTAGGGCGGCGATGCGGCCGCTGGTTCCGGCGCCTACGTAGATGAGGCGTCCGCCGCGGCGGAGGGCGGCGGCTACTTGATCGATGGCGCGGGCGATTTGCGGGAGGGCGCGGGTTAGGGCCAGGGCGACTGTGGCGTCTTCGGCGTTGATTAGGCGGGCGATCTCGAAGGACGACTTGCGATCGAGGTCATTGGCGGACTGGTTCGGTTGCTCGGTGTTTAGGCGGCGGAGAGTGGATGGCTTGGGTTTCAAATTGGCCTTTCGGGATTGGAGCGGCGTGATCATTCTAACTGCTTTTCGTGGTGCCGCTTGCCGCGGTTGAGGCGGGGGTTGAAGGAGATGCCTCAGGGGCTAAAGCCCGGGTTATTTGTTCATTCTTATCGGCACGGCTGAAGCCGTGCCCTTCCCGATCCCTTTCATCACAGAGTTTTGTCATTCTGTGTTGAGGGCTTCGATTATGGCGTCGTGGAATTTGGGGCGGATTTGTTTGATTGCCTGGTTGGAGCAGTCGGGCCAGGTGCGGTTGGTTAGCAGAGTTATCGAGAGCTGGCGGGTGGGATCGATCCAGAGAGAGGTTCCGGTGTAGCCGAGGTGGCCGAAGGATTGGGGAGAGAAATATTTTCCGGATTGCGATTGGGGTGAGGGAGAGTCCCAGCCGAGGGCGCGTGTGGTGCCTGGGGGCGTGGATTCGCGGCGGGTGAAGAGGGTTACAGTTTCGGGGCGGAGAATGGGGCTGCCCTGATTCAGCATGGCTTGGGCGAATTTGGCCAGGTCTTCGGCGGTGGAGAAAAGTCCGGCGTGGGGGGCTACTCCGCCGAGGACGCTCGCGTTTTCGTCCTGAACTTCGCCTTGGATGATTCTTCCTCTGAAAGTTTGATCGTTGGCGGTGGGAGGAATTTTTGCGCGGATTTCCAGTGGGGGATTGAAAGTGGTGTGGGTCATTGCTAGCGGGGCGAAGATTTCGCGCTGGCAGAAGCGGTCTAGGGATTCGTCGGCGAGGCGTTCGAAGGCGACGCCGAGGATTATGAATCCGATGTCGCTGTATTCGGCGCGAGTGGCTGGGTTTGTGGCTAGCGGTGTCGTGAAGGCGGCTTGGAGGAGTTCGTTACGGGTGCGGGCTTTCAGGAAAAACTTTTCGTGGGCGGGCAGGCCGGAGGAGTGGGCTAGCAACATGCGCAGGGTTACTTCGCGGCGTCGGTGATCTTTTGCGGCGTCGGTTGTGAATTCGGGGACTATCGCGGAGACTGGGGCTTCGAGATCGAGCAGGCCGCGCTCGTAAAGGAGCATGGCTGTGGTTGTGGTGGCTAACGCTTTGGTGAGCGACGCTAGATCGAAGAGTGTGGTGGGATCGACTGCGTCTTTCCCAATTCTCGCAAAGGACGCGAGAAGTGGGGCACCCGGTTTAGGAGTGGCGGACTGGACGTCAAAATCCCCACCCTCTCGCGAAGAGCGCGAGGAGGATGGGGCACCCGCTTCATATGTGAAACTTCCCAGGGCTTTGAGCGCTACTAGACTTCCGCCGTGAGTTACGGCTACGGAGGCTGCGGGGAAAGCTTGATGGTTGATTGCTTCTTGCAGAATGGCAAAAGCTCCGGCGAAGACTTCGTCTTGATGCTCGAAGGCTTCGAGCAGAATGGATGAGGGGTGCGGTGCGGGCATCAAGGTAATCCATGATATGGCATAAGTGGCACCTCCTTACTTGAGTTTCTTGAGTCATGGGGCCTGGGTTGTGTAGAGTCAGAGCATCCTTCCTTTTGAATCAAAGTCGCGGGATAAAGTGCGCGGAGTGGTGTTCGCTCTTGGCGTCTGGCTGGCTTGCGTTCTGAGTGCTACCGGGCAGGGCGCGGTTGGTGGCGCTGGCGAGAAGTCCGGGCTGCGCCCGGGTGGACCGTTCGGCTCCGCTCAGGGCAGGCAGCCGAGGGCGGCTATCCCCACACGTAAGGTTGCGCTTCCGAATGTTGATGCTGCTATTGAGCAGGCTATCGAGGAGAAGCAGGTTCCGGGAGCTGTGCTGATCGTTGGTCACGACGGGGCGGTCGTCTACCGGAAGGCTTACGGGGAGCGGGCTTTGGAGCCGGTGCGCGAGGCGATGACTTTGGATACGGTGTTCGACCTGGCTTCGCTGACCAAGGTGATTGCTACTACTACGGCCGTGATGCAACTGGTGGAGCGCGGGGAAGTGCGGCTGAATGATCCGGTGGCGAAGTATTTGCCGGAGTTTGCGCAGAATGGGAAAGATGACATTACGGTGCGGCAGTTGCTGATCCACTTCTCCGGCTTGGAGCCGGATCTGGATTTGAAGACTCCGTGGGATGGGAAGCAGACGGCTTACGGGATGGCGTTTGCGGATGCGCCGCAGGAAGCTTCGGGGTCGAAGTTCACTTATAGCGACGTCAATTTTATTGTGCTGGGCGCGCTGGTGGAGCGGGTGTCGGGCGAGACGCTCGATGAGTATGTGCAGCGGCATATTTTTGTGCCGCTGAAGATGACGCGGACGCGGTTTGTGCCTCCGGTGGCGTGGCTGCCTAAGATTGCGCCGACGCAGTATGACGAGAATCAGCACATGCTGTGGGGGGTGGTGCATGATCCTACGGCGCGGCGGATGGGCGGCGTGGCGGGGCATGCCGGGTTGTTTTCTACCGGGGATGATCTGGCGAAATTTGCGCAGACTTTGCTGAATGGAGGCGACGGGATTTTGTCGGCGCTGACGGTGGAGAAGATGACGCGGCCGGAGCAGCCGCCCTGGGCTCCGGTGCTGCGGGGGTTTGGGTGGGACATTGATTCTCCGCTGTCGTCGAACCGGGGGGTACTGCTGCCGGTGGGTAGTTATGGACATACGGGGTGGACGGGAACATCGATCTGGATCGATCCAACAACCAAGACTTACATTATTTTGCTGACGAATGCGGTGCATCCGCGGGGAGGGAACGCGATCGCTTTGCGGACGAAGGTGGCGACGGCGGTGACGGCGGCTTTGCATTTGACTACGAGTGAGCAAGAGGCGCTGCGGTGGGAGAGCATTACCGGCTACAACGAGGCGCTGAGCGCGGCACGGCATGTGAGCGTGCGCAACGGCAGCGTGAAGAATGGGATTGATGTGCTGGAGGAGCATGGGTTCGATGTGTTGCAGGTTGCGGGGGGCAAGAAAAAGATTGGGGTGGTGACCAACCAGACTGGATTGGATTTGGAGGGGCGGCGGACGATTGACGTGCTGGCTGCGGCTCCGGGAGTAACGCTGGAAGCGATTTTCAGTCCGGAGCACGGGGTTACAGGGACGCTCGATACAACCGACATTAATAATTCGAAGGACGCGGCTACCGGGGTTCCGGTTTACAGCGTTTATGGAGCTAAGGATGCGGAGCGGCGGCCGGCGCCGGAAGTGATGAAGTCGCTCGATGCGGTGGTGATCGATATTCAGGATGCGGGGGTGCCGTTTTATACCTACGAGACTACGCTGGGATATTTTCTGGAGGCGGCGGCTGCGACTGGGGTTGAGGTGATTGTGCTGGACCGGCCGAATCCGGTTACCGGGTCGTATGTGCAGGGTCCGGTGGCGGATGCGGGGCATGAGAGGTTTGTGGGTTACTGGACGGTGCCGGTGCGGCATGGAATGACCATGGGCGAACTGGCGAAGATGTTTAACGCGGAACGGAACATCGATGCGAAGCTCACTGTGGTGCCGATGGAAGGGTGGCAGCGCGGGGACTGGTTTGATTCCACGGGGCTCGCGTGGGTGAATCCTTCGCCGAATTTGCGGAGCTTGACTGAGGCAATGCTTTATCCGGGCGTAGCTTTGATTGAATACACGAATGTTTCCGTGGGGCGGGGGACGGATACTCCGTTTGAAGTTGTGGGTGCGCCTTGGGTGAAGGGCCGAGAGCTGGGGGCTTATTTGAATGCTCGCGGGATTTCCGGAGTGCGGTTTGTGCCTGTTACGTTTACGCCTACGGCCGCGGTTTATAGCGGGCAGAAGTGTGAGGGTGTGAATCTGGTTCTTACCGAGCGAAATGCGCTGGATGCGCCGGAGTTGGGGATTGAGCTGGCGACGGCGTTGCAGAAATTATATCCGGCGAATTTCAAGATTGGGCGGATCGCGGAATTGCTGGGGAATCAGGCGGCGTTCGATGGCCTGATGGCGGGAGAGGATCCGCGGCGGATTGCTCAGGATTGGCAGGAGGGGCTGGAGAAGTTTGAGGTGATGCGACAGAAATATTTAATTTATAAATGATGTGCGTCAAATGGATCTGGGTTGGAACATATTGAGGGGCAGGCAGAAGAAATGAAGTTTTCCGTGGGGATGCTCGTTGTGCCGATTACCTGGGTTGTCATCTCGCCGGCGCTCGCCGGCATGCCGGCGGAGTCTTCGACTCCGCGGGAGCAAGACGCCAAACAGGAAGCGCCGGCTGCAGAGCCTTCGACAGACGCCATCATTTACAAGAATACGAAGTATGAGTTTACCTTCTCGCTGCCGGAAGGATGGAAGGGCTACACCGTGGTTACGGAGCAGTGGGAAGCCAGCGACACGCAAAGGGGCGTGGTGGAGCGGGGGCCGATCGTCTACATCCGACCTCCTGATTGGAGCAAGGAGAATCCGCGACAAGATATTCCGATCATGGTATTCACGTTGACGCAGTGGGAGTCGGTGGAGCATGGCGACTATTTTGTTGGCGGACAGGCGATCGTTCCTGGCGAGCTTGGACGCAACCGCAAATACGCGTTTGCCGTGTCTCGCCGGGTCGAGGACTCCGACCTGGCTGGCGCGAAAGAAGTGAACGAAATTTTGCAGCGCCATCCGCTGCACCCGATCTGGTCGAAATGAATGTCGTTAACTCGAACCCACCGGAACTGCAACTAGCCAGGACCGGAGACTAGCAAGGCGGCGGGGGAACTCCTATAGAGGCAGGTGGTAAAACAGGGGTGCAAGGGGTCCTTCGACTCCGTGACTGGTTCGCTTCGCGCACCAGCCACTCCGCTCAGGATGACAAAGGGGGATTGTGGGCAGCCCGCTTGCTGCAGGCGGCATCCTAGCGGCTTAGCGTGATATTCTCGGGCTGAATTGGTGATTCCGGAGGTCTGTGATGCGCAGTGCTTGGACATTCTTGCTGCTATCAGGCATGGCGTTAGGGCAAACGGCGGATGCTCCGAAGCCGGAAGCGGGCGTGAGTTCCACGCCGGCCGCGGCCGCGTCGAGTGCCACGCCTGTGGCGGTTGCCGATCCGAATGTGATTACGATTCCGGCCGGGACCAAGATTCCCTTGCTGCTGAAGCAGGCTATCTCGACCAAGAACGCGCGCGAGGGGGATGCAGTTTATGCGGAGACGGCGTTTCCATTTGTAGTGAACGACCGCGTGATTGTGCCGGCGGGGACTTATATTCAGGGAAAGATTTCGCACGTGGAGCGCGCGGGACATGGGCACGGGCGGGCGGAGATTCTGATCCACTTTACCTCGATGATTTATCCCAGCGGTTATACGGTGATGCTGCCGGGCTCGGTGGAGAACACGCCTGGGGCGGAAAACAATTCGGTGAAGGATTCGGAGGGAACGATTCAGCAGGACAGCGAGACTGGGAAGAAAGTGGAAGATGCAGCCAAGAACGGCACGTACGGAACCATTGGCGGGGCTACGGCGGGGGGATTGGCTGGAGGGTTGAATGGGGCACGGATCGGAGCGGGTGCGGGAGCCGCGGCGGGCATCGCCTGGGCGTTGTTGAAGCGCGGGAATGATGTGAGGCTGGATGTGGGAACGTCGATCGAGATGGAGATTCAGCGGGAGATTACCGTGGACGGGGCGAGGATTGCGGTGGCGAAGGCTGGGTCGTGAAGGCGGGGCCGAAGCCCTCAATAATCGAGAACGCGTTACCGGCGTTGAAGCGCAGCACATCTACAGCAGCTGCGGGCATTATTCTTTTCCTCCAAATTAAGTAAAGGAACAAGGCGTTTCAGGAAACGCCTTGAGCGGCCAGGAGTGGCGCAGACGGGCGAGCGATCCTTCGACTCCGCGGCTGGTGCGCTTCGCTTGCCAGCCACTCCGCTCAGGATCACAGAATAATTTTTTCCGGAACGTCAGTTGCTTTTGGCACTGGCGGAGTAACTGGGTGGGCTAGGTGGGCCGTTGATCTCACGGCGGACGTACTCAAAGATCTCATCGGACATGCGGAGAAAGACCTCGACGACTTCAGGATCGAACTGGCGGCCGCTCCAAGCCTGTATCTCTTTGCGAGCCTCGGCGAGCGTTCTCGCCGCGCGATAAGGGCGATCGGAGATGATGGCATCGAGAGTATCGGCAACGGAGAAGATGCGAGCCCCCAGCGGGATTTCGCCGCCCTTGAGGCCTCGAGGATAACCGCTGCCGTCGAAGTGTTCCTGGTGAGAGTAGACAATCTCGCAAGCTTCCGCGAGGAATGGGATCTTCTTGAGCATCTGGTAGCCGTTGTAGCAATGCTCGCGCATGATCTCTTTTTCTTTCTCGTCCAGCTTTCCGGGTTTGAGCAGGATGCGATCCGGGATGGCGATCTTGCCAATGTCGTGAAGGAAGGCGCCCCGGGCGATGACGTCGATTTGCTCCTTCGGCAATCCCATTTCTTTCGCGATGGCCATGGTAAACGCGGTCACGCGCTTGGAGTGACCCTGGGTTTCTGCATCTTTGAAATCGAGTGCGTCGCCCAAGGCCTCCAGAGTGATGTCGTAAGAGCGCTCGAGATTTCGCAGGGCTTCCTGCAACTGGTCGGTGCGGGCCTTGACCAGCGATTCCAAATTGATTTGATAGTTGCGGTTTTCCACCTTGAGGCGCCGATTCTCGAGAGCCCGGCCCGCGGCGTTCAGCAACTGTTCGCGTTCGAACGGTTTGAGCAGGTAGTCAAAGGCGCCGTTGCGGACGGCCGCGAGAGCAACAGAAATATCGTGGACCGCGGTGACCATTACCACCGGCATGTCGGGAAACTTTTCCTTAGTGCGTTCGAGCAGGCCGATGCCGTCGAGGTCGGCCATCATCAAATCGGAGAGCATGAGCTCGAATTCCTCGCCGGAATTGAGCAGCGCGAGAGCTTCCATGCCGGAACTGGCCTGCTTCCAGTGGTAGCCGGCGGCAGCGAGGATGGCGCAGACAATCTCGCGGATTGCCTCTTCGTCGTCAACTACGAGAATGCGGTCTGGCATAACCCTCAGTCAGTATACTCTCGGCATTTTGAGCCCCGCGGCTAGGTGCCGAAAGTAACCATACAGGTCCTGAAAACGCATGGATAAAGGGCTGGACCATGATATTCAAAAGCAGGGCACTGTTACGTCTGAGTTCAGGCGGGTGTGGTGCAGGTTGATAAGGAAGCGAGCCAAACACGCGATTATTGCATCGCAAAAAGCGCGATGCTTCGCGCGGCTCGCCCAGGTCCTTCACTGCGCAAAAAACGCTTGTTCAGGATGACAATCGAAATAAGATGAACGTTTCCCTCTGGTCGATCTGGAACACTACCGCGCAGCCGGCGCTGGCCGGGCTGAAGGCCGGGGAGTGGGCGCTGTTGCTGATGCTGGCAGCGTCGGTGGTGGTGCTGTGCGCGCTGCGGCAACGCTATCTCTTGATCTGGACGGCGGGCTGGGCGCTGCTGGTGACTTCGCGGCTGGCGGGCGTGCACGGAGCCGCGATTGGGATTCCGGAACGATATGTTCCGGCGGTGGTGCAGGCAGCGTTTGTGGTGGCGATCGGATTGTTTGCAGGCGCGATCCTGGTTTACATCCGAGGACGGGATCTGCTGGTGCCGCTGGTTGTGATCACGGTAAGTGTGGCGGGGTTTGCGGTGGCGCGGGTGGTGTTGTGGCCGGATTCTCTGCCTTTGCGCTTCGCCCTGGAAGTCTCCTACCAAATCATTTTAGTGACGGCCGCGATTGCCCTACTGCGGGCCCGCAAAGGGCGTTGGGAGCTGGGCGCATGGATGCTGGCGAGTTGCCTGCTGGCGCAGCACCTGGATTGGCCGCCTTTCACGGATCAGATTCCCGCGGGAATTGGTGTAACGGGAGATGTGCTGCTGGGGCTGAGCATGCTGCTGATTGCGTTTGGAGAAACGCGGGCGCGGGACCAGCGGCTGAAAGTGCTGCGGGCTTTGACCGAGAGCATTGTGCTGGCGCAGCAGCAGGGCGGCATGATGGAAGACTCGCTGGGAGAATTGCAGCGGCTCACCAAGAGCAAGGCGGCGTGGTTCCGCTTGATCGAGGGCGGACACCTGGTGGCGACGCATGCAGTAGGAGTTTCGGCGGACTTCTTACGGGAGGCGGGTTTTGCGGAGCTGACAGAAACCGTCTCGCAGATGCTGGAGCGTTGCAGGCCGGTGGTGGCCGAGGCGAGTGAAGCGAGCGCGGAAGATGCGGGATTGTTGTCCTCAGAAAAGCTGCGCTATGTGGTGATGGTGCCGGTGGTCGGGAAGAAATCGTCAATCGGACTGATAGTTCTGGCAAGTGCCCGGGCGAGGAAGCTGACAGCCGAGGAACTGGATTTTCTGGAGACTTGCGGACGGCAGCTGGGGATCGCGATCGAGAATTTCCGGTTGCTCGAGCAGGCGTTGCGCTCGCAACGACAGTGGCGTAACACGTTTGACTCGGTCCACGACATCATCCTGGCGCACGACGCGGAATTCCGCATCATCAAGGCCAATCAGATTCTGCTGGAGCAGGTACAACTGGCGTCGGCGGACGTGATCGGCAGCACCTGCGAATCGGTATTGCCGCACGGGCTGGGCGAGTGGACGGGATGTCCTTATTGCGCGCGCGGAGGCGAAGAAATCAGTGAAGGAGCCGACCCGTGCTTCGGCGGGTTCTCCATGGTCTCCACTTCTTCGTATGCGGAGCAGGGGAGCAAGCAGAAGGGCACGATCCACATTGTGCGTGACATCACGGAGCGCAGGTCGGCGGAAGAGAAATACCGGCTGCTGTTCGAGCAGGTGCAGGAGGGCGTGTATGTGGCGACGCCGAGCGGGCGTTTGCTCGATTGCAACGACGCGTTTGTCCGCATGCTGGGGTATGAGAAGCGGGAAGAGGTGCTGCCGCTGAACCTCGACGAGGATATTCGCGTGGATGCGGGGCAGCGCGACGCGTTTCACCGGGACATCGATCTGCAGAATTACGTGCGGAATTTTGAAGTGACGATGCGGCGCAAGAATGGAACGCTGCTGCTGGCCGCTGAAAGCAGTTTCGCCACGCGGGACACATCGGGCAAGGTGGAACGCTATCAGGGATTTGTGCTTGACGTTACGGAGAAACGGCGCGCCGAAGACGAGATGCGGCGGCGCAACCGCGAATTGAATGCTTTGAATGCGATGGCGGTGGTGGCGACGCAGTCTTTCGATCTGGATGAAATTCTGAACCTGACACTGCGGCAGGTAGTTTCGTTGTTCGGGGCGGAAAGCGGTGCGGTGTACCTTTCGGATTCGGATGCGCCAACCTACCGGCGGCGGGCGGCGTGGGGACCAAGCAGCCGGGACAAGTCGCGGCCAGCGGAAATCAATTTTGCCGATGGTTTCGGCGATCTGGTGATGCGGTCGCGCGCCGAAGTGATTACGGCCGAGTACCTGCCGCACCTGACTGGAACCGTGGCGGAGTTTATTCGATCGGACAGCGACGGCGCGTGGATCTGGGTGCTGTTCTGGGGCAAAGATAGTCCGATTGGCATGATGGGATTGCGCAGTCACGCCGAATATCAATATTCCAGTGGGGAAGAGAACCTGATGGTGGCGATCAGCCGGCAACTGGCCACCACCATTGAAAAAGTCCGGCTGTACGAAGAAACCTGCAGGGCGTACGAAGATTTGCGGCGCACGCAGGAACAACTTTTGCAGAGCGAAAAAATGTCGGCCGTGGGGCAGTTGATTGCGGGCGTGGCGCATGAGCTGAATAATCCGCTGACCGCGATTCTGGGTTACGCGCAGTTGCTTGAGAGCGAAGGATTGAGCGAACGCGCGCAGGATTACGTGGGCAAAATGTTTAAGCAGGCGCAACGCACGCACCGGGTCGTGCAGAACCTGCTTTCGTTCGCCCGGCAGCGGAAACCGGAGCGCTCGGAAGTGGACATCCGGCGGGTGTTGGAAGAGACGCTGACGCTGCGCGACTATGATCTGAAGGTCAACAACATCGACGTGCAAAAAGATCTGGGGCGGGATGCGGCGATGGTGGTGGCCGATCCGCACCAGATTGAGCAGGTATTTCTGAACATCATCAACAACGCTGTGGATGCGGTGCTCGAGACCGGGCGCGCCGGGAAGCTGAGAATCCGGGTCTATTGCGAGAACGGCGATGTGTGCGCGCAGTTTGCCGACGATGGTCCCGGGATCAAGGATCCCAAGAGAATTTTCGATCCTTTCTACACAACGAAAAATGTTGGGAAGGGAACGGGGCTGGGGTTGAGCATCTGCTACGGGATTGTGAAGGAGCACGGCGGCGACATCACAGCGCACAATGCGGCTGAGGGTGGAGCAGTGATCGAAGTGCGGTTGCCGATGGCGGTGACGGATGGCGCGATCGTGGAAGCGGTGGTGGCTGCTCCACCGAAGCGCGAGGGAGCCATTCAGGGCCGGGTGCTGCTGGTGGAAGAAGAAGAGGCGGTGCTGGAGTTCGAGCGCGACGTGCTGACCGGCGCCGGGGCCAACGTGGTTACGGCCAGCCGGAGCGACGATGTGAAGACGCGGCTGCTCTCCGAGCCCTTCGATGCGGTCATCATGAGCGGCAAAATGCCGTCTGACTGGAACGCGAAGGAAGCTTTCCTGTGGCTCAGGAAGAATTGTTCCGACATGGAGAGCCATGTGCTGTTTACGTTTTCCAATGGTGTGGAACAGGGCGACGAGCGGGCGTTTCTGCAGGAGAACAACGTACCCTACCTGGTAAAACCCTTCGAAGTGGCGGAATTGATTTCGCAGGCGCGGCGCTTGCTGCAGAAGGCCAAAGGGGCGGCGGGGTCGGGGAGCTAGGCACAGACACCAAGATCCCTCGCTTCGCTCGGGATGACAATCGCAAAAGGTCGTCAAAGTTGAGTGCGTAGGCTCTTCACCAATCGGCGAAGGGCTTTTTCGTTGCGGCGATACCAGCGCCATTGCCCCTGCTTGACTACCTCGACCAGGCCGGACTTGGTGAGAATAGCCATGTGATGCGAAATGGTGGGCTGCGTGAGGCGCACGCGCTCTTCGATGTCGCCGGCGCAGAGTCCAGCGTGCTTTGCCGCCGTGGGAGTGCTCGTGGCAGCCGGGCCGCGTTGCTTAAGAGCTCCGAGGATGCGGCGGCGTGTGGGATCGGCAATGGCGTGCAGCGTGTGGTCGAGCGATATGGGCGAGGTCATGGGGACTAGGAATAGCTGTTAAATTGACGGTTGTCAATCTTTGAAGTGAGGAACGATCAGGCGCGCTGACGGGCAACCCTCACCCATTCGATGCGGTTGAACTCGAGGAACCGCACGTCGTTATCCTCGGAGCAATTGGATTGGTCGAGTCGAGGAGCGAGAGTGCCGCCTCGGATCCAGTAGCCGGTGGAGTCTTGCTTCAGGATGGTTGCATCGAGCGGGTCCATGCCCTGCAGCTTGAAGATGACACGGCGGTTCAACAGAGGGTCAAGCTTCATAGGGTTTCGGTCTTCACTTCTTAGTGCTGGCGGTTTCAGGTTTCACTTCTTGACGATCGGGTTGTATCCGTCGTTGATGAGCCGCGAGCGAGTAGCTTCCGCGTCTTTGATGTCGGCGAAGGGACCAACCTGAACGCGAAACAACTTTTCGTTGGCAGCGTTGCTGGCTACGAAGGCGGGATACTGCTTGTTCTTGAGAGCATCGACCAAAGACTGAGCGTCCTCCTGCTTGGTGACGGCGGCGACCTGCACGAAGTAAGGGGTGCTGGGAATCGCTGCCATGGGATCGGGCGGGTTGCCTGACTGCGAGGACGGCGCCTGCGCTCCCGAGGCAGGCGTTCCAGAGGAAGATGCTGCGGGGGAAGGCGTGGTGGGTGAGGCTGTGGGTTGGCCGGTTGCCGCGGGATTGGCGGAATTCGCGTCACTGGAGGCGGGCGTCAGTTGCGCGTTGGCGTCCTTTTGCTCGACCGCTTTGTAAAAAGTCATCTGGGGTGGAGCGGGTTGAGGAGACGCTGACCCCGCCGGTTTGGTGCCGTTCGACGCGGGCTGCAGAGGAGTTGCGGCGCTGGGGACGATGAGTCCGAGGTCTGACTTGCGGCCGAGCGTATAGCCGAGCGCGAAGAAAACCGCGCACACTACCACCAGTCCGAAGAACAGGGTGAGGAGTTTCGCGGTGCCTAATGTGATTTCAGTGTCTTGTTCGGGATCCATTGCAAATATGTACCTCAGGGGCGAAAGCCCACGATAGTGAAGCGCTCCACGCGGCCGGTTCGACTTTGCTCAGGGCAGGCCGCTGAAGCGCCGCTCTTCCACCTTCATGCCGCAGCTTTGTCATCGCCCTTGCCCAGCAGCTTCTGCAGGCCAGAGAAAAAATCCACCGGAACCGGGAAGATGACCGTGGTATTTTTCTCGACGCCGATTTCGGTCAGGGTTTGCAGGTAGCGGAGCTGCACGCTGACCGGCTCGGTAGCCAGCAGATGGGCCGCGTCCACCAGGCGCTGCGCGGCTGAGAACTCGCCTTCGGCATGAATAATCTTGGAGCGCTTTTCGCGTTCGGCCTCAGCCTGCTTGGCCATGGCGCGCAGCATGGATTCCGGCATGTCGACCTGCTTCACCTCGACGTTGGTCACTTTCACGCCCCAGGGGGAAGTGTGCTGGTCGAGAATGCTCTGCAGGCGCAGGTTGATTTTTTCGCGGTGGGCGAGGAGTTCGTCGAGTTCCTGCTCGCCGAGCACGGAGCGCAACGTGGTCTGGGCGAACTGCGAAGTCTGGTAGACGTAGTTGGAAACTTCGACCACGGCTTTGCTGGGATCGATCACACGCAAAAAGATCACCGCATTTACTTTGAGCGTAACGTTGTCGCGGGTGATGATGTCTTGCGGCGGGACTTCGAGAGCTTCCTGGCGGAGCGAGACTCGGACCATGCGGTCGATGGGCGCAAACACCAGGGCTATTCCGGGTCCCTTGGCGGCGGATAACAAGCGTCCGAGGCGGAAGATGACGCCGCGTTCGTACTCGGCGAGAATCTTGATTGAGCTCAGAACGTAAAGAGCAAAGACAACGATTACAATAGTGACGAATCCGAATCCGATGCCAAAGATTTCCATTTGAATCTCCACTCCGAAGCCAACAACAATCCTATCGCGGATTGTAACGCAGGGAGAGGGGACGGGCGCGGAATTCGGATGCCGGCGGTTGCTTGCGCTGGTGCGCCGGAGAACGTTTACATGGGAACCGCAGGCGCAGGTGCGGGTCGGGTTGCGGCTAAAGGGTCGACCTGAAGCAACAACCCGTCGATGCGCCGCACCACCACGGATTGGCCGGCAGACACGTCGCAAGAAGAAACGGCATCCCAGAGTTCGCCGTGGACGAAGATTTTTCCGCGCGGGAGGAGATCGGTTTGCGCGATTCCGGTTTCGCCAATAATTCCTTGCGCGCCGGAGACCATCTTATTGCGCCGCGCCTTGAGGGCGATGCTCATTAAGAAAGCCGTGATCAAGCCCAGAGGAATGCTGACCGCGAGGGCGGTGAATAAGTGGACGCGCATTTCGGGGATCGGCGAATCGACGAGGAGGAGGCCTCCAAGGGTGAGGAGCGCGATGCCGCCGATAGTGAGCACGCCATGAGTGGCAAATTTGGCTTCCGCAGCAAAAAGTGCGAACGCGCCAAGAATGAGGCCCAGCGCGGCAAAGCGCACAGGCAGCAAATTCAAGGCAAAGAGTGCGAGCAAGATAAAGACAACGCCCACGGTGCCGGGAACCACCGCGCCGGGATGATTGAATTCGGCATAAAGCGCAAGCGCTCCGATAGCGAGCAGGATGAACGAGATGTTGGGATCCATCAGATAGTCGAGGATCTGTTCCTTCACCGTCATGCCAAAAGCTATGATCGGCTGGCCGGAGAGATTCACAGTGGTCTCCTGGCCGTTGAAGCGCTTGAAGGGTTTGCCCTGCATCTGGCGGAAAAGATCGTCCGGGCTGGATGCGATGTAGTCGATCAGGTGCTGCGCCAGGGCTTCCTGGTCGGTGAAGGATTTCGATTCGCGCACGGCGCTTTCGGCGAGCTCGACGTTGCGGCCGCGCCGGGAAACGACCGAGCGCATTAAAGCCGCGGCATCGTTCTCGATCTTCTGCTTCATTTCGTCATCGGGCTTGACCGTGGTCGGGCCGAAGAGCAGCACGGGATGCGCCGCTCCAGCGTTGGTGCCGGGAGCCATGGCCGCGACGTCGGCGGCTTCGAGAATGAAGATTCCCGCCGAACCGGCGCGGCTGCCGCTGGGCGCCACATAAACGATGACGGGAACTTGCGATGACGTAATCTTCTCGATGATCTGGCGCGTGGATTCGACCAGGCCTCCGGGAGTATTGATCTCGATCAATACAGCTTGATCGTTGCGGCGCTGGGCTTCGTCAATGGCGCGGGCGATGTATTCCTCAGTGATGGGCTGAATGGTGTCGTCGACGACGATCTTGAGGACTTCTGCGGATGAGATAGAAGAGAGAAAGATTACCGTCACGAGGCCGAGAAGGATTCGCGAAATGGAGCCAGTCTTCACGGGTTGCCTACAACCATATTCTTACTCTTATTTGCGACTTACGGCAGAGATTTCTTCGGTTTCGCGCGAGTTGGGGATGCTAGAGTTCGCGTCGCTCCAGCCGGGAAGAGTGGTGCTGCCGGTTATGAGGCGCGCGCTGCGCTCGTAGGTGAAATACGACCACGCCCACTGAATGAAGACCAGCACGCGGTTCTGGAAGCCAATCAGGAAAAAAATGTGGACGAACAGCCATGCCAGCCACGCGATGAAGCCTGAAATGTGAATCTTGCCGAACTGCGCGATTGCGGCTGAGCGGCCGATGGTGGCCAGGCTGCCTTTGTCGAAATAGTGAAAAGGCTTACGGGGCGAGGCTCCATGGTCACCGCGAATTTCGCGACGAATTAGCTTGGCTACGTACCGGCCTTCGAGGATGGCCACCGGCGCGACACCCGGCAGCAGTTTGCCGGATGCGTCTTTCAGTGCGGCGAGGTCTCCGATCACGAAAACTTCGGGATGATTGGGGAGGCTGAGGTCGGGGTTGACCAGCACGCGTCCGGCGCGATCGGCGGGCACGCCAAGCTTTTTGCCGAGTGGCGACGCGGCCACGCCTGCGGCCCACAGGATGACGGCCGCGTTCATCTTTGTTTCGCCAGCGCCGCCGCTCATGTAAATCGCGCCGGCCTCGACGTTCGTAACCATGGTGGAAGTGAGCACCTCAACGCCGAGGCGCCCCAGTTGCTCGAGAGCGCTGCGCGAGAGATCTTCGGGATAGGCGGGAAGCACGCGCGGTCCGCCTTCGATGAGATGAATGCGGGCGCGGCGGGGATCGATGGCGCGAAAATCCTGGGCGAGCGCGTGACGGCAAATTTCGGCGAGGGTTCCGGCGAGTTCGACCCCGGTGGGGCCGGCTCCGACGACCACGAAGTTCAGTGGGTCGTTAGCGTGGTTCTCGCCATCCTGGTTCTGGTCGGCGTTGGCGCGGCGTTCGGCTAATTCGAAGGCAAGCAGAACCCGGCGTCGGATTTCGAGCGCGTCCTCAATAGTCTTGAGACCGGGCGCGAAGGCTTCCCATTGGTCGTGGCCGAAGTAGGCGTGGCTGGCGCCGGCAGCGACGATGAGCGAATCATAGGGAATCTCTTGTGGGTCGGCTTGTGCGCCGTGCCCTTCCGCAGTTAGCACCATGCGGCGTTCGAGATCGAAGCCCGTAACCTCGGCCATCAGCACTTCGACGTTCTGATGGCGGCGCAGAATGGAGCGGATGGGAGCGGCGATCTCCCCAGGCGAGAGACCGGCGGTGGCCACCTGGTAGAGCAGCGGCTGGAAGGTGTGATGATTTCTCCGGTCGATGACCGTGATGCTTACCGGTGCGCTGGCCAGCGACTGGGCCGCGTTCAGTCCGCCGAAGCCCGCGCCCACGATTACCACGCGATGTAACTTCTGGCCGTTCATTCTCTGGCTGATCCTCTTCTGGCTAATCAGTTTTTGCTGAGTCAGTTCTTGCTGATCGAGCCCTCACTCTATAAGATTCACCGCGATGGCAATCGGCTACATAAGATCGAGCGAGAGAAGATCGGCTGAACAAAAATTGGCAGACCTGCGTCCAGCGTGGATGCGGTGGGTTGTGCCTTCGGTGGGCGACCTGATTTTCGCGGCGCTGCTCGGCGTGCTGCTGTTCACCACCCTGTCGATGAGGCTGCTGGGCGATGCCGGAATCGGCTGGCACATTCGCACCGGGCAAATGATTCTGGCGAAGCATGCGATTCCCCGCGTTGATCCCTTTTCCGCGACCATGAGCAGCCAACCGTGGTTTGCCTGGGAGTGGCTGTACGACGTGCTGGTGGGATGGCTCGATCGAGCTGCGGGGCTGAACGGCGTGGTGCTGTTCACGGCTCTGGTGATTGCAGTAGTGTTTGCCTGGACCTTCCGCCTGCTGCTGCGACGCGGCACGAATATGCTGCTGGCGCTGCTTCTCGTGCTGCTGGCGGCGTCGGCGGCCATGATTCATTTTCTGGCCCGGCCGCACGTGGTGAGCTGGCTGTTCACGGTGGCGTGGTTCTGGATCCTCGATTCGTCGGAGATAAGCTGTTGCGCTTCTGACTCGAAATCGTTCGCGACTTCTGAGCCCAAACTCCGGCGCGTTTGGATGCTTTGGCTGCTGCCGCCTTTGATGCTGGTGTGGGTGAATGTGCATGGTGGATTTCTGGTGGGTTTCGTGCTGCTGGCGATTTACTGGTGCAGCGCGACATGGCGGTGGCTGCGGCCGACCGGAGACCGGTTCGACGACGTCTTGCGGCAGATCCGCGCCGGGCGGCTGGTTCGAGTCCTAACCCTGGCCGGCATCGTGAGCGCGCTGGCGACTTTGGTGAATCCTTACGGCATTTATTTGCACGTTCACATCTACCACTATCTTACGAACCGCTTTCTGATGAATCACATTAACGAGTTTCAGTCCCCGAATTTTCACTATGTGGCGCAGAAGTGTTTTGCCGGATTATTGCTGCTCACACTCGTGGCGCTAGCCGTGAAGAAGCGCGCGGCAGGCCCGGCTCGCGTGAGCCAGGCTCTTGTCGTTTTGTTCGCGGTGTATTCCGGGTTGTATGCGTCCCGGAACATTCCCGTGTCGTCGCTGCTGTTGATTTTGGTGATCGGACCTTGGCTGTCGGGGGCGATGGAGCGATTTCGGGATTGGCGCCGGGGAGGGCGAGGTTTCGCATCCCCGCAGTTTCTGCAACGGATGGAGGCGATCGAGTTCAGCTTGCGCGGCCATCTTTGGCCGATCGCGATGGTGGTGTTTACCTGCTGGATCGCGGCGCATGCCGGCAAGCTGGGCGAGAAGCCCTTGATGGACGCCCACTTTGACGCGAAGAGGTTCCCGGTGGCAGCGGTGAATTATCTCGAGACACAGGATAAAGACGTGCAGGGGCCGTTGGTCGCTCCCGACGACTGGGGCGGATATTTGATTTACCGGCTTTATCCGCGGGTGCGCATGGTGATCGATGACCGCCACGATTTCTACGGGGAGGTATTCTTAAAGTCTTACTTGAAGATGGTGCATGTGGAGCCCGGCTGGCAAGACTTTCTTCAGCAGTCGCGAGCTCACTGCGTAGTTGTGCCCAAGGATTCTGCTCTGGCCAACATTCTTGATGAAACCGCCAGCTGGAAGACGATCTACAGCGATGATGTAGCAACCGTCTTCGTGCGCACTGCGCCATGGAAGTGATTAACGTCCCGAATGCCCTTCAGAGTGGCGCGCACCTGATCGATGCCAGAGCGCCCTCACGCCTGATAAACTCTCTGCGTGTCGCGCCTCACTCACCTGGAATGCACGCGTTGCGGCGAGCATTACCCCGCCGACCGTCCACAAACGGTTTGCCCGAAAGATGGCGGCGTTTTGTATGCACGCTACGATCTGGCGAACATCAAGAAAAGTTTTTCGCCGTCCTCGCTGCTGCCGCTGGCGCCCACTATGTGGCGTTACGACGCCGTCCTGCCCGAAGCTGCGCCGGTGTCGCTCGGCGAGGGTTTTACTCCCATGCTGCGCAGCCGCGAATATCCCGGCGTCTTTATCAAGGACGAAGGCCTGAATCCCACTGGCTCGTTCAAAGCGCGCGGGCTCTCCGCCGCGGTCACCATGGCCCGGCATTTCGGACTGAAGAAGCTCGCCATCCCTTCCGCCGGAAACGCCGCAAGCGCACTTGCTGCCTACGCCGCCGCCGCCTCCATCGAAGCTCACATCTTCATGCCCAAAGATGTTCCCATGGCCAACCGCGTCGAGTGCGACTACTACGGCGCGAAGGTTACGCTGGTCGATGGCCTCATCTCCGACTGCGCCCGCAAAGTTGCGCAGCTCAAAGACACGCTGGCCTGGTCGAGCGAAGGATGGTTCGATGTTTCCACCACCAAAGAGCCTTACCGCGTCGAAGGCAAGAAGACCATGGGCTACGAAGTTGCCGAACAGCTTGGCTGGAAGCTTCCGGATGGAATCATCTATCCCACGGGCGGGGGAGTTGGACTGCTGGGCATGTGGAAGGCTTTCGATGAGATGGAAGAGCTGGGCTTCATCGGTCCCGAGCGCCCGAACATGATCAGCGTGCAATCGGCGGGATGCGCTCCCATTGTTAAAGCATGGGATGAAGGTCGCACGGAAGCAGAAATGTGGCAGAACGCCGCGACCCTGGCTGCCGGCCTGCGCGTTCCGAAACCCTATGCCGACTATCTGATCCTCGACATTCTGAAAAAAAGTGGAGGCCTCGCCCTCACCGCCACCGACGCAGAAATTCTAGAGGCCGCACGCCACTGGGCAAAGGTGGAAGGTATTTTTGCCGCGCCCGAAGGCGCAGCATCGCTGGTCGCTTACCAGAAATTACTGGCCAGCGAATTCTTCAGCGCCGACGATACCGTCGTGCTCTTCAACACCGGCTCCGGCTTGAAGTATTTGGATGTACTGGACACGAAAAAAGAAGACGCTGAAGCTGCGCCGCCGGCAACCCGCGCGATCGCAGGCATCATTGGGCCGTACTAAGAAACGGGTGAAGCAGTTGGATCCGCTGAAACTCAGCCGCTATTTCGCGACCTCGCGCCGCTGTGCGTAATATCCGGTCCGGGTGCGTGCCGTGAGTCCGGGTTTGTCGATCTTGACCTGAAGATCGTGATACTCATCCGGATGGTCAGCGTCGGCCGCCTGGAAGAAAAGGGTGTAATAAGCCTTTGTGTCGGCAACGCATTTAGCAATCAAGCCGGCAACATCACTGCTTTTATTTAGAACCTGCCCGCCGCTTTGCGTGGCAATTACCTGCAGCCCCAGGTTCCCGTTGTCTACCTTATTTGCCGAAACCACACCCTTGAGGTAGTTCTCGTAATAAACCGTCCGCAGTCCGCCGGCATCGTCCATTCCTAGCGGATCGACGCTGTAAAGCGTGATGCGAGCCTCTCTCATATCGGTGGACAACTTAACGACGCGACGGAACGCCATTTCCTGATCTTTCGGGGTCAATTCCGCAAACATTCCTGAGAGCAGGGGCCACCCTGAACTGAGCCAGATCAACAGCTTTCTACCCGACTGTTTTGATTCGAACGACACGAAATCTTCGAGATTGCCGAGGGAGAGCTGCATTTGTTCCGCACCGCCATAAAATCCAGCCGACCTGCCCATATCGCGCAGGCCAGAGTCGGCGGAATGCAACCAATCCAATAAGGCGTTTCTGTCGCGGGTCACCGTCCCTTGGGCGCGAATTGATTTGCCGGCAAACAGGAGCAGCGACATCGGTACGGGAAGCGGGCCGTCCCCCTGCCGCAGAAATTTTTCCAGCTGCTGTCGAGCGTAGCCTACCGCCCGGTATGAAGCATTCACGTTATCGATTAGGAAAATCACCTGCAGCCGATCTTTGCTGGTGTCGTCGAACGCGCGAAAGGCGAGGACCGCCCGTGGCTGCTTGTCATCGAGAACAGTAAAGTCCGACTGCTGCAAGCCAGAAACGGGAGTCCCAGACTTGTCGGTCACCACCACATCGAGCCTGACAGGTCGATCGGTGGCACCACTGGCCGCCGGAGAGGCAGGAGCCTGCCCCCAGGCAGCCGAAGCAAGACACACGACAAGATTGAACACTACGCGTCGAATAATTTTCATGGTTTGTCCTCCTGCCGGCCATAGCGAAGTTTTTTTCAACGGGGGGAGGATTATAACTGGCCCAATTGTATCGCCGTGAGATCGCGGTTGCCAGGTATCGACTCACTGCTCAACTTTGGAGGATTTCAGGTTCACGGCCTGAGTTGTGCTGGGGTCGACCTTGATGTGTTCGGCGATGCCGGCATGGCTCTCTGGAAAATCGATGTCGAAGTAGGAGTCGTCTGCGCTCGGCTGGATCGCAAACAGCAGATATTCTCCGGGGATTATCCCCGCAATTTTGTACTGACCGCTGTCATTGGTGCGGGCTGTCAGGGTGTAGCGCGGAATCCGGCGAAGCTCCTTGGACTCCGGGATCAAAGCGACGACCCGCCCGCGAGCCGGTTTCTCACCGTCCGTCACCTTTCCTTGAATCGTGCCCGTGTCGTTGGCCAGCGTGACATCGCATCCAAGAACTGTGTCAACAGTCAACGTCAATTCGCGGGACCCATAGTCCCGTCCGCCGCAGACCGCCTTCTTTACGTAAACAGATTCTTCCCCGTGAGCATCAGAAACAGTAAAAGTGAATTCACCGGGCGGGATGTTGGTGATGACGAATCGTCCGCCAGCATCGATGCCCGGAGCTTGATGGAGAAGATGAAACCCCGACCAGAAGGTTTCAAGGGTAATGCGTATCCCCGCCGGCGAAAAACCCGTGGGCATCTCGACGCTCCCGCGCACTTCGGCAGCGCGGCCGATCTCAATGTCAGCGTTCACGTTGGAGTCAACGACGCGAACCGAAGCAAAACCCAGTTCGTGCTCGACGCCCGCGTCGGTTGTTTTCACCTTCAGCCTGTAGTCGCCGGGGCCAAGAGACGAGCACTTGAAGGAATGATCGGACTCCAGTGGCACGTTGTCGCCAACGGGCCCAAATGTGTACCCTGCAGCATCCACTCTCTCACAGCTGACCTCGGCGTCTTTAAGCGCTGGGCGCGCATCTGCGGAGATCACCTTGCCTGTAATCGCGAAGTTCCTTTCGGTGGGTACGGTGAATCGGATGTCGTTGGTGGTCGCCTCGGGCCCGACCTTCACGATCTGCGCTTCGTCCAGCGCCGGCGTCCCGGGATAAAAAGTGTTGCGATACTGCATGCCGCCCGCGGGACTCTGCTTGAGCCCCGTTGTCCCCATCGGGTGTTCGATCAACCCTCCCGCGCTCACGTAGTAAGAACCGGGCCGAAGATTCGCTAGATGAAAGTTGCCCAGATCGTCAGTTACGGTCTGACCCGCTGCGGAGACTTGTTTTTGTCCCCCGGGCCGAAACTTGATGCGCAGAGCCATAACCCCTAGGCCCTGAACAGCCTCCCGGTCTTCGTCGGAGACTTGGCCGGCGATCACTCCCGTAGGGCGAAGGCGGAGGGTCAAACTATCCACTCTTTGTCCGGGGCGGAGGGTGACAAATTGACCTTCATCGTCGTGCACAGCGACTTCTGAAAATCCGTTGCGCCAAACGGAAATCCCAAAGGTGCCGGCGGGAAGGTCAGGAAACACAAATGTACCGTCGGGGCTGGTACGCACGATGCGCTCAGCGCCGGCGGCTTTCGCGGTGTCGGGATCGGCAGGGTAGAGTTCAACTTCCGCCTTGGGAATGGATTCCCCAGTGTCGGAGCGGCAAACGCGCCCGGAAATCTGTCCCAGCATCGACTTCGACGGTTGGGCAGAGTCCGTGGTCTGGGCGACTGGAAGCGCGACGGGAGTCAGCAAGAGCACTGTACACACAGTCGCGATGCAGAACGCGAAATGCGCGGACGCGCGATCGAGCTCTGAGTTCATCGCCACTGCCCACAAGCATCATAACCCGCCGCCTGCTGGGATGCAGTGGGCCGTTCCAATCAGGATAAGCGAAGCTGCGTCTCGCTGACGGCGGGTGTTGTCACCTCACCTCTGTACTCAAGACCAAGAACGGTGCGGGGCAGCCTTAGGCTGCCCCGCCAGGTTTGAGATGTTCTCAGAGAGTTACGCTGACGTCGACCGTCGTAGTTGCTCCACTGGCCGGAACGCCTTTGCGTGACGGGATATCGGGAACGCTTCCCCGCGACTCGATTGGCTGCACAAGGGTCGCAGTTCCATTAGTCGCAGTGACCTCATACCCATAATCGATCGTTGCGCTTCCTATGAAGCTTACTGTATCGGTGGTCGGGGTATCCAACAACCACGAGTAATGGATAATTGCGGAGCAGGTGTACGTCGTTCCGCTGACCAGCGTGGCGACTCCGGTCGCGCGTTCCTCGTAGGAGCCCGCAGCGTCTCCGCTCTCGTAGGCCGTTGTGGAGCAACCAATCACTCCGTTCTTCGGTATAGTCGACTTGACCGAGATCGTGTACTTCACGATCAGCTCACCAGTTTCCGCAGTGGCTGTCGTGGCCTCGGGCTCAGCCGCCGGATGTAGCGGTTGGAATACCCCGGTTGCAGGGTCATAGTAGCCAAGAACGCGTTGGGAGGGCCGTGCCGGGCTGGCAAGCTGTCCGAAACTGAGCGGCGCGAGTCCAAGGCCCAGAACCGCGAAAGCGAGAGCTAACTTCCTAACATTCATTTCCTTTTCTCCTGAGGAGTAGTTGGACTGACAACTCTTGTCAGCCCTCTGGGCGCGAAAATATCCGATGGCCGCGAATTCGGCAATAGCCCGATTGGGGGTGAAGGTTTTTGCAGTTAAACTCTCAAACGAGCGACCCCTAGTCGGCGTCCATCCGAATCAGCGCGGCCGGCGCAGATGCAGTTGCACCCAGTGCTGCAAGCTGCGCGGACGTTGCTCGGCGGGCTGGTTGCCGTACCACAAGATGCACGCGCTCAGCCCCAGTAGAACCAGCATCGTGGCGTCTAATATCCACCGCCGGGACGCCGCTGCAACCGCAGCCGGAACAACCGGCGCCTTGCCGGGTTGAGGCTCCGCAAGCTCAGCCGCGGTGCTCCCTTGCACAGGCGCCGAAGTCGCGACCGCATCACGCCTGGCTCGCAAGCTTCCAACCACCACCATCACGTTCGTCACCAGGATCACCGCGAAGGCCAGCGCAGAAAGGAAGCTGACTTCCTTGCGTGCCGCGACAACTTGCAAGGCCAGCACAACCGTGATCAAACCACGCGGCATGATCCACAACATCAGTTCCCGCTCTTTTGCCGAAATGTCGCGGAACGCCAGCCGGCTGATCTGCAAGGCCAGCCAGCGCGCCACGAATAACGCTCCCAGCATCCCCGCCATCAGCAGGGTGTGGCCGCGAAAACTTCTCAGGTCAGCAATCGCCCCAATCAACACAAAAAAGAAAGTTCGCACCAGGAATGCCAGTTCGGAGTGAAAACTCAGCAGCGACTCCTGCGACTGAAGAGATATCAACTCCTCTTCCACGGCGCGAAACCGCGGATCGATTCCAGGAAAGTTCGCCAACGTCAGCCCGAAAGCCAGCACCGCGATCAGTCCACTCGCGCCCAACGCCTCCGTTCCCGCATAGAGCACAAGCACAATCGAGAACGTCATCACCTGCCAGAAGCGCGCGTCCGACAGCGCCGGCAGCAGACGCGACCACAGAATTCCCGTTGCCGTGGCGAAAACAACCGCCACTCCCACCTGCGTGAGCAAGCCTTGCAGAACGTGCCGAGCCACCGCACCGCCCTGGCTCCCCACGCCCAGCAACAGACCTACGGTCAGCACCGCCAGCACATCTCCCCACGAAGCTTCCAGCATCAGCGTGACCTTCACCGGCTCACGCGCCTGGAGTTGTTGCAGAACCGGCAGCACTACCGTGCTGCTCGTGCATCCCACAACCGCGCCCACTGCCAGCGCCGTGGTGACGGGCAGTCCCAGACCCTTATGGACAATAAGTCCGACCAGCGTAATGCTGAAGCCATAGGCCAGCACCGACAAAAGCAGGCTGCCGGGAAAATGCCGCAAGGTGCGGCGCAGGTCCAGTTCCAGCCCACCCTCAAACAGCACGAGGATGATGGCGAGAGTGCCCAGTACGTTCGTAGTTGACGAAAGATGAGCCGGGTTCACCAAACCCAGCACCGGGCCCAGCACCAGCCCCAGCGTCATCAGCACCAGCACATCAGGCACGCGGGTCACGCGGAAGACGCGGTTCGCCAGAAAAGCCAACATCAGCAGACCGCCGACCAGGCCGAGGATGAGTACGGTAGACACTGTTTGAGGGCCGATTGTCGGCTGCGTGCCCACGACCTGTCAAACGCGGGAGGGCAAAAAGGTTTCACACCGCAACAATGCTTCGAAACTCGATGGTCACGAGGCGGCTAGAGCCAGTCCGCGGCCGCGACCTGTAACCAAGATTGCCATCGACAAGCGGGCGCGACGGAGCGAAAACAGAAGACATGAGGAAAGTTGGACTTCTGCTTTGTTTGCTTCTGGCCGGTTGCGCGGCGAGAAAGCAAACGGTCGCGCCAACCCCCGCTCCCATCCGAAGCCAGCTTCCGCCACCCACCGCCGAACTCATCGAACACTGCGTCGTAACCACGCAGGAAAATGCCAACACGGTGACTTGCAGTTGCGTGCCCGCGAAAACCGTCATCGATTCAAAAACCGGACACACCACGCTGGTCTGCAAGGCCATGAAAGAAGAAAAATAAGCCAGGGTGAAGTCCTTGTTGCCAAGTGCCACCCGATTCGTCCCCACCTCCGTTGGAACCGACTCAAGCCTGGATGAAAAAGTGGCGGACTCTGCTGGTGTCGCGCAGCATTTATACTCTTTGATCTGTACTCAGGCCTGCTCAGATTCGAGGAGAATTCATTGCGCGGAATTGCGCAGCAAAGTTGCGATTGTAACTGGCGGGACTTCAGGCATTGGCCGCGATACTGCCATACTGTTCGCCCAATCCGGAGTCAAAGTGGTTGCATGACCGGCCAATCCCTGGTTCTCGATGGCGGCTTTCTGGCAGGTCCCAATTCTCCCGCGTAGCCGCCGTCACAGCGGACTTCCCCTATCTATTGCAGCTTCGCGGATTCGGCTTTGGCTTGTTTCAGGATAGGCACGTCAGGGTCAGCGTCTTTCCAGAGGGTGAAGAAATCCAGGTACGCGGCCTTGGCTTTGGCGGTGTCGCCGGAGAGCGCGTAAGCTCGGGCCAGGCCGAGATGCGCCAGCGCGCCCAGCGGAAAGTTGATGACAATGCCGCGATGGTCCAGAAACTTCTGGAACTCAGCGGCTGCCGCGGTTCCGTTGTGCGCCGCCAGGAACGCTTGCCCGCGAATGTAAGCAGGATACAGAGTCCCCACCTGAAATTGTGGCGGTCCACCCAGATCGTAGGGCGCAGCCGCTTCCAAAAACACCAGGGATTGCGCAGCATTGTTGGCGCCGAGTTCGATCGCTGCCTTGATGGTGGGCAGCCAGTAGACTTTCAGTACGGTATGCGATGGATAGTTCCTCTCGAGCTCTCCAACAATCGTTTTGGCCCGCGCAGTTTCACCACTCCTCGCCAGAGCCAGAGCAGCCAGCATTTCCACATCTCGTCCCGGGGAGAGGGCCAGCGCCGCGGAAACATCTTGCTTCGCGGTTGCTGGATTGCCAAATTCCGCCTCGCGCAGCGCAGAATTTATCTGCCAGATGGCCGCCGTTTCCTTCGAGTCGGCACGGACCGCGGCGTCTACCGCGCGCCGGGAAAAGTCCCGAGCCTTGCTCAGCCGCCCGTAATAGGCCTCCGTGTCCGATTGGAATGACAGCAATATGTCTTCGCTGCCCGGTTTATCGGCCGCCCAGGCTACCTGTCGCTCCATCTCCGCAGTGTCGCCTTTGAGAAACGCTAATTGATAGATTGCCAGGTGCAGGAAATCACCAACGAGATTGTGCTTCTGAGCCTGCTGGATTGCTTTCTCGGCATCGTCGACGCGGTTGAGGGCAAGGTAAATATCTGCGAGATCCGAATAACCGATTGCGCCTTCAGCTAAACGCTGGCTCTCCTGCGTCGCCGCCAAAGATTTTTCATACTGTCCAAGCTCAGCGTAGATGACTCCCAGGTTGATGGGCGGCACCGGGTCTTGCGGATAGCTCTTGGCCCACAGTTCGTAGACTTGGGTGGCCTGCTCCAGTTCGCCCGTAACATTGTCGTAGTACAAAGCCGAGATACGATATTTTTCCCGCTCGCTGACTCGATCCCGCAGAGCATACGCCTTCTTGATATTCTCCGCCGCTAAACTGGCCTGTCCTAAATTGCCGTAAATCAGACCGAGGCTGGCGTAGGCCACAGCGAAATTCGGATCGAGTTCGAGAGCGCGTTTATAGAACGGAATCGCCTCGGCATTCCCCTTGGAGCGAAAGGTGGTGATGCCCATACTGAAGGCCTTCAGCGCCTCGAGCGACGGCGTCGTGGCCTCGACCGGCACATCGAATTTCTGGATTGTGGCCAGCGATTCGCCCAGTTTCGCGCGCAGGTTAGACGCGGCTTTCCCCAGCGCTCGCAGCACGTCCTGCTTGCCTGCCGCCTCTTCCTGTTCCTGCGCCAGCGTGTCCCCACTGCTGCAGCCGACCGCGTCCAGGCCAATCACATATTGCCCGCCAAGGTTCGATATCGATCCCAACACGATGGCCTTGCTGCCCGTCCGCACACACAGTTCCCGCGCCACGTCCCGCGTGATGCGGTCATTCGACTGGCGTCCCATCAAATGCAATGTTTCTTCCACCCTGCGATCGGACAAAATATTAAGGAAGGGAGATTGTCCGAGCTGGACGCCCAGCGCCTGCTTCAGTGCGTCGTCGAAGACGGGATCGCCCGTAGAGTTGGTGAAGTCCGCAAGCACGACCGTATCCTTCTCGGTCAGCGGAGCAGTGCTTGCCGCCGGCGACCCCGAACGCGAGCGCCAGTAAAGGCCGCCGGCGATCAGCGCGGCCGCCAAGACCACGGCTGCAGTGGGAACAACTACGCGCCAGAACTTCTTTTTCTCAACCAGAGCAACGTCGACGACTTTCGCGGCACCCGAGGAAGAAGAAGCCGATGAGGCAGCCACCGCGGGACCAGACCCCGAACCCGGTTGTGGTGTCGCGCCCGCCGCAGACGGCCCCGCGTCCTGCACTGCCGTTACCGCCCCAGAATTGGAAGGTGCGCTATGCCGCGATTCCGTTTCCCGCTTCAGGCGCTTCAGGTCGGCGCGCATTTCCGCCGCGCCCTGGTAGCGCATTTCGCGATCTTTCTCCAGTGCCTTGTTGATGATCTCTTCCAGCTTGGGCGGAAGGTCGGGGTTCAGGCGAACGGCCGGAATGGGCTCTCCATCCAAAATCGCGTGCGAGATCACCCCGGAGGTCTCGCCCCGGAAAGGCAACGTCCCGGTCGCCATCTCATACAGCACGGCGCCGAACGAGAACAGATCGCTGCGCGCATCCAGATCCTTGGCACGAACCTGTTCCGGAGACATGTAGGCCACGGTTCCCAGCATGGTGCCCGGACTGGTGAGATGGTCCATCGACCGGGTCTGCGTGTTCAGCGCCGCAACATTGTTGGAAGAAATGCCCGCCAGACTCACCTTCGCCAGCCCGAAATCAAGAATCTTGGCGTGTCCGCGCTCGGTCACGAACAGGTTTGCCGGCTTGATGTCGCGATGAATGATTCCCTTGGAATGCGCCGCATCCAGCGCGTCGGCGATTTCCATGGCGAGCGACAGAATCAATTCGGTTTCCATTGGCCGCCCGCCGATGCGATATTTCAGCGTCGAGCCCTCCAGAAACTCCATGGCGATGAAGGACTGATCGTCGTGCTTGCCGATGTCGTAGATGGTGCAGATGTTGGGGTGGTTCAGCGCGGAAGCGGCCCGCGCCTCGCGCCGGAAGCGTTCCAATGCCTGCGGATCCTGGGATACATCATCGGGCAGGAACTTGAGAGCCACGAAACGCCCGAGCTCGGTGTCCTCGGCCTTATAAACCACCCCCATGCCGCCGCCACCGAGCTTTTCAACGATACGGTAGCGCGAGATGGTCTGGCCGATCACTAGGGGCAAATCTTACGTAAGTGAAACAGGCAAGTCAACGAATGCATAGGATTAGCGCGTTTGTCGCAGTCGATTCCTTTTAAGAAACGACTTTGTTCTTGAAATCCCGCTCGACTCGCGCGATATTCTCCGGCCGGCCGAGATCCCGCCAGTAATATTCATCCGCGGAAAATGCAACGATCTTCTCTCCCAGCGCAGCGAGTCGCAAATAGCAGTCGACGATCGAGAAAGCACCATCCTCCGTCATATGCGAGAAAATTCGCGGGGAAATAACATGGATGCCGGAAAAAGCCAGCGCTTGCACCTGCGCAGCAGGCCGCCCAAGGCCAGCCTCTCGCTTGCGGCCCGCGCCCCTGCCTCGAAGTGCGCCCTGTTCGTTAAAAAGAAGATATCGTGACGTCTCACGCTCTTGCACCGCCAGCGTCGCCAGAGCCCCACGCTCGCGATGAAACTGCAGCATTCGCTGAAGATCAATCGTGCTGATCACATCCACATTGTGCAGAATGAAGGGCTCGTCCAAACGAGCTGGGTCGTCGAGAAAAAAATGAGCCGCCTTCTTCAACCCGCCGCCAGTATCGAGTAAGACTTCCTCACGAGAAACTTCAACACGCATGCCAAAGTTGTCGTTGGCTTTCAGATAATCAACGACCTTGTCCGCGAAGTGATGCACATTGATGATCACTTCGCGAACGTCGAAGGTGCGCAAGCGCGAAAGCGTGATTTCGAGCAGCGTGCGGCCAGCAACTGTCACTAAGGCCTTGGGACGATTATCTGTAAGCGGTCGCAGACGCGTGCCCAGGCCGGCGGCCAGAATCATGGCCTTCATTGCGCCGGCGTCTCCAGTTCCCGATGCCTCACCACCACCTCAACTCCGTTCCTGCCACGCAATCGTTTCGCCAGTTGCTCAGCCAGATAGACAGAACGATGCTGCCCGCCCGTGCAGCCGAACGACACCATCAAGTGCTTGAAGCCGCGCTGCTGATAATTACTCACGCTGGCATCCACCAGCGACAGGACGCTGGCCAGAAACTGATGCACACTCTCCTGCTGGTTGAGATAGTCAATCACCGGCGCATCTTTACCCGTCAGCGCTTTGAAGCGCTCTTCGCGGCCGGGGTTGGGCAGGCTGCGGCCATCGAAAACGAACCCGCCGCCGTTTCCACTTTCATCTTTCGGCCAGCCCCGATGAAAAGAAAAACTAAAAATCCGCACCGTAAGATTGTCCGCGTCCGAGGCCAGGCCCTGCAGTTTCTCCGAAGCCAGCATGCTGTTGAAGGCCTCCATCAGCGTGGGCAGCGCGATCGGCAGCTTCACGTTATGCAACAGCCAGCGCAGATTCTTCAGCGCGTACGGCACACTCTGCAGAAAATGAACCTTGCGCTCGTAAAAACCGCGAAATCCATAAGCCCCCAGCGCCTGCAGGATCCGCACGTAGACGTAAGCATAGTAATGATGCAGAAACGCTTCGCGACTTACGTCGATGAAGCCGCCAAGCTTGTCGATGTAGAGATCAAGCAATTGCTGGCGAAGTTCTGGCGGCAGATCAGCCTTGGCATCATAGAGCAGGGAAGCGATGTCGTACTGGAGCGCGCCCTTGCGTCCTCCCTGATAATCCAGAAAAAAAGGCTGCCCACCCTTGAGCATGATATTTCGCGATTGAAAGTCACGGTACAAAAAGTAATCGCAATTCGCGCTCAAGAGAAAATTGGTCAAGCTGTCGAAGTCATCTTCGAGCGCCTGCTCGTTGAAGGGAATGCCGGCGAGCCGGAGAAAGTAATACTTGAAATAGTTCAGATCCCAGAAGATGGATTGGCGATCGAAGCTGCCTCGCGGATAGCACACCTTATAATTCAAATCGCGCCCTGCCTCGATCTGAAAGCGCGGCAACACGGCCACAACTTTGCGATAGGCTTCCACTACATCGGGTGCAATGTTCTCTCCCGTCCGATGCTTCGAGAGGAACTCGAAGAGCGTGGTATCACCAAGGTCTTCTTCGAGATACGCGCCGTGATCCAGATCTTCCGCGTAGATTTCCGGCACGGGCAAACCGTGCTTGCGAAAATGGCGGGAAAACTCAAGGAAGGCGACGTTTTCTTCGCGCACGTTATACAGAATGCCGATCGCGCTCTGCCGTTCGCCAGAGAGCCGGATAATATTCCGTCCTGATCCGCCAAGTTGGCCCTGAAGCGGCTGTACCTTCGCGGCCGGCGCGTGAAAATGCTGGTCAAACAGTTTCTGCAGAACGTCCATGGTCAGGAGAGCTTGTCACGCCAACGACTCAAGCGTAACGAATCAGAGCGTGACGAATTAAAGATAACATCGAACCCCCGAACCCAAGGCCGCGGAAATCGCGGAGCGCAACGACTTGATAACCGTCACTGCCATGCTTATTCTGAAGAAAGCATGACCGACCGCCTCTACTACGACGACTCCTTTCTCTACAACTTCGACGCCGAAGTTCGCTCAGTGGTCGAGACGCCGCGCCCAGCGCTGATTCTCGACCGCACCGCGTTCTATCCCACCAGCGGCGGGCAGATTCACGACACCGGCTCGATCGTCTTTTCGGACGCCAAATTCCGCGTCACCGAAGTCGCCGATACCGAAGACGGCCACATCGTCCACTACCTCGACGCCCCGTTAAAAAACGTGAAGCCCGGAACCCGCGTCCGCGGTGAAATCGACGCCGCCCGCCGCCACGACCACATGCAGCAACACTCCGCCCAGCACGTGCTCTCCTCCGCCTTCGTGCGCCTTTTTGGTATGACGACTGTCTCATTCCACATGGCCGACGATTACTGCTCAATCGATCTGGAAACACCCTCGCTCAGCAGAGAACAAGTCGAAGCCGCCGAGCGCCGGGCTAACGAAATCGTTGTCGAAGATTGTCCCGTGGACGTCCGTTACGTAACGCGCGACGAAGCAGAAAAGCTCGGCCTGCGAAAACTTCCGCCCACCGAGCGCGACCAGTTACGCTTAATCGACATCCGCGACTGGGACGTTACCGCTTGCGGCGGCACGCACGTGAACACCACCGGACAGATTGGCAGCATCCTGCTCCGCAAGACGGAAAAAGTTCGCCAGGGATATCGCGTCGAATTCGTGGCCGGCCAGCGCGCGGTCGCAACGGCGCGCCGCGATTTCTCCACGCTCACCGAAACCGCCACGCTGTTTTCCGCGGGCATTTACGATGTGCCGCAGCAAGCTCGCAAGTCTCTGGATGAAATCAAGTCGCTGCACAAGCGGCTCGAGCAATCGCAAGACGAACTCGCCGCCGCGCAGGCTGCAACTCTATTAGCCGAAACTCCCGAGAGCCAAGGCCGCAAACTGGTGGTGCACACGTTCTCCGACCGCGACCTCAACTTCCTCAAGCTGCTCGCCCAGAAGCTGACGCGGCAATCTCCCGCAATCGCGCTGCTAGCCACCGAATCGCCGCAACCCGCGCTCGTCTTCGCGCAGTCTGTGGGGCAACCGTACGACATGGGCGCGCTGCTGAAAGAAACCATGGCCAAACTCGGCGGACGCGGCGGCGGCAGCAAAGACCTAGCCCAAGGCGGCGCGCCGCGCGCTGAAGGAATTTCCGCCGCGCTCGCCGCCGCCGCCGAAACGCTCACCCCACAATTGTCATCCTGAGCGCGTTCTTTGCGCGAAAGCCTGCCCTGAGCGAAGTCGAAGGGGACCTATGCAACTTGCCTACAGCGCCTCAGCCCGTGCGCTGCTTGCAAGAAAACAAAAGCCCTCATCGGACTCCTAGTCCAATGAAGGCATCAGAAATTCTTAGCTGCTCACCCGCCGCTACGCCACCCGATTCCGCCCCCCGCCCTTTTCCCACCACACTCTGGGATCCTCCGGGCGGTTCAGCATCTGCGACAGTTCCTTTTTGATCTCGAGCAACCGGTTGGCGCGCATTTCCACTGCCGATTGGTCGATCTGGCTGTCCGCGGTCTTGGCCGCCGAGCGAGCGTTCATGTTCCGTAAATCTGTGATTTCCTGACGAAGGCTGGTAAGGTGTTCCAGGAGTAAGGGCATGTATTGATCATACCCCAGATTTCCTCACCCACCGTTTATTAATTCCCCATTGAAATCAGGCTGTTGGCCGCGCTTCCCGCTCCCTCGCTAACCAAAACGCGCTAACCTAGACGCATGCAGCCCGTCTATTACCCGTCTCACCTCGTCTCAGGAGAATCCCCAATGAAGCACACACTCGCCGTCCTAGGTTCGGTTCTGGTTCTAATGTGTTCGCTTCCCTGCCTCGCCCAAAATCAGCCGCAGCCGCCCGCAACCCTGCGCAGCCTCCTGCTGCAAGAGCTCCACACTACCCACAATCAGGCACAGTGGTTTGTGCCCATCAGCGTGGCCGTCGACGGACTCACCGCCGAGCAAGCCAGCTGGCAGCCTCCCGCCGGAGGCCATTCCGCCGGCCAGCTCACCTACCACCTCCTCTTCTGGAATCGCCGCAGCCTGATCAAGTTCCAGGGCGGGACGAACGACAAATTCGCCGGCGACAACGAGCAGACCTTCGAGAAATTCGACGCTAAGCAGTGGGCCGACACCGTCAAACAGCTCGACCAGGTGATGACCGCCCTCGAAAAGCTAGTCGAATCCGCCGACGACCAAAAGCTGGCTCAGATGGCGCCCACCATCGCCAACATCTGCACCCACAACGCCTACCACGTAGGCCAGATCGTCTACGTCCGCAAGCTGCAAGGCTCGTGGAATCCCGAGAAAGGCGTGAAGTAGTCTGTGGGACGGCAAAGATCGCGAGGCTGCCCCACCTTTCGCGGTTCTCGAAAGGTGGGAGTCGACGCCGGGAGGGATGAGGGTTAGCCGCGCCCTCAACCACGTCTTTTCGTATCACAACCCAGCCCGCCACTTCCTCCCCATCATCACCCACCACGCCTCCCGCCACTTCTCAAACATAGCTCCCTTCTTGCTGCCATCCGGATAGAACCACAAATTCTTCCGCGGCATAAACGCCCGCACCGGCACCACATACCAGATGTCCCGCGACACGATGTAGCCAATCAGCACGTCAATATCTTTTTTCGTCAGCCCAACAATCTTCCGCCCCACATAAACCGACGCATGCACCGCATATCCCCGAGCCCCAAACCGATCCTCCGTCGACCGCACCTGCGCCCTCCACAACCTCCCATTTGCATCGCAAACAAAGTCATACCGGTAGCTGTCTCCCCAAGGCTTCGACACAATCATCCCCATCCCCATAGCCTTCCGCAAAAAATCCAGCTCCGAAAGCTCCCCCATCCGCTTAGGCGGAAGCTTCCCCCCAGTCCGCAGCGATTTCTTCCGCGGACCCTCCCCGAACCCGCCCGGCGGACAGCCCTCATCCCCCGAAGCCATCAAATCCCCAATCAACACCCCCATAACCAGCATCCTCTCTTGATTGTCATCCATCTCTAAATTTTGTCATCCTGAACGAAGTGAAGGACCTCAGCGACCACGAACCCCGCCGTTCTGCACATGCAGACAGACCCGCACACTTCGCCCTATTCCAGTATCCCCATCCCGAAACGGGAAGCAAGGTAACCTGAACATCGAAAAAAATAAACCTGTGGGAATCTTCGGGGACCCAAATTGCCAGTGTGAGTCAGACACTCCTGTCCGAAGCCGTTGACGTTGATCTTGGATTTTGCGGAGAACGAGCAGGACGAGTGTAGTACCGTGGAAGAGCGGCGCTTCAGCGCCGCGTAAAGCCTTCACCCCCGCAGCATCGACTCCCACCTTTCGAAAACCACGAAAGGCGGGACAGTCGGCACTCCCAAAGCGGCACACGGATGCCAAGAATAACGCTCGGGAAGGGCACGACTTCAGTCGTGCCGTATTAGTCTGCGAAGAGAGCGGCTTCAGCCGCTGAGGTATGCCTTTGAAGCCGACTCGTTCCCTCAACCCGCATGGGACGTATTTCGTAAAGTTCTCAACCTGGCAGCGCCGTCCTCTTCGTGCGCGATCTTCCCAAAGCGGCACACGGATGCCAAGAATAAGGCTCGGGAAGGGCACGAGTTCACTCGTGCCGTACTAAGCTGGCCAAAGAGCGGCTTCAGCCGCTGAGGTACGCCTTTGAAGCCGACTCGTTCCCTCCGCCCACACGGGACATATTTCGTCACGTTCTCAACCTGGAAACGCCGCAGACTCTTCGTTGTCGAATCGTACGCACGACTTTTTCTAAAGACGCTGTATGGCTATCGACGGCAAGGACGATTTGAGCTGCACGCATTCGTCGTAATGCCCGAACACCTTCATCTCTTGCTCACGCCAGCGCCCGACGCCACCTTGGAGCGCACGATCCAACTCATCAAAGGAGGCTACTCGCATGCATTAGGAGTGGAGCTAGGAAGAAAGAGCGAAGTATGGCAACGCGGATTCACCGACCATCGCATCCGGGACGCCACGGATTTCGATGTGCATCGCAACTACGTCCACGACAATCCCGTGAAACGAGGGATAGTGAGTGAGGCCTCGGATTATCGTTATGGCTCAGCCTACCCAGGATTCAAACTAGACACCTGGCCCTCAGCGGCTAAAGCCGCGTGATGTAGGACGCGTTTGCGGCACGACTGGAAGTCGTGCCCTTCCCGAGCGTGGTCGCGGCGAGTTTCCCTTGTGCGCAAGAGAGTTCGGGAAGGGCACGAGTTTACCCGTGCCGTCAATGCCCCAGAAAATGAAGCTCGGCTTCAGCCGCTCAGGCAGGCCGTGAATAGCGAAGCAGACCACGAACCGAAGGCCCGCCATGCTCGGGAAGGGCACGAGTTGACTCGTGCCAAACCAACCCGCAAAAAAAGGAACACGGCTTCAGCCGCCGCCAAGAACGGACGCAGCAGAACAGAGAACTCGAAGGCCCGCCACGCTCGGGAAGGGCACGAGTTCACTCGTGCCGTAAAACCCGAGAAAATGAAGCCCGGCTTTAGCCGCTGAGGTACGCGAGGGTGCCCCCCTCGTGGTTTTCGAAGAGTCTGCCCTGAGCGGAGTCGAAGGGCTGGGCACGACGCAGCCCGCAGCGCCGGCGTTGACCTCGCACGGAATCGCCGCCGAAACACGCCGAGGGCAGGCCAAACCCCATACCCGCCCGCAGCATCGACTCCCACCTTTCGAAAACCACGAAAGGTGGGTAGCTCGCGACAATGCATCGGATAGGGACGGAGTAGGGCGCCCCGCCGCGGGAGTGGCGCGCCTCGGACCGGCGATGTACCATGACGCCGCAGGAGGTAACGATGCCCACCCATAGAGTCAATCTTGATGCGCTAATTAAACGCGAGGATTTTGAAACCGGTGGTGCAGGCGGCGTAGGCGGGAAGGAACCGATCTTCAAGGTCGAGGAACTGTCACATGACCGCATGTATTTCACCGTCCTACGGAAACCCGACTTCCAGCGGACCACCAACAATTGGACTCCAGAGATGATCGTGGACCTAGTCAAAAGCTGGCTAGATGGCGATCTTGTGCCCGCACTTATTCTCTGGCATTCCAAGCAGAGTGGGAAGGTTTTTATCGTCGATGGCGCTCACAGACTTAGTGCCCTCATAGGTTGGGTCAATGATGATTATGGCAATGGCGCGATCTCTCGCGGCTTTTTTGATGACATACAGCCAGCACAGGCAAAATTTCATAAGACAACACAAGACCTAATGGCACAAAAGGTCGGGAGCTACGAAGAACTGCATCGCATGGCGATGAAACCCTTGTCTACCGACGATCCCGACAAAGTTCGGCGAGGGAGAGCAATCGCAACACTACAACCCGACATCCAAAGGGTGGAAGGCGACGCACAGACAGCGGAGAACTCATTCCTAAAAATCAATGCGAATCCTGCGACGATCGATCCGACCGACCTTGACCTGATTCGTGCGAGACGTAAGCCTAATGCCGTCGCCACTCGGGCCTTGATGCGTGCCGGGACGGACTACTATGCAAAACTTGCAAAGGTCAAGGAAATAGATGTCTTGGCGAAGGAAGTGCATGGAGTAGTGTTCGGCCCAATTTTGGACTTAAATACACAAAGCCCGGACGTGCCCCGCGCTGGACAGCCGTATTCAAGTGAGGCATTCAAAATGGTCCTCGACATGGTCAATATGTTTAACGGAGTTACGTCTGCGATGTGGCAAGGGCAGAAGGCGACCAGTAAGAAAAAGGTGCAGGTCACGCCATTACAGGATGATGCCGACGGATCAGTGACCCTTGAATATCTGAAGAAAGTAAAGGACGTCGGCACGCTCGTTAGCGACAATGGAGAGCGGAACGCTGGTTCCCTGGGATTGGATCAGGCGGTTTATTCCTACGGTGCGACCGGCAAGTTTCACCCCGGAGCATTCCTCGCGGCCCTCCGGCTGGCCCAAGAATTAGAAACCACAAAAAAGCTGAAAGAGTTTACGAAGGTCCGAAAGGACTTTGAGGAATTTCTAGTCCGACACAAGTTTTTTATCAATCAGATCGGACACAGTAAGGGCAGCCGGACGCGACCGGTAGAGTCCGTATTGCAGATGCACCGCATCATCATCAATTGCCTACAGTCCGGCATTAACGATGACAAAAGGATAATCAAAAAACTCAAGCGGGACAGCAGGCTAGAAGAGCTGAAAGACGTAAGCAATATCCCCAAAGACGACACGAAGCGGAAGAAATTCTCAAAATCAGTTCAGGACGCGGGGGTTATTAGGTCCGTATTGGACAACCGAGAACGATGCAAAATATGTGGCGCACGCTTGCCCCCTTCGTGTCGGTCTAAGGATCACAAGGAGCGCCAAGCAGACAAGGGGGTAGGCACTTTGGCGAACCTACAGTTCACCCACCCCTACTGCAACACGGGCTACAAAGAATCACAGGTGGCAAAAACCAGGAAAACCAAGTGACAAGATGAGGGGGCTTGCCCGCATGTGCGCACTCAGGTCCATGGGTGGCCAGACAGAGGCTGTCACCTTCATCTGCCGCCGACGCCGAAAAACTCATTCCAGTCCTCGCCGAAAAGCCAAGCCCCGAGCGTTTGCTCGGGGCTCGCAGATACTAAACGCCGATCGCCAATCAATTTCTATGATAAGCCAATCCACCCCGCAGTCAAGAACCTTCGGTACAAGTCGAGTGACCCGAGGAGGGTAAGGGAGTCGAACCCTAGTGGCTGAAAAGCCACCCGACTGATTGGCGATCAGCGTCCAGTACCCACTGGCAATACCCTCCTAAACGCCGCTCGCACAGGTAAATTCTATCGACGCGCCGGCACCCCAGATCAACATCGCTAAGAAAAAACTAACACCCGTTCCCGAATCAGTCCAAAAAAAAGGCCCCGCTCGCGAGAGCAGGGCCTTTGACTTTACTGACAGCTGAAAGCTGAAAGCTGACAGCTGACAGCTGTTCTTAGTACATGCCTTCCATGCCGCCGCCGCCGTGTCCGCCCGGCATTGGAGCTTCCTTCTTTTCCGGAATCTCCGCGACCAGGGCTTCGGTGGTGAGCATCAACGCTGCGATGGAGCCGGCGTTGGTGAGGGCAGTGCGCACGACCTTCGTCGGGTCGAGCACGCCCGCCTTGACCAGGTCTTCATACTCGTCGTTCAGAGCATTGAAGCCGTAGTTGGGGTCCTTGGAGTCAAGCACTTTGCCAAGCACGATCGCGCCTTCCTGACCGGCGTTTTCGACGATCTGGCGCAGCGGTTCCTGCAGGGCGCGCTTCACGATGTTGATCCCGATCTGTTCATCCGGATCTTCCACCTTCAGCTTGTCGAGCGCCGCACCGCAGCGGGCCAGTGCCACTCCGCCGCCGGGGACAATGCCTTCTTCCACGGCTGCGCGGGTTGCATGCATGGCGTCTTCGACGCGGGCTTTCTTTTCCTTCATCTCGGTCTCGGTTGCGGCGCCGACTTTGATGACGGCTACGCCACCAACCAGCTTGGCCAACCGCTCCTGCAACTTCTCGCGGTCGTAGTCGCTGGTGGTCTTGTCGATCTGGCTGCGAATTTCCTTCACGCGGCCTTCGATCTCCGAGTGCTTGCCCTTGCCTTCGACCAGCGTCGTGTTGTCCTTGTCGATGGTGAGCTTCTTGACCTGGCCGAGATCGCTGATCTGCACATTCTCGAGCTTGATGCCCAGATCTTCCGTGATGGCCTTGCCGCCGGTGAGGATCGCGATATCCTGCAGCATAGCCTTGCGCCGATCGCCGAAGCCCGGAGCCTTGACGGCCGCGACCTGCAGCGTTCCGCGCAGCTTGTTGACGACGAGAGTAGCGAGTGCTTCGCCCTCAACGTCCTCAGCGATGATGAGCAACGGCTTCCCGCTCTTGGCAATCTGCTCGAGCAGCGGGAGAAGATCTTTCATCGAGCTGATCTTCTTCTCGTTGATCAGAATGTAAGCATTCTCCAGAGCAACTTCCATCCGCTCCGGATCAGTAACGAAGTAAGGAGACAAATACCCGCGGTCGAACTGCATGCCCTCGACCACTTCGAGCTGCGTCTCCAGAGTCTTCGACTCCTCAACGGTGATGACGCCATCCTTGCCGACTTTCTTCATAGCCTCAGCAATAATGTGCCCAATGGTTTCATCGTTATTCGCGCTGATGGTGCCTACCTGGGCGATCATTTCTCCGGAGACGGGCTTGGAGAATTTGTCGAGCTCGCCTTTGGCGCGCTCGCCGGTCTTTTTGTCGATTGCGCCGCATACTACGTTGACGGCTTTCTCGATGCCGCGCTTCATGGCCATTGGGTTGGCACCGGCGGCTACTGTCTTTACGCCTTCGCGGTAGATTGCCTGGGCCAGGACTGTTGCGGTGGTAGTGCCGTCGCCGGCTACGTCGGAAGTCTTGGACGCCACTTCGCGAACCATTTGGGCGCCCATGTTTTCGAGGCCGTCCTTGAGTTCGATTTCTTTGGCTACGGTTACGCCGTCTTTGGTGATGGTGGGCGATCCGAATTTCTTTTCGATGACTACGTTGCGGCCTTTGGGGCCGAGGGTGACTTTTACTGCGTCGGCCAGAAGATTGACGCCGCGCAGGATTGCCTGGCGGGACTCTTCGCCGTGTACGATTTGTTTTGCCATTTTCTTTTCTCCTTAGATAAGTTCTCAGTTCTCGGTTCTCAGTTCTCAGTAAAAACGCATGAACTGAGAGTGCGCATCAGATTGAGATCCTTCGCGCAAAGTGCGCGCTCAGGATGACAACGCGTACGGCGCGCTCAGGATGACAAACCTAAAGTGCACTCGGGATGACAAGCCTGAATTACTTTCGCGCGCCGGCTAGTTCTTTTTTGGCCGGGCTGGCGGCGCCGGAGAGGATGCCGAGGACTTCATCTTCTTTCATGATGATGTAGTCTTCGCCATCGATCTTGATCTCGGTGCCGGAATACTTGCCGAACAGGATGCGGTCGCCCTCTTTAACGGCCAGAGGGAAGGTTTTGCCTTCGTCGTTGGTGCGTCCCTTTCCGGTGGAAATGACTTCGCCTTCCTGCGGCTTGTCTTTGGCGCTGTCGGGGATGATGATGCCGCCTCGGGTGGTGGAAGCTTCTTCCACACGACGGACCAGAATGCGGTCGTGGAGCGGGGTGAATTTAGCCATGGTTGCAACTCCTTTCAAGGTTGGATAGTCGGGTTGACGTTCTGTAAGCCTATGAATTGTTAAGGGTTAGGGAGTGCTGTTAGCAGTCTCACCTATCGAGTGCTAATTATAAGGATTTGAGTGGAGGGTTGTCAAGCAGCCTATTAAGCCGGTGCTCCGTCGGGGCACGGGTGGCAGGACTCAGGACTGAAGTCGTGCCCTTCGCGATCTCAGTGGCGGCATCAGCATGGCGGCGACAAAGTGCGAAGGTCCTTTGTTGGGAGTCGCTCGCTTCGCGTGCGACCCCACTGCCTCAGGATGACAATAGAACTAGAGCCAATCGCTCACGAGCATGATGGGCCAGCTACTGCTTTGGCTCGGGTTTGGGCTTGGCGAGGGAGCGGACGTAGTTGACCAGGTCCCAGTTTTCTTCGGGTTTGACACGCTCGCCTTCGGCGGGCATGTCTTGATGACCGTTCTTGATGATGTAGAAGATCTCGCCGTCGGTGCGGTCTTTGAGGGTGTTGGGATCGGTGAAGTCGGCGATTCTTAACTTCATGTCGTTGGCGAGGTCGCCTTTGCCGTTGCCTTCCTTGCCGTGGCACATGGTGCAGTCCATGTCCCACCACTTTTTGGCGCGGGCGAGGGATTCGGGCGACGATTTGACGGGATTCGCCTGCCTGGCGGCCTCGACCGGAATGGCCGAATAAGACGGCGTTGCGGGCTGCGGGGCCGGCGGTTGCTGCGCCGACAGTGCGGCCGAGAAGAGGAAGACGACCGAAATAAGGAATACGAATCTGCGAATTTGGTTGGACATCGGAACCTCCGATGCGGACTACTGATGATTTCGAGATGATTGTAGCGCCGGGGATGTCGCTTGGATGTGATCGGGATCACAACGGGGGTTGCCGCGAGGGGCTCTGGATCGGTTCGACCTCCCAAGGAAGTTAGGTTCGCGGAGTCCCACCCCTTCGACAAGCTGAGGGCAGGCTTTTGCAAAAGGCGCGCGAAGATGGGCAGCCGCTAATTGCGTGCATGACGGGTGGATCAAACCCCGTAAGAGGGCGAGGTCTGTGGAATCCCACCCTTCGACAAGCTCAGGGCAGGCTTTCTCGCAAAGGACGCGAGAAATGGGGCACCCTGCGTTGGTGATGCGGCGAGCTTGCAAAATTTGCGGGAGTGGGGCAACCTCCAAGGGCATGGGGCACACACGCAGGGTTCTCTTTTTTGCCTTCTTGATTTTCTGCTTTGCCATCACGGTCGCGGGTTCGAGCTTCGGGCAGGCCGACCCGGGTCCCGAAGAAGGCGGGCATGAGGTGGAGATTTGGGCTGGGGGTGGACACTCGGTGCCGGGCGGGACTTCGCGGACGGGAATTTTTGACGCGGGACTGAGGTATGGATGGGTGATTACGGGGCCGCATCTGCCGGGGTTTTTGCGAGGACGATTTGAGTATGCGGTGGACGCGGAGCCGGCGTATCTGATTTTTCAGCCGGCGAATACGGCTTATGGGGTGGGGTTCAATCCGTTTGGGTTGAAGTGGAATTTCGAGCGGCGGGGGCGGTTCTCGCCTTACTTCGAACTCAGCGGAGGGACGCTGTTCACGGATCATAATGTGCCGACCTATACGAACCCGGTGAACTTTACTTCGGCGGCCGCGCTGGGGACGCATGTGCTTGGGCCGAAATATAACTGGAGCATCGAGTTGCGGTATTTGCATATTTCGAATGCCGGGTTGGCGAACCCGAATCCTGGGCTGAATACGGTGCAGGTGAGAGTTGGGGTCGGGAGGTTCTGGCGGGGGCGGTAGCCTACGAAACGTCCACACGTGGTGGAAAATCCTGCTGGGCCGATGCTGAACGGAAGCTGCAAGGGGTCCTTCGACTCCGACGCGCGCTCCGCTTCGCGCAGCGCGCGTCTCCGCTCAGGATGACAATCTAGCTGTAACCCGGATATTCTTCTGACCTATGTCTACGCTGGTTGAATGCGTTCCTAATTTTTCTGAAGGCCGTGACAAATCCAAGGTCGACGCCATTGTTGACGCCATGAAGATGGATGGTGTTTACCTGCTGGACCGTGAGATGGACGCGGACCATAACCGCTGTGTGATTACGCTAGTGGGTGGGCGGGAGGCGATTCAGGAGGCGGCGATTCGCGGCGTGGGGAAGGCCGCGGAATTAATTGATCTGAATGTGCATAAGGGGGCGCATCCGCGGATGGGGGCGGCGGATGTGGTGCCGTTTATCCCGATTGATGGGGTGACGATTGAAGATTGCGTGGCCATGGCGCGGCATGTCGGGGAGGAAATCTGGAAGCGATTTCAGATTCCGGTTTATTTGTACGAAGCGGCGGCGGCGACGCCGGAGCGGCAGAATCTGGAGAACATCCGGCGCGGGCAGTTTGAGGGGATACGGGCGGAGATTGCGACGAATGCAGCGCGGAAGCCGGATTTCGGCGAGGCGCGCGTGCATCCGACGGCGGGTGCGACGGTGGTGGGCGCGCGAAAGTTTCTGATTGCTTACAACGTTTTTTTGAACACGCCGGATGTGGAGATCGCGAAGAAAGTGGCGAAGGCGGTGCGGTTTTCCAGCGGCGGGATGCGGTTCGTGAAAGGTGCGGGATTTCTGGTGCGGGGGATGGCGCAGGTCTCGATGAATCTGACGGATTTTGAGCAGACGCCGGTGCATCGCGTGTTTGAAATGGTGAAGCGGGAAGCGGCGCGGTATGGCGTGAGTCCGGTGTCGAGCGAGATTGTGGGATTGATTCCGAAGAAGGCGCTGGAAGCGGCGGCGGAATGGTTTCTGCAGGTGGAGAATTTTGATTCCTCTTTAATCCTGGAGAACCGGTTGGCGGCGGTGATGAGTGGGAAGACGGCGGTGGGCGGGTTGCGGGCGGGAGTGGAACCTTTTGTCGAGCAACTGGCGGCGCCTACGGCAACACCGGGCGGCGGCAGCGCGGCTGCGGCTGCAGCGGCGATGGCGGCGGGGCTCGCGACTATGGTGGCTTCGATGTCGCGAGGGAAGAAAGCATATCTGCAATATGAAACCGAGTTGAGCACGGCGATCGGGCGACTGGGGCGGTTGCGCGAGGAGTTGAAGTCTGCGATTGATGGCGACGCGGAGGCTTACAACGCCGTGATGACGGCGTACAAGCAGGCCAAAACGGAGCCGGCTGGGGCCGATCGGTTGATCGAGGCTGCTCTCAAGTTGGCTACCGGCGTTCCAATGAGCGTGGCAGAGAAGGCGCATGACGTAGCGGAGATCACGCAAAGGCTGGTTGCCATCAGCAATCCCAATATGAAGTCGGACTTGACTACCGCGGAGGCTTTGGCGCGGGCGGCGATTACCGGGGCGCTGGCGAATGTTGAGATCAATCTGGCCGGGCTGAAGGATCAGGTGTTCGCGGCGGAAGTGCGGAAGAGGGCGGAGATCGTAAGGTCGTAGTGTGCGCGTTGGAGGCAATCACAGCGCTGAAAGCGCTGTTCGAACAGCTGCAAAGTTTTTCACCAGGCCTCTGAAAAGTGGCAACCAGCCTTTAGATATTTTTGCGCTGACCGAGTGGAAAATCCCGCGTTGGGGTTCACGACTGAAGTTCGGAAGACTGTGGTTGCTTCGCGCAAGGGGGCGTTCCACGATGAGTCGTCTAGCGCTGTTATCCGTCTCGATTCTGCTATTTTGTGTTGCCGGACTTCTGTTGAGCTCGAACGGCTGCGGTGGAAACAGTACGACCACGATCACCGTCCCACCACCGGCTTCGAAGATTCAGCACGTGGTGATCATCTTCCAGGAGAACCGCACACCCGACAATTTGTTTCAGGGACTGTGTATTCCACCCTACGGATCCGCCAGCGCCTGCAGCACGACCCCGACTGCCTCCCAGTACAACATCGCCAGCAGCGGGGTGGATTCGACAGGTGCGACCATCACGCTCAACCCGATTGACCTGGGCACGGTTGGCAGCAACGGGAACCCCGACAACTACGATCTGAGCCACGCCCACAGCGCTTTCGTGGATATGTGCAACCTGAATGCGTCCGGGGAATGCCAGATGAATGGCGCCGACCTGATCCCGTATTCATGCACGGCAGGAGCGGTGGGCTGTCCCCCGCCTCCGGACCCGCAATTTATGTACGTGTATCCGAATGACGTGGCGCCCTACCTGACCATGGCCCAGACCTACACATTCGCCGATCAGATGTTTCAGACCAACGAGGGCCCAAGTATGCCGGCGCACCAGTTCATCATCTCAGGAACATCGGCGCCGTCCGCGGGCAGCAACTTGTTCGAGGCGGAGAATCCGGCTGGGGTGAAGAACGCCAACAATAAGACTGGCTGCACCGCTCCTGCGGCGGAATACGTCGAACAGATCGACCCTGCGGGAGTGGAAAGCCCGATCTACCCGTGCTTCGAGCATCAAACTCTTACTGACCTGCTGAACGCGGCCAACATTAGCTGGCGCTATTACGCGCCATCTCCCGGATCGATCTGGACGGCTCCCAATGCGATCCAGCATATGTGCGGGCCGAACGCGACTCCGCCGAACGCGACTGCGTGCACGGGATCCGACTGGACCAACAACGTGGTACTGGCTACGGCGCAGAACTCTGCGCCGGTGTTGACGGATATTATCAACGGCAATCTCGCGACCGTGAGCTGGGTGATTCCCAACGGCCTGGAATCCGACCATGCTGTGAGTAACGATGGGTCCGGGCCGTCCTATGTAGCCTCGATCGTTAACGCAATCGGAAACAGTTCCTACTGGTCGAATACCGCGATCATTCTTACCTGGGACGACTGGGGCGGCTGGTACGACCATGTCGCGCCGCAAGTGCTGGGGGGGACGAACTGCGCGCAGTGGGGTTGCGGATACGTGTATGGATTCCGGGTGCCGATGATCGTGATTTCGCCCTACGCCAAGCCAGCGTACATCTCGCACGTCACGCACGACTTTGGAAGCATTCTGAAATTTATCGAGACCAACTTTAATCTGCCGTCGCTGGGCTACGCGGACACGTCCGCCGACGATCTCTCTGACTGTTTCAACTTCGCCCAGACGCCAATCACATTCAAGACGGTTCCCGCGGTGCTGAAGGGGGATTACTTCATGAACGATAAACGGCCGCCGACGGATCCGGATGATGACTAAAGCCAGAGGCTGCTAATCTCCCGCGCTGGTAGCCGGGGCCGGCTCTGGCCTGGTTCGTGAATCCCACCAAGCCACGAAACCTTGCCTGGCGAGGTTGAAGATAGTGTTGCGGTTTTCTGAAATCACCTTCCACCACGCGAAGCGCCCGAGCATGGGAAAGTAGATTCCGCGGAAGCAGAGCCGTGCGATCAAAATGTTGACGCGATAACCGAGCGGTTGGTCGTCGAGCGAGTCCACGGCCTGGGCGATGGCTTGGGGGCCGTAGGCGTGGGACCACCCGTAGTTCACTTCGGCATGAGCTTCGTTGATGGTCATCTTTAATGGCGTGTGCGCCATGGTGAAGGGAATGAACTCCTGCCAGTGCTTCGGTCTGGTTAAGCGGCCGGAGAGTTCGAGACGTTTGTAGAGTGGAGTTCCTGGCAGGGGTGTGAGCAACCCGAAAATTGGGAGGCCGGGCGGCCAGGTCCGCACCTGCTCGAGGGTGCGTTCAGCGGCGCCTACGGTGTCGTTATCCATGCCGAAGATGAACGACGTGATGGCATAGACGTTGCGCTGCGCCAGGCGCTGGAGCACGGCGGCGTATTCTTCCGGTTTGTTGAAGCCTTTGTTGACGTCTTTCAGGTTGGCAGGATCAATCGACTCCATGCCAATGAAGACCCACTTGCCGCCGGAGGCGGAGATGAGGTCGACCAGTTCCTGATCGCGAAGGAGATTGGCGCTGATCTGAGCGACCCAATTCAGTTGTGCGCCGGCGGCGATGATGTCACGGAGCAGGGACTTGGTGCGCTTGAGGTTGATGGCGAAATTGTCGTCGATGAAAAAAACGGCGATCTGGCCTTTTTCTTTTCGGGCTCGCGCTTTGAGCAGAAGGAGTTCGTTGACCACGCTTTCGTTGGTCCGGAAGCGGATGGAGTCGCCGAAAAAGCCGGTTACGGTGCAGAACTCGCAGCCGTAGGGACAGCCTCGACCTGTTTCGACGGGAACGATCCGAAAAGTTCCCCAGCCTTCGCCGATCTTCTGCAGCCAGTGCTTGGCTGACTTGGGGACGAGGTTGAACTGGTGAAGATCGATGGTGTCCCAGGGGATTACGGGATACGGTTTGAGTGACGGCTTTAGTTCTTTGCCTGCGGCATCGACGGGCGCATAGATGTCTTTGAGTTCGCCGCGGGCGGCGTCTTCCACAATGCGCGGCCAGGTGTTGTCGGCCTCGCCGAGAGCGACGGCGTCGGCGTGGCGGGGTCCGCCATCGCGGCCGAGAGCTTCGTCGGCCATTTCCGTGACGTGAGGCCCGCCCATCACGACGGGCACGCCTACGGCACGAACGGCGTCAGCCATGCGATAGGCTTTGGCGATCATGCGGGTCATGGCGCCGATGCCGACCAGATCAATTTTTTGTTCGAGGACGTAGCTGGCGATTCCGGCTTCGTCCATGGGCTGAGCATTACCGTCGATAAGGACAACTTCGTGACCGGGCGGGGTTAGAGACTGTAGCAGGAACATCCAGAGGTGAGGCATAAAATTGCGCGTAACCCCGTTGTCGGGGTTGTACAGGAGGATTTTCAATATTTCCCTGATTTCTCGGCGCCCAGAAACGAGCTTGCGTGGGAGCGGGTAGTTAGTAGCGGATGTGAGCATCTTACAGCGATTGGCTCCGGTTAGATAGTGAATTTGTGAGGCGAGAGACGTGACGTCCCAAAATGGTCACGGGTCTAGCACCTTTGCCCAAGCGCGGACCCGCCTCGCTGGCTTAGAATCAGGAGGAGCATGGTAACGGGAATGACTCAGCTCGCATCTAAGGCGCAAGATGCGGACAGAATTCCGTTCCGTCGTCAGGCAAAACCGGGACCAGGAAACATTTGCTCAGAAAAATCTTTATGAGGACCGAGACCTTATGAGAACTTTGAAAGCTTGTCTCACATCTTGTGTAGTGCTGGCCGTGGCTTTTGTGGGCGTAGCGAATGCCATGCCGTTAAATTCGTCGGCCCGGGCAGTGGTTCCGGCCGATCTGCAGCAGTTGATTTCGGTGGATTACCGGGCGCTCCGCGACTCGCCGACGGCGACCGCGCTAAAGACGCAAATCATGGATTCGCAGGAAAGCGTGAAGCAAGCCGAGGCCGCGCTTAAAGGTGTGGGCATCAACCCTGATAAAGACATCGACACGCTTGCCCTGCCTTCGTTCCGCACTGCCAAGCAGGGAGTGAGGACGATCTTTATCGCCAGCGGGCCCTTCAACCAGAAGGCAGTGGTAAAGAAGTTGACCCTGCTGAAGATCAAGGGAACGAAATACCACACCTCGATTCTTTACCCCATGGACGGCGGCTTCGTGATGACATTTCTCGATGACAGCACTCTGCTGTTTGGGGAGCCTTCCGCGGTGAAGCTGGGTCTGGACACGCGCGATGGAGAGATCCTGAACATCGATACGAACGCGACCATGGCCGATATGATGTCGGATGTGGATGCGGCTGCTTTCTGGAGCATTCTGGACCAGCAGGGCTCGCAGAATATGATGCGATCGGCGCTGGGTGATGCGGCCAAGATCGCCGACTACGAGACGGTCAAGAAGCGGGTGCTGGGTTCGTATTACACGATGGATTTTACCAGCGGAGTGAATTTTGATCTGACGGTTGTCACCTCGGACTCGATTACTGCCGGGACGCTAGCCATGATGATGAAGGCGGTCATCATGTACAAGAAAAGCAGCGCCTCGCCGGTTGAAAAGGCGGCTATGGATCTGGCCACGGCCGATTCCGACGGGACAAAGTTTATGGTGCACTTCAAAGACAGCGATGCGCAGTTTCAATCGCTGATGCATTCGCCGTTGTTTGCCGCAATTTCGCACTAGGGGCGAGTCCCTCAGGGGCTAAAGCCCGCATCTTTCGCGCTTCTGGGCGGCACGAGTGAACTCGTGCCCTTCCCGATCTGTTTGATCCAATGATCCGTTTCATTCAACGCGCGTTTATCCGACGCGCATTTGTCTAGCGCGCTTTTATCCAGCATGCTCCAGAGATCTCCTCATCCCCGTAAACTACTTTGGCTTTCTTGCGGCGCGCTTTTCGCGGGCCCAGCCTTCTTTTACAACCTGTCTTGCGCGGCCGACTGCGAGCGCGTCGTCGGGGATGTTGCTGGTGATACACGACGCTGCGCCCACGTAGGCGCCCTTGCCCACGCGCACGGGAGCGACCAGGGTGCTGTCGCTGCCAATGAAGGCTCCGTCGCCGATTATGGTGGTGTGCTTGTTGACTCCGTCGTAATTGCAGGTGATGGTTCCGGCACCGATATTGACGGCGGCCCCGATTTCGGCGTCGCCGAGATAAGTAAGGTGGTTGGCCTTCGATCCTTTGCCTAGCCTGATCTTCTTGGTTTCGACGAAGTTGCCTACGTGTGCGCCTTCTCCGATGTCGCTGCCGGGACGCAAGTGGGAATAGGGGCCGAGGACTGCGCTGGGGCCGATGCGGGCTTCCTCGAGAATGCAGCCGGGGCGAATGAGGACGCCGGGGCCGACCTCGGTGTTGCGAATCACCGAGAATGAGCTGATGTGGCAGGCGGCGCCGATGCGCGACCGGCCTAGAATTTGCACGGAGGGTTCGATCACGGTGTCGGCAGCGATTTCGACCTCGTCGTCGATCACGCAGGTTGCGGGGTAGTAGATGGTGACGCCTTCGGACATGAGCTGCTGGCACTTTTGCATGCGGATCTGATGGTCGATGGCCGCGAGCTCCGCGAGAGTGTTGGCGCCGAGAACTTCGTCGGGGTTTTCCGTTTTCCAGACTGCGACGCGTTGTTTGGAACGGCGCAGGACGCTGGCCATATCAGTGAGGTAGTACTCGCCGTGGGGGTTGGCGGTGGAAAGTTTCTCGATGTTCGAGAGCAACTGAGGAAGAGCGAAGACGTAGAAGCCGGCGTTGATTTCGTGGATTGCCTTCTGGGCGGGGCTGGCGGATTTTTCTTCGACGATGGCTTCGACTTCGGCGCTGCGATTATTTTTGCGAATGACGCGGCCGTAGCCGGTGGGGTGGTCGAGGTCGGCGCTGAGCAAGGTGAGGGCGGCCTGCTGGTCGAGATGGAAATTGAGCAGGCGCGCAATGGTTTGAGGCGTGATCTGAGGTGCGTCGCCGGAAAGAACGATGACGTGGTCGTAGGCGGAGAGTGCGGGCTGCGCGACCATCAGAGCGTGTCCGGTGCCGCGTTGATCGGCCTGCAGGACGAAGTTGACGCCCGTGTGAGCCACGACCGAACGGACGCGCTCAGCTTCGTGACCGATGACGACGAAGATGTCCGCGGGCGGTACGACGCTGCTGGCCGCCGCGATAACTCTGGTCAGCAGAGGCTTGCCTCCTACCTGATGCAGAACCTTGGCCAGCTGCGACTTGAGCCGCGTGCCTTTGCCTGCGGCCATTATGGCGACCGCGATGCGGGGGACGGAGACGGCGGTAGTTTTGGAAGAAGGTGCGCTCTTAGATTTCTTCATTCGCCCCAATATACCTTGAGCCGAAAGAGTACAGAAGAGGGGTGGCGGGTTCGGGGTCAAGTAGCTATTTCACGCGGGGCGGATTAAGATTCTCGGGCGACGTTCTCCGCGGTCGGAGCCAGACGTCGATCCAACGGAGGAAGAATGCCGAAATATGTGATTGAGCGCGAGATCCCGGGCGTGGGAAGTTTACCGCCAGATCAGTTTCTGGCGATTTCGCAGAAGTCCTGCAGCGTGCTGAAGAACCTGGGGCCGCAGATTCAGTGGCTTGAGAGCTACGTCACCGCGGACAAGATTTATTGCGTGTATATCGCTCCCAATGAAGCGATGGTGCGGGAGCATGCCAAGCAGGGCGGTTTCCCGGCGAATCGTATTTCGGAAGTGAAACGGATGATTGATCCGACTTCGGCGGAGGAATGAGGTCGCCGAGAAGGTTTTGCTCGGAATCAAGAAGGCGCACCCTCAGGCGCTAAAGCGCTTCACAGTTTCGGCGACTTAACGGCACGACTAAAGTCGTGCCCTTCCCGAGCCGTGCCGTTCCATGGCTCGTATCGTTAAAGGCCGAGGCCGCCATCTACTGCGAGAATTTGTCCGGTGATGAATTGTGGGGCGGTGGCGAAGAATAGGACTGCGGCGGCGATCTCATCGCCCCGGCCATTGCGCAGCATGGGAGTTTGTTTGGCCATACGGCGAAAGAAAGCAGCGGCTGATTTTTCGCCTAGATCGATCATGCCGGGCGCGACCGCGTTGACTGCGATTTCAGGGGCTAGCGCTTTTGCCATCACCTTGGTGAGCATGTGCAGGGCTGCCTTGGAAGAACAGTAGTGGGCGTGCGTCGGCCAGGGGCGCAGGCCGCCGAGCGATCCCATATTGATAATTTTGGCCTCGATGGGTTCCTCTCGTTTCGATCCCGTTCGTTTTCGGCGCATCCACTTCAGGGCTTCGCGCGAGACCAGGAATGGCCCGCGGGTGTTGGAGGCGAACATGGCATCCCATTGGCGCGTCGTCAGGCGATCGAAGTCGGCGGTGGCGTAGTTGGCGGCGTTGTTGACCAGGATGTCGATGCGGCCGAGTTCGCGTCCGGCCTCTTTCATCATCGATTTGACGCTGGCTTCGTCGGTGACGTCGCAGTGCAGCGCGAAGGAGCGGACGCCGAGACTCGCGAGGTCGACCACGGTGCGCTGGGCGTCGCGGGCGGAGGTGCGAAATGTGATGGCTACATCGGCGCCGGCCTGGGCTAGAGCGAGTGCGGAGGCGCGTCCGAGGCGGAGGGCGGCGCCGGTGATTAGGCACGTCTTGCCGCGGAGAGGCTTGTCGGGATCGTTTTTGTTGCGATCGGTGTGCATGGCGGAATTCTACCTCTTTTCATTTCTAGACAATTTCCCAGTGGAATCGGCACCTCGGGAAGGCTACAATCCAGCCGTGCCAGAGTCACGCCAAGTCGTGATTTACTCGCGGAAGGGTTGTCATCTTTGCGAGCTGGTGAAGGAGAGTCTCACGAAACTCTCCCGCCGCGGCGGCTTTACCTGGCAGGAAGTGGATGTGGATAGCGACAGCGAACTGCGGCGGCAGTTCAACGACGAAGTTCCGGTCGTGTTCATCGATGGGCGCAAGGCCTTCAAGTACCGCATGGACGAGCAGGAATTTCTGAGGAAGCTGGCGAGCTAGGTCCTCGGCATCTGAACTTTCAGTGCTTTCCGTTACAATCATCCCCGCCATGTTGCGTACCAAACTCTACGCTGATCCCCACAATGTTTTTATGCACGATGCCGTTCTGGCAGCGTGCCGCAAGCATGGGGCGAAGACCGCGCTGGTGGATACTTCCTGCGGGCGGCGGCTCGGCTTTGCCGAGTATGGAGAGACCGTGGAAGCGCTGGCGCGCGGGCTGGTGGCAGCCGGATTGCGGCCGGGGGAAGTCATCGCTATCTTCCTGTGCAATTCGTGGGAGTTCTGCACGGTTTACCATGCGGCAACTTTGGCGGGAGGGATTCCGACCCTGCTGAATCCTTCCTATCGCGAAAGGGAAGTGCGGCATCAGCTGGGGAATTCGGGCGCCGCTTTCTTGATTACGGATGGGCCGACTATTGCTGGCATTAACCTTGCGGGGCTGCCGAATTTGCGGCGGGTGTTTTACACGCGAGAGCAGGCCGGCCGAGCCGATCCGTTCTCTGATCTGCTGAAGCCGGTGAGTGCTACGCTGCCTGAGCCTGGTCAAGGGTCAGAGAGAACTCTGGGTGCGCTGCCTTATTCGAGCGGCACGACGGGTCTGCCCAAGGGGGTGATGCTTTCGCATTACAACCTGATCTCGAATGTTTATCAGTTTCTGGGGCCGCGCGGGACTCCGCTGAAATCCGATGACAATATTCTTTGCTTCCTGCCTCTCTATCACATTTACGGGTTGAATGTGATGCTCAACCCTTCGCTGATTCTGGGGGCGACGCTGGTTCTGATGCCGCGCTTCGGGGTTCCTCGAGTCACTCAGTTGCTCACGGAGGAGGCGATCACGATGATGCCGCTGGTGCCTCCGGCGATGAATGCTCTGTGCCTGGCCGCGGAGGCGGGACAGTTTCCCAGGAACCACAAACTGACTTGGGTGAAATCTGGAGCTGCGCCGCTGGCCCCGGAACTGCCGCGAAGATTCACGGCGCTCACGGGCATTCTGGTGTGTCAGGGATACGGCATGACAGAGGCGTCGCCGGTGACGCACTCGAGTTTTCTGGAGCCGGAACTTTACCGGCCGGATTCCATTGGGCATCCGCTGGCGCTGACGGATTGCCGAGTGATCGGGACGGAGAATCTGACGGCTTCGGCGGAGAGCGCCGAGGAAGTTCCTACGGGCGAGCCGGGCGAGTTGGTGATGCGCGGACCGCAAATCATGCTGGGCTACTGGAAAGAGCCGGAGGCGACTGCTGCCGTGTTGCGTGATGGATGGTATTGGTCGGGGGACGTGGTTACGCGCGACGCCGAGGGATTTTACCGGGTGGTCGACCGGCGCAAGGAGATGATTAAGTACAAAGGATTTCCCGTGGCTCCGGCGGAGGTGGAAGCGGTGCTGCTGGAGCATCCCGCGGTGCGGGAATGCGGCGTGGTGGGACGTCCGGATGCGGCGGCTGGCGAGATTCCCGTGGCGTTCGTTGCCCTGCGAGAGGGATTTACGAACTGCAAGATGATGGAAGATGAGTTGTGCGCATTCGTCGCCGACCGGCTGACCAATTACAAACAGCCGCGGAAAGTGCATTTTGTGGAGGCTGTCCCCAAGACGGCCTCGGGGAAGATTCTGCGGCGCGAGCTGCGGCAGCTGATTCGCTGAGTCGGCGGGGTCGACGGTCGACGTTCCTTCGTTTCTAAAGACAATTAAAAAAAGCAATTCCGGCTATCGACTTTGGCGATCTGTGTCCCATTGCTCTCCAGTTAGACTTGCTGTAGTATCGCTGCCCCATGGTCCGAATCGTGCTGCTGTTCCTGCGCCGCTTGTGGCTGCCGCTGGTGGTGTTTGCCGGCTTCAGCTTGATGTGCGTGCTGGTGTACCGGCATCTGGAGGGGCTGACCTGGCAGGATGCGCTGTTCTGGATGATCCAGCCGCACGCCATCGATGCCAGGCGGGTGCACAATTCGACCAAGCTGTTTTCGATCTTTGTATATGCGGGGGTGTTTGGGTTTCAGATCTGGGTGGCGGAGCGGGTCGCGGTTACGATCTTCAACCGCCAAGGGATGGAGGCCTGGAGAACCATGGTGAACGACGTCAGCATCGAAAAACTACGCGATCATTTCATCATTTGCGGCTACGGGCAGGTGGGACGGACTGTGGTCGACCAACTCAACCGCCTGAAGATTCCTTTCGTGCTGATCGAGACCAATGAAGGTCTATGCCGCGAATTGCTAAAGGACAAGGTGCTCACCATTCAGGGCGATGCTAAACGGCATGATGTGCTGCAGTCCGCCGGGATTGAGCACGCGCGCGGCGTGTGCATTGTGATCGACAATGATGCAGATAATCTTTACATCACAGTGACGGCGAAGGCGCTGAACCCGAAGGCGCGAATCATTACTCGGGCCGGGCAGTCGCGGTATGCGCAGGCGATGCGTAATTCGGGGGCGGATGAGGTGATCATCCCGGAATACGAAGGCGGATTGATGACAGGACGGATGATTGCCAAGTTTTATCCGGATTCGCATCCGAATCTGGTGTGACGAGATGCTACTTTGCTGTGCCGCTTTCGTCCGCGATTTTCTTCGTAGACAGGAAGTTCCAGATGGTTTCGTTGGCGTTGAGGGCGTTACTGGTTTTGCCAACCTCTTTTTCGCTCATATACTGCTCGCCGCCCGGCCAAGTATTGCCGCCATCTTTGACGGCATAGAGCACCACTTGAGCGTTGCCCTGGCATCCATTGAAAGTAAAGGTTTTGCTTTCCTTCTCGCCTTTCTGCGATGGCGGGATCTTCGCTTGAGCCGGCTTTTCGTCACAGCGGTCAAACTTGGCCCAGGTCTTGGCGCTGTCTTCGGCGGAGAGTACGTGGAACTGGCCCGGTTTATAGGTGCCGCCGCCGTAGGGAACGATGGGATCGTCGGTGCCGTTCAAAAACAGCGCAGAAACTGGTCGCGCCGGCAGACAGATCATCGTCTTAGGCAGGGCCGCGCCGACGGGAGCGATTGCGGCCACGCGATCGGCCATTTCGCAGCCCATGCGCAGCGCCATGAATCCGCCGTCGCCTAACCCAGTCGCGTAAATGCGGTGAGTGTCTACGGAGTATTTGAGGGCGAGCTGGTCGAGCATCTGGTTGAGAAAAGCGATATCGTCCGCGGGCTCGGGCCGGTTTCTGTTCTCATCCGGATTCTGCCCGCCGCTCTGCCCGCCTCCCGGATAGCCGCCACCGCCTCCAGGGTAACCGCCTCCGCCCCCGGGATACCCTCCACCACCCGGATAGCCTCCGCCGCCGTAGCCTCCGTGACGTCCGTAGCCACGCCGCGGCATCACCGCCTGCTGCTCCGGATGCACTCCAATATTCCACCGGCCGCGCGTTGGGTCGGGATAGACCGTAATAATGCCGTCCTTATCGGCGATGAGTTGGTCAAAGTGCGTGAGCCGCTGCATGTCGTCGGGTTCCTGGTTTTGACCGGGCAAGAGAACGACCACGGGATAATGCTGCTTTGAGTCATAGCCCCTGGGTAGATGCACTACGTAATTACGGGAAAGATTGTCGACCTCGATCTTCTCTTGTACGTCCTGTGCCCGCGAACGCGGCGCGAACAGCAGGGCGGAGAGGCACACGGTGACGCATATCTGGCGCGGGAAGAACCACCGGTGGCCTTTGGTTCTTGTTGTTTCAGGCTCCATCTTGTGAGCATCCCTTTCCAGGCTGCATGGGCTGGTCCGCCAATCGCTAAGAACCAGTAGTTTAAGCCTGGGTTGCTAGGTGGACGGCGGGAGATTTGCAAAGTTTTGTAAGCGGATTAGTCGGAAGGGCGGAACTTTTTCCTTAGGACCGCGTAAATAGGGATGACGATGCGCCGCGGTGTAAGTGGCGCTGATGGAACTCAGGAGGTTTTATGGATGGAAACATTGTGGGACCGGCGGCGGTGGTTATGATCTTTGGCATCCCGATGGCAGCGATGTATACGTTTTTCCGGGTGCGCAAACTGCGCAGCGAGGAGCGGTTGGCGGCGATTGCGCGCGGCATGGAAGTTCCGATGCAAGCGGAGCTGTCGGAAGCGGCGCGTTCGCGGCGGGCGGGAACTCTGCTGGTGGCGGGGGCGATGGGCTATATCGTGACCTTCGTCCTCATCGGACGCGTGGAGCCCGATGCCATGATCGCAGCCACGTTTGGCGTGATTCCGCTGGCAGTTGGAATCGGTTTCTTTGTGGATCACGCACTGATTCGGCGGGACGCGAAAGCCCACTGACGCGTCCGTTGAGCAATGACCTCTAATGGCCCGTGAGAAACCTGTACTGAGGGTCGCTCAGAGGAACGACGCTGAGCCTTCCTTGGCGCACCAGCGGGGAGTCGGCGAAGAGCTTATTCGCCTTCAGCTCGGCCAGCGTCACCGGCTTGGCGATGGGCTTGCCGACTTTAATCTTCACCTGAGGATTCCTGGGGTCGCTGTCGTCGACCGATACGACGGTCGCGGTTCCTACTGCGCTCCTCTCATCCCCGGTGTGATAAATGATCAAGTTGTCGTCCGGCTTCATGGCGCGCAGGTTCTTGACGGCGACGGGATTGGTGACTCCATCCCAGATCGTCGTGTTGTCGCGCTGTAGATTGGCGAAGGAATATACCGTGGGTTCGGTCTTAAGAAGATAGTTCATGGGCAAGATTTTACTCGGGCGCGGCTATTCCTGCTCGTCGTCTCCGATCGGCTGCCCGGGTGGGGCGGCGACATCGGTTGCCGGCACAAACTTCTCCGGATCTTTCTCGAAGGCTTCGATGCGAGCGATGGCTGCGGTCCGCACTGCCTTTTCTTCGGGAGATTCTGGCGCTTTGCTCACTTGAGTGGACATCCACGATCGAAGAGACAACGCCTCAGCACGGGCCTGAGCACGGGCTTCCGCGGAAGCACCGGGGTTCGCCGCCAACGCGAGTAGATGTTCCACCGTTGAAGCTTCAGTGACGCGCTGCGTCTCAGCTCCCAGGCCGGTGGCGCGCGGCGCCTTCCACGTGGCTTGGAAGACTGCTTCAATGACCTGACTGAGACCGGGATTCGCTGCATTGCGGGCATGATACTCGACCAGCCGCGAAGCCCGCTGGGGATCGAAGAGCAGGGTGAGGGTGAGACCAGCGGCCGATTCTGCCACGCCGGCAGGATCGAATGTGAGGCCGGTGTGTCCACCGAACGATTCGACGGTTCTGGGATAGCCGAAAGCGCGGGGAGGAAGGATCCGCAGCAACGACTCGGGGAGGGTGAGAGTTTCCGGTGCGAGGGTTTTTAGTACAGCGTCGAGCGCTTTTTGCTGGTTTGCCGGATCCACGATTTTGGTTACCAGCTCGCCGTCGCCGCGGAGCGCGTAACGATAGTCGAGGCCTCCGATTTCTTTGGCGGCGGCCTCGGTCTGATAGCGATGCAGCAGGTAAAGAGGAACGAGAGTGTCTTCCAGCTCGGAAAAAGGCGTGTCGGGCTGAATCGCGTCTTCGCCGAAACGCGCCAGGGCTGCGGCTCGAACCTTGAGAATGCGATTGAGTTCCGCCGCCGGGTCCGGACCATTGTCCCAAAGGTGGGCATGAGGGTGGGCGCTGCCGAGGGGCCGTGCATCGGCGTCGGTGATGAAATAGAGGCCGCCGGCCTGGGCGGTATTCAGGATGTTGTCGAGGGCTGCACGCTCATCGGTACCCGCGGTGAACTGCGAATAGCCGTATTCGATCGACACCTTATCCCATGCGCCGATCCCTGTCGCGTAAGCGTGCGACAGGTCGGGCTTGCCGCTGGCATCGAGCGTGATCCAGGGATGGGGATAATCCATCACCGAAGTTCCCTGCGCGATGGAGCTGGCGGCGAAGTTGTGGGCCAGGCCTAACGTGTGACCGACTTCATGGGCGGCGAGTTGACGAAGCCGAGCCAGCACCATCTCGCGCATCTCCGGTGAGACGGGCTTGCCTTTTTTGTAGGGCGCGAGCAGTGCTTCGGCGATCAGGTAATCCTGGCGAGCACGTAAAGAGCCGAGAGTTACGCGGCCCTGGATGATTTCTCCGGTGCGAGGATCGGAAACGGTGGTTCCCATTGACCAGCCGCGCGTCGAGCGATGCACCCACTGGATGACGTTGTAGCGCACGTCCATAGGGTCGGCGCCCGGCGGCAGCACTTCGACGCGAAAAGCATTCTTGAAACCGGCGGCTTCGAAAGCCTGGTCCCACCAGCTTGCGCCTTCGACCAGCGCACTGCGAATCGGCTCTGGTGCCCCTGGGTCGACGTAATAGACGATAGGCTTTACCGGTTCGCTTGTGGCCGCATTCGGGTCTTTCTTGATCAAGCGATGACGCTCAATGAGGCGCACATCGAGCGCGGAGCCGAGTGGCGCGGAATAATCCCGATGGCTGATATCGAAAAAGCCGGAGCGCGGATCGAAAGCGCGCGACTGGTAGCCGTCATCGGGCAATTGCACGAGTGAGTAATGTTCGCGCAGCGTGACCGCATGCGCGTCCGGAGTTACCGTGGCTACCAGCGAGCGTTCGGCCGGGTGTTCGGTGGTGAAAGTCAGAATCGATTCGAATTCCGTGTTGAGGGGAAAGTTCTTCGTGTTTTCCAGCGCGAACGCGCAGCGCTCTTTGTCCAGCTTGTAGGATCCCTGCTTCGTATCCGCAAGTTGTTCGGCGACGCCGAACGAATCCCCCAGAAGAAAGTCCGTTGCATCGACGAGAACTGCGCCGTCCTCTTCCGCCTCGACCTTGAATCCGGCCAGAACGGACTCTGCAAAAGATTGCTTTACGGCCAATTGTTCCATGGGATTCGCGGAGGACGAACGGTATTCCAAATTCGGAGCGACCAGCAACACGCGGGGACCAACACGGGTAAAGTGCACGATCCGTTCCTCGCCCAACCTGCCCCGGTCCAATCCGATGTCATTCGATCCCAGCCCGTAAGGGAGGGAAACCACCAGCAGGAAATCCTGGTCGAATTTGTTAATCTGCAGAAAAAGTTTTCCGGTCTTCGCGTCCCATGCGGTTGGAAACAGGCCATCCGCTGCCTTCATGCCAGCGATGCGATCATGGATGGTCGGGGTGGATTCCGCATTAGCGGCAGAAGAAAAAGCGGTCGAAAGAATTACGCAGAGCGTAAGCAAGAACAGTCTGCGACGGAATGGCATGGTCACCTCCAGGCAAGGCTGGAGTACGACACTAACATCTCCTCCAACGGCGCTGCCAGAGAATTTGTTCCCTCCGCGCGGGACGCTGCCTTCAACACAATCGCGGTAGCTATTGAGGTTTGGCGTTGGGATCAGGAGGCGGCGTCTTGTCGTCTTTCTTCTCGTTCTTTTGTTCGTCGGGGTGGTCCTGGTAAATAGAGTACTGGTTCTGCGGGCGCTTCAATTTGATCGTGAAGTCTACTTTCGGTTTGTCGATCTCGTAGTCTTCGCCAAAAGTCTGGAATCCGGAAGCCAGCACCTGCACGCGCAAGGTACCGTAAGGAACGCCATCAAAGCTGGTCTTGCCCTCGGCGTCAGTTTTGAGCTCGAGTCCGCCCCGGCTCTGCTTGCCGTGGGAGTTGACCGGGTGCATGATTACCGCGGCGCTGCGAATCGGTTTGCCGTTGTCGTTCTTAATGATGAGAAAATTCAGGGTTGCAGTGGGTTCTTCGGCGTCGTCGTTCTGTGCGACAGCTGTGCCGAGAAGAGCGAATGCCAACAGCAGGGCGGCCAGCGTCCACATCTTTACCTTCGCTCTGATCCTGACCGATTTCATATCTCGACATTCTAGCGACTACGGCTGGTGCGGGAAAGCATGAAGTGGAGGCGCGCAGGTTTAAGCTTCGCCATCGGGCCGGCTTTCGCGGGCTACCCTCCTGGTCTGTGTGGGAAGTTGCATCAAGTCGCTGGCCACCCGGGCGGTGTTGTGGCGTGCGACGCCGGCTTCTTCCAGGTAGTCCCCGAGAACGGGGATTACACCCAGAGCCTCGATGGCATCGAGATCGGCAACGATCTGGCATGCGCCTTCGAGCGCGTATTTGGCTCCGAGTTCCTTAGAAACAGGTGTGCGGTTGATCAGCGCGTAGTCGAAGAGTTGCTGGTGGGCGTGGCGATTGAGCGCTCGGATGTGGTCGGCGGCAGTAAGTCCTAGGCTCTCGTTAGCCTGAGTCATCAGATTGCAGATGTAAACCTTGGTGGCCGGCGAGCTGACGATGGCATCGGCGATGCCGTGCACCAGCAGGTTCGGGATGAGGCTGGTGAACAGGGAACCGGGGCCGATGCTGATGATATCGGCACGGGCGATGGCGTCGAGCGTTTGCGGCAGAGGATCGACGTTGGGCGGAACCAGGAAGAGTTCCTGGATGCGGCCTTTGCTGGCAGTAATTTTGGTTTCTCCGCGGACGCGCGTGCCGTCTTCCATCAGTGCTTCGAGTTCGATGTTGGAAGTCGTGGCGGGATGAATGTGGCCGCGGGTGACCAGAATCTCCGAAGACAAGCGGACCGCTTCGGAGAAGTCGTGGGTGATGGAGGTCAGCGCGGCCAGAAAAAGATTGCCGAAGCTATGACCTTCAAGGCCGGAGCCTTTGTCGAAGCGGTGGCGGAAGAGCTGGGAAAGCAGAGCTTCGTCTTCGCTGAGGGCGACGATACAGTTACGGATATCGCCGGGAGGAAGCATGTTGAGTTCTTTGCGCAGGCGTCCACTGGAGCCGCCGTCGTCGCTGACCGTGACTACGGCGCAAAGGTCCCGAATTACAGGCATACCGGGCGAGGCCACGGCCAACTCAGCCGGGGTGAGAGCGAAACGTTTCAGTCCTTTGAGCAGAGTAGAGAGACCGGTACCACCGCCGATCGCAACCACGCGGAGGCCACGCTCGCGCGAGGCTTTCTCCAAGATCAAGAGATCAGCGATTCTGGTTTCCATCTGAGGATCGGGTGTACCGATCTAATTTCCGTCGATCAGTTTCCGTCGATCAGTCTGCATCGATCAGTTTGCGTCGATCAGAACGATTCGTCTTCCCGGAACGAGCTTTCCGGCGAAGCAAGGTCGGCAGCCGGATCCGGGTACAAGAGCTCGGTAAAGCGGGGGTCTTCCGCCAGGTTGTGGAAATCGGAGTCGTTACGGGCCTGGTAACGCAAGCCGGAATTCAGGCGCAGAGCCTCGTCCAGATGCTTGAGAGAATCCTCCACATGACCCGTAAGGCAATCCAGCGCGGCTAAACCGTAGATGACGAAATCAGTCTTGGGCGATTGCTTCAACAACTTTTCGATGTGCTCGCGCGCGGTGACGTAGTCCCCGACGTTCATGAGAGAAACGGCGTAGTCGTAGTGCTCCTCCACGCTCTTGAACTGCTGGGACGTTGACCGCTCGAGGTGCTGGTTGCAGATGCTGAGATGGATCGTAGCCCTGTCGGTCAGTTCCTTGCTCGGGCCGGCCAAGACCTTCTGGAACAGTGGTTTCGCCTTCTCGAACTTGTGTTCCTGCAAAGCCCGCAGCCCGGCCTCATAATTCTGCAGAGCCTGGGTGACACGCGGGTCGTCCGCGATGGATGACTTCTTTGGGGTAGCCTTTTGAGCCATATGGAGAATTTTTCCTGTACTCGTCGTAATAGGGACTCCTTAGCTCCTGAAATTCGAAGAGCCGCCACACAAGTATCACTCAAAGGGCGGGTATTGGGCAATTGGTGGAGGCAGTACCAGTACCTAGTATCCAGTAAAAACGAGCAGGGTAGGATTCTTGGCGAGAGGGCACAAGTGTTTGTTTTCTGGGTACTGGGTATTGGGTACTTGGTACTTGCAACTAGTTGATCGCGGCGGCTGTGTTCAGGTCGATCTGCTTCCAGTCGCCTTTGATGATGCCGGCGCGAATCTGTGCGGCGGTTTTGCCTTTCTTGTGCTGCTGATAAGAATAGTAAAGTTCCTTCAGGCAAGTCGCGCATCGGGCTCCATGCGTATTCTCATAACAGCTGTGCAAGCTGTTGTGGCCCATCCGGTCGCAATAGCAATAACACGGCTGCTGGTGGAGCACGATCGGAATCTTCGCCGCCAACTCATAGGCGTGGGTCTGGTAGGGATACTGCGCGTCTGCTCCCCAGAGATCGGCCTTGGTGAGGATAGGAGGGAGTTTCGTGCCTTTAGGCGGTGGTCCGGCGTTGTAGGCGGGGATACCGCCTTCGTCTTCTTGCGCAGGCCATTGCGCCGACACGGTCAGCGTTACCGTTAAAAGAAAAACCAGGGTTAGGGCGCGGTGCGCGTACTTGTTCTGGAATAGGCGGCTGGGCGTCATGCACGTCTCCTGAATGAGGTATTTTAACCTGCTTTCGATCTGGCTGGGGAACCGAGTTTGCACAACTCGCCGCCGAGCGGAGGCGATCTGTATACAATAGAGGTCTGCATGCCTGATAGTCCAAACAACGCAGCCGGGAACCCGCCATCCCCGTCTCTTCCCCGGATCGACCGGGTCGAACCAAACTCTGGAGCGCGTCTGCGGCCGGCTCTCGCAGTCTGGCTGCGAGACTTGTTTCTTTCCCTGGCGATTTCGGCTTTTATCATCGTGTTCATCTACCAGCCGGTGAAGGTCGAAGGCACCAGCATGATGCCATCGCTCGAAGACCAGGAGCGAATCTTCGTCAACAAGTTTGTGTACCGGTTGGAGCCAATTTCGCGTGGGGATATCGTGGTGTTTCGTTATCCGCGCGATCCCTCGAAAAGCTACATCAAGCGCGTAATCGGAGCGGCCGGGGACCGCATCCGCATCGACGGTGGCCAGGTGTATGTAAACGGTGAGGCCCTGGATGAGGACTACGTTCCGCCCGCCTATGCTGACTCGCGTTCGTATCCGGAAACGGTTGTACCCCCGGACAGCTATTTTGTGCTGGGGGATCACCGGTCGATGTCGAACGACAGCCGCGATTTCGGCCCGGTGAACCAGAGTTATATCTACGGCAAGGCTGTGTTTGGGTATTGGCCGATGGATAAGCTGGGTAGAGTACGATAAAAAATCTGGTTGCCAACTTTTCGTTCTCTTTTTTGTGAAGCCCCTCGCATACACTTCGCCCTACTGCTGGCTGTTCTGGGCTATTTTTCTTTATTGTTACGGCCCGGAATTCGCCTTGATCAGGCGTTCTCGCCCGGCGAAAGGCGAGCGGACAGATCGCGGTTCGATGGCGTTCATCATGCTCGCTTCGTGGGTCGGATCGATCGCGGCTTTTGCCGTGGCTCCTAGTGCTCGGTTTGCAATTACGCAGAATCGAAAGACATGGTTTGCTGTTGGCCTCGCCGTACTATTGCTGGGCCGGTTCCTGAGAAAACACTGCTGGAAGATGCTGGGCCAGCACTTTACGGGCGACGTAAAAGCTTCTGCCGATCAGCCGGTCATCGATAAGGGCGCCTATCGCTGGGTCCGGCATCCCTCCTACACCGGCGGCATACTCATGTATTTCGGAACTGGCCTCGCCCTGACGAACTGGCTGAGCGCCGTAATCATGACGATTTCCGGCGCAGCCGGCTACATTTATCGCGTGTATGTTGAGGAGCACGCTTTGCAGGCCAATCTCGGCGGGCGATATCAGGAGTACATGCAGCGAACCAAGCGGTTCGTGCCCTTCGTGTTTTGATGAATTCATTTTTTCCACACAAAATTCCTGCGTGAGGGTTTTTCCTCGCTTGGCCTTGAAGCATTTCCCTGATAAAATCTTTAAAATCCACACCCCGGAGCGAGAATGCAAGCTATCCTTGCGCTGGAAGACGGGCGAGTCTTCCGAGGCAAAGGCTACGGCGCCAAAGGCGAATGCTACGGCGAAGTCGTTTTTAATACTTCCATCACCGGCTACCAGGAAATCTTCACCGACCCATCGTATTCAGGACAGATTGTTGTCCTGACCAATCCCGAAATCGGCAACTACGGAACGAACCAGGAAGACAACGAAGCCACGCGTCCGTGGATCGAAGGGCTGATCGTGCGCGAGTTCTCGAAAGTGAGCTCGAATTGGCGTTCGCAGCAGGTGGCCGAAGAATATCTGGAGCAGTTCAAGGTGCCCGTGCTTTCGGATATCGATACGCGGGCGCTGGTGCGGCACTTGCGCGACCATGGAGTGATGCGGGGCGTCGTCTCGACGCTTGAGAGCGACGCTGAGAAGCTGGTGGCCAAGGCGAATTCGATTCCGAAGATGGACGGGATGGACTTGGCAAAAGTGGTGAGCACCAAGGGACCGTACGTATGGGAAGTCGGCGAGCGTTCGCACGAGCCGGTGGCTCAGGTGGGCGTTAAGGACGAACCTGCACGCTTTCATGTGGTGGCTTACGACTTTGGTATCAAGCAAAATATTCTGCGGAAGCTGCGCGGTGAAGGTTGCCGGGTGACCGTGGTTCCGGCGCAGACGCTGGCGGAAGATGTGATGGCTCTGAAGCCAGACGGAGTTTTTCTGTCGAATGGGCCGGGGGATCCCGAGCCTTGCACGTACGCTGTGGACAGCATTCGGCGGCTGATGGGAAGAATGCCGATCTTCGGTATTTGTCTGGGGCATCAACTCGTCGGCATCGCGCTGGGCGGAAAAACCTTCAAGCTGAAGTTTGGGCACCATGGCGGGAATCATCCGGTGAAGCAGTTGAAGAGCGGCAAGATCGAGATCACGGCGCACAACCATAACTTCGCGGTGGATCCGGATTCGCTGCCGGAGAGTGAAGTCGAGTTGACGCACATCGACCTGAACGATTCGACACTGGAAGGTTTGCGGCACCGGAACCTGCCGCTGTTCAGTGTGCAGTATCATCCCGAAGCCGCGCCGGGGCCGCATGACTCGCATTATCTGTTCAAGGATTTCGTGACGATGATGGAGGAGTGGAAAGGGTAGCGCCGCCGTCTCGGCGGCAGCGGGCGGGACGCCCGCGCGACAGCCGGCAGGATGCCGGCGCTACTGAAAACCGAAATGCCCAAACGCACTGACATCTCGAAGATTCTGATCCTCGGCTCCGGGCCCATCGTTATCGGGCAGTCGGCGGAGTTTGATTACTCTGGCACGCAGGCTTGCAAGGCGCTCAAGTCTGAGGGCTATCAGGTCGTGCTGGCCAACTCGAATCCGGCGACCATCATGACCGACCCGGAAATCGCCGACCGCACTTATATTGAACCGCTGACGCTCGAGTATCTGGAAGAAATCATTCGGATCGAGCGGGAAATGGCGCCGGGCGCGGGTTTTGCCGTGCTGCCTACGGTGGGCGGGCAGACCGCGCTGAACTTGGCGATTGAGCTTTCCGATGGCGGCGTTCTGGAAAAGTACAACGTGATCCTGATTGGCGCGAAGGTCGAGGCCATCAAGAAGGCCGAAGACCGGCTCTTTTTCAAAGACGCGATGCAGAGGATCGGCCTTGACGTGCCCAAGTCGGCGCTGGTGAATAGCACAAAGGACGGTCTGGAGTTTGCCGGCAAGATTGGTTTTCCTGTGATCATTCGGCCTTCTTTTACGCTGGGCGGCACCGGCGGCGGCATTGCCTTCAACCGCGAAGAGTTGGTTGAGGTGCTTAGTCGCGGTTTGGATATGTCTCCGGTGCGCGAAGCGCTCATTGAAGAGTCGGTGCTGGGATGGAAGGAATTTGAACTCGAGGTGATGCGCGACACCAAGGACAACGTCATCATCATCTGCTCGATCGAAAACTTCGATCCCATGGGCGTGCACACCGGCGATTCGATTACCGTAGCCCCGGCGCAGACGCTCACTGACCGCGAGTACCAGGCCATGCGCGATGCTTCGATCGCGGTGATTCGTGAAATCGGCGTGGATACGGGCGGATCGAATATTCAGTTTGCGGTGAATCCTGAGACGGGGCGCATGGTGGTAATCGAGATGAACCCGCGGGTTTCGCGGTCCTCGGCGCTGGCGTCGAAGGCCACAGGTTTTCCGATTGCGAAGATCGCCGCGAAACTTGCGGTGGGCTATACGCTCGACGAAATTCCCAACGACATCACGCGCAAGACTCCGGCATGCTTCGAGCCGACGCTCGATTACGTGGTGGTGAAGATTCCGAAGTGGCAGTTTGAAAAGTTTCCTGGAGCCGACGAAAGCCTCGGGGTGCAGATGAAATCGGTCGGCGAAGTGATGGCGATCGGCCGTACCTTCAAAGAAGCGCTGATGAAGGGTGTGCGCTCTCTCGATACCGGAAAGCGCGTGGGCGGCGCGAAAATCGAGCCCAAGATCCTGACGCAACGGCTGGTGACGCCGCATCCCGAGCGGCTCGCCTATGTGCAGTACGCTTTGCGCCAGGGACACACGGTGAAGCAGATTGCGAAGATGACGTCGATGGATCCGTGGTTTCTTTACCAGCTCAAAGAGATCAACGACATGCAGCTTGAGCTGGAGAAGCATCCCATCGAATCGATTCCGACCGAGGTGCTGCGCGAAGCCAAGCGCATGGGATTTTCCGATGGTCGCCTGGCCAGTGTTTGGCGGCTGGAAGGGCAAGAGAAAGTTCGTCACCTGCGCAGGAAGCACGGTGTCATGCCTGTTTACAAGCGCGTGGATACTTGCGCGGCGGAATTCGAGAGCTTCACGCCGTATCTTTATTCGACGTACGAAGACGAAGATGAAGCTGCGCCTACCGATAAGAAAAAGATCATCATTCTGGGCAGCGGGCCGAACCGGATCGGGCAGGGAATCGAGTTTGATTATTGCTGCTGTCACGCTTCGTTCGCTCTGCACGAAGACGGGTACGAGACGATCATGATCAATTGCAATCCGGAGACGGTCTCGACCGATTACGACACGAGCGACCGGCTTTATTTCGAGCCGCTGACGTTTGAGGATGTATGGGCGATTTACCAGCATGAGACTTCGAAGGGCGCACCGTGCGGCGTGATCGTACAGTTCGGCGGACAGACGCCGCTGAACCTGGCTTTGCCGCTAAAAGCTGCTGGCGTGAACGTGATCGGCACGTCGCCGGAGTCGATCGATCTGGCCGAGGACCGCAAGCACTTCAACAAGCTGCTGGAAGAATTGAATATTCCGCAGGCTGCGGGAGTGATGGCGACCTCACTGGAAGAAGCCATTGAGGGAGCGAAGCAGGTCGGATATCCCGTGGTGGTGCGGCCTTCGTATGTGCTCGGCGGGCGCGCCATGGTGATCGCCTACGACGAAGAATCGGTCGTGCGCTATATGAAAGAGGCGGTCGAGTACTCGCATGATCGCCCCGTGTTGATCGATCACTTTCTCGAAGATGCGGTTGAAGTGGACGTGGATGCGCTCTCGGATGGCGAAGATGTGGTGATTGGCGGAATCATGCAGCACATCGAGGAGGCCGGGATTCATTCCGGAGATTCTTCTTGCGTGTTGCCGGCGGTGGATATTCCGCAGGCGCAGATGGATTGCATGCGCGACTACACCTTTAAGCTGGCGCGGGCGCTGAAAGTGATTGGGCTCATGAATATTCAATTCGCCATCCCACGCGGCAACGGCGGTTCGGGAAATGTCGCGGAAGCAGGAAAAGTCTACGTGCTGGAAGTGAATCCGCGGGCCTCGCGCACGGTGCCGTATGTTTCGAAGGCCACAGGCGTGCCGTTGGCGAAGATTGCGGCGCGGCTGATGACTGGGCGCAAGCTGCGAGAATTCCTCCCCGAAAATATCGACCGGCGCAACGATCTTGACACCGGAAGCTGTTACTACGTTAAGTCGCCGGTGTTCCCCTGGAGTAAGTTTCCTGGCGTCGACACAGTTCTGGGGCCGGAGATGAAATCGACCGGCGAGGTAATGGGCGTCGGCGATAGTTTCGGAGAAGCTTTCGCGAAGGCGCAGTTGGCGGCGGGCCAGAAGTTGCCGACGCAGGGCACAGTATTCCTCAGCGTCACTGACCATGACAAGCGCAACGTTGCCGACCTTGCTCGCAAGTTTGTGGATATGGGCTTCAAGCTGGTCGCTACTTCGGGCACCGGCGACGTGATCGAAGCCGCCGGGATGAAAGTGGAACGAGTCTACAAGGTAAAAGAGGGACGTCCGAACGTAGTGGATTTGATCAAAGGCCAGCGCATTCATCTCATCGTCAACACTCCCACGGGGCTCGAGCCGTGGTTCGATGAGAAGGCGATCCGGCGGGCGGCAGTGATGGCGCGCATTCCCACGATTACCACGCTTTCGGCGGCGCGGGCCGCGGCGGAAGGGATTGCGGCCTTGCAGCGCGGCGAAGTGAACATCCGGGCCCTGCAGCAATTGCATGCGGAGCGGGGCGTTAAGAGCCGGTAGAGGCGATATCGCGGCCCGGCCGCGTGTAATAATGGATGCGCGAGGTTCCCTGTGCTACTTCACGGTATTTTCCCTCCCATAACGACGCCGTTCTATCCGGACGGCAATGTGTATTTCAAGAAGCTCGAAAGCAATGTTGAGCGCTATTCACGCACGCCTTGCGCCGGCATTGTTGTGCTGGGCTCCACAGGCGAGGCGATCCTGCTTTCGGATCAGGAGCGGCGCGATGTGTTGAAATCCGCGCGCGACGCGGCTGCACCCAACAAGGTTCTGATTGCAGGCACCGGAATCGAGTCGGCGATTGAGACTTTACGGCTCACCGAATACGCGGCCGAGTTGGGCTATGACATTGCCATGGTACGCACGCCGCATTACTACAAGAAGCAGATGCTGACGGCGAACATTCTGGCGTTTTACCGTACCGTGGCCGACCGCTCGCCCCTGCCCGTAATCATTTACAACTTTCCGCAGGCTACCGGCTACGACATCCCTGCCGAACTGGTGATTGAACTGGCAGAGCATCCAAACCTAATCGGGATCAAGGAATCGAGCGGCGACGTGGAAAAGGTGCGGAAGATGGTGGAAGGGACGCGGCACATCCAACGCAGCGTCACGGTGACTGAGACATTTGAAGCGGTGACGCCGCGAATGCTCGCGGCTGCGACTGCGGGCTCGAGCGGAGAAGGCGGAGAACTCGTGCAGGTCGGAGTGTTGGCGGGCGCGTCTTCGTCATCGTCGTTGACGAAGCCTTCTTCCGCGGCAGTCTCGATCGTAGGCAAGATGAAGACTCGGCAGAAGGAAGCGGCATTCCAGGTGCTGGTGGGGGCGGCGCATAAGCTGCATCCGTCGCTCGATGCGGGAGCGGTGGGCGCGATTCTGGCCTTCGCCTGTGTTGCGCCAACGTCCTGCTACGAAATTTACGCGGCGTGGAGGGAAGGCGACGCTGAGCTGGCGCGGCTGAAGCAGGAGCGCATCGCCGCGGCAGCGCAACGGGTGGTGGGTGACCTTGGCATTCCGGGTGTGAAGTACGGCATGGATTTCAACGGCTATTTTGGCGGCCCGGCGCGGCTGCCGCTGCTGCCCCTTACGGGCGAGCTGAAGAGCGAGGTCGAGCGACTGCTGGCGGACGTGAGGAACTAAGCGGACAGACTCCAGGACTTGTGATCGAGGGGCGGAGTTCCTTACAATGGATTCTAACGAACGTTCGAATTGCGAAATTCATGGGGAGCCCATCGACAGCAGCACGAGTTACGGCGCGGAGGCATCGTGCCGCGCCTGTTCCCGTTACGCGCTTTGACAGGCGGATGGCGCAGATCCTTACCCACGCTACAGACGTCTTCTGCGAAAAGGGATACGAGGGCGCTTCGATGCGCGATCTTTCGCGCGCCAGCGGCATGTCGCTGGCCGGGCTCTATTACTACTTCGAGTCCAAGGAACGGTTGCTCTTCCTCATCCAGAAACACACGTTCACCACGATCGTGCAGCGGCTAAAATCGCGACTAGAGGGCGTGAGCGATCCAGAGCAGCAAATCCGCATCTTCATTCTCAATCATCTGGAGTATTTTCTGGTCAATCCGGCGAGCATGAAGGTGCTGTCGCACGAGGCGGAAGCGCTGAAAAATGGGTTCGCCTCGGAAGTGGCGGCGATCAAGCGCGAATACTATCGAATCTGTGTGGGGTTGCTGGACGAATTGAAACGTGTTCGCGGATTGCGGTTTTCGACGCGCATCGCGGTACTGAGTCTGTTCGGCATGATGAACTGGATCTATACCTGGCACAACTCGCGGATCGATGCCGACGCCGAACAACTGGCAAGTGAGATGAGCGACATTTTTCTGCGCGGTGTGATGAACGGTGCTAAGGTGCGCAAGGATGTGCGCTGAGGCTGGGTTCGTAGTAGGTGCGGCGAAAGCAGATTCCTTGCTTCGGTCGGAATAACAAAGTAATTTTGGAATGAGAGAGAGATGACAGACGTGCCAAGTAAACTGAGATCTACAAGAAAATAAGGAGTTACAGATATGGCTACTACAACGCAGCCGGCTACCGGCGAAACCACCAAGCAGCTTGTCAACTACCGTAAGGACGGCGGCGTTGCTGTCATCGAGATGTGTGATCCGCCGGCCAATACCTATACATACGAGATGAACCGGCAACTCGATGAGGCGATCCTGCGGGCGCGCATGGAGAATGATGTTTACGTCATTTTGCTGACCGGGGCGGGCGACAAGTTTTTTTCCGCCGGCGCGAACATCAAGATGCTGTCCAGCGTCGATCCGACGTTTAAGTATTACTTCTGCCTGCATGCCAACGAAATGCTGTTGCGCCTGGAGCACACGCCCAAGCTGGTGATTGCGGCGATCAACGGCCACTGCGTGGGCGGAGGACTGGAGATTGCGATGGCTGCCGACATCCGCATTGCGCGCAAAGATGCGGGCAAGATCGGGTTGCCAGAAGTGAATCTGGGAGTGCTTCCCGGCACCGGCGGCACGCAGCGGTTGTCGCGCCTGGTGGGTAAAAGCAAGGCGATTGAGCTGATGGTTACAGGCAATACCTTTTCCTTTGAGGAAGCGCAGGAGCTCGGCATTATCAACGACATCTACGAACGCGATGGCTTCATGGAGAACATGATGGAGTACGCCAAGCAGTTCTGTCCGCCGAACAAGGCTGCCAAGGCCGTCGGACGCATCAAGCGGGCGGTGCAGACTGGATGGGAAATTCCTATGGAGTCAGCGCTGGCGGTCGAGCGCGAGAACCAGCAGATCCTGTTCCAGAGTGATGATGCCAAGGAAGGGTTAGCTGCTTACGTGGAGAAGCGGCCCGCAGTTTTCAAAGCAAAGTAGTCGAACGCTGTTATCGGATCGAGGTTGCTATGCCGGGCAAAGTAGCGAAGATCGGAACCTTCAGTGATTGGGAGGGCATGTTCAACGATTGGCGCAAGGACATTGGCGTCAACACGGCGGACATTGAGGCCTTTCATTTTGACACGCTTTATGGCGCGATCGACACCGAGGAAATCGAATTCGGGTCGTACAAGGGGCGGCGCAAGTGGGAGAACCTGCGCCAGACGCCGACGCAACAGATGCGCGACGCATTGATGAATATGATCGTCTATCAGGGTGATACCGAGTTCGCCAGCGTCGAGCAGCAGCGCAACCTTCTTGAGAACGCTCCCACGGACTGGGATCGCCGTGCCATCACGCGCGTCATGATTGAAGAGATGCGCCACGGCTGGCAGATGTGTGCCCTGCTGGTGGATCATTTCGGGTATTCAGGGAAAGTCGAGGCGCAGAAAATGCTGGAGCGCCGCGCTTTCGAGAACAAGCGGCTGCTGGGCGCTTTCAACGTCGATGTTGACAACTGGATGGATTTCTTCACCTACACCGACTTCGTCGATCGCGACGGAAAGTTTCAGTTGCAGATGCTGAAGTACTCGGCCTTCGCGCCACTGGGACGGTCGATGTCGTACATGCTGCGCGAAGAGGCGTTCCACATGGGCACGGGCAACGACGGCCTGCGGCGGATTGTGGAGGCGGGTGTGATTCCGGGCTGGCTGATCCAGAAGTATCTCAACAAGTGGATATCAAGTTCTTACGATCTGTTTGGCACCGATCACTCCTCGTCGGCGCACTGGGCCTATGTGTGGGGCGTCAAGGGTAGATATGACGAGCCGAAAAACGAGCACGCCCCCGACCTTGACGATTTGAACGATTACAACCGCAACCTGTATCGCGACGAAGTGGCGGGCCTGATCGAGCGCTTCAATGTCGCTTTGAAGCCGGGCCAGCCAAAGCTTTATGCGCCACATATCAAATTCAATCGTGAGATTGGACGCTGGGCGGGGCAAAAGTTCCACGCGCAGACGGGCGAACCGCTTGACGATCGCGCTTACGCAGAACATCTGAAAGACTACATGCCGTCTGCGGAAGACAAGAAGCTGCTGCTCGAGATCATTGGCACGGAGAAGAAGTGGATTGCGGAGAAAACCGGCGCACGCGATCCGCTGGCCAGCATCGGCGAGGTTCGAAAGTCAGCCATCAATCTGTAATTGGAAACTGAGACAGCGAAGAACGAACGCGATCGATGACCGCTACAACTGTTACGACGACATTTGGACGGATTGCGTATGACCTGCACCCACCGGTTGCGCGACTTGCGTTGAACCACGCGCCGCTGAACGTCATCGACATTCTGATGATGGAGGAGTTGGCCCAAGCGTTGGGAGAAATCGAAGCGCGACCGGATGTCTCGGTGATCGTGCTGAGCGGCGAGGGCAGCGCCTTTTCAGTGGGCGTCGATGTGGCGGCGCACACTCCTGACAAAGTCGAGACCATGCTGCTCAAGTTTCACGCGGTGATTCGGGCCCTGGTTGCCAGCAAGAAGGTGACCATTGCCGCCGTGCGCGGGCACTGCCGGGGTGGTGGTACCGAGATGGCGATGGTTTGCGACGTTGTATGCACTGCCGCTTCGGCGCAATGGGGATTTCCAGAGATCAAGCTAGGCTGTTATCCGCCGGTAGCGTGCACTGCGTTGGCCGCGTTGGTTGGGCAGAAGCGGGCTGCGGAATTGATTCTGACAGGACGGACGATCACCGGCACCGAGGCCGCCGAGATGGGTTTGGCGACGCGTGCCATCCCCGACGAAGAGTTCAGTTCCACAGTTGATCTAACCGTACAGGAACTGCTCAAGCTGAGTCCTGCGGCGTTGGCGGTGACCAAAAAAGCGATCTACGCTTGGGACTCGATACATTTCGACAAAGGCCTGGCGCGGGCTGAGAAGGTTTATCTTGAGGAGTTGATGAAGACGGCGGACGCGCAGGAAGGCATACGCGCTTTTATGGAGAAGCGTGCGCCAAAGTGGACGGGGAAGTAGAGCCAGCGACGAGATCATGGATTATGAGATCACTCCCGAAGAAGTGAAAATGAAACTCGATCAGGGCGATGGGTTCACCCTGCTCGACGTGCGCGAGCCCTGGGAGTTCGAAACCGCGCACATGGCTGGGGCGAAGCTGGTGCCGATGGGAGATGTCCCGTCCCGCGCGCATCAGGAATTGGATCCGGAGGATCACATCGTGGTGGTTTGCCATCACGGAGTGCGTTCGATGAACGTGACTGCGTGGCTGCGGCAGCAGGGATTTGAGAAGGCGCAGTCCATGCGAGGCGGCATCGATGCCTGGTCGCGGCGTGTGGACGGCACTGTACCAGTTTACTGAAGCAATGAATCGGGCGTTGGCGAATCGCGGTCAACTACCTGCTGCGAGCAACTGAGGGCACACGAGTGAATCCGATCGAATGATCACAGATTGCCACATTCACATCTCGCCGCTGGAAATGTTTAAACCCCAGGCGCTGGAACTCATGAAAAAGAAGCGGCCGAACTTCGAGCAGATTGCCGAGTTCTGCCGTTCGCCCAAGGCATTCCTGAAATATCTCGACGTCTGCGGCATCGACCGCGCGGTGCTGATCAACTACGTTGCGCCAGAGGTAATCGGCTTCACCAACGGCGTAAATCAATTTATTGCGGACTACGTGAAGGAAGATCCCAAGCGCTTGCTCTCATGCGGCAGTCTGCATCCGCGGCATACTACGAACGTTCTTGCCGACATGGAGCAGATTCTGCGGTTGGGAATTCGCATGATCAAGATTCATCCTCCGCACCAGCTTCTGTTCCCCAACGATTACTTAAACGGCGTTAAGGAACTGGAAATTATTTACCGCGCTGCCGAAGCCAACGGTGTCCCCGTCATGTTTCATACGGGAACGTCGATCTTTCCCGGCGCGCGCAACAAATATGGCGATCCAATTTATGTGGATGACGTGGCCGTCGATTTTCCCAGACTAAAAATCCTGCTGGCGCACGGCGGCCGTCCGCTCTGGATGCAGACCGCATTTTTTCTCATCCGCCGGCATCCCAACGTTTATCTCGACATCAGCGGCATCCCGCCTAAGACTTTGCTCCAGTACTTCCCGCGCCTCGATGAAATCGCCCACAAGACTCTATTCGGCACAGATTGGCCGGGTCCCGGGGTGCCAGATATTAAGAAGAATCTTGATCAATTCCGCGCTCTGGAGCTGACCGAAGATCTACAGTCGCAAATCCTAAGCAAGACGGCGCTGGGTATTTGGCCCGCTTGAGTTCAGCGAGGTCTTTAAACCAAGCTTTGACGCCATTCGTTTGACAATGCCGTTCACCAAAATCACGCCAGCGTGTGGAATCAGAACCCTCCTTTGGGGTATAAAAGAAAGTTGCACGCCCCGCGCACCCCTGGCGCGGTTCCGCAACGGTAACCAATCCAACTGAGCGAGAGAATATGTCCAGTGTGACCAGTGCTCCTGCCCCGAAAGGCTTGGAAGGCATCGTTGCTACAAACTCCAGCATTTGTTACATCGATGGCGATCGCGGCGTTCTTGCCTACCGCGGCATTGATATTCACGAACTGGCCGACCACTCCACGTTTGAAGAAACCTGCTACCTGCTTTGGTTTGGACATTTGCCGAATCGCGGCGAACTGAAGGATCTACAGGGGCGTCTCGCGGAGGAGCGCTATCTGGACTCGGCGATCCTCCAGTTTCTGCGCAGCGCTCCCAATTCTGCTCTGCCCATGGACGTGCTACGCACCGCGGTTTCGGCTCTGGCTTTCTACGATGCCGATGAAAAGAAAAACGATCACGATGCCAATGTCCGCAAAGCCATCCGGCTGACTTCGCAGATCGCGATGGTTGTTGCCACCTATGACCGAATTCGCAAGGGCAAGCCTTACGTCGAAGCCGACCGCTCGCTCTCGCACGCTGCCAATTTCCTGTGGCAGTTGAATGGAACCAAGCCTTCTGCCACGGCAGAGCGGGCGCTTGATATCGCTTTAATCCTGCATGCCGACCACGAACTCAATGCTTCTACGTTTGCAGCTCGGATCACGGCTGCGACCTTGTCCGACATGCACTCGGCGGTCACGTCGGCGATTGGCACGCTGAAGGGCCCGCTGCATGGCGGAGCCAACGAAGCGGTCTTTCGCATCCTGGAATCAATCGAAAGCAAGAAGACCGACCCCGTCGATTTTGTCCGCAGCATGCTAGCCGAAAAGAAAAAGGTTCCCGGCTTCGGCCATCGCGTGTATCACACTGAAGATCCGCGAGCCACGCACCTGCGTGCGATGTCCCGAGATCTCGGCCGTTCCAGCGGGCAGCCCCAGTGGTATGAGATGTCAGAAAAAATCGAGAAGTTCGTGAAGGCGGAGAAGAAACTGAATGCCAACGTAGATTTCTATTCTGCCTCCACCTATCATGTGTTGGGGATCGATGAAGATATGTTTACTCCGGTATTCGCCGTTTCCCGCATCAGCGGCTGGGCTGCGCACGTCATCGAACAACTCGACGACAACCGCCTGATTCGCCCGCGTGCTGAATATCTCGGGCCGGACTATCCTAATCGTTACGTAGCGATGGAGAAGCGGTAGCAGCCGTTCAAAATGCCCAACCACGTGCTCCTCAGCTAGAATGGAATAGTGAGCGCGACGCCCCGGATCTACCTCGACAATAATGCCACCACGCCGGTTCTGCCGGAAGTGTTCGAAGCCATGCGTCCCTACTTTGGTGAGCGCTTCGGCAATGCGTCGTCGATCCACCACCATGGTCAGGATACGCGGAGTGCAGTTGAGCGGGCGCGGGATTCGGTGGCGGCTCTGCTCGGCTGCCGGGCGTCGGAAGTTGTCTTCACCAGCGGTGGCACTGAGGGCGACAATCTGGCTATCGCGGGATTGACGGGTCCGGCCGACCACATTGTTACTTCCCGCATCGAGCACCATGCTGTGTTACATGCCTGCAAGCATCTCGAGGATACGGGCTGCGAGGTAACGTATTTGCCGGTGGATGCCCGCGGGTTGATCGATCCCGATGATGTGCGGCGTGCTTTGCGGCCTAACACCAAGCTGATTTCGATCATGATCGCCAACAACGAAACCGGAGTTCTGCAGCCGGTCGAGGAGATTGGAAAGATCGCTGCCGAAGCAGATGTCTATTTCCATGCCGACGCGGTGCAGGCCGCGGGCAAGGTTCCGATTGACGTGAAGCAGGTCGGCTGCAATGCGCTTACGATTTCTGGGCACAAGATGCATGCACCGCAGGGGGTCGGCGCGCTCTACCTGCGCAAGGGAACGCGTCTGCAACCATTGTTTTATGGCGGACGGCACGAACGTTCGCGGCGCGCCGGAACGGAGAATGTTCCGGGAATTGTCGCGCTGGGCAAAGCTGCGGAGTTGGCGATGCAAGGCTTCGAGCGCCGTGACGATAAGAAAACGTCGGCATTGCGCGACCGCCTGCAGCAGGGAATTCTCGCTCAGGTCGAAGAGGCTGGGGTGAACGGCGGTGGCGCTGTTCGCGTCCCGAACACGACGAACATTTATTTCGATCATATCGAGGGTGAGGCTATGGTCATTGCCCTTGACCTCAAAGGCCTGGCGGTTTCGACAGGCGCTGCATGCTCGTCGGGTGCGATCGAGCCATCCCATGTGCTCATCGCGATGGAGTTGCAGGCCGATCGCGCGCGAGCCAGCATCCGCTTCAGCTTGGGCAAGCAGAACACCGAAGACGACATTGATCTTGCATTGGCGCTCGTGCCGGAAACAGTTGCGCGGTTGCGGGAGCTGTCGCCGGCATATCGGAAGCAGGCTGTTCACTATTAGCATGACGAACCCGAAGACCATTGCCGTAGCCATGTCGGGCGGAGTCGACTCTTCCGCTGTCGCAGCCATGCTGCGCGCCGAGGGACACAACATCATCGGGCTAACCATGCAGCTCTGGAACCAGCGCCGGTTGGCCGGACACGAGGGCATGCCTGAGCACGTCACCGGACGCTGCTGCTCACTCGACGATGTTTATGACGCCCGCCGCGTGGCTGAGCACATCGGCATTCCCTATTACGTGGTGAATCACGAAGAGCGCTTCGAGCGTGATGTCGTGCGCCCGTTCGTCGCCGAATATCTTTCAGGACGCACACCCATCCCGTGCAGTCTGTGCAACAATCATTTGAAATTTGATCAGCTACTCGTCATCGCGCAGCAGATTGGCGCCGATTGCGTTGCCACCGGACACTACGCCCGTGTGGAGTACGACGACGCGAGGGGACGCTGGCTGCTCAAGCGTCCCGCCGATCGCAGCAAGGACCAGACATATTTTCTCTTCGGCTTGACTCAGGAACAACTTAGTCGCACGCTCTTTCCACTGGGCGGCATGACCAAGCCCGAAGTTCGGAAGTTGGCGCGCAAGCACGGGCTCGCCCTGGCCGAGAAACCCGACTCGCAGGAGATATGCTTTGTGCCGGGCGGCGATTATAAGCGTTTCATCGACGCCTATCTCGCCGAGAGCGGCGAGGCTCTGCCTGATACGGCGGGTGAACTGGTGACCGCGAGCGGGGAAGTGATCGGTGAGCATGGCGGCATACACAATTTCACCGTGGGACAGCGCAAGGGCCTGGGTGTGGCAACCGGATCGCCGCTCTATGTGATCCAGATTAACGGTGCCGACAAGCAGGTAATTGTGGGTGGCGACGAACACCTTTATTCTCGGACGCTGCGAGCGCGGCGCGTGAACCTTATCTCAGTCGACGACCTGCGCGACCCGATGAGAGTGTCGGTGAAGATTCGTCACCGCCACGAGCCCGCTGCTGCCATGCTCGAGCAAGTTGGTGACGACGAGGTTCTCGTTACCTTTGATCAGCCGCAGCGAGCCATTACTCCGGGCCAGGCGGCCGTGTTCTACGATGACGATGTCGTCGTCGGCGGTGCCTGGATCTCCTAGACAATCAGACGCGACGGGGCCACACTTCGGCCAGGCCGAGCCCCACCGCAATTCCCAGCGACACCTCCGCAAAGCGATGGGTAGCCACGATCCACGCCGGACGTTGGCGGGCAACTAAAAGAACGATGCTCAGAGTAATGGCTGTAAAGCGGTAAGCGCCGCGCAGCCGGAGAAGCGCGCAGAATACTCCGCACAATAAAATCGCGACTGCGTAGACGAGCGCGGTCGCGGGAAAGAATGTGGCGACCAACGCTCCCAGAGCGGCTCCCAGGGCAGTTCCTGCAAACCGCTGCCAGGACACGGTTCGCGGATCGATGGTCGACTCAATGATGACGATAGCGGAGATCGGCGCCCAGTAATATTCCGGGAGCTTTAACGTGCGCGCCAGCAGCATGGCCACAACCGCCGCTAGCGTGGTTCGCACTGCATCCAGAAGCGTGTCCAACGTCAGTTTGTAGGCATTTGCCATGAGCAATGACCAAAGCGATTGAGCATGATCCAGGGTCTAGGAAGAATGCGAGTCTTTGTGGAGCTTCAACGGGTCGGAATCACTCGGCGATGAGAGGTCGACCGACGAATCGTTGGCGGCGCGCAAGGAATCGAGGAATGGCGTGCCAGCTTCTTTCAGTTTCTGCTCCAACCGGAGGGTACAATCACAGTCGCTGCACGCCCAAGGTTCGCTGCCATTTTCGTCGCGGCACTTGCGCCGGTCGTGGGCATCTTGCACTCGCGCCAGGTCGAAATATTTTTCCCAATAAGACCGTTCTTCCTGCAGAGGCGTGGGACAGTAGCAGACTTCCACCCAGCGCACGGTCCGGTCTTCACAAACCCGTGCTTCACCCATGTTGCGCAGATACTCGCCTTCGGCAACCGAGCCTTGCCCGAGGGTTTCGCTTTCGATAGCCTGCAGCAACGCGCCTTTGCGGCCGGCTTTAACACGGGCTCGAACCAAGTAACGCATAGAGCTAATTGTTGATCGACGATTTTTGATTGAGCAGGAAGACAGGGAGTCGATTCGGCTTCTAAATCAACAATCAGAAATTATCAACCGGCACTCTCAGATGAACATCTCGTCCTGCGGCACGGGCCGTCGAGCTTCACGCCCGCTTCCGTTCTTGCGACCGCGGTTGCCGAGCAGGAACTCGATTCCCGCCGTGACGCCCTGAATCAGGCCGGCGAATTGCCGCACGGGCGAGACCACGGTGTTATGTACCATGTCTGAAGTTTCTTCCACGCGGTCAAGGGTGCGGCTGAGAAGTTCATCACCGCGGATGATTTGCAGACGCGCTCGATCGACGATGTCATTCACTGTGGCATCCATGCGTTCCACCTGCGAACGCACCGAGTGCGTGGTCTCGGTAAGATTGTCGGCGATTACGGTCAGCTGCGGGCGGAGTTCGGCCAGCATGGCCTGCGCGGTCTCGAGTGTGGGCAGAGCTTTGGTCTTGACTTCGACCGCCAACGCCTCCATGCGGGCGCTGCTCTTCCGCATGGCTACATAGATGGCCACGAGAACGCCTGCCTGCAGAGCCACTGCGGCTCCGGTCAGAGCGATAAACAGTGGAGTAAGATTTTCCATAGGACACTCTCCCGAGCCCGACCGCCGGCTCCAAGAGACTTACAGGCTCTTCGGCGCTCCGGTCTCTGTCGTAGCCTCTTGATAGGCCTGCCGCCCGGCTTCATAGGCAGCGCGGAACTGCTCTTTTTGCTGATTCACGACGTCACGGCCGCGATCGACCCATTCGGAAGCCTGGCTGCGGGCATCGCGCGCCCGGCTGCGCATATAATCGCGCCCCTCTTCGGCTCGAGAGCGGAGCACGTCCCGGGTCTCGCTGCCCGACCGCGGCGCGTATAAAACTCCCACCAATGCGCCCATCCCCAGCCCGGCCAGGAACCACACAAAACTGTTGCTTTCGCGATCCGACATAGTACATACCTCCCGGCTTATTAATGCCGATAATCGGATGGTAGCACTCGCATGAGGGAAATACAATTACAGCAAAACCCGCACGGTCGGGGCGGGGATACTTCAACCTCGACCGTTGATTCCCAGGAATTCAGTTTACTTCTGCGTAGGGGGACCTGCGGGCGTTGGTGCAGGAGTGGCCGGCTGTGTCTTGACCGGCGCCGATTTCACGCCCTGTAACACCGACTTGGGGCCGCCCTGCTTGATGGCATTGATGGAGAGCGTGACTGAGGTCAACATGAAAATAACCGCGGAAATGGTCGTCGCTTTTGAGAGCGCCGTGGCTGCGCCGCGCGGGCCGAAGGCGGCTTGACTGCCTTGTCCGCCGAAAGCTGCCGAAATGTCTCCGGCCTTACCGCTCTGCAGAAGAACAACCACAATCAGAAACAGACAGACGATGATATGGATGATGGTGACGAGAATGATCATGAAATCAAGAGATCCTAGACGGTTCAGAATGAGTGCATTGCTGCCGAACGGGAAAACTGCCGCGGAGAAGAATCCGGCAATGAAGCCTTCATTCTTTCCTTATAACAGTTTGACATCCGCCCGTCGCATCGGTCAAGCGACCCTTTAAGAAATGCTCGAGCGGACATGCTTCGAAGCCCGTCCCCGGATCTCCCGGGCTACTGCCCTCGGTTCACCGTCGCTTGGTACATGGCATCAAGCAAGTCCTGGGACTTGCCGTCGTAGTCCGCATCGAGCGACCACATGAAAGTACCGCCGAGACCAAGCATCCAATCGGAGTATGAGACCCGGAGATAGGTCGAGACCGGATCGTCATACGTAATGTAGCCAGGCTTTCCATCGGTTCTCAGCATGTAGGGAACAAGGGCAATCGGGTCATAGAATGTCTCCCATCCGTCCTGGTTGACGCGATTCTTGATGAATGGAGCGTAATTCTCGGTCAAAACGGAGTTATCGCAGTTTCCATCTGAGGTATGCAACGAGTTCGGACACACTCCGAACAGCGCGCTGACGTTCCGGTAGAAATAGCCATAAAAGGGCGTTCCCATGTTCAGTTGTTTTGCAGGGACGTTGGCTAGAAATATCTCGGCGGCATCGTGATCACTGCCTCCGGGTTGGCACTCCCAAGGCTGGGGATCGTTGGGATCCCAAAAAATCGGAGCGTTGAGCTGGCCGTCATCGGTCCACGGACCAGCGCAGTCGTACATCATGATATTGAAATAGTCGATCCAGTGTTTCAATTGATCGAGATCGTAACCGTATCCACCCCACGGTGCTGCGTCGATGGAAAGAACGTAGTCGGCATTCGTCTCGCGCAATCCCACCATGAGTTCTACTAGAAAGTCGCGATCCTGCGTGGAGGCGGGATATTCCCAGTCGATGTCGAAGCCATCGTAGCCATGTTTCGCGGCGAAGTCGGTAAGCTTCTCGATCAGGGTCAGCAGGGTGCCGTTGGCCTCAACTCCGGGAAAGTCGCCGCCGATGAGCAGAAGAACCTTGACCCCTTTCGCGTGCGCCTTGGTGAGGAGTTCGGGCTCGAGGAATCCATCTGGAACGGACAATGAACCATCGGCATTAAAAGATACGCCGTCATGGTTTATGTGGGTCAACTTCTCGAATGGAATCTGCGCCGCGCTGTAAGGCGGAGTCTGAGTTCTGCTCCAATAGCCGTAGTCGCCCACCACTCGTTTGGGGATTTGCTGCGCGGTAGTGGAATCCTGCGCATAGGCCGCTTGAGAGAGAATCGCACTGGCTAGAACAGCGGGCAACAGCAGGCACACCCGGAACGGCGAAAGGAATCTCATTGACTTGACCTCTGGGAGAAAGTCTCTTGGGGCATGGCCGGAGTCACCCGGACCCGGCGCACCAACGTACCAAACCCGAGCATTCTACTACCGATCCAGCAAGTCACGTCCTAAATTTATCGATCATCCACGACCCGAAGTCACACAAAAGCCGCGCCGGACGCCTCCTTTGGCGGGGACGGTGAGAATCGGTTAATCCTTTAAAGCAATCACCGACACTGAGAAGGGCAGCAAGCGAACCTTCACATCTGCAACATTTTGCAGCTTTGTGTCTGGTGAGGTTCCTCCGATGCTCTGAATTGCCGCCCCCAAACATTCTTTTGGAAGCTCCACCGTGACTTCACGATTGCGCTCGTTAATCAGTAGCAATTTTCGCCGGCCATCGTTGGTAAAAGCCTGGGCGTCGATGGCGTCGGACTCGGCCAGCGAACCATTACTTCGTACTTCGGTGTCGGAAAGTTCATCCCCTGGGCCGAAATTGTCCTTGAGCAACTCCAGAACGGTGAAACGCGCGTTAGGTTTGCCGTTCGTCCAATCGACCATGCTGACACTGGGGAACTGCGAAGGGTAGCCGACTAGTTGCGATTCGCCGACAACGTCAACCCCAAGTTTTGCCAGCTCCGCGTAGAGGTAGGCGTAAAGCGCTCCACTCAGATTCCAGTAGGCGGCGGGGATCGGCTTCTCTATATGATTTGGCTCACCCTGGGTCATGTCGCCGTTGAGAATTGAGCCGGCTTCGTTGACCATGACTTTAGTTGACGGCGACAGCCGATCCCGAATCTGGAGTATGTAACGGGTCGCCGCAAGAAACTCACTCGCCTGATCAAAGAAAGTGTATTGCCAACTCTCTAACGTTTGGTCTGCTGATGGTGTGGCATAAACGTGAAACGAAATGTAGTCCAAAGGCACGCCAGGTTTGTGGTTCTTTGGGTCCAGAAAATATGCGAAGGTTCGCGGGGCGTCGGATGGGGCTGACAGAGCAAGAGCCACAAACTTCATATTCGGCGCAACCTTCAGCACCGCCTGCGTTATCGCATCGTAGCGTTCCACGTATTTCTGTGGCGTGGTGTCGTGCTCCCCGTCGACCTCGTTGAAGACTTCCCAGTAGCGGATGTCGTAGTGATGGCCCGAGGCGTCGAATTTCCCCAACTCGTCGGTGAAGCCACCCTGCGTGTACCAGCTCGCCAGTCGCGCATAGTAGTCGGCCAGCGCCCCGAGATCCTTGAGTTCGGTGCCTTGCGAATAATCCCAGAAAACCTGATTCGGATCGTCCGGATACAGGACCGGCTTGGGTGTCGCGAACATCCACTCGGGGATTGTGCTGAAGCTGAAGACCGGGCTGTGACCCTCCGATGCATGCAGGAAGTCCTCGACGAGAGGATCCATGTATTGGAAGTCCCAGAAGGTCTGGTTAGCGTCGGGCGGGCGCAACTCCGCAACTGCCAACTTGGGATAGGGATACCAGAAGGCATAACGAACATAATCAGCGCCCAGCTGGTGAAGAGCTTCGAGAGCGGCATCGTGAATCGGCGATCCGCGCCGCAGCATCGGATTGACCACAGCTTGCAAGGTGGGAACCGTCCGGTTGGATGTTTTCTTCTCCCAGTACACAACCACCGAGGGAGCAGCCTGCGCCAGCAAGACACCGCTCGACATTATCGCGAACAGAGCGAGCATCAGAACGGTTCGGGAGTTTTCTGTTTTCTTATGCATTGGGATTAGGCTTCACGTTAATAAGCACTCGCGCTTATACAAGACTCAGTTCCAGCTTGGTGACGGACGCCGGTGCGATTTGGACAGTGACGGCGCTTCCCGTCGATGACAATTCTTTTGCCTGCGGAGTCACTACGTTTTTCTGATCGAAAGTATTATGAGCGTGAAGATCGGAATTCGTCAGTACGGTTGTAGTCCCTGACTTTATTGATGCGCCGCGAACTGCGATGTCCGTCTCTCGGATTTCGCTCACACTCGGGTTCACGAGGGTGAGTATCAAATTTTTGCTGTGCAAAGATGCGGAACCCTGCAATCCCCAGAATGGCGTCGGCTTGCCATCACGCGCGTACTCGACGTTTGGGGCCGCAATAATGGTGCGCACCGCCTGGCCTCCCTGGTGCGCGGCGTACATCCCGAAAACATGGCCCACCGGGGTCACACAGAACTTATCTTCGTGTGCAAGGTAAAGGCTGTTCAGACAATTAATCAGCTGCGCGGGACTCGCCAGAGTGACCTTCTCCGAATGCCGGTTGAAGATATCAAGCGTCATGGCGCTGAACAGGGCGTCCCGGAGCGTGGGAACTTGCTCGAGAAAGTTATCGACCGTGAGTTGACTGCCGGGACGATACCACGGACCCCATTCGTCCACCACCAGCTTTACCTGATGTGTAAGATCGAATTCACCCATGGCTTGCCAGTGACCCTCGATCAGAGATTCCAGCCGGCTGCCTTCGTGCAGTACTTCGTACCAGTCCTGGACATCAAACTTAAGGGCATCACCCTTGCCCGCATCCCAATCCTTGGTGTGTCCGCGGCTCAGGTTCCAGGAATAATAATGGAGCGCCCAGCCGAAGATTGAGCCGAACAGGTCTTTATCTTTTCGAGCGATCTCTTCAAAGAATCCGCGGGTCCACTGCCAGTTATCCTCGTTCGGGCCCGAGGCAATCAACGATAACGGCTGCCCATACTGCGGCAACCAGGTGGTATATCTGCGAAACTCGGCGGAATATTCCTCGGCGGTAAAGTTGCCGCCGCATCCCCAGGATTCGTTTCCCACGCCCCAATAGCGGACATTGTAGGGCTCGGCGGAGCCGGAAGCGGCCCGCTGGTCTGCCAAGGTGGTGCTGCCCACTGGAGAATTGCAATATTCCACCCAGCGATAAAACGCTTCTGCCGGTAAGCTGCGAACATTGGCCGCAAGATAAGGTTGGCAGCCAATCAGCTTGCAGAAATGCATGAACTCATCGGTGCCGAACCGGTTGGATTCATAGCGGTGATTGGCGGGCTCCGAGCTGGGTTCGGCCTCAATCCAAAAATTCGTTCTTCGCGGACGTTTATCCGCCGGACCAACTCCATCGCGCCAATCGTAACTGTCGGCAAAGCAGCCGCCCGGATAGCGGACCACGGGAGCTTTGATCTTGCGCATTTCATCGACGAGAGCTTTGCGAATGCCGCCGATATTCTGGACCTTCGAATTCTCTCCCACCCAAACGCCGTCATAGATCACGCCACCAATATGCTCGATGAAGTGTCCGTAAATATTCGGAGAGATTGTGCCCAGAACCTCATCCGGCAAGACCTCAATGCGCGAGTCGGATGCGCTCGATGCGCTCGTGCTGGCCAACCTCGCAGGTCTGGCCAGCAAGACTGCCGCTACGCTTAATGCGCTGTCGCGAATGAATTCCCGGCGCCTGATCATTCCCGTCCCTGACTCCAGATAGGCGAGTGCCGTCAATAGGCTGCGCATCTCGCTTCTGGGTTTTCTGGAAAGACAATCAACTTTGCAAACTTTTGAAATGCGGGAAGAGTATATACTCCGTGGGGTCCTGCGAACCGCCCTTTTAATCATGCATCACTCCCCGAACCCCTTTGGGTCAAACTGCCTGTCGCTCGTGAGGCTCATTGTGCGTTGCAGTCTGCTCCTGCTCTGCTCGATTGCATTTGCTGAGCAATCCGGGCAAACGCTGGAACTTTCACGGCCTGTTCGGTCATGGGAGTTCGTTTCGGCCGTGGGCACGCGTGCCGCATTACTCGGGAAGGAACAAGGAACCCTGGAAGCATGGGTCTACCCACTGAAAATCGTCCGCAATTTTCATCTACTCTTTCACATCGCCGGCGCCACGCTGCCTGCCGAAGCTCTTGCCCGAACTCTCATTGTGCATCCCGAGTCGAGCACCATCGTCTATACCGGCGACGTTTTTTCCGTCCGGGAAACTTTGTTCGTGCCGGTGCATGAACCCGGCGCCATCATCACTTTTGAAGTCGAGACTGCGGAGCCTCTAGAGATCGAGGCCGTTTTCGAACCTGATTTTCAGCTGGAGTGGCCCGCAGCTCTTGCCGGAGTCGGTGAAGATTGGGATCCGGCCGTGCATGCCTTCCGTTTTGGAGAAGAATCCGGAAAGTTGCAGGCTCTGCTCGGTTCTCCCACAGCGGTCAAAGGCTCGGAAGAATATTCCACCAACTATTTTTCCTCTCCGCAAGATTCGATCCTTCTGGGTGCGACGAAAAAGGGAAGCGATACCAAACTCATCGTCATCGCGGCAGGGTTCGAGGGACCGGTGCCGCTGACGAAGGTCTACGATCATCTGACAAAAGATTATCCGGAATTGCTTCAGAGTTCCGCAGCCTACTACCGGGACTATCTGGATCGCACCATTAGCTTGAAGCTTCCCGACGCACAACTCGAAACGGCGTATGACTGGGCCAGAGTAAGCATGCTTCAAGGCGTCGTGCAGAATCCTTTTCTGGGAGAAGGCCTGGTTGCCGGCTTCAACACGTCGGGCAACGACCATCGCCCCGGTTTCGCCTGGTTTTTTGGTCGCGACGCCGAGTGGACTTCTCTTGCGCTAAACGCGGAGGGCGACTTTCCAACTGCGCGTAACGCCTTGGAGTTTCTAAGCAAATATCAGCGGGCGGACGGCAAAATCCCTCACGAAGTTTCTCAGAGTGCCAGTTTTACAGATTGGTTCAAGGGCACACCGTACGCGTTTGCCTCTGCGGACGCTACACCGTTGTTCATCATTGCCGTGGACGATTATGTGACGCAGAGCGGGGACGTTGAATTCGCTCAGCAGAAATGGGACAACCTCTCGAAAGCGTACGAATTTCTCCGATCGACGAATGATGCGCAAGGACTGGCACAGAACTTCGGCGTCGGCACCGGCTGGATCGAAGGCGGGCCGCTCTATCCGGTGCGGACCGAGCTTTACCAGGCATCGCTCGGCCTCGAAGCCGCACACGCCCTTTCTCACCTCGCTCATCTCCTGGGCAAAGAAGATCTCAGCAAAGAGCTGGAGCAAACTTTCGAACGACAAAAGCCGCTTCTGGACGAGGCGTTCTGGTCCGCGGAGAAGAAAATCTATGCTTACGCCCTCGGCACGAATGGCAACCGAGACGATGTTGCCAGCGTGCTGGCTGCAGTTCCGATGTGGTTTAAGCAGCTGAGCGACGATCAGGCGGAAAGCATGATCGAAGAACTCGCCCGCCCCGATCATCAAACCGATTGGGGCATGCGAATTCTTTCTTCGCAGGACCCGAAATACAATCCCGGCGGATATCATTACGGAACCGTCTGGCCGCTATTTACCGGTTGGGCATCGATCGGGGAGTACCGCTACCATCGCCCGCTTCCGGCCTACTCGAACTTGCGAGCCAACGCTTTTCTTGCGTTGAATGGGTCGCTGGGTCACGTGGCTGAAGTTCTTTCTGGCGATTACTTTCAGACGCTGGCGACAGGAACGCCTCATCAGATTTGGTCGGCGGCGATGGTGGTCAACCCTCTGCTGAGCGGATTGCTCGCCCTGCAAGTGGATGCTGGCGATTGTCAGTTGAATTTCGCTCCGCACGTTCCAGCGGACTGGAGTTCGTTCTCCGTGAACAATATGCACCTTGGCGCAATGGCCTTGAATTTAAATTATCAGCGCACGCCCGATAGTATTCGATTAGAGGTGCAACCTACGGGTAGTACGGGACACTGTTCCATGAAGTTCTCGCCAGCAGTGAGTTTGCGCGCCAAGATTACAGGGGCCCGACTCAATGGACACACGCTGCCGTTTCACATTGAAGCAAATTCGTTGGATCAGCATGTAGCCGTAAGTGTTCCGATTGTGAGCGGCGAAAGCACCGTTGAAATCCAGATGAAGGACAACTTCGAGCTTGCCGAAACGTCGACTCTTCCGGAACTGGGCGGCACCAGCCACGGTTTGCGTGTGCTTTCCAAATCGTGGTCGCCGAAACGCGATACTCTAACCCTGTTACTCTCCGGTATGGCAGGAGAAAGGTATGAACTCTCGGCCTGGAACCCGGACCAGATTTCTTCCATCGAAGGGGCTGAGATTGAGAAGAAAGCTGGGGCAGAGGCAAAAGTCCGCGTACAAATTCCGGCGAGCGCGCCCGGAACCGATCCGCAGGCCGCCGTTATTTTTCATTTTGCTGCGAGGTGAGGCTGCGGTGCTTTAGGTTGCGGCTGTTTTAAAACTTATGGAGACCGATTCGAAATGTCTGAAACCTTCAGGTTCATAGCTTTGCTGGTAGGAGTGTGCCTTCCACTTTCTTTCTCTCAAGCGCAGGCGCGGCCGGTCGATACCGAAGGCCACGCATGGTGGCAGCATGCGGTTTTTTACGAAGTCTATCCGCGCAGCTTTGCCGACAGCAACGGCGATGGCATCGGCGACCTCAAGGGAATCGAGTCCAAGCTGGACTACCTGCAGCAGCTGGGCGTGGATGCCATCTGGATCACCCCCTGTTATCCCTCGCCGCAAGTCGACTTCGGCTATGACGTTTCCGATTACGAGAACATCGATCCGATGTATGGAACCTTGGCCGATTTCGACCACCTGGCGGAAGCCGCCAAGAAAAAGCACATCCGCATCATCATGGATTTCGTCATCAACCACACCTCGGAGCAGCATCCGTGGTTCCTGGATTCAAAGTCATCGCGCACCTCCGCTCATCGCGACTGGTACATCTGGCGCGACGGCAAGGCCGACGGCCAACCTCCAAGCAATTGGATATCAGGGTTCGGAGGTTCAGCCTGGAAGTTCGATCCCACGACCGGTCAGTATTACTACCACTACTTCGCCACCGCGCAGCCCGACTTGAACTGGCGCAATCCAGCCGTGGAAAAAGCCATGTTCGATGCCACTCGATTCTGGTACAAGCATGGCGTCTCCGGCTTTCGTCTCGATGCGGTTGATCTTTTGTTCGAGGACCCCGACCTGCACGACAATCCGGTTCTGCCGGGAAAAGACGAACTCGGCGATCCGAATATGCAAAACAAATACAACGACAAACTCCCGGAGAATCATGAGGTCCTTCGCCGCCTCAGGAGCGTCGCCGACCAGAGCGATGCGGTTCTAGTGGGTGAAACCTACACCGACAATGCCGCCCAGCTAAAGGAGTACTACGGGGCGCACAACGACGAAATCCAGTTGCCCATGGATTTCATGTTCTGTACGGTCGACAAGCTTTCCGCCCCTGAATTCCGCAAGCAAATTGCACTCGCCGAATCCACCGGAGGATGGCCGACGTATGTCATCGGCAATCACGATATGCCGCGATCTTTCGTGCGCTACGGCGACGGCGCGCACAATGACCAGATCGCCAAGCTGATGGCCGGGCTCTATCTGACGCTGCGAGGTACGCCGATCATGTATTACGGCGAAGAGATCGGTATGGAGAACAACGATCCCAAACGCAAGGAAGACGTGAAGGATCCGATGGGAATCGCCGGATGGCCGGGATACAAAGGCCGTGACGGAGAGCGCACTCCCATGCAATGGGACGATTCGGCCAACGCCGGATTCACCACGGGAACACCGTGGCTGCCCGTTCCCCCAAGTGCGAAGACGCACAACGTGGCGGGTGAATTGAAGGACCCGAACTCCATCCTGCAGTTTTACCGGCAGCTGTTGGTACTACATCATCAGAATCGCGCCCTTCTGGAGGGAGATTACGTCGCGCTGAACCAGGACGATCCGAACGTGCTTGCCTACCTGCGGCGATACAAGAACCAGGCCGTGCTGGTCGTTCTGAATATGTCAGGGACGGCGCAGCAAGCCAGCTTTAATCTTTCCGCAGAAGGCTTCTCATCAACCAAGGCCAAGACTCTGCTCACGACCTCGGCGTCCGCGCCCAGTGGCCGGTTGGGTCAGGTCGCTCTGGAGCCGTTCGCCGTCTACATCGCACAAATCTCCCGATGAAGCAGATTCACACAAGAGGAACTAACCTGAGAAAAGTTTTGCGGCTGCAGATAATCTTTGTTGCCGTCATGCTGGCTAGCGCCTCTATGTGGGCTCAGTCGGATAGCGGTCAGAGTGCGATGCTCTCCAGCCTCGTCTCACCTCATGATTATGTTCAGAAGCGCGCTTCCAGCTACGACCGCACCGGCGGCAACGACGATTTCTATAAAATTCCCGCTGGAGCCACAATCACATTACTCGATGATGTTGGGCCCGGAATCATTACCCACATCTGGATCACCATAGCGTCCCCGGAGCAGTACCACTTGAAAAAACTTGTTCTACGCATGTATTGGGACGGCGAAGCCCCGCCCAGCGTCGAGGCTCCCATCGGCGACTTCTTCGGCCTCGGCCTTGGCGATTACTTCCAGTTTGAATCGATCCCGCTGTCGGTGGCTCCGGATAAGGCCTTGAATTCATTTTTCCCCATGCCTTTTCGGAAGCACGCCCGAATCACGGTCACCAATGAAGGAAGGGAAGCGGTCGATGCGTTTTATTTCAACATCGACTATCAGGCTTTGCACAAAGATCTCGCCGCCGACACCATGTATTTTCACGCCCAGTACCGGCAGGCAACGCCAGCCAAAGGATGGACCAACCAGTGGGAATCCAACGACGCGCCAGCCGTAATCGCAAAGAAAAATCTTGATGGAGAAGGGAACTACGTATGGATGGAAGCCACCGGCCAGGGGCACTTCGTCGGCGTGACCATGTCAGTGCTTCAGAATCAGGACGGCTGGTGGGGTGAAGGTGACGACATGTTTTTTATCGACGGCGAAAAGCGTCCCTCGATCAACGGCACCGGGTCAGAAGACTACTTTCTCGGAGCTTGGGACTTTGGCGATCATCCTTTCTCTTATGCGCTATTCGGAGCACCGGTGAAGGGTGCCGAGGTCGCGGGCAGCCGCTCTTCCGTCTATCGGTTTCATCTGGATTCCCCGATTCCTTTCACCAAGTCCCTCAAAGCGACGATCGAGCACGGCCATGCTAATCATCGCTCCGACAACTTTTTTTCAGTCGCGTATTGGTACCAGAAGGAACCGCACGCCGCGTTTCCCGCCCTGCCAACGGTCGAGCAGCGTCTTCCCCGTGTTTATCCAGTGGGAGGACCCGGAAATGCCGTCAAGTGAGTAGCCCGTGAAGAAACTCGGGTCACCACACCTTCATCATTCCTAGAAGTTGATCTTAACGGCCAATTGAACCTGCCGCGGCCCGATTGGCGCCATGCTGGAGAGCACCCCGAAGCTGGGATCGCCGACATTAAGAGTGCTGCTGCCGTAAGGACCAGGCGTGCCCATGCTGAACAGAGGATGATTGAATGCGTTCTGGGCTTCGAGGCGCAACTCCATATTTATGCCTTCGTGCATGTTCGACAGCAGGAACTGCTTCGCGACCGACAGATCAGTCGTAAAGGTAAGCGGCGACCGAACGTAGGAGATCGTTCGTGGCATGTTCCCGAGCGTAAATGGCTGAGGCATTTGGAACACCTGAGGATTTGAGAAAAAGTTGTCGACCCAGTCGTGGCCATAGTTGCGTCGCGGTATTCCCACCAGATTGGGCCGTTGGCTACCGTAGGTGGGCAGCGGCGTGCCGCCATTGGAAACGGTGATGGGCAGCGGCCTGCCGTCGGCAATTTGCCAGATCCCGTTGGTCTTCCAGCCGCCGATGATGGCGTTCACCACTCGGGGCATGTTGCCGAGCAGGGCCCTGCCCCGCCCGAAGGGGAGATCATAGCTGTAGCTGAATTTCAGCACAGAGGGTATGTCGAAGGTGGAAAGGCTTCGCTCCAAAAACGGCTTGTTGGGATCCTGGATGCTTGTGAAGCTCCCCAACCAGGTCACGTTGTCATCGCCCACTGAAGCGTCGTCGATCGACTTCGACCAGGTGTAATTGATGACGAACTCCAGACCATTGCTGAAGCGCTTATTTGCGCTGATCTGCAAGCCATGGTAGGTCGAATTGGCAATCATCTGGACATCGGTGGTAACGCTGGTGAATTCAGGGTAGGGAAGCTCCAGTTGAACAGCCTGAATCTGCGCGCTAGACATGGTGCTGTTCGGGTCGCTGATCGGTCCACCGTTTAGCGAGGAGAAAGGATTGGTCACGTAGCTATTGAGAGTGTTGATCTGATTCGCGCTGTAACCCTCGACTTGCGGCCCGAGGATGTCGAGAGAATTGGCGCCGCTGAAAGGCAGGTGGGTTCCTTTCTTTCCGATATACTCGGCATCCAGAACCACGTTCCAGGGCATTTGCCGCTCGACCCCGAGGGTCCAGCTTTGTTCGTAGGGGGTGAGGTTAGCGACGCCGATGCGGAGCGGACCGTTGGCTCCATAGCCGACGTCGTTCAACAAGCCCAGAGAGCTCCCCGCAGGCTGGTTTAATCCGTTAGGAAACGGGTTGCTCAGGTGCAGGTAGGGAGTGGCGCCGTCGTTGTTGTAGGTCGAAATCACGTTGGTGTATTCGTTGAAACCTTGGCCGCCGTAGGGCACAACTCCGCTCGCGCCGGACCTTGACTGGCCGTAGTAAATCCCATAGCCACCCCGGACCACCATTTTCGGAGCGAACTGGTAGGCGAAGCCGAAGCGCGGCTGGAAGTCCTTCCAGTCGGTCACATAGGTGGTGCGCTGGTGCGAGCTAGCGAAAACCTCGCCGCCCAGCAGCGGGCGAGTCACAGGGTTGCCCGTAAGGGGATCGGTGTAGCTGATCGAGCCGCCGTTCAATGGGTTTACCGCATTGGGATTGAACCAGTTCTGGTGATTGAAGCGGTCCGTGCGCGGCAGTGACACGTCGTAGCGCAGCCCGAGGTTCAAGGTGAGTTTGGGAGTTATCTTCCAGTTGTCCTGAGCGAAGGTGGCGTATTGATAATTCTCAGTCGCGGGCTGGAACTGGATTTCGTAGAAGCTATTCCCAGCCCCGGCTATCTGGCCCATGAGAAAACTGGCCATGGAATCGCCACCGCAATCCGTAAAATCGTCTACAAAAGGACACAACGAACTGCCCGTGTTAAAGAACTGGAAATATCCCAGCGGCGCATTGGTCTGGATGTAATTCTGCTGGTGCAGCCGGGCCTCACCGCCGAATTTCAGCTCATGAGAACCATGGATCTTGCTCAGAATCCCACTCAGCTGACCAGTGGTCTGGCCCTGCTTGTAATTGCCATACGGATCGTTTCCTGCATTGGGGAAGCCCGCCGCAAAATAATCGTTGATGAACATGGCCGGAACACCATTGAAGCCATTCGATTCCAAATAGGATGGAAAGCCTAGCGTACTTAGCGGATTGGCGTTCAGACTCGAATTGTAGGCATAGATACGCATGGCGCCGCGCGTGATGCCGAAAGTGGTGGTCAGCAGCAGGGTAGGAGTAAAGGTGTGCGTATCGTTAATCGCGAATACGTGGGCGGTGCTTCGGTTCGCTCCGCCGGCGCAAGGATCGATAAAGGTCTTGAAGCAGTTGAACGGAGTATTGTCGTTCCACTCTTGAGAGTACTTGCCACTTAACAAGTTTTTCTGGTTGAAACGATGATCAATTCTCACATCGAACTGCTCGTTATTGCTGGGTGTCGCTCCCGAGGCGATCCAGTTATCGTAGAGCGAACCATTCGGTATGTTCGGCTGAGGGAACAGGTTCAGCACATTCTGAGCCACAGGGTCGATCAGGTTGCCGGGACCAGGGGCAGGTTCAAGGTTCGCCGGAAGATTCGGACTGCCCGGACTGTTATAAAGGTCAACTCGGTTGTTGGGGATGAAAGTACTACGAACCGGACCACCGTCACCGGAGTTATAGACACCTGAGTAGGGATCATAAAGCTGCCCGGCGATCAACGGGCTTCCGCCTTGCGTACACATGCCCGAGGAATCAAACGACCCTCCCTGTGACGTACACACTTCGCCAAAATCGCCAGTGCGCATGGCCGCGCTGGGCACGCCTGCCTGGTAGGTACCCATCGAACTTGCAAGTGTTCCATCCCAGTCGAAGAAGAAGAAGGTTCTGTTTTTGAGGATCGGGCCGCCGATCGTGCCTCCGAATTCGTGCCGGTGCACGGGAGGAATTGGGATGCCATAGCGGTTGTTGAACCAGTCATTCGCGTCGGTAATCGTATTCCTTACGAAGTCGTAGACGCTTCCATGGAAGGTGTTGGTGCCCGAGCGTGTGATCATGTTGATGATCGAAGCGCCGGAAAAACCGTATTCCGCGCTGAAATTGGACTGTTGCACTTTGAACTCTTCCACCGCTTCCGGCGAGGGAACATACACAGCTTGAGTGACGCCGCCGTTGGGCTCGAAATTGGTGATGGAGGCGCCATCCGACAATATATCGGCGCTAGCCCCACGGCTGCCGTTGGACACAAAATTCGTGCCGCCACAGTTGGGGCACTGATCATCCACGTCGGTGACGCCGGGGGCGAGATAAGTCAGGTCCATCACGTAGCGATCGATGAGCGGCAGGTCATTGATGAACCTGCGGTCGACGACCTGGCCGGTCGTTGCATCTTCGGTGGCGATGGTCTGCGTCTGGGCTGTAACCTCAATTTTTTGCGCCGTACTCGCAACCTTCAGCGTCAGATTCGCAGTCGGGTTCTCACTGACGTTCAATCTGATGTGGGTGCGCACGGTTTTCTCGAACCCTTGCATCTCGGCCGTCACCGAGTACAATCCCGGAGGAATCGAAACAAACAGGTACCGCCCCTCGTTATCCGACGTGGTCGTGAACTTGTATCCCTTCTGCTCATCGAGCAGCGTGACCTTTGCGCCCTGGATGGCGGCGTCCGAGGGGTCGGTCAGGATGCCGCTCACCGTCCCAAAGTAGCCTTGGCCGAAAAGCATTGCGGGTAGCAGGATGATGACGGCGGTGATTAGAGTTCGCAGTGCGCGCTGATGATTTTCTCGAAATGCCCGAAATGTAAGAGCGGAGAGACTCACGTTGCCCCCTTGGCCCGGATGAATAAACGAGGCCGGTGCCTCTTGATTCCTGTCAGATTGCGTCGAGAAACTTCCTCGATGCAAAGACCATTTCCCGGTGTGAGGCCGGCGACTAGGAACGGCCTCCATTAAAACGATTCATTATGCACTTCTGAGGCAACTATGCAAGGAGATTTTTGTGTATGGTCCTTACTTGGAAGCAGGCACGGAGGGCTTGACGTCGCTGGCAGCTTTCTGAAATTCATTGACAGGGCTCGACGCCAGATAGTAAAGAGTCGGCTCATTCTCACGCTTGGCAACGAATCCGTCGCCTGATTTCGCAATCGAAACGCGTTCCACGCGCTTGCCATCGTCTGAGGAGATCGTAAGTTCGATCGTGGGGTTAGAGAAACCGGATTCGACAAATTTGCTGGCCGACAAATCGCGCAGATCTGAGATTAGCGCTTCCACGCTGCCAGCATCCATTTTCTTTCCGTTCGACCACCAGTCGGCGCCACCCTTGGTCAAGAAATAGGCCTTTGAGCTGCTGTGCATCTCAATCTTGCTCGGGTCATCGTAGCCGAAATCAAACAGTTTCTTGTTGCGGAAATCATCGAGCTTCTTGTCGAGCGCCTGGCCGAGGCTTGAGTCCACCTTGTAAATGCCATCGACCACGCTGGACTTTGCGTAATAGCTGTCATTGCTTTTCCGAACTTGAAGCTCCTGCGTGCCCGATAGATCGGTCACCTTCGCAATCGCTACGGGTGTCGCGTGAGTGAAAGCGGAAGCGGTTTCCTGAGCGTCCTTATCCGACCGGGTGAGGTCCATATGGGCATCGGTGAGTTTCTCGACCAGTTCGCCCACCTGAATGCTATTGGCCCGCAGCGGTCTGGGCTTCAATATCTGCCATTCGTCCTGGTTGCGCCCAAACTCAATTTCCTGATTCTTCTCGATCAACTCCAAGCGGCTGACCTTGTCTGGACTCACCGTCAGCAACCGCTTGTCGCGCAGATCATTAAGACTTTTGTCGATGCTGGTTTTGTTGTAGCTGGCTATCGTAAAGACTCGGGGATCTCCTGCCAGCATCGCGTAAACCGCGCCCCCGGCGGGCGTGTCATCTCCGATCAAGAGCTGGTGGTTCTTGTTATCTTTTTCGGTGACGTCGATTTCGACAGCGGGGTGATCGAGACCAAACTGCTTCAGATCAGAAGTCTTATCTTCAACCACGCGCTCGGAAGTCAGGGAAGACAGAGAGGAAAGCGCGCCGGAAACCGCGCTTTGGTCAGCCCTGAACGGCTTCGGCTGGACGATTTCCCAACTGCCGGAATTGCTCTTCGTAAGCACGACCGGTTCGGCATTTTTTGCTTTCACCTCAAATTTCGTAATCGACGCTTCGTCCAGTTTGAGGATCACAGGCGCAGTATTGGCCGATGCTTTTGCGATTTCGTCCGTCGGCTTTCGGTGTTCTGACCAGTACAGAGCACCGGCGAGCGCAAAGAACACAAAAGTTGCGACGATCAAGCTGCGAAGTTTCATGGCGCTTCTCGAGACGAGCCTCGAACCGATCGAGAAATCTTTACCTCCTCTTCCACCACACTCCAATGCCGGCAACGATAATGATCCCGGGCAACAGGAATTGACTGGTAGCACGCACCCAGCTCAACTGTGCGCGGGTCATGGTAATGCGACGATCTTCCTGCGGTTTAGGCCGGATCGAGATCAAATCCTCATCGGACGAAAGCCAGTTAATGGTGTTCAAGGCCAGGTCGCTGTTGCCATTCCAGTCGATGAAGCTGTTGGCAATCCAGGACGAGCTGCCAACGACCACAAAACGTCCTTGCGACTTTTCGTTCCCGGTGTTGTAGGTGCCTGCAGCCGCGAGGGTCAGCGGTCCTTTTTTGTTCTTGGGATCGTTCACGCTAACCGCTGGTGAACTCAGATTACTTGTCGCCAGGCTGCTGCCGGAGGAATCGAACAGCTTCTGCACGCTAGTCTTGTCGGTGCTCTTGATCTCGAGTGAGCGGGACAGGGGGAAGCCGGTCGCCGTCCCTTTCATATCGTCAACAATGGGCTGAGTTCCATAGTCGGTGACGAGAGCGACCTGGGGACCGAGCCCGGCGATCTGCCCGATCGGATTCAAATCGAGGATCAGATCCTTATCCATGGTTACGCCCCAACTCTGAAGCAGGCCGGTCAGCGGGTCGTTATCGGCGATTTCCTCGTGGCCAAGCTTGAGGGGCGGATCGAGCAGGAACAAGGCGCGGCCGCCATCCTCGACGTACTTCTTGACGGCATCTACTTCCGGTTGCTGATAATTCTTCGTGGGACCGGCGAGGACCAATGTTGTGCAGTCGCTCGGCACTTCGGCTTTCTGCAAGAGGTCGATGCTCTTGCTCACGTAATCGTCTTTGGTCAACAGATCCTTGAATTGCGAGAGGCCCTGGCGCTGGCTATCGTCGAGCTGGTGTTCGCCGCTCCCACTCGCAAAACAGACTGTACGAGTGTTGCCCTTCAGGTCGCGGATGAAGGCACCAGTGATGCCCTCTTCCGTCATGCTCTTGGCTTCATCTTTCTTCAATCCGACCTGAACGATCGCGGTACCGAACTCCGTGATGCCTGCCTCTCTTGCCGCTTGCGGGTTCTTGTCGGGATCAACGTACTCCACGCGCACCTTGGGCGAGAGGTTCGCGTATTCGTCGAGCAGATCTTTCCCTTCGTGAAATCGCGTACTCTGATTGAAGTACGTGATGGTTGCATCCTGCTTTAGACCCTTGACGATCTTGGCGGTCTGATCGGAGAGGCTGTACCGTTTGTTCGAGGTGGCGTCGTACGATTTGTTGTACCGGTCCGCAAGGATGTTGGCGACGACGATGGCCGCAATCACGATAAGAATGTAGCTGGTTGCATAGACTGCGTACTTGGTTTGCCTCGCCTTTAACCATTGACTTGCCATCATGGTCTCCTGATTACGATCTCCTCACCGATCTGACTACGAACCCCCGACGGCGATCTCCTGACTGCGAACTTCTGACTACGACCTCCAGCGCAGGGATTCCATGGAACGCGCTGTGAAGAATAGTCCCAGGAAAATCGCTGCCAGATAAAAGACTGCGTCCTTGGAGTCGAGCACGCCCCGGCCGAATGAATCGAAGTGAGAGGTGATCGACAGGTAGGAGAGCACGTGTGCCCAAGTCGAAGTTTCGTATTCGCCGACCCAGCCAACCACCCATAGCAGCAATTCCACACCGAAGGTTACGGCGCCGGCGATGATCTGATTCTTGGTAAGGGTAGAAATAAAGGTCCCAACCGCTAGCAGTGCACCCGCCTGCAGCAACAAACCGAGATAGCCTATCGCCAGCGGCTTCCAGTCCGGATTGCCGTACTTGAAGAGAAACGCGAAGTTCAGCGCCGTAAAAAGGAGCATGCAGGAATAGAGCAACAGCGCAGCCAGCCATTTCCCCACGATGATTTCCAGGTCGCGGATCGGAGAAGTCGCCAGCAACTCGATCGTGCCGGTGCGCTTCTCCTCCGCGAACAGCCGCATCGTAATCATGGGAATGAAAAATAGCCCGATTACTCCTGCGTTCGACAACAACGGCCGGATGATCTGCTCGTTCAGATCCATGGGAAACGTCTGGCCGCGCATCTGCATCTCCATGCCCTCAATCACGAAAATACCAAGCGCGTTCCAGAAGAAGAAACCAAAGATGACGCCAAACATGGTCAGCAAAATGTAAGCGACGGGAGAGACGAAGTAGCTATGCAGTTCCTTCCGGCAAATGATCCATACGTTTCTCATTGCTGTGGCTCCTCTGCTGAAACCTTCTCATCGTCAGCAGATGACGGAGTTCCCGTCAGCTGAAGGAAGATTTCTTCCAGGCTCATGGCAGCGGGCCGAAGCTCATTGAGGTCCCAACCAGACTCGACCACGGTGCGTGCCAGGTCGCCGCGGACGAGTCGTCCTCTCTGGCTTTCTACTTCGAACTGGGCACGGCCGTTGACTCGCTCTTTGCACAGGACGCGGCTGACCCCGGAGACCTGCTCCAGTTTATGTTGCACCGTCGGAACTTCCAGATTTCCGTTGCGTCCAGCAATTTCGATCACCACGGACTCGGCCCCGCGCGCTCGCGCTTGCAAATTCCGCACCGAGTCAGTCGCCACCAGCTTCCCTTTGTTGATGATGATCACCTGTTCGCAAGTCTGCTCGACTTCGGGAAGAATGTGTGTGCTGAGGATAATCGTGTGCTCGCCGGCAAGGTCTTTAATCAGGTCCCGCGTCTCGTTGATCTGTTTTGGATCCAGTCCGGCTGTAGGCTCGTCGAGAACCAGCACGTCGGGATTGTGAATGATGGCCTGCGCCAGCCCCACCCTTTGCCGGTAGCCTTTCGATAACTTCCCAAGGAGTTTGGTTTTGACATCGGCCACGGCGCAGCGTCCGCAAACGTAGTCGACCCGCTTCTGCAGATCTGCACCTCTCAGCCCTTTTAGCTTTCCCACAAATCTCAGATACTCACCGGTCTCCATCTCGGGATAGATTGGCGGGGTTTCGGGCAGATAGCCGATTCGCCTCTTGACCTCAAGCGGTTGTTCGAGAACATCGAACCCAGCCACCTTTGCCGTGCCCGCCGAAGGCGGCAAAAAGCAGGTGAGGATGCGCATGGTCGTGGTCTTGCCTGCACCATTGGGGCCGAGAAATCCCACGATCTGGCCCTTCGCCACTTCAAAGGAAATTTGATCAACAGCAATGGTGCGGGCGTACCTTTTAGTAAGGTCTTTGACAGTGATCATAGTTTTGTTGTCAACAGCCAGAACACGCCGCTGTTGTGCCGAACCACACTCGAACCGTGCGGGGCTAGTGACATATTAAAAAGCGAGACTGCGGCGTGTCAATTTGTACAACCACAGAACTGGAATCCCTCACGGACGTGCGAGCGCATTTCCCTCAAGAACTCGGCCTTCGTTCTGCTTAGCTTGTGCAACGTTCAGAGAGGATTGGTCGCACGTGATGTCTTGGGCTTCGCAAGCCAGAGCATTCCGTTGACGTTGCGCAATAGCCACGGCCTTTTCATCCGCGGGACTTATTAGAGACTCGTCACAGTAGCCGCTGCCTGACGTGCACGCCAGAAGGTTGCGTCGATAATTCGACGCGGCGACGTTCTGCGCTTCCAGGGGAGTCAGTAGCGTTGTGTCGCAAAGAGCCTGTCCAGTCTGGCAAGCGAGAAGATTGTGCTCGCGCTCAAGCTGCTTCACTTTTACAACCTCGGACGGGTCTAGTAAAGAGTAGTCACAGGAATTCAATCCGGTCTCACAATTCAGCTTATTCTGTTCGGCCTGGATTCTTGCCGCCTGGCTGGCTTCGGCTGGTGTGAGTAGTGATTGGTCACAGATCCCGATGGTGGTTTCGCATGCGAGAGCATTCCGCTGCTGTTCCACGGTGGCAACTTCCTTCGACTCAGCCGCGGTCAGCGAGGAGTGGTTGCATTCGCCGTTGCCGGTTAAACACACCCAGAGATCCTGATTATGCTGCACATTGGCGAGTTGACTGGCTTGTGTCTTCGTAAGAAGCGAAGCATCACATGTCCCAAATCCATCCATACAATCGCGGAGATTCTGCGCCCTGCTGGCAACAGCGCCTGAGGTCTGGGCGAAACCATAACAGGCGAGAGCACCGAGTAGTAACGAAACCACCACCACACGCCGCATTACAATCCTCCGTCGCTGAGATCTACGTTTGCCGGGGCAGCGCAGCAAATCTGTTGTAAAGCCAGCAGCTGCCCCCGCCTCGCGAAGAATACAATTCGACCACGTTGGAATATCATCAATTCTGTTTTGCTTCCGCTCGCAGGGATTGTTCGGGGGTCGCAGAGTTCGCAGCCGCTTCGACCTTTCGCAAACTCGGCTGAGCCCGTTGCCACAGAATCCTCGCGTCTGGAGCATCGTTCGGGAACACTTCGGTGGACTTCTTTCCCGTCGGCTCAAGAATGATATCGACACGCCGGTTGTACGCCAGCCAGGTATCTTGTGAGTGATCCATCATCCACTTCTCTGGCTTTTGCGCGTCTTCGGCTTGAAGCGTCGAGACTTGCTTCTTGCTCAACTCCTGCCTTTCGCCCTCAGCACGGGTTTGGATCTTATCCGCGGGAATGCCCTGTGAAACGAGATAGCGCTTTACCAGTTCGGCTCTCCTCTCACTCAGCTTCAGGTTGTATGTTTGTGGGCCGCGAACGTCCGCGTGTCCAACAACCATCAGGCTGGCGTGGTCGTTGTCGTACTGTTCGTGACTCTTGAAGCGCTTCGCGGCATCTGCGAGCGTCTCCCTTTCGCTGGCCACAAGTCCGATCTTCGGGTGCCTGGATCTCGGATAGTTCGTCGGATAGAAGAGGCTCGCAAGGGTTACCGGCGGTGCGGGGTCGATCGACCCGACAATCTGCAAAGCTGCCGTCTTCGTGATGGTCCCGCCGCAAGCATTGGAAGCTGACAGCGTGTAATCAACGACCTCGTTCACCGGACCAGTGCTGGTCTGCTTTGGTTGCGCTTCGACGGTTTTGCTACCGCTAGTCCCTTCCCTGCCTAGCGGCGTAATCGTCACTTGGCTGGCATTGGAGGCGGACCAATTCAACGTAGTCGGGTCGTCCTGCACAACTTTATCGCCGATCTTGTGAAAGTGTATTTCGGGCTGCGTCAAGGTTAATGTTGCCACGGGTTCTGCATTCACCTTTACCGTTCTTGTTTCGGTGGCTTCGCCGCCCGGACCCTTCGCAACCAATTCATAGGTCGTTGTCTTTGCCGGGTCGATATTCCGCATGCCGCTCGCGGAAACATTTCCGATGTTCGTTATGGAAATCGCAACCGCATCCGCCGATTTCCAATCCAACTGATCCGGCTGCCCACAGTTCAGGGAGGCCGATTGCGCCGTCAGTTGCGCGGTCGCCGGAGCGATCGGCACGATCGCACTCGCAACTCCAGCGCGGAATCTCGGCTGGGGCCCCATCGTGCTGCCCTGCGGCCAGTCCTTAGTTTTCATCTTGCCATCTTTGTCCAGATAAACCGTCACCTGCTGGCCTGCCTTCACCTCCACGGGGCCTGACCAGATCGAATTTCCCTCACGGGTCACCGTAACGTTGTAGGTGCCAGGCTTTACCAGCAAGCGCTGGTGCCAGATCCAGTTCCAGTCGAACTCGTCGACGTGACCCACGAAGTAATCAGGTGTCGTACCGTTCAGCAGGACGGCTGCGCGCGGGTGGCCTTTGAATTCGATATCTCCAAATGGGCCCGATACCTTGTCGCCGGAGGCCTGCAGGGCTACAGTGATGTCCGTCGTCTTCCTGGAATCGATGTGCACCTGTTGCGTGTTCGCGATGTAGCCATAGTTGCGCACGCTGACTTCATGAGAACCGGGCTCGAGATCGATTGTCTGACTTCCATCCCGGATCGCTTTACCATCCACAAAAACATATGCTTGCTTGGGGCTTACATGTACTTTCAGCTTGCCGGTGGCTTCGTTGCCTTGTGCGAATACCGGCAGTGCAACCCATGAGAAGGAAACGGCAATCAACACCGCCAGAAAGGTTTGAACTCTTGGAAACATCATACGAGATTTCTCCTTGTTCCACCTGCGCCTGGATACCAATCAATTGTCGGCGCGAGGACCAGCCACACGACGCCCGGCGCAGAACCGCTGACCTCGCCTTAAATCCCCGATCCACATGCTCATCGTCATGGCTGCTGTCTCAGCTACCTTAGATTCATGGCAAGGAGAGTTTCGTTGTATCGTACAACGATATATATATCCGAGACCACCCTCACGACCCACTGGTAAATGCCTTGCTGCGCTCAGGAGGGCTGGGGGTTGCCGTGGAGACGCATTTGTGTGCGCACAGCAGGCATCCCTTCAGGCTGCGCCGCCCGAAGGTTTTCGGTCACTAATGGCCTCAGTTGGTGGAGACTCGGGCGGGGACGATCGCGACGGTTCCGGACAACAGGGTGATGGCCGAATGTATGGTCCGATCCGATCCGGTGCAGAACTACGTAGCCGCTTGCAACCTACTTAATCTAAAGCCTTAAAATTGGTGTGGAAGGGGGGTGAACACCTCCATCACACTGATAACACGCAACTTGTCGATTTCCCATTCGGCCTGAAGGCCCAAATGCCCCACAATCCCGCTTCCATTGTACGTTTATCGTACGGTGAACGCAGCGAAGAGGAACAAACCACACCGAAGGGCTTTCTCCCAATTCTGCCAGTAACAGTATTCTGCCAGTAACAGTTTCACATCTGCCCCTTTCATCGGTCCAGGCCACTGTTCCAGAATGTCTGGAATAGTGAGCATGCTTCGAAGCCGGTCTCCGGATCTTGTAGTTGAGCAACAGCGCCTCGAAATCGTGGTGCCCTCCGGCAGCATATCGAAGGCCAGCGTGTCGCGGTAGGCGTACTGATTGCCTTCTATTCGACCACTGGCGTCAACATATGCCAGATGCGATCATCGTCGAAGACGTCACACTCGCCCCGTGAAGTGATCCGCGGCTTTTTGCTTTGGACAAACTTGCGGAAGCCAAGCGTCCGCTCTGCAAGGCCGTGTGCAATGTGCGGAGCCCTGTCCGCATCCGCAGCCAATGGTGGGGCCGGTTCGCGGCTGTGACTGCGGTCGCTTAGTCGCCGGACGGCAGCAGCATCTCTTCCGGACGAACGTCGATTTCGGCCGGAGTGTGCGGACAGTCGCCGAGAATGGGCTGACAGGCGGCATCCGGACCACGCTCCGACCTGGTCAGCGCTTTCTTCTCCGTGAACTGCTCGGCTTCAGTAGATTCGGCCAGCGCCATGGTTGACGCCAACCCTCCACTGATTACCTGCTGCACCTGGTCGAAGTATCCCGTCCCAACAAAGCGCTGGTGCTTCGCGGCTTCGTACCCGTACTGAGTTTCGCGGCTGAACTCTTTTTCCTGCAGACGAGAATAGGCGGTCATGCCTGCGAGTTTGTATCCGCGCGCCAGTTCGAACATGCTGAGGTTCAGGGCGTGGAAGCCCGCCAGAGTCACGAACTGGAACTTGTATCCCATGCGCGCGAGCTCGGGCTGGAAACGAGCGATGGTGGCTTCATCCAGATTCTTGCGCCAGTTGAAGCTGGGCGAGCAGTTGTAGGCCAGCATCTTTTCCGGATACTGGGCGTGGATCGCTTGGGCAAAACGGCGCGCTTCTTCCAAGTCCGGATGCGAGGTTTCGCACCAGAGTAGGTCGGCATAAGGAGCATAGGCCAGGCCGCGAGCAATGGCCGAGTCGATTCCGCCGCGGATGCAGAAGAAACCTTCCGGGGTGCGCTCGCCAGTACAAAACGCGCGGTCGCGCGCGTCGATGTCGCTGGTGAGCAAGTGAGCGCTGTCGGCATCGGTGCGGGCCATGATCAGCGTGGGCACGCCCATCACGTCGGCTGCGAGTCGTGCCGCCACCAGTTTTTGAATGGCCTCAGTGGTCGAAACCAGAACTTTTCCGCCGAGGTGTCCGCATTTTTTTGCGGACGAAAGCTGATCTTCGAAGTGAACGCAGGCTGCGCCCGCTTCGATCATGTTTTTCATCAATTCGAAAGCGTTCAAGGTGCCGCCAAAGCCGGCCTCGGCATCGGCAACCAGCGGCGCGAACCAAGTCTGGGCCGGAGCCACTTTGCCTTCCGCGTGGTGAACCTGGTCCGCGCGTTGCAGCGCGTTGTTGATGCGCCGGCAAAGATTGGGAACGCTGTCCGCGGGGTACAGGCTCTGGTCCGGATACATGGTGCCGGCATTGTTGGCGTCGGCGGCGACTTGCCATCCACTGACGTAGATTGCTTTCAGGCCCGCTTGAACTTGCTGCACGGCCTGATTTCCTGTCATGGCCCCCAGTGCGTTGATGTAAGGTTCGGTCTGCAGAAGTTCCCACAGACGTTCCGCTCCCATGCGGGCTAGCGTGTGCTCGATGAAAATCGAGCCGCGAAGACGCAGCACATCTTCTGAAGTGTAAGGACGCTCGACGCCCTTCCAGCGCAGATTGGTTGCCCAATCGTGGTTCAGCGCAGCTTGGGCGAGAGAGTACTGCGCAGCGCGTTCCTTGTCGCTCAAAGGGCGCTCGACTTCATGTTGGAAGGTTGAGGGTTGCGGGTTGTGTCCATTTCCGTTGGCCGACATGTGCATTTCTCCTGAAGATTTGTTTTTCTTTGTTTGTGGTCTTTGTTTCCTGGTCTTTGTTTCTCTGTCTAGGGTGAGTGGGCTGCTATGTGTTGCGGTCGGGCAGAACCCATTCGGGGTCGTCGAGATTGAAGTGAATCAGGCTGGCCATGTAGTCCCAGCGTCCCAGGTTGAGTCCGATGATGTGGTCGCGCAGATTGTAGGTGAACTCTTCCATTTGAAACGCCAGCGGATCGGACTCAACCAACGCCATACATTTGATGTAGTTGTGAGGCAGGCCGCGGCGCTGGGCGAGCGACTGGAACAGATCGCGCCACCACAGCGCTTCTTCGGCAGATTCGGACTTCGGAATGTAGATACACAGGGGGTGACTGAGCTGCGCGGGATCGATTCCGTAGAAAACGCGGGCGAGATCGAATAGGGAAGCGGAAACCAGTTCGCCGGGAATGAGTCCAGCCTGATTAAGGTGCAGTCCGCGCGGACGAGTGAAGATCACAGTGCTGCTCGGCTGGATCGTCACGGTGCGGTCGTGCTTCTTGTCGTAGTAGCTGAGTTGGCCGCGCAGGCAAGCCAGGATGTTCGCGATTCCCAATTCGTGATGCGACCACTCGTTGACGCAGGAATCCTCGAGATCGAGCACGACGCCGGGAGCGCCGGAGTTCAACATCTTGACGCAGAGTTCGGCATCGTCGGCCGGGCCGGTCATCTGGTTGCGCTGATCCCGGCACCATTCGGGGAGCGGGATGCACCAGCCGTTGCGCACCGTGTCAGAAGGGAAGCGGTGCGCCGGCTTGCCGCCCTCAAGAGATCGCTGGAGTACCTCAACGCGCTTCGGGGCGAGTTCCTGCTGGCGCGGAGTGAACGCGCGGTGCAACGGCAGAAAAAAGTCCAGGAAACCCGCGGGAAGATCGCGAGCGGGATCGAATTCAGGCGGTGCAGTATTCATGGGGTTGAGAACTGTGCCCTGTTCCGGTGTAGTTACTGCAGTTGGCGTCATGCTTCGGGGCTCCTGGGTTTCATTACGAATGTTCAATATGTTGAACTGTGATTCGTAATGCTGGCCGATCCTACGGCAGCCACCGGATTAGGTCAATAGCGGTGTTCAATATGATGAACACATATTCACTTTGTTGGCGGGGAACGATTTGCTACCATAACGGTTCGGCATGTCTTCCAACCACGAATCTCCGTCTGTCGCCGTCGAGCGGGCGCTGGCCATGCTGGAAGCGGTTGGGCAAGAGCCGGACGGCCTGAGCAACGCCGAAATCAGTCGCAAGCTCCAGATTCCAAAGAGTTCTGCCAGTTACATCCTGCGTACGCTGGAGAAGCAGGCGTACCTGAAGCGCGACGCGGAGTCGGGAAAATACCGCGTGGGATTGAAGATTCTGAGCCTGAGCCGGGGGGCGCTAAGCGGGATCGATGTGCGGGAAGTGGCGCTGCCCATCATGCGCCACCTGATGGAAAAGACGAATCTGACGTGCCATCTGGCGATTCTCGACGGGCCAGAAGCGGTCTACATTGAGAAAGTGGAACCGCAGGGATTTATCCGCATGGACACCTGGGTGGGCCGACGCATGCGCGTGCATGCCACGAGCGTGGGCAAGGCCTTGGTTGCGCATATTCCGCAGGAGAGGCTGGAGAAGATTCTTGCCGACAGCGGTATGGAGAAGAGAACTCCGAAGACGATTACGACCGTGCCGCGGCTGCTGAAAGATTTGGAGAAGGTACGCGCGCAGGGCTACGCGGTCGACGACGAAGAGAACAACATGGGTGCGCGCTGCCTGGGCGCGCCCGTGTTCAATCAGAGTGGGGCCATCGAGGCGAGTATCGGTTTAAGCGGCACAACCAACCAGGTGAATGCGCAGACGATGCCGCGCATCCTTGAGGCACTGAAAGACGCGGCGCGACACGTCTCCATGCAGTTAGGTTACCGAGCGCCACACCGACGGGTCGGCGGCGACTAGTCTGGAGTCAGGAGGCTTGAACATGAAGCTTCAAAGGCTCAATGACATCTTTAATACGATCACAAACAGATGATCAGGGCGGTTCGACTGTTCTCCTGAAGCGTGTAAACCGGCTCTGCCCGTTAGTCCTTATAAGGCAGAAGGTTTACGCCGTGACGCAATACTTTTCGGGAGTGTCACCCTGCTCCTGCAGGGAGACAAGAACATCGCTCGAAGAAGCCGTCATACCCTCGGCGGCGCTATCGATCAACTCCTCGAGAAATTCGTAATCTCTTTCCTCCAGTTCCGCCTTCCACTCGGCTTCTTCTTCACAGCTCCATGGCCACTCCGTGCTCCTGTCCATAACCGACCTCCTAAAGCCCTCGTTTCAGACTGAATCTCTCTTGGCTTATCAGAACTTCCAGGATGACTGAGGTGAATTCTCTCGCATTGACTGGAACGGCGGTATTCAGCCTGCGCACCGCGCGCTAAAGGTCTATCACACTCGTTCTTTTCATTGCTGGCAGTGACGATGCTCTCCTGGTGCAGTGACTAGCGTCACCGGCCTGGTTTGGCGGGCGATGGAACTTGGATTTCCAATCTAACGGGTTTGCAACATGTGCTTCGGGGCGAGTTCCTGCTGGCGCGAAGTGAACCCGCGGTGCAGCGGCAGCGCCCTACACATGGATCGGGTGAAGGCCGCATTGAATCATAGTAAGGGCCCACACCGTGCAGTGACTGGCATCACTGCAAATTGCGTGGTTTTCTGGCGAAATTAGTTGTTCTCCTCCGGCAGCCGCGCGGAAACCGGGCGTGCCACCATCTCGAATCGCGTTGAGAACCTCCAGAAGAAAGGCGAATCGTCTCCTAGTCTGGAGTCGGGAGGCGTGACCATGAAGCTTCAAACCCTTAATGACATCTTTCTTACCATCGTGAAACGTACTCGAGAACCGGTGATGCTGGTGCGCGATGCGACCCGCTGGGTTCCGATCAGCGCGCAAGAGCTTTACCGGGATGTGGCTGGTGTGGCGCGAGCACTCAACCATTGGGGCCTGACTAAGGGAGATCGGCTCGCCATCCTGAGTGAGAACCGACTGGAGTGGGCGGTCGCGGATTTCGCATCTCTCTTGTTGGGCGTAGTGGTTGTGCCGATCTACTCAACGCTCACAGCGCAACAGTGCGCGCACATCTTGCGCGATTCCGGGGCGAGAATTGTAGTCGTATCCACGGAGCAGCAACTCGAAAAAGTGCTTTCGATTAAGCATCAAACTGCCGTGGAGTTAGTGGTATTGATGGATCCCGTCAAAATTGGCGCTGCAGTGCCCATGCGTCGATGGATGCGCGATGGCCCGGATCGCGATCTGGAACTGGAGGGGGGTGCACGAACCATTGGCGCTGAGGACCTGGCATCGATTATTTACACGTCAGGAACCACCGGCAGCTCAAAGGGCGTGCTGCTGACTCACGGTAATTTGACTGCGAACATATTGCACTCGCTGGATGGATTTGATATTCATCCGGGGCAGGTCAGCATTTCCTTTCTTCCGCTGTCGCATGTGACGGCTCGCCATGCTGATTGGGCTTTGCTGTATCGCGGTGTGACGCTGGCTTATTGCCCATTCATCGAACAGTTGCCGCAGACGCTGTCGGAGGTGTCACCCACAATTTTTGTTGCAGTGCCGCGCGTGTACGAGAAGATTTACGCCCAGGTGGAACAAAAGGCTAAGGGCCTTGCGAAGAGAGCAATCTATCAGTGGGCTCTTTCGGTGGGCCGCGCCTATAGCTCCAAGATTTTGGCGGGCGAAGGGCCAACGGAGCGTAGTTGGAGGCTGGCCAACAAGCTGGTTTATTCGCAGGTGCGGGCGCGAATGGGTGGCAAAGTCGAAATATTTATCTCGGGTGGAGCACCCTTAGGGAAGGAACTGGCGGCGTGGTACGCAAGCATTGGGATTCGCATCCACGAAGGCTATGGCCTGACGGAGACCTCTCCGGTGATTGCAATCAACACACCGAGCGCTCACCGGATGGGCACGGTGGGGCGTCCGCTGTCCAATGTTGACGTGCAGATTGCGGACGACTCAGAAATCCTGGTACGCGGTCCTTCAGTTTTCCGCGGTTACTGGAACCGGCCTGAGGAGACTCGCAACGCATTTGTGGACGGCTGGTTCAAAACCGGAGATATCGGCAAGCTGGATGACGAGGGATTTCTGTCGGTCACCGACAGGAAGAAAGATCTGCTCAAGACATCGGGTGGAAAATTCATTGCGCCGCAGCCGATCGAGAATTCCATCAAAGTGAATGCCCTGATAGGAACTGCAGTGGTGCTGGGAGACCGCAGAAAATTCGCTTTCGTGATTATTTCCCCGTGCTTTCCTCTACTTGAGGATTGGGCTCGGGCCAATCACATATCTTTTTCCTCCCGGGAAGAACTGGTTGTCAATCCGAAAGTCAAGGATCTCTACGAAGACATCGTCGCGAAGGTGAATCAAGGCCTGGCTCGCTTCGAAACATTGAAAAAAGTCTTACTGGTGCCGGACGAGTTCACTGCCATTGATGGCGTCCTCACGCCAACGCTGAAACTTCGCCGCAAAGCCGTTGAGGACCGCTATCGCAAGCAAATCGATGACCTGTACGAGGAAGCGGAAGTCACTTCGCTGACGTAGCGGCGGATCCTTGAAAAGGAAACGCCGGAATCACGAATCGCAGGCTGGCTCTATGGCCCACACAGCAATGCCGACCGAAGCGGGGGATGGTGGTCGCGGCGGGGCCAGTGCTATCGATTTATCTTGCGCAGTAGCGCCCACGTTCGATGCTGCCGTCATTCTGACAGGATTGCGCCAGCTCCCGCCGAAACAGTTGTGCGCCGCTCTTGCCGACTTCCTGCCCAAAAGTGCCTCAGCGGACGAGCGCACGCATGCAATTGAAGACATGTTGCGAAGTCCCGCCGGGCGATCCTTGCGGGAAGCGATGGCGCGGTGGATTGTCGGCGAGATCGTTCCGGTCGAGAGGCTGGTTCCTGAAGCTTATGTGAAGTGGCGTCCGCCGGTACGGGACGCCATGACGTTTGTCGTGGCGCGCCTGTCTGCGGAGCGCCTCGCCCCAAAACTGTTGGAGCAACTCGAGCTTTCTGAAAACACATCTGCTGAAGAGCGTTTGTTGCGGTTGATCGCGAAAGTCCCAGGGCTGCAAAAGTTGGGTCAGGTCATCGCACGCAACCGGCATCTGCGTCCAGCTCTGAGGACTGCGCTGGCCCGTTTGGAAAACGGAATTCGCGACGTAAGGCCCGAGGACATACGCATGATCATTCAGCGGGATCTGGGGCCGCGGCTCGATGCCTACGGCGTGGAAATCTCGCCCGTCATCCTGTCGGAGGCCAGCGTCAGCGCCGTTGTGCGTTTTACCTGGCGAAATCCCGAGAGTGGACGGCGTGAGCGCGGAGTTTTTAAAGTCTTGAAGCCCCACATCCCGAGCTACTTTGCCGAGGACATGGACTATTTGCAGAGACTGGCCCAGTACTTTGGAGAGCGGCATCACAACTACGGATTTCCACCCGATCTTATCGCTGATACGTTCAGGAAGGTCCGGCGGTTGCTGCGGCACGAAGTCAATTTTGTCCGCGAGCAGAAGACATTGGTGGAGGCGGGGAACCTTTATCGATCCATGTCTGGAGTACGTGTGCCGCAGCTGATTCGGCCACTATGCACGCCGAGAATTACGGCGCTCACGGAGGAATATGGAATCAAAGTGACGAACGCGGCGGCCCGACTCTCGGCGGCTGGGCGCCGGAAGATTGCCGAGCAGCTGATTGAGGCGCTGGTGGCGGTCCCGCTTTTGTCAGTGCAGAAAGACGCGATTTTTCACGGCGATCCGCACGCCGGCAATCTGCTCTATAACAACCGCACCGGGGAACTGACGATCATCGACTGGGCCTTGCGGGAACGTTTAAGCCGCGAGCAGCGTCGTCATCTGGCGCTTTTGTTTCTGATGGTGAGCTTGCGCGACCCGGTGGGGACGCGCAACGCAATTGCGGCGCTTAGCCAGCGCTGCATTCCCGGTGCTTCGACACGTGAGAGGAGGATCGGCGAGATCGTTACACGCTTTCTTGACGGCCTTCCTGTACCCTACTTGCCCAGCGGCGTGGATGCGATGCGCCTTCTGGAAAGCGTCGCGCTCAAAGGGGTGAAGTTTTCTGGCGCGCTGATTATGTTGTCCAAGGTGATGGTTACACTGGATGGGATTCTAGGCGACATCGGGGGCGGACAAGCGGGGCTGAGTTTTGCGATCGCGCGTCAGGTTGCGGAACACTGGATCGCCAATCGCGAGGAGTTCCGCTCGCCTCTGCTGACCCGCGACTGGATCACCCTGCAATGCAGCGCCGCACTTTATCCCAGCCGGATCTGGCTCAAGGCGGAACAAGCTCTCGTCGAGCGCTGGCTCGCGCACACTACGAAGACTCAGTCCGCGTCTGCATGAACTGTGGCTGAGGCTGTATCGTTCCAACGCGTCTTTACTTTTGGCGTGATGAAACTCATGGCCCGCTCAGCCAGCGCAGTAATTGTGAAGCTGGGATTGACGCCGAGGTTGGCAGCGACCACCGATCCATCACAGATGTACATGTTCTTGTAGCCAAACACGCGGTGGCGATGGTCCACAACTCCGTGGTCAGGCGAATCCGCAATCACGCAGCCTCCGATGCAGTGTGCAGTGCCAGGAACGTCGAAGAGAATCTCGGGCAGCATGCTCATGGCGAAGCCGCCCGTAAGCTGCGCAAATTTCTTGGCAAACTCATTGGCCTTCGGAATATAGGTTGGCACTTTCTCACCCCGACTGACCAAAAACTTGTGGAACGGCCAGAACCAGGGACGTTGCCAGCGCATCTCGATTTCTCCCTCCAGCGCCTGCATGCAAAGCAGGATCACAAACTCCCGTGCCCAGCCCCGCGGTTGCAACACGCGAACTGTCTTGACCGGGTGGCGAAGCAGAGACCCCATGACGTTTTTGAGCCACAGTGCGATCCGCCTCGGACCAGGTCGACCATCCGTGAGGATCGTAGTCAAAAACCCCATGGCGTCGGAACCAAGCGGGTAGCGGACCGCTTCAATGTGAGTGTGCTCATCAATGTATACGCCGGAGCCGATTGCGATGCCTTGCGATAAATCCTGCGCGTAGCCGGGTGTGCGCGCACCGATGAGCGACTCGGAGTTGGTGCGCACGTGTTTGCCCAGTTCGCCGCTGACCGCCGGCAAGAACCCTTTTTCCTTGAGTCGGAATAGAAGCTCCATCGTCCCCAGAGAGGATGCGGAGAAGACCACGGCGCGACAAGTGAACCGGCGCATCTGCCCGCGAATCCAGGCCATGGACTTCACAGTCGAGACTTCGTATCCGGCGCTGCCATCGCTAACGCCGTCGAGCGGTCTTACATCCACGACCTTGGTTTCCGGAAAGACCTTCGCGCCGTGCTTTTCTGCCAGATATAGATAGTTAAGATCCAACGTGTTCTTGGCACCGTAGCGACAGCCCATCATGCAGCCGCCGCACCCGATGCAGGTGGAGCGCGCTGGACCTTCCCCTCCGAAGAACGGATCAGGGAAAGTCTGACCCGGAGTTCCGTCCGCAGATTGGAAGATGCCGACCTTGGTGCAGTAGAAGGTATGCCCGACGCCAGACACTTCTGCCGCTTCCCGCAGGAGATGATCAGCCGGTCCAAGGATTTTGTTTTCTGTCAAGCCCAACACGTTCGAGGCGGTTTCGTAGTGCCGTGGCATCTCCGATTGCCAATCGGCCAAGCTACTCCACGATCCCGAGGTCCACACTTTCTCGGGAGGAGGAAGCAAGGTACAGGCATAGGTGATGGATCCGCCGCCGACCGCGCAACCATGAAAGATGGTAGCGTGCCGAAACAGCCGCATATTGAAGAAGCCGCGGAGGCCAAGTCTGGGACGCCAGAACCAGCGATGGATGGACCAACTGGTGCGGGGCAGATTGTCCGGAGTCCAGCGGCGGCCCATCTCTATCACCGCGACCGTGTAACCTTTTTCCACAAGCCGGAGAGCGGACACGCTGCCGCCGAATCCCGATCCGATCACAACAAAGTCGAAATCGAAGGGACGTCTGTCGGATCGGACATTATCGGAACCATCGTTGTCGGATTGACCGGTGTTTGATAAATCGTGGTCGAGCGCCATATCACTGCCTGCCTGCTAGACCGCCAAGCGTGAGAATCTCGCTTTGGTGGTGTCATGCGCTGTGGAACCGGGAGGGGCTTCGGCCGCGCGAATCGCTTTTTCGTCGAGCTCCCACTGGTGAATAGCTTTCTGGCAGCCTTCTCGCGCCAAGTCGGTATTCAACAGTCTCTCTGCTTCGTCGAAGGTTTCCTCGGCATCCATCCTGGCGCGGCGAGCCGCGTCATCCGCCTGCTTTACTTTGTTGGCGTACAGCCTGATGTGAGGATCGGTGACTGGAGATGCCGGCTCACCGGTCTGGCGCCCTCCCGCGCCGCCTGCTTTCGAAGCCAACTCCCTGTAAGCGGCCTTTACATCGCTATTCCAGCGCGACTTGACTGCCTTGTTCCATTTGTCCAAAGCCGCGTTGGCCTGGTCTGCGGTCTCGCGCACTCTGCGCTTTTCAAACAGCCACCGGATCAGCGACCAGTCCGTCGCCTCAATCATCAGCGCCTTCGCATCTTCGACTTCAGGAAGTTTCTTCATGGTGTTCCTCACTGAGGAAAGCGATGGGCAGAATCCCGTCTGCCGTTCAGCACGAAGTCATTTCTTTCTTCTCTCTCTTCTGACTGCCTCGAACCCGGGCCGCGATAACTTCGCCAATCCGCCGCAGCGCATCGACGCTCTGCGGCACATCCCGCCCGAAGATCTGAAAATCATGAGTCATGTCTTCCCAGCCTTCGAGGATGACGTCCGCTCCTTGAGCGCTGGCACGATCGGCAAATTCCCGAATGCTGTCGTACAGAATCTCGCAGCACCCAGCCTGAATATAAATAGTCGGGAGACCACGCAGGTCAGCCCGCAGAGGCGAGACCAGTGGATCCCGGCGCTCCGCAGGATCACAAAACCAGTCCCGCCAGCACAGGAGCGCGGCTTTGGTGATCCAGTCAAGCTCCTGGTTGGGGAACAAGTCGATTTCAAAGTTGGTTGGCGGCGAGAGAACGACGGCCAGCGACGGCAGCGGTTCATTCGAATCGCGTGCCGCCAACAGGAGCGCCAATGACAAGTTGCCACCAGCGGAGTCTCCGGCAACAACCAGAGTTTCAGAATCGGTGCCGTTTTCCAGTAACCATCGGTAGGCGTGGAGCGCATCTTCAAGCTGGGCTGGGAACCGATGCTCCGGAGTGAGGCGGTAATCGAGAGCAAACGTTCTTGACTTAGCTGCCAGCGTGATCTGAGCGATAAAGTCCGCATACGCCTGCGGATAAAACGAGTACCCGCCGCCATGAAGATAAAGGAGAGTCACCTGCGGCTCCGTGTTCTCGCTGGAGCGCGAGCTTTCGGAGAACCAGCTTCCTCTGAACTTCGGACGTACGATGGGTCTGATGTTTACCTCCGACAAGGCCTGAGAACTGATCACCATTGAATCCAAATAGCGGCGCGACTCGTTTACATCGCGCATTTTAAAGGCGGCGGTTACCTGCCTCTTTAGCATTTTGGTCGCGACTTCCACAAACCAGTTCCAGCCGGTCCGGCGCGGGCCTTTAAGCATTCGGCGGGCTGACACTCCGATGATCGATCGAAACAACTCTCCGATGTCGCGAACCCGATAGCGAATTGGACCGCTGAAACTGATCCGCGCCGACATACATCTCACCAATCCTCTACGCGCAGCGGGAGGCCAGGTCCGCCGAATAAGTCTCCAGGCTCAGCGGAATCGGCGAGTCGAATGGGACATTAGCAACCAGAGTTCGCACAAAGTTATCCGTTTGCCGCCACCAGCCATGAAAGATCCGGCCGCCGGAGTAACGGGCCTGTACCGGGCTCCAGCCGTTGACGTCGAATGACGATTCGGGGCTGACGATCACACTCCGCGTAGCCAGCCGAAGTCCGGTTTTTAACGCCTTGAGCGTGCTCTCCTTTGCGCTCCAGAGCAGCGTCACGAGCCGAGCTTGGTCTGCAGTCGGCGCCCGCGAAACCAGCGCCTGCTCCTCAGTCGTGAAATAGTCGGAGAGGAACGCCTTGCCACGAGATTCAACCACTTCCAAGTCACAACCCGGTTCGACGCCAGACTGTGCCAGAGCACAGATAGCTCTACCATCCCGGTGACTGAGCGAAATAGCCACAGCAGCGGGTCTTTCGTCGACAAACGCCTCGGGTGCTCCCGACGCCGTTGGATGTATTTCGATTTTTGCGAGGACCAGGGGCTGAGCAGGCAGCTTCAGGTAAGCGGCCAGCGCGCGTTTCGCCGTCCAGCGTCCGAGCGTCCAGTCGGCGCGCCGTTTGGCAAAGCGGAGAGCATGCTGACATGCCGTTTCACTCGGGCTTAACCAATCATCTCCTGACGGCACATCGCCTTGGATCTGTTCCAGCCAATACACATTCATCGCACGCAACCTCTCCGGGACTAAGCCGCTTCAACCACCTGAAGAACTGGCTTCCCGCGTTCCAGTTCTTCCTCTTTCGCAATGCCGCGCTCCACCGCATCGATGAGATAAGGCCGCAGGGTAGCGGGCGGAATGATGCAATTCAGGGCGCCAACGTCGAGGGCGCGTTGGACACTGTGAACGTGGTCAAACTCGGCGGCCATCTCGCCCAGCTTCTCGGACTGCACAACTTTAAAGATCTCCTCCCACTGGCCACGCAGCCGTCCTTTCTCGGCACTCTCGGCCTTCGCTATTACCTGAGTCAGGTCCTGGAGTCGAACGTCTTTACGAGCACGAGCTTCGACTTCGCTGGCAAAAACAACCGCTGCCGCAGGTGCTCCGCCAATGACGGAAGCGTAAGTGCCCTCCAACGCAGCCACTTCGAGATTCTTGTTCAGTGCCCGAGAGAAAACCACATAAGCGCCGCCGTGATAGCGGGAGACCACGCAAAACACGATGGGGCCCTTGAAGTTCACCACAGCCCGGCCGATCTCCGCGCCATATTCGAGTTGCAGCCTGCGCATCGACTCGGGAGAGCCGTCGAAGCCGGACAGGTTGGCCAGGAGCACGACCGGACGGTTGTTGCTGGCCGCGTTAATCGCGCGCGCCACCTTCTTGGAAGACTGTGGGAACAGTGTCCCGGAGGTCCACTGATCGGGCCCGTCGGCTGGGACGAAGCCCAGCCGCGCTATCGGTCGGGATTCGATGCCGATAAGACAAACCGGGTAGCCGCCGAGATGCGCATCCCAAATTACAGCGGTCTCCGCGGCGCGCATGCCTGCCCAGCGTTCCAGGGGCGCGTGATCCTGGTCGATCGCCGCCATCATCACGGTACGAATGTCAAAGGCTTTCTTATGCCCAGGGTTCGTTACCTTCGACAATATGTCACCCACGCACGTGAACCCTTCCTCACCGCCGTGAGGATATCCTTGCACGTCGCGCGTGATGGAATCGGTGGTCTCGGCCCGCCGCGGGAACCGCTCCCCCGGCGCTATGTAGGTATGGTCGTAATGTCGGAACAAAATGTGGCAGGCCTCATCAATGTCCCGCGCCCAGTACTGCGCCTGGCCGTTGATGCCCATGATGCGGTCGTATCCGCCAATGCCCTGATTGTCTTCGGCGGAGACGCCGCCCGAGTAGTCGAGAGCGCGTTTGCCGGTAAGCACCATCGCCGCATTCGGCGTCATCACCAGAATGCCGCGGGTGTGCATGAGCATTGTGGCTTCAGCATTCCAGTAGGGCTGGGCCCCTACGTTGATCCCGTTAATAAGGAGGTTCACTTCACCACCGGCTTGTGTGAACTCCACCAGGCGGCGCAGAACGTGGGCAATCCAGTCCATGTTCTCCACTCCGCTGTCCATCGAAATCTTGGCGCCGGCTGAAATAGGGAACCATTCCAGCGGGACGCCCATCCGTTGCGCGAGATCGAGGGCTGCAAGAATGCGACGGCACTCTGGCTCGGCCAGCGCGCCCAAATCCTTGCTCGGATCGCCCAGCAGCACTACCCGAGTCATGCCTTCGGGATATCGGGCTGTAAAGTTGCGAATCACGCCACAGATGATGTTGGCCGTGTTTTGTCCGTGGGGGCGATCCACCGGCATCAGCCGGCCTTCGGGATCGAGATCATACTCCACAAAATCGCCGGCAGGAAAATCTGCCCGTGTGTTCTCCAGCGAGGGTGTGAGCATCTTGATGATTTCGTAGGGATAGATCAGTCCACGCTGACGCATGCGGACAACTTTTTGCTCATATTCGCCCAGCGGTTTGATGGGCTGCAGTTTGTCCGCGGGCCGGAAAGTAATCAGCAGCCCTCGCCCCACCGGGCTCGAAATGCGCACCACCATATCGCGCAATTCCCCGGTTGCCGGACTTGGGATGCGGGCACGCACCACTACTTGTTCCAAACCCAAGCCTTCGGCTGCGGGCCCCAGCCTGCGTACGATGTCGTGCAATTCGTCGCGTTGAAGGTTGAGGGGCGGCCAGACGTAGAGGAATATCCGGTTCCAGTAGAGGCGCTTATTGGCCGGCCGTCGTGACTGAAATAGCCGCATGCCGGCAATCGCTTCGGTCAACATACGTTCGAGATGGGGCAATTTGACGATACGGCCGGTTTCGTCGCGCACCGGTGTTACGTCGCGCACCTCGGCGCATGCAATAAGGCGCTCATCTTTGGGGTTATCCCGGGCGACGGCGTGGAGCAGGTAAACATCTTCCGCCGAAGGCAGCCGCTCAATATTGAAATTGCTGAGCCGCCACAGGTGCAGCCGCTTGGCCATCATCGGATGCAATCCACGATAGAGCTTCTCCTCCCGGTAGGTGTTCTCGCCGTGCCGATAGGTAAAGTGCTGCATGCCGCCCGCACCCTGAGCGCGGCTCGGACCCGCGACTTCCACCACGATGCGCCGAATTGAGCGTGGAAAGTGCGCTTTATTGAGCACCGATTGAATTTCCTGTTGGGTAACTTCGGGATCGCTCAGTTGTCCCGAATGCCAGGCGTAAACGTCGATGACGACGTCACTGCCGGCCGGCGTTTTCTCAAGCAACGGAAACATCGTGTGCAACGCCTCAGAGAGCCGTGAGTATTCTGCGTGCGTGGTGAAGACGTGAATTCGCGTACCTTCATGATCGTATTCGGCCGATGCGAAGCAATGTCCGTTCACGGTCAAGGAGCGGAAGTTCTCGAGGGTCCGGATGCGATAGTACCGCCAGGTGATCGCTTCCAACATCAGCCTGCGCATGGCGGAATCCGCCGCCGCGAAGCGGGAGGCGAGGAGCGCCACCAGAGGCTGCGGACATTCGACCAAGGCGCGGACGCGCTCGTGGCGGTCGGCCGCATCCGGATGGGCGGCCATGGAAGCGAGTTGCTCCTCCACCTGCGCGTAGACTTGCTTGCGCGCCTGCTTGAATAGCGGCTGGTCAAAGTAGCGATAGCGAACTTCGCGAGCCAGATCACTGACCGCAGGAAATTGCCCGTTGCTCATGGCAATCATCCGGTCAAGGAGCCTTCGCAATGATTCCTCAGCTGGTAGCGCAAGGCGCTGGAGGGAGCGCAGGCGACGCTCCAGCATAGCCATAACCGGGGCGATCTGCTGCTCCACGCGCTGATGGGATTTGTAGATCCAGAGCAGGCTCTCTTCCAGTGCTGGCGAGCGCTCCAGAGTTTGAACGCCATAGTGGGACAAAGCGCGGCGAAGCGCGCCGACAAAAACTGGCGGAAGTCCCTCTCCACCGGTCTCCAGCATGCGCAAGTACGAAAACAGGTAAGCCTCAGGGCTAGGCTCTTCGCTGCGGGCCCGGCGGTTCACTTCAGGGTCGCGTTTGAATAAGGAACAGATGTCCACAAAGATGTTGAGGATCTCGTCTTCCGCTTCACGGATTTCGTTGCCGGCCTCGGGACGAGTCTGGCTCCATTCCCCGAGCAGTCGCGTAGTGTCTTTGGGATCCACATCAAAGCCCAGCATGAGCTGACGGAGTCCTTCCAGGCTTTGGCGGCAGCTGGATTCGGTGGCTGCCGAGTCGCCAGAATCGCCTGACGCTCCAAGAACGATGCGTTCCGATTCGGGTAGGGCATCTGGGCCGGCATCGGGTTCAATCTGAAGAAGTGGCGCCCCGGTGTCCACTTGCACATTGCGCATGGTCATTACGTGCCGGACCTTTCCGGAGAATGGGGCGACAACTTGCATTTCCATCTTCATCGCCTCCAGCACGGCCAGGCGATCTCCGGTTGTGACCAGGTCGCCCGCTTTGACAGCGATGGAAACCACGACTGCCGGCGACGGCGCGTGGACGATGCCGCCATCATCGCGGTCGACGCGGTGCAACACGCCGTCAACCTCAATGCGGTAGGCCAACCCCTGGGTTACCGAGACAACGTGGAATCTCCGGCCGAAGGCGGTGAGCCAGTATTCGAACTGCCCCAAACGGTCGATATGGGCCTGGATGCGCGATCCATCGACGTCGACCCGGTACTGCTGCGGGCCCAGGCGGTACGTTGTGGGAGCGTAAGAGCGCCCGCCGTAGCGCAGTTCTGTGCTCCGGCCCACTTCATTCTGCACCAGCGGCCGTCCGCGCACCGCTGAGGCATAGAACTGAGTCTGCTCTACACCCAACTGGGCTTCGTAGGCTTCGATGGCGGCTTGCACTAAAGCCACGTCGGCATAGAGCCGGGGGATGTGCTTTCCAGTCGATGCCAAGTCCAGCCAGCCGACATGCACTTCTCCACGCTGCACCTCAGTGCGATTCAGCAACTCCAGCAAGAACGCTTTATTGCTGGCACCGCCTTTAATGACAACGACACTCTCGCGCAGCGCACGCTGCAGCCGGGAAAGGGCTTCCTTTCGGTTCTGTCCGTAGGCGATGATCTTGGCGATCATCGAGTCGAACTCTGTGGGAACCGAATCGCCTTCCGCCACGCCGGTGTCAACCCTTACTCCAGGCCCGGTCAGAATTCTGAACCGCTCGATCGTTCCCGGGGCGGGCGCAAAACCGTTGTCGGGATCCTCAGCATTCAGCCGTACTTCGATAGCGTGGCCAGTGGTCCGCGGTGGTTCGCCTTCCAGGTGTCCCCCGCGTGCCACGTGAATCTGTAGCTTGACCAGATCGAGCCCGGTGGTGCATTCGGTCACCGGATGCTCGACCTGCAACCGCGTGTTCATCTCCATGAAAAAGAATCGCCGCTTTTCGGGCTGGTACAGGAATTCCACGGTGCCGGCGTTGCAGTAGCCCGCGGCCTTGCTCAGGCGCACTGCCGCTTCGCGCAATCCCTGATCTTGTTCGGGAGAGAGCGCAGGAGAAGGCGCTTCCTCAAGAACCTTCTGGTGGCGGCGTTGAATGGTGCAGTCGCGTACCCCGCATGCCCAGGTTGTTCCGTGGTGGTCGGCGACGACCTGCACTTCAACGTGGCGCGCTCCCTGAACAAGCTGCTCCATGAAAACGGTCGGATCGCCAAAGGCTTTAAATGCCTCGGCGCGTGCCCGCTCAAGGGCGTCGGAAAGTTGGCTAGGGTCACATACCTTGCGAATTCCGTGACCGCCACCCCCGGCGGTAGCCTTAATAAGGATTGGATAGCCCAATCGCTCGGCCTGGCGTTCGGCATCGGCGAGCGCTTCCACCGGGCCTTCGCTCCAGGGGGCTACCTCGATCTGCTCCTGCTCGGCCAGGCGTTTCGACTCGATCTTATCGCCCACGCGTCGCATCACATCACCATCGGGGCCGATGAACACGATGCCCATTTCATGGCAAAGGTCTGCGAACGCGGCGTGCTCCGCGACGAAGCCCCATCCTACCCAGACCGCATCGGCGCGCGCGGCTACTAGTGCGCGCTCCAGGCGGGGATAATCCACATAACTGCTCTTGAGCTTCCGGCTGCTTTCATCGAGTACCTGAGCGGGGCCGAGGCACACGGCTTCGTCTGCTTCGCGGACAAACATGGCATGCCGGTCTGGTTCGGTGAAAAGTGCGATTGTGCGCAACGGAATGCCGTGTTCCTGGCTGAACTCGCGGGCAGCGTGGATGAAACGCATGGCTGCCTCGCCACGATTTACGATAGCCACTCGTTGAAATTCAAGGTTCATAGGGCCCCTGATCGGTCATGGCACGACGTGGTTCGGTCGATCACACGGCCACTGCGTCCAACGACATTGCCGCCTGCAGCACCTTCAATCGTCCAGCATCAATGGCATCGGGAACCGCCACGGTGCGGTAGCCGCTGAGCTGCAAGTAGCGGTTTCCCTTCTCATCCACAACCTCTGCGTCGAAACTTCCCGCGCGCAGGTTGGGACTGACAATAGCGAACAGCCGCCTTTCCGCGTCGTCGGGATCGCGCAATAAGGAGACACGATCAATGTGCTGCGGCAGTCCCATACGGCCCCCTACGCCCATCTCCCAGACCCCGGCGGTCTGGAAGCACAGTTCGATCAGGCGCGGCGCCATCAAAGTTGGCAGGCCAGACGGGTGATGATTGTCCCCCAAGCCCTTGGCGAACTGCCCAACAATTCGTTTTCCATCCCACCATGCTCGCCGCACAACCTGGTACGCAGGGCCGTGGAAATAGAGGCGGTAGATATCAGCGGCTTCGATCATTTGCCCTTCGGGTGCGCCAAGTGGTGGGACGGTCACCAATGCGGCTGCGTATTTCGTCAGTCGCACGCGCGCTGTAAAGTGCGTGGTCACTTGCGGCTCCGTCTGATTGGGAAGCGGCCGGCGGCCAAGCAGTCGGCAATCGGAGATCAAGGCGTCTCCGCGCGGATAAATCGCTGTTTCGACCGTCAGCGCCCGCGGCTCGCCCCGGTAGAACTTGAACGGCGCCAGGAAATTCACGTTTTCAATCATTTCGACATGCCAGCCGGGAAGCAGGCGCAGCGCAGCTTCGGCGAACGCCTCAATGCCCATGACTCCGGGCAACACCGGCGTACCATCAATCTGATGGTCGTACAGGAACGGTTGAATGGCTGGATCGAGCACCGTCTCAATTGTGAGCGGGCTGTAGAGTCCCACGCTCGTGATCTTGCCAAACATAGGTCCTTGCGAGTGTTTCTCAGCGGCGACTTCTGCCGCACTCACTTCGAGACCGCCGGTGGGATCGAATTCATTCAGCAGTACACCTAACCGCTGGCCAACGACAATCTCGCCGCGTGTCCCTCCGGCGGTCAGTTCACGCCTAATCAGTGGTATACCGGCCTCGGGTGGAAGCATATCGATGCCGGCCAATTCCATGATTTTAGGAATGGAGCCGCGCGTAGCCATGCCGATCCCGCCCCATGCAGTCCAGTCAATGGCGATGCCGCGTGTCGCCGGTCGAGTCGTTCGGAAGTTTGACGTAATCTTGCACAGCAGATCGTTGGCCGAGCTATAGTCCGTCTGCCCAACGTTGCCGAAACGCCCCGCAATCGAACTGAACGCCACGGTCGCCCTGATTGGCATGTCGCCGATGGCGTGCAGCAGATTGAAAAATCCGTCGCTCTTGACGTCGAAGACCAAGTCGAATTCACGCGGGTCTTTGTCGGCCAGCGAGTGGCTCCGGTCCAGGCCGGCCGCGTGCAGCAGCACATCGATGTGCCCGCTGCGCTCCCGGACTTGACGTATCACGTTGTCCACAGCATCTGCGTCGGTGAGGTTCACGCTGAAATAATGTGGCGTGCCGCCGGCGGAGGCCACCGCGTCAATCGCGCTGCGGGCAGCTTGGGCTCGTTCGAGAGTTGCAAGTTGCTTCTCCACCAATGCAGGCGTGGCCCGTTCTCCGCGTGCCTGGATGCGAGCGAACAGCTCACGCTTGAGGCCATCTTTGTCGCTGACGAAGCGTTTGAGGTCAGGATTGCCAGGGTCCGGCTCGGGCACTAGATCAAGCAGGTAAAACGTGCCGCCGGATGCGGCCGCAAGATCGGCGGTGATCGCCGATACGATGCTCCCCGCCGCGCCTGTGATCAGGAAGACGGTGTTTGCATCCAGCATCAGGCCGGGTTGCGAATCAGACGCAGGTTGTTCCTGCAGCCCGATCGTCCAGCGCAGTCCGGATTTGTAACCGATCTCGACCGCGCCGGGATCGTGCAGGGTTTCGTCGATCAGTATGGCGGCGACTTCCTCCGGCTTGCGCTGTGCTTCAAAATCGACTGCCTTGACAAGAACGTCAGGAAGCTCCCGTTTGTATGCCTTGCTGAAGCCTACGACTGCTCCCCCGAGCGGGGCCACTGCTCCGGCCTCATCGTAGCCGTGTTGACCGCCCAGTCGCGTTGCCGACACGAAGAACGTACCTGGCTGCGCGATCTGCGCGTAGAGCGTGCGCATCGTGGCGTACAGCAACTTGACGCGTACGCGCAAGGATTCATGCCACGTCGCCAGTGCCATGTCGCGAATTGCGCTTTCATGATCGAGGGCGGGCAGCCAGTAAACGCCGTGCACCTGGCCTGCCGTAATCCATTCCGTCAGACGGTTCGCCAACGCTTCGGCATCCAGCGCGTCTTCTACGCCGAGAACCTCCACTCCGGCTTTCCGTAAACGCTGGGCTAACGCCTCTCCCACTCCGCCTTTGTCGGACATCAGCACAACTCGTTTGCCGCTTTCGAGCGAGATGCCCGTTGGCTTGCAGAGGTTAAGTCCTAGGCGAAGGACTGGAACAGGCACGCGGCGTGGAACACGATTCGCGGTATCGAGACTGGCGAGAGTCGGGCGTTGGGTCTTAAATGTCGTTGGAGCGGGAGAGGTGGATGGTTTCTGCGTCACCGTTTCATTTTTCTCCGCCAGAACGGGCTGGAGTTGAGCGGGTGTACCGACTAGCGCGCATCGATCGTGCGCGAATTTGATCACGTGGGCCAGAGTAGGGAAGTCGCGCAGCTTTAAGTTCTCATCGCGAGGAATGTTGTACGCGGCACGGACGGCGGCGAACATCTCCGCTTGCTTGACGGTATCAACCCCAAGATCGGCCTCGAGGTCCAGATCCAGGTCAAGCATATCTTTCGGATAGCCAGTTTTCTGCGCCACAATCTCCAGCACTTTTCCTTTGACGGAATCGTCTGTTGGGCGTTGAGCCGTGACCGCGAACGGAGCAAGCGGAGCTTCAGATATAGGCAACCGCGATTCCGTGATCGCAGGCGACGGTTGCGCAGCAAGGTGCGAGTCGGGACGCTTCTCATACACAAACCGGATCACATGCGCCAGCGTTGGGTAGTCGCGCAGTTTCAGATTCTCATCGCGAGGAATGTTGTAGACGGTGCGGATTGCCGCGAACATCTCTGCCTGCTTGACAGTGTCAACCCCGAGGTCCGCTTCGAGGTCGAGATCCAGGTCCAGCATGTCTTGCGGATAGCCCGTCTTCTCCACGACCAAGGCCAGGATGCGATCCTTCACGGCGCCGTCACGATCTGCCTCCTGAGAGCCGACCAACGTGCGTGCGGGTGGGGTCACTTTGACCTCAGTTTCTGGTTTCGTCACGGGCGGCGCCGGTACTGATGCTGGAGGCGCGGACATGGCGGCCTGCGTCTTCACCTGATCCGCGGGGCCGGTGGTCGGCGGTGTGCTCGCTGACTTCGCATTTAGTGTTGTCGTGTGAAGAATTGTTGCAGAAGACGTTGCCGGGTGCTTTGTAGATAACTCAAGTGCATCCTCGACAGGTTCCACGATCCGCGTCGCAGGTTGATCAAACGCTTGCCGGTCGCGCACTCGAAGCGTGCGGTGAACCACTTCTAAATCCGCAGCCGAATGGCCTGCCATGCGAGTCAGCCATGCACTCCAGGCGTTCGGATCAACAATGCGATAGGCATAGCCCAGTGCATGCGGACTCTTGCGGACGCCGTCCTGGATTGTTATCCAATGCAACAGCGTCATGCTGATCTGCGAGCCGAACCCAGCACCTAACCGCAACGCATATTGCACCGGATAGACTCCGCCCTTCGACAGGTTGAGCGCGCCCAACTCGGGATCAACTTCCTTGAAGTTAGCCACCGGAGGCACCACTCCGGTTTCCAGTGCCTTCACCGCGAGCACATCTTCCACGCCGGCCGCCATTGCATGGCCGGTGAAACCTTTGGTGTTGGCAATGACAATCTTGTCCGCGCTGTCCCCAAAGACGTGCCGTAACGCATGGATCTCTGCCGCGGCGCTGCCGCCGCGCGCGGGGGTGTAGGTTTCGTGAGAAATAAAAACGGTTTGCGGCGCGATCTGATGACGGCGAATGCCGCTGCGGGCTTCCGCTTTGCTCACCAGATCCTCCATCACCCGGCCGATATGCTGGACGTCGAGGCGGGTTCCGTGGAACGCGCTGTTCGCTGTCACTGCGCTCAACACCTCGCAGATGGGCTGGATACCCCGTTCACGCGCCGCTTCCGCACTCTCGACCACGAGCGCCGCAGCGCCCATGCCGATAATCATTCCGTGACGGCGGCGATCGAAGGGGATGGCAGCTTCTTCAACCACTTCGTCAGTCGCCGCTGCTCCACTGGCCAGGAAGCCTGCGCCCATCCACTCGATCAGATGATCGGTAGTCACATCGTCGGCTGTGACAACGATCACCCGTCGGCATCGCCCGGCACGGATCCAGTCCTCGGCCAGCGAAACCGCCTGCGTCGTGGTCGCACAGGCGGAGTTGATTTGAGTGTTCGGACCACGCGCGCCAATGAATTCTGCAAATTGCGAATGCCCCATGGGCAATATTCGAAACAGGAACCGCCGGTCGAACACGTAGGGCTCTTTCTCGATGGCGTCGCACAACTCTTCCATGCGCCGATCCATCTCTAGAGCAACGACGGAATCGCCATTCGTCTCGGCCATCCGTGCGCGCAAGGTTTGGAGCAAGGCCATCTGCTCGCGGCGGGAGTGGTCGGCGTAATAGCGCGCCATTTCGTCGGCGAAAGAATCCAGACCAGGAAACGCGGAGCCAAAAATCACTCCCGTGTCGTCGCGCATCGCGTCGGGCAAGGCCCACCGGTCGGGTAGTTGCGTGCCTTTTGTCGTGATCCTGTAGCGCTGCACTAATGGGATCCCGGCATCGCGCAGGGCATCGAGGCCAACAGCAATGGCGAGTTGAGTGTCGCGGTCGAGAGCGGCAACGCGCTCGGCGGAGACGCCGAACTCTTTCTCCAGATCGAAGGCGCCGCCGCGGCCTGCTAGCTTGATGACGTCTGCGACATTATTGATCGTCTCAAACGCGCCTCCGTTGTCGTTCTTTACCAACCTTGTAATGTGTTTATCCACCATGGCGCGGCGGAAGCGGGCGGGGATGGTGTCAATGAATTGATCGCCGCGCAGGATGCGTCCGATGTTGCCGTCATCAAAGATGTGCTCGGTCCCGGGCAGGCCTAAAGCCGCTCCCGTGATTGCGACCGGCAGGGTAGTCGGAGTGGGCCTCTGGCCGTGGGTCAGCTCCCAGCCGCGCTCGAGAACACCGGAGAACAACCGGCCGAGCTCGACATAGTGATCCCCGTTAGTCGGTGCACCGGACGAAATAGTTGTGGCTGCAGCAGGCGTTGTCAGAGCTATCGCCGGAACAGACGCTGGAGCTGTTTCACGCGCTGCTTCTGGCGTCCCGCGGCCCAATCCTGCGGAGTAGAGGCAGCACAACGCCTGGTTAAACGCGGGGATGTCGCCGACTTTCGGATGGTTGGTGAAAAGCGAGACCACGTCGCCGTCCTCGCCTAGAACATCTTCAGCAAATCCTTGCAGTGCTTTCTTCGGGCCGACTTCCACAAACAATCGTGCCCCTGCGTCATACAGTGTGCGCAGACCTTTGACGAACTGCACGGGAGCCGCAACCTGTTGCGCAAGAATATCCAGCATCTGCGGCACTACGTCTGGTCCTGTGGGATAGAACTCGCCATTGACATTGGCGACGATAGGCAGTCGCGGAGACGCGAGGTGCAGGCGCTCCAACACCCGCCGCAGGGGCTCGCTGGCGGGAGCCACGATCGAAGTGTGGAAAGCATGGCTGACCGATAACGCAGACACGTCGTATCCGGCTTTTAGAAAAGCTTCCATTGCTTGCGCGACGGGCTTGCTCGCGCCGCCGATGACGGCTTGCCGATTGCTGTTCACGTTTGCGATCACTACATAGCCATTTACGGACTTGAGGATTCGCTCGATTTCCTCCAGCGGAGCGAACACGGCGGCCATGCGTCCTTTGTCCTCCGGCGCAAAGCGCGTCATTTCCCGGCCGCGAGCGCTCACAGCTTCGAGTGCGTCGGCAAAAGGAAGCGCGTCAGCCGCCAGCAGCGCCCCGTATTCTCCCAGGCTGTGTCCCATGGTGAAGTCCGGCGTGATGCCATACGCGGCCAGCAATCGCGTGAGCGCAAGATCGGTGGCGAGAACAGCAGGCTGAGTAATCGCGGTTTGGCGTAGATCTTCCTCCGCCTTAGACACGGCATCGGGGTCGGCTTTGTCCACGAAGATGAATTCGCTGAGGGGCTTGCCAAGCAGCGTCGTCATTATGCGATCGGCTTCAACGAAGGTTTCGGCCACAATCGGTTCAACTGCACGGAGCGGCTTGAGCATGTTTACGTACTGCGAGCCTTGTCCGGGATACAGGAACGCAACCTTGGGTGCGGGACCGTGGCCACGGAAGATGCCTTGCGCGCGCAGGGCTTTCCACGCGGCTGGTTGATTGGCAGCGAGGGCCTTGAGCGCGTTACCCGCCTTAGACGCGAGTTCGCCACAGTTGGCGTAGTCAATGGCGAGGCGCTCGATCGCGCGCAGGTCAGATTCAGCCGGAGCAGCCGGAACCGGTGCGTAGCCTGCCTTAGCGTCCCGCTCAACTACACGTAAGCGTTCGACTAACTCGGATTCTGAAGCTGCGCCGATCAGTAACGCTCCCCGTAAAGGGGCCTTATAAGAAGAGGTAGAATTGCGGGAAACTTCATTCACATTCATGGTCGACTCTTTCACTGGTGGTCGTATCTCGCTGACTGCCACGGACCGCTTGCCGTTTCCGTTCAGTCGGTGAGGGATGTATTCTTCGAGCACCGCATGGAAATTGGTTCCGCCAAAGCCAAATGCGCTCAGGCCAGCTCGCCGCACGCCATCCTCCGGCACGGTCCACGGCTTCAACTCGGTGTTCACGTAAAGTGAGGAATGGACAAAGTCGATGTCCGGATTGGTGTGCTCACAATGAACGCTGGGTGGAAGCAACTTGTCGCGAAGCGCCAGCGCAACTTTCAACAATCCCGCAGCACCGGCAGCTCCCTTGAGATGTCCAAAGTTTGATTTCACAGAGCCCAGGGCCACCGAATGCGGCGGAAGATGCGCCCCGCCGAGCACATCAGCCATGCTCTGGACCTCGACCACATCGCCCACGCGGGTGGAGGTGCCGTGGCCTTCAATGTAGGTTGCGGTAGCGGGTGACAGCCCGGCATTCTGCCAGGCTCGCTCGATGGCGAGCTTCTGTCCAATTGGATTAGGCGCGGTAATGCCTTTGCCCTTGCCGTCGCTGGCGCCGGCCATGCCGCGCAGCACAGCGTAGATCTTGTCTCCGTTGCGTTCGGCATCGGCCAGGCGCTTGAGCACGAAAATCGCAGCGCCCTCACCCATGACGAAGCCGTCTGCTCCCTCGGCGTAGGGACGGGTCCCGGTCCCCGACAGCGCTCCGATCTTGCAAAACTTGACGAAGCTCGTCGCGCCCATGTTGCGGTCGATGCCGCCCGTAACCACCGCATCGAAATCCTTCGCCACCAGTCCCTCGATTGCCGAACTGATCGCCGCCATCGCTGATGCGCAAGCCGCATCCACCACGTAGTTGGGACCGTGGAAGTTGAAGATATTCGCAATGCGGCCTGCGATGCAGTTTGCCAACTCGCCGGGCATGGTATCTTCGGTGATCTCAGGGATGATTTTCGCCATCCGGTCGTGCAGTTCGCAGGTGATATCGTGACGGAGCGTTTCCGAAAGCGTTTTGAAACCGGCAGTTTCGGACAGTTCGCGAGCGTATTCTGGAAAGAAAATACGTAGCGCGGACAGATAGTGCTTTTCGCCCGCCATGGCATTGCCCAGGATCACAGCCGTACGGTCCGCGTCCAGCGGACGCTTCGGGTAGCCGTAGTCCTCCAGCGCTTCGCGCGTGCAGGCAATGGCCCATTTTTGCGCCCCATCCATGGCATCCACCACACGCGGCGGGACGCCCAGGCGCCACTTCATCGGGTCCCACACAAAGTCGCGAACCCAGCCGCCGATTTTTGAGTAAGTCTTGTCGGGAGCGTTGTGATCGGGATCGTAGTAGAGCGCCGGATCCCAGCGCGTTCGTTCAACCTCGGTGACGCTGTAACGGCTGTTCTTTATGTTTTCCCAAAAAGCCGCGACGTTCGGAGCATCGGGTAGAATCGCTCCCGCACCCACAATCGCGATGGCTCGGTGTGAAGTGCTTTCCATGAACTGCGCTCCTGTAAGGAGAAATGAATCTGTCTTTCCTCTGTGTCCTCTATGCCCTCGGTGGGTCAGATTTTTTTACCACGCAGGACGTGGACGATCAGAGGGTGAATCTCACATGAAGTTTCATCTTTCAACGCTACGCGGCAAGTTCCGTGCGCTTCGCCACGCGGCCGTACAGTACATCTGCGATGTAATCCAAATCGGAAATCAGACCTGCCTGCGCGCGGTGAATTGCGGACAGGCCCAAACTTGTTTCGAATCCGGCTACCTCGGCGTCTTTCACACCGCCCGCTCCCACCACCCAGCGCAAGCCTTCTTCACCGACTTTGAGCGCGACCTCGCGTGCAAAGACCCTGCCCAACGTCGCCAGCCCGGTCGCGTCGAAACGCCGGTTGGCTTTCTCACTGAGCTTGCCCTCATCCAGCAGCGCCGCGCGGCGAGCCAGACTCCCGGCGCTCTCGGCAAATGCGATCAGCTCGCCCAGCCGCAGGAGAATGTGCTGATAACGGGTCAGGCGCGCAACGCGGGCCTTCTCCATCACCTCGGCTAATGCGTGCAAGGCCAATGCTGCGCTATCGGCACCGACGTTCGGATGACGCGCATGCAGCTCTTCTAGCTTTTTTGCCTGCTCGTGATAGTGCTGTCCACGCGTTTTCAGATGAAGCTGCCAGCGGTCGCGGCTGATGGTCATCTCCATAATCTCGGAAGTGCCTTCATAAATTGTGGTGATCCGGACATCGCGCTTGATCTTCTCCACCATGTATTCGTGGGTATAGCCGTATCCGCCGAGAGCCTGAATACTGGCATCAGCGGCCATATTGCCGGCTTCGGTCGCCATGTATTTGGCAATGGCGCCTTCCGTGTTCAGACTTCCTTGGTTACCCGCGTCAATCCGCTCCGCGGTTTCTTCTATGTAAGCGCGGGCAGCTTCGAGGCGCGCCACATGGGGCACGATCAGCTTGTGCGTGTAGCCTTGCTTTTCTGACAATGGCGCTCCCGCCTGGATGCGCTTAATAGAGTAGGGAATCGAGCGATCGAGCGCGGACCAGCCCGCCCCCAGCCCAAACGCCGCCACCATCAGACGCGTGTAACCGAACACGGCTTGTGCCTGAATCAACCCCTGACCCTCCACTCCGCCGAGCAACCGGTCGGCATCGACGTAGACGTCGCTGAATGCAAGCGCCGCGGTGTTGCTCAGTCGAATGCCGTGCTTATTTTCTGGCTTGTCGTGGCTGAAGCCCTTCGTATCTTTTTCCACGACGAACCAGCTCGGACCACCGGGCGTATTGGCTAGAACGGTGTAGGCGTCAGCAATTCCCCCGTTGCTGATCCATTGCTTGGCTCCGTTGATCTTGTAGCCGACGACATGCCCGTCTTGAAGGACGCGATCCGCCGTGGTCTTTAGCGCACCTAGATCGCTGCCGGCTTCTGGTTCGGTCGCCCCATAGGCGAACAACAATCCCTCTTCGGCGATGCGCGTCAGCCAGTGCTTCTTCTGCTCTGGAGTGGCGCCCACTGTGATCGGGTCGCTGCCGAGAAATGTTGCCAGCACCGCCGTGGCGACGCCCAGATCAATGCGTGCCATCTCTTCACACACCAGGTACACGTCGAGAGCGCCGCCGCCCAAGCCGCCGCAGTCCTCCGGAATAAACAGAAGTTGAATTCCCAACTGGTCCGGGCTGCACATGTGCCGGACGATTTCCAGCGGGCATTCGTCGCCTTCATCCAGTTGTCGAATGATTTCGTCGGGCAGGCGTTTCTTGGCAAAATCTTTAAGCGACTTCAAACTTAGTTTCAGGGTCTTAGCTGCGATCATTGGCATTGCCTCACTTCGCTGCGACGCTGTGCATTTCGCGGACTCTGTTGGTCAGTTCGGGCAAGAATTCCAGAATGTCGTCCACAATTCCAATGTCGGCCACTTGAAAGATGGGGGCCTTAGGGTTCTTGTTGATGGCGATTAGAAATGGACCACCTTTGATGCCTGCCAAATGCTGGAATGCGCCGCTGATGCCGCATGCCAGATACACTTTGGGTTTGACGGTTTTTCCCGACGAGCCCACCTGGCGAGATTTCGCCATCCACTTTGCGTCGACTACGGGTCGTGAGCAACTCACGGCCGCGCCCAGAGCTTCAGCCAGTTCCTCGGCGATTGCGACGTTCTCTTTCTCCTGAATGCCCCGGCCGATGGAAACCAGAACGCTGTGCTTGGTGATATCCACATCACCCGCTTCAGCAACGATGGTCCCGAGATAACGGCGGCCCGCTACCAGAGCCCCGATCTCCGCTGATCGATCAATGATCAGCGTGCTCCCCGAAACAATCTTTCCGCTTTTGAACGCTCCCGGGCGTATCGTGAGCACCGCACCCGATGAAATATCGCAATGAACATGAGCGCTGACTTGTCCGCCAAATTCCTGGCGGACTACCTTAAGGGTCGCGCCTTCAATTCCGGCAATGTCTACCGCGTCGGAGACGAAAGCGGAATTTAGCTTGATGGAAAGACCCGGCGCCAGATCGATGCCGAAATGATCGTGGGGAACCAATACGATGCTGTTGCTCGGCAATACTTTCAGTAGAGCCTTTCGCACCAGTTCGGCATTGGAGTAAGCCAGAGATTCATTCCCAAGTTTCCAAATCTCTGGATAGGAAGCGCCGAGAGAATCACACGCAGCATCGAGGTCCGCGCCCCAGCCGGTGAGAATGGCTGTAGGTGAAGCAGTGGAATCGATCCTGCGCGCGGCAGCCGCCATCTCGAATGCGGTGTCGTCAACCACACCGGCTTTGTGCACGATGTAAGCAAAGATTCGAGCCATTATTTCAACCCTCCTTTGGCTGCGACTAATTCCAGAACTCTGTCGACGTTGTCTTCCCGGCTGCCCTGAAGCATCTCAGCGCCCTTGCCGAGCGCAGGAACAAAGTAGTCCACTCGTTTCACTTTCGCGCCCGCTTCCCCAACGGTACCTGCCTCGACCCCAAGCTCCGACGCACCGAACGTCGGTATGGGCACAGCCGCAACCGCGCGGATCCCGCGCATTCCGACATAGCGAGGTTCGTTGATACCGGTCTGAATCGAGAGCACGCACGGCAGATCGATCTCATTCATCTCTTTATTGCCGCCTTCAATCTCGCGGCTGATTTTCAGCTTTCGCTCGTCCAGCAATTCAATGGAAGTCACCAGCGAAGCGAACGGATAGTCCAACATTGCCGCCAGCATTCCGCCGACCTGCGCCGCTCCGTCTTCCGCCTGAACCCCTGTGAGAATCAGGTCGTAGTTATTCTTCTGCACAAACGCTTTCAGGACGGTCGCGATGCCTCGGCCGTCCGATCCGGTGAAAGCGCTGTCCGTAATCAGCACGCCATGATTTGCGCCCATGGCCATCTCCCGGCGAAGCACCTCTTCGTCGTCGTCGCCGCCAACCGTGGCCACGGTGACGTTGCCACCAACTCGGGCTACAATCTGCAGGGCTTCTTCAACCGCGTAGTTGTCCGCCTCATTGATGGAATAAACCAACTCCTCGCGCTCAATATCGTTTCCCGCGCGGTTGAGTTCGATCTCATTTTCCGATGTGTCAGGCACTCGTCGTGCACAAACTAGAATTTCCACATACACCTCCGAGCGTTTCTGTCGCTTTTGAGCCTTTGCGAACGATCTGCTGATCCACCAGTTCGGCCAGATCGATGGCGGTCATCTTTCCTTCCAGGCCTGCGACCTTGATCGCATCTTCTATATTCGTCATGCAGAACGGGCACGCCGTCACCATCACGTTGGCCCCGGCTTCCACCGCCATCTTGACTCTCTTTACGCCCATGCGCTGCTCTTCTTGCGGCTCGTAGAAAAGCATCAGCCCACCGCCGCCGCAGCAGAACGACCGGTCCCGCGAGCGGGTCATCTCAACTCGCTTCAAACCCGGGATAGCATCGAGCACGTCTCGCGGATCTTCATAGACCTGGTTGTGGCGTCCCAGGTAGCAAGGATCGTGATAGGTGTAAACGTTGTCTCCGTTTTCCACCGCCTTGAACTTGATCTTGCCCGCCTTTACTTCCCGGGCGATTACCTGGCTGATGTGCTCCACCGGCGGAATATCTTTGTAGTCGTGTTTCAGCGCGTTGAAAGCGTGTGGATCAGCGGTGACAATCCGCTTGACTCCGGATGCTTTGATCGCGTCCACGTTGTGCGCGCGCAGCGCGGCGAAGAGCAGTTCTTCCCCAAATCGCCGGACTTCATGCCCGCTGTCTTTTTCCGCCGCGCCCAAGATTCCGAAATTCTCGCCAAGATGATCGAGAATCTTCGCGGTGGCCCGTCCGATGGACCGCATCCGGTCGTCATAGGAAGTAATGCTATCCACGAAATACAGCGTCTCCGCGGCGTCGTTTTTGCCCAGCGTCTTGACGTGGCACACCTGCTGAAACTCTTTGGCATTCGCCCAGTCCGCCTTCTTCCTTTCCATCTTGCCGTAAGGATTGCCCCGGCTCTCCAGTGCCTTCAGCGGCTTCTGCAAAGACTGCGGCACAATCCCCTCATCGACCATGCCGCGCCGCAGATCGACGATCTTGTCGATGTATTCCACCAGCAGCGGGCACTCTTCCTCGCAAGCGCCGCAAGTGGTGCAGGACCAGAGTTCATCCTCTGAATAAATGCAGCCGATCAGCGGCTTACCGTTGCCCGGGCGACCGAACATCGGATAGTGCCGGTAGGCGTAGTCTCTCGCCTTAATGCTGATGAACCGCGGCGAGAGGGGCCTTCCTGCCGCATTGGCCGGGCAGTTATCCGAGCACCGCCCGCAGTCCGCGCAGGAATAGAAGTCGAGCATGTGTTTCCAGGTAAAGTCTTCGAACGTCTTTACTCCGAAGGACTTCACTTGATCGAGATGCTCATCGCTCACTCCCCACTTCACCGGCTTCAGCGTCCCACGCTCCAACTTTGAGAAGTAAACGTTGAACAACGAGGTTTCGACGTGAAACTGAATTCCAAACGGCCGGTAGCACAACAAAAAATAAAAGGTGATTTCATGAAGAAGATAGGCTCCGAAGTAGACGTCCCGAAGCGTTAGCAAGCTGGATGAAGCGAACACAATCTGCAACATCCAGGGCAAGGACAGAACGGCCAGGAGTTCGACTGGCTTGCCTTGCTGAGAAGACTGGGCGGCGGCCTTCGCGGCGGCGAACAGACTGTCAGCCACCATGAGAACTGCGATGAGCACCAACAGGAAAATGGCATCGGCCCTGTGCGCTTTGCCGAACCGCGCCGGCACCTCATATCGAGCAGGTCTAAACGCCAACCGGCGAACCGCAGCGACGACCATGCAGAGGAACACAATTGTGGCGGCGTAGTCAGTGATGATGTTGTAGATGTGACCGACTTCCCCTGAAAGGCCCGGCATCACAAAATTCCCGGAGACTCCGACAAGCAGTACCGTGAAGGCGCGCGTCGCCAGCAGAATGAATCCGATGAATATAAGAATGTGCAGGGTCCCGGCAGTCTTGTAGCGCGGATGCTTCCACTGCCCCAACCAGAACTTGCCAACCTTCGACAGTCGAGCCAGGGGCCGATCGAAGCGTGGATCATGTTCGGCCCGCAGTAGCGGCACCAGGCGCCGCGCCACGATGTATGCGAAACACGTGACACCAAGAACGTGGATGGCAAGGAACAAGTTCCTTCCGGGGACCAACCAGTCCGTCACTTGCGCGGGTAAGTAGTTACCTACCACGGTCTCTACCCCACGGTCTTACGATCTAAGCAACATTGAGTTGCGCGTGAACTCTCTTCTGTTCGGTCAGTGGAACTAGTTTCGGTTCCTGTTTTGATTCCGTCGAAAGAACACTCGCCGGAACAGAGATCGACGCACGAAGCATCTCAACCGGCACGGCTTTTGCTGCGGCCTTTTCTTTGGCTCGCGTTTTGTCTTTCTTGGGTCGCCCCACTCTGGCGGCTTCCCGCAGTTCCTCGAAACTCATTTTCACGAAACTTTCCAAACGCCGGAGATCGGGTGCGGCATGCACGTCTCCGCTGAACCCGAAATACACGTTCCCGTCATAGCTCAAGACGGCGCAGTTAACCGCCATCTCCCCGCCCACGGGCACGTACGGATACCAGCGCAGCATTTTGTGACCAAGCAGATACAGCGGAAATTGCGGCCCCGGCACATTGGTACAAACCAAATTGAAGGGCGTGATGGGCAACTGGCTCAACATCTGCCCCGCGAGTCCCTGCACCGCACTCGGGAACATGCCGATCAAGCCCCCCGCCAGGCTGATTAACTCCGCAGCATGGGAACGCTTGAGAAACTCCGTTCTCTCATGCACCGCAGCCAACAGTTTTCGCGGATTGCGAATATCCAGTGGGACGGTGACCGGAACCAGCGAAATTCGGTTCCCCAACTCACCCGCGCTGTCATCGCCGCGCAGGTTGACCGGAACCATCATGCGGAGAAGTTTCCCCTTCACCCGATCCCCGTGCAACTCTGAGTAGCGTCGGATCGTGGCCGTCACCAGCGCGAGAATGACGTCATTCACGCTGGCCCCGCAGGTCTTCCGAATGGCTTTGACATCCGCCAGCGGAATATCGGCCCAGGCAAACTTCTGCGGACCGCGGTAAATAACGTTGAACCGTATTCGCTCGGTGAAGGCAGTGATTTCCGGCAGCAAGCGGGAAAACTCCTCCGTTGCCACGAGGTTTCCACCATTCGCCGCCGTGCGCTGTGCCATGTCCAGCAAGTCAGTCCACGCGGAGAGAATTCGTTTGACGAAGTCGGCGTATGAGGTCACCACACCGTCCATCACAGAATTGATTGCGTCGCGCGGAAGGGGAACGCGAAGACGAATCTTCTTTTTCGGCAAGGGCGGTGCCACCGGACTCGCGTCCAGCAACTTACTCATGATTCCGACTCCCGCAATCCCATCGGCCAGGCAGTGATGTATACGCAAGATGAGCGCGGTGCAATTGCCTTTCAGTCCCCGGACAAAGGTTATGTCCCACAGTGGATGCTGCCGGTCCATGACCGTGCTGAAGAGTTTTCCAGCAAGAGCTTTGAGTTCAGTATCGGTACCGTATTTGAGCGTCACCTCGTGCACATGGTTCCGAATATCAAAGCTGGGGTCGTACTCCCAGCTGGGTAGCCCAATATTGAGCGGCGGGGCGACCACCCGCTTAAGATAGCGGGGAATCAGCGGCAGCTTCGACTCGATGAATTGGAGGCAATCTTTGAATGAGATCTCACCCTCCAGCACGCTGACGCTGGCTACATTGAGAGGCATGCCCTGACGTTCCAGATGCAGAAACACTGTGTCACCCCAGGAAAGACGGTCGCCTTGTTGATGGTTCTGCATTTCAGGTCTCCAATCCACCCGCGCCGCGATCGCGCGTCTTAGGCCACGAAGGAAAATCGAGACGTCAGTTTCACCAGCTTGAGCACTTTGTAGACATCCACGTTGACGCCGCGCAACGCAACCCCGACGGCTTTGTCGTCGGCCGTGTTGGCGAATTCCTCTATCGCCCGCATCGCACTCGCGTCAACCCGGCGCAGCGAAGAAAAATCCAGAACGACATCGCCCTCCGCACTGTCCAGTTTTTCCCCGGCCTCTTGCAGGGCAAGGACCATGCGCTCTTCATCAATTTCTTGCCACACGGCAACTATCGCCATACGCTCCACTCCTGCTAAGCGGTCTGTTGCTGAGACACATGGACCACCTTCGCCGGACTTCGTCCTTGGTATGCCTTCCAAAACAGATCGGCCAATTCGCTCATCAACGGCATCCGCGGATTCGACCGCCACGACGGATCGTCAAAGGCCAGCTTGGTCAGTTCAGGCATCGCCCGCTCAAATTCTTCCTTAGAGATTCCGAGATCGGCGATCGAACGCGGAAATCCCAGCCGGTCCAGCAACTGTTCCGTCGCGACCACCAGGTTTTTCACCTTTTCGTCAGTAGTGTGGCCGCCCAGACCAAGCAGGTCCGCAACCGTAGCGTATTTCTTGTGTGCGACATACCCCTGCGTGTAAGGCGACGGCATAAATTTGCTGGGCACAGACGCGTTATAAGCAATCACATGCGGCAACATGAGCGCGTTGGCACGCCCGTGGGCGACGCCGAAACGCGCCCCAAAAGCGTGTGCCAGCGCATGATTCACGCCCACCGACGCATTGGAAAATGCCATCGCCGCAATGCAGGCTGCATTGTGCATCATGCAGCGTGCTTCTTCGTCGTTTGGGTGCTCGTAGGCAATCGGCAAGTACTTGAACACCATCCGAATCGCCTGCATCGCGTTCGAATCGGTGTAAGCCGACGCGTAACTCGAAACTCCAGCTTCCAGCGCGTGCGTCAGGCAGTCGATCCCGGTATCGGCGGTGAGCCCTTTCGGCATGGACATGACGAACTGCGGATCGACGATCGCCACATCGGGGCTCAGCGAGTAGTCGGCGAGCGTCACCTTCCGTCCATGCTCTTTGTCGGTCAACACCGCAAATGGAGTAACTTCGCTCCCGGTTCCGCTCGTCGTGGAGATCGCCATAAGCCTCGCTCTATTGACTTTCTCGGTCGGGTACTGGACCACGCGCTTGCGCAGATCCAGAAAAGGCGCGGCTAGTTCCTCCAAGTCGGCCTCGGGTGATTCGTACTTGAGCTTCATGATCTTCGCCGCGTCGATCACCGACCCTCCGCCCAGCGCGATAATCTGGTCCGCCTCGTAGAAATTGAGCGCCTCAACTCCCTGCATCACGACTTTGACCTCCGGCTCCGCATCAGGAATGACCGAGACATGGACGTGAGTTTGCTCGGGAATATAGCGGCGGACGATATCAACGTGGCCCATCTGCTCCAGAGCCGGATTGGTAACGATGATGGTGGAGCGCGAGGGGAAATTCCGCAGATTCTCCACAGCATTCATATTGAAATAGATCTGATTGGGAATCCGGAACCACATGTGAGCTTGCGTCCTTCGAGCCACGCGCTTGATGTTGAGGTAGTGATAAATATTGATGTTGTCGGTCGTACTGTTCCCCCCGCCTGTACCGCATCCGAAGGAGAAGGTGGGCACCATGTCGTTGTAAACCCCGCCCAGCGCCCCGACCGAGCCGGGCGAGTTCACAATGATCCGTCCCGCGTTGATCACTTCACCGAATTTGCGGATGATCTCATCGTTACGCGAGAAAATGACCGCCGTATGGCCCAGGCCGCCGGCATGGTTCACGTCGATGCAGACCTTGAGCGCCTCCTCTGTGGACTTTGCCCGATAGACCGCCAGCAACGGGAACAGCTTCTCGAGCGACAAGGGATGTTCGCGACCCACGCCTTTTATCGGCGCAATCAGAAGTTTGGTATTCGGCTTCACTGAGAGACCGACGAAGCGGGCGATATCGGTGGCCTTCTGGCCGATGGCCATAGGCTGCATGAAACCGGTTTCGGGATCGATCACCGTGCGCTCCAGCAGTTTTGTCTCTTTCTCATTGCAGAGGTGCGCGCCCAGTTCTACAAATTTCTTCAGCACGGCGTCATAAATCTCGTCGTCAATCACCAGCGTTTGCTCGGAAGCGCAAATGGTTCCGTTGTCGAAAGTCTTGGATATGATGATGTCCACGACAGCAGTGTTCAGATTCGCCGTTTTTTCCAGGTAAACCGGCGTGTTGCCCGGTCCCACTCCCAGCGCTGGTTTGCCCGAGCTGTAAGCCGCCTTCACTGCCCCCGGCCCACCGGTGGCGTCGATCAGTCCCACGTACTTGTGCTTCATCATGTACGCGTTGTCCTGCAGCGTGTGGGACTCTAAACAGGTAAAAACTCCTTCGGGAGCGCCGTGTTTGACCGCGGTCTCATACATGATCCGCACCGCTTCGGCGCAGCAACGCCAGGCCTTGGGGTGTGGACTGAAGATGACCGCGTTCCGCGTCTTGATGGCCATGATGCACTTGAAAAGCACCGTGGAGGTCGGGTTTGTGATTGGCGTGAGCGAAAAAATAACTCCGATTGGCTCAGCCACCTCTTCCAGATTCCGTTCCGGAAATTCGCGAATGATGCCGACCGTACGTTTGTCTTTGATGTAGTTGTAGACAAACTCCGTCGCCACCATGTTTTTGAGAAACTTGTCTTCCATCACCCCGAGTTTGGTTTCCTCAACTGCCATCCGGGCCAGATGTTGAGCCTGTTCCAGCCCGGCCAGCACCATCGGCTTCACGATGCGATCCACGTCCTCTTGGGTGAATTGGGAAAAGACGGCAGCCGCAGTTCGGGCTTGATTGATCAGTCCTTCCAGGTAGGCAAGACGTTCTTCGCTGAGGATTTCCGCGGCGAGCGGAATCTCAACTCGCTCTCGTACTGCATCGCTCGCAATCATTAGGTGCCCCCTGTATCTAGCAGGAGGGCTCGTCACGCACGAGAAGCATTTCCCACTCTTAAATTCCCAGCTCTTGCGAATCGTGAGTTAGACAACCTGATCTCCGGGGTGCATCCATTCTCAGTTTCTAGGCGTAGTCAATCGGATTTTTTTCCAGCCAGTGCTCGTCGCGCACCTTGTCAATATTCCGCAACGCGCCGCGAGCGGCACTCGCAACTAGACGCCGATTCTCCCAAACAATTCCCGCACCAAAGCCGACGGCACCGCCCAACAAACCAAACGCCAACGCCTTGCCGATCGACTTTCGCCAGCTTTCCGAACAGCTACCCAGAACGCCTATGCCCGCACCGATGGCAGCAGGCTTCCACGCATTTCGAACTGACTCGCTGAGAAACGGAGTAAGAGGTCTTCCACTAAGAAATGCTTCTCGGCCGGAACGAGCTCCGTCCAGTCCAGAATTCAGAACCTTTCGGCCGTATTCAACTTCCGATCTTGACCACGTACGCAAACCCATATGAGTCCCTCACTACCTGGCCGACTGGAGATACCCGTAATCACTAGACCATTGGCGCGATGCTGAGTCCGTACCTCCGGTCACGGGTTACTGTGAGTGAGGTCACACTTGTTAGGTCGGTAGAATGCGACTGGTTAAATGCGAGAAGACAGATGAGAAACGAAGGTCGTTAGCCTTGCTCTAATGAGGGGCATGGGGACAGGGGAGGGCAAGATGGAAAGTTCTCGGAGCCCGGTCGCGGGGATGGAGGAGAACGGCGCTATGTTGTTCCAGCAGGAAGGGCGCGGCGTGTGGCTTCGAGGGTGTTCACTAGTGACTCCCTGGGGAATTTCTGGATAATGGGTTCCAGCATCCATCCCAGTCCTAGCGGTACGTCGCGCGTCAGCGAAATCGCTCGGCACTCCATGAGCACATTGTTTCCCCGCTCCTCGAATCGCCAGTAGGAATAGAGTCGCCACAGGAACCCGTGACCCGTGTCCGGTGGCAGCACGCGCTCCCTTGGGGTTCCTTCACCTTCGACTTCAGCGACTCGTGTCGTATACGAACGACAAATCCAGCGCATTCGACTGAGGGAGGAATAGTGCACCTCATGATCTGTATCGAGGACCACGGTCAAGAGCTTTTTCTTAAGCAACCTTAAGTAGATTTTGAAATCGCCGTCCTGATGGCTGATCAGCCTTGAGGCAATGACCTCGGGTTTGTAGACGTTCCTATAATTGTCGTAGTTTTGGATCAGCGCCAGCACGTCTTTCACGGTTGTGCCGGCAATGAACCCGGCGGCAATCCAATCGTGGACTAACCCGTTCGGTACTTTGATCGGGCCGGCACCCGACCAGAATTGCGCAACAATCTGCCCTGCATTGATCTGGTGTGCTATTTCTGGAGTCGCGTCGGACCACAGGAACGAGCCGCCACTACCAAGCGTCTGCTCCATTCCCGCTTCGGCGCCGTCAATGTAAGCCCGAAACGCCTCCACCGTTTGCGGCCTCAACTCGACCGGTTTCGTGGTTTGTGCCATGGCGAACTCGACCCCACGTTTGCCCAAACCCAGCTCACCTGATCAGCCTTCGCCCAGGGCTACGAGGGCGGGCAACACACAAATCTCCGTCCTGACTCCAACATAAGAAACAAGTTGCTTCAACATAGACACGCATTTGTATGTACAGTCTGGTATTGACAAAATGTTCCTGCAGGAACACTTCTGCAAATTGCGCTCTATGCGCGGACAGTGGCGCGTTGCCCGCGATCCTCACGCCGTCTGATATTTGCCAGTTTCGATCACCCGTCTCGCGATCTTCTCGCGCAGCGCAATCGTGTTGAACGGCTCGTACTTTGACAGACGTCGCAGGATTGCCATCTGCGAACGCAGCACGTCGCCTTCGCTGGCGGCCGCGATCACCATCCTTGCGGCGCTCTCGATTCTCTCCATTGCTCCGGCGATGTAAATACGAGCCATCGCAATGGCATATCCCGCGCCTGCTTCGCCCTTGCTGGCCGCCAGTTTCTGCGAGCGCAGCACCGCGGACTCGATGGCGTAAGTTTCGATGACCATGTTGGCGATGGTGCCCAGGATCTCTTGCTGGTCCTGGATCGACTGCATATATTTCTGCGTGGCCACGCCAGCCGCAAACAGTCCGATCTTCTTTGCGGCCGCAACCAGCCTCCGCTCTTCCCCCAGCGGGCCTTCCTCACTTTCGTCTTTTGCACCCGAGATCACTTCGTCCATGAGCTTCCTGATCGCCGCCATCAAAGGCAGTTGTCCGGACATCGCGCGTTTCAGCAGAAATCCGCTGATGACGAGTCGGTTGATTTCGTTCGTGCCCTCGAAAATGCGGTTGATGCGCGCGTCTCGATAGGCGCGTTCGGCAGGATACTCTTCCACGAATCCGTAGCCGCCATAGATCTGCACGGTCTCATCCGCCACGTACCCGATGAACTCTGATCCCCATACTTTCAGAATCGAGCATTCGACGGCGTATTCATCGATTACCTTGCGCACCTGGCTCATGTCGCTGTGACTGTCGCCCAGTTGCGCGATAGCAGCGTCCATCATTCCGACCGTGCGATAGGCCATGGCTTCACCGGTGAAAATGCCGGCCGCCATGTTAGCCAGCTTTTCGCGCACCATGCCGAAATCGGCAATCACTTTGCCGAATGCTTTGCGTTGTTTGGCGTAGGCGATGGCGCTTTCGAGCGAATTGCGTGCCGCCCCCACACAGCCCGCGCCCAGCTTGATGCGTCCTACGTTCAGAACATTGAAAGCGATGTGATGTCCTTTGCCGATTTCTCCCAGCACGTTCTCCACCGGCACTTCGCAGTCGTTCAGAATGAGCGGGCACGTGGAGGAGCCACGGATACCCATCTTGTGTTCCTCCGCGCCTGTCGAAAAGCCCGGGAACTTGCGCTCGACGATAAAGGCGGTGAATTTCTCGCCATCCACTTTGGCGAACACAACGAACAGGTCGGCGAAGCCCGCGTTGGTAATCCACATCTTCTCGCCGTTCAGCAAGTAGTGCTGGCGGTCGGTGGAGAGTGTGGCGCGGGTGCGGCAGTTGAGAGCGTCCGATCCCGAGGAAGATTCGGAAAGTGCGTAGGCGCCAACGGTTACGCCGCTCGCCAGCCCGGGCAGATACTTTTTCTTCTGCTCTTCGGTGCCGAAGTAAACAATCGGCAGCGTACCGATGCAGGTGTGCGCACCCCAAGCCGTGCTGAAGCTGCCATATTTCGCGATGCGGTCGGCAATCAGAGCGGACGTTACTTTGTCGAGTTGCATGCCGCCGTACTGTTCGGGAACGTCCACCCCGCTCAGGCCCAGTTCGCCTGCCTTCCGCAAAAGTTCCCGGGTAACTCCGAAATCTTTGTGCTCCATCTTTTCCATGTTGGGGACGATTTCTTTGTTGGCATATTCCTCGGCGGTTTGTGCAATCAACAGGTGTTGCTCGGTGAAGTCCTCCGGGGTGAACACCTCGCTGGGCTCGCGCTGCTCAATCAGGAAACTGCCGCCGGAGATTTTGCCGGCGGGTGTTGCTGTAACGGTGGCCATATCTCACCTCGATGGAAACTCGCCAAGACGGCTGCTCGGTATGAAGTTAGTTTGTTATCAGTATCCGCGACAGGAACCTGCCAGCGCTCGGCTGGGATCGTCAGTTGGGTTGACTGGTCGTCCTGAAGCAAGTCGCCTGAGGTAAGCCGGGGGACCACCGCGTTCCCGTACTTATGCGCCGGCTTCGCAAGCAAGCCATTCTCAGACGCGCCCTTATCGGCGGTCTGAGGCACGCGAACGTGCAGCAGTCCCCTCAGGTTCCCGCAGGGCAAGCTTTCGGCTGCATATGGCCCGCATCGTGCGCGAGCCATATGCAACTCAGGATGACAACTCCATTTGCAGGTCTTACTGCTGCGCGCCGCAGTTATGCGACGGCCGCGGCCACCTTCACTTTCCGGGCACGCGTTGTTTTCCGGGCATGATGCAAGGGCTTGCCCGGGTGTTTGTGCTCAACGACCGGTTTGACCACGATATCCATCAACTCCTTTTGGGCATTGACGTAGCTTTTCACTCCTTCCCGCGTCAGTTCGGCCAACGGCAGGTAGGGGAACGGCGGCAACAGCTCCAGGCTCTTGCTTGCCGTTTTCACGCTGGAGTTCATTTGCTTTCCGGCCACGTCAACCAGTTTCTTCTGGGCTTCAATGAACGACTCGGTTGCCTGCCGCGCCAATTCAGAGAGCTCGGTCTTCTTGATTTTTTTGACTGCGCCGTTAGTTTTTCCGCCAGTCGCTTTGGCCGTCTCCTCAGCAATCACATCGAGGAATTGCTTCTGCGCCTTCACGAAGTTTTCCATACCCTCGCGGGCCAAACCCACGACATGCTCGGTCTCGTAGGGCTTACCGGCCTTGGCGGCTTCCACCCAGCTGTGAGTCTGCTTGCCGGCAATCTTCAGGAACTCTTCCTGCATGTGGATGAAAGTCTCCACGCTGCGGCGCAGCAGATCGGTTATAGCAACGGCCGCGGGCAGGTCGCCAACACGGTCTTTCACGGCGGTCATCAGGATTTCGTTCTGTTGCTTCCCCAGATCGAGAAGCACTTTTTGTCCTTCGATGAAGTTAGTCATGCCCTCGCCGGCCACTTCACTGAGAAGAGCGGTGGGAGAGTGGTGCGGGTCGGTTAACTGCGCCCGCAAAGTGTGCATGACGTTCGCATTCTGCCGCATGGCAAGATCCAGAAGGACCCGCTGTGTGGCAAAGAAGCTCTGGACGCCCTGCTGGGCCCAACCCGATAGTACGGAAACAAACGAGGACTCCCCGGGATGAGTGCGGGAGGTCTCAGTCTTGGTGGTTGCTGCCATATGATGCCTCCAAATATGCTGCATTGCAGCATTCAAGTTAACTATACGAGCAGCAAGTACTTGTGTCAAGATATATTTGTCCGTTTGTGCATAGCAACATGAGGCAGGATCGCGTATGAAACCTTCACCTGTTGTCATTAAGAAATACAGCAACCGCCGGCTCTACGACACCGCAGGCAGCCGTTACGTGAATCTAGAGGATATCGCCACACTCATCCGCGAGGGCAGGGAGCTCAAGGTGGTGGACGCGAAAACAGGCCATGATCTGACTCGTGTCACGCTGACCCAAATCATCACCGAAGACGCCAAGGACAAGCCGACCGGTCTGCCACTCGAGCTGCTGCGCCAGCTGATCATTGCTTCCGATGAAGTGCGGCAGGAATTCGTGATGTGGTATTTGAAGTCCGCGTTTGATACTTACCAGAAGGTGCAGGACGCGGTGCAGAGCCGTTTGGGGGAAGTGCAATCCGCTATTCTGTCGCCCGTGGATATGATGAAGAAGTTCCTGGGTACGGCGCCGGCTCCACAGAAAGCGGAGGCTGAGCCGGAGATGGATGCGCTGCGCAAGCGCGTTGCGGAACTGGAGGCTCGGCTCGAGAGGGGCACTCGGGGGAAACGACGGAAGCGGGCGAAGGGTTAGCGCCTCCCGTCAAGAATTCTCGTCGTTTTTCCTGACTCAAACGTGCTATGGAATCGCCACCAACTTGGCGGTATAATTCTGCCGGGAAGTAAGCGCCGCGACGCGCACGCTCGCGTGGACGTGCGCGAATTGCGGGCAGGCTCAGGACGAAATTGCGCACACGGAACCGGGTAAACGGCTCTTCGAAGCTCAGGTCTCGCAAGGCATCACCCCAACCTCACCCGGAAGCGGACACTTCTCTTTGGACGGAAGCGCTGTTCGGCGCTGAGGTTCTTCTGCTGCACGCGACCCCGGTTTATTACGGGTTCGGCATACCTCAGGGCGATGGCTCCGGCGTAATTCTCATTCCCGGATTTCTCGGCACCGATCTTTATCTGAACGAACTTCACGCCTGGCTGGGACGCATTGGCTATCGGCCCTATTTTTCCGGTATCGGCATCAACGCCGACTGCCCCAACATTTTGATCCAGCGCCGGGTGAGCGAAACCATCGAACGAGCGCTGGATGAGACTGGCCGCAAGATTCACCTGATCGGCCACAGCTTGGGAGGCGTGATTGCGCGCTCGATTGCAGGGGCGCGGCCAAAAGATGTTGCATCGGTCATCACGCTGGTTTCACCGATTCGTGGCACGGTGGCGAATCGCGCTGTGGTGCACGCGGCGGACGCGGTGCGGTTGCGCATCCTGCAGGAACATGGCGATGGTGTGTTGCCCCGTTGCTACACCGGGCGCTGCACGTGCAATTTTATTGACTCGCTGCGGCGCCAGGTTCCCGATGCCATGCTTCAGACTGCGGTTTACAGCCGCTATGACGGGATTGTGGACTGGCGTTATTGCATGACGAAGAATCCCGGTAGCGATTTTGAAGTGCCGGGTACGCACATTGGAATGGCATTCAATCCGGCGGCGTATTCCATCGTCGCCGAGCGGCTGGCGCTGGCGCGTTCATCGGAACCACGTCGACGGCCGCGTGCTCAGCGGCCCACCATTTCCAGGACTGCGCCGGTGGCGGTTTCTAACTGAGTGGGTGCTCCACCCATCTGCCTGAACCCCCGCTCCAACCGTACAGACGCCTTTGCCAGGCTGTTGTTCGTAACTTCGAAGCTGCCGGAGCAGTTGGTCTTCAAGTACGGCAGGTGATGAAGGCAAGAACCGGCGCCATCGAAAGCTGCTTCCAATCGCGCGCCATCTCTCGAAGAACAATGAAAATTCCAGGCGAACTCGTCGGCATTTCTATTCTTTTCCTGCAGATTCCGGAACACGTGCTGCTGGCCTTCGTGCCAGAGCACGGCTTTGCGAAAGATCAATCCGAAGGGCATGTCGTAGATGAGCGCTTCCAGCGTGGTTGCGGGACCGTCGGGCCGAGGAAAATACGCATGCGCCCAGGTCCAGAAATCGCGATGCCGGTACCCACAGTTATGCCCCTGCACGCCGAACCCGAGAGGGTCGCCGGCCAAACTTAGGCCATCGAGCACAATCTGACCGGAAAAAATCGCGTCGGAATGAGGCGTCCGCGAGAAACCGATCCAGCCTTTGGCGCTGAGCGTTACGCGAAATGTGGAACGGTAGTGCAGATCCCAGGAGATGCTGTGTCCGTCGACTTGCAGTGCGCCGCGGCAGGAATTCTCTTCGATGGCATTTTCGCGATGTCGAAAATGGAATGGAGTTTGCCGGCGCGCGCTAAGCTCCAGATCCTCCGCCGAAAATCCCTGCATGAAGCTTTGCGGCTTTCCGTCCCGCGGAAACCATGTGGCCCATACCTGAACCGGCATTCCGCGTGGGTCCCCTGGGCAACCGCCGCGCCCTGGATTCATCAGCAGATAGCGGAACCACCAGGCACCACTCCCGTCCGCCAGTCCCAGACGAACAAACCATACTTCATAGCGACGGCGGACAGAAAGAGCGGAGAAAACTTCATTCAAGCTCTGCACTGTACTGATTGTATAGCCGACGGGGCGCTATCCAGATACTGGATACGCACGGGCGGCTGAAAACTCCTTGCAGGTAGTTCCGGCTGCTCGTTTTTGCGGATGTCCAGGCGACGGTCCTACACACTTTCTTAGTTGGCTAGCGTTAAGATCACGGTAATCATGGTCTCCACTTCCACTGCGTTCCCATTCAGCAGGTACGGCTTGTAACGCCGTCCTTTGACGGATTCGATGGCCGAAGGCACCCACATGGGTTGTTCGCTGATCAATTGCAGGTCCTTGATCTTCCCGTTTTTATCGATGATGGCCTGCAGGATAACGTTTCTCTGAACCCGCGCCGCCTTTCAGTCGAGGGTCTTCGCAGCTCAGTTGGTAGCGGACAATACTACGGAGGGTTGAAACGTTGTACGATTACTGTACGAAATCAAAAACACGATTCCAAATAATTGATTTTAAATTAGTTTCTGGTGCGGAAGGGGGGATTCTATTACCGCCGTCACCTGCAAGTCGCTGTGATACCTACAGTTCCGCAATAATACCCTGTGTTTGCGCGGGTTACAAGCGAATTCGATCGCAGGCTGGAGTTTCTACAGTTTCTCTAATTGGCTGTGATTCTCACGAAAACAGTATCACTGGTATCAGTGGCGGTTGGGAGAGAAACTTCTTCACCCGAGGGGGCAAGTGTAAGGACTCAGCTGATGAGGGACAAACGGTTGGTGGGGTGGTGTATACAGACGGCAAAATGCCCCTTTCCCCCACCCATATCCCCGGTTTTGACTTTGGCCGGGGCCCGCCCGCGCGCGTAGGCGACGCTCGTGCGCGAGTCGAAGGACTGGGATGAGCAATGCACGCGGGTAATCCGGACCCTAAATTTCCAATGCTCCCTTTGCTTTTGCTTTGAATTGCTAGGATCCAAGCATGAAATCTAGCGCCTTCTTACGTTCGCCAGAATATTGAATTTTGTTCGCAGTTAAGTATTGGACGAGAGCCGAATGGGAGCCAAGAACAAGTTTGTTAGCCACAGTTTCAAGAAACTGAGTCGCCGCTATCACCTCGGTCTGTCTGATGACCCGTGAATTCATAAACGCATCCGATTCCAAGGTGTGTGAAGGATCGTCTGATTGCTCCAGGTATGTCAGCGTGAACGTTCCAGAATGGTGGACCAGCAAATTGCGATCTCGCAGAAGGTCGTCGTACTGTTTTACTTCCGACGCGCTGAACGGAGTGACTTTCAACAAGCTAAGAAACAGCGAATTTATCTTCCTAGATGAGCCAAAATCATATTTTTCGGCGAGTACAAAGCCGATGCGGTCCTTGAATGCTTCGCCATAAATTACGACTCGGGTGCTATCAATATCAACATTTTGTCCGTTGGTCTTGAGGTTCACGACCAAACTGGGCTCGATGTTGATTAGCGAGGCGAAATGATCTTTACAAAATGCTTCGAAGTACGACATCAAACCGATAAAACACAGCTCCTGGATACGGTTAATGCCTTCATAAGGGTTTGTGTCTTTCTTTGAAATTTCGCGCACCTCTTCGAGGGTTAGGCGAAAAAACTCAAAGGTCGGGACGCCCCCTGAAAAATAGTCAAGCCAGTCCATTTCATGAGTCGCCATTATGCTATCTTACTCGGCCCGTGCTAAAACGTACTCGCTCGCGCGCGTGGGCAGGGCCGGTGAGCTCGCGTGTTTATGGCGGGCGCGCCGTTGACTCTTAGGGCTTTAGCTTCACCGGAGTTTTGGAGCGTTCCTCAACGTAAACGCCTCGCCAGTGCGAGTGTTCAAGATATAGGCGTCGAAATCGCCGTTCTTCTTTGCTCGATCGATAACCCATTCGCCCTGCCCTCCCCCCACTGGACCCCGGGGGAGTTTAGAGCGGCTGCGGGAATCCGCGCTTGACCCACCGCGCAAGAGAGAGAATCAAATAGGCGATGCCCCAGCCCAGCGGCACCGGAACGAATGCGACAAAAAAAGTTTCCGGCCACGAAGATGTTTCGGAAAGGTAACGATTGCCGATTGCATCGCATTCGGCGCTGGCCACGTAAGTACCCTCATGGCCGACTTGCTCGCAGTGGAGTGTCGCTTGGGAAGCGAATTGCACGCGTGCGTCATCAGCGGAACGGAGAGTGTACACGCCAGCTCCGAGAATCCAGACAACCGAAGCGATAACCCCTAGCCGCCGCTATTTTCCAGCTGTGAGATGAACCTTGGTGGGTTGCGAAGGTGCCCCAGCGAACCGGTTTGAGGATTAGGGACAATCGTCACATAGTCTCGCTTCTTAAGTTGGCCCAGCCACCACGAAGCTACAGCGTGTCCCGCCTCATGATGCGCGGTGTCCCACAGATCCTTTTTTCGCACGTTTCCCTCTATAAGTCGTTCTTGCGGATATTCGATTCACAATCCGATTTTAATCAGAGGATGAGGCTTCTTTTCGGGTTTCCTCTCGGGTCGCAGCCAGATGTGCGCGTCGCGCCCAAACACGCCAAGCCGGCGAAGCAATAACGTTCCCTTCTAGGTGTTTGTTTTTCTGTCAGCAGGCCAACGCTTGTCAATCGCCTTCATAATCTCCTCAGCCCATCGCACGGCGTCTGCAATCGCGGCCACGGTTCCTAGTACACGCTGGCTGCTAGCGCACTGTGCCCTGGCCGCATGTTCCGCCGGAAGACCCACGCGGCAGATAGCGTCAAGTCGATAGGGTGCGGGATGAAACTGTTGGCCTTCCGGCCCAGTCGCAAAAGCACTTGGGGTCGTAAACGTTGGATGTGTGTGTCCCCACCGCCGACGTTGCCTCTGCGGACTCCGCAACAATCTAACAATGTTGAAAACTACCTTCCATTGGCCGCCTCGATATTCCAGTCCCCGGAAATCAGCGCAAGAGGTCCATTCGCACTCCCGCTGCTGTATAAGAGCGGGTTTGCGGACGGCCTCTCCGCGTGGGAAGCTGAATCGCTAGAGGGTTAACTGTGGAGTTATCGCCCTGCCGCCTTGTTTACTTACTTAGCAAAAAGTATCTAACCGCCTTGTTTCCAGCGAACTAACCATTCCTCGCACATATATGTGGGGATAAAACTCTCAAAATGGGTAGCCCGTCCCGTATCCGGGCAGAAAGGTAGTTATGTACCTCAAACTCCGTTGGGCGCGTTTCTTCACTTTAGCTGGATGGAATTGGTCACTGGCAAAACAACCGGGCTTTGACTTCTTAGTCGAATGGCCCGGCGTGGACAGTGGTGATGACAGTCGGCACTGTCTTCTGATTCGCGTCTCTGAAAAAACTCACGAGGCGTTGATCCGCAAGCATGATGATCTTTTTGACATCCACTACATGTACTCCAGCCCACACCCTGCGCTGTTTGGTGACGGGCCAAAGAATACACATTGGCAGATGCCGTGGGGCAGTGGCGGCGGCTACTACTGCATAGACAGTTTTGGTGGCGGCATGCAAGAACTGTGGGAGCGTGCGGCCCATGACTAACGCTTTGTCGATTGATGCTCTGAAGTTGCAACGCCGGTGGTGTCTCTGGAGGCTGGAGCCGGTCAGCGGCAAAATGAGCAAAGTCCCGTATCAGCCGAACGGACGCAAAGCGCAGGTCACCAACCCTGCGAACCTGCATACCTACGGGAACCTTGAGCCACACGTCACAAATTTCTCCGGCATCGGACTTGCGCTCGGCCGCTTTGACGGCGTGTATGTGTGGGGGGTTGACTTCGACAAGTGTTGCGACCGCGCAACCGGCAAGTTCACTGCTGAGACTCGACAGGTTGTGATTGACCTCGACACCTACAGCGAGTATTCCCCTTCGGGCGAAGGGGCACACTGCTTAGGCATCTGCGCGGATGACCTACCGATTGAGCCGGGCAAGAAGGGATCTGTCATTGTGCGCCCGTATCCGGGTTGCAAGCAGATTGAGATAAAGGGACTCGGATTTTACTTCACATTCTCTGGCTCGCACCTACCGAAGACTCCCGCAACGCTGATGGACAGGCAAGAGCAAGTGCTTGCGCTCCGCGACCGCGTGTCCTGTATTCCCAAAGCACGGGAGAACACCAAGGCACTCAACGTCACTATCCAGCCGAGCGAGGAAGAGCGATTCCAAAAGCTGATGGCTGGAGACATGAGCGCCCACAACCAAGACCACAGTACGGCGGACTTCGCGCTCAGCATTCTGCTGGCGAAAAAACACGGATGTAACGCGTTCAAGATCGACACGGAATTCCGCAAGTCCGGCCTGTATCGGGAGAAGTGGGAACGCGATGATTACCGGGAAGCCACGATCACCCGCGCAATCCTGGCGGTAGCGAAAGACACGCCGATCTTTACCGACTTGGAAGAGGAAACCTTTGAGGACGACGGGATGGACGAATACGTAGTGAATGCGAAGAGTGAAGATCACGAAGGTTGGTTTCCGAAGGGTGACATTTCGCTGGCGGGCGGATCATCGGGGACGGGAAAAACGTATTGGATGCTGACCGTCCTGGAGAAAGTCCGAACCGGCGCCGACGTGTGGGGTCATAGCGCCAAGCCGCGGGACTACCGGGTGCTGATGTTGGACCGCGGTGCCAAGGCCATGCGGCGCACGCTCGACAGGATGCGGTTGCCCCCTGAAGCCAAGCAGCGAGTTATCCGCGTGACTAGCGCACAGCACGCTGCGGGGCCGGTAGCTGTGATGACAGCGGCTACCGAACGCGAACCGGGAGCCGAAGTGTGGTTTGTCGAAGGGCTGGACCTTTGGATAAAGGAGGCTAACAAGATGAGCGAAGTGGCCGGGGTACTGGATGAACTGCAGCGCCTCGCAACCCGGCGGAACATCGCCATAATTGCCAGCATCGGATCATCCAAGCAAAAAACTGCCGAAGGCAAGGACACAGAGCAATACCGCGGACGTGAGACTTTATTCGGCAGTGTCGCGTGGGGAAGGAAGGCGGAAACCGTGGTCCTAATTTCCAAGACGGACAATGACCCGCTTCACGATGACTGCCCACGGCAATACTCGATCCTAGTGCGTAATGGGCGGGCGGAACATTTTTGGATGAGTTGCGCAGCCGGTGTCTTGCAGATGGTGGACCGGCCAGCTCCGAGAGAACGTGAGTATAAGGGACCGCCGAGCAAGGGCGGATTGCTGGAGCGTAACGTCCTGGCTAAGTTCAAGCCGGGTGAGCGCATCCTGTACTCGCCTGAGTTGGGCGTGTCCGAGAAGACCTACTATGCCTGGGTCAAAGCCGCGGCAAAAGACGGCTTTGTCGATCACAGGATTGGCAGTGGTAAGAGCGGCGGCTTTTACATGCGCGAGTCCTGACAAAATGTGACTACTACTACTACTGCCGCACAGGGAGACAGACACAGTAGTAGTAGTAGTACCTAATATCAGGGGTTAAAGGAGTTCACTGTGAAAAAAGGAACAGCGTGACCAAAGTCCACAACATTAGCGGGTACGAGGAAACGCGGAGCCAGAAAGAGCATCGTCACGGCAGGGCACAGGTAGGACCGCGGCGGACATGGGCTGATAAGTACCCTGTGCCAGTTAAGGTTCCGGCTGACAGTGTGCCGTTTGGGTCAGATGTTAGTCGCAACGGTAAGCATGCGTGGGTCATCTACCTGGACGGTGAGCTGTTGTGCATGGGCGCTACTGCCAAGGAAGCGAAGCGCCATTCCTACGGAGCGATGGCACGGCTTGATGCTGCTAGACGCGAGCCGTGACAAAGGGAATTGGGCTTCGTTTTGGAGGGAAAGATTTCTTGACAGCTAAACCGTCATAGGCCGCCGCATTCGTTTCGTTTACACGAACAAAAATAAATCTGAATTTAAGTCTACCAAATGAGTAGACATTGGAGTGAGAAGCACATGAGCAACGCCACAAAACAGAACCGGGAGCGCGAGGGTTGCCCCTTCGTCATTTACGGGCTGATCTGCCCGATCACATTGGAAGTCAAGTACGTCGGGCAATCAACGGACCTGAAACAGCGCACCCGCGATAGAACGCATAGCAGACATGACGAAGCTGTCCGCGAATGGATTGACTCGCTCGGCGGCTACCTGCGCCCGTACCGCGTCATCCTAGAGCGCGGGGTAAACCGCGTGGTGAGGGTGAAGGTTAACGCGGTGCGAAAACCCGGATCAGGCCGCACGCCGTCCGGCTTCACAGATGTATGGCTGTCATCCTGTCTCGAAACGAAGTGGATCAAGCGATTCCAGGCCACAATCCTCAATCGGCGTAACCATCAGATTCCAGCCGTTTATGAGGCTCTATCTAATCCGCCTTTGCCTTGGGACAAATAAATTTTCTGGATTAGAGAGCGGTGGACACCAAACGTACCGGGGAGAGAAATGAGTTTCTGTGAAGCGCCAATCGGAAACAAATTCGGAACGAGCGTCGACGATCAGGGCCTCGCGTCAGCCGCATGTTCCTCGACTGTCACGGCCCTCGCGACTGCAAATAGTTCGGCGTGGAAGCGATCCGTCGAACACGGAAACTCTGGCCGATCAGATCGCGAGCTTCAAGGGTGCCCTCACAGCGCGACAACTGTCCGAACTGCTGTCGATCTCGGCGGTCACCATTTTCAAGATGGCCAAATCTGGTCGTCTCCCATCTTTTCGTGTCGGTACTTGCGTGAGATTCTGCCCGCGCACGGTCGCCCGCTGGCTCCGCGATCATGGCGGCTAATGTGTTGCTGGTGCAATTTGTGGCGCGCAGTTCCACGCGCCACGCTCACCGACCCGTGGCAACTCTCATTTTCTGTCTCCGCCGCTCGCGCTCAGCCCGCATCTCCTGGATGCTCTGCGCCACGAATGGCGAGTAAAGCGCCTTGACCCAACCCGAATTTCCCCACTCTGGCTGCCCGCCCAGCGCGATGTCGAAATCACGTAGTGCTTCGTCGTGTTCCTGTGCCTGCCAGTTTGCCACCGCTCGCACCATCGCTCTTTCTGGCCGGATCTTCTGTTCATAGACAGCGCCATTCAGCGCCTGCAGCGCATCGCCATAACGCCGGATTTCTATCTGCGCCCACGCCAATCGTAGCCACAGATTCAGGTCGCCGGGGCGTTGCTGCACCGCCGCCGACAGCAAGTCGACTGACTTCTGGTAGTCCCCGTTCAAGTAGTGCCACCAGCCCAACTCGCCCATCCACAGTGGTGCATGCAGGTCATCACTCAGCTGGAGTTCCATCTCCAGCTTGTGCGCGGAATCGGGATCTCCGACCAGAAGCGCCAGACCAGCCGCCGCGACATCTACTTCCCGCGGTTTCTCGCCCTGGACGTCCTGCGCCCACCGTCGAAACTCTGCCGCGGCACTCCTCCGGTCCGCCGCCGCCAGAGCCTGAGCATACGACGCGATGATCTCCGGAAGCGAGGAGTCTGACTCAAGAATCTTACGGTACGCCGCCGCGGCTCCGGAAAAGTCAGCCTGTGCAAACCGCGCCAGCGCCAACACTTGGAACGCTTTAGGCTGATCGGGGCGCAGTCGCAGGGACTGATTCGCCAGTTGCTCTGCCTGCTGATACTTCCCCGCATCCAGCGAATTGCGGGCTCTCGCTGTCCAGAAAATGTACGCGACTCGCAAGTCGCGCTCAGGACGCGACGACCAGCCTTCACTGGCGATCATCTTCTGTATCTGCGCGATACGCTCCGAGGGCAGCGGATGCGAGCGGAAATATCCTTCGAGCGTCTCCAAAGCCACCTGTGATAGTTCCTCTTGTGGCGTCTTTGCCTTCCCTTGATACTCCTTATGTAGCCGCTCGAAGGTTTCGAACATGCGGATTGCTCCATTTGCCGAGTATCCTGCTTGCACGGCCAGGCGCGTTCCTTCGCGGTCTGCCTCAAGCTCCTGATCCTTGCTGTATCCTGCCTCGAAAATCTCGATAGGCAACCCCACCAATCCTCCTAGGGGAATCTTGCGTAGCGCTTGCTCCTGTTGCACTCGGTCGGCACAATGGTAGTGGTCAATATGTTCGATCTCATGCCCAATCACAGCTGCCAGCTCATCTTCGCTATCCATGAGCGACAGCAAGCCGGCACCCACATATACGTGTCCACCCGGCAAAGCAAAGGCGTTCATGAAGTTCGGACTCGCGATGTAATGGAACTTGTACGGCAGAATGCGATGCGCGTGCGTGGCCAACTCCGACCCTACGCGGGTAATGTAGTGCTGCACAATGGCCGCTTCCGGCGTGTTTTCTCGTTCCTCTTGCGCGGTGTAAGACCTTGCTAGTTCGTCTCCAATGCGGATCTCTTCTGCGTCCGGCATGCGCGCGAAACTTACCGGCATGCGCGTAAGTTCCTGCTCGGTGTCGGCCACCAGATACAACAGCGCGGCCGGACTGGCGGGCACGTCCACTTGGCGCAGCTCGCTCACCACCACAGACGCAACGCTCAAAAGCACGATCCCCGCGAATATGATCCAGCGCTTCATAAGTATTGCCTCAACGCCTCGCGATTCCGGGTGTACAGGAACGACACCAGCAGCAGAGCCGCACCCAGAACGATGAAGGTCAAGTAACGATCCCGAGGATCCAGTCGCCACACGTCGACCAGCAGAATCTTTCCAACGCACAGCAGCAACAATCCCAATCCCGTGAGCCGAAAGCTCCGCTCACCCAACCACAACGCCAGGACGAAAACCGCCACACCCTCCACACCCCACGAGAGGGTGACCATGCCGTGGCGCATCTCAGTCGCCAACAGCGCGGTCAGTAGCCCAACCGCGATGAAAAACAAAAGTTGCTCTGGACGCCGGACTATCCCCTGGAACAGTCTAATAAGACCGGTCTCAGCACTCTCTTCGTTTTTCCTGCGCAGTTGAAAGGCGAAAAGCAAGGACGCCAACAGGAGCGCGACCGCTGTACCCACCGTGATCCAGCGGCTCTCCCAGGCTGGCGCTGGAAAGTAACTGCGTTCGTAAAAATTGTGCAGTACCGTGCGGAACAGTACCCCCACCGCAACCACCAATCCCTGGTACAGGAACACCCGGCGCTCGCTGCTCCAGGCTATAGCCAGCAACCCAAAGGCAAGTGCTGCCCAAGCGCTCGCCACCCAGTCTGCCTCCAATTCAAAACGCATGAGCGCTGCGAAGGTGATCGTGCCCAGCCAGCAGCAGATGTCCGCTGCTTTGAATCTACGCTCCGACTCGACGAGACTCTCGCTGCTTTCTTGCAGCCTCCAATATGTGTAGAAGAAGCCCAGTGCCAGCGGAACTGTCGTGTAGAACCGCGGGCTGATTTCCCCCGGATTCCCCGCGGCGTTTAGATTCACAAAGAAGATTCGCAGAAAACTGGCGGCAAGTAGAGCGTAGCCTTGCAGTCGCAGGCTCAGCTTCTTTCGCGCCAGCCCGAACTCAAACAAGACCAACCCTCCAGCCAACCAGGAATCTGCCACGCTGATCGGTCGCAGTTCGTACCAGGCCAGCAAGGCGAGCAGAGAAGACGCCGACCAGGTGTAGGCCACGCTTGCGAGATGTCCGGGAAAAAGAAGACGCCTCTCGACGATTGAGAAACCGCGGCCACGAACAGAATCGCCACTCCAGTTCGATGTGATGTAAAGCAAAGCTGAAACGAGCGCAACTGTTACCAGCCGCAAGGTCAGGCCGTGATACTTGTCCGTAGTCTCCAGATTGATTGCGAGAACGCGAATCACAGACGCCAGCCCGAAGAAGTTCGCTTGGTATCCCAGTTCCGGGAAGTCAAACCGGTATCCAGTCAGCGCCAGCACCAGACCTAATGTGCACCACGCAACTGCTGTCCAACTTTCTGGGAACGCGATCCATGCTGCGATCAAGAGCATCGCAGCAGCCGCATACGATAGGCGTTGCATGACGCGCCGGTCAGGCTCTCTCGCAAACAGGTCGGCCCACCGGCGCAGCACCCAATGCGCATTTGCATAAAACAACGCGGCAGCCACCACGAAAACAATCGCCAAGCCAAAGTCAGGACGCAAATCCGCGTCGTCCATGCGCCTGCCGAAGATGTGTGCCGCGTCCACGGCGATCATCTGGCCCGAGACCAGCAGTGCGGCCAGCATTCCGAGCCGACGGAAGACGACTTCCTTCGTCCACACTCCGATCAGTAGCAACGCCTCCGCCTCAAGCAGCCAGAGTACCGACAGACGCATACCTGAGTAGCGGAAAGGAAATGCCGCAATCAACAGAACGACGCCCAGCGTGGACAGCACAATGACCGCGCTGCGGCGCCGCCGAGTGATCGGAAGTTGCCCCAGCAGCGTCTCGATCGCTCCAATCGCCAGCAACGCCCAGAACGCCCACTCCGGGTGGGTCGATTGATATTTGAACAAGGCCAGCAGCAGAGCAGTATTCAACAACGCAGCCGCGGTGGAAACGCGCTCCTGACGTTCCTCGCTCGGCTGCCGGAACATATACGACAAGCGGAAGATCAGCCAGTACAATCCCAGGATTCCCGCACTTGCGGCAAATTCCGGAAACGGATGCCGTTTCCCGTGCATCGGCTCGATGATCGGCCGCAGCCATAGATAATGATTCAGATAACTGGCCAAAATCCCGAATACTTCCAGTTCGAACCACTGCATGCGTCCTACGATCACTACGAGCCCTGCTGCCAGCACTGCTCCCGCCGACAGGCTGTATACGTTCGAGTGGCTGATCGTGACCGTCAGGAACGCAAGCAAGAACGCCAGGCCAGTCACTACCTGCGAACGATAACGCAGAGTGTGGGCAACCATAGCCGCTGCCACGGCCAACATAAGCACCAAGTCGGCGGCCTGCGATGAAAGTACGTGCGCTGCCGGAACGTGATACATCGCGTAGGTCGTGAAGAACAACAGCGCCCAGCCACCTCCGACTCCTGCTCGGGCCAAGATCCGGTAGCGTTCTTTGCGGTCAAACCAGATCCCGGCCGCCAACATCACGCCACTGGTCACGAATCCCACCAACACCTTGCCCGCAGGACCGAGCGTCTTGAGTTGGTAGGCGAGAAAGAATGCGACCCCAAGCACCAGGATCACGATCCCCAACTTGTTCAGCCAGTTCGTGCCCAGCATCTCTTCGACATCGAGTGAAGATTTGAATTGGTCGGCCAGCGATCGCACTGGCTCCGTTTCGGTGAACCTCACCTGAGGCGGTGGCGCGACTCGCGTATAAGCAGGCGGAATCACTCGATCGGTGGTGGAGGAAGCTGCTGTCGCGGACTCGGCATCCCTCCGCATGACCCAATTCTCGGCAACCCGCACAGAGGCGGTAGGCTCAACTACCGGTGGTGACGGCGGTGATGAGGCAATGCTCGGAGAAGAAGATTGAGGCGTGTACTGAACCACGGTCGGGCGATCGGATGTTTTGGGCGCGGCTTCTTCTGGTGCCGGACTGGGGCGTTGAGCTTGAAGTTTCTGCACCGTATGTTCAAGAGCAGAAACGCGGGAGGCCAATTCCCGCCGTTGCGCTTGGTCTTCCGCACGTTCGCGCTTCCGGCTCACAGTCACCCGCCAGACCAGTACCCAGGGACCAAGCAGCACAAACAGCACGATCCCGCCAACAATGACGATACTGTCCATCGCGCTCGCTCTTGAACACAGGAGACTACATGAGCGCGCGGGATTCCGCTAGTTGCGTGGTTGTCACAGCGCCATGGAGCTGTCGGAGGTGTGGTGAGTTTATTGACGGTTACTGCCGATTGACAGCGGATTACAGCCAATTCGGAGATTATCTGCCCCAAACGAAGAACTGGTTCCAGAGCCCTGCTTGAGCACAGTCGTCGAGGTATTCATCTCAGACCCTAAATCACTGGTGTGATCAGAGCTGCTATCATTCTTCACCGAGGGGGAAGCACATAAAATGGGAAACCTGTCCGTCGTTGTAACGCAGTTGAAAAAAGAACGTGAACGACTACAAAAAGAAGCCCAACGTATCGATGCGGCTCTTGCAGCCTTGGGAAGTGTCAGTGCCAACGGTTCATCGCGGCGGCACTCAATGTCCGCTGCCGCTCGCCGAAAGATTAGCCTTGCGCAGAAAGCGCGATGGGCAAAGCAACGGGCACCAAGACCTAAGCGAACCATCTCTGCAGCCGGCCGGAGGAGAATTGCGGCGGCTCAACGTGCGAGGTGGGCGAAAGTGAAACGCGAGAAGAAGGCTGCCTAGCACCTGGCCGCGGCAACAGTGTTAGAAAACCTGCCCGGAATCGCTCCCTTCGGACCCCTGTAAAGATTGGAGGTCTTGACCTCCACTCGTGGTGTTAGGAATGGGTAGTTTTCTAATCAGGCAGGAATCGACTTGTTTGGACCCCGTTTCATCCGGTCAATGAGTGTAATGGAGATATTACGTAAACGAAGTGACTACCTGGCAGGTTGCGCCTGGCAGTCGGCCTCTGCTCCCTCGGCATTGAATGGCTTATGCAACAGCGCGAAGATAGCCATCTCTGCGGTTCCCGCCGGAGATATTCCATAGTCCCCGAAGCTCCACGACGGGTCATGCAAGTGGGCGCATAGGAGTGGAATGAAATCCTTGTTGTCCGTGAAGACGGCCGATCTCACCCCTCGTTCGAAAATGGCGGCGTCCCCGGTGTTCTTGACGACCACGCTCAGCTGCGCTTTGATGTTCGCGATATGCGTCTGCGATCCGAGGCGGGCGAGAGCGGCTTCGCTGGCGTCCCGAATGAGAGCATTTCCCGACCGCTCGTCGGACTGGCTCCGGTAAATCTGTTCGAGGATGGGGAAATCGGATTCACCTCCCACAACTCCCAGAGCATTGACCGCAGCCGTGCTTGCGCCGCGCTCCAGCACGCCGAGCGCCGCGTCGTGTAGCTCGCGACGATAGAGGAAAGCGGGGTTGTCGTGTGCCGAGCGGGCATATGCCCCCAAAGCTATCTCCAAAGGCTGTTGGCTCATCTTGGGTATCGCGGCGATCACCAGCGGTGCGGCTCGATCCGGGTCCAACAACATTGTCTGCAAAGCCTCATAGGAAAGGTCGAGGTCGCCCGTTAGGAATTCGGCCAATAGTGGCAGCCTGTCTTCCCCGAGGGATTTCAGTGCCTCGGCATGCTCTTGCGCCGGCGTTTTGCTGAAGTTGACCCGCGGAGTGCGCAGAATCTGCTCCACAACTTCATGCGGCGTGAGTGGCATGACTACGTTCGCCAGTATTTCAATCGCTCCCTGCTGTATGCCTTGCAGCGCACGCTGTGTGACATAAGTTCCGTCCTTGCGCACTTCGTCGGGGTGAATAAAGAAGTACTCCAGGTCGTGGGGAAAATAGCTGATGGGCGGATCTTGCGCAATCGATACGAGCGTCGGAGTAACAATCTCCAGCTTGATTTCAGTATTCTGCCGAATCCCTGCCAAACCGCTCACGCTCAGCTGAAACTTGTACCGTTTCCCATTCTTAAGTGATTCCGGCACCTGGCCCAGGCGAACCGATAGAACGCGGGTTTCTGCTTCTGATTTGCGAGCAGATTTCGTGATCTCGTACAGCACCGGTCCGGTCAGATCGGCGCTGCAGAGGACCATGGCCTTGCCCGGAACTTCGGTCAACACCTCCGCAGTCACGCCCCCGAGCTCGACGCTGGTCGACGCCGAGTTCCCGTCGAACGGCCCAAGAATAGGAATTGGGTTCTTCGACTGCACCAGATCCGGCACCCGGAATTGCTCCGGGATGCGGGCTGGCTGCCGCGGCGCCAAGTTGACCAATAGATCAAAATGGCCAAGCTCGGTACCCTGAAAATCTTTCAAGCGCAGAGGAATCGTTCCAGCGTCCGCCGGTGCGGTCCAATGAAACGTACGGTCCTTGACCATGACCTGCTGGTCGTCGAGTTGCAGAAAATACCCGGATGGAGCCGAACTGGCTCCCTGGGGCGGAGCTTCCACGGTTCCAGAAAATGGCTCTCCGGGCAACAGTGTGTCGGGCAGATAGGCGCGAACGCTGCCCTGCTGAGTTTGAAACAAGACAATAAGCAATCCCGGCCGGTTCGTAACCTTCAGGCCGTAGGGTGCGGCAGGGGGGGCCGATTGCGCGGAAGCTTGCAGGGGGAAGATGGCGCAGACGCCGGCGAGAATCAGCAACACGAAACAATCTCGTCCGAGAGCTTGTCTCATCGGTTCTGTCGCTTAGACCACTGTCGTCAGCCGGAATTGTAGCAGTTGGCGATGTCGAATTGATTGGAGTAGCCTCATAACTATTGTAACCAGGCGATTACACTCATTGAGGATTGGCGGGCTGGCCGACCGGAGTCAATGAGTGTAATCGCGATTTTCCGCCAACCAATCGGAGATGGCGCTAGAAAAGCAGACTATTCGCCGCGATGAACTCTAAGCCACTGCTGAGTTTGGCTCTCAGCCTCAGCGAGTTCGCTTGCCGACATGCCGGACTTCACGGTCTCCAGATTATCCTCACTGCCCGCCAGCTTGAAGTACTTATACGCTTCCACCCGGCTCAGGTTGACGCC
>JBATXV010000036.1:0-183690 GCA_049673585.1 Candidatus Sulfotelmatobacter sp. | reverse complement strand
CTCGCAGAATGGCGAGTAGCTCCTGCGGTGTCCGCTTCGGTTGCTCGATCAGCAGGTGGGCAAAGATCTGGCGCGGCACCATCACGAAAAACGGATTGGTGCGGGGATCGTCTTTGAAGAGCGCCGCCGCCAACCCTTCGGCTTCTGCTTCATGCTGCACTTCATCGCACGGTGACCAATAGGGCATACGTGCATCGACCGCGTTCAAGATCACATCGCCGCGGCTCGGCTCGTAAAACTGCGGTGTGTATCATCGTCATAGGTATCAGGATTGGCACGGCGAAGATCGACATACCCGATGGACTTGTTTATATTGGGCCTCCCTGTAGATTCCAGTGAAGTATCGTCGAGCAATAGAATCATGCTGTGATAGGCGGCCCTTACGTGATAATCACACACAGCGGAAATGCTTGTTGGGTCAGCCTCCTCAACGGCGGACATTGATATCCGCAATGTGCCGTTGTGCTCCTGATCCATGCCCGAACCAGGGACGATGACGCAATTGCGCCCTGTGGGGGCGGAGCACCGAAAGAGTGTCAGCGTTGGGCTTGGCCATTTACCGTAGTGTAGGTGAAGCCCTATACTGTGTTTGTACTCGTTGGCGCCGTTGACCGTGGCAGGGACGCCGAAGTTGCCCTGTAGCGTCATGTAGTCCACACCGTCATTACTCACCGAATCTGGCATCGGCAGGACCACATACCACGCTTGCTGTTGCTCGAGTGTAGTCCACGTGTACCAATTCCAGTTTGATAGAGTCTGGACTTGCAAGAGTTTGTGACCCGCGTAGTTGCCTCTAAGCAGCGAGGCGTTATTTTGTTGGCCGAACGCGCAAGCACCATCGTGTCCAAGGCAGTACAACCCAAAGCCCGAGGAGAACACGCCCCCGTGTCCAGTGGTGAATGTCGGAGGATTGTGGCCGGGTGCGTTCGGCGCCATTGCAATCAGCGCTGTTCCGCCAGTGAAGTGCTGATCCACATAGTAGATCCAAGGGCCTTCTAACGCGATATCGAGTTGCTGTCCGAACACCGAAACGGAAGAGCATAGCAATGACATAAAGCAGATCACACAGATCAATGGCATCCTCATATGCGAGGTGTACCCAGAAGCTTATGAATTTGTTCAGCAGGACAGGCATTGTATTTGTGGAATAGTTGAAGCAGTTCGATAGCTACCGCAGGCTCACATTCACAAAGCGTACGGCGAAGCGATGTCACATGGCTCGGTTCAGTCGGATTCCACACAGCGCCGTGGGCAAGGAGTTCCTGTACGCATTCCAGAGCGCCGGAGGCGTCGTACTTCGATGCGAGTCGCCTCCCGCCGTAAGGATCAAAGCGCTTAAAACTCAGGTGCCATAAGCACGTGTCCAGAGCCGAAGAGCCGCCATTTGCCCTGTCAGTTGTTTTTGCCCCGATCTCTAGCAAATAGTGAAGAGCATCCTTCCGACCCGAGATGGCAGCACAATGGAGCAAGTCTTCGAGATTATCGCGTCCCGCTTCAGGTTTGAGTTTCTTCAGCACCTCGACATTTCCGGCGTACGAAGCCTCTTGTAGGCCGGACGTATAACACTCGGGATCATTTGTGTAGTCCTTTTCAAGGCTTGGCCCCATCGAGCGAGCGTCTGCTTTTGCCCAAAGCATGAGACTGATCCATTTCATGTCGCCTTTGGAGCAAAAGTAGCGTAGGGCAATGTTCGCCTGTTCCTGCAACGCATCAGCGTGCTCAGGATGCATCTGCTTACAGTCCAGAAATGCACGCAAGGCAGTCCTCACCTTGGCACCGAAAGCAACTGCAAAAGGAGAATCCTTAACCGGATCGGCCCCGTGATCCAAGAAAAAGCGGATGAGCTTCGGCTCCCAAGTTAGCAAAACGTCGGCAAATGGCACCGAGGTGATCTGCGCTCCGTTTTCAACCAGCAGTTCAACAAGGTCGAGTCGCCGCAAGGAAATTGCGCCTTCTAGCGCAGCATTCTTAGAGGCCTTGTTGCTGTCGTGCCTGGCAATCAGCTCGACCAGACTGTGAAACTCGGTTTCTACCGCCACCTGAAGGAGGGTTTTGTTCCTCCCGACAGGAATGTCTAGCGGCTTGCCCGCAGTAATCCACTTCTCTATGTCATACAGCCTCCCAGCACGGCAGAGTCTGAGGAGTTCCTTGGTATCCACGGATGTTTCGATCGCAACTGTGGTTTCCATACAGGTTTTCGTAACAACGCGAACGCCTTTCGTTCTGCCATTGGTCTTTGCAGTGCGCGGAGTCTTGTCGACAGTGTCTCCCTCCGTCATTGTTGGCAGAACGGTACATTTTACAGCGGTGACAATCTCCTGCAAGGTGTCGCCTGAAAGGAACCGGAGGCAACGGTGCGATAGGCAGGCGCGGAAGCCAAACTTTTTGGCCCGCGAAACGGGCTTGCAGTCAGGATCCGTTGCGACCACGGCGCAAACTTTGGCGAAGCCGTCGAAGTATTCGACGTCGATGACGAGAAGCGGCTACTGACAATCTACGATCAGCTTGTGAATGCGAGTTTGGTTCCGAGGAAATAACGTTTGATCAACGTGGCGGTGAAGCGATCATTGGAGGCTGCTGGGAACTGAACCCAACGGGCGGGACAGAAAACGAGGGACTAAACGAGGGACTGCGACGCGTTTCTTACAGGAACTTACAGGTGCTTAGGTGTCATCCGTGCGCTTGTAAGTTGTTTGGTATCAGTTTCCCTTTGAACTCATAACCCAAAGGTCGGTGGTTCAAATCCACCCCCCGCAACCAAATGGGGTTGCTGGCCAAAATGGCTGGTAACCCCTTCAGTATTTGTGGCTTATGAGCACTGCAATTCACGAACATTTCTCCTAATTCACTGTTCCCTTTTCGCCTTCCGCCCTCGTTTTGAGCACAGTTGAGCACAACTCGCTGAAAAAGTCTCTTCCAGCTTCTTCATCGACGTAACTTCCGAGTCGGGCTGCAAGTGAACGTAAACGTTACTCGTAATCCCGATGCTGCTGTGCCCAAGAAAGCCCTGCGTCTGCTTTAGATCGCCCGTGACCTCCTGCAATTGGGAGAGCCCGGCCAGGCGCGGGAGAATCAATTGGCGATTTATCAACAGTTAATGAGAGAAATTCTGCTACGCTGGCTGCCTGCACCCTCAGGAGGTAATCCTTGCAACCTGCGGAGAGCGTGGCCTTGATTCGTCAGTTCATCGAAGCGTGTGTCCGAGCCGAGCCCGATGAGTTCGCGGCCTACTTCACCGAGGACGCGATTTGGTGGAACGTCCCTTGGTCGGCGGTCAAGGGACGGGCTGCGATTCGCGAGACCCTGCGCCGTGGAGCGGAGCAAATGACAGCACTACCGTGGGAGATCCGTCACATCGTGGCGGAAGGCAGTGTCGTGTTGACGGAACGCGTGGACAATTTTTTGGTTGGTCAGAAACAGGTCAGTGTGCCTTGCATGGGCATATTTGAATTAGAGGGCGGGAAAATTGCGGCATGGCGCGACTACTGGGACCTGAAGCAGTTCGAGGCTCAAGTCGCGTCTCCGCCGACGGAACGATCACTAGGGTGAATAAGGCGATCACAATCAAAATCCGGGTCAGTGAGTGAAATCGGGATTATCGGAAATTGCCCGGATATAGGCTATCAGCGCCTGAATCTCAGATTTGCTCAGAGTATCGTCCCAGCCCGGCATCAGCGCAGACTTGTTGAGCGCGGGCCCTCCATGGCTGATGATGGCGGTGAGATCGGCGTCGCTCATTTTGTTGAGGGTTTCGCCCTCGGTGAAAGCGTGGGGCTTGATTTCGAGGTTATCAAAGTTCGATAGACGCTCGGCGGTCGACTCGGGATTGTGGCAGCGATCACAGTACTGATCATTGAGTTGGCGACCCAAAGTTTGTTGATAGCCGAGAGCAACCTCTTCGAGAGTCAGATCAATCCTCTTTCCCGTTTTGTCGGTGCTACGCGCGGTGAATTGACAACGTCCTGACGAGTCGCCAAGAGAAACGTTGGTTGTGACTTGCCCACTAGAGTCGGTGAGACCGTAGGATGGATCGAAAGTCACTCCCGAAGCGGCGCTGAATTCGACCAGCGCACCCGCGACGGCGGCTCCTTGCGCATCATTTACCTGCACGACGACCGGTTGCGGCAGCAGAGTACCGCTCTGCGCGATCTGCTTTCCACCGCTGGATTCGACGATCACAGCGCCGAATGCGGTCGCCTTGGGCAGCCGCTCGGAAGCAGTCTTGTGCGCGCAGGAAACCCCCAGCGATGTTGCGAGCGTGCCAGCAAATAATAAGGAGATGGTCGAGAGACGAATCATGGTTTTGCCTTTGCGACCTCTGATTTGCCTCCACCTTTCTGCGAAATGAGGAACGCAGTCAGAGCGCGAGCGTCTTCGTCGCTCATGGCGCGGTTGGGTTCCAGAGTGCCGGGACGCAGGGCCTGAGGGTTTTTCATCCATTGGAAGATCCACGCGGCGGTGAGGCGCGAACCGACGTGGGTTAGCGTCGGACCGATGTAACCCTTGTCCACCCTGGCATCGACGATGTGGCAACCCTGGCAGGCGTACTTGCCATAAAAGAGTTGTCTCCCTAACTCCACCTCGCCTTGCGGGTAGCCGCTCAGCGGCATGGAATCGCGGTCAATGGCCGGACTCTGGTACACCGTCATAATGTAGTCGGTCAGTTCATTGGTCTCGGCGTCGGTTAGATTGAATCGTGGCATGCGGCGAATGAGTGCCGGCCGTAGGGTGTTCGGATTCTTGAGAAAGTCCACCAACCATTGGCGCTGTACCGAACTTCCTTCCCAGGTAAGATCGGGAGCCATGTCGCCGCCGTGGCCATTGATGCGATGGCAACTGAAGCAGGCCAGATCGGCCATCAGCTTTCCCGCTTTACCCGCGGGTTGGTAATCCGATTCTGGCTTCGCAGGCACCGTCAATGATGGAGGCAGCGTGAAGGACCGATCGTTGAACGCGAGCAGGGCCGTGGTCAGCGAATCAATTTGCGCGGGGGTGAACGTGTACTGCGGCATCTTCAAGTTTTGTGCAAAGGAACGCGGCTGTTTAATTTTTGTCGCGATGTAATCCGGAAGCGTGTGCTGCATTACCGGCAAGAACACCAACTGCGTGACCGACTTGCTGCCAATGCGGCTGAGCTCCGGCGCAAAATTCTCCGGCTTCTTGATGCCGGTAATTTCGTGACACGAGGCGCAGCCGTAATCGGAAACTAGGTGCTTACCGTGTGCGATCTGCTCCGGAGTCGGAGCTTCAAGATGATCATTGGCCAGCAGTTCGGAATCAGTTTTCGCCAGCAGGAATCCGGAGAGCGTTGCGACTTGAGCATCATTGAAGCGATAGTGCGGCATCGCAGTCTCGGTATCGTAGACACGGGGATTGCGCAGCCACGCTTGCAACCATTCCGGTTTTACTTTGTTCCCGACGCGGGTCAACTCCGGGCCGACGTCGCCGCCAACCACATTGCCGGCGGCATTTTGCACCGCGTGGCACGAAGCGCAGAAAGATTCTCCGTATAAGCTGGGGCCGGCTGTGGGATCGGGAGATGCCTTCGCAGAAAGCGTGATCGTGTCGCCCTGCACCGAAGTGCTGTTGGCAATCAAGAAAGCCGACATATCGCGGGCATCGTCATCACTCAACCTGAAATTCGGCATGGTTGCCGTGATTGCGTAGGCCTGCGGATCTTTCAGCCAGGCATAAATCCACTCGCGCGTAGTCTTATCGGCGATGTGTGAGAGCGAGGGCGGATTGTCGGTGGCCTTCATTATTTTCCCGTCGGGCAGCTTCACCATATGGCAATGCACGCATCCTTGCCGCGAAAGAAGGTAGCGGCCTAGATTCAGTTGAGGTGTACCCAACAGCGTCCCGCGATGGCACTGGCCGCACGACGACTCGATATATTTTGCGGGCAGAATCGGTTGCTCCCACGCCAGAGTACTGTTATGAGCTTCGGCAACCGTCGTGGCAACTCCCTGGCCGCGATGGCAAATGGTGCATCCAAATTGATCGAGCTTATGTGGAATGACGGGATGCGGACGGAAAGGTTGCACGCTCACGTCGTTAAGACTGGCTTCTTTCAAACCAGCATGGCAACTGGTGCATCTGTCGACCACTCCGAGATCAGGCAGCCAGATCTGCTGAATTCCTCCCTCGAAATGACGCTGGAGGGTGACGGCATCGCTGCGGTTGCGGATCATCTTCAAATAGCCGTGCTGATAGTGGCGCCATTCGCTGAAGTAATTCTTGGCAGGGGCGATCGCCAGCGAAATCAGAAACAAACAACTGACCACGCCGAAGGCGCGAACGCTATCTCCAAACAGCTTCTGCCACAGCAATTTGAGCTTTTCTTTCATGAGCGCATTAATACCCTTGCCACGGCCAAACCCATGACCAGCCCGGCCCGCGGAAAAATATGCCGATGGCGGTAAGCACGACGAGTTCGAATAAGAACCACGTCATCACCCAATAGGAGAGCGGCCGAGCCGCCAGATAACGCCGAAACGCTGAGGGCGATTGGGGAGAACTCTGCGCCGCGAGCAACATGAGCCCCGCCATGATCAGCGTGGGCACCAGGGCGGCATAGACCTTGAAGCTGAGTAGAAAGATTGAGAGCACAGCGGCGACCGCATAGAAAATGCTGAGGCGGCGCTGCCGATCTTTGAGGAATAAGCCATCCGCTTCGATGTTGACCTTGAAATACGGAATCACGATCAGCGCCATCACCACCAACCCAGGCACCAGGACACCCGCGACGACCGGCGGAAAATAGTGCAGCATCTCCTGCAACCCGAGAAAGTACCAGGGAGCTTTCGCGGGATTGGGAGTGTGCGAAGGATCAGCCAACCCTTCGAGCGGCGCGTTGAACACGAGTGCAATCCACACCAGCGCAATGGCAAGAACTTGAATGGCTACTGCGGCGCGGAACAGGACTTCGGGAAATGTCTGCGTGTGATCTTCACTGTCGAGTTTTACTTGCGCGGAGGTGCGGCGCGTGATGAAGACGATGCGGCGCGGTGACCTTTTCGCATTGGAGTCAACGCCGGCGGTGAAGTCTTTGGAGTCGGCCATAACTACTTCGCCTCCGTAACAGTGGGATTGCTGTTTGCAGCTTTGGCTCGAAGCGTTGCCGGCTCGCTACCGTGCGAATAGAGGCCACCATCTTTGCGAATGCGCCAGAAGTGAATAGCAATGAAGAATATCGCCGTCAGCGGGAGAATCATGCAGTGCAGCACATAGAAACGCAATAATGCATTCGCGTTGACAGCGTTACCTCCCAACAGTAGGAAATGAATTTTGTTGCCCATCACCGGAACGGCCGATGCGATATTCGACCCAACGGTGATTGCCCAGTAAGCCAGTTGATCCCAAGGCAGTAGATAGCCCGTATAACTGAGTAGCAGCGTGATCAGCAGAAGAATCACCCCGATCACCCAGTTGAACTCGCGCGGAGCGCGGTACGCGCCGCGATAAAAAACTTTGAACATGTGGGCAAAAACCAAGAGGACCATGGCGTGCGCCGACCAGCGATGCAGGTTGCGCAGAAACATACCGGAAGAAACCACGAATTGCAGATCCTTTGTATCGGCGTATGCCTGCGGGGCAGAGGGGTGGTAGTAGAGCATCAGAGGAATTCCCGTCGCGACGAGGATCAGAAACGTTCCCAGCGTGAGCGTGCCCAAATACCAAGTGGCGCTGAAACTCAGCATGCGCGTGCGCACTTTGGTGGAGAATAGGTGTAAGAAAATGTTCTGCTGAATTGCCAAAGCTCGATGCAGCGTGCTCGAGCCTGTGCCGCTGCGAAAGATCGAGCGCCAAACCCGTGTGCCGCGTAAGTCGTCGAAATATTGGTCTACGGTCTTGGTTGGCATCGTCTAGATCCTCACGAAGGAGTCGCGCTGCAGCGGCGAAACATCGGTGGAACGATCCACCAAAAGATCTCCGTCATCGTTGAGCCAGATGCGCTTCCACGGCAGCGGCCGGGGCGCTGGCCCTTCGATTTTTTCTCCGTTTTCCTTGAATTTGCTGCCGTGGCAAGGGCAGGCAATCAGCTTGAGCTCCGGCTTCCACGCCGTCAGACAGCCAAGATGCGTGCACACCGCGCTGAGCGAGAAGTAACCTTCCTGTGAATGAATAATGTAGATGCCCGAGGTGGCGTCGAGCGTGACGGAATCGAGCGGATACCGATCGGGTTTTCCCTCATTGACCACGGGCGACGGTTCATAAAGCACATTAGGATCGAGGAACTGATAGCCGAAAGCAGCGGTACCCGCCGCAGCGATGCTGAGCGATCCCAAGCCGAGCTTGAGAAAAAATTGACGGCGGCTAACGTCATCGGTGGCAACTGCGGCTTTGTTTTCGTCTGCCATCTGTTCCTCGCAATCTATTTCGGCTGCAATCCTCCAATCGCGGCTACCGAGATCGGGCCTGTCGGTTCGGCAGGAATCAGGCTGTAGGACTCCATGGTGATCGTGCCCACTGGGCAGCGCATGGCGCAAAGGCCGCAGCGGATGCAGCGCGTCTCATCTTTGAGCATGGCGGAGCCGGTCACAATGCCCAGCTCGTCGGCGGCCACCTCGTCGAACTCCACGCCAAAACATTCCTGGTTGTCGCGAATGTGCTGCACGGTTTGGGGCTCGAAGTCGATGCGGTCCAGCGAAACCAGCTCCAGACATTTTTCCGGACAAACGTCGACGCAACCGCCGCACAGAATGCACATGCTGCCGTCTTCGGGTGTACCTTCGAAAATCGTATTGACCCAGCAGTGTAGGCAGCGTTGCGCTTCTGCAATCGCTTCAGGGGCGTCGTACCCGATTTCCACTTCCGTTACGCCCGTGCGGCGCTCAAGGGGAAGCATCGGTACCGGCTGGCGGGTGATGTCCAGATAATCCAGCGGCATGCTGTGCCGCTTCAGCACCTCGACTTCGATAAGTGGCTCGGAATGCTTGTTCTTGCGAAGGTATTCGTCGATTCCAACCGCGGCGCGTTTGCCGTCGCCAACGCTGTCGATTATCAGCCGGGGACCGAAAACGCAGTCGCCGCCGGCGAAGATGCCAGCGGCGGAAGTCATCAGCGTCTGCGGATTGACGGCGATCAGTCCGCGTGGAGACAAATCGACCTTATCTTCCGGGGTGAGGAAGTCGAGGCGCGGAGCCTGGCCGATCGCCATAATAATGGTGTCGCATTCGATTTGGCTTTCACTGCCCTCGTAGAAGGCAGGATTGAAGCGCCTGTTCTGATCGAACACCCACTTGGTTTTGAGCGTCTCGAGCGCGATGACCTTGCCATCTTTGCCAATCATCCGCTTAGGGCCAAGACCTGGGTGCATGCGGATTCCCTCTTCTTCGGCTTCCTCTATTTCTTCGAGGGCGGCGGGCATTTCTTCGCGACGCTCAAGGCAGACGAGATTCACTTCGCGCGCGCCCATGCGCAGAGCGGAAAGCGAAATATCGACCATCTCCCGCGTAGCGACCGCGCTCATGTTTTCGGCGGAAGGTTCGGCATCCTGCACGCCGCCGGCATGTTGACGCACGACCTCGCGAGCCGCCGAGCGGGCCACGTCCATGGCGACATTGCCGCCGCCAATCACAATGACTTTCTTGCCGATGGTGAACTTGTAGCCGAGGTTCACGTTGAGCAGAAAGTCGATCCCCTTGTATACGCCATCGAGATCGACACCAGGGATGCTGAGATCGCGGCTGCGGTGCGCTCCCACAGCTATAAGTACGGCGTCGAAACCCTGACTGCGCAAATCCGAAACCGTGAAGTCGCGGCCCGCAGCATGATTTAATTTCAGGGTGATGTCCCCGGTCTCAAGAATCTCTCGCACTTGTGCTTCGACCACATCACGCGGCAAGCGGTATTCGGGGATACCTAGATAGAGCATTCCGCCCGCAACCGGCGCGGCTTCGAAAATTGTGACTGCATATCCCATCAGGGCGAGATCGTGCGCAGCCGAGAGTCCCACCGGGCCGCCTCCGACCACAGCAACCTTGTAAGGAAGCTTGTTCTGTCCGCGCCCTTCGTTAATGGGAACGGGATGTTTCGACTCAGGACCAAACTGCTCGGTGAGAAAGCGTTTGAGAGCGCGGATGGAAATTGGCCGGTCAATTTCGCCACGGCGGCAAGCGGTTTCGCAAGGATGCGCACAGACTCGCCCACAGATGCTGGCCAACGGATTAGGATCGCGCGCAATGCGATAGGCTTCTTCGAAGCGGCCCTCGGCGATCAGGCCGACATAGCGCCCGGCATTGGTATGCGCCGGACAGGCCATCATGCAAGGGAAGTTTGTGTTCAGCCAATCCCCGTCGATTTTTTTGTTCTTGTAGCGTTTCAGCATGATCGGCGATTCGGGCTGTTCTTATCCAAAGGCTCTACGCGAACGAACTGAAGCGGATGGCCCCGAGGCTTTTCTTCCTCAGCGCCTATCTGATTAATTTGGTCAACGTGAAATCAGCCGTGCCGCTGCCCGAAACTGTGACCGGTTTAGACTGGCCCTTCGCGCCTACATTCCACACGGTCAGTGTGTAGGTTCCATCCGGGACATTCTCGATTTTGTAGCTTCCGGATTTGTCGGTATGTACGAAGTAGGGGGTCGGCGAGACAATAATTGTCGCCTCCATCTCAGGATGGACATAGCACATCAGCGGAACCGCGCCAGGGTTATCGAATTTGAAGGAACGCTTTTCTCCCTTCGGCCAGGTCCCCATGTTGTGCGCCAGCCTCTTGTTGCCTCCGACCGAACTCCATGCTACGTTATGCGCGACCGTATCACTGTTCTGAAAGTCAACAGTTGTGCCTTGTTGTATGACAAGAACGCTCGGTTGAAATAGGAGCGCCTTCTGATCCATCTGGGCGTGTGCGGTGGGTGCTGGAAAGGTTTTTCCGGCAATGGCTTCAACGTAGACAACGGATTCAGTGGGAACGCCCGACACTTTGCCGCTGATCGTGCCAGCGTTTGCCGCAGCGCTAAAAGCCACGGTCGCAACGATTGCCAATATTACTTTGCGATTCATCATTTGTCCTCGTAATGGAGCTGTCAAACGCTTCAGTCGTGCTTCTTGCATCCGACCAGATTGCTCTGCAACGCTTGATCCCACAAGTGTGAATTCTCACAGACTGCATCAGTCCCCTGGTTTTTGGCTGTGATCTTCATCACACCTGCTTGTGATCACGAAAAGGTTGCTGCTTCGCCTTGTGGCCGCGGTGAGAGTGACCAACCTCACAGCTTCTTGTGACCTCGATCATCGCTTCCCCAAAGAATGTCGGGTATCAAAGAACATTGCGCAATTCGGTCGCAGATCGCGGCAGACGTCAGGGGGCAGTAGGGAGCGCAAGCTTGTTCAGAGACATTGAACACCTCGTCCGGTTGGCCATCGTCTTCGCGATCGGGCTAATCGCATTCGTGATTCTGCGGGCCGCAGTGGTGCCTCGCAGCTTCGGCCAGTATGGCCACTACCGGGGTGCGGCGATCGCCGAGATCGCATCGCGGCCGATTGCGTTAGCCGGGCATGCGACTTGCGAATCCTGCCATAGCGATGTCGCGGATCAGAAAAACCTGGGCAAGCATGTGGTGGTTGCTTGCGAGGCTTGCCACGGAGCACTGGCTGCGCACGCAGACGACCCCGGTTCAGTGCAACCCAAGAAGCTCGATACTGCGATCGTGTGTGCCCGCTGTCACGAGTCAAACAGTGCGAAGCCCAAATGGTTTCCGCAAGTTGTCACGGCGGATCACTCCGGAGGGCTCGCCTGCGAGACCTGCCATCAGCCCCACAACCCAAAGATTGAAACAGAAAAGAGTGTGACAGCAAAGACGGATACGGAGGGCAAGAAATAATGGAAATCACCCGCCGTCGATTGCTGGTTCTGTTGCCTGCCGCTGCGGTGGCTTGGAAGTACATCTCCGCAGGAACTCCCGAGGCTTCGCCGAATTACAAAATCACGGAGCACTGGTGGGCGATGCTCATCGACATTCCCAAGTGCATTGGTTGCGGTAGTTGTGTGCGCGCCTGCGCCGAGGAAAACGACGTTCCCGATGGCTATTTCCGTACCTGGGTTGAGCGCTATCACGTGGCGGATTGGAAGGTTGAAAAGCCGGCGGTGGAATCGCCCAACGGCGGAAAAAACGGCTTCCCGCCAAATGCCAATCAGGCCGGCAAAAACTTCTTCGTGCCCAAACTCTGCAATCACTGTGCGGATTCTCCCTGCACGCAGGTTTGTCCGGTGGGAGCAACCTTTATTACACCGGATGGAGTTGTACTAGTGGATAAAAATTATTGTTTGGGCTGCCGCTATTGCATCCAGGCATGCCCCTACGGATGCCGCTTTCTCAATCCCAAGACGAACACCGCGGAAAAGTGCACGCTATGCTATCACCGCATCACCAAAGGATTGACGACCGCTTGTTGTGAGGTCTGCCCCACTGGGGCACGGCAGTTAGCGGATTTGAAGGATCCCAAAGACCCGATTCATGAGTTCTTGAGGACACATATGGTGCAGGTCTTGAAACCCCACCTGGCGACTGGAGCGAAGGTGTTTTACAACGGCATGGATGGTTCAGTCCGGTGAGGTTGGTGCGATAAGTTCAGCTCGGCGAGCGGCGTGCGTTAAGGAGGCTCATTGCAGGTACCCGTGCAAGGCTTCATGTATCCGAACGAAGTGGAACTCCAGTGGAGCATCCTGATCGTTCTTTATCCCTACATCACGGGACTGGTGGCTGGTGCATTTATTCTGGCATCGCTCGAACGCGTATTCCGCGTGGAGGCGGTGAAGCCGACGTATCGATTGGCCCTGCTCACCGCACTCGCCTTCTTGCTGGTGGCGCCGCTCCCGCTCCAACTCCATCTGGGACATCCCGAGCGTTCCTTCGAAATGTATATGACACCCCACCGCTCCTCCGCCATGGCGATGTTCGGCTTTGTTTATCTCTGGTATCTGATGGCCGTTCTGCTATTGGAGATATGGTTAGACTACCGCCGCGACATTGTCGTGCTGTCCAAGACCGAGACCGGTTGGAAACGGCAGGTTTATCGGCTGCTGACTCTCGGCTCGAGCAACATCAGTAAACGCTCGCTGCGAATCGACGACAGACTCGGATATTTCATCACGCTAATCGGCATTCCTTCGGCCTTCCTGTTGCATGGATACGTCGGCTTCATCTTCGGTTCGGTGAAGGCAAATCCCTGGTGGTCGTCTCCTTTGATGCCCGTCGTGTTCTTGTTCTCGGCCATGGTTTCGGGCATCTCCGCGGTGATGTTGCTTTATATGTTTTCGACGTGGGTGCGCGGGCAACGGATCGATATGCGTTGCCTCGACACGGTCGCACGTTACCTGTTCTACACCTTCATCATCGACTTCAGCCTGGAGATGCTCGACTTGCTGCAGCGAATCTACGAAGCCGATGAATCCTTCCGCAGCCTGGATTTCATGGTCCACACGCGGCTATGGACATCCCAGGTAATCATCCAGATCCTGCTCGGCACCGTAACCCCGATCGCGCTTATCGGCCTGACTCAGGTTGTGAGATGCAGTGACATTGCTCGGAAACAGATCTACGCAGTGGCCGGAAGCCTTACGATGGTCGGCATTTTTGCCATGCGCTGGAATGTCGTAATCGGCGGCCAGCTCTTTTCCAAGAGCTTCCTTGGTTATACCTCATACAAAATGGCCTTTGCCACGCGGGAAGGTCTGTTGCCCGCTATCGTGCTCATGATTCTTCCTTTCATCATTCTGTGGGTTCTGGTGAAACTCCTGCCGCCGTGGCCGGAGTCAGCCCCCTTGCCCGAGTCCGACGCGGTTGCGGCACACGCAACCAGCTAAGCCCTGCTTCATTTCCGCGGGGCAGATGCGGAGAAGCGAATGGCACAAGCTTTCGACGGAATCGCATCGGAGGTGGAGCAACTCAGTGCACGGCTGCGAGAACTGGAACACCGTGTCTCCGCACTAGAGGGCCAGCCAGCCAGTGCATCCCTTGCTCCTTCCGAGTCAGGGGGCATTGCTGGTCCCAAATCGCGGCCACAGCAGCAGCAGGATTCTCCGGCGCCGACCTTGCCCACGGGTGTGCTACCAGTGTTCGGCAAAGCAGTTCTGGGAATTGCGGGCGCGTACCTGCTGCGCGCGGTTGCGGAGTCGGGATTTCTCCCCAAGTTGCTCTTGTTGATTGTTGCCATCGTTTACGCAGGGATGTGGCTGGCCTTGGCAGTCAGGACTCACGCCAGCAACGGCTTTGCCAGCGTCACCTACGCCATTACGGCAACCATGATCCTCTCGCCGCTATTATGGGAATCCACCGTGCGTTTTCAGATCCTGCAACCAGCTTTCACGGCTGCAATTCTGGTGGCGTTCGTCGCGCTGGCCCTAGCACTGGCATGGCGTCAAAATCTGCAGGCGATTCCATGGGTAGCAACCATAGCTGGTGTGGCCACCGCTCTGGCTCTCATCATCGGAACGCGCGACCTTGTGCCGTTTACCGTTGGTTTGCTGGCAATGGCCCTCGCTACCGAAACGGTTGTCTGCCTCGGACGGCCACTGAGCGTGCGGATCATTCCAGGCATTGCGGCGGATTTTGCCGTATGGCTGCTCGTCGATTTGATGACTTCTCCCGAGGGCGTTCCTCCAGAGTATTCGCCTATAGGCGCAACCACGATCACAGCGCTCTGTCTGGTGCTGCTTGTGATTTACGGCGGGAGCATTGGCCTGCGCACCTTTGGATTGCGCTATCGTATAACGGCTTTTGAAATCGCGCAGACAGCCGGGGCGTTCGCGATTGCAACAGTCGGGACGCTGCGCGCAATTCCTAGAGCGGCCGCGCCGCTCGGCGTTTTTTTCCTCCTGATTGCGCTCGCCTGCTATTGGGGCGCTCTGTCGCGGTTCTCGGCCAACGAACAAACTCGAAATCGCCGCGTGTATGCAAGCTACGCGGTCACCTTTCTGGTAACAGGAAGCTTTCTGCTTTTCCCCGAGGCCTTTCTGGCGCCTTTCTTGTCCCTGGCTGCCATAACGGCAGCTCTCTTGTATACGTGTACAGACAAGCTCAGCCTCGGCTTGCATGTGTCCGTCTATCTGGCGGCAGCGGCGATCCTCTCCGGCCTTCTGAACCTCGCGTGGAGCGCTCTAACTGGGACCGTGCCGCACACCCTCGGCTCAGGCGCATGGGGAGTCGCAGTCTCAGCTGGTTTGTGCTATGCAATCGGATCACATACTTCAAACGATATTTCGGAAAAGGCATGGCGATCACGCCTGCTCTGGATCGTCCCCTCTGCGCTGGTGGCCGGAGCGGGAGCGGCACTGGCAGTGATGATGAGTGCCAGGCTCGGTTCGTCGAGCGGGATGCTGAAAGCTCCGCATCTTTCGGTTGTCCGCACCATAGTGATTTGCGTGGTTGCTCTCATCCTTGGTTTTAGTGGCTCGCGTTTGAAACGCGCCGAGCTGCTGTGGGTTGCGTACGCAGCCATAGCGTTCGGCGCGCTCAAACTGGGGTTCGAGGATCTTCGTTTCGGAAACGCCGCCTCCCTGGTGGCGTCACTCTTGTTCTATGGTTTGATCTTGATACTGATCCCGCGGCTAGCAGGATTTAACCGCAAGCAGTCCTAATTTTCTTTCTACTGCTCGGAAGAGAGCTTATAACAGGTTGTCGGAGCGCGTTTTAGGTTCTTTCATCGTTGCCGCACCTTTCCGATTTTTGTGCAAGCCGGGGCTCGCGGTCCCAAGAGTGCGCTGCTAGACTTGGTTGGTGTATTTGCTTACAGGGCAAAAGAGTGTCACAAGGTAGGCGATGGGCAGTGCAACCGAGTCTATTGCGCGGGCGCGCTGCTTGATATCATCAAAAGGCAGCCTTACTGAAGCTGGCCTCTGAAAAATGATTTTCGGAAGTTGCCCATGCCGGACTTGTACAATGTCCAGTTCGGCGAAACACGATTGAGCTTTTTCTCGATCCGTACTGGCGAATTTATGGGAAACTCTGGTCGCTATGTGGTGTCTGGCGCTGCTACTCCAGAGTGAAAGAACTTTTCGTACAAATAAAGGTACAACGGATCGAGCGATGGGGCGTTTTTAGCAGTTGTTCCTGGAATCAATAAGTTACGTGCTGTCAACACACTGAATAGTTCGACTCCCGTCGCCTCCACCAATAACTTATTTATTATCAATATCTTATTTACACTTTTTAAGTTATTACAATAATGTTCCGCGGCGGCAGTTTCTCGGACAGGCTTCTCCAACCAATCGAACCGTCGGATTATTCCTGGCAGGAATAGCTGGCGAGAAACGGAGTGATTGGGGACTGCCGTTCTGGGTCAGGCTCACGTAAATTCCTGTTGGCCGACCACCCACGAACTTGGTTTGCTTCCAGATCAAAGGAGCGTCGGCCGACAAAAGTATTCGCGAGGGCACGATCAGCCGAGCTTTTGTCGGACGCTCGTTAGGATTGCGTCCGAGAATCGCGGGGCCTGCACGACGCGATCATCCCCGTCTCCGATGTCGACCGGGCAAAGGAGTTCTGCACAAGGCTCGGGTGCACACACAGGAATTATTCCGCGGGAAAAATACAGGTTGCGATTGCGTGGCTTCTTCACCGTTTACACTGTTCTTGATGAAATCGGCATCCATTCTCCTTTGTCTTCTGTTGATCGTAAGCTGGTGCGCGTCCGACTCGACTCAGGCCGGCACTTTTAAGTCCAAAGCTCTCGCGCGTTCCACACAGATGATCGTGGTCACTACTTCGGACTGGAATGCGGTTGAAGGACGGTTGCAGCGATATGAGCGCGCCACTGTGCATGAAAAATGGCATCCCGTGGGCGACCCGATCTCGATCGTCGTCGGCAAGAATGGCTTAGGGTGGGGTATCGGCGTCTTTGCGACCGATGATTCCAATATCCGTACCGCATCCGATCCAGTCAAGAGAGAGGGAGACGGCAAGTCTCCCGCTGGCGTCTTTGCGCTAGGCACCGCATTCGGCTACGCTTCTCAGCCACTGCCGGGATTAAAGATGCCCTACCTGAACCTGACCCCATTGATCGAGTGCGTCGACGATACTGGCTCGAAGTACTATAACCGCATCGTGGACCGCTCCGTCGTCGCTGTCGACTGGAACAGCTCAGAGCACATGCGAAACGTCGGTGGTTACCTTTGGGGGATCGTCGTAGATCACAATGGCATCGTGACGGAGGGAAACATTAATCCGCCTGAGCCGGGAGGCGGGTCGTGTGTCTTTCTCCACATTTGGCATAGCCACAATCAGGGCACGGTTGGATGCACAGCCATGTCACAAAACGATCTGGAAACCCTGCTTACCTGGCTCGATCGGGCGCGCAAGCCACTGCTGGTGCAACTGCCCGAGCCGACATATGGGCGGCTATCAAATCGTTGGATGTTACCGGAATTGATTAAAACTCCTCCGAGTTAAGCCGTTGGCAGCATTTTTATCCGTGCAAGATCTTTATTGTCGGAGATCTTAGAACTTCACATTCAGGATTGGGTACTGTTGCCAATCTTTATAGTCGAAGTGCCACCACTCTTTGGGACTAACCTTGAAATCCTGCTTTTCCATAGCTGGGCGCAGAAGGGCACGGCGGGCGCGCTCGTCGGCCGTGCGGCCAGCGTAGTCGGAAAAGGCGCGATCGGTCATTTCATCGTAGCCACTGGGCATCTTCACTTCCTTACCCGTTTTCAAATCATATAACGACAGGTCCACAGCGCATCCACGGTTAGCAGCCAGGTGCAGGATTTCCATGCATGGGATTGAGGCTGATTCCTTCTCCAGTTAGCCTTGGCTGAGCAAAACTGCACAGATTCCGCTTCCCTACAGCAAGATACTGTATTCGCCCAATATTTCGGTAACCCAGACTCTGCGTGAACAGTTAGGTTTGCCATCCATCCTGTCGCCGGACGTATGCCCGGACAGATGGACGTTCTACTGGCGGAAGCCGGGGTACCCTACGACCTGATCTTCCAACTCGCCGACATCAATCCCGACTTTGCCACCACCGACGTTGCGCTTGTCATCGGAGCCAATGATGTTGTCAATCCGGCGGCGCGTGACGACAAGAATTCTCCGATTTACGGGTATGCCCATCCTGAATGCCGACAAGGCGAAGAAGGTTTATGTCATCAAGCGGGGCCATGGCAAAGGCTACGCCGGCATCGTCAACGCACTGTTCTAAGCCGACGACTGCAACATGGTTTATGGCGACGCTCAGGCCGTGCTGGTGCAGATGATCGAGGCAGTGAGAGGACTGGGTGCGGCTGCAGCCTAGATGGCTGGCATCTCGCCACAACGAATTCACAACTTGAAAAGGCGCGGCAATCGCAGCGGAATCTTCCGGGCTGAGAGGATGGATTGTCGTCCGAGTATCGGAGGCAGCGTAGTTCTTGCGGATTGTCGCTGACATTTTCCTTCTCCTTTGGTCTGGTCATATTGATGGAGTGAGGCCGCTCTCACCAAAGCCAGCGCACGAGGTGGAACTCGATTCCGGATAGTTACAGGCCGCCAGGATCAGATGGTCGTTCGCGCGAAGTCCTTGACTGGGTGGAGCTTTCGACAATCCGGAAGTCGTTCGATCTTATACCGCGACATTGGCGCTATAATTGCACCCACGCCCGTAGGCACCCCATATCGTTCATATATCAGTTTGATCTGCGATCAGCTAGCTTGCCTACAGTTGCTTTCCAATAACCTTTTCAACCGTGGTACAGCGTGTTGTTGAGTTTATACTGCTGCGCGCATTCGATGCCTCTCGCGCTACCGTAAGTTTGTCGGGGGCGTCTAACATAACGTATTGAAATTGGAGATCATGACCACAGTTTTCAGGATCCTGGGACCCATATCATTGCTTTCCGCGCTCATGCTTGCGGGATGCGGAGACAGCGCCAGTTCCGTGCAGGCATCGCGCGGCAGCGGAGCGATTGAGAGGCCGCGCGACACCTCCGCTGTGCCGGTGACGGTCGCGAAAGTCGAACGGAGCACGATTCCGGTGCAATTACACGCCATTGGCGCCGGTCAGGCCTTCAAGACTGTCTCCGTGGAGTCGCAAGTTGCCGGAATCGTCAAGGAAGTGAATTACAAGCAAGGTCAGTTCGTCCACGAAGGGGATCTACTGCTGACGCTTGACAAGAGACCTTTCATCGCCGCCCTCGATCAGTCCACCGCGGCGCTTTCCAGAGACAACGCGCAGGCCCAACTCGATCGGACGCAACTCGAGCGCTACGAAGGGCTCTACAAAGAAGGTATTGTCTCGAAAGAGCAGTTCGAGCAATATCGGGCGACCTCGACTGCCGCCGAAGCCACGGTCAACTTCGATGAGGCCGCCATCCAGACAGCCAAAATTCAGCTTTCCTATTGCTCCATCTATGCCCCCATTAGCGGTGTCACGGGAGCTCAGCTAGTCTATCCGGGAGCAGCAGTGAAGGCCAATGACCTCCCGGTGCTTGTGGTGATCAACCAGGTTTCGCCGATCTATGTCAATTTCTCCGTTCCCCAGCAGTACCTCGAATCGGTCAAGAAGCTCATGACGCGCTCTCGTTTGCCCGTTCAAGCCACTCCGACCGGCGATTCCAAGCCGGAAATGGGGACTCTGGCGTTCGTCGATAACACCGTGGATCCGGCCACGGGCACCATCGCTCTTAGGGCTTCATTTCCCAACAACGACCAGCATCTTTGGCCAGGCCAGTTTTCCAATGTCCTGCTGCAGCTGGGCGAGCAACAGAACGTGCTGGTCGTGCCCTCGCAAGCGGTTCAGGCCGGACAGCAGGGTGATTATGTCTTCATCACAAAACCGGATATGACCGTTGATGTCCGGCAGGTGAATGTTGGGCAAACAGTGAATAACGAAACCGAAGTTTTGAATGGACTTTCACCCGGGGAAACCGTGGTTACCGACGGCCAAGTGCGTCTAATTCCAGGGACGAAAGTATATTTCACCAAAGGACTCTGACAGGGCTGGAATCAAAGCGATGAATCTCTGCGAACCTTTCATTCGCCGGCCGGTCATGACCAGCCTCGTGATGCTGGCCATTCTTCTGTTTGGCATTCTGGGCTATCGCGACCTTGCCGTCAGTGATCTGCCCAATGTCGATTTCCCGACAATCCAGGTATATGCCGGCCTTCCGGGCGCCAGCCCGGAGACGATGGCTTCCTCGGTAGCAACTCCACTTGAAAAGCAGTTCACTACCATTGCCGGCCTGGATTCGATGACGTCGACCAGTTCGCTCGGCAGCATCGAAATTACCCTGCAGTTCAATCTGAGCCGCAACATAGATTCCGCCGCGCTCGACGTTCAGAGCGCGATCTCGGCCGCCGCCAATCAGCTTCCGCCCAATCTGCCTTCCCCCCCGACCTTTCGAAAGGTGAATCCCGCAGATCAGGCCATCTTCTTGCTGGCTGTTACCTCACCCACACTGCCGCTCTACGAAGTCGACAAGTATGCCGAAAATCTGCTGGCCGAACAGATTTCGATGGTGCCCGGCGTCGCCCAGGTCAGCGTCAACGGCTCGGCCAAATACGCGGTGCGCGTGCAATTAAACCCGGAAGCGCTCTCCAGCCGGCAGATCGGTATCAACGAGGTAGAGCAGGCGATTCAAAATGCCAACGTCAACATGCCGATGGGCACACTGAACGGCGCTCACAAGACTTATAACGTCGAATCTAACGGGCAGCTTTCCGACGCCACGGTCTACCGCCCGCTCATCGTGGCATACCGCAACGGAGCTCCGGTGCGGCTCGATCAGATCGCCACGGTCGATGACGGAATTCAAGATCTGTACGTCGCAGACTGGATCAACAACGTTCCCGGAATTATGCTGGCCGTCCAGCGCCAGCCCGGCACCAACACGATCGAGATCGTCAATAACATTCGCAAGCTAATCCCACACTTCTACGCGATTGTGCCTCCGTCCATCAACCTCTCGGTCGAATACGATCGCTCGGCTCCGATCCGCGACTCTGTGAATGACGTCAAATTCACTCTTCTGCTGGCAATTTTTCTGGTTATTCTCGTCATCTTTCTTTTTCTACGCAACGCGTCGGCGACCATCATTCCCAGCCTGGCTCTCCCGATGTCGATCATGGGGACGTTCGCGGTCATGTACCTGCTCGGCTACACGGTGGACAACCTATCGCTGTTGGCGCTGACGCTCTCGGTGGGCTTCGTCGTCGATGACGCGATCGTCATGCTCGAAAACATCGTGCGCCATCAGGAGATGGACAAAGGACCGTTCGAGGCAGCGCTCGACGGCTCGAGGGAAGTCAGCTTCACGATTCTCTCTATGACGTTGTCGCTCGCTGCGGTTTTTCTGCCTGTCTTCTTCATGTCCGGCGTGTTGGGCCGCTTGCTCCACGAATTTGCCGTCGTCATCATTTCCGCCGTTCTGGTTTCCGGGTTCGTTTCCGTCACCCTCACCCCGATGCTCTGCAGATACTATCTGCGCCCCGAACACGAGAGTAAGCACGGATGGATCTATCGCAAGTTGGAAAACATTCTCGATACGTCGCTCCGCTGGTACGGATGGAGCCTTCGTCGGGCGATGCAGCATCGCGTGCTGGTGATGTTTCTCGGTTTTCTCATCCTGGTGGGGACCGCATGGGAGTTTTGGGTGATTCCGAAAGGCTTTCTGCCGGAAGAGGATACCGCGCAGATTTCCGTCTCAACCGAAGCCAATCAAGGCATTTCCTTCGACGCGATGAAAGCTCACCAGGAGGCTATCAATCGTATACTCCAAGCCGACCCGAATGTGGTTCAGTTCTATTCGGGCATCGCTGATTCGAACGGCTCTGGCCTCAACAATGGCTATGCTTTCCTACATTTGAAGAACCGTTCCGACCGTCCCTGGACCGATAGTCCCGCTTACGATCATTTGATTGCCCGCTATGGTCACATTTTTGTCGCCAGGACTATGCTCCGGTACGTCCGTTCGCTCTTCGAACGTCACATGACTATCGATGATGTGATTCATGGGTTGCAACCGAAGCTGGACAGGGTCCCTGGGATGCGAGTCTTTCTTCAGAACCCGCCCGCAATTCGCATCGGCGGCCTATTCACCAAGAGCCTGTATCAATTCACACTATCGAGTCCGGCAACCGATCAGCTCTATAAGTACGCGCAGTTGCTCGAAACAAAAATGAGGACGCTGCCGAGTGTGGCCGACGTCGCCAGCGATCTCCAGATCAAGAATCCCCAGGCGAATGTCGTGGTCGACAGAGACAAAGCATCTGCTCTGGGGGTGACACCACAGCAGGTTGAAGACGCACTGTACAGCGCCTACGGTCAACGACTGGTGTCGCCGATCTACACTTCGAACAACGAATACTGGGTCGTTCTCCAGGTGCAGGATCGGTTCCAGAACGATCCCGATATGCTCTCGGAGCTTTATATCCGCTCTTCCTCCGGCCAACTCGTTCCCCTCGCGGCCGTCTCGAAATTTACCACTGGCGTCGGCCCCCTTACCATCAACCACACCGGGCAACTTCCGTCAGTTACGATCTCATTCGACCTGGCGTCCGGAGTGGCTCTCGGGCAAGCGGTGAGTGACGTGCAGAAGCTGGCCAATTCCATGCTGCCGATTTCAATCAACACCAGCTTTCAAGGCACCGCCCAGGCATTCCAGCAGTCGATCGCCGGCCAGGGCATTCTGCTAATCATGACGGTGGTGGTCATTTATATACTGCTGGGCATTCTGTATGAGAGCTACATTCACCCCATCACAATTCTGACAGGGTTGCCGGCCGCGGCCTTCGGCGGGTTAGTCACACTTTCTCTGTTCCACGAGCAGCTCGATATCTACGGCTTCGTCGGTTTGATCATGCTCATCGGCATCGTCAAGAAGAACGCGATTATGATGGTCGATTTCGCTCTAGACCTTGAGCGCAAGGGGGATTTCACAGCCAGCGAATCGGCCTACCAGGGCTCGATGATTCGCTTCCGCCCGATCATGATGACCAGCGCCTGCACGATTATAGGCACCCTGCCCATCGCCATCGGTTTTGGCGCCGACGCCGACGCCCGCCGCCCACTCGGTCTTTGCGTCGTCGGCGGTTTGCTCTTCGCGCAAATTGTTACGCTTTACATTACTCCGGTGTTCTACACCTACATGGATACTTTCCTGAAGTGGCGTGCCCATAAGCGGCCCGAGACTCTTGAAACTTCCGTCGAGCCCCTCACTCGTGCGTGATGTCGGTTCAGGGGCTGCGGATTCCGCCGGCGCGCGGGGCCGCGACAACTTGTTGCACCTACTTGGCGAGCCTAACAAAGCGCTTGTCGAGGCCGACATCTTCGTTGGTGGCAGTCCACTGCAACCCCCGGAGACCGGGACCACGGTGTGACTGAAGGACGGAAAGCGGCGTGTGCAGAGGGAGTGGTCGTCGCCGCGGTGGTTTCCAGTGGCGGTCTGGCAGCATTGGCTGTGAAAGTGTCTCGCAAAAAGAACGCAGCAGAAGAAATCGTCCCAAATTCAAATAACAAGGAGAAATGAAGATGTCGACGAACAAGGAACACACGAAAAAGCATCTCACGATGAAGACGCCACCGATCGTGTCGCAGCAGGAGTGGGAGGCTGCGCGGCAACGACTGCTCGTGAAGGAAAAGGCGTTAACCCGCTCCCGTGACGAGCTGGCCGCCGAGCGCCGGCGGATGCCTTGGCTGGCTGTGGAGAAGAAGTACGAGTTCGACGGACCCAAGGGTAAGGTCAGCCTGCTCGATTTGTTCGAGGGCCGTCGTCAGTTGATTCTCTATCGCGCTTTCTTCGAGCCCGGAGTATTCGGCTGGCCCGAGCATGCCTGCCGCGGCTGCTCCCTGGGCGCAGATCAGGTCGCCCACCTGGCTCATCTGAACGCTCGCGACACCACGCTCGCCTACGCCTCGCGCGCGCCGCAGGCCGACATCGTTCGCGTGAAAGCCCGGATGGGCTGGGAGATGCCGTGGTACACCATGACCGACAGCTTCGACAAGGACTTCGGCGTCGATGAATGGCACGGCCATAACGTGTTCTTCCGGGATGGCGAGCGGGTGTTCCGCACCTACTTCATCAACAACCGCGGCGACGAGGCGATGGGGAGCACCTGGAGCTATCTCGACCTCACGCCGCTCGGCCGTCAGGAGACTTGGGAGGACTCGCCAGACGGTTATCCCCAGACCCCGCCGTACAAATGGTGGAACTGGCACGACAACTACGATGCCGAAGCCTCACCTGATGCGAAGTGGGTCGATATAATAACCAACCCGCAAGAAGCGGCCCGAAAGCGCGCCGCAGAAGAGAAAGCGAGCTGAAGAGCGCGGCCACTTCGTCGCCTCTGGGCGGCCGGCTCTTTTCATGCGGGAGCCTCGCGAGATTCCAAGAGTTAATGCCTAATACTCTTAGTTTTAGCTCATCGCTGTCTGGACGAAAAGGAGTGAACCGTGGAAATGCATCAGCGTATGGCTGTTATTGTCTCGCTAAGTCTGGGCCTGGCGGCGTCGGGAGTCTCTGTCGCACAGTCCTCGCTCGGTTCGGGAGAAGAGATGAGTCATGCAGAGCGTGCCGTGCCCGGACTCCACGACTTCGATTTTTTGGTGGGGCACTGGCAAGTTCATCATAGAAAGCTGAAGGAGCGCCTCGCCAACAGTCACGAGTGGATCGAATTCGAAGGGACATTGTTCAGCCAGCCCCTGATGGGCGGCTATGCTAATGTCGACGACGACGTGTTCGAGGTTCCGGGCGGCACTTATCGTGGCGTGGCTCCGCGATCGTTCGACGCCAAGTCCGGGCAGTGGTCGATCTGGTGGATGGACAGTAGGACGCCGCTGGCGCCGCTGGATCCGCCCGTGAGAGGGAGTTTCCATAACGGCGTGGGTACCTTCTACGCGGACGACACCGAGAACGGGAAACCAATCCGCATACGATTCATATGGTCCCAGATCACACCGAACTCCTGCCACTGGGAGCAGGCGTATTCGCCTGATGGTGGGAAAACATGGGAAACCAATTGGGTACAGGATCTCAAACGAGTGCAATAGCTGACTTTTCGGAGATCCTGGCGAACCGCTGAGGGTCGGAGTCTTCGACGCCGTCCAGGCTATTATTATGAAATGTGATTGAAAAGCCAGACGCACACTCCAAGACATCGCTGCGCAAGCATCTTCTCGGATGCTTTGTTCGATGGCTCGCCATCGCCGCGGTGCTGGTTTGGTCGCTGGCCGCGCTGATGCTTTTGGCCGCCCGGTGGATCGACCCGCCATCAACCGCAGTGCACATCCAGCGGCGGTTGCAGGCCTGGATTCACCACGCTCCCTATCACGAACGTTACAAATTCGTTCCGCTCAGCCAAATTTCGCCCGATCTGCAGCACGCAGTAGTCGCCGCTGAGGACGCGCGTTTCTACCAGCACCACGGGTTCGATTGGCACCAGATCCAAATTGCTGCGGAAGACGATTTGGAAGGCGGTCGCACTCGCGGAGCTTCCACCATTACGCAGCAACTTGTAAAGAACCTGTTTTTCGGAACCGGTCGCTCGGTGCTTCGTAAAGGTGCGGAGTTCACACTTGTACCGGTGGCCGAACTCGTCCTCGGCAAAAGGCGCATTCTGGAGATCTATCTTAATGTGGTTGAATGGGGCCCGGGTATTTATGGTGCAGAGTCGGCATGTCGTTATTACGACGGGATCGCGGCTCGGAATATCGGCCGGGAACAGGCGGCGCGGCTGGCCGCGATTCTGCCAGCCCCCCTGAAACGACGGCCTGAGCGCATGAATAACTATAGCTTCCTAATCCTAGAGCGAATGCGCCAGATGGGTTGGTAATCGGTTGAGGGCGATCAACGGCGATCTCCTCAAAGCTGACTTCTGGTCAGTGCAATTCCGGACTGTCCGTCATCCGTCCAACGAGCCTGGCACAGCTCCCGGTTGGACTGGAGCGGGCATTGTCGTAACCCTCCATCCGCGATAAAGATCCTCGATCGCGTGTCATCCACCCTGCCGACTGTCGCTTTTCTTGGGTCGACACAACACCACAATCGACCTTGGAGCCAGCAGGTATTTCGTCTGCTCTAAAGCGATTCCATCGTCCCAGAAATCATTCGGACTGGGCAAAGCGGTGTTCACGATTGTCTTCCACTCCTGTGCTGTTCCCTCCTGCACATTGAACTCCAACTCTTCCCAGTACGCATTGATCATCGCGTAGATATCGTCATCCCCTTGAGACGCGCCGTGCAGGCAGAATGCCAGGCTGTGCGAGTCGTGAGACAAATCGACCGTGGGACCGACGCCGTACCAGGAAACATCCTCCCGCCAGAATCTGCTTCGGCTCAGCGAGGGATGTTTTTTCCGGAACGCAATCATCTTCTTGAAAAACCGGAAAATGTCCTGATTGGATCGGAACTGACTCCAATCCAGCCATCCAATCTCGTTGTCCTGGTTATAGGGATTGTTGTTGCCAAATTGGGTGTTCAGGAACTCGTCCCCGGCCCGAAACATCGGCGTGCCGTTAGATAAGAAGAGCAGGCAGCAGAAATTCTTTACTTGCTTCCGGCGCAGCGCGAGGACTGTTGGGGGGACAGCTTCAACCCCTTCCTGCCCACAATTCCAACTGTAGTTCGCATTGGTACCGTCCTGATTATTATTACCGTTTTGCCAATTGTGCTTGCGGTCATAAGAAACCAGATCGTAGAGCGTGAAGCCGTCGTGAGACGTTACATAATTCACACTCTGGAACGCGTGATAAGCGTCGACGCGGCTGTCTGGAAACAAGTCATCGCTGCCATAGATACGTCGCATCACCTCTGGAACCATGCCTGTGTCGCCCTTGACAAACCGGCGAATGTCGTCGCGAAAACGCCCGTTCCACTGCAGCCAGGTCAGGCCCGGGAATCCGCGACCGAGCTGATAAGCTGCCGTGTCCCAGGGTTCTGCGATCAAGCGCACCCGGCCTAATTCCGGGTCCGCGGCAATTTCACTGAAGATGGGTGCTTCGCGCCAATTGAGCGATCCATCCGCGTTGCGGCTGAATACGGATGCCAGATCAAAGCGGAATCCGTCGACGTGCATACCTCGCTTCCAATAGCGCAAGCTGTCGATCACCATCTTGCGCACCTGTGCCTGGCCAAAATTCAAGGTATTGCCGGTGCCGGAGTAATTGGCATACGGGTTTACCGGATCGGAAGTAAGCATGTAATAGCCGGCGCTGTCGAGACCCTTGAAGCTGTAGATCGGCCCTTTGTAGTCGCCCTCACAAGTGTGGTTATATACGACGTCCAGCACCACCCCGATTTCGGCCTGATGAAAAGCCTCCACCATATTCTTGAATTCAAGATGCTGCTCATCGGCACGGCGTGTGCTGGCATACTGAGCGTGCGGCGCGAAGAAATTCAAAGGCATATAGCCCCAGTAGTCGCCTTGTTGAGGATCACGCTGAAAAACCGGCATCAGTTCTACAACCGTTACTCCGAGTTCCTTTAAGTATGGGATCTTTTCCACGAGGCCCGCGTATGTGCCGGCACGCGAGGGGTCGATACCAGAGTTTGGGTTCTTGGTGAAACCTCTGACGTGAAGTTCGTAGATGACTGCATCCGACTCATGATACGGAGACCGGTCTCCCGACCAGTCAAACGTCGATCGGTGATCAGTCAGCACTCCTAAGGGTGCGTGGCCGGCATTGGATCCTTCCCGCATGGCCAAGTTGCGATCGAATGCGGGTGGGAAGAAAATGCACTTCGCGTAGGGGTCGAGCAGAACCTTCTGCGGATCGAAACTGTGCAGTTGAGGGATTGTCTCTCCCGATACGGAATATGCGTAATAACAAGCGGCGCCAAGCTTTGTAACTGGGACGCGGCAGTGCCAAATCCGGCCCGACTTGTTGTGCAAATAATCCAATTGAAGCCTGAGAAGAGGATTCACTAAATCGGCCGGAGAATAGAGCAATAGAGTGACGCTCTCCGCATGTTCGGAATGAACCGCGAAGTTGAATGCCTGCTCCTCTTCGATCCACTTGACGCCCAGGGGCAATGGACTGCCCTCGGTCTGTTCCCAGGTCGGTCGTTTCATGAGCGGAGCCGTCACGGTCTTGGCAGCCTGGGCTGGGCCATCCGTGCCGGCGAGCACATCAACGCTTGAACTGTTCACTTTGCCTCTCTTTCATCTGCTCCAGCGCCTCGCTCCATCTCAATGCGGCAGCCCCACAACTCCGGCAAACTGCGGCAACGAACCCAGCAATTTGCTCGCGCCGTTCCACAAGATCTGCACGCCAATGCACACGAGCAGGAACGCGGAGAGCTTTAAAATTACGATCGTCCCCGTGGGGCCCATCTTGCTCGCGAGCCGATCTGCGTAGGCGTAGCAAAGATAGATGGTTACTGCGACGAAAGCAGAACCGATCGCCGCCGCGAGAGTTAGCAGCAGGTTTGGACCCAGGTGCTGCGGTGCATTCGCGCCCAAAGTGATGGCAACCGAGATGGAGCCGGGACCAACAGTCAAGGGAAGCGTCAGCGGGTAGAACGCCTGGCTCATAGCATCCGCGCAAGTGACCGTTTGCCTGGCGGGCCGGTCATCCCCGTCTTTTTGATTCAACATCGCCCAGCCCGTTGAAATCACGATCAGCCCACCACCGACTTGGACAACTGGGAGCGAAATCCCGAAGAAGGAGAGCACGTGCGCCCCGAGGGTATAGGACGCGATCATCAGTATGAAACTATCTACCGCAATGCGGCGAGCCAGCACTCGTCGCGTTTCGGGCGCATAGTCTCTCGTGAGCAGAAGAAATACCGGAGCGCCTCCGATCGGATCCACGATCGGAAAAAGTGCGCTCACAACCAGGAGAATACTCTTGGCAACTTGAATCACCAGGTTAACCTTCCGTTTGTTTAGATCTAAGCGCTCGCCCGTCCGCGGTCCACTTGCGGCCTGACGGATATTGCAGGACTGAGCGAGCGATTGCAACTCTCCGACAAATCCCGCAGCCATTGAAAAGCATTAGCAGATAGCATGTCTTCTCGGACCCGCCAACGCCAGTTCCCATCGGCACGACCCGGCACGTTCATGCGAGCTTCGCTTCCCAGGTTGAGCAGATCCTGCAACGGAGCAATCGCGAGCGCAGCTGGTGACGACCACGCCAGCCGCATCAACTCCGGAGCGGCGTCCGCAACGGTTCCCGGCGCACGCTTCAGGTAGTTCCACAAGTTCTGTCGCTGATAGTCGGGCAATTCCTCATACCACTGTCGCGTTGTGGCATTGTCGTGCGTACCGGTATAGGCGACCGTATTGTGCACAAAGTTGCGCGGCAAGTATGGATTGTCCGCATGACCATCGAAGGCGAATTGCAGGACGCGCATCCCCGGCAGCTGAAATTGGTCGCGCAGGGCCCGCACGTCATCCGTAATCACACCCAAATCTTCCGCAATGAATGGCAGACTACCCAGTTCTGTTTGCACCGCCTGAAAAAAACTGGCTCCCGGACCCGCGACCCACTGGCCAGACTGAGCCGTCGGCGCTCCCGCGGGAACGTGCCACGCAGCCGCAAACCCGCGGAAGTGGTCCAGGCGAATCACATCGACGTGAGCCAGCAGAGCGCGGAACCGATCGATGCACCATTGATAACCAGTCGAACGCAAGGCATCCCAGTTGTAAACGGGATTGCCCCATAATTGACCCGTTGCGCTGAAATAATCGGGAGGAACTCCGGCGACGAAACGTGGCCGATGCCGTTCATCGAGCAGGAAGAACTCAGGGTTCGCCCAAACATCGCTGGAATCCGGCGAAACAAAGAACGGCAGATCGCCGATTAACTTTACCCCCTTGGCATGGGCATGCTCCTTGAGTTGATCGGCCTGGCGGAACAACAGGAATTGTGCGAAGCGAACCTGATCAATTCGAGTTGCTAACTCTCGCCGCGCGTCGGCGAGAGCACTGGGGGTGCGCTGAACCAACTCTTCTGGCCACTCCAGATAATATGCGTCGTGATACTTTTCTTTCAGTGCGCGGAACAAAGCGTAGTCTTCCAGCCAATGCGCTTGTCTGGCGCAGAACTCGCCGTAGCCAGGCCACCGATCCTTGTCCATAGGCTCTCTAGCTTTGAAGTGTGCCCACGCCTTTTCGAGTATCCGCTGTTTGAACGGGATGACAGAGTCGTAGTCAACTGCATCGGTCGAGAAGTGAAACTGAGCATCGCTCAGATCGCCATCGGTAGCCTGTAGCAGCCCGTCCCAAAAGAGAGATTGGGGACTGATCAGCAGCTCGTTGCCGGCAAACGACGACATCGGTTGATAGGGTGAGTTTCCGTAACCAGTCGGACCGAGCGGGAGTGACTGCCACCACGCCTGGCCGGCACGATGGAGAACATCGATCCACGCGAGGGCGTACGATCCTAGATCGCCGATGCCGTATGGAGAGGGTAGAGAGGTCACGTGCAGCAGCAAGCCCGAAGCGCGATATTCGGGTGGAAACGGCGGGATATTGGTGAGCCCGCCGTTACCGCTCATGGCCGGACTCCCTGATCGGGAACGACTGCGGGCGAACCTAGCGCCTTGTTCACCATCTGCTCGGCTTCGCCAAGGATCGCATTCAGATGGGCCTGGCTCTTGAAACTCTCGGCGTAAATCTTATAAATGTTCTCGGTGCCTGAGGGTCGCGCGGCAAACCAACCGCTCTCCGCCACAACTTTCAAGCCACCGATTGGAGCATCGTTGCCCGGGGCTTTGGTGAGCTTGGCGGTGATGGGCTCGCCCGCCAGGTCTGACTCCTTTACCGCGTCCGGCGTGAGTTTTTCCAACTTTGCCTTCTGCTCTGGCGTGGCAGGCGCGTCGATGCGCGTGTAGTACGGGATGCCGAACTCCGCAGTCAATTCGCGGTAATGCTCTCCGGGATTCTTGCCGGTGCGCGCGGTAATCTCCGCCGCCAGCAAGTCCATGATCGGCCCGTCCTTGTCGGTCGTCCATACGGTGCCGTCAAAACGAAGAAAACTCGCTCCAGCGCTTTCTTCCCCGCCGAAACAATACGAGCCATCGATCAGCCCCGGCACAAACCACTTGAAACCCACCGGCACTTCGCGGAGCTGGTGGCCGAGCTTTTTGACGACCCGGTCGATCATGCTGCTGCTCACGAGCGTCTTTCCCACCGCAACTGTCGTGCGCCATTGGCGCCGGTGCGTCAGCAAATACCGGATGGCAACGGCAAGGTAATGATTCGGGTTCATCAAACCCGCAACTGGAGTTACGATCCCGTGCCGATCGGCATCGGTATCGTTCCCGAAAGCCACCTGGTACTGATCTTTTAAGGCGACGAGCCTGGCCATCGCATAGGGACTCGAACAGTCCATGCGAATTTTGCCGTCATGGTCGACGGTCATAAATGAAAATGTCGGGTCGATGACTGGATTGGTGACGACGATGTCCAGCCCGTAAATCGAGTTGATCGGTTCCCAATAAGGCAGCGAGGCTCCTCCTAAAGGGTCGACGCCAAGTTTGAGGTGAGCACCGCGAATCGCTTCCATGTCGACGATATTCTTGAGATCACGAACATACGGCAGGACGAAATCTTCCTGGTGAGTGGTCGCGGAGTTGATGGCTTTAGCAAACGGAATGCGCTTGACCCCTGCATTCCCAGCTCGCAACAATTCGTTCGCGCGATTCTGTACCCAGCCCGTCACGTCGGTATCAGCCGGGCCGCCGTTAGGGGGGTTGTACTTGAAGCCTCCATCCTCCGGCGGATTGTGCGATGGCGTAATCACGACGCCGTCAGCTAGATGTTGCTTGCGGCCACGGTTGTAAACCAGAATCGCTCGCGAGATAACCGGCGTCGGAGTTATCCCGTCGTCCTGCTGAATGATGGTCTCCACGTTGTTTGCTGCCAGCACCTCAAGGGCGGTGCGCTGGGCGGGTTCCGAGACGCCGTGGGTGTCTTTGCCCATGTAGAGCGGGCCGTCGATTCCCTGCCCGCGCCGGTATTCGCAGATCGCCTGGGTAATTGCGAGAATGTGCGCTTCGTTAAATGTGCCGCGCAGCGGCGAGCCGCGGTGTCCGCTTGTGCCGAAACTGACTAGCTGGTTGGGATCATCCAGGTCTGGGCGCCGCTCGAAGTATTCCTTCTGCAGGCGAGCCACGTCCACGAGCAACCACTTGGGCGCTGGTTTGCCTGCCAGCGGCGAAATTTTAGGCTCACCCGTCAGGGACTGGGTTTCTAGAGCACCGGACATGGTTCCACCTTCCAAATCTCGCTGGCGTACTGCGCAATCGAGCGATCGCTCGAAAACTTCCCGGAGCTGGCCACGTTCAAGATTGCTTTCTGCGCCCATGCTCCGGGTTCGGCATAGAGCGCGCCGACCCGGTCTTGTGCGTTGCAATACGAGGTCAGGTCCGCCAGGTTCATGTAATGATCGCCCTGAGTCAGAAGCGTATCGCGCAAGGGAGCGAATACTCCCGGTTCGTTGCGGCTGAAATGATCAGAGAAAATCAAGTCCAGGGCGGCTCGCGTCTGCGGCTCATGTTCATAATGCCAGTTCGGGTCATACCAGGCGCGGCTGTTCTCGACTTGCTCCACGGTGAGCCCGAACAGGAACATGTTCTCTTCTCCGGCTTCCTCCGCCATTTCGATGGTCGCACCGTCGCGGGTTCCGACGGTTAAAGCTCCATTCATCATAAATTTCATGTTACTCGTTCCGCTGGCCTCATAGCCCGCGGTCGAGATCTGGTTGGAGACATCGCTGGCTGGAATGAGGCGTTGCGCCAAGGAAACGTTGTACTCAGGGAGAAAGACGACGTTGAGCCGGCCGCGCGCTGCCGGGTCGCCATCAATCGTGCCCGCGAGGTTGTTGATGAACTTTATGATGAGCTTGGCGAGCTCGTAAGCCGGCGCCGCTTTGCCAGCGAAGAAAAATGTCCGCGGCACGATCTTCATGCCGGGATTTTCCCGCAGCCGGTTATAAACAATCACAATCCGCAGCGCATTCATCAATTGCCTTTTATATTCATGAATCCGCTTGATGTGGCAGTCGAAGATAGTATCCGGGTCTACGACACGTCCCGAGGTTGACTTCAGCCAGTTGGCAAACTGCACCTTGGCCTCTCGCTTTGACTTGAGGAAGCGATCGCGCGCATTGGAATCCTCCGCGAATGGCTTGAGCTGTTTGAGCAGGCTGAGGTCCGTAATCCAGCGATCTCCGATGACTTGCGTGATTTCGCGGGCGAGCGCGGGATTGGACTCGAGCAACCAGCGCCGCGGCGTCACCCCATTCGTCTTGTTGTTAAAACGCTCGGGAAACATTTCCGCGAGATCCTTGACCGTCACCGTCCGCAGCAGGCTGGAGTGGACAGCAGACACTCCATTGGTGCTATGCGAGCCAACTATGGCAAGGTTAGCCATCCTGATCTTGCGCGGGTTGCTTTCTTCCACCAGGCTGACGCGCTGCACGCGTCCCTCGTCGCCCGGGAAGCGAACCCGAACCTCATTGAGCAGCCGGCGGTTGATCTCGTAGATAAGTTCAAGGTGACGAGGAAGCAATGTCTCAAACCACGCCACCGGCCATTTCTCCAGAGCCTCAGGTAGCAAGGTGTGATTTGTGTACCCAAGCGTCCTCTTCGTCAGATCCCACGCCTGGTCCCATCCCAAGTGCACGTCGTCGAGCAAGATTCGCATCAGTTCAGGGACCGACATGGAAGGATGCGTGTCATTGAGTTGAATTGCGGCTTTCTCCGGGAATTGTTCCCAATCCGAGTTGTGGCGCTGGAAGCGGCGTACCAGGTCGGCCATGGAACACGCGACCAGGAAATACTCCTGCAGAAAGCGCAACCCCTGCCCCTTCGTCGTAGAATCGTCGGGATACAGCACGCGGGTAAGCGACTCCGCTTGAAGAGTCTCGCCGAGTGCGCCCACGAAGTCTCCGGTGTCAAACTTCTCAAGATCGAAATAATCGGACGCCGCCGCGGCCCAGAGCCGGAGCGTGTTGATCGTTTTTCCACCATAGCCCACGACGGGACGATCAAACGGGATGCCGATCAGGCTCGACGGCCGGTCGGGGATGACCTGAAAATTCCCCTGTTGCAACTTGAATGAAACATTCAACTTGATTTCTACATTCTCGTGGAGCCGGGCAATCTCCCAGGGATCGCCGTAGCGGAGCCAGTTGTCGGGATTCTCTTTTTGCCAGCCATCTACGATCGTTTGCTTGAACATGCCGTACTCATAGCGGAGACCATAGCCGGTGCCGGGGAGCTGCATCGTGGCCATCGAGTCGAGAAAGCACGCCGCGAGGCGGCCCAAGCCGCCGTTGCCTAGACCAGCATCTGGTTCCTGCTCGATCAATTCCAGCCAATCGATCCCATGTTCTCGAGCTGCATCGGGCAAAAGCGGATCCAGCAACAGGTTGGTGATGTTGTTGGCCAACGAACGCCCGATCAGAAACTCCATGGACAGGTAATAGATGCGCTTGGCATTCTCCTGCTCATAAGTGTCCTTGGTCAGCACCCAGCGCTGCGCGAGAATGTCTCGCACCGAACGGGAAAACGCCTCAAAGCGCTCACGGGCACTCGCTGCTTTGACATCGATCGCTCTGTCAAAAACCAGGTGCCGTTCATAAAAAGCGCTCTCTGTCCCGATAAACGGCATCGCGCCGTACCCATACTTTTGCAGAGCGTCTGAAACATTAGTTGCGCTGGTGGACATGGAAACGACTTTTGCGGAGCTTGGGCGCGCCACACGATTGGTGCTCATAAGAAGGTCCTTCTAAGTTTTGGAGCCACTTAGGTTCAATATTAAAAGCCACGCCACTCAGGAGTACAGATCCTCGTCTGGCCCGAGCTCAATTCCTGATGCTAAAAGGTCGGCACGCACGGCCTTTTCGGCCGTGAACCAATCAATTTCCGGTGACCCAAGCGGACTACCTCTTTTTTCCCAATGCTGGTACGCGAGTTGCTGCACCAGTTCATGACGATCCTCGCCATAAAAATCGGTCAGTGGCTTGGGCAACTGCACGATGTCTTCGCTTCTGGGCTGTTCAGTCAATGGGCCCAGCATTAATTCTTCGCCATCGGACTGGCCTGATATGCGGCAATCTGGGAGATCGCGAATCGGAAATCCATTTCTGAAATAGGGTTTGTTCGTCCACACTGTCTCTGCCATGGCTTGCCTCCCGAGCTATTCGATACCGCTGTAGATCGAGTTGGTGGCTGTACTATTTCTTCCGTACTATCGAGGCATCTTCCAGATTGGCCTTCTTGTTCCATCCGTGGAAAGGCGAGAGATCGCCCGCATTCCATGCCTCGCGGAGTCCGGGTTTGCTCAGATCCCAGTCTGGCCGGACCTGACTCGTCACGACGCGCAGGTCGCGCCAAAGATCGATGACCGATGGACGCCCCCAGAACCAGTAGCCGTTATAGATGCTGTAAATCACCAGGCCCGGCTTGAGCACGAGCGTATGCGGGATCATCGGATTGTGCTCGGGGTCGGTATACTCCTGGATGTCGAGATCTTTCTGAATCGTTCGCTCGGGGTCTGAAAGGAAAGTCCACTGGGCTCCGACTGACGCACGGAATTCCTGCAGAGTATGGTGATCGTCAGTGGCGATCGTGGCGATCTGCGTGTACGCCACCGCAATCTTCGGGTAGAACGCAGCGAGTTCCAAATGCTGCTGGTGCTCCTTTGGGCAATAGTGGCCGCGCGCGAGCGTTAGGATCAGGGGGTCCTCACCCTGTAGTTCACTGAGCTTGCGCGCTATGCCCGTGTGATCGGGCAGTTCGTAATCGGGGAAAATACCTCCCGGCACAATATCAGAACGCATGATTCGACTCCTTTTGTTCCTCTCAAAGATCCAAAGTGACACCCGCGTTTGGCTGGGAACAGCATACGAGCACATTGCCGGGCGCGGGCATCTCCAGCGGTTCTGGCTTATAAACAATCGATCCGTCAATCAGACCAGTCATGCAGGTGTGACAGGCTCCAATCCGGCACGACCATCTGACCGGAACGTCGCACCTTCCGCCAGTTCAAGCAAGCTCGCGAATTTCGGATCCCAAGCGGCGGTAATCCCGCTCCGCGCGAATGAGACTGGCGGGCCAGATCCGGGAGGCCCTGGTGGCAGGCGAGGAGTGTGAACTACCTGCGCCATACCGGGGGTAATGGCCTCGAGAGACCCGAAGATTTCCGTGTGCACATTCCCGGCCAGCACACCCCAGTTTCGCAGCCCATCGCGCATGTCCTGCAAGAATGAAGTGGGGCCGCACAGATAAAAGTCACTGCCCTGTGACACGCCAATTTTCTCCAGCAAAGCTGTGTCAATGTGTCCGGGAGCATCGAAGTCGGCCCCGACTTGGTCGATTGCAGCAGGCTTGCTGTACACGATGTATCCTCGTCCGCGAGAGAGCTGTTTCAGCAAGGAACGCGATTCTTCTGCAAATGGATGTTCGATGCTGTTGCGCGCTCCGTAGATCCACCAGATCTCTCGTTGCGATCTTTCGGCAACAAGCGAGTGCAGCATCGACATCACGGGCGTTGCGCCGACTCCCGCGCTCAGCAGAACCACAGGATTCTGGCCGGGACGCAAAGTAAAGCTTCCCCGCGGCGCACTCACATCCAAGGCATCGCCTTCTCGCACGCGGTTACACAAGAATGAACTTCCAATCCCGTTCAATTCGCTCTTGACGCTGATGCGGAGATGGTCGGCTGCCGGCAAATCAGACAACGAATAGCTGCGAAGAACGGGTGGTTTGCCCGGATCGACGAGCAACCGCAAGACGACAAATTGACCTGCCTGGCAAACAGGAAGAGGTTGCCCGTCGATCGGCGCCAGAACGAAGGAGGTTACGCTGTCGCTTTCCCTATGAATGTTCGCGACTCGCATCTGTCGAAAACCGGGCCATGCTGGAGCTTGCTCCTCATTCGCAAGTCCCGGATTCCCCACCGCAGTTTTGGGGTTCAAGTCTTCCTGGAGCATTGCCTGGAACGAACTCTGCCAACCCTTGCTAAGTGCGGGAATCCGCAGCACGCGTTGCAGTTGCTCGCCGGAGTGCCCCGGCAAATACAGGAGGGCGTCAGTGTCGGCTACCGTGATTCTTTCCGGACCATCGGCGATTTTCAAGATATCGTCGTCCGCACCAACTTCTCCTTCCTGCAACACGCGAAAGTAGAATCCCGGTCTGTGATGTTCTACGAGCAGGGCTGGCATGCGAGGCTCGTTCATGCGGATGCCGACGCGGTAGCAGGTTACGCGCGGCTGCGTTACTTCAAATATCGCACCACCGATGCGGTAGCGATCGCCGATGCACACCTCATTATCAGGAAGTCCGTCAACGGTGAAGTTCTCGCCGAACTGGCCAAAAGTAAAATCGTTGCGACGTAGAAAGCTTTCCCAGTAGTGGTAAGAATCCATCTGGTAGACGAATACGGCGCGCTGCTCCCCGCCGTGACCGGCGAGATCGGCTTGGGCGTCGCCATCGATATCGAGCTTGCGCACCATTCGCCGTCCCGTAACCGGAAACTTCCAGACTGCGGTGCGGACGGTTTTGCCGTTCCATGTCACGTCGCGTGGAAGGCCGACATTTACTGAGAGCAATCGGGGCATTCCTACCTCGTCGAAGTCCAGCGTCTGGCTCGAGTTCTTTATTTGTTACCAATGACGAGCCGGAGCGGCGCCATCCACATGGAGAATCTCTCCGTTCACATGGCCTGCCTGTGCCAGGTAAAGGACGGCATCGACAATATCCTTTATCGTCGCCTTCTTCCTAGCCGGCTGCAACGACGAGTCGTTGGGATCATCCGGGTGCATCTGTGTATCTACTTCGCCGGGGGCTACGGCATTAAAGCGGATACCGTCGTTTGCATACTCGACTGCGAGATTCTGGGTTGCGGAGTTCAAGCCACCCTTCGTAATCATGGAAATGGAGCCATTCTCGCCGGCGATCGGCCGATCGGCAAGCGCCGCCGTAATGCTCACAACGCACCCTGATTTCTGTTTAAGCATCTCTTTCACAGTGCGCTGCGTCATGTAGAAGAATCCCAGCAGATTCGTGGAAACAAGGGCATCGAAGTCCTCGGCAGTGAAATCTGTGAAGGGCTTATTTAAGAAGATGCCGGCGTTATTTACCAAAACGTCGACCGTTCCGAAGTTTTTGATTGCCGCCCCGACAGCATCGGCAGCCGTTTGCTGCTTGTCGATATCGCCATCGAGTAGAACCAGGCTGGCTGAGCTAGTCAACTTTCGATCCGCACCACGGGACGTCGCGATGACGTTATAACCTTTTTCCAGAAACCCTTCGACTAAACCCGCGCCAATGCTCCCCGATGCCCCAGTTACGATTGCGGTTTTCTTGCCCGACATGAATAACCTTTCGTTGTAAAGGTGCGACCAATATACAGCTGGGTCCCCAGCCCTTTCACGGTGGCTTCATCCCGCCCGCCGCGCACAAGTTAGCCGATTTGCCAGTCTTGCCGAGGCTGCGATCGTGACCTTCCGCCAATTTCGGTCCGGGGATGGAAGCGGGCCATCCATTAACTCCGACTCCTCGAGCCAGTCCTCCACCGATAGCTTGGCCTCGTCGGGACCGAACAATTGCGTCACGGCACGAATGAACGCAGATAACTCACGCTCCGCAACCTGCACGTGGTCAGCATAGCCCGAATTGCAAAACTGTTTCCGGGAGTTCATGGAGTCCACCGGTATTTTTTTCGATACTGCCGGCCAAGACGAACCTCGAAACGCCCTGGCCGACATAACAGACACCCAGGACGAGTTCCCCTGCAATCTTCGCGATGCGCGGCCCGATTGAATCGGGCGACATCAGCGATCAGAACAGAAGCGCCGGAGGAGGACAATTGGACGATGGTATCGGCGATACTTTTGTATCGGCTCTCCCGCCGGCGAGCATTTGTCACAAAGGTTGCAGGGTGTGCTCCCGGGCAAATCAGGGGATCTCTGATAGAATGCCCTTAACAGTGGGGCGTCCTCAGCCAATCGTAGGCATTTGAAAGGGTTGAGCCTGCGCGAGTTGGCCCGAGTAATGAGGGAGACCCATGTCGGATGTTACGCCGATCGTGTTCGTTGTCGACGATGACGTCTCGGTGCGAGAGTCGCTGGAATTGTTGATCCGCTGCGAAGGCTGGCAGCCGGCGACCTTCGCTTCCGCGCAGGAATTCCTGGACTGCCCACGAGCCGTTGTTCCCAGCTGCCTGGTACTTGATGTTTCTCTTCCGGACCTCAATGGTCTCGATCTGCAGAAGCGCGTCGCCGTCGATCGGACCGACCTGCCGATCATCTTCATCACGGGCTACGGAGATGTGCCCATGACCGTTCGAGCCATGAAGGCAGGGGCAGTCGAATTCTTGACCAAACCATTCAGTGATGATGTGCTATTGAGCGCCATCCGGGCGGCTCTGGAACGTAGCCGAGTTGCTCTTAGCCTGGAGGCGGAGATGCAAATACTTTGGGACCGTTACGCGTCACTATCGGCCCGCGAACGGCAGGTGATGGCGTTGGTGGTCTCCGGCCTGTTGAATAAACAAGTCGCCGGGGAGCTTGGCATCAGCGAGATCACGGTGAAGGCGCACCGGGGCAAAGTGATGCAGAAGATGAAAGCTGGTTCTCTTGCCGAACTCGTAAAAATGGCCGCCCGGCTCCGCCCTGCACCTGCAGCGATTACGGCGGCGTAGCTAGTCCTGCAACCGGGCGGAAAAGATGAACGCAGTGAGCCCGGTAGAAACCTCGCAGCCGGCCCTTATCGGAGGAAAGCAGCATGAAGAAGACCACAGCACCGATTTCCCTTGCCGGGTCCCAGCTCGGCGAAGTACGCCATGTCTGCGCATTCTTTAATAACGACGACGAAGAGTATCGCGTGCTGCTTCCGTTCATCAGGGACGGGTTCGAGTGTGGCGACAAGGCGGTTCACGTCGTGAATCCCGATCAACGTCGCGACCATCTGCAACGCCTGGCTGCCGTTGGAATCGACCCAGCGGCTGCTGAGCGGAGCGGGCAACTAGAGGTTCGCATCAACACCGAAGCTTACATTCGGGACGGCCGTTTCGATCAAGACCGGATGCTGGCAGCGTTCGAGCAGATGGCTAGCGGCAATGCCGAGGGAGGGTTCCCCCTCAGCCGCATCTGCTGCCGGATGGATTGGGCAATTGAAGATCGATCGTACATTGACGATCTCGTTGAATTCGAATCGCGGGTGAATGATGTGTGGAGTAGCCACGACGACGCGGTGATCTGCACCTACCAGCTCGGCAAGTTTGGAGGCGACACGGTGATTGACATCATGCGGACGCATCCCATGATCATCATCGGCGGCCTCCTGCACCGGAATCCGTTCTACGTGCCGCCCGAAGAATTCCTGCGCGAGGTCCGCCAACGCCGGGTCATGCGGTCTTGCTCGTCCTCATCCTCCACGGCTGCCTGATATGGACGTCAAACCCGAACTTGCTTCCGGCGAAGTCAAGCACCTTCAACGGTGCATTAACGATCTTGTTAGCCTGCTTGCTCTTCCCGCCATCTGGAGTGGCGGCGATCCATCCCAGGTTCTCTACACTTTGCTCGATGCGGTCATGCGCATGCTGCGCTTGGACCTGGTCTCGGTGAGGCTGAGAGATCCAGTTGGCGAGTCCCCTGTTGAGATCGTCCGGCTTGCTGAGCAGCGGGGACCAGTACCTTCGCCGCACGAGATCTGCGAGGCGCTCAGCCAGTGTTTGAAAAACGACTCAAGGAAATGGCCTCTGGTGCTTCGGAACCTTATGGGCGAGGGAGACGTTTCGATCGTGCCCCTTCCACTGGGGTTGCAAGGCGAGCTCGGAGTAATCATGGCAGCGGCTGGGCGGGCGGATTTTCCGCGGCAGACGGAGGCACTTCTTCTGAGCGTGGCGGCGAATCAAGCATCGCTCGGGCTACAAGGCGCGCGGCTCCTGAGCCATCAGAAGCTGGTTGCCAGCGAACTTGATCAACGGGTCGTGCGACAGACTGCCGAACTTGCCGCCGCCAACGAAGTCCTCAACAAGGAACTTGCTGAACGCAGACTGGTAGAAGAAAAGCTTGACGAAGAGGAGAAGGAACTGAAGCGCAGTGAGGTGCGCAAGGCGGCGATCGTGGACACGGCGCTCGACTGCATCGTGACGATCGATCACGAGGGCTGCATCACCGAGTTCAATCCGGCGGCGGAGCGCACCTTCGGCTATCGTCGGGACGAAGTCTTGGGAAAGCATCTGGCGGACGTCATCATTCCACCATCTCTCCGGGAGAAGCATAGGCAGGGTTTTGCCCGCTACCTGGCCACGGGCGAGGCGCGAGTGCTCGGTAAACGCATCGAGATGACGGCAGTGCGTGCTGACGGGAGTGAATTCCCCGTCGAGCTCGCAATCGCACGCATTCCCTTAGACGGGCCGCCGTCCTTCACCGGCTATCTGCGCGACATTACGGAACGCAAACGGGCGGAACACGAACTGCGGCGCAGCGAGGCATTTCTCGCGGAAGGTCAACATCTCGGTCAAATCGGCAGCTTTTCCTGGCGCGTCGCGACAGATGAGATTACATGGTCAGCGGAGCTCTATCGCATCTACGAGATTGAGATCGGCGTGCCCGTGACCCTTGAACTGATCCGTAGCCGAGTCCATCCAGAAGACATCAGTTTGATCGAGAAAATGAAGATGGTGGACCAGGAACGAGAGGGCGGCTACGATTTTGAATGGTACTTCCGCTTGCTGATGCCTGACCGCTCGATCAAGTACATGCACGCAGTCGCCCATGCGACCAAGGACCAGTACGGTCAGCTGGAGTACATGGCTTCGGTTCAGGATGTCACGGCGCGCAGGTTGGCGGAGGAGGCGCGCGACAGGGCTCGATCGGAACTTACACATGTAGCCAGGGTGATGAGCCTGGGGATGCTGACGGCGTCTATCGCCCACGAAATCAACCAGCCACTGTCCGGGATTGTCACGAATGCAAGTACCTGCATGCGAATGCTGGCCGCCGATCCTCCAAACGTCGACGGCGCACGGGAAACTGCGCGGCGGACGATTCGCGATGGCAACCGGGCGTCTGAAGTGGTCACTCGATTGCGCGCACTCTTTGGCAAGAAAGAGACCACGAATGAATCGCTCGACCTGAATGACGCTGCGCGAGAGGTGCTTGCGCTGTCATCGAGCGAACTTCACAGGAATCGAGTGATACTTCAACAGGAGCTTGCCGACGACCTTCCGCTTGTCACAGGCGATCGTGTCCAGCTTCAGCAGGTCATCTTAAATCTCGTGAGGAATGCATCTGACGCCATGAGCGGTGTCGACGATCGTCCGAGGCAACTGCTGATCAGAACCCAACGGAGCGAAGGCGATTGCGTAAGCCTCACCGTACAGGATGCGGGCACCGGTTTCGACTCTCAAGCCGTGGACAGACTTTTCGAAGGGTTTTACACCACCAAGAATGACGGTATGGGAATCGGATTATCCGTCAGCCGCTCGATTATCGAAAGTCATCATGGTCGATTGTGGGCAACACTGAATAACGGTCCGGGATCTGCATTTTCCTTTTCTATTCCTCGCGCACCCGAGGGTGCGACGGCCGCCGACGCCATTCGGACTCCGGACGTGACGGATGCGGCGTGAAGATCTGCGTCCTAGCTGCTGTTGCTCCGAACTCGGGCTCTGCCGAGCGCGCGTTCCCTTCCGCCGGGAGTTCCCTAGCCGCCGTTTGCAAACCAATACTAAAGTGCAATAGACGACTCCACTAGAGTGGCGCATCCTCAAGCTGAGGAGCCCCGCCAATGACAAATGCCAGGCAGAACGAGACTTGGCCTCGTCGTCAAAATCCTACCCAGACTGGCATCGGCCGTACTCTCGGACGGGCATCGACTCCCCCAACGGGCCTCAGTCCAAATGCATCAGTTTTAGCGATGCCGAAGCCGGTGGCTGTGGGCACGGCATGAAGAATCTATGACAGTCACGCGTTCGCTTGTCTCAATAGTGGATGACGACGAATCTGTACGCGAGTCGTTACCCGACTTGCTAAAGGAGTTCGGCTATGCAGCCCGTGCGTTCTCGTCGCCGGAAGAGTTCCTTGCATCTGACTGCGTCGGGCAAACCAAATGCTTGATTCTTGACATCGCCATGCCGGGGATGAGCGGACCCGACCTTCAGCGGGAATTGAAGCTTCGCAGGCGGGAGATTCCAATCATCTTCATCACTGCCAGCACAGATAAGGCGGTTCGCCCGCGACTGCTCGAACAAGGTGCGGTGGAGTGCCTGTTCAAGCCTTTCAGCGACACGGCCCTGCTTGGGGCGCTCAATGCCGCGCTCCGAGTGAACTGACCGATCGGCTTTGCGATACGCGTCTGGGCGACTTTGTCTGCCAAGTCGTTTTTAGTTTGATCCGACGTTTTGAGTCGCCGCGAAATTCAATACCTCGTGCTCGCTGATACCAAGGTATCGCCAATACCATCGTCCAATTGATTCGGCCTGAGCACCTGGGTTGTAATCGCTCTATCGCAGCCGATTAGAGAAAACAACACTGTAAGCTGTACAAGCATCACAACTCGTGGGTTGGAAAATCTTCCTCCCGCCTCAAACTAAACGCAGCTCGGGCTGACACTGCGCTCGACCTCTAGCCAAATACTTAATGAAGGGATGGCAAAGACATGCCGGAAGCAACCTGGAAACCTCATGAGAAACACGGACAACTGACAACGCAGAGCGACTTACCCGACAGCGTTTACGCGTTCCCGACGCAGCGTAAAGAACCCCTCACCGACGCACAACATGTGCGTAACGCGGTCGCACGGTTCGATCAAGTCATCGATGTCTCCGATGCCGATCGCGCTTTGGCGTTCGCGAACATCGAGAAAGCTGCAAAATACTACAACATCAACCTCGCGGAAACGTCATGGCACGACCTGGGCATTCACCCTCAGAAGAATCGAACAGCGGTGACCCGTTGAACCCGTCGTGAGGTGGGGCTGTGCGCTTGAACCTCACCTCACGCCACTTAACATGGAAGAATCGTGCAAATATCTGTGACGGTGGTGAATGTTATGCCCAGAGATAAATCCATTCGATCGGGTTGGCGATGTGATAGTTGCGGAGAACTTTTGTCAGATCTGCAGGCTGGCTGGGTGGAGTGGCTTGCGGCAGAGGACACCAAGGGAAAACCGAAACTAAGCGGTCTGCGGTTAGTGCACCGTCGCAACACCAGCCCAAGATGGCGAGAGCCATACGGCTGTCAGTACAATCCACGGGATGAATTCAGAAGGAACCGGGGCATCGTAGAGGGATTGGCTTTTGACCGGTTCGCGGGTCCCGACGGCCTTATGTTACTGCTCTCCATGATTGCTGAATGTGAACTTCCCACCCAAGAATTGATCGAACTCGCCAAGCGGGTGCAAATTCCGGGTTACGAAGCTGTCCATGAACTGGTTCGCGATGCGGTTCGCGAAGGAGTGATAGCGCCTTCTATCTCGTCAGGATTTTACTTGCAGTGCGAGATCTGGGATGTGCTGAAGTGGGCAAAATGCCGAACTTCAGCGAGGACGAGCCATGCCGAGCGCCACGATCGTTGCATCGTTTCTCACTAGATTATTTCGTCATGCCCATCGCGGCGGCTTCCAGTTTCGAATGTTCCGAAGTCCGTGTCGTCGGCGACCAATTCCACTTTCGGTCATCTAAGTTTTGTTAGTGACTGTTAACGCACCGTGGAGGGAGATGAACTATGAAAGCAATCGTTGTCCACCAATATGGCGGCCCAGAAGTGCTCAAGTTCGAAGAATACCCTGACCCGGTTCCGGGCCAGGGCGAGGTGCTGGTGCGGGTCGCGGCCACGAGTGTGAATCCGATCGACTACAAGCGGCGTGCTGGATTAACGAAGGATTTTTATCCCATCCAGTTCCCGGGCCTCATAGGAGTCGATATCGCGGGGACAGTGGTCAAGATTGGCCCAGGAGTGGAGGGATTCTCTGTCGGAGACCAGGTGTTCGCTATGGCGGACAACACTTACGCCGAACTTTGTGTTGTGAAAGCCGCGGTTCTAGCGAAAGTTCCCAAGGGTCTCGATTTGGTCCAGGCGGCAGCGCTGCCTCTGGTGACGACGACAGGCAACCAACTCATGTCCGCTACGGGAATCACGGCGGCCCAGACGGTTCTCGTCGTGGGTGCTGCGGGAAATGTCGGGCGTTCAGCGGTATTCACTGCGAAGCAACGCGGAGCGACTGTGATCGCGGGGGTTTTGAAGAAGCAGATGCAGATGGAAGACGCGAAGACTGTCGGCGCGGATCGGGCCGTCGCGACCGACGACGACACCGCGATTGCGGATCTTCCTCCGCTCGATGCAGTTGCGGATACGGTCGGCGGACGAACCGCCGAGAAGCTGATAGCCAAGGTCAAGTCGGGAGGAGTCTATGCCTCGGTTGTCGAGGCACCGCAGAATGCCGCGAAGTACCCATCTGTAAAGGTGGTGCACGTGTTCTCGAAATTCGACCGGAAAACGCTCGAGTTCATGGCCGAAGCGGTGCGAGATGGCAAGCTGTTAATCCCGATCAGCCAGAAACTTCCACTCAGTGAAGCGGCCGAGGCTCAAGCTTCGGCGGAGAAGGGCGCTGCCGGGAAGATCTTGCTGGTGGCTTGACATTACTTGCGAATGCCGGAGACAGGAGGAAAATCAGAAATGAAAAAAGCGGTGCGCGGAATCAACCCCGCTTCCAAACCGAGTGGTGATGGTTGTGTGGAGTGCCTGGCGTCCCCGAAAGGTTGGTGGTTTCATCTCCGCCGGTGCGCTGAGTGCGGGCACATCGGATGTTGTGACAGTTCTCCGAGTCAGCATGCATCCAAGCATGCGGCGACCACCGGGCATCCGATCATTGCCAGCTTCGAACCGGGTGAGGACTGGTTCTACGATTACGAGAAGCGGGGGATGATCAAGGGTGCGGAGTTGCTTCCGCCGCATTCACATCCGACAAGTCAGCCCGTACCTGGACCCGCAGGGAGAGTGCCGGCCAATTGGGAATCACTCCTGAATTAGCTGCCGCTATGGCACAGCCAGTAGACGAAACGCTTGCTTTGCACCGCAGCCGTTTCCGGCCGCGCGCCAATTTAGCGGCAACAGGACATTGCGCATGACCCTACCTGACGCGCCGGTTGCACACGAGGGTTTCTTCGCAACTTACTTCTTCACCGTAAGCGATCTGGACAAGTCGAAGGATTTTTATGTCCGAATTCTCGGGTGGCAAAGTGATCAAGCCTGACAATCCTTGCTATATCAAGCTGGCTAACACGTGGATCATTCTCAATTCGGGCGGTGGCCCCACTCCCGACAAGCCAGACGTCCTTCTTGAAACACCGTCGAATCCGAACAGAGCGAATAGCTTCCTTAATTTGCGTGTCGCCGATATCTGGGCGTGCTACAAACAATGGGGCGACAAAGGCGCGTCCTTTCTTACCGAGCCATTAGACAATCATGGCTGGGAATGGCGCTGCTACATGCGTGATCCCGACGGCTACCTTATCGAGGTCGGTCAATATACTCAAGTCGCCCTCGACTGGTTCAAGAGCCACGGTTAATTCGGTCGCTCCTTTAGAAACATTTCCGAGGACCAGCAGCGCAAACATAAAACCGATACCATCGTCTAATTGTTCAAAGCCCACCCTTCTGCTTTGATAGCGTTATGCTGCAGGTTCAGCCTGAATTCTGCATCTCGGAAACGTTCTTGAAGGTGACTTTGTAGCCTTTCGGAGGAAATCATGTCAAGCAATGGGGCAGAAATCCCTGTCGAAGCACCGCCCACTTCGAATCCTCTTGATGTCATTCCAAACGAAATACCATTCGATACGCCCTATGGGCGTCCGATATCGCTAGAGCAAGCTGAGGCGGTTATTCAGGCCGCTGTGGCAGAGGCCAGGAAGCGGAATTGGAAAATGAACGTAGCGGTAGCCGATTCCGGCGGTAACCTAGTCGCCTTCCAACGAATGGATGGCGCCATGCTGGCTTCTATTCAGATCGCGGAGCATAAAGCGCGAGCTGCCGTAACCTTCCGCCGTCCGACAAAGGTCTTCGAGGACGGTGTCCAGCTTATGCGTCTGAACTACCTACTCGCATTCGATGGAATCATTGCGTCTCGAGGCGGCATTCCTCTGATCGACCAGGGTGATGTGATTGGCGCAATCGGTTGTTCGGGAGGCACGGATTCCCAGGACGAAGTCGTGAGCAAGGCTGGCGCAGCAGTGATTAACCAACTCCCGACGAGGATCAAGTGATGCAAATCTCGAGAAAGTGGAAGGGATGCGCGAGGGTGCAAGGCGAGACTCTGCACCCCAGCGGGTCGATCACAAACACAGGGCGTACCTCACAGCCTTAGATGACTGGAGTACGCCAACCAAACCTCAACTAACGCGAATCAAATCGCGACGGGCATAAACAAATTCTGAATGCAAAGATAAGGATAAGGAGACGAACAATGAACAACATGCCAAGACAGGACCAGAACTCGGTCGTTGCAGTTTTCAGCCAAAACTCCGCAGCAGAAAATGCCATCAAGGAATTGAAGGGTGGCGGGTTTGACATCAAGAAGCTGGCCGTGGTCGGCCGCGATTATCAAACGGAATCGGATGTTGTCGGTTTCTATAACACAGGCGATAGAATGAAATTCTGGGGCAAATGGGGCGCATTTTGGGGAGGACTCTGGGGTTTGCTCTTCGGTGCGGCGTTCTTAATCATCCCAGGAATTGGACCGGTTGTCGCTGCCGGCTCCATTGTCGACTGGATCATCGCGGCCCTGGAGGGATCAATCGTCGTGGGAGGGCTCAGTGCCCTGGGAGCAGGGCTCTACAGCCTCGGCATTCCCAAAAACAGCGTCGTAAAATACGAGACGTCGATCAAAGCCGGCAAGTTCGTTCTTGTCGCGCACGGCACTGCCGAGGAAGTAGCGAAAGCCCGCGAGATGTTGAAGACTTCAGGTGCCGACCAAATCGACACCTACGAGCCCACGACTGAAGTGGCGCGCGTGGCCTGAGCCGACGGGGTCATTCAGGGAGTCCACAGTGGCCTTGTTACATAGGCCACTGTGGTTCAAAGTAAAACGCATGAGAGCGATTCAAACAATGGTGATCCTCGATACGGGCGATCGAGTCGCGCATGCGAGACAATTTGCAAACCGGATTTGAATTAAACAATCTTTTTCCCCTGCGAAATCGAACGCAACCTTCCTCGATCACACCAATAACTTACCCGCGAGCCAGTAATCGACGCTGAACTTTCCCGGACCGGAGCAGAGCAGCCAGATAAAGAAGAGCACATACAAGACTTCAGGCAGGTAGAGGAAATCGTCGAGCCAGTTAAGAGGCGAAAGTCCTTTAGGTAGGGTGGAAATCGCGTTGGTGAGGGTGGCGACAACCATATCGATCAATAATGCCACGCCGGCCACGCTCGAAAGAAACCCTGCGGTCACTAAGGATCCGCCAACGAACTCGACACCCGCCACGAAATAAGCCAACTGGCGGGGAAACGGGGCTTTGGCCTTGACGAGCGTTTCGTAAACAGGTTTCGTGCCGCCCGCGACAAACAATTTGTTTCCCCCGGAGATGGCGAAGAAAAGCCCTATCGAAACGCGTACCAGCAGGATCGCATATTGTTCCACCTCACCGCTTCCTTGCAGCGCAAACTCGACCAACCGCTTCCAATCCATCTCTTGTCCCTCCGACCGCGGATGTGCTGTAACGATCTCTCGAAAGACACAGTTCGACGTCTGACCGGCAACCGCGCTAATCAGGACTTAGCGGCTGCTTGGTTGATTTAAGCCGACAGCAGCTGTCGGCCGTCCCTGGCTTTTTCGCCGCAGCGAATGCGCATGGCCGGCCGACAATCCTAACAACTTAGGGCTTCAATCCGCACTCACCAGCGTTGAAATCCGCGTTTCATCTGGTCTGCGCGCTAACCGTACGTGACGTCGGTGCTCTGTCCGACCTCGATAATATATCCGTCAGGATCGCGGATGTAGCAGCGTATCTCGCCGTACTTGGGTATTGGCGGCGTGATGAATTCGGCCCCTCGACTTTTCCATAATTCGTAGCATGCTTGAATATCTGCGACGCGGAAATTCATAAAGCTGCTGATGTGATTCGGGTCTGGGACGCTCAGCGTTACCGTCGGCTTATCCGGGGTCCCGCCGCCTCCAACATTCAGAATCATCCAGATATTCGCAAGCTGAAGGTATGGAGGCGCGTTGCCGTCGCCCATAGTCAGAATACGGGCGCCGAAGACCTTTTCGTAGAAGCGAGCCGACCGCTCGAGGTCGGCGACGGTGAGAAAACACGCGATGCTGATCCCTTCTTTCGGGGGCATCTCATAGCTCTTTTGGTTGATTTGTACGGCGTTCGTTACGGCGTCCATGGGTGACTCCAATTTCAGTATGGTGTCCGCCGAATGTGAGGTGCGGCTGGTGCGGTTGGTGCGGCGCGCACAATTGCTCCCATCAGCGGCAGCTCGATTAAGCCAGAAGCGCAGCGCCGAAGTCTATTGGACGAACGTATCGACCATACCAAGGTACTGAAAATAAATATTTCCTGGAGTCGGTCTGTTCTGTCGGGGATGCGCGCGGTCTATACTAAACTCGGCTTACCCCCCACCCCCCACTTTGGCCTCAATTGCAACGAATCGCCAGTAAAGATGCGGGTTGCGGGCACGTTACTTTCTCGCCAACTCGCAAGAGATCCTTAGGGATCAGCAGCTTGCGGGCAAAATATTGATGACACAGGACTTAGCGCTGCGCCTAGGGCAGTCTCCAGTGCTCCTGCCTTCGACATATTCTGCCGATTCTGTTTTGGACGCAAGGTCAGATGTCACTAGGGAGCTGTGGAAAAGCTGAGGGTAGAATTATTTCGTCGGCTTGCCGTTTTCATTCTGAGCCTGCGAGCCCATATCGTATTGCCGCTTCAAGCGTATCGATGTTTATATCCATTAGAGCTTTAAACCGGATGCAATATCCGGTCACGCTCGCCTTGCCCAGTTTTTTTCCGTACGTTTTGGCTAAGTACTTCTTGTCTTTGAGACCAAGAATATAGACAGAGATTCCGGTTTTGTTTCCGCTCACACCAATCTGAAAAAGCTCTCTACTTTTTCCATTGGCATATTTTGTTGTGTGAAATCCATATCCAATCGTAGGGTTGGAAACGGTATGATTTTTGCCGTCTTTACCATCGGAGAACCACAATTTGCATTCCGGTGACACTTGAAGTGTGAGCCGATGCAGCTCTCGCATGTCACTGCGTTTTGGCTCTGGTTGGCTGGCAATATACTTCTTGATTTGTTCCTGTAGGTTCAAATGTTCTGCTCCCCAGTTGCGCGGACGAGATTATACGACGTTTAATACTTTTGAACCGCTCTCATTCTCTGTCGCACCGGAGAAAAACTGGGGGAAACTGGGGGGAAACTGGGGACAGACGGGACGTTCCCCATTTTTTTGGAATAATAATGGGGTCAGTCCCGTCTGTCCCCGGTTTCCCCATCCCTCCGCCTCGTTGCAATTCGGGTTCGTGTCGGGATACCGGACCCGTAGCCGTTCTCTAGCCTAGGTGGATGACGCGCCCGTTCGGAAAAACTGCTGCTTCACAATCCAATAAAGGTCTGCGTAAAAGATAGCCGGCCAAACCAGCGCAAATGTAGCGATCATGCGAAAAGGTGGCGTACTGTTGATAGCAGTGAGATAGAGTATGCACGACCTTAGCAGGACCGTTCCCAAGGCGAAGGCGAAAACTGCCTCAATAACCCGTGGAACCGTAGCTCCGCGCCTGGGCGAACTTGGGATGGAGCTCACGAGTTCGTCAATCCTGATTCCCACCCAAATCCAGAGAGCGCATATTCCCATGAAGAAGGCCAGCTCACGTGCTCCGATCATATAGGTATAGGGGCCGATGGCGAAAAAGTAAGCCGGAGTTTGCCGCCGCCTGATAGCTTGCTCCACTCCGTTTGACGCAACATAGGCGGGGTAATTTACTGCACAGAGAAGTCGCCCCGCTGGAGGGGGATAATGGAGATCAATCGCTGCCGGAGCTAAGGCGAGACTCCGTCCGGCCATTTGCTGGGGCGACAAGTGCATACGGGCGAGCATCTGGCTACGGAACTGAAGCGGAGTCCAGAGCCAAAGTCCTACTCCGAGAAAGAGCTGGATGATCGGTAAGACAACTTTCCATCGAAATTTCCTGTCCATCATGACATTCTCCGTGCGGACTTTACTGAGGAGGAATATCCGGCGGCTCGCTCCCCAGACTAGTAGAAGGGGAACTGGGAACTGGGAACTGGGGACGGGAACTGGGGACAGACGGGACGTTCACTAATCTCCATTGTCGAAAAATGGAAATTCGTGAACGTCCCGCCTATCCGGTTTCCCTTCGATTCTTATGCCGCTGAAGACACTTTCTTCTTCGCACTGAGTGCCGGTAGAAGAAGTTTCAGAAGCGCTTGATCAGAGAACGGGTTCTGGCCTGAGATCAGCTCGCGATCTTGAAGGACATAGCTCGTCCATGGAGCGAGCACACTTACGTTGCCGCCCGCCGTACGCAAGGCGAAGTCCGGGTAGAAGAGAACTTTACCCTCAATCTCGAGCGGTTCGCGCTGCTGCTCTTCCGCTGTCGAAAAGATAGTCATCTTATACCCGGCATAGATCCAGCCCTTCGCTTTTTCTTGCGCTCGAGCGGTATCGCCCGCCGCCAGCGCGGCGACGAACTCCGTCGAGTTCGGTAGAGCCGAGAGAAGTGAAATGGGGCCATGGCAGAGCACAGCCGTAGGCTTGGATGTTTCGTGAAAGTGTCTCATCACGATGCCGGCATCGGGATCATCGAGAAGATCGATCATCGGGCCATGGCCGCCGGGGACGAAAACAGCGTCATACTGATCCAGGCCCGATGCGATGACATCCGCGATGCGGACTGGATCTCTGAGCCCCTTCAGGCCGTCGCGGAATAGCATATAGTCCTGAAGCTTGGCCGCGTCCCCGCCGAAGAAATCGGGGACCTCTGAATGCACATCCACTTGGGGCGTGTTGCCTCTGGGGTTGGCGAAGGTGATTTCATAGCCCTCCTTCATCAGGGCACGAACCGGAACCGTCAATTCGTTGAGGTAGTAGCCGGCGCCCTTGTACCATCCGCCATCCTTCAAGGGCAACGCGCGACCGCTCGAAACTAGCACTAAGACTTTTCCTTTTGTTGTCATTTTGTTCTCCTTTTGAAATTGAGTCTGTTTCCGATATTAGGCACGTTATGCTCCTGGGAATCCGAACATCAACCACGACTGATTGGCTACCCAATGCGGGTACAGCTCCGTCATCTGATCGAACAGCTCCTGGTCGGACTTCGCTATTTTCTGCAGCCGATCGAAATCCTGCAGGTAACGCTTGGTGTCCTGGATCGTCGAGGGAGAGTCGGGCGCGCCGGGCTTCTTGTGACCGGCAACAACCATCGCCGGGTTCAGCGCCGCTAACCGGTCCAGCGCCGCGATCCAATTCTTTCGGCTCTCCGGGGTGGTGTCGCCGACGTAGATGCGGCACTGATTGTATACAACGTCGCCGGCGACGACGAGGCCGATCGAGGGAACGTACAGAGACGTCGAATCAGGACTATCGGTGCGGCCCTGCTCGATAATGCGCAGTTCGTGGCCCTCGAGACTGAACGTGTCGCGCTCATAGGGTTGAGGTGGAACCAACTTGGTGGGCACTTGTCCGGGAAACATCCGGCGGGCTAGCCGCTCCACTGTGGGGGTGAAAGACATCTGCATGGCCTTCACCGCCTCAGGCGTTGCTATCGCCCGAGCGCCCGGGAAACGGTCGAGCAGAATGCTCAGACCGTAGAAGTGGTCGAAATGGGCGTGCGTTATATAGATGGTCTCCAGGTTGCGGTTGTGCAGAGCGATCCAATCCGCGAGTGCCTCGGCCTCAGCGACTGTCCCCATTGCGTCCACCAGCACCGCGTCGTAATCGCCGAATATTAAAGTTGACGTGATCGGGTCAAAGCCGAGCGGCTCGCCGAATGGCTTGGGCCGCTCGCCCACCATAGCCTTCCCCGGGGCAGTAAAAATGTTCACGCCAAGCGTGTTCGACGCGACCGCACGCGGGACTTCTTTCAGTCCCTTTGTCTCGTTCATTTGCCGCTCCTTTATGTGGGAATCCGTTCGACCCATTTAGCGCGGAACGCGGGAGCCGGGAATGGATCCGCAAAGTACTGTGTTTCCCGCGCAACCTTGTCGCCTGCGAATTCCATGATGCTCACGGTGTAGGACGGTTTGCCGTCATAGGTCAGGATCAATTCGGTGACCCAAAGATCGCCGCCGCCAATGATTCGTTGGACAGTAAACCGTTTCTTGCTCGGCTGACTGGCGCGTTGGCCCTGTATGTTGCTCCGACCGCGGGTTCGCTCACCTGATTGCGGGTAGTCCAGCACCGCGTCCTCGCGATAGATGAGGTGCTCCGTTACAAAATCGTTGGCATCGGAGGCCGCCCAATGCTGATCCAGTGCCGCGCGGATCTCTTGATCTCGTACTCCGGAATACTGCACGTTCATTTGTTGATCGTTCATCGTGAGCCCTTGAGACTCCTCCTACGAATTGTGGTTTCGCGGATCATCTTTCGCGCTGAGGTATTCCAGTCCAAGCGGCCCCATCGCGGTGATTTGCGTGACGTACTCGCCGGACTTCGCCCAGTGAAAATGGTGCGTGTTGCCGGGGAGAATGATAACGGCGCCGGGCGGAAACGCTTGCAACTTGCTCGCGTCAAATTCATCACCCAGTCCAATATAAAAGACACCCGAAATCACGGTATAGACTCGATCCTCCGGGTGCTTATGAGGCATCAGCTTCGCACCGTGAGGCGACTTGACCCTGATTGTGTAAGGGCCGGGCTCCGAAGGCTGACCGACGACGACGGCCAGCCGAACGGAAGGCGGGAACGCCGGGAACGGTTTCCAATCGACATCTTCGGACAGGATGGTCTTGAAAACCTCCTGCCCGAGTTGGTGCGGCCTGACTTCGTTCTGCTCAGCATGTTCTGCGGTGCTGGCATTCTGAGACATACAAACCTCCTTCGTGCAGAAAATGTAAGAACATGAATACAGACTTTCGAAACACGTGCGCCCGGATTGCCCTCGAACGTTGGCTTCGAACGCGTCCCATCTTCAACGTCCTGGAATTGAGAATCGCGTCCAACGCCCGCCTGGCGCGCGATTTGGCCCAGGTAGTATCCCAGTTGGTTTTCGACATCCCAGGCTCGTGGAAGCCACGCGCCATGGGCGGTTTGATTCCATCCTGGGCAGCGGCCGGCCGAGCGAAGAGATGCGCATCCCACCAGGCGCCGATCTCGACGTCGGGCGGCAGACTCAGGCGACGCAAACCGCCCGGCGCCATAAAGCTGTTGCCATTTAGCCAGAACAGAATGGACTGCGCAATTGGACGATGGTATTGCCCATACTTTCGTATTGAGTGGGGCGTCTTGATGCTTGAGCCATGCGGGTCTGCGCATCGCCCTACTCCTGAAATCGATCAAGGCGCAGGAAACCTCGTTTCGCACGCTGGATACGGAGGTATCGTCGATACTATGGTCCAATTGCTTTACTCTCTTCACGTCTGGCTTAATGGCAGTCGTTCAAGACGCAGGTTGATCGGACTCAGAAAACTATTTTGTGAAGGAGAACAGAGCATGTCTGAGCTTGTGACGAAATCTGTGGCGCAACAACAGCAAGGGCAGAAGATAGAAACACGCACCGTCGTAGAACGCATCGCCGGCTTTACCATCGTTGCGATAGCCGTCGCGGTGCTCGCCGTTCTCGTCGCCGCAGGCCTTTACGCACAAAGCCAAGACAATGAAAAGTACTCGCTGAAATCGCCGAGTGGAATCGCGTTCTCCGACTTCAGGGGATACGAGGACTGGGCCGACGTCTCTTCCGCACGGACCGACGAAATACTCAAGGTGATCGTCGCCAACCCAAAGATGATCAAGGCGTTTAAAGCCGGTGTTCCCGTCAACGGCCAGCCTTTCCCGGAGGGCTCCATGATCGTGAAGCTCCAGTGGACACACAAGAAGAGTACGGAGGCTCCTTTCGTCGTGGAGGTGCCAAACGTCTTTTCCCAGGCGTTCGTCATGGAAAAGGACAGCAAGAGATTTCCGAAAAGCGGCGGGTGGGGATACGCGGTGTTCAACTACGATGCGGCATCGGACAAGTTCACGGCCGATCCCAAAAGCTTCTCAGACTGCGGATACGCGTGCCATACGCCGGTGAAGGCGAAAGATTACATTTTCCACCCGTACCAGAAGCGTTGAAACCGTGCCGCGTCGCCAACTCTCGGTGCGCTCAACGAGGAGACGCCAATTCGGACGCACCCTTGCATGGTTGCGCCGGGTTGCACTCTTTGCACACGGTGTACACTGGGGGGCGAAAAGTGAGGTCAGCCTAACATTTCACGCACTCCTCATCCGAAATCGTCTGGTGCACGAGATGCATTGCTGGGCATGGAGACGAGCATAACGCGGCGCGACTTTCTGGGTTCCGCGTTGTTGGCTTCCGGATCCGCGTTGCTCGCGGGGATAACTCCGGCGGAGTTGCTGGCTCAGGGCGATGATTTCACAGGTTACGGTGGAGTCGGCGACTACAGCAACGCGAATGGCAACACTCTCGCCGTTGTCGAAGCAGGTCACGCGATTCGTGACCGTGTGTACGATCCACTGCCGAAAGACGTCATCGATACTGGGGAGATCTATGATTGCGTGATCATTGGTGGCGGAATTAGCGGGCTCGCGGCCGCACTGTTTTTCCAGCGCAGCGCCAGCCTGGGAATGAAATGCCTGATCGTTGAAAACCACCCGATATTCGGCGGCGAAGCGAAGCAGAATGAGTTTCTGGTCGAAGGCAAACGGCTGATTGCACACCAAGGCTCAGCCATCTATCAGATTCAGTACCCGCACAGCTTTCTGGCGAGATTTTACGAGTCTATCGGGTTACGGACGCCGCGGTTAACGTATCAAAGCTGGGCCGGAGCAGAGCGAGAGTTCCAGCTTTGCACTACTCCTTATCAAGCGGTGGGTTTGCAGCATGGGCAATACGGGTTTTGGTTCGGCGCAAAGTTCAATCAGAGGCCGGGAATGTGGTTGATGGATCCTCTTGGAAAGGAACTTGATGGCGCTCCGGTTTCGAACGCAACCCGACTCGAATGGCTGCGCTGGCTGAAAGGCGAAGAGGTGGGAGGCACGAAGTTCGAACGCCCGAAAGTGGAAGGGGATGCGATATCCCGATATCTCGATTCCATCACGCTGGAACAGCACTATATGGAACGTTTTGGTCTTAGCCGCGAAACGATTCGCACGTTTCTCTCGCCGGTGGAAGGCGGTGGCGCGGGGTTAGGACCCGATGCTTTATCTGCGTACTCAGACTACGCGTTTGAAATGCTTCATCCTTTGCCGGAAGAAAATGGTGGCTCTGATCAGATGTTTCCCGGCGGTAACGCAACCATTGCGAGACTGATGCTGAAAACTCTGATCCCCGCTGCGATCTATGGTCCACACAGCGTGGAGGGAGTTTGCCGGAACCGCGTGAACTTTGCTGCTCTGGATACCACGGGAACGGCGGTGAGAGTTCGTCTGTCGTCCACTGTGGTTCATGTCGAGCATGATGGCGAGGCCGGTAAAGCCGGCACGGTTTCGATCGTGTATTCAAAGAAAGGCAAGTTGTACCGAATCAAGGCGCGCTCGGTTGTGATGGCGGGCGGATGCTGGACTACGAAACACATTGTGAAAGATCTTCCACAAACTCAGCGCCAGGCCTACGCTCAGTTCTACCGCTCCCCCTGCATGATGATGAACGTTGCGGTTAGAAATTGGCGATTCCTCTACAAGATGGGAATGAGCGGTTGCCGCTGGTTTGAAGGGTTGGGCAACTACATGGAGGTTTGCAAGCAGGCGCTCACGGGTGTTGAAAGTCCGACGATCGGTCCGGACTCACCGATCGTGCTCAGCTTGAAAGTTTTGTACTCATACCCGGGATCTTCCACCGAAGACCAGGGGAACCGAGGCCGTTCTGAGTTGCTGGGAACGTCTTTCAGAGATTATGAACGGCAAGTCCGCGAGCAATTCAGCGAGATGTTCACGCGAGGGGGGTTCGACGCAAAACGAGATATCGCGGGAATCATCTTGAATCGATGGGGACACGCATATCTCAGTCCGCAACCGGGGTTCTTCTTTGGAAGCGGCGGCCAGCCTGCCGCTCGCGAGATTCTGCGCAGCGCGCCGTTTGGGCGTATTGCATTTGCTAACACCGATCTGGCCGGAGCTATGGATCATCGTTATTCCATACTCGAAGCAAAGCGGGCTGTCGGCCAACTGCTTGATCAGGTTTTGAGCTGACACCTACCCACTCTGCCGATCAACCTTGTTCGAATCCTGGAGATGTTGCTATGCCCCGATTATCAATGCCGCGCTTGCTCCAAACGTTTTTGACGAGTCTATTAGTTCTCGTGGCTTGTGTCGCTCAATCGTCTGCGCAGGCGCGGAACGATGGCAAGATTTTCGGCGGCTATTTCGAGGAATGGGGCATCCAGTATGCCGGTTACAACGTCGCAGACTTGCAAAAGAATGGCGTGGCCGACGAACTGACGCACTTAATCTACGCTTTCGGTAATGTGACCCCGACTTCTCCGCCGGCGTGCGCGATTGCCGATCCCGTGGCCGCTTACCAGAATTCGAAGCTTCCGAGTGTCAACGGCAAGCCCTACACCGCGCCGCTCTATGGAAATTTTGGCGCGATCCAGCAACTCAAGGAACTTCATCCCACTCTGAAAGTATTGATCTCTTTGGGGGGACAGGCGGGCAATGTTGCGGGCTTCGTGACCGCAGCAGCTACCGCTCAGGGCCGTGCCGCGCTGGCCTCTTCGTGCATCGAGATGTTTGTGAAGGGCAATATCGCTGCCGGCGTCACGGCTCCCGGGCTGTTTGACGGATTCAATATCGATTGGGAGTTTCCCGGCGCCACGGACAAGCAGAACTTCACCGCTCTGCTGAAAGAGTTCCGGACGCAGCTCAATGCTCTATCGAAGACGACGGGCAAGAAATATGTCCTGACGTTCGATTCGCCGGCTAATTCGAAGAAATATGTAAACATCGATCTTAAGGCTGCTGCCGCGCAAGTAGATTTCCTCACGATTGACGGTTACGACTACGCGGCACCGCAGGACAACCAAACCAATGAGTCGTCTTCGCTTTACGACACGGCCGCTGACCCCGTTTATGCCGAGGATCGCTACATTGACGCAACGGTAAGAGCTTATCGCCGCGCCGGCGTGCCGGCCGCCAAATACACGATGGGTTTGCCGTTGTACGCCGTCGGCTGGACGGGGGTCCCTAACGTGAATCATGGTTTGTACCAGAATGCGACTGCTCCGGCTCCCGTTCCGTTGACCGACGGATCAGGGCCTTGCCTGAACACGAATAAAGCTATGGCCTCGCCCGGTTGCGATACTGTGCTGACGGCGGGATTTGTCACTTACTCGACGATTGAAAACCTCACGAATAAATACGGCTTTACCGCCTGGTACGATTCGGCGAGAGTGGGAGCGACGCTCTACAACGCGGCCACCGGAACCTTCTATAGTTACGATAATCCCGTGGCAGTAGCAGCGAAAACGGCTTACATCAAGAAGAAGAACCTTGGCGGCGCCTATGTGTGGGCGCTGAATGACGACGATGCCCGCGGATCCCTGACCAAGGCGATTGCGGCCGGGCTGCGGTAATCGCTTGCGAGAAAATCAACCGTAAAAAAGTGGTGCGCGTCGACCCTCACCTCCGCGTCGCCTCCAGGTTGTCGGTATCGAGTTCGTTTTCCGTAACAAGATCGCGCAATAATCGCCGTTTTCGGATTTTCTGAAATCAACTTGGTCCCGCCTTGAACGCCCCACGCTTTCTAGTGGTTAGCGGATCGCGGAATAATTTGTAGTTCGGATCGCGAAACAAGAGAAAAGTTTTCTGACTCAGCTGACCGAGGGGAGTACGCTACTTCCGCAAATGCTATAGAGCAGTTGGGCGTATGGATTTGCTGGAACTTGCTCTTTTCAGATCTGCAAAATATCGCGATCGATAAGCCACTGCTCCGTGAATCTTCCACAAGTGCTGCATATAACCAACGCTCGCGACAAAGATCTCGATGCGACGACCGCTTGGGCTTGTTTCCTTTAATCATCTAACCGCGGGCGGACCGCGCTGGCAGCGTCCCCCGAATCAAGGAGCCACAATGAAGCGTGCTTTACTTTTCCCTTCCCTCCTCTGCGTTTTTGTGTCGATTTCGCTGTGGGCGCAAGCGACAGTCACTCTGAGTCCGTCGAGCTACAACTTCGGGAGCACTGCGGTCGACACAGGGACTGCGTGGCAAACCTTCACACTCTCCAACAGCGGCAGCTCTGCCGTGAGCATCAGTAACGTCACGGTCAGCGGGCCATTCGTCGTGTCCAGCAATTGTGGATCGTCGGTGGCCGCCAACGGCTCGTGTCCAATCTACGTGTATTTCTACCCAACTGCGTCAGGCGCGGCGAGCGGCACCCTGACGGTGACCGACAACGCCACCAATAGTCCGCAGACATCCGCTCTAAGTGGGACTGGCGGAAGCGGCGGTAGTTGCACGACGACACCCAGCGCGCCAACTGGACTGGCGGCGTCTGGCACGACGAGCTCCGGTACAAATCTGAGCTGGACAGCGGACACTCCCCCTACAAACTGCACGATCAGCAACTACACCATACTGCAGAATGGAGCTTCGATCGGAACCGCAAGTGGCACTTCGTTCACCGTCAGCGGACTTGCGGCATCGACCGCTTACAGCTTCACGGTTGAGGCAACGGATGCTAACGGCACCTCAGCCGCAAGTTCGGCCGTGAATGTGACCACGCTCGCGAATTCCTGCACGGCCGTGCCCAGTGCTCCGACTGGATTGGCGGCTTCCGGAACAACCAGCTCCGGTACCAGCCTGAGTTGGACGGCAGTAACTCCGCCTGCGAGCTGCACGATCAGCAGTTACACCGTATTGCAGAATGGAACTTCGATCGGAACCGCAAGCGGAACTTCGTTCGCGGTCAGCGGGCTTTCCGCTTCCACCACGTATAGCTTCACCGTGGAAGCGACGGACAGCCACGGCACCTCGAGCGCGAGTTCGGCTCTAGGTGTTACGACGCTGGCAGGCGGTGGCGGCTCGTGCGCCACAGCATGGAGCGCCACGGCGGTCTACACCGCGGGCATGACGGCGAGCGTGGGTGGAGAAAACTACGTTGCCAATTTCTGGACGCAGAACCAAAATCCGTCGACCAATAACGGCGGAGCCGGAACCGGCGAACCTTGGACTGCAACCGGGGCTTGTTCGAGCTGCTCGGCTGCGCCAGCTGTTCCGACTGGACTGGGGGCGTCCGGAACGACACAATCCAGCACAAACCTGAGCTGGACTGCGGTCACTCCACCCGCTGGATGCAGTGTTGGCTACAAGGTCCTGCAAAACGGAACTTCAATCGCAACCCCCACCACAACCTCCGACGCCGTGACTGGCCTCACGCCCTCGACAACTTACAGCTTTACGGTAGAGGCGACAGATGCCGCCGGCACGTCAGCCGCGAGTTCGGCAGTGAATGTGACTACTCTCGCGAGCTCGTGCACCACCAAGCCAAGCGCCCCAACGGGTTTGGCGGCCTCTGGCACCACCGATTCCAGCACCAACCTCAGTTGGAATGCGGTCACTCCTCCCAGTGGTTGCACCATCACCAACTACACCGTGTTGCAAGGCGGGACAGCGGTCGGAACTACGACCACCACGTCCTACACACCGAGCAACCTTTCGCCTTCAACCGACTATAGCTTCACCGTTGAAGCGACGGACTATGCCGGCACGTCTGGCGCCAGTTCAGCCGTCAGCGTGACGACAACCGCGCTTACCAATCTGTTCATGGGGGGATGGTATGAAGAGTGGGGCACTTACTACGCCAACTACAACGTTGCGCAAATGCAGGCGAATGGCATAGCCGCCGTTCTCACGCACGTCATTTACGCCTTCGCCAAACCGGTTGCGAACGGCAGCGACGTGAATTGCGCGCTTGCCGACTCTTATGCGGATTATCAGAAGGTCGTTCCGCAGGTAACTGGTGCGACTCCGGCCACGGCCCCACTACAGGGAAACTTCGGGGCGCTGGCACAACTTAAGCAGCTTAATCCCAACCTGAAAGTATTGATCTCGATCGGAGGATGGAATCCCCCGAGCTACAACCAGCTCTTCGATCAGGCGGCCAGCACGGAGGCGCAACGTCAGGCCTTTGTCGGCTCCTGCATCAACATGTTCATCCAGGGCAATATCGCGTCGGGTGTTTCCACAGGCACTCTCTTCGATGGCATCGACCTCGACTGGGAGTTTCCAAACGCAAGCGATACGGCCAACTTCACTGCGTTGTTGACCGAGTTCCGCAACGAACTGACTACGTTGACGGGAACAACCGGAAAAACGTATCAGTTATTGGCCGATCTGGCTGCCGGTCCGTCAACCCCGGGCGCGGCCCAGGATTCGGGCAACGATGGTGGCTATGACACGATCAACATCTCGGCAGTCGCCGCGGAGTTGGATTATATGAATGTCGATGGCTATAACTACGCCGGAGACTGGTCCAACGCCACGAACGATGCCTCAGCTCTGTATGACGAACCCGCCAATCCGCTGTACGGAAAACCTGCTGACGATATCGACGCTACGGTGCAGTACTACATGTCGCAAGGTGCGCCAGCGGCAAAGTACACCATGGGCTTCCCGCTCTATGGTGCGGGTTGGGCCGGAGGCCTGACCTCAGCAAATGGCGGAATGTATCAGAACGCGACCGGAATTACGGATCCGACTGGAGATCTAACTCCAAACGGAACTTCTCCGGTTCCCAATGCGAATGGTGTGGGGAATTGCTCGACGGGTGATAACCAGAGCTCTCCCGCGGCAGGTTGCGACTTCCTGCTGACGGACGGACTGGCAACCTACGGCACCATCGTTAACCTGCTGAACAACGGCTTCACGCCCAGCTACGACTCTACCCGGTGCGCGGCCCGTATGTTCGACTCAACCACGTCCACCGCATTCAGCTACGACAATGCTGAGTCAGTGCAGTGCAAGGTAAACTTCATCAAATCCAATGGCTTCGCCGGCGGCTACGTCTGGGCCATCAAAGACGACGACCCGAATGGAGACCTAACCAAAGCTATTGCTGGTGATCTCAATCCGTAGAGACTGCTCCAGGAATAACGACAAAGGCAGGCCGGCTCATGAGTCGGCCTGCCTTTGATTTCTGTTTTGCGTTCGTTTTGGATGGGTGCGCAGTGGCAGATGCCGACGATCGCCCAAAATATGCTGCCTCGAAAGTAGACTATTGCAACTTCCGCTATATAGCTCTATACTCCGGCGGTTCGTACCTTACGAAGTCTGGAGGCATTTGCCATGTCAATCCATTTCCTGCCGCGCCTGCTCCGAATGGCTTTACTAACTTTGTTGGCCCTCGTTGCATGCATCTCTCCCTCATTCGCACAAAACAACGATCAAGGCAAAATCGTCGGAGGATACTTCGAAGAGTGGAGTATCTACTACGCTGGTTACAATATTGCGAATCTCCAACAGAATGGCGTGGCCGATAAACTGACGCACCTCATCTACGCTTTCGGCAACGTGACAGCGAGTCCGTCGCCAGCATGTGCCATTGCCGATACCTGGGCCGACTATCAATCTCCATATCTGCCCAGCGTGAACGGCACCGCCTACCCAGGTCCGCTCTATGGAAATTTTGCGGCTATCCAACAACTCAAGGCACTGCATCCCAACCTGAAAGTGCTGATGTCTTTGGGAGGAGCGTCCGGTAGCAATACTGCGGCCTTCGTCAGCGCCGCCAGCACCGCTGCCGGGCGCCAGGCCCTTGCGGCTTCCTGCATCGACATGTTCATCAATGGCAACATCGCTGCGGGCATCACGGCGCCCGGCTTGTTTGACGGCTTCAATATCGACTGGGAATTCCCGACCGCAACTGACACGCAGAACTTTACCGCTCTGCTGCAAGAGTTCCGCAGCCAACTGAATGCTTTGAGCAAAACCACGGGCAAGCAATATACGTTGTCGTTCGATGGACCCGCAGGCTCGCAGAACTACGTCAACATCGATCTTCGCAAAGCTGCCGCGCAGGTTGATTTCATCACGGTTGATGGCTACAACTATTCCGGCTCATGGGTGACGCAAACCAACGACGCATCGCCGCTATTCGATTCCCGACAGGATCCGTTGTTTGGGCAGGATCTCGACATTAACGACACGGTAGATGCGTATCTCAAGGCTGGCGTGCCACCGCGCAAATACACCATGGGTATGCCTCTTTACGGCGCCGGCTGGACAGGTGCGCCTAACGTGAACCATGGCCTGTATCAGAACTCAACCGGCCCCTCTCCTGTCCTCTGGGCGAACGGAACGGGCTTGTGTCCTGACCTCAGCGGTAATACGGCGGGCTGCGACACTCTGCTGACTCCGGGACTTCTCACCTATTCGACGCTCTCCACGCTCACGTCGAACGGCTACAGCAATTACTTCGATGCGCGAAGAGTTGCTGTGTCCCTGTTCGACTCAACCAGCGGGACCTTTTACACATACGACGATCCCTTCACGGTGTTTTTGAAGACGGTCTATATAAACCTGAAGGTCCCGGGAGGTCTGGGCGGCGCCTACGTATGGGCGCTGAAAGACGACGATGCGAGTGGAACCATGGTCAAAACCTTGGCGGCAGGCCTGGGCCGCTAGTTAGTTTGTAGAGGCAGGAGCATAAAAAACAGAACTTGGGCAGGCTGGCTGAGAAGCCAGCTTGCCCTTTTGTGTTGAGGGACTATTTGTTAGCCGCCTCGGGAACCGCGCTGACGAGGTCACGCAAGGGATTGATCACCGTGAAGCGCACCAGCGCCTGCGGTTTCTCGGCTTCATCCAAGAGAGCCAGCTGCTGAGCCTTCCAGCCGGCAGCCGCAGGCAGCCCCGATGAAAGATGAGACACCGCCTCGAGGCCGATGGTGCCCAGCACGATGAGTTGCTGAACTCGCGGTTCTGCTCGCGCCAGCATGGGTGAGCCAGCCATCAAGCGCAGAATTCCAGGCTCCGCGGCAATCCACGCTTTGAAGTTGGCGATAAGTTCGGCTTGTCTCTGCGATCGAGTTTCGGGATCCTCAAGATAGGCGTTCACAAGCAGCTCAAAATTGTGGCGCGACGGCGGATCAGGCGGAAGAGCGTCGATGAGTTGATTGAGTGGCGTGAGTTGATTCGGGTGCTGCAGGTGTGCGCGATCGTGGAAGGTGACCGGCTCGAGCACGGACGCGAGGGTAGCGAGGGGATCGATCTCTCGGGTTCCCGCCAACTGGCGCAGGCTGACTCCCTCCTGGGAGATGTGCGTAAGACCGAGAGCTTCCAGTCGCAGTGACTCAACGGCGAGTCTTCGATACATGTCGTCAACGTTGTCTATGTCACGCGGCGACCACAGACGCTCGGCAATTGCCGCGGCACGAGGCCAGATGCGGGAGTCGATGTCTCGCGAAGTCGTCTGCTCATCCCACATACACGCCTCTCCGCCGAGAATGCGCGCCTGCTCCTCTGGACTCAATCCGCTCGCTTTGGGCAGAGGGTCCACCAAATAGTGGGCTGCGGCAGTGCTCATAAGATTCAGATAATAGCCGGCGGAGAGAATGCTGCTGTACCCATTTTTCGCTCCAGCGGCGAGTGAATCAAAGCCTCTCCAGCTCTGAACGACAACGTCCTTGGGCAGATCGGGCGTAAGAATTTCATCCCAGCCGATCATGTGCTTGCCATGCTTCTCGAGAATCTTGAGCAGACGCTGGTTGAAATAATTTTGCAGCGCGGCTGTATCGTGGAGATTGTGTTCGCGCATGAAGGCCTGGATGCGCGGATTAGCCTTCCATTCCACGCCATTGTTCTCGTCCCCTCCGATATGCATGAAGTGGTCGGGGAAGATGGCTGCCATCTCTCCGATAAATGTATCGAGAAACTTGTAGGTACTTTCGCGCGTAGGATCCATCACCGGATCGAAGACGCCGAACTCCCGCTCGATGTGAAAGGGACCGGGGGCACTGGCGAGATCGGGATATCCCACAAACCATGCACTGGTGTGCCCTGGTATGTCGAACTCGGGCACGACACGGATGCCCCGGTCACGCGCGTACGCAACAATCTCGCGGGCTTGCTCCTGGGTATAAAAAAGTCCGTCGGAGCCCAGTTCGGTGAGCTTGGGGAAAACTCGGCTCTCCATCCGGAAGCCCTGGTCTTCGCTGAGATGCCAGTGGAAGACGTTCAGCTTCACTGCGGCCATTCCGTCGAGAGTCCGCTTCAAAACCTCAACCGGCATGAAGTGGCGTCCGCAGTCGATCATGAGGCCGCGCCAGCGAAAACGTGGGGCGTCTTGAATCGACACTACGGGAAGGAAATAGCTGGTTGCATCTGCCTGTATTAGCTGTTGCAGAGTTTCGAGGCCATGCATGGCTCCGACCACCGTAGCCGCGTGGAGGCGCACGCCCGAGGAAGTGACGTCGAGAGAGTAGGACTCGTCTTCATCAAGCGATTGGATGGTTTGCCCGGGCCCATCGACGCTAACGGTCAGCGGTTCCAATACACCTGCGGCCGACTGAGACGTTGGGATTGAAATACCGGTCTGCGTCTCGATTCGATCAAGGCTACGCGATATCGCGGCGTCGAGTCGCGCGTCCCTGTAGTGGTCCGTCACGACCGCCAGGGAGGGTGAGAGTATGAGTCGCCCTTCCTGCGTAGAAAGATGCGAGGGTTGCGGCATCAGAGTGTTGACGAACCCAGGCGGGTTTTGCGCTGGCATCGCCTGATTGGAAGGACCCGCCGATCCTGCAAGGCTGGCAAGAATTATGGCTAATGCTAGCTGCATCGTGGCCTCTTTTCACCGGCCGCTGGCTGCGACGCTTCAGCGGAAACGCCTGATAAACAGTGTGTGCCGTTCGGAGCGGTAGAAACCCACTACATAAATTGTAGCCTTGCCCTTGGTGGAATAGATGATCTGGCGAATGCGCAGCACCGAAGCTCCCCGAGGTACGCCAAGAAGTTCCGCGACGCTGGCGTCTGCCGATGTCGCATCCACTTCTTCGTCGGCGTATGCCAATTTCGTGGCATAGTTGTGCTCGAGAATCGCAAACAAAGAACTCCGTCCTAAAGGGGCCGAGGCCAGGTCGGGAAAGTCGGCGGCGGATAGGTAACAGGTTTCCAGCGCGAAGGGCTCTTCCCCGGTCAGCCGGAGACGCTGGATCCTCACCACTCGGCTGGCTTCCGGCAGCCCGAGCCTCGCCGCAACTTCCGGCTCGCCCTCAATCGCCTTGGCCACTAACACTCGGGACCGCGGAGCTAAACCACGGCTCGACATTTGCTCGGTGTAGCTCATCAATTTGTTGAAGTGGATCTTGGGCACGGCCACAAAGGTGCCCGCCCCGAGGCGGCGCTCGACAATGCCTTCATGTTCCAGGCCGGCCAAAGCGTGGCGAGCCGTCATCAGGCTCACCTTGTGGGTCTTGGCAAGTTCGCGCTCCGACGCGACTGCATCCCCCGGCCTGAGGCTAGCCGAAGCAATCCGGTTGCGGATTTCGCTCTGGATTCGTTTGTAGGCCGGAGTCCGATTGCGATGATTTCCAGACATAATCGATTGCTTCCAGAGTCTCCTTGACCGGCGAGCTGCCGCCGTTGAGTCCGCGATCAGCCACTTCAGCGCCTTATGCTATATAGCTTATTGACAGTTCGATGTAAAGCTCAATTCCCGTAAGGATGTTGCTTCATGGGTTCTTTACCCTCAAATTGGCACAGGAACGGGGCAAAACCGGCAATATCCGTGGGCAGATCTGAATGTGGGCAGCGCCGAATCTCGCCGGAAATGAGTGATCCTGTGCACTTGACGCATTCATTTTCCCAATTTGGGACTGGCTCTCACGTTACAAATTTTCCTATCGGTGGTCCATCCTTGGTCGGAGAGACGAATGCGCGAAGGCCGAGTCCGACACTTTTTTCAGACTATTGCTTTTTTTTCTTGACTAGGGGACATCGCGTGCTATATAGCATAGTTCGTTTGTATTAGGACCAGTTTGTAACCGGTTGGTGGAGTGCTCTCAGGAGGCGCTGCGATGACGAATTTGACGTACCGAAGGCGTAGGGACTTGGGACAAGGCGACGAGTGCGGAACCATGCAGAAGCTGGCTTGCTTTCTAGCGGTCTGCGCAGTCATCCTCGTCTTGTCAACCGCGGGGCTGGCGCAAGAGCTGGCGGCTACGCTTACTGGTACGGTGACCGATCCCAGCGGAGCACTGGTGGCTGGCGCGACGGTCGTGGTTCACAATAATGAAACCGGCATCGACGTTCGCTCCGTCACCACCACCAGCACCGGCAATTTCAATATCACCAACCTCCCCGCTGGCCGATATACGGTCACGGTGAAGGACGCCGGTTTTCAGACCTTCGTGGCCAACGAAGTCGTTCTGAACGTTGCCGAAAAACACACTCTTGACGTCCAACTGAAGACAGGGAAAACTACCGAAACCGTCGAGGTAGTAGCAGAAAACACTCCTATCCAAACCACGACGGCGGAGCAATCCGGAACCATCACAGGTGACCAGCTTCGAGACCTTGCGCTCAACAACCGCAATTTCGAACAGCTAGTCGTAATGCAGCCCGGAGTCGCTAACCAGTTGGGCGATGAACCCGGATTCGGACTGTCTAGTAACACCGCGATTGCGGTCAACGGGGCGCGCATGGGCGCCAACAATTGGACGGTCGACGGCGCAGACATCAACGACAGTGGCTCGAACGGAACCTTGCTGAACACTCCGAGCGTTGATGCCATCCAGGAGTTCACCCTGGAGCGCAGCAACTACGACGCGTCCTTCGGGCGCAGCGGCGGCGGCCAGGTCGTGGTCGCGACCAAGCAGGGAACGAACCAGTTTCATGGCACGGGCTATTGGTTCAATCGCAACAACTATTTCAACGCAAATACGTTTGAAAACCGGCAGGCTATCGCTGACAGCAGTTACGTTTCCAATGCCGACAGTCACATTACCGGTCTTTCGCCCAACGGAACTCCGATTGAGCGCTACAACGACTGGGGATTCACCATCGGTGGCCCTCTTGAAATTCCCAAACTTTATACTCCGGATAAGAACAAAACCTACTTCTTCTGGTCGGAAGAGTGGCGTCACCAGAGCCTTCCGGGCAGCACAGAAATCGCCGTGCCCACCGTGGGGCAACTTGGCGGCGTGTTTACCACTCCCATTACCGTCGCGCCTGCGGGATGTGTGACTACGGCTGGGACGGGCGCAAACGAAACTTGGACGATCAGCCCCACCTGCTACAGCCAGAACGCCGCCGCCTATCTAAAGGCCTTCATGGCGCCCAATCCGGCCAACATTGGTGCTAACGAACTCGATGAGAGTTACAGTGAGTTGAACAACTTCCGTCAAGACATCATCCGTCTCGACCAGAACGTTGGCGACAAGGTGCGCCTGTACGGCCGTTACATGCAGGACAGCGTGCCTGAAAACTTTCCTTTTGGGCTCTGGGGCACGGCGAATTATCCCGGATCGGACGCGATTTCACTGAACGCCCCCGGCCGTAATTTGGTCGCAAATGCGACCATGAGCATCTCGCCGAAAGTGGTGAACGAAGTCGAATTCGGCGATTCCTGGGGAGCGATCAACGCGGCGTTAAGCGGCTTCGCCAACTCGCCAGCCTTCACCAGTCAGCTTACCGGATTGACTGCCTATCAGGACCCGTATGGACGCGCTCCTAATGTCGAGTTCGCCAACTCGCAGTACACCGGCTTAACCAACGGAAACGGGCCCTATTTCGAGAGAAACATCGACAAGAACATATTCGATAACCTCTCCATTCAGCACGGGAATCACACCATCCGCCTCGGCGTCACCTCAATGTGGATGACGAAGACGGAGAACGCCACCAGCGGTGAGGCGACCTTCAACTTCAGCAGTGCAGTCAACGGGCAGAATGCTTTCGCCAATTTCCTGCTAGGACAGGCGGACAGCTATTCGCAGCCCAGCAAAGATACGGTTCCAGATCTTCACTATACGAATTTCGAATTCTATGTGCAGGACGATTGGAAGGTGACGCCACGCCTGACGTTGAATCTCGGTATCCGCTATAGCTACTTCCCGTCGCCCACCGATGCCAAGGACACGCTGCTCAACTTCGATCCCGCGGTTTACAATGCGGCCAATGCTCCTACAATTGTTACCTCTACAGGCGCTCCCAACGGAGAGTTTGCCGCCGGTGGAAATGCGGCGATCTATGCCAACGGCCTGATCTTTCCCACCGGGGCAACTTGTTCGACGGCCACGGCCATCGCGCCTTTTGCGACCTGCTCTCCCTACGGCGCCCGGGTCAACCCCAGCTCGAACAACAACTGGGGCCCAAGATTCGGTTTGGCTTGGGATCCGCGAGGCAACGGCAAGATGTCGGTCCGGGCGGGGTACGGCATTTTCTACGACCGCACGCTCAATGGTATCTGGGAGCAGAACGCGTTCGACGATCCTCCGCTGGTTCAGACGACGACCGTCACCAACAACGGAACCTCAAGCCTGGACCTGTTCGACAATTATCAGGTCGGATCGGCCCCGCCAGCCCCTCTGGGCCCCAGCGGCCTGGTCACAACCGGAGGGGGCTTCCCGGGCCAACAGCCAACCTTCAAGGTTCCCAGCTACCAGGACTACAACGTCTCGGTGCAACGTGAAATCATGCCGAACACGGTAGTAGAAATCGCCTATGTGGGCACCAAAGGAACGCATCTGCTGGGCGACATCGATTACAACCAGCCAACGGTAGCGACGCGTGAAGCCAATCCAGGGGTCGGTATAAATGCTATAGCTCCGTTCCTGGGCTACGGGCCGATTACTTCGCGCGACCCGGTGTTCACCAGCAACTACAATTCGCTGCAAGCCACGTTGCAGCGACGGCTGAGCCATGGATTGGAGGTCGGGGTTGCCTACACTTGGTCCAAGTTGCTCGGGACCAATTACGAGGACCGCGGCTCGGCGGCCTACGACACCTACAACCTGAAGGAAAACTACGGGTTATCCACTACGAATACGCCGCAAATGGTGTCCATCAACTACGTGTACCAGGAGCCGTTCTTCAAAGAGCAGCGCGGTCTGGGATTGGTACTGGGTGGCTGGGAGCTCTCTGGTATCATTACTATCCAATCCGGACAATCCTTGTCCGTAACACAGAACAGCGACCCGTGGGCGTTGGTTACGACAACCAACTCAACCGAGGCTTGCACGATCGGTGGCACGACGACGACTTGTCCTCTCTATCCTGGCGGCTTGGGCATCGGCCCCAGCACCATCTTCCCTCGCCCCAATCAATCCGGCGATCCCCATGGTCCGAAGACCGTCAACCACTACTTCAACACCGCGGCGTTTTCAGACGCGGTGGGGCAGTTCGGCAACTCAGCTCCCGGTGTGGTGCTGGGACCGGGCTTCCAGCGCTGGGACACGTCACTGTTCAAGAATATAAAATTCGGCGAACGGGCCAACCTGCAACTGCGGCTGGAAACGTTCAACACGTTCAATCACGGCAGCCCGAACTTGATCGATACAAACGTGGATGATCAGCCCGTTAGTGTGAATCCCTATGGCGACGGAAACACTACCTTCGGTACGGTCACTGGGTATCACATCCCACGCAATGTGCAGATCGGCATGAAGATTAACTTCTAACCATCACGACAATCACCGCAAAGCGCGCGCCTCGGCGTGCGCTTTGCGTTTTTCGGTTTTCCAGGAAATATCAAAGCTTCCCGCTACGAACCTCACTGGCTTTCGTTCCTCTTGATCGCTGCCGCTCTTCCCTTTTCCTGGATCGCGAGGGCGATCTTTTGTTCGTTCGCCGCCTCGGCGGTCTGGCCCAGCTGCCGCAACACTGTGCCGAGAACAAAGTGGGCCTCGAAATAGTTGGGATCGATCTGGATGGCTTTGCGAAGCGGCTCAAGCGCCACGCGAGGATGTTGCAGTGCCAGCTCCGTCTTGCCCAGACCAAACAAAGCTTCGGCATAGCGGGGATTCACCGCTAGAGCCGCTCGAAAATGAGGCTCGGCCTCTGCCGGCAGGGATTTATCCAGAAGGATCTGGCCAAGAATGCAGTTCGAGACCGGATCGCTGGGAAAGTGCTGCAACTCCTCCCGGTACTCCTTCTCGGCAAGTTCGTTCTCGCCTTCTCGCCAATACTCAAAACCCAGGCCGGAATGGACTCCCATAAAGTTCGGGTCAGCGGCTTCGGCCGCTTGATATTCTTCGATGGCCTCCGGTCGATTCGACATCTCATCGTAGGCCGTGCCCATCATGATGTGAGCGGACGCCGAATTTGGATTCACCTGCATGATTCGAGCGAACACGCTGGTAAGCGCCTTGTAGTCCTTCATCCGCAGGTACGCCTTCCCTAGCATGTCGAGCGTCTCCAGATCGGAGGGCTGGGCCTGGTTTGCGCGTTCCAGATAGCTGGCGGCTTCCGGATAACGATCGAGAGCAAACAAGGACAGGCCGGCCAAGTCGAGAATCTGAAAGTCGGTTGGATAGGCCGCAGATAACGGTCTAAGCACTCGCCATGCTGGCGCGTACCGTTGGGCTTTGAAATACGCGATAGCGAGATTGCGTTTTGTCGCAGGGTCCTCAGGATGGAATTTCAGCGCTTCTTCGTACAACGGGATTGCCTCGGCAGGTTGCCCCATGCGAGCCAACACAATTCCCAGATTGTTCAGCGCGGCGAGTGAATGCGGATCTATCTTCAGCGCGCTTCGCAGAGCTTGTTCTGCAGCCTCATTGTCGCCTTTGTGCATCGCTTCCGCGGCCTGTTCGAGGTCTGTGTGCAGCTGTATCTCCTCGTCGGTTGGAAGTGGCGGATTGCGCGGCACTTGCGTCTGAGCCAGAACGCAATGCGCGATCAGCAGCCACATTGCGCAGATTCTCGCGAGCCACCAGGTCCGCACTTGCATTCGCATAAGCCAAATTCTAACCCACACGTCGATATGGCTGTACGTTTTGGTCTGCACCATGGAGCTTCAGCACCGACTTCTCCACGCCCTGTATAATCGAGGCCTGCCTATGCGAGCATTGCCTTCCGTGTGGACACTTACCCTGGGGATGGGATGGCTAATGACTGCGATGCTGCTCGCACAGTCTTCTCCAGCCAAGCCTCTGGCCGGTTCCTCGTCACCCAAAACGCAAAGTCCTGGCGAACAGCCCCTCCCGCAGTTCGAGGATGTGGCGCAGAAAGCAGGACTGACGGTGTCGCACATTTCTTCTCCCGACAAAAAGTACATCGTGGAATCCATGAGCGGCGGCGTAGGACTTATCGACTGCGATAACGACGGCAAGCTCGACATCATCACCGTCAACGGCTCCACGGTCGAGCGCTACCGCCAGGGCGGCGACTTAATGATCACCCTCTACCATCAGGATACTGATCCGAAGAGCAACGAACTTCATTTCACTGACATCACCAAGTCCGCCGGCCTCACTCATAAGGGCTGGGGCATGGGCGTGGCCGTGGCTGATTACGACAACGACGGCCTGCAGGATATTTACGTTACCGGCTACGGCGGCAACGCGCTCTATCACAACTTGGGCAACTGCAAGTTTGAAGATGTAACTGAGAAGGCTGGCGTGGGCGCGGGCGGCTTCAGCACGGGAGCGGCTTGGGCCGACTACGATCGAGACGGCCGGGTAGATCTCTTCGTCTCGCGTTACGTGCACGTGGATATCAACAACCTGCCGCAGTTCGGCAACGATCCGCGCTTCTGTCGCTACAAGGGAGTGTTGGTGCAGTGCGGTCCGTGGGGCATGCTCGGGGAATCGGATTTACTGTTTCATAACAAGGGTGACGGCACCTTCGAAGAAGTGTCGAAGAAGGCCGGCGTGGATGATCCTCATCACTATTACGGCTTGGGCGCGACCTGGGGTGATTATGACAACGACGGTTGGCCTGATCTTTATGTGGCCAACGACGCCGGGCCGAACTTTCTGTACCACAACAAGCACGACGGGACGTTTGAGGAGGTCGGACTGCTGGACGGAGTCGCGCTCAGCGGTGACGGCATGGAACAGGGGTCGATGGGTGTCGACTGGGGCGACTATCTTCATGAGGGCCGACTGTCGATGATCGTCACCAATTTTTTTGAGCAGGGCTCAACCCTGTATCACAACCTGGGCAAAGACAATTTCGCCGACGTCAGCGTCCGCGCCGGGCTGATGAGGGCAACTTATCCTTTAGTGAGCTGGGGCACGGCATTCTTCGATATGGATGATGACGGTTGGCTCGACTTGTTTATCGCCAACGGCCACGTCTACCCCCAGGTTGACACGATTCCTGGAGGAACACCGTACCGGCAGCCGATGCTGCTGTTCCGCAATCATCGCGATGGAACTTTCGAAGACGTTTCCCAGGCACTGGCAAGCATGCCTCCGCAATCGAGGCGGGGCGCGGCCTTTGGAGACATCAACAACGATGGCAACGTCGACATTGTGGTGCTGAACGTGGGCCAGCCGCCATCGCTCCTGCTGAATCATAATGCCAGCCCGAATCACCGGGTACTGTTTAAGCTGGTGGGAATGAAGAGCAACAAGGCTGCGATTGGCGCGCGCGTGACGGTGAAGGCTGGCGCGCTGGTGCAGTTCAGTGAAGTGCGCGGCGGCGCCAGCTACCTTTCGCAAAATGACTTGCGACTGCATTTCGGCTTGGCGGCGAACGACACGATGAGCGAAGTAAGCATTCGCTGGCCAAATGGCGAAACCGAAGTCCTGCGGGACGTCGCAGCAGACTTCATTTACACGGTTGTCGAGGGCGCGGGGATTCAGCAGAAGGTAGCGCTTCCGCATTTGTCCCAGCGCTGAGAGCCACCCGTAGCCGCGGTGAGAAGGAGACAGCACAAGATGATCCGATGGAAATGCAGTACTCGTTTTGGCGCATTCCTCTTTGTGGCCGTTTTCGGCCTGGCAACTCGGCTTCCGTCTCAGAGTAGCGCCGAAACCGGGCGTGGAGCGCTCGAGCTTACCTCCGGCCTTGGGCGCAGGCTCTATTCACTGCCGGATGATGACAGCGTTGTGAACGCTCGCAAGAGCCTCGCGGCAGATCCGAAGAATGTCGAGCGCGTTCTGCAGCTTTCTAAAGCGGAGGCGGCGCGTAGGCAATATAAGGAAGCGGTAGCGACTTCAACCGAGGGATTAGCTTTTGCTCCAAAGAACGCCGACCTCTACCTGGAGCGGGGTCATCGGGAACTTGGACTGCGGGAGTTCAAAGCTGCCATGCATGATCTGGAGCAGGCAACACAGCTCGCCCCGGAAATGTTGGATGCTTATTATCACCTCGGGCTGGCGCATTATTTCTTGACCGAGTTCGATGAAGCAGCGGCATCGTTCGACAAAGCGCGAGCGCTGGCGAAAAACGACGACAGCCTGATCGATTGCTCAAACTGGCTCTATGTTTCGCTGCGCCGCGCGGGCAAGGAGCAAGCGGCGGCGCAGGTTTTGACGCGCATCACGCCCGAGGTTAAGAACACCGAGCCTCACCTCTCTTTCTATCTGCGTCTCTTGCATTTCTATCAGGGACAGCTTACGGCTGAGGCCGTCCTGCCGCCTCCGCCTACTGAACCAGAAGATCTCGAGGGCGAGCTAGCCTTCAACACCGTGGGCTATGGCGTCGGGAACTGGCATCTCTATCATCACGACCCCGCCGAGGCGGTCGGTCTGTTCCGGAAGATAGTGAGGGGTGAGGCGTGGAATTCGTGGGGATTCATCGGCTCGGAAATGGAGCTCATCCACGGGGGAAAGTAACGCGATCGCCGGCGTGTGGCCTAGCCCTCGTACTCTACCATCGTCATAAAGCCGAAGTCCATGTGCAACTGCTGATGGCAGTGAAAAAGAGTAGGACCGGGATTGTCTGCCGCAAAATCCACCTCAACTTGCTGCCTGGCGGGCACGACGATTACGTCCTTCACCACGCCCGCGGTCGCCTTTCCGGAGAACCTGGTTAACTCAAAGCTATGACGATGCAAGTGGACGGGGTGCGCTTCATCGCTTTGGTTATCGAACCGAAGGCGGTAACGATAGCTGGCGCGGACTCGAATGGGATCGGCCTTAGGGAAGGATTTGCCGTTGATGGTCCAGTGATCTACCCAACGGTTACCGGCAAATTTCTTACGGAAGACGAGCGGCACAATACCGCCCGCGGGTTCTGAAGTCTCCGCTTCGCGGCCAAACAGGGTGTAGTCCCAGGGAGCATTCGGCGCTGGGGTCCACTGCGGTGAAGCGCTGTGGTTCTCATATTCCACGACAATGCCGAGCCCGGCGTTCCGGACTTGGTCATTCGTCTCGCCAAGAATCCACACGCCGGGCTGGTTCATTGCGACGAGAGCATCCACGCGCTCCGCCGGACCCATCTCAATCGCGTCGACCTCGCGCGGCACAGGAACCGCGTTCCCGTCGAGGCCGACTACTTTGAACTTGTGACCGGGCAGGGCCACGCGATGCTGATCCGTGGCGCTGGCGTTCAAGATGCGGAAAAGAACCTTCTGACCTTCCTTCACGCGAACCGGGTCGCCTGAACCAAGCGCGTGGCTGTTTATCGAATACACGGGATAAAGAGCTTCCAGACTGCCATCGCCGCCCTGGCTGCTTAGGTAGGGGTCCCAGCCGTGCAGCGCGAGAAAAACTTCTGCGTCAAACTCGCCTGGGTCTTCCTTCGGCTCAATGTAGAGAAATCCAAATTGTCCCGAGTAGGTGGCCCGTTTCAAATCCCGACCCGCATGAACGTGGCTATGATACCAGCGAGTGCCCGATGGACGAGGGACAAAGGAATATCTCCGCACGCCGCCCGGCGGCACCGGCGGCGTCCCTTCCTCTCCAGAACCATCCACGTCAGAAGGAATGAACAAACCGTGCCAGTGAACCAACTCTGGGATTTTGGTTTCGTTGAATACATCTACGGTGACCCGTTGGCCTTCACGCAGGCGCAAGACGGGTCCAGGAGCCGAGCCGTTGTATCCGGTCGTCCTGATTATTTTTTGCGGCGCGACTTCCCATTCTACTGGCGAGATGCGAAGGGTTATGTCGGCCTTGGGATTGTCCGGCGCGGCTTGCAAGCCCATGCGCCGCGCCAATTCGGCGCCGGCCGTGGTTCCCAGGAGAGCCAGAAAGTTTCTGCGATCCATGCTGTGATCCATGCGGTTAAAGCAGCGTTCGCCAGTTACAGTTACCCGCTCAGAAATTAAAACGATAACCCAGAATCATCTTGGCAATCAGGTGGTCGGTCGCGCCCGTGAGTCCTACGCCGAGGCCGAAATTGATCTCCCACTGCGGGGCGATACTTAAGTCGATGGCGGGGAAAATCTGGTGTTGTTGTTGCGACAGCGCATCGAACCCAGTCACCGGACCGACCGAACCGTAGTATTCCAAGCCTCCCGCGACTTTCGGAGTGAAATCGTAACTGAACTTGAAGTTTGGCGAAAATACGACGCCTTGGTTCACGCTCTCGCCATGGAACGAGCGGTCAAGCGTCGGGTTCAGCGCCCAATACCAACGCCCGAATTTTTGGTCTACGATCGGACGGATCTCCCACGTCCAGGTGTCCACAGAATATTGCCGCCTCTGGTAGCCGATTTCGTTGGAGATGCTCAGACCCACCGGCCAGAGCCACTTCGCCGGAACAGCAACGCGCGGCCGGATGTGGTCTCCTACCCACTGCCAGCCTTGACCATCATTGATCGAAGTGAAGATGTAGAAACCGCATTCAAACCAATCATTAAAGCCATGCGTGATCTCAACGGTCTCATGTTCGGCGTGATTGGTAGGATAAACACCGTCTACAACGATCTTCGAGCCGTCGATCGTGAAGTTGCTGTGAAGTTCGACCATGGTATGACCAGGGTCGACCAAGTCGGAGCCGTACACCTGGATTTCGTAATTATCCTGAGCGCGGACAAGAGGGGAAGCCAAGATACATGTAAGCAGCAGGAGCGCGAGAAGGAAATACTGCGCAGGCCGGCCAAAGCCACGATGTCCCATGAGAAAAGAGTACCAGCACGAGAAGAATTCGACACGGTGAACAAGCGGACCCGACGCCGGTCACAAAACGAAAGACGCACTGCCAAACAACTGGCAGTGCGTCTTCAGTCCAAGCCGCGAGTTTTTCCAGTGTTAAGTTAGAAGCGAACGCGGGCGCCCATTTCGATCTGCCGGTTGCCTCCTGGCTCTTCCTGCGCCGAACCGCCGGACAGGGTTCCGAAACCGCCAGGCCCTGAACCGCTAAAAAGGCCGGTTTCGTAAAAGCCGTCTGGATCCAGGAACTGATCGTGGTTGAAAACGTTCGCGAAGACGCCCTGAACCTCAAGGCTGATGCCCTCCGTTACTCGGAAATTCTTCCGGACGCTAAGGTCCATATTCCAGTAGGGCAGTCCGGGGATACAGCCGAAGCCGCAATCCTTATTATCCAGTCCCAGAATCGGGTTGCGGAAGTCGTTGATCGCAGCTGGCCCTGCCTTGAAAAGATTGGGAAACTGGCCGCCGGGTTGGTCGTAGCGGTGACCGCTTGTGGCAGGCGCCACCGGAACGATATTTTCGTTGCCGAAGTAGTTGACGTTATCACCGGCGCCGTATTCCTGACCGTCTCCGGTCGAGGTAAAGAGTTCGACCGGCGCGCCGCTGCCCGCACTGAACACCGTCGAGAACGTCCAGCCGCCCAGCGCGCGTCCCAGCAGCCCTGATTGTCCTTTAAAGAAGGGCGGTTGATAGACGAAGAAGAAGTTGTAAACGAATTTGCGGTTGAAGGTCTGATTCCCGTACATCGTCCCCAAATTGAAGGGATCGTCTGGGGTGAATCCGCCGGTTGCCTGGACCAGCGCTCCCGTTCCCAGCGCCTTCGAGTATGTGAAGTTCGACTGCAAGGTCAACCCCCTCCAGTCGGCCATCTTGAGGGATGCGAAACCAGCATTGTAGTTTCCGTAGCCAGTGCTGGCGTTATCCGCAGGTCCGGACGACATCTGGGGCGACGTTCCCCCGATGGCTGCGTTGATGTTGTTCATCATCGTGGGTCCGGGAAGTCCGCCATTAGAATTTTGCATCGGGCCGGCATCCAGGTCGCTCCACAGATTCCACACTTGTGCAGTGTTGAGATTGCCTTTGCCTGTAACGCCCTCGTTCAGCGTTACGGCCTGAGTACAGCTTGTGGGAGTGATGGGCGTTCCCCCGACCATGACAGGAGTACTGCAGTAGGCAGAGGTGGCGCCCCCAAGCGCGGTTTCGAAGAACGGTTGCGGCGTCACCGCGGTCGCACCGGTCGTACTAGCTCCCGCGCAACCGCCGCCAGCCAGCCCCGCTACGCCCCCACAATATTGCAGTACCAGGTTTGCGTACGCTTGCGAGAACTTCTGCCCGCCCAGCGTCATCATGTAAGGTACAGCGTTAAGGTTGACGGGTTGGTACTCGTGGGTGATTCTGCGCCCGATGTAGCCAACCTCCAATATGACCTTGCGAGATAACTGGCGCTGAATGGTCAAGTTGACCGAATCAACCTCATTGGGCCGGAAATTCGGATCCAGTACGGAGGCGGTAGCCGATGAAATGCCGTTGACTCCGGGATAATACGGTTGAGGCAACGTCGTCGAAGGTTGCTGAAGCGGGGCGGTCAAGCCATCCACACCAATGCGGAAAGCCGTAGCGGCGGTATTGCTGCTTGCGCCGCCGCAGACTCCACTGCTGAGGCCAGTGAGGCACTGAGTGGGCTGCAGCAGGCCGGGGCCGAGCAAGGGCACCAGCACCAGGTCCACGCCGTTCAAGCGGCCAAAAATACGGCCATAGCCGACACGAACCACTGTATCTTCATGGCCGAAAAGATGGCCCAGTGTCGAATCGCTGTCGAAGCGAGGGTTCCAGGCCGCAGCCACGCGCGGGCTGAATGAACCGTAAAACGGGTTATAGGGATACTTCGGACCATTGGCGGTATTGCCCAGCAGGGCAAAACCGATTTCGGGATTATAGACCTGGCCTTGCAGAGCAGCGCGCTTGCGAGCATCCAGGTACGATACGCCCGAAATTACCTGATCTGAGGAGTCTACGAGTTCCACCTGTTTGCCACTCTGTTCCACCGGCGGCATCTCCAGCGTCCAGCCCAGGCCGTAAGTCAGGGTGAAGGACGGCTTCATGTGCCAGGTATCACTGAAGTAGACGTTGTAGTAAGGGATGGTGCTTTTGTCGAATGCCGGGGTCCCAATTGGATTCAACGTCAGATTCGCCCCTGAGCGGGTGTAAGCGACCTGCGAGATGGAAACGATGCCCAGTGCCGCCGCAGTCAGCGAGCTACAATTTGAGATGGTGACCCCTGCCTGCCCGCAAAGCGGTATGTCTTGCGCCAGAAGCGACCCGGAGGTCCCGTCGCCCAGTTCGTAGACGACCTGGTTGTTGATGCCTCCGCCGTTGTCGGTGCGCTGGTGGTAATCCCAATTGTGCTCGTAGGTGCCGCCAAACGTGAAGAGGTGGTTGCCCTTGAGCATCGAGATATCATCGCGAAGCATCTGATCGTGCCCGTCCCAGAAACGGTTGCGCGTGTTCTGCGTGTCTACGTTGTAGGGCCCGAGATCATTAACTTGTCCGAACCCGGCCGACTGGCCGCTATCGATTTCAAGCGCTCCGCCCAGCGTGGCCGTCTGTGGCGTATCTCCAGTCCTCTTCCACTGCCAGAAGTTGCGTAAGAAACTATAGTGCAGATCGTTGGTGGTGTTGGTGCTGATATTCGTAGTCAAGCCTGCCGTCCACAGAAAAGCTTGTTGCGGAAGATTGGATTGAGAAGCCGGAGTGCCGAGAGTATCTCCGGGGAAGAAGCCACCGATATCAACCTGAGCATCCGCGGCAGCTTTCAGCTCGAACCAGCGATAGCTGGACATGAAATGCCACTTCGACGAAAAATCGTGATCCAGGCGCCCGACGGCAAACTTGCTGGTCGTTGGTTGCGCAAGATTTGCCGAGAATCCTTGAACGTTCGAACCGTCGCATAGCGTCTGAGTGCAGCTAGCGCCATTCCAAGCTGGCTCGTACTTGTTCCATATCATCTGGACGAGAGGATTGATCCCAATTCCACGCGGGTCGTTGGCAGTTCCCGGGTAAGTAATGCCGTTGTAGGTCACGGCAGTCGGATTCAAGTTGTAGAGGGTGCCAGTCATGTCGTCCGTCAACAGCCCCAGCCTCAACGCCGCCGAAGGGAGGTTCCTTGCAATGGTTTCGGAGTCGGGAAAATTGAAACCTTCGTAGTTGAAAAAGAAATAGGTCTTGCCGCCCAGAACATCCTTGGGGATAAGCGGGCCGCCAATCGCTCCGCCGTAGCGGCTGTAATGAAAGCTGGGAATCGCAGTGATGGGATCGTTATGATTATTCTGCCAGCTGTTCGACGACCAATTATTGTCTTTGTAATATTCGTAGGCCGTCCCGTGCCAGGCATCAGTGCCGCGCTTGGTGACAACCTTCACTTCGGAGCCGGAAGAACTATTGAAATCGGCGGTCTGGCCGGCGGTATTTACTTTGAACTCCTCGACGCTATCCTGGGGAGTGGGCAAGACGCCCGTGGCGCCGCCCACACCCTTGCCGCCCTCGGATGGCCCCACGCTGTTTTGATTAGCCACACCTCCGCTCGGATCGCCGGCGAAGCTCTTGGTGTAAACGTTCATGCTGCCGTCCATGTCGTTGGTGTTGTCGCCGCCATCGAGCGAGAACGCGCTTTGATCGACAACCGTCCCGGCGACGGAACCATCGGGACTTACGCCCGGCTGCAACGCAATGAACGTGCTGACGTCGCGCCCCAAGCTGGGCAGGTTGTCGATGGTGAGATTCGCGATGGTGTTCCCCACCGTGGCATTCATGGTCTGCAGTTCATTGCCAACCGCTGACACTTCCACGACGACGTTGGCGCCGCCCACTTGCAGAGTTAAATTAACAGTGAGGCTGGCCCCGACCTTCACTTCCTGGCTCCCAGTCTTTGTGGTCTCAAATCCCGCCTTGCTGACCGCGATGTTGTAAATGCCCGGGTTGACATCTACGTAAATGTAGCGCCCGGTCGCGTTGGTGGTGGTGGATCGCCCAACGTTGGTCGTGGTATCGGTCAACGTAACCGCCGCGCCCGACACCACCGCACCGGTGGAGTCGGTCACTGAACCAGCAACCGTGCCGGTTGAAGTTGATTGCGCCCACGCGGACAAAACACTGCCAGCACAAACCGCGAAAAGCAGAACCAGGGGCAACTTCGCACTGCGGATTTGCATTGCTTCCTCCGACCGAGAGATTGAATGTTGTTGTGCAAACAAAACATCACGGGCAAGACACGAATCTTCCGCAATTCGAGTATTAGCAATTAGCTATCCAGAAGCAGTTTGTCGATTTTTCAATCGTTTACATCAGTGATGGGATCTGCAGTTATGAAACTGCGGATGCCGCGGGACGTTGCTCACGACGGATCTTCTGCGCGTGAGGCTGCATGCCTGTAGGACTGTGACGATGTTTTGTAGGCTTACATCAATTAGGAGAGAAACCTTCCCAGGTCCAGATTTCGGAAGATTCTGGAAGTCGGAGGTCTGCGAATGATCTGTTCTCAGCAGAGTTCGGACTGCAGGAGCCCGTTGAGCCTCGTCGAACGCAGGTATTTATTTCGGCAGACGAAGCGCCGACCACAGGGCGCTTGCGTATAACAATTAGAATTACGGGGAGATCCTATTCGGCGGCGAAGCCGCTCATGCCGATCCACAAATGCGCGAGCAGTTGCAGATTCTTCTTGTACGTACGGGTAACGGTGTACTCTCTTCCTCCTCGCACGCAGATTACATACTCACCCGTAGCCCAGGGCTGGATTTCTTCGACCAGAGCGGCGTTCACCAGCGCAGATCGATGAATCCGCAAAAAGCCGTATGGAGTGAGCTTTTCCTCGATCGCGGCGATGGACTCTCGCAGCATGTACGAACTGGATCTGTGGTGTAACAAAACATAGTTTCCTTTGGCCTCGACGGCGATAACTTCCGCCGCATCGAGGAGGAGAATTCTTCCCTTGGCTTTGATTGCGATCCGCGCCGACGCCCGCCCTGCAGGCGAGGGAGACAGGGGCAAGGCTTCGGAGACGCTTACTGCCCTTACCACCCTCGGCAAAGTCGTGCTCGAATGCTCGCGCTGTACCCCGGCGGAAACTGGAGACGGCATAGGTTTGCCCCAATTCATTCGCGCGGCCCTTGCATCTTTGTAAATATGCGAGTCGCCGCCATCGGTTAGACTTTCCTCCCCCGTTTTCGTTACTGCTGCCGTTTCTGCAAAGCTCATTGGGATCTAGACCTTTCGCTACAGATTGACACACCTGTTCGTTGTTTATGTTGACTTCGATTACCGCCGCAGGGTGCGTGGTTGCCCGAAACGATGGCTGTGAAAATCGCTGTCCCGATAATGAAGGCGAAAATGGTCGGAGTCCATAACCACTTGACGGGAGTTTGGCATAACCATTATGCTCCGCGGAAATGAAGAAAGTAGCTTCCGGCATTCTTCCCGTAATTGCGATCGACCGGAAGACGTCGAAGCCACTGCATAGGCAGGTCTACGACGGATATCGCATCGCGATTGTCGATGGCAGCCTGCGGCCGGGCCAGCGTATACCGTCAACCCGGGTGCTGGCGCTAGAGCTGGGTGTTTCGCGATTCCCCATTCTGAACGCGTATGCGCAGCTCCTGGCGGAAGGCTATTTCGAGAGTAGGGTTGGCGCGGGAACGATTGTTTCCGCGTCTCTTCCAGATCAGTTCACGGCGAGCAAGCCCACTAGCGTGCGATCCATGGCATCCCGGACCGGCCTCCGGCCGGTCGCGCGCCGTTCTTCGAACCTTCATCGTCCTGAAAGTTCTGCCTGGTTGCGGGGCTGGGGACCATTTGGAGTGGGGCAAGTGGCTTTCGAACAATTTCCACACCGCATTTGGACAAGTCTTGTCACGCACCGTTGCCGAAACGCGCAGGCAAGATCGTTTCATTACGGCGATCAGATGGGTTCTAGAGCTCTCCGACAAACGATCGCAACCTATCTGAGAACCGCGCGATCGCTGCGCTGCTCTGCGGAGCAGATCATGATTGTTAGCGGCTCGCAGCAGGCGCTCGAGATTTCGGCTCGCGTTCTACTTGACCCGGGAAGTCCGGTATGGGTGGAGGAACCGGGTTACCGCCTGGCACAAGATGCGTTTGCACTGAATGGCTGTCGCCTCATACCTGTTCCGGTTGATGAGGAAGGTCTGGATGTTTCCGCTGCCATCAAACGATGCCGCAGGGCGCGGGCCGCGCTGGTTACGCCCTCACATCAATTTCCGCTGGGCATGACCATGAGCGCATCGCGTCGCTTCCAGTTGCTGGACTGGGCCCAAAGCACTGGGTCCTGGATTATCGAGGATGACTACGACAGCGAGTACCGGTATGAGAGTTTGCCGATTGCTTCGCTGCAAGGTCTGGATGCTAACGCTCGCGCGATATACATCGGGACCTTCAGCAAAGTCTTGTTTCCTTCATTGCGCCTTGGCTACATCGTGATTCCACCCGACCTTATCGACAGTTTTCTGAGAATCCGCCGGGCCATGGACCTGGGTCCGCCCACACTCCTTCAGGAAGTACTCACGGACTTTATTAATGAAGGCCATTTTGGACGCCACATTCGAAGAATGCGCATTCTCTACCGGGAACGCAGGACAGCGCTAGTGGAGGGCATCAGGAAGGAACTCGGGTCCATCGCCCAGGTGATTGGGGACGAGGCTGGCATGCATCTGGCGATTACTTTGAAAAACGGGAGGCGCGATCTAGAAATTGCCGAGCGCGCCGCTCGTCAGAACTTTTGGCTCTGGCCTCTTTCTCCCTCCTATACGGGCAAAGCCCTGCACTCTGGCTTCATCTTGGGCTTTGGCAGTACCACGGTAGCGGAAATTCCCCGCGCCGTCGGCAAGCTGCGAAACTTTCTCACAGCGAGGTAAGAGGCTCCTTGAACAGACGTGATCTTCGGCAGACGAGCGCCGAGGCGGTTTTTCAGCCTGCCTGGAAGGCGCCGCTGCCGATCCAGAATTCGGCGAAGCATTTGAGATTCTTCTTGTAAGTGAAGGTTGGATGCGTGATCGGCTGGATGACTCCGCATTGCTTCCCAGGGAGTGGGAAAGACATCGATCCCACTGTAAGTCACTGCAAACTCCCGCCGTTGCGCCTGACGGGCAACTCAATGAGCGATGCCTTGTCCTGTTCACGATAGACCGTCCAAATGGGCGTCCCATGCGGTGGGTAGCGCTGAAAGACGGCGGCATCCGCCCCCGCGAGCGCCACCCGAATCCGATGCCCCTTGTGCAGCAAGACGGAGGTGGGGTATAGCGCGATACGGATCTTAGCTCCTTCGCCCGGAGTCATCGGTTCAGCATCTTTTCTCAGGAAGCTATGGGCCGGCCCCAGGGGCACGTAGGGAAGGCTCTTCGGATCAACCTCTTTCCGATCAACCATTCGTAAGATCCCCTCGTCGACGTATGTCACCCGTCCCTTAGAGGAAACATCTTCCAGATACGCATGCACCGCTCCGTCCCTCGTGGTTGAGGATATTTCGAGAGTCAGAACTGGTGTACCTGTGATTTCCAGATCGCTGTCGAGGGGGGCGCTTGTATAGGCCAGCAGTTTCTTGTCCTCGTTCACGCGATCGGGATACACCACATCGCCCCCTCCGAATCCGGTGGCCCAGATACTTTGGTTGCCGCTTGAAGCCGTAAAGTCGACCGTGTAGGTATCGCTAGCACTGGTTGCCGAAGGCGCTGTCGCGTTCAGCGCGTTGTGCTCACCAAAGTACAGGTTCTCTACGGACAACCCTGCCGGCGGCCACGTCTTCGTAGTGTGCCATTGTCCTTCGCCCATGGTGTAATACTGAATCGAAGACTCAATCGGTTCCGGCGTATCGCTGCGGAGCACGCGATCGAAAAAGTCCGCCTCCATCTCGAATTGCTCCTCGGTCGACGGGACCGGAGGAGTGTGTTTCAACGCGAAGGGATCGACGTTGAATCCACCGCCGTGTGACAAGGGACCGATGACCACAACCTGCGGATTCGAGAAGTTCTGGTAGCGCGTCAGCGCATCTTCGCCGCCTCCTCCATCAAGCCATCCGCACCAGACCATCATGGGGACTTTCGAGGCTTCAATCCGCGTCCGTAGTCCGTAGGGGCTGAGATCCCCCAGAGTGAACGGACCCACTCGGTCGTCGCGAAACTCAACCTTGGCGACGGCATCGGCTACGTTCAGGTTGCGGTGCTGGCCTACTAATTCAGCCAGATGCTTTCCTTTCGGGTCCGCGTCCACAGGGCGCACGCCAGGGGTCATGAGCCGGTCTCTCCAACATTGCCATCCTTTTACTTCGTCGGCACCGCACACGTCATCGCGGTCCAGCGCCGCCACCTCGTCGCTCCACTCGTGCAGCAGCCCACCCAGCGCCGCACCGCCGGGCTCGATGGCAAACAGAAGATCGAAATTATCGTAAAGCGGCATGACCGCACGGATCGCAGGCTGATTCGGAACTGCCGCTGTTTCAGCAGTGTTGCCCTCGTAGGAAATTCCAAACGTTCCCACGCGACCGTTCGACCAGGGTTGTTGCGCGGCCCAGGCTGCGACTTCTCCCATGTCTGCCACCTCGGTGGGAGAAAACTCCGTGGCGCGATATCCTCCCGACGCTCCACTGCCCCGCGCATCCACCAGCAGCACGGCGAAGTGCCGCCGGTTAAAGTAAAGCACCTGTTTGTCAAACAGATCGTCATCGTGAACCAGATGCAACGCCACTAGCATTCTTGCCGTCCACCCGACCTCGAGTTCGCGCCAGTAGCGTGTAGTTCGCATCAGAACCGGAAGCCGCTCACCTGCCGTCAAATCCTGAGGTAGGTAGACGGACACGGCGATCTCCACTCCATCATGCATGGTCACGTATCTCGAAGCTGACCGCCGGATGCCGGCTGGAGTGATCTCCTCGCCCGGAAGTTTCGTGCGCAGCGTCGCAAGGGTGACGAAGGCCGACGCTGCCAGTCCGAAGCTGACGATCCCAACGCCGACCCACTTCAGCGCTCGCCGCATATGCCTCCTTTATGATGTCCTACTTCCCAGTCGATTTCTCCGGGCCCGGGTTCGCGGCGGCAAGAGCTTCAGCATTGCGCGGGCAACCTGCGGAAACTGCCTGCGCGATCCGGAGACACGTTGTCCTCGGGCCACAAATCCCAGCCAGACGAGATACAGAAGTTCAGTGCGCTGGGAATCGCCGATGATCCGCGTCAGCAGTTCGATTCTGCTTCTCTCAGCCCGATTGACGCGGCGTGCTACCACCGGTGACACCGAAGCCCAGGTGAACATTGCCGCATCCGATGGCAGAATTCCCTTCTCGCCCAATGGGGCGCGCTCGACCAACAGTTTCAGCAGCAAGCGTAGTGCGTCTCGACCCCGCTTCCCTTTCAAGCGCGGGATGATGTCCAATCGCAACTCTTCTTCCCACTCTCGCAATAGAATCTGTAGCAACTCATCGCGGTCCTTGAAATGCCAGTAGAAGCTCCCTTTGGTCACGCGCAGATGACGCGCCATGCGCTCGACGCGCACGTCCTCGATTCCGCCGTTAAGTAAAGCGACCCTCGCCGCCCTCAGCCAGTCGTCCCGTCCCAAATCTCTGCCCATACGGTGCCGTATGTTACTGTGTGCGCCTACCGTTGTCAATACGGTACCGTATGGTGAATGCGGATATGCGGGCAAGTCTTTAGCTCCACGGCTGGGCGGATCATCCGGTGCCCCAGAGGGCGTGCACCCCAGGATAAGTCAGACGATGGAGGAATCACTGAAGCGGGACGCGCGGTTGCCACCCTGTCTTTTTCCAGACAACATCTTCGTTGTTCCGGCGGTCGATCAGGGCCGTCACTCTGCCCTTTTCGTCCCGTCGAAACAGTCGCCGCCCTTCCTTACCCTGGACAAAGAATATGTCCGGGGCCTCCGGGACTAGGACATTCTTGGCCTTGCCGGCGCGTTGTGAAAGCAGGTCAGCTCCTTCGATCGATACGGCCAGCATGTGCCCGGGAGACAGTTCGTACGTGCCAATGTAATCGGCGTATCTTTTTAAGTCAGGCTTCCCCGGCGCGGGCGCGGGATCTTCGTAGTATCGAAGCACTTGTTCGGCGATGATTTGCCATTCTCCGTTGCGGCGAATCCAGGTGTCGGTTTCGTGATAGCGGGCCGTGTTCACTTGTCCAAAGATCGTTTCTGTTTCGTCCAGGTCATAGCTGAGGATTGCGGTGTCGCCCAGGATGCGACTTCGGGGATTAACCACTTTGATCGTCCCCGAATATCCCGCTGGCAGTGGAGATTGATCAGCGACGAAGGCCTTCTTGTTCATGCTTCGGCCCTTTTCATCAAAGATCATGCTGTCAGCGGCAAAGTACTTTTCGAAGGGTCGGCGATCCCCGGGCGCTATTGCGTCGATAATTTCTTGGGTTCTACGGACCAGTTCGTCTTGCGTGATTGTCCGGCTGTTGCCAGCGCAGCTTGTCACACAGAGAGTAATCGCGGCCACGGTGCACAACCAACCCAGCCTAGTCATATTTTCTCCACTGAACTCGATTTCTCTCCAGTTCATACCACGAGCGGAAGAGTTCCCTCTCGCAAGGTCCGCTCCAGGCGCGGCTCGGCGCCTCGCTTCCACAGCTTCACCTTATGTGCCGCGCGATACGCCAAGGGCCCGCCGTCTTCCCGGTCGGCGCCCTCGATCGGTCTCAGGATGTGCATCGCCCGAAGGCAACGCCGTGCGGATAAAAATCCCGCCGTTCGTTCCCCGCAGTGTTAGAAGCGCGGGCATAGGGCATTCTCCACGCAAGCGAGGCGCCATAGGATGCAGCCAACGCAAGAAATGTCCGTCGAGAAACTGAGACCATCGATCACTGCCACAGATATTGGACGGACCAGGCATAATTTCGTCTGCCGATCAGTTGTTCGCCGAAAAGTTGTTCGCCGATCAGTCGCCAGTCCCGATGGTCTTTCCCTCTTTCAGAGTCCGGTCAAAGAAATCGGCAGTTGCAGTATAGGAGCGCACCCAGTCACGCCACATCAGGAACCCATGAATCTCATCCGGCAGGATAAGTTGTTCGGAAGGCACATGCTGTGCCCGCAGGCGCTGCACCAGGTCTACAGTTTGGCTGAAGGGCACGTTGCGATCATCGTCGCCGTGGATGAGCAGTACCGGGGATTTCCACGTGCCGACATAGGCATCAGGCGAGGAATCCCATGCCAGCTTTATCGCCGCCTCGGTATCGGGTGGCCGCAGCGCGAGATTGCCGAAGTAAGGGCGCTCCGTGAGGAAGACGCTCCAGTCATGCACGCCGTGGAAATCTACGCCAGCTTTGAAAAGATCTGAATTGCGCGCCAGCCCCATAGCAGTCAGAAATCCGCCGTAGGAACCACCCCACAATCCAATCCTCTCGGCGTCAACCTGGGGGAGTGATTGCAGATAACGTCCCGCCGCGACCACATCTTTATATTCCGCCGCCCCGCGCCAGACGGTGTTCGGAGCTTCGCGAAATGCGCGTCCGTACATAATGCCGAGCCGGTAGTTGACCGATAGCACTGCATATCCGCGGCTGGCCAGATATTGATTCTCTGCGTAGGCGTTGTGGTAGTAATCCATGTAGTGGAAGCCGAGCAGCATCTGGCGGACGGGCCCGCCGTGCATGAATACCAGTCCAGGGAGTTTCCCCTTCATGTTGGGCGGAAGAAAAAGCTGGCCGTGCAGCGTGACTCCGTCCTCGCTCTTAAAGATCACCTGCTTTGGCGTAACCAGTGACGCCGACGGAAAGTCAGACGGAAGAGCTTGCCTGGCGATCATTTCGCGGCCCCTCGCGGTAACTTCATACGGCATGGCGGGTGAGGTTGCCGTCGAGCCGAGGCAAAGAATGTTTTTCCCGTCACCGGTTTGAACCGGAGACCACTCGATCGTCTCGCCGGCGGTCAGCGCCTGCTGGGGCGTGCCTCCCGCTGCGGCTACTCGCCACAAGTGCCGCCGGTCGACATCCTCCTGGTTCGAGGAATAAATTATCGATGCCTTATCCGCGCTGAGCGTGACATCTTCCACATCAAAGTCGCCGGGCGTGAGCAGCGTGGCCGCGCCTCCAGCTGTGGCGATTGAGTACAAATGATTGCGGCCGTCCTGCTCGGAGGCAAACACGACTCGGCCATCGGCAGCGACGTTGAGCGATGCGTCTTCGGTGAGCTCGGGCAGAGAATCCTCAAGCTTGCCGCCGCTGCGCCACAGTGCGTGTCCCATGCCTGTAGCGGCATCGGCAATCCACAGCGACCACGGCTCAGGACGCACCGGAATCAGCGGCATCTTCTGTTCATCCCCGGCAGTACGCACAAAGACGATCCACTTGCCGTCAGGGGACCAGCGCGGCATAGAATCCTTGTCGACACTCGGTGCGAGGTAACGAATTGAACTGCCGCCGAAGTCGTAGATGGCGATGAGGCTGTGACTGTCACGGTGGCTGACGAAAGCGATGTGTTTGCCGTCGGGAGACCACTTCGGCTGATCCGACGATCCCCGCACCGTAGCGAGTTCCTTAGCCTGCTGTTTTCCATCGACGCTGGAAAGCCACAACTTTTTCTTTGCAGACCATACGGCCCACTGGCCGTCGGACGAAATCTCAATGTCTTCACAGCCCTCTTCCGGGCAGCCCATCTCGCCCAATAGCCGGGGCGCGCTGTCTTTAGCTTTCCCGTCTACATCGACTGCAAAGACCCGCTGCTTCGCGCCTTTGGTCGAACTCTCAGGGTTGGCGCTTTCTTGCTCGCTGTTCAGCTCGCTGCCTACCACAAAAACCACCGTCTTGCCGTCGGGAGTGAGCCGCAGGCTGGCAATGGGCTGGCCATCATCGGCGTCGTAATGAGTAACCGCGCGCGCGGTATGAGCAAAATCTGGGCCGTCGGCTATCCATACGTTGCGCACACCCTTGGCGTCGAACACCCAGGCCACGCGGCTCCCGTGCGCGGCCGCTACAAGGTTGGTCGGGAAGGGTGAACTCGTGACCTGCTCCACAGTAAAAGCGGATTGTGCCCACGCAGCCGTGGCACTCGCCATGATCGAAGCAGTGAAAATCAGACCAAGAGCAAGCTGGAAGCGAAGTTTGGAAAGTGGCATAGGCCGCTAGAGTAAGCGAAAGCCGGTGCGCTTGCCAATAGCGGTGGCGGAGTTCAAGTGCGCTTGGGGACGAGCTTACCTTCAAAGTTGCGCGGGAACAGTTCGCGGCAGAGGGCTGCGCCTCCCGCGATGCCGGCATCGGCGCCATAATGGGCCGTCACCAGGGGAACTTCCTCGCAATGCGAATTGACGCACCAAGTGGGCAGCCGATCGCGTATTGCTCCAAAAAACGGCTGGAGCATGGGAGCTGCGCCACCGCCAATAATCATGACGTCGGGTTCGAGCAGGTCGACGATATTTCCCAACCACACGGTGAGAAACATCGCAGTCTCGTCTAAAACTTCTTTGGCCAGCGCATCGCCAGCGGCGTACGCTCGACCCACCATCTCACTGGTGATGTGGTCAATCCGGCCTGCCGCCAGTTCCAGGATGGAAGAGCGCTGGCCAGCGGCGATTTTCTCTGAGGCGCGCCGAGCAATGGCTGGGCCGGAAGCCAAGGCTTCAATGCAACCCAACTTGCCGCATCCGCAACGTGGACCGCGATAGTCAATGGTGTTGTGACCTCCCTCGGCTGCGGCTCCGGTGCGGCCGTGGTAGATGCGGCCGTCGAAAACGATGCCGGTGCCGATCCCGGTGCCTATGGTGGCGCAGAAAACGTTCCGATAGCCGCGCCCAGCGCCCCATATGGCTTCCGCCAGCGCCGCGGCGTTTCCGTCGTTATCGACTCGAACCGGCAGACCATACGACTTCGATATTAGTTCAGCCAGCGGGAAGTTGCGCCAGCCGGGGAGATTCGGAGGATTGATGACAATGCCGGTTCGTGGATCGAGCGGACCAGGAGCGCAGATTCCAATACCAGCGATTAAACACTTCGATTCCGGTTTATGCTCGGTCACGGCGCGGACCGTGTCGATCGCGGCGGTCACAGCGGCCAAGCCCGCAGCGCCGTCGGCAGCCGCCATCGGGATGCGGGTCTGGTGGGTGATTTCACCTATGGAATCTACGAGGCCGGCTGCAACTTTCGTGCCGCCGACGTCCACGCCGATGAAGCATGGGTCTGAAACTTGCATTGATGTACTTTGTAAAAAGTCTCTGGCTGCGCACGCAGGGAGCATGCGCTAGTCACTTGAAAACCCCATGACGCCTAGACGAATATACAGGAGAAGTGGATCGGACGTACCTCGGCATTCTCAAGCAGTGGAAACAGCTTTTTGGCGGCTCGGCTAACACTTTCGCGTCGGCCCGGTCCAATAAAACAGGGGAGGTCGCGCCTTGGAGATCCGCGAGGTTTTGCAACAAACAGCCGCGTCGATGGCGGCTCACCGATTGCGGAGCTTCCTGACCATGTTCGGGATCATCTGGGGCATCACCTCTGTCATTTTGCTGGTCGGCCTGGGAAAAGGATTCAGCCGCGACCAGAAAGAACGCCTGAAGACGATCGGCGTCGATCTGGCGATAATCTGGGGCGGACGTACCAGTGAACAAGCCGGAGGATACGCAGCCGGGCGCCCCGTTCGGCTTTCCATCAACGATGCATATTTGATCAAGCAGGAGGCCTATCTGATCAAGACGGTCAGCCCGGAGCTGAGGCGAAGTGTTGCCGAAGTGAGTCGTTATAACGCAGCGTCGCGTCCGGTGCGGGGTGTATGGTCCGATTATCAACGCTTCCGTTCGCTTAAGGTGCAGGAAGGCCGGTTGATGAATGAGGATGACGATCGGGAGGCCCGACGGGTAGTTGTTCTCGGAATTGAGTCGCGTGACCAGTTGTTTCCCGGCAGGCCCGCGATCGGGGAAACTCTCATGATGAACGGCTCCCCCTACTCCGTTATCGGCGTGCTCGAAAAAAAGAAGCAGAATGGCAGTTACGGAAGCGGCCCTGACAATACTCAACTCTTCGTTCCCTATGCAGCTATGGCTCGCGATTTTCCGCCTGAGGAACGGCCTGGTATCTCCAAGGGATGGATCAACAATCTGGTGGTTGAAGTCGCCGATCCGGATCATCACGAAGAGGCGATGGACCAGATTTACCAGATTCTTGGGCGTGAGCACCACTTCGATGCCAGCGACAAAGACGCACTTTTCATCTGGGATACTTTGGAGGGGTCGAAGCTGGTGGAGCGAATCTTCGACATCATGACCATCTTCTTCGGAGCGGTGGCTCTGATGACGCTCACGCTCGGCGGCATCGGGGTCATGAACGTCATGCTGGTTGTGGTCACGGAACGGACGCGGGAGATTGGTGTTCGCAAATCTTTGGGCGCCACAGCAGGCGACATTCGCAACCAGTTCTTCGCCGAGTCCTCCGCACTAATGATGATCAGCGGAGCCCTCGGGCTCGGCATTGGCGTTGGGACTTGCATAGCCATGAACCAACTGCCCTTGCCGGATTTCGTTCCACATCCCGTAATCTCTCCGCTAGCGATTGTCGTATCGCTGTTGACCCTGGGATTGATCACCGTGGGCGCGGGAATGTATCCAGCACAGCGCGCCGCGGCGCTCAGTCCGATTGAATGCCTGCGCCAGGAATAACGAGTCGGGAGTAGCCGAATGCAGATAAAAGAACTGATCCTGCAAAGCTGGGATGCCCTGACCCGCAACCGTCTACGTTCGATCCTGACCATGATGGGTATTGTGTGGGGCCTGACGACGGTGGTGCTGCTGCTCGGCTACGGCGAAAGCGTAAGCCAGGGCGTGCTCAATGCGTTTCTCGGTATCGGAAACAGCGTCATCATGGTTTGGGAGGGTCAGACCAGCATGCAGGCCGGCGGTGAACGTGCCGGCAAGCGCATTCACTTCAAATATGAAGACGTACAGGCCATCCGCGACGAAGCTCCGCTGGTTCGTCTGGTGAGTGCGGAATGGGATGATCCGTTCGCCTACAAATACGGCGACAAAGTAATCTCTGTCCAGACAAAAGCCGTGCAGTATCCCTATCGCGAGATGCGCAAGCTGAATATTGCCGAAGGCCGCTACTTCGAGGAGAGCGATTTCAGCGAACACCGTCACGTTCTTATCTTTGGGCCCAATGCCGCCAAGAAGGTATTCGGCGGCCGTGATCCCGTGGGCGAACAGGTGACCATCAATGGAGAAACCTGGGATGTGATCGGACTGCTGCGACTTAAGATCCAGGACTCATCCAACAACGGCCCGGACAATGAGAACGTGTTCATGCCTTTCGAAAGCATGAGGGACGTCAATGATGAGCGCGACCCACACATGATCGTGTTTCAACCAGTCACACCGCTGCTGCACAAGGCAGCACTGGCGCAAGTGCGGGAAGTGCTGGCTCGGCGCCATAATTTCAATCCCAAGGATGACAAGTCGACTCCTGAGTGGGACACGGTAGATGACACCAAGGACATTGAACAGTTTGGAATCGCGCTGCGGTTGATTTTGGGGTTCGTGGGGGCGTTGACGCTGGGAGTCGGTGGCGTAGGTGTGATGAACATCATGCTGGTCAGCGTAACCGAACGCACCAAAGAGGTGGGTCTGCGCAAGGCGCTCGGGGCGCGTAATCGCGATATCGCGCTGCAATTTCTAGTAGAGGCGCTGGTCCTTACCTTCGTTGCCGGTGCGGTGGGGATGCTGGTTTCGATCGTGTTGGCACACACTATTCCACCTATGCCGCTCTACTCCGAGATGTATAAGACAGCGAATCACGAGGGCGATATTTTCCTGCGGACAAATTTCAGCGTGATGTTGACGGCATTCCTGATTCTTACCTTCGTCGGCATAATATCGGGTATGTGGCCCGCGTTGAAGGCGGCTGGCATGGAACCGGTGGAAGCGCTCCGCTACGAGTAGGGCGGAGATAACCTTTAAGAAATGCTTGCCGGAGACGGTTGAGTTGTATCATTCAGGTATCGTCATGCCGCGTCATTCGCCAGCTTCCGATTCCCACGCCAAAGATCTTTCGGTCAAAGATCAGCGACTGATTCAGATCGTCGACTCCGCCCTGGCCGAAGCGGCGCGCCGCAGCGGCGAGTGGCTGGTCTGCCGCTCCGGGTGTACGCAATGCTGCATCGGAGCTTTTCCCATCAATCAACTCGATGCCATGCGGTTGCGGCGGGGACTTGCCGATCTAGAATTGCGCTCGCCCGAGCGAGCTGAAGGCGTTCGCAGTCGCGCTCGCGAGTCGGTTGCTCGCTTGTCTGGAGATTTTCCCGGCTATCCAGTGAGCGGTATTTTGGACGAGGGAGGCGACGCGGCTCAACGTTTCTCTGATTTTGCGAACGACGAGCCTTGCCCCGTTCTCGATCCTGAAAGCGGGAATTGTGAACTCTACGAATCACGCCCCATGACCTGCCGCGTTTTTGGACCACCAGTTCGATCCGAAGATGGCTTGGGGGTCTGTGAACTCTGCTACCACGGTGCCTCGGACGAGGAGATTGCCGCATGTGAGATGAAGCCCGACCCCGACGACCTGGAATCTGCCTTGCTCGAAGCGGTCGAGGCGCAGACGGGAACTCGCGGGAACACGACCATTGCCTTTTGTCTGGCCTCGTGAGCAGTTAAGTCTTCTTTTTCTCTAACTCAGCCCAGCGCGCGTATAGCTGATCCACCTTTTCCTGAGCTGCTCCCATTTCGGCGTGGGCGTTCATCAAACGCGGAGCGTCGCTGACAATCGTGGGATCTTCGAGTTGGTCGCGCTTGGCTTGTAGTACCAGTTCGGCGTCGGCGACGCGCTGCTCAATCGAGTCATATTCACGCGCCTCCAGGTAAGACAGTTTCTTTTTCCCCGGCAACTGTCCTTTCTCAGCAGAGATTGTGGCGCGCACTGCCGAGGGCGAATCGTTCCTCGCCGTCTGCATGCGCTCTTCGAACCATGTCTCCCACTGCGAAAAGTCGGCGAAGAGCCCGGCGCTTCCCTGCCCGTCCAGCCCTAGAACCACAGTGGATACGCGGTCCAGCATGTAACGGTCATGCGTAACCAGGACGAGCGAGCCGCGAAACTCCAGCAAGCTTTCTTCGAGTATGTCGAGCGTCGGGATGTCCAGGTCGTTCGTGGGCTCATCGAGCAGGAGAACGTCGGCGGGCTGCAGCATTAACTGTGCGATCAGCACTCGCGCCCGTTCGCCACCGGAGAGCTTGCCCACGGGTTGATTTAATTGCTCACCCGTAAATAAGAACTTTGCCGCCCACGAGGCCACGTGAACCTGCCGGTCTTGATACACCACGGAATCGCCTTCCGGAGCCAGTGCGCGGCGGAGTGTTATATCCGGGTCGAGCTCGCGGCTCTGGTCGAAATAAACCATGCGCAGCCAGTCGGCGCGGTGAATCTGGCCGCTTGCCGGGATCGATTCTCCGCGCAATATCCGAAGCAAGCTGGTTTTTCCGCTGCCATTTGGCCCCACTAATCCCACCCTCATCCCGGCAGTGATCACAACGTTGAGATCTGAAAAAAGGCAGCGACCGCCAATCTCGCATGAGACGTTTTCCAGTTCGATCAGGCGCTTCGTCTTTCGATCGGTGGCGGAGAAGTCAATTAGCGCGGTTGTGCTGCGGCGCCGGAAATTCAGGTCCGCGAGTTCACCCATCAGCTCGCCTGCCTTGTCGATGCGCGCCCTGGATTTTCTGGTTCTTGCTTTGGCGCCGCGGCGCAGCCACTCAATCTCTTTATGAACCAGATTTTCCAGCGCTTCCTGGCGCTTCGACTGGGCATGCAGAAATTCTTCCTTCTTCTCCAGAAATCGGCTATAGCTTCCGGAAACGCGCAGGAGCCCGTCGGGGTAAGTCCGGTTCAGTTCCGCCATTTCGGTGGCAACGTTCTCCAGAAAATAGCGATCGTGACTGACCACCACGCAGGCGAAAGATGCGGCTTCGAGCAAGGCTTCGAGCCACTCGATTCCCGCCAGGTCGAGGTGATTCGTTGGTTCGTCCAGCAGCAGGATGTCCGGACCTTGAACGATCGCCTCGACAATCGCGAGCCGTTTCTGCCAGCCACCGGACAGAGCAGAGGCCGACGCTTCCTGGTTCTCAAAGCCAGCGCGGCCCAGGATTTCGGCGAAGCGAGTGCCCCTTTCCGACTCCGGCACTGCGGCTCGCTCCATCGCGCTCTGGACGACCGAGCGCACTGTCGATCCGCGCTCGAATTGCGAGTCCTGCTCCACATAACTGAGGCGGATGCGTTTTCGCACGGCGATTTCGCCGCTGTCGGGACTCACGTCGCCTGCGAGAATCCGCAGGAGCGTTGATTTGCCGGAGCCGTTCGGGCCAATCAGCCCAATGCGATCGCCCTCTGAAACTGTGAAGCAGATGTTCTGAAACAGTGGATTGGCCCCAAAGGCCTTCGAGATTTCCTGCGCATTGATGATCGGCGGCAATGACTTATGATCTCCTATAGCTGAACTGAGATTATCAGGAAAGGCGGATTCCGCACCGGGTGATTGGTGCTCCTGGAGAGCTACGTCCATCGGAGTTCTGCCCGCGATTGACCGTCATGGCTACAATAAGGTGGCAGGTCTACGCAGGGGCGGCAGCCATGGAAGACAGCGACCGGGATCGCTCTTTCCGCGACGAGCAGCGGGCAGAACGCAGAGCGCGCCCTCGCGTCAGAGTAAAGGTACCGGTGGAGTTGTTTTCCCCGGGTAGCGATATCCCCCAGCGCGGCGCGACCTCCGACCTCAGCGAAGCTGGTTGCTATATCGAAACCATGTTTCCATTTCCTGTGGGGACCACTTTGGAGATGAGCCTCCAGCTTGAAGGAACCCTGCTAGCGGTGGGAACGGTGGTCACCTGCGACCCGCAGGTGGGGAACGGGATCGAGTTCGCCAAAATGCTCCCTGAAGATCAAGAAGAGTTGCGAGCCTTCGTGAACGCCGCGGAGCAATCCGAGTGACTTGTCGTACGGTCAGCGGTCGCTCCCTGCCTTCGCTCCCCGCCAACGACAAACCTACAGCGACCGTTCATAATATTCGCATGTCTCCGGACAAAACCATCCGCCGCCTCAAGACCTACGCTGGCACTCAGGGGTACGTCTACCAGTATTACTTCGTGGGCCAGCGCGCTGCGCTCGCCACCGATCCTGAGGCCCCAGCGACCGAATTCGTTTTCGATGTCACTTCCGATCGCAAGGTAACTTATGCGGTCAGCGTTTTCCTCCCCGAAAAGGCTGTGGCTATGTGGGCTGCAAACCACCGGCGTCCGCTCACCGATGCGGAAGAGTACGCCGCGGCCAAGCTTCGGCTATTCCGCGCCTTCGACGAAGTGGAAGATGTAAAGGCAGAGGGCCGACGGCTCGTCATTGATGAGGCTTTACTGGAGGAAGCACTGGCGAGTTTGGGCGTGGAATAATGCGTTGTGATCCAGGTCACACCCGGCGGTGACCCTTGCCGTTTCCGCCTACCCGTTCTCTGTGCAGAATATAATCCGTGGAAGGGGATGGGGTCCCTGGGGTCTAACCTGCACTTGCATTAAGCTTAGCAGACTCTGATACTTACCTAGCCTATGCCATTACTTTGGTTGCGCTTCGCGCTGGCTTGCTACTTCGTTGGGCTGATCTACGCCTTCTTCGCGCTCAGCCGCACCAGCGATCTTTTCAGCCGGATCGCGCTGCACGCCGCCAGCTTAGGCATGGTTTTCCACTTCGTTTCGCTGGTCGAGTTGTTTCTTTCCGATCACGTGGTCTGGGCCTCGGTGCATAACGGCGAGTCACTGCTGGCCTTCTTTTCGATGACCTTTTTCATGATCATCTATGCGATTTATCACACCACTTCGCCCGGCGTGGTTGTTTTCCCCATTGTCTTTTTCCTCACCTTTGTGGCGGCGCTTGACGAGCAACCTGTCCTGCAGACGTCTTTTGTACAGCACAAGGGCTGGCTGATCGCGCACATTATCCTCATCTTCACGGGATACGCAGCTCTGGTGCTGAGTTTCGGCGCCAGCCTGCTTTACCTTATACAGGAGCGCCGCTTGAAGGCTAAAAAGCCCAGCAGCTTGATTTCCTTCTTGCCGGCGCTCGAAGTGATTGACCAGATTGGATATCGATCATTGCTGCTCGGCTTCCCTTTCATGACCCTCGGCCTGATTACCGGATCCGTCGTGGCGATGTCGGCCTACGGTCACGTGGACTTTGAGGATCCAAAGATTCTGTTATCGATTTTGATGTGGGCCGTTTACATGGTGATGGTCGTTACCCGCTGGAACTCGGGATGGCGCGGCCGCCGCGCCGCCGTACTCGCGACGTTCGCGTTTGTGGCCGCCATCGTGGCCTGGGCGGCGAATTACTTTTCGACCATTCACAGGTTTACTGCCTCATGAGATATCAGCTCATTGGCGTGAATCACCGCAGCGCGCCTCTCGAGGTACGCGAGCGGCTGGCGATTCCGGAGTCGCGCCTGGCGGATTCTTGCCGCGATCTCACTGCCCGTCCCGGAATCGAAGAAGGTATGATCATTTCCACCTGTAACCGCGTGGAAGTGGTGACCCACACGACGAATGGTTCGGCTGACCTGCGCGGCTTTCTGCACGAACATTTCCAGCTCAGGGCGGAGGACCTTGATCCGCACCTTTATGAATTCCGCGACAAAGATGCCGTGCGCCATGTCTTCCGCGTGGCTTCGAGCCTGGATTCCATGGTGGTCGGCGAAGCTCAGATTCTGGGCCAGGTAAAAGAGGCTTACGCGACGGCGCGCGCCGTAGGCTGCGTTCGCGGACAATTGGATCAGCTCTTCACCCGCGCCTTTGCGGTGGCAAAACGGGTGCGCAGCGAAACCGCCGTGGGAACGTCTTCAGTTTCCGTGGCCTCGGTTGCGGTGGAACTAGCCAAGAAGATTTTCGGATCTCTTCAGGGCAAGAACGTTTTCATCGTCGGCGCCGGGAAGATGAGCGAACTCGCCGCCCGCCACTTAATGGCGCACGGCTGCGCCTCCATCTTCGTGGCCAACCGCACTTACGACCGCGCTATCGGCTTGGCACAGAAGTTCAACGGCCAGGCCATTAAATTTGAGGACCTTTATAACTCCTGCGACAAAGCCGACATCGTTATTACGTCGACCGGAGCGCCTCACGCCATTTTCCGGCGCGAACACGGCGAACAGTTCCTCGCCCGCCGTAAGAACCGGCCGATGTTTTTTATCGACATTGCCGTCCCCCGCGACGTCTCGCCGGAGATGGCCAAGCTCGACGGCATCTTCGCCTACGACATCGACGATCTGCAGCAGGCCGTCAGCAGTCACGTCGCCGACCGCCGTCACGAAGCCGACCTTGCCGAAGCTATCATCGCAAGCGAACTCGAGCGTTTCGAAGCCCGCCTGCACACCCTCGATGTAGTTCCGACCATCGTGTCGTTGCAGGACCATCTGGAAACCATCCGCCAAGCGGAAATCGACCGCGTGCGCGGCCGCATGGGCACCCTGACTCCAGAACAGGAAATGGCGGTCGAGGCGCTGACCCGTGGCATCATCAACAAAGTCATGCACACCCCGATCACGACGCTGAAGACTGCTGCGCGGGAAGCAGAAGCGACGACGGTAATAGACGTTGTGCGGAGGCTCTTTAATTTGCACGACAAAGAAAAAGGCCTAAAGTCGCACTCTGGGGATGAAGAGACGTCCTGCAAGAATGCGCAAGACTCAGGAGTGAAATCGCGCACCGATGCCTAACCTCCGCATCGGCTCCCGCGGCTCGCAGCTTGCCCTCTGGCAAGCCAACCACATTTCAGCACTGCTACGCGCTCGCGGCCACGAAGTTGAGATCGAAATTATTCACACCACCGGCGACAAGATCACCGACGTCGCCCTCGCCATGGTCGGCACCAAGGGCATGTTCACAAAAGAGATTGAAGAAGCGCTCGCCGCCGGGCGCGTCGATCTCGCCGTGCATTCATTGAAAGATCTGCCCACCGAGCTTCCGCCAGGATTCGAAATCGCCGCGATCACGGAACGGCAAGATCCGCGTGACGCCTTCTGCTCGCGACTCTATTCGAAAGTTGAAGATCTACCCCGGGGGGCGCGGGTAGGCACCTCCAGCTTGCGACGTCAGGCGCAACTGAAAGCCATTCGCCCCGATCTCGACATTCATCCTCTGCGCGGCAATGTAGATACACGCCTGCGCAAACTGGAACAAGGAGAATACGACGCCATCATTCTCGCCTCTGCGGGTCTGAAGCGCTTGGGCAAGACAGAATTGATCAAGCAGATCATCTCGGCCGAAATCATGTGCCCCGCAGCTGGGCAGGGTGCGCTCGGCATCGAAATCCGCGAGGGCGATTCGGCCACCGGCCGGCAACTCGCATTCCTGAACGATCCCGCGGCCCGCGCCGCCACCACCTGCGAGCGCGCGCTGCTCAACCGCCTCGGCGGAGGCTGCCAGGTTCCCATCGGTGCCTTCGCAGAAATTCGCGCCGGCAAACTGCATCTCGATGCCATCGTTGCCGATCCCGATGGCTCGAGACTTCTGCGCGAATCCCGTGACGGCAACCTCAACGATCCTGAACAACTCGGCAATGCAGTCGGCGAAACTCTGCTCGACCGCGGCGGCGACGACATTCTCGAAGCCGTCTACGGCCGCGGCCTGGCTGCCCCGCCGCAACCATAATCGCGAATCAATAACTCAAATGAAAAGCGGCAGCGTTCTCCTGCAAATTCTAGGCGGCAACAAGGGCTCGCGCGCTCTTCGGCGCTGGATCAACCTCTGGCCTCCGTTTTTGGGCATGGGGATTCGCATCCGGCGCATCGCGGCTGACATGAAGGCTGTCGACGTCGAAATGAAGCTGCACTTTTGGAATGCGAACTACGTCGGAACGCACTTCGGTGGATCGCTCTTTGCAATGACTGACCCGTTCTATATGCTGATGCTGATGGCGAACCTGGGCCGCAATTACATTGTTTGGGACAAGGCTGCAACCATCCGTTACAAAAAGCCGGGAAGAGGAACCGTGCGCGCAGAGTTTCGTCTTTCCGAGGGCCAGATCGACGACATTCGCGAGAAACTGAGCACGTTGCCGAAGTATGAGCCAGTCTTTGCGGTGGAAGTGAGGGATGAGGCAGGCATCGTGATTGCCGAGGTCGAGAAGGTGCTTCACATCCGAAAGAAACCAGCAGCCGAACCGTCGGGACAATAGGAAGCGAATCGATCGTGTACATTCCCGAATACTTCCGCGTGCGCGACCATGAAGACGCCATAAAGTTCATGCGCGCGAATCCCTTCGCGATCCTGATCTCTTCGACCCATGCCGGGCCATTCGCTACGCACCTACCTATCTTTGTACGCGCCGAAAAGGGAGAAGAAAAAGTTATCCTCCGCGGCCATGTAGCCAAAGCCAACCCGCACTGGCGGTATCTCGAACAGCAGCCGCAGTGTTTGACCATTTTTCACGGGCCCCACTCCTATATCTCCCCCACAAACTACACTGAGCGCGAAAGCGTTCCCACCTGGAACTATGGCGCAGTGCATCTCTACGGAAAGGCGCAGGTGTTTTCCTCGCCCGAGCCACTGCACGGCATTCTGGATGAACTAATCCAAACCTTTGAGCCCGCATATGCCTCGCAGTGGGCCAGCCTCGACGAGTCCTACCGCGAGCGCATGCTTCGACAGATTGTTGGTTTCGAGATCGAGGTCACGAAGATGGAGGCGAAGTTCAAGCTCGGCCAGAACCGCGCTCGAGAGGATCAGCAGAACATGATCGCATCTTTGGAGAAGGCCGACGATACGGTCGTTTCTGGTGTTGCTCGCCTGATGAGGGAGCAGCAACTCGGCCAGATGGTGAACGGCAAGGACGATAAATGAAGTCGCGTACCGTTCCCGTTTCCCAGTCGCCCTCGCTCTCCGGCGTGCGCGTGCTCGTAGGCCGAGCGCGGCACCAGGCCAGCGCACTCTCCAGTGAATTACGCAAGCTGGGCGCGACGGTACTTGAAATTCCGTTCATCGAAATTCGCAAGCCGCGCAGCTTCAAGCCCCTGGATTCCGCATTGACGAATCTTGATGGTTACGACTGGCTCATTCTCACCAGCGTGAACGGGGTTCAAGCATTGTGGGAACGGTTAGCCAAGCTCAGCATGCCGAAGGCTGGGCTCAAACGCCTAAACATCGCGGCCATCGGCCCGGCTACCAAGAAGGCCATCGAACAGCGCGGCATCGAAGTGGATGTCGTTCCTACGGAATACGTGGCGGAGTCTGTCGTATGCAGTCTGCGGCGACGAGTGAAGGGAAAGCGCGTGCTGCTGGTGCGCGCCAAAATTGCCCGCGACGTGATTCCGCGCGAGTTGCGCAAGGCTGGGGCGCATGTGGATGTCGTCGAGGCTTACGAAACCATTGTTCCGATCTCGTCGCGCCCGCGCTTGCGCAGCTTGCTGGGAGATCCGCGGCGGCGTCCGCACATGGTTACGTTTACGAGTTCTTCGACGGTACGGAATTTTGTGGCTTTGCTCGGGCCGCGCAAGCCGAAGCTTGACGGGATACGACTAGCCTCCATTGGGCCAGTCACTTCCTCAACCCTGCGAGAACTTCGCCTGCGCGTGGACATTGAGGCCAAAGAGTTCACCATCCCCGGGCTAGTTGAGGCCATTGTGCGCGCGATACCGACGATGTGATCGGCTTATTCGGTCAGCGAGCAACTGCAATCGGCCGGGACGACGTGGGCCAGCAGGAAGTCGGCGACGCGTTGGTAGGCGTCGATCTGATTCTCCACGCGGGCGAAGCCGTGGCCCTCGTTCTCATAAATTTTATAGTCAACCGTGCCGCCGCGCTTCTTGATGGCATCGACCACCTGCTGCGTCTCTGACTTCGGGCAGCGCGGATCATGCCCGCCGGCCAGTAAGAGCAACGGCGCCTTGATCTGATCGATGAAGTTGATGGGCGAGCGGTCTTCATAAAGCGCTTTGTTCTTTACTACATCGCCCATGGTCGCCAGATCAGACTGTTGCAACACGGGATCTTCGTTCTCGATCTCAGTGAACCAGTTCACGAAGGGAACGATGGGCACACCCGCGGCCCAAACGTCAGGCGCTTTCGTCACCGCCATCATGCTGAGATAACCGCCATAGCTTCCGCCCATGACGGCGATCTTTTTCGGATCAAGGTGGCCAGTCTGCTTGATCCAGTCAACACCGGCAAGCACGTCCTGCAAATCACCGCCGCCCATGTCAAACAAATTCGCCTGCTGGAATTCTTTTCCGTAGCCCGTCGAGCCGCGATAGTTGGGGGCGAGAACCATATATCCCTGATTGGCTGCGTATTGAATGAAGCGGTTGAACGAGTTCATAGTCTGCGCAGTCGGTCCGCCGTGGATGTAAACGATGGCTGCGTTCTGCCCGTTGCGCGCCATGTTGAAGGGCACATAAAGAAACGCGGAAATGGTCCACTTGCCGTCGCGGCTGGGATAGTGCACCAGATAAGGCTCAACCATGTCTTCGGAACGCACGCCGGCGACCAGCGAATGCGTGATTTGATGCGACTTCCCCGTGGCCAGCGTATACACCCAGAGATCGCCGGGTGCGGTGGGACCGTTGTGATAGTAGAGCAGGCGCTGGCCGTCTTTTGTAAAAGCAGAATGGCCGCCGGCAGGTTCGTTCACTCCCTTCGAAATCGGCAACACAGTGGATTTGCCGGTCGCCAGATCCTGCAGGTAAATGTCTTCATTGCCGTCGACGTTTGCGCTGAAGGTGATGTGCTTGCCGTCGGGTGAGAATTCGCCGCCGTTAATCTCCCATTTATCATGGGTGAGCCAAGAGATTTTCCTCGTCTCGATTTCGAGAAGGCCCACATTTTCATAGCCATTGGCGGCGTTCGAGGTGAGCAGAACGTGCCTGCTGTCTGGAGAAATGTCATTGTCCGAATAACGCTGCTCGCCTTCATGCGACGTGAGCAGCGTGCTCTTACCCGTCGCAACTTCAGCGATGAAGATGTTTGAATCGGTACCCTTGGCCTGCTCCTGGGTGTAAACGATGTACTTGCCGTCCTTCGACCAGATGGGATTGAAATTTCCCTTGTCCTGCGGCGTCCCGCTGGTGATGTGCTTCACCTCGCGCATCAGCGTGTCGTAGACGTCGATCTCGTGGGCGGCTGATGTCTTTGGCTTAACCAGGTAAGCAAGATAGCGTCCGTCGGGCGACCACGTTGGATCGGTTTCGGCGATCTCGCGGGTGCTGGTGAGATTCACGACTTTGCCGGTCTTGGGCGAGACCAGGAAAATGTCCCAGAGTTCGTCGCCGTCGTAATCCGATTGATAAGCGATCCACTTACCATCGGGCGACCACGCGGGTGAGGATTGGCGCTGATCGCTGACCGTGAGTTGCACCGGCCAACCGCCTGCAACAGGGACGAGCCACAGATTGTTGCGCCCGCTCATATTCGAGATGAAGGCGATGCTCTTGCCGTCGGGTGACCACGTGGGCCGGCCCACCTGGCGCGTCATGTAAAGCTTCTCGATGGTCAGGCTGCGCGGCTCGACCTCCGCGTTGGGCTTGGAGGCAATCTGCTTGGGATCGGTGACGGCCTGGGGCGTGGGAAGAGTCTGGGCGGCGATGGTCTCGGCAAGCACTGTGCTCATAAATATGACGATAGCAAATGAGATCGAAATGCGCATGGGGTTGGCCTTCGGTGCGACTGCCGAAGGGAAAGTTTATCAGAAGGTGCAGTGTCATCCCGAGCTCCGAGAGAAGTGCGCAAGGCGCACTTCTCTCGGAGTCGAAGACCCCTACCCGTCGGTTATTTCCACAGACACCACACAGGAGTTCTCGCACAGCGTTCGCCGGAGCGCCAATTGAAACCCCTCGATGAGCTGGTGGTAGAGGCTGGGATATGGGGTCCTTCGACTGCGCGTTTGCCTCGGCGAAGCCGACGCAAACATTTCGCTCAGGATGACAGACCTATTTGAGAGCAGCTCGATAACGACCGGGGCTTATGCTTTCGCATCCTTGTGCATCTCCACGGTGCTCCAGGTCTTGTCGGCGGCGTGGCAGAGGTTTTCAAGCGAACAGTCGACACACTTGGGCTTGCGCGCGATGCAAAGCTTGCGTCCGTGCCATATGATCTGGTGAGAAAAAAGAATCCACTTCTCGCGCGGTATGATGCGCATCAAGTCCTGCTCGATCTTCTGCGGGTCATTGTTCGTGGTCAGCTCCAGGCGCCGCGAGATGCGGTGGACATGAGTATCGACGACCACGCCTTCGGCTTTCTTGAACCACGTGCCCAGCACGACATTGGCCGTCTTGCGTGCGACGCCTGGAAGAGTGAGGAGCTTTTCCATGTCATCGGGTACCTGGCCTTCATAGTCGGCGACGATCTTTTTCGCGGCGCCGACGACCGACTTAGACTTGTTGCGGAAAAAGCCGGTGGAGCGGACGTCGGGTTGGAGCTGCTCTGGAGTGAGCGCAGCAAAGGCTTGCACCGTCGGATATTTGCGGAACAGTTCCGGCGTGACCCGGTTCACGTTCGCGTCCGTGGACTGCGCGGAGAGAATGGTCGCAACCAAAAGCTCCCATGCGCTCGAGTGAGTGAGAGCGCAGGTAACCGCGGGGTACATCTGGTCGAGGCGCTTCAGGATCTCGGCAATGCGGTCTGGGGCGAGGGGATTGTAAGCGGATGCGCCCCTGTTCTTTCGGCCCTTCCGCGCTGCCGCCGGAGCTGCGCTCCGGGGACGGGCAGGAATCTGCCCTGAGCCTACCGAAGGGGTGCCCGTCCCCACACGAACACCCTCCTGGCGGCCGGTGCGGGCGGGTTGGCGGGGCGTACGTCCGCGGGGCATGAGGGCAACATCTTAGCAGAGACCTCGGTAACCACGCCGATGATTGACGCCGCCGATATCCCTCGGTAGTCTGGAGCTCACACACTCTCTTCGAAATTTATGGCCGTAAGTTCCATTCAGCTCGGGCAGGTCTGGCGCAGCGACGCCGATGGTCAGGATTATCTGGTCACCAAGGTCTACAACGAAGTGTTCAGTCAGTACGCAATGCTCAGGCCGGCGGGCATCGCTGCTCCAGACGCACCTACCGTACGCGTCAAAGTGACCAAGACCCCACAAGGCGCGGCGCTTCCCGGCTACACCTTCACTCAGGACGGCTCGTTCTAGGTACGGCATTCCCGCATCTGATTTCCGATACACTAAAACCCAGCTCCCAGTACTCAGTTCCCAGACTGCGGGTCAAAGGGTTTTACTGAGAACCGAGAACTGAGAACTGCCTTCGAATGACTGAAAAACTCCTAACCGTGATTTTCGCGTTCATCAGTTCCGTGATGAGTGTGACTGGATACGCCGGCGTCGCGCTGCTGATGGCGATCGAATCAGCCTGCATCCCGCTCCCCTCGGAACTGATCATGCCCTTTGCCGGCTATCTCGTATTCAGCGGCACGTTCAAGCTGCTCTGGGTAGCGACGGCCGGGGCGCTCGGATGCAACCTGGGATCGCTGGTGGCGTATGAGATCGGCTGTTATGGCGGGCGCCCTCTCGTGGAGCGTTACGGCCATTGGATCCTGATGACGCGCCGCGAACTCGACTGGGCCGACCACTTCTTCGCGCGCTGGGGATATCTGGCGGTCTTCATCGCGCGCCTGCTACCGGTGATTCGCACCTTCATCGCGCTGCCGGCAGGGGTGGCACGCATGCCGCGCGGACGGTTTCACCTCTACACGTTTCTGGGGTCGTGGCCGTGGTGCCTGGGGCTGGCCTATCTCGGCATGAAGTTGGGCCAGAACTGGCGCGAGCTGGGCAAGTATTTTCACAAGTTCGACGCGGCGATTGGCGTGGTTCTGCTGGCGGGCGCGGCGTGGTTTGTCTGGACTCACTGGCAGAATAGAATCAGCGCACGAACGTCGACGCCTGCTTAATGAAGAACGTTCGGCTTGATTGTTTGGAATCTGCAGGCGGCAAAGGTAAAATCAGACCATGTCCCCCGAACTAAATTTCGGCCCCTACATCGACACCGAGGACGGCAAGAAGGTAGTCAAGGATCTGACCTTTGGCAATCCCACGCCGGAAGGGCTGGTGCTGACCACGCTCGATTCGGCCGTCAACTGGATGCGCAAGGGCTCGATCTGGCCGATGACGTTTGGCCTGGCGTGTTGTGCGATCGAGATGATGTCGATGGGCGCGGCGCGCTTTGATATTGCGCGTTTCGGGGCCGAAGTATTTCGACCTTCGCCGCGGCAGAGTGATCTCATGATCATTGCCGGCCGGGTCTCGAACAAGATGGCGCCAGTGATCCGCCAATTGTGGGAGCAGATGCCGGAACCGAAGTGGGTAATTTCCATGGGAGCCTGTGCCACCTCGGGCGGCGTGTTCCAGAACTATGCGCTGGTGCAAAGCGTCAACCAGATGATCCCCGTCGACATTTATGTTCCAGGATGTCCGCCGCGTCCCGAGCAACTCATCTACGCCATCACTCTTCTGCAGGAAAAAATCCAGAACGAGCGTGGCACCATCAAGAAAGCCCTGAATCTGAAGTAGCGTTCCACGCAGGGGTTGCGGTTACGCCTTTCTGCTTTTGCTCAGCTTCCGCTGTGCATTCCCGGCTTTTTCATCGCAGACGGTTGCGCAAATGTTTTACCAGTTCGGCTGTAACTGGCTCCCAATATGGGACTTGGAGGCGGGCTAGCCCATATGGTCACATATCACAGCGAGGAATGCGAAACCATTCCCGGCTGAGATGAATCTAAGTTGATGAGTGGTTGCGTATATAAGATAGGCGAGGTACAGGGCGGGCAGCACACTCAGAACGACCCAGGTAGAACTAACCCTACGGTGTGGAAGGTGCTCCATGGTAGCAAAATTGATTGATGTATTTTTCGGTTGCCGGCACTCCCGGTACAGCTTTCCGGTAACTATTCGCGGCGCGGCACGCCGCCCTCAAGCCGCTGCATTGACTGGAACCTACGTAGCTTGCCTGGATTGCGGGCGGGAGTTTCCGTATGACTGGCAGGAGATGAAGGTGATCACCTCGCCGGCCGAGCGGCGTGAGTACGTGGCCACGCTGGCTACGAAACAAGCCGCATAAAACTCAGCGTGCCGGAACGCTTGCCGCCGTCCTCTTCTCCATCGGCACGAATTCCCTCTCATCATCGCCGGTGTAAATCTGCCGTGGTCGTGTAATTTTTTGCTCCGGGTCCGTGACCAGTTCCTGCCACTGCGCCAACCAGCCAGCTGTACGCGGAATGGCAAACAGCACAGTGAACATTTCGGGGGGGAATCCCATCGCCTGGTACATGATCCCGGAATAGAAATCGACGTTGGGATAAAGTTTTCGCTTCACGAAATATTCGTCTTCGAGCGCGATGCGCTCCAGTTCAAGGGCGATGTCCAGTTTCGCGTTGCGACCTGTGACTTCGAAAACCTGCTCTGCGGTCCACTTAATGATCTTCGCTCGGGGATCATAATTCTTATAAACCCGGTGTCCGAACCCCATCAGCTTGCCGTGACCATCCTTCACCCGCTTGATGTAGGCTGGCACGTTTTCTTTCGAGCCAATCTCATCGAGCATCTTCAGGACTTCTTCATTGGCCCCGCCGTGCAACGGTCCGGCCAGAGCCGACGCAGCCGACGCCATCGACAGGTAGGGATCGGTTTGGGCGCTGCCCACGGTGCGCATCGCGCTGGTACCGCAATTCTGTTCATGATCCGCATGGAGGATAAACAGAATGTCGAGTGCGCGCGAAATGACCGGGTTCGCCACATACTTCGGCTCGACCATTTTCCACAACATATTCATGAAGTTCTCGGTGTAGCTCAAGTCGTTGTCCGGATATACGTAAGGAAATCCCACGTTGTGCCGGTACGACATGCCGGCGATCGAGGGCGCCTTGCCGATAAGGCGCTTGATCTGCAGCATGCGGTTTTCCGCATCGTGCACGTGCCGGGCTTCCGGATACACGCTGGAGAGCGTCGCTATCGTGCTCACAAACATCACCATGGGATGCGAGTCGTAGCGAAAACCCTCCATAAACTTTTTCGTGGTCTCGTGCAGCATGGTGTGGTGCGTGATGTCATGCACCCAGTTCTTGAGTTCCGTCTGGGTGGGCAATTCGCCGAACAAAAGCAGATAGGCGACTTCCAGGAAGGTGCAGCGCTCAGCCAGTACCTCGATGGGATATCCGCGATAACGCAGGATGCCCCGATCGCCATCGATGTAGGTAATGCTGCTGCGGCACGACGCCGTGTTCATGAAGGCCGGATCGTAAGTCATCAGTCCAAAATCTTCAGGACCCGTCTTGATCTGCCGCAGGCTCATCGCCCGAATCGTGCCGTCCTCGACGGGGACGGTATAGGTCTGACCCGTGCGGTTGTCAGTGATTGTCAGTGTGTTTTCCGGCATGAAGGGCCTGCTCCTTTACAGCTAGACTAGCGTAGTTTAGCTTATTTCGTTTCCGCAAGAACCCGCTGTGACGAAGGTCACAAGTGTTGGTGATTATCCCTGCTTCGCCTCTCTTGGCTCGCTTCATCACCCAGATCGTCTGTCGTGCACAAAAAACCGGCGGCCGCGGCCGCCGGTTCGATGCTTCCTGGCTCGTCCCACCGTCAGTTCGACGAATCATCCCGCCGCTTCAGGGTCGGACGATCATCATCGCTCTGTCCGTTCCCGTTGTTACCATCGCTGCTCGAAGTCCGCCGCAAGCTGGGCTTGTTGGCATCTCTCTGATCGAGCACTTTATGGCGATTCTCGATCGATGCCAGCCTTGCTTTGACCTCGTCGAATTCCGAGGTGGTCACAATGTATTCTGCCTTCGATGGCAGTATCTTCCGAATTTCCTCCTGGGTCTTCTCAATGCGATCCGGAGTCTGCGGGTGCGTGTCGAATGCCTTGGAAAGCGTCCCCGGCTTCTTCTTCTCCATGGCCTGAATCTTTTCGAAGAAAGAAACAAATGCCGACGGATCATACCCTGCGCGGTACATGTACTGCACTCCCAGGTAGTCGGCCTGGGCCTCGAAAGTACGGGAGAACTTCAGAAAAGTCATGGGAATCGCGAGTCCAGACGCCTCGTATGCTCCGTAGCCAATGGCGCCGCCAATGAAGATCAATGGAATCGACGCCATCTGCAATAACTGGGCGCGCGTCATTTCGCGCCCGTAGTGGCACGCCGAGACGTGCGCGATTTCGTGTGCCATCACGCCCGCCATTTCGGCTTCTTCATCGGCCGCCAGGATCAGTCCTGAATTCACATAAAAGAATCCGCCCGGAAGCGCCATGGCATTCACCACGTCGGAGTCGATCACCTTGATGGTGAACGGCACCTGTGCATCTGAGTTGCGCACAATATTCTGCCCGATCCGGTTCACATACTCGGTGACCACCGGGTCGTTCACCAATTTGACCTGGGATTCGATCATCTGCGAGTACCTGCGACCGTCGGCGACCTGGCGCTCTATCGAATACCAGTTACCCACGCCGCGCCCGCAACCCACGTTGCGGTTCCCCACCGCATCCACGTCGGCTTCGCCGCCGTCATGCTTAATCTGGCTGTCATCCTGCGTGGGAAGCGCGGCCGGTGCCTGCGCCGGTGCATTTTGTATATCGCCTGCCTTGGGCTGGCCTTGGTTAGGATCTGAAGCTGGAGGTTGCGTCTGAGTCTGACCGGGATTCTGTGTCTGCGCCTGCGTCCAGGGCCCTGCGCCGAACGCCGCCAATGCAACCAAGATAGTCAACCAACGCACTTTCATGGGGAACTCCTTTGCGCGCAGCCTACTCTTCCGGACATTATACGCCCGGTTCGAAGCCCACTATCCTCGATTTTGCCACTCACTTAGACGCGTCTACGCGGGGATGGGGTTATCCCAAAATATGACCTGCCGAAGGTGCCTGAGCCGCGGAGCAGACGATCTACCATCCCCCTTGAGGAATGCCCGGCTCAGTCGTAACATAGCGCCTTCTTGTTTTGCGTTCATCAGGAGGTGCCATTGCTCGACCGTCGCCGCTTTCTCACCGCCGCCACCACCGGACTCGCTGCAACCCTGGCGTTCCGTGGAAATCTCGTCGCTCAACTCGAGAAGGCTCCGTCCACCCTTCCCGATCCGGCTCTCTTTGACAAGAACGAAGACGCCTATTGGGCCGAGATCCGGCGCCAGTTCCTGATCCCCGAAGACGAGATCTACCTCAACAACGGAACCGTTGGCTCCAGCCCGGCGCCCGTGCTGCGCGCCGTTTTCGATGGCTATGCCACCACCGAGAGAATGGACCAGCAGGATCCCGAAGACTACCCCATATGGGGATACGCCGCGTGGAACGAGTTTCGCGATCCTCTGGCCGCTTTCGTCGGTTGCCATCGCGATGAGATTGCCCTGCTTCGCAATGCCACCGAGGCTAATAGCTACATCGCCAACGGCATCGACCTTAAACCAGGCGACGAAGTCCTGATGACCGACCAGGAGCATCCCGGCGGCATGCACCCCTGGGATCTTAAGGCCAAACGTTATGGCACAGTGGTGAAGAAGGTCACGCTACCCCTCCCTGTGAAGGATGCGGCTCAAGTCCTCAATCTCTTCAACGAGGCCATCACTCCGCGCACGCGAGTCATCTTCTTCAGCCACATCACCACCTTCTCGGGAGTCGTACTGCCCGCGAAAGAGCTCTGTGCACTCGCCCGGTCGAAAGGCATCCTCTCGGCCGTCGACGGAGCCCATGTGCCCGGCATGATGCGCTTGAACGTGCAGGACCTCGGCTGCGACATGTACTCTTCGAGTCCGCACAAGTGGCTGCAAGCGCCCAAAGGTTCTGGCTTTCTCTACGTGCGCGATGAGGTCATCGACCGCCTTTGGAACACGATCGTCACCGAAGGATGGGACGATCCCAAGCTACGCGCGGAACGCTTCCAGCGTATCGGCAGTTCCAACGTGCCGGCTCTGTGGGGGCTCCGCGCCTCCATCAAGCTGGCCAATGACATTGGCTTAGACCGAATTGAGAGTCGCCACCGCAAGCTTGCCGATTACACGCTGGATGAAATGAAGAAGCGAGGCGCCGAATCCTGGACCTCGCCAGATCCTCCCCTGCGCTGCGCCATCGTCACGGTTAACGTCCCGCCGGTCCCGCGCATGGACCTGGAAATCTGGATGTGGAAAACGCACAAAATTCGGATTCGCGGTGGCGATCCAAATAAGCTGCGCCTGTCGACCCCTTACTATTTGCAGAAGAAGGACATCGACCGCTTCCTAGAGAAGTTCGACGAGTACAAGCGGGAAAAGAAGCTGGTTTGATCCGCAAACCGCCGAGGCAAAGCATTTTGGCGACGACAGTTTGCGCTTGCCCCGAGCCCTAGTCGTAATACTCCAACCCCAAATGCGTGATCAGTTCCTCGCCTTTCAAATGCCGTAACGTGTTCTTCAGTTTCATCAACTGAATGAACAGATCATGCTCAGGATAGAGCCCGGGAGCCGTCATCGGCGACTTAAAGTAAAAGCTTAACCATTCCTGAATCCCGATTCCCTTCAGCGCCGAGCAGCGCTTCGCCAAGTCGACCAGCAGCACCAGGTCGAGCACGATCGGCGCCGCCAGAATCGAGTCGCGGCACAGGAAGTCCACTTTGATCTGCATGGGATAGCCCAGCCATCCGAAGATATCGATGTTGTCCCACCCCTCTTTATTATCACCGCGTGGCGGATAATAGTTAATGCGGACCTTGTGAAAAATATTCCCGTACAGCTCGGGATAAAGCGCCGGCTGCAGAATGTGCTCTAGCACGCCCAGCTTCGACTCCTCCTTGGTTTTGAACGATCCCGGATCGTCGAGCACCTCTCCGTCGCGATTGCCCAGGATATTGGTCGAGTACCATCCACTCAGCCCAAGCAGCCGCGCCTTAAACGCTGGCGCCAGAACTGTTTTCATCAAAGTCTGCCCGGTCTTGAAATCTTTTCCGCAGATCGGCGCTTCGTTCTGCCGCGAGAGTTCGAGCATGACCGGCAAATCTACTGTCAGATTCGGTGCTCCATTGGCGAAGGGCACACCCTCCATCAACGATGCGTAGGCGTATATCATCGAGGGCGCAATCATCTCGTCGTTCTCCCGCAACGCCCTCTCAAACGACTTCACCGACTGATGGGCCGCGGTCGCCTCGATATAGGATTCCGTGGAACCGCACCACATCGTGATCAGCCGGCTCGCCCCGCTGGTTTTCTTGAAGTCGCGGATGTCGTCGCGCAACTGCTCGGCCAGATCCATCTTCGTCTTGCCCTTCTTCACGTTCGGCCCGTCGATCTTTTTCACGTAGTTGTGATCGAAAACCGCCGCACGCGGCGTGACCGTCGAGAGAAACGGCTTCAACTGGTCTAGCAGCCTCTGGTCGAGCACGCCCGCGTTCGAAGCCGCTTCATACATGTTGTCTTCGAAGATGTCCCAGCCGGTGAAGACCAGGTCATCGAGTCCCGCCAGCGGCACGAACTCTTTGATCTTCGGCGAGCGGCCGTCGGTGCGCTTGCCCAGCCGCACCGTGCCCATCTGCGTCAGAGACCCAATCGGTTTCGCCAGCCCCTTGCGAATCGCCTCCACACCGGCGACAAACGTCGTCGCCACCGCTCCCATACCCGGGATCATCACCCCCAGCTTCCCTTTCGCTGGTTGGATCGTACCGTTATGCCGGGAACTGCCACGCACCTTCCTTTCGGACCTTGCGTCGCTTTTCACTTCTACGCGGGGTGCCTTCGATGCCGTCCTCGCGGACTTATTCCGTGTCGCCATATTTTGGACGCTTCCTCAGTAAGAATCTTATGGATGTGCAAACTTTGTATGTTCTCGCATCGGGTGGGATTTTTGCAAACCGCCGCAGTCAAAGGTGCAGAAAATCGCTTTAACGGGGCGGGAGCACCATCAAGCGGTGAGCGCGTATTCGATCAGCGAAATGAATATTTTGCGTTGGACTCTAGCGCGAACATCCTTCATAGTGGAATCACTTCGCAAACCATCTCTGTAGCCGGTCCCGCGAAGCTGATGTTTGCATGCCAGCCTTGCTGCGGCATCGCAATTCTTCTGACCCTGTTGCTCTCCACTTCAATCTGAGCCCACGCCATTCGGCTTCGCGCCGGTAGTGTGCTCTTCAGACTACAAATAAAACAGGAGATCCCATGAATTCGATTCGCAGAGTCGTCTACGCCGCTGTTTTGGTCTTGAGCGCCCTGAATTTCACACCCAGTCTTGCCTCCGCTCAGGATGCGGCGGGAACCTTCACCTTGACCCACGAAGTGCGCTGGCAGAACGCCGTGGTGCCCGCGGGAAAATATCGATTCACAGTCGCAGCCAGCGGCCCCGCAGAGATGCTCACCCTGCGCAAGGTTGATGGCAGCGCAGCAGGCTTCATGTTGTTGGTCACCGACAGCGAAGACTCGCAGCCATCGGACGATAGCCGGCTGGTTGTAGTCTCCAGGCCCACTGGAAGTTTCGTCAGCTCCATGCAGCTTCCTGAGTTCGGGCTCACACTGCACTTCACGGTGCCGTCCGAACCTCGAGAAGTGGCGCAAGCGGTCGCAACCTCGACCGCATCCGCCGCCCGCTAGCTCACACGTCAAAAACCCGAAAGTGGATAAACCTATCCACTCTCGGGCCTTTTTTGCGAGTGTCATCCTGGGCAAAGCGAAGGATCTGGGCGAGACACGCGAAGCGTCGCGCTCTTTGCGACGCAATAATCGCGCTTTTGGATCGCTTCCTTACGTCAGTTTAGGCGATGGTGAGTTTCCTCTCACCTCATCACTCAGCACAATCGCCTCGGCAATTTCCTTCATCGCCTTGCGCTTCTGCCGGCTCTGGCGCTGCAATGTCAGATAAGCCTGCTCCTCGCTTAATCCAAGGTCGCGCTGCAGGATTCCCTTGGCGCGCTCCACCACTTTGCGGGTCTGCAATTGTTCCGACAGGTTGGAGTTCGCATCTTCTAGCCGCGCCATCTCAATCTCCGCTCCCACCAGAAACCCGATGGTCGAGATTAAACGGATTTCCCGCCGGCGGTAAACATGATGCTGGCGATGCTGCAGGTTGATCACTCCCATCACGCGTCCGCGGCACATTAAAGGCACAGACAAGAATGCTTCGTAAGTATCTTCGGGAAGTTCGTGGAAAAACTGGAAGCGCGGATCCAGTGCCGCCTTTTCCGAAACCGCCACCGGCTCCTGATGTTCCGCCACCCATCCCGTGATGCCCTGCCCGACGCGAAGTTTCAGGCGATCGACAACTTCGGGGTGGGAATTCTTCGAGGCGCGCAGAACCAGTTCGTCGCCCTCCAGCACATAAATCAGGCAGGAGTCGCACTTCACCAGGGCGGAAGCAAAATCGACCACACGAGTCAATACTTCGTGAAAGCCGTCCGCTGTTGCCAGCCGAACGCCGATCTCGTGCAGCAAATCAACATGTGAGTCCTCAACTGATAGCAAGGGGTCCATGAACAAGAGTATGGGTTCTCCTCGCGCTGTGTCTAATTCCAAATTTCAATGACTCTCAGAAAGGATTTCCTGCGCGATTGTTACGATTTCTTAACATCTTTTCAGGAAGGTCTGCATCGGCTGGTTAAAACATCGGCGGAGTGAATGAACCGCCGCCGCGTTCGCCAGAATCCAATCGCTTGTGCTACAAACTTTGCGGACCTACTTCCATGCCTGACAAGATCGCCCTCATTACTGGTTCCTCCAGCGGTTTCGGCTTGCTCACCTCGATCGAACTGGCCAAGACCGGATTCCGGGTCGTCGCGACCATGCGTGACCTCGGCCGCCGCGATCGCCTTGATCAAGCCGCGATGGCTGCAAGCGTTACAGGCCGACTCGACATTCGTTCGCTCGACGTCACCAACTTCGATGCTCTCCCCGCGTTCATTGACGGCGTCGTCCGGGATCATGGCCGGGTGGACGTTCTGGTCAACAACGCCGGATTCGCCGTCGCCGGATTCGCCGAAGACATTAAGCTAGAAGAACTCCGGCGCCAGTTCGAGACCAATTTCTTCGGCACGGTCGCCATGACCAAAGCTGTGCTGCCCAAGATGCGCCGCCAGCACTCGGGACACATCATCATGGTCTCGTCCGTCGGCGGACGGCTCGGCTCCGTCTCGCTCAGCAGCTATTCAGCGTCCAAGCATGCCCTCGAAGGCTGGAGCGAATCGTTGCGCCTCGAAGTCAACGCACTTGGCATCAAGGTCGTGCTGGTCGAGCCCGGAGCTTACCTTACCGACATCTGGACGCGTGGCGCGGTGATGGGAGAGAAAGCAACGCAGGAGACTTCTCCAAACATCCAGCGCATCTTGCGCATGCGCGATCGCATTCAAGCTCTCCCGAAACGCGATCCCATCGAAGTGGCGAGACTGATCACGTCCATCGCACAAGACCCCAATCCCAAGCTACGCTACTTGGTGGGCCGCGACGCCAAGATCCAACTCGCGATGAAGCGCATACTGCCTTGGAGACGCTTCGAAAAGATGATCGCAAATTTCCTGAAGATTGACGGCTAGCACCCAGTGCCGAGTACCCAGTTTCGAGCACCTCGGCGCGCACCAGGTTCGAAATTCGATTCTTGATTTTGTCAGGCACTGGGTACTCGGTACCGGGTACTCATTTTTCGAGATCCACCGTCTTCACCGGCAAATCCCAATGCCCGTCGAGAATCTCAAACCGTCGCTGTTCTTCGCGCTGGAAGGTCTCCTGATCGGGGTACATTTGCTTCTGCAGCGCGGCTTCATCAAACGGTTCATTGGCCACGGTCGCATTCTTGAAGACAATCGTCACGCGGAAGTCCCAACGCCCGTCTTCGGTAGCATGGTAGCGCGGCTGATCCATCCAGACCTTCGAGATCCGCCCCATCTCCATCTCCTTCTTGAGCACGGGGTAGTGATTCTTCTTGAAGAGCTTCAAAAACTCGTCCGCATGGCCCCACTTGGCTTTGTAGTAATACTCCACCACGAAGGGCCTGTCGGGATTTGCGGAGACAGATTGAGCCTGGAAGGCAACGGGTAACGTGACAGTGACGAACAGCAGCAACGCGAGAGTGCGGAGTATGCGAATCACAGGGTCCTCCTTGGAATACCAGCTTGTACACTAACAGGACGCCGAAGAAAAGCGGTCGGAGGAGGAAGGCGCTGGTGGAAAGCGACGAGGAGCAGATCGTCAAGTTGTTCGAAGACGGAGACCGCGCTCTGATTGCCGCCGACCTCGCCGAACTGTCGCGTATCTTCGCCGACGACTATGTTCAATACGACGAAACCGGAAGAGCGTCTACCAAGCGAGACGTGCTGAACAATCTGAAGTCCGGCGCGATTCGATACGTTTCGATGATCTCTACCGGCCGCCATATTCGTCTGCTCAGCAGAGAAACGGCCATCGTCCATGGCTCCGAAGAAGATGAGTCGAGCAAACTGGCAAGCGCCGCTCCATCCGCTACATTTACATGGACGCGGTCGTGAAGCGGGATGGCGAGTGGCAGATTGTGGCATCCCAATTGGCCGGACCGCGCGAGATTCGGTGACTTCCGGCCAGCTCGAATGCTAAAGTTCGCGCTCGCAGAATTGACCCGCGAAGGGAAAACTAGACATCTGCGGTCTTTCTGTTGAGAATGTGTGGCTGTCGAGTTTATCGGTTACAAAGTCTCCGGAGGAACACACCCTTGCGCACGACTACCCTCGCCCTTTTGGTTGCCTGTCTTATTACTCCAATATTCGCGCAGAAACACCCAGCCAAGCAAAATGCTGATTCCAACCAGAAGCAGGCGGCCCAGCAGACCGCGACTGCGTCCGCGCCAGCCGGGGAAGACAAGGAAGAGGGCGAGGACAAGAACCCGTGGAAGGGGATGCAGTATCGCCTGGTCGGTCCCTTTAGAGGCGGCCGTGTGGTCGCGGTCGCAGGCGTGGTCGGCCAGGATAATGTCTATTACTTCGGCGCCACTGCCGGAGGTGTGTGGAAGACGACCGATGGCGGCCTGAACTGGAAACCGATCTTCGACAAAACGAAGGATGCGTCGCCGGCGATCGGAGCAATCGCGGTTTCCGAGTCTGACCCGAATGTGATTTATGTGGGAACGGGAGAAGCGTGTATCCGCGGCAACATTGTCGGGGGCAACGGAGTTTACAAATCGATCGACGCCGGTAAGACATGGAAGTTTGTTGGCCTTGCCGACACGCATGCCATCGGGCGCCTCGCCGTAAATCCCAAGAATCCTGACATCGCCTTCGTGGCTGCCTTGGGGCATCCCTTTGCCGACAACGAAGAGCGCGGCATTTTCCGCACTCAGGATGGCGGCAAGACCTGGCAGAAGGTGCTGTACAAGGACGCCAAGTCCGGCGGCATCGACGTGGTGTTCGATCCCAGCAATTCCAACACGCTGTTTGCGGCGTTGTGGCAAGCGAGGCGAACTCCGTGGAGTCTCGACAGCGGCGGGCCGGGAAGCGGCCTTTATCGCTCCATCGATGGCGGCACAACCTGGAAGGAACTGAAAGGCCATGGACTACCGGAAGGCATTCTCGGCCGCATCGGAGTCACAGTCTCCGGCGCAAATCCCAACCGGGTGTGGGCTGTCGTCGAGGCAGAGAAGGGCGGAATCTATCGCTCCGACGACGGCGGGGATACCTGGCACATCACCACCGACGACCACCGCTTCCGCCAGCGCGCGTGGTACTACTCGCACATCTTCTCCGATCCAAAGTCGGAAGATACGGTCTACATTCTGAACACCGCCGCTTACCGATCGAACGACGGAGGCAAGACCTTCACACGGTTGCGCGCCCCGCACGGAGATAACCACGCGCTGTGGATCGATCCCACAAATCCCAAGCGTCTCATGAATGGCAATGATGGCGGCGCCACGATCTCCACCGACGGCGGCGACACCTGGACCAGCCAATACAACCAGCCCACGGCGCAGTTCTACCACGTCACGACCGACGACCGTTTTCCCTATTACATCTACGGTGCCCAGCAGGACAACTCAACCGTAGCCATCGCGAATGCGAGCGCCGAAGGCGCGATTGATCGCCCTGACTGGTACGACGTAGGCGGCGGCGAGAGCGGCTACATTGCACCTGACCCAACCGACCCCGAAATCGTTTACGCCGGCTCTTACGGAGGAGAAATCACGCGCTACGATCATCGCACCGGCGAAGAGCAGTCGATCAATCCCTGGCCAGTAAACCCCATTGGATGGGCCGCCGCTGACGTCAAACACCGCTTTCAATGGACTGAGCCCATTGTTTTCTCGCCGCACGATCCGAAGACGATGTACTTCGCCGGCGAAGTGCTGTTCAAGACCACCGACGCCGGCATGAGTTGGACGATCATCAGTCCCGACCTGACGCGCAACGACAAATCAAAACAGGCATCTTCCGGCGGACCGATTACCAAGGACAACACCGGTGTCGAGGTTTATGACACGATCTTTTCAGTCGTGGAGTCGCCGGTGCAGAAGGATCTGATCTGGGCCGGAACCGACGACGGATTGGTTCAACTCACCCGCGACGGAGGCCAGCACTGGGAGAATGTGACGCCCAAAGCCATGCCGGATTGGGGCACCGTCAGTATGATCGAGGCTTCTTCGCGCGATGCCGGCACCGCATATCTCGCGGTCGAACGTCATAAGTCGGACGACTTCGCACCTTACGTGTTCAAGACCACAGACCTCGGCAAGACTTGGACCAAGCTGGTAGCGGGACTCCCGGCGAATGATTATGTACACGCTGTAAGGGTCGACCCGCGTCGTCCGAATTTACTCTTCGCCGGAACCGAGCAGGGCGTCTACGTTTCTTTCGACGATGGCGCACGCTGGCAGCCCTTGCAACTGAATCTCCCGCCAGCTCCAGTAAACGACCTTGTGATCAAGAATACTGACCTCGTTGTCGCAACCCACGGACGCGGCTTCTGGGTGCTCGACGACATCACTCCGCTGGAGCAGTACGAAGAATCGATTCCCCAGCTGGAGGCTCACCTGTTCACGCCCGCTCCGGCGAATCATACTGTCTTTCGAGGTTCGTTCTTTGCCCCCAGCGGCAATGTTGGAAAGAATCCGCCAGCAGGAGCTATCGTTGATTACTGGTTGAAGACTTCCCTCAAGAAGCCAGACCAGGCCAAGCCCTCTGGCACCGGTGCTGATTCTTCGAAAGCCGAAGCCACGCCTTCGACTTCTTCCTCCGGAACCGAAAAAACTGATAAAGACAAGGAAGAAGCCCCCAAGATCACGCTTGAGATCCTCGATTCCTCAGGAAAGGTCATCCGCAAGTATCCCAAGAAAGAGGAACCGGCTGGCGACGAGGAGGAAGACTTCTTCAGCCGCGGCGGCAACGCAGGCAGCCTCCCTGCCGATGCAGGCTTGAACCGCTTCGTCTGGGACCTGCGCTACGAAGGCGCGACCAAGGTGCCGCATGCACCGCTCTGGGGAGGCAGCACCGATGGCCCCGAAGCGTTGCCCGGCGCCTATCAGGCGCGGTTGACCGTCCTCGGCAAGACCTACACTGCGCCTCTGGAAATCAAAGCTGATCCGCGGCTGAAGATTGGTCCTGAGGATCTGGCCAAGCAATTCGCTCTGCTGCTCAAGATTCGTGACAAGGTCACGGAAACGGACGAAGCCATCATTCAGATTCGCGATGTTCGCGAGCAAATCAATGCAATCAACAAGCGCTTGAAGGACGATCCGCGCGCCAAGGCCATTGCCGATGCCGGCAAAGCGCTCGACACCAAAATGACCGTGGTGGAAGAAGCACTTATCCAGACTAAAGCCAAGAGCGGCCAGGATGTGCTTAATTTCCCCGTACGGCTGAACAATGACCTGGTGGCGTTGAGTGGCGTCGTGGGCAGTGCGGACTCGGCTCCCACGAAGCAATCCTATGAAGTTTTCGACACGGTCAGCAAAGCAGTCGATGAACAACTGGCGAAATGGAAGGCGATTGTCTCCACCGAAGTAGCGGCTTACAACAGCCTGATGAAACAGCAGGACGTTCCCGCCCTCATGCTGAAGCAACCAGAAGCAGAAAAGTAACCGGGCAGACTGGCAGGGCATCCATTCGGTACGAGGTTTATGACGATGACGAACCCAAGCCCAACTCAAAATGTGCCCAACCAGCCGTCGGCGGCTAGCGGACTGGCAATCGTTCGTCTCACAATTGGCGCTATGTTTGTGTGGGTATTCTTCGAAAATCTCGGAAAGGGTCTTTACACCCCGACGGGCTATGCAAACCTGATCAACTACTACATAAAGGCGGGTCACTCGCCGGCCGTGTGGAAGGCAGTCATGGGTTTGGCGGCGAGTCACGCCGCAATGGCGGCTCCTATGCAGGCGATCACCGAGATCTCTCTCGGCATCCTGCTCGTCATCGGCCTGCTGACCCGCCCAGTCGCTTTTATAGCGTTTCTGTACCTGGGCAGCCTTTGGATATCCGAATGGGGCACGGCGTGGATTTGGGAGTTGCTGGTTCCGGTGATGGCGTCACTTGGGCTCGCGGTGGGGTGTGCTGGTCGAGCCTGGGGCCTCGACGCCCTGCTAGCGCGGCGCTGGCCGTCCTCCCCATGGTGGTGACTTGGGTGAAAATCGAGTGCGAGTGTCGGTCGTAATTCCTACGCATAATGAAGCGCAATCCATTGGCCGCGTCTTAGCTGATCTTCCCGCCGATATTGTCACTGAAGTCCTGGTTGTAGATAGCAATTCGAGCGACGGGACTCCCGAGATCGCTGCGAAGATGGGGGCCCGCGTCCTCCACGAACCTCGTCGCGGATACGGTCGGGCCTGTTTGACCGGACTCGCTGGTGCAATCAGCCCCGACATCGTGGTGTTCCTGGACGGCGATTACAGCGATCGGCCGGCTGAGCTTCCACTTCTGTTGGCTCCCATCATCGACGGCCGTGCCGATATTACCCTGGGCTCGCGCCTGGGCAAGCAGAGCGTTCATGGGGCGTTGCCTTGGCACGCCGCTTTTGGCAACCGCCTGGCGGCTTTCCTGATCAAGCTTTTGTACGGCCTGAAGATAAGCGACCTTGGACCGTTCCGCGCCGGCCGCGCAGATGTTCTTCGCCAGCTTGAACTCCAGGAGAACACGTATGGCTGGGCCGTCGAAATAATTCTAAGAGGAACACTCGGGGGATTCCGCATCGTCGAGGTGCCGGTCAGCTATTATCCGCGCATCGGGAAATCGAAGATCAGCGGTACGTTGAGGGGCACCGTGGGAGCGGCATGGTTCATTCTCAGCCTGATAGTGCGTTACTATTTTCGACGTAGAAACGCCGGAAGGCCACGGCCGGCGTGAGTCTTGCACCTAAAGTTTCTATGGAATTCTCCAGCGAAGATACAGCACATTCGCCCAACAATGGCCGCACGCTGGTTGTCATGGCAAAAGCACCCAGGGCGGGCAGGGTGAAGACTCGTTTAGCTCAGAGCCTTACCGTCGAAGCGGTAACCGATCTCTATCGTTGTCTCTTGGACGACACAATGGCGCTTGCGCGCTCCTTGGGCGCTGTGGATGTCGCCATCATGTGTCCAGGTTCAGATGTCGAAGAACTAATGCAGTTGACGCAAGGTGCGGTAAGTGTCGTGGCGCAGAAAGGGGAGGGCCTTGCGGCAGGTCTGTCCTCAGTGTTCGCACGCTTCACGGGCCCTGGTGGGGAACGCGTCGTGGCCTTCAACAGCGACAGTCCGCATCTGCCAGCTTCGGTTCTGCGAAGCGCATTCGAGGCGCTCAGCAGTCACGATGTGGTTGTTGGGCCGACCCATGATGGCGGCTATTATCTCGTAGGGGCCAAGGCCTCCCATTCAGCGCTTTTCGATGGCGATGGGATGGGTACTAAGAGCGCGCTTGAGGCTCTGCTGGCGCGCGCTCGCGAACTCCAGCTTTCCGTTAGTTATACGGATCCCTTCTACGACATCGACGTGCATGAGGATTTAACCCGGCTTGCCGCAGAACTTCGGCTCGCTCCCACCAGGGCGCCACGGACGGCGGTCTGGCTGAAAAAGTGGGAACAGGCAATGGCACGTTCACGGACGGGCACGGGAGACCTGTGAAGCTCATGCCATCCAGCAGGCTCTACGTTCTCGGCATCGTCATGCTGGTGGCGCTGACGATCTGCTCCCGCAAGTTTGGCAGCATGGGCGCACCGTCATTCCTCATTCCGCTGGCGGTCGCCGGCATCGCATATCTCTTTGCCATCCGTGAGTTCTTCTCCACTCCGAAATTTCCGCGCCGCGTTGTCCCCATCGGGCTCGCGTTGGCTGCACTGTGGCATGTTGCATTTCTGATGACGGCGCCCGGTTTGGATGATGACATTCATCGCTACCTTTGGGACGGCCGCGTGCAACGGCTTGGCTATAACCCTTATATTGCCGTTCCCAGCGACCCAGCCCTGGCTGGGTTGCACACCCCCGAGACCCGTACGCTTAACAACCCGAATTTACCGAGCCCATATCCCGCGGGCGCCGAGCTTTTCTTTCGCGCTGTAACCGCGATTCATGAGTCTATCTTTACGCTGAAAGTGGCATTTGTAGCTTGCGATTTGGCGATCGTTCTCGTCTTGCTCGATATCTTGCGTCGCGGTCAGCAAGGAGCACACTGGGTTCTGGCTTACGCCTGGAACCCGCTGCTAGCCATCGAGGTGGCGGGCAGTGGTCACATCGATATCGTCGGCGCACTGCTGCTGTTGGTGTCTTTCGCCGCGCTAGGACGGCGCTGGCGCACGCTTGCAGCCTTGGCATTTGGGCTGGCTGTCGTTGTGAAATTGCTCCCGATTGTGTTGCTGCCACTCTACTGGAAGCGTGTTCCTGTACGCGACGCCGCGGTGGCGGCAATCGCAGCCGGACTCCTGTACATACCATTTTTCAGTCATGGGCGGATCCCGATCGGCTCGCTCGGCACCTATGTGCACAGTTTTCGTTTTAATGATCCGGTGTTTGCAACCCTCGAGCGAGTGGCGGCTCCACAGGTTTTAGCTGGGTTGGCGGTTCTCATCGGCTTTCTTACCGCGATCTGGCTGAGGAGGAAATCTGCGGACTATCCTTCCGAAGCATTTGCCTGGCCCATGGCCGCATCGCTTCTGTGCGCACCGGTCGTATATCCCTGGTACCTGCTCTGGTTGCTACCATTCTTGCGGTCGGTCTCGACCGTGCCCATTATCATCTGGACAGTGAGCATCATCCCTACTTACTACGTTTGGTATTTGCGCGCAGTCGGTCGTCCGTGGACGCTTCCTGGCTGGATCCTGCTGCTGGAGTACGGCTCGGTTGCTGCGGCTGGCGCGGTTATTGGCTGGCGGCGGTTCGCACGGCCGGCGAGCCATGCATCATCAACCAACTAGTTGCGCTTCGCGAAGCGATCTGCAGACGTGTTGGGACGTAAGCGGTGTCCCCGCATGAGCATCCCGGAACACAAAATTCCGGAGGTGTGTTATATAATCCGGGGCCAACCAAGCAAAGCGGCGGTGATGGCTGCCTTAGATGAGGGGTACTGGACCCATGTGCCTTCGCATGTTCCCGCAGCTTTCGTGCCTCGTCCGACAGCGTATTCGGTCTAATTCACTGAGGAGCGAATTCCATGACACAAACTACTCGTGTACCGATAATCCGTCTTCTGGCTTTCGGCGTGCTGATCTTTACTGCAACCGCGTGGGCGCAGAATCGCCCGCCCATTCTTGAACAGATCGCCAAGACCTATGGTGTCGATTCGTTTGGGCAAATTGAGGCGATCCGTTACACCTGGAACGGGGAAATTACCGGCCTATTCAAACTTTCTCGCAAGTGGGAGTGGGAACCCAAGACCGGCAAGGTCTCCTTTGAGGGAAAGGATAAGGATGGCAAGCCGGTCAAGGTGACCTACATGCGCTCCGAGCTTAACGATGACACCAAAAAGCAAACTGATGCCGGTTTCACCAACGATAATTATTGGCTCCTGTTTCCGTTACACGCTTATTGGGACACGAGCGCCACGGTGACCGATGAAGGTATGAAGAAACTGCCCGTGGGGCCCGGCTCAGCGACGTTGGTCTCAGTGAAGTATGGAGCAGAACTCGGCGGCTACACACCGGGCGACACCTGGGATCTCTATGTCGCCAAAAATGACCGCGTCGAGTATCTTGTGTTCCATCACGGCGGGGACAAGAAGCCAAGCGTCGTCAAGGCAACCTGGACGGGCTACAAGAAGGCGGGGCCTCTGCTAATCTCAACCGAGCACCGCGGCACAGCCGACGGCAAGCCCCTGCACATCTTCATTTCTGACGTGGCTGTCAAGCTGACGGGATCAGACACTTGGGTGGACGCGAAATAGCGCGGACACGCAAATACACATCGGTGGGCTAATTTAGGGAATTGGTCTTGCTCCGAACACGTGACTGTTGGGGGGGCGAAGGGTGACGATCGAGAATCCAGAAGGAGGAACGCCATGAAATCGATCGGCTTCCTGCTGCTTGCAGTTGCGACAGTGGCCGGGGTCGTCGCAAGCTTTGCCCTCGCATCTGGAGATCGCGATGAAGAGGCTGCTCCGGTGTTCGGGATCAAGATTCCCCCCGGATACCGCGACTGGAAGTTGATCTCTGTCGCCCACGAAGCAGGCAACCTCAACGATATTCGCGCCATTCTGGGCAACGACACCGCGATCAAGGCCTACCGGGAAGGGAAACTTCCGTTTCCAGACGGCACAATCATTACCCGCTTGGCGTGGAGTTACGTTCCCTCTGAGGAAAACAATAAAGTCTTTGGCCGTTCCCAATCTTTTGTTGCCGGACCCGCGACGAACGTTCAGTTCATGGTCAAGGATTCGAAAAAATACGCCGCGACAAGCGGCTGGGGATTTGCTCAATTCAAAGACGGCAAACCTGACACCACCGCGGTGCTCAACACCTGCTTCCCCTGCCATGAGCCTGTCAAAGCTCGCGACTTTGTTTTCACGCAATACGCACCCTAATACCGAAGAACGAAATTATTGAAAACGGTGCGCAGTCCGCGGAGGACTGTTATCGAGTCAAAACCTGGAAGCCTCTTGCGAATCCTCCCTGGCAATCACTACGGTAGTGCAGGAGCTGCTTACTTTCGGCAGATCGCGGGCGGCCGCCATGCGGATTTCGAGACGCGGGCGCTCGCCCCGGATGATCGGACAATAACAATCAGGCTGTAGTAATGCGCCCTGCAGGCGCCGACGTCCCGCACAGCCACCATGGCATGAATCCCGGAACTCGCAAGGCTGGCAGGCTTCTGGGAGCGTGCGGGCTTGCCCGAAGGGGGTGGAGTCTAGAATGTCGAGCCCCATCGAGATCAAATCTGCCAGCGGTTCCCCGGCTCCGGGCCAGTAAACACACGGTTGTGTCGTTGCTCTTGGCGTAACTCGTACACTGCTCAAGCCACAACCAGTTCGCATTGGTGGTAGCCCTGCCATTGCTCGAACCAGCGGCTCGCCAATTGCGATCACATCCGTTTCCGCGAAGAGACGACGGAACCCTTCCCAATATTCTGAGTAGGACAACGCATAGATGTCAGACCTCACCGATTGGTACACATTTACTCGCAAAGGCGCGTCAAACTGTTTAGCGACCCGCGCGACCTCCGCCAGTCGCAAGTAATTCGCCTTCATCATGACCGCGATGATGGTTACCGGCACACCGAGCCTTACGCAACGTTCCGCTTGCCGGTGGATCAGATCCCAATTGCCTTTTCCGCGCTGCGCATCTTGTTCCGCTTGCGTCGGGTAATCGAGAGAGAACTCAATATCGTGAAAGGCGCACAACTCATCGTCTTCCAACACAGCAACACTATGGCCGTTGGAAGTGATGGTGAGCTTGACGTGTTTTTCGCGCAGGTACGCCAGAATCGCTTTAAAGTCGGGGTGCATGCCGTTCTCGCCCGTGCCCAGATTCACCGAATGAATGGGCAATCGTTCCATGACCGACTTCACTTGATCCAGGGAGAGGCGGTCCGTGCGGGTTGGATCCCGGTAGCAGAAGGCGCAGGAGAGGTCACACTCGTTGGTGAGCCCGAGTCCGAGGGCAATGGTGGCATCAGGCGTGCTCCTGGCCGGAGGCATGAATGGAGATTCGGCCGCGAGGTCATTCATTTAGACCATTCTCCATCAAGCCCAACGTGCGAAGCATTGTGTGTAGCGGGCGACCGCGGCATACTCCGGCCGGCTTCCCAGCTTCCTCTCCAGTTCTAGAATGCGTTCGTAGTCTGTGCTGCGAGAAATCCGAGACGGCAAGTAATCCGCAATGACTCTCAACCCCCGTTCGGCAATCACTGCTAGCGACGCCTCCGTCAACATCGCTCGTACGCCATCCGGTGTAAATACCCGAACACGGCCTCGGTACAAAGATTCTTCTCCCCACTCAGCGGTGAGGTTATTTTCGGCAGCTGCCAAATCGCCTGCTTGGATAGCGGCCTTGAATACTTCTCCCGCCCGGTTCCTCACCAGGACTGACAAAATCGCTGACGAATCTCGCAAGGCGCGAGCCGCACCGCGCAACACAGCCATCGGGTCGTCGACATATTCTAGTATGTTGTGGCAAAGAATCACATCGAACGATGCCGCGGGAAACAATCGTGCCAACTGACTCGCGTCCCCATGTTTCAGCACGACCCCGTCAGCAACTCCTGCTTCCTCTACTTTACGCTTCGCAATATCCAGCATGGCGGGTGATGAATCCAGCGACGTGACCTGCATGCCGAGACGCGCCAGACGAACCGCGGCCACTCCTGCGCCACACCCGAGGTCCAGTACATGCAACGAACGGTTCTCCGGGGAGATGGAAAGAAAATCCTGGAGGTTGGCGAAAGCTAAGTCGGAGCGCAACCGGCCCTCAGGCGTATCGAGGTAGGCGGCATATTTCTCGGCACCGCGCTGGAATCGTTCACTTTCCGTCTTGGCGGTCATCTTCATGCGACGGCAAAGATGGGTCAGTCTTGCATTTTCAAGTTCTCTGTTCTGAACTTTATCATGTGCTTTCAACATCCGTAAGTCCCCGACTACAAATCGCGGCGAGATTAGGATCTGCTGGGGGAACTTCGTGCCGTTCATCGCCGCCGAGGTAGGCGAGTAATCGGGGGCGTGCAGGACAGTTCGATCACTTTTGTTGTTTTTTCCCGCTCGGCCCTCCGCCTTTGCGGGATCCGCGACGGCGGGTCACCGCCGCGCCGGGCTGCGGACCGAGCACGCTCTTGATCTGCTGGCGCAGCCAGCGATTTGCAGAATCATTCTCCACGCTCTCATGCCAGTACATCTGCGCCTCGAGTTGAGCGGTTTTCACGGGGAATGGATAAACGCGGTTGCCGAGTCCAGCGTTCAGGATCTCCGCGTGCCCCTGCGACAAGGTGAGCAGAAGATCGGTATCGCGGACCACTCGGCATGCCGCGAAATTGTGCTGGCAACGCAGAGCAATCCTTCGGCGGAAGCCAAGCCGGCTCAGTTCTACATCGATCAGACTAGGGCCGTAGCGCCGTGAGGAAACCAGCACATGAGGCTGCGCCAGATAGCTCTCGAGATCAAGAGTCCGCGAGATTCCAGGATGCCCAGTGCGGGCCATCACCACGAACGGTTCCCCGAGCAGCCGTTCTTGATGAATGGGTTCACTGGTTGTCATCGGAACGTCGATGGCGAGATCGAGGGAGCCGCTGGCGAGTTCCGCTTCCAGATCTCTGCGCTTTACCCGCGATGTGGTAATCGACATCTCCGGAGCCTCGCGCTCCAGACGCTGCAGCAAGGTAGGAAGGATCAGGGTTCCGACGTACTCCCAGAGCGAGATGTGGAAATTGCGGCGAGTATGAGTGGGATCGAACTTGTGACTTTCGCGGAGATTAACCTCCAGGATCTGGAGCGCTTGCCGTACCTGGTCGATCATGTTGCGGGTAAAGGGAGTGGGAATCATGTGCGCCCCGCGGCGAACAAACAGGGGATCTTTTAAGAGATCGCGCAAGCGCTTCAAGGCGTGGCTGATGGCGGGCTGGGTGAGGTTCAACTGATGGCCAGCACGGGTAATGTTGCCCTCGCGGTAGATGGCCTCCAGCACGACGAAGAGGTTGAGATCGACCTGGCTCAAATGCACGAAACATATATTACTGGATTCGTAAGATTCATTTGATGAATTTTGCTGGAATCGCTAGGCTGAGTTGCTTGTTCGGGACCTAACTTCCACTATGCATTTTGCCGCCTCACCCCGCACCCAGGAGTATCTGCATAGGCTTGACGCTTTCATGCAGGACCACGTGCTGCCTGCAGAGGCCAAGTACTGCTGTGAAGTCCGGAACATCCCGGACTGGCGCACCTGGAAACAGCCGTCGATCATGGAAGAACTGAAAACCAAAGCCCGGGCCGCCGGTCTGTGGAATCTCTTTCTTCCCGAAAAACAGTACGGCGCGGGCCTGACAAATGTGGAATATGCCCCATTGGCAGAAATGATGGGGCGATGTTCGATTGCTCCCGAGGTTTTCAATTGCAACGCTCCCGACACTGGGAACATGGAGGTCCTGGTCAAATACGGATCCGAAGAGCAGAAACAACTTTGGCTGAAGCCGCTTCTAGCCGGCGAAATTCGATCCGCGTTCTGCATGACAGAGCCTGATGTAGCGTCTTCCGACGCAACCAACATGCAGGCCACAGCCGTCATTGAGGGCGATCAAGTGGTATTGAACGGACGGAAGTGGTGGAGTTCGGGCGTGGGGCATCCTCACTGCCGCTTGCTGATCTTCATGGGGTTGACTGATGGCGCCGCGCCGAAATATCAACGGCACTCGATGGTCCTGGTACCGCGAACCACACCCGGAGTTGAGATCGTGCGTATGGTGCCGGTTTTTGGCGCCTATGACGCTCCCTTCGGCCACGGAGAAGTGACCTTTCGCAATGTGCGCGTCCCTGTGGATAACATCATCGCCGGACCGGGACGCGGATTTGAGATTGCACAGGGTCGCCTCGGGCCGGGGCGCATTCATCACTGCATGCGAACTCTGGGGGCGGCGGAACGCGCTCTCGAACTCCTCTGCCGGCGATCGTTGTCGCGAGAAGCCTTCGGCAAGCCGCTCGCGGAGTTGGGAGGAAATGCCGATGTGATCGCCAACGCCCGCATCCTGATCGAGCAGGCGCGTCTGCTCACTCTTAGAGCCGCGTGGATAATCGACCAAGTGGGCGCCAAGGGAGCGAAAAGCGAGATCTCGCAAATCAAGGTCGTCGTACCCAACATCGCGCTGGCGATTATTGATCAGGCAATCCAGATGCATGGAGCGGCAGGCGTGTCGGAGGATTTTCCGCTGGCGGAGATGTACGCTTCAATACGAACCTTGCGCATCGCCGATGGCCCAGACGAAGTACATCGGGCGCTGATCGCCAGGCTAGAGTTGAGTAAATATAAGGTAAAGAATTCGGAAGCCGCCTGAAGTGCACGCAAACGCCGAGCTACTCCGCGGATCACCTGCCCTTAAAGGCAGCGGCGCGCTTCTCCAGGAAGTGGGCCACGCCCTCTTTGAAATCTTCGCTGCGCAAACTTGCCACCATTTCCTCCACGGCAACATCAAAAGCCTCATCTAAGGTCTGAAACATGGCCCCATAAACCTGCCGCTTGATAACACGCAAGGAGCGCGGACTAACCCGCGTTGCGAGATCGACAGCATATTCGTTGACCTTCGCGAGGAAGTTCTCATGAGCGAAGCCTTGATTCACCAAGCCCATGCGCAAAGCTTCAGCCGCATTGATCTGCCGGGCGGAAAATAGCAGGTCGAGAGCGTTGGGCAGCCCGATGATACGCGGCAGCATCCAAGCCATGCCGTACTCCGCGATGAGCCCGCGTTGCGCGAACGTAGTCGAGAAGCGGGCGGCTTCGGAAGCCAGTCGGAGATCGCAATAGAGCGCAATCACCAGACCAAGGCCCACTGCCGGACCGTTGATAGCGGCCAGAATCGGTTTCTCGATTCCAAGGAGATAAGAATATTTCTTCTGGAAATCGGACCTAACTCCCTGGCGCTGAGGAGCGCCGCCCAATCGCGAGACGGCATCGCCCCCGCCACCCGGCAAGCCCTGCGTAGCGACGGAGCTCAGCAGCGACATATCGGCACCGGCGCAAAAGCCGCGTCCCGCACCGGTCAGCACGATAATACCGACCTTGTCATCACGCTCCGCCTCTTCGAGGCTGGCGCGCACTTCCTTTTCCATCGTGGCCGTCCAGGCATTCAGTTTGTCTGGACGGTTCAATGTGATGGTTGCAACTCGATTCGCGACTTCGTAGATCGTTTCCTGGGTTGGCATGCTTCAGAATGTCAAGCGCACGCCAAGTTGAACCTGACGTTTTGGAAAAGCAGAAGTGAAAGCCAGCGGCGTGCTGGGCGTAGCTGCTTGTCCATTCACCAGGGTGCCCGGTCGAATCCCATGCACGTTAAATGAGGTGAACCCTGGGGCAAAGCCGAAAAGAGGGCCCACCTCGTCGTTTACGCTGGCGAAATTTGTCCGGTTTGCAATGTTAAATCCTTCCGCCGTGAACTCCAGGTTAGCTTTCTCGCCCAGCTTGTGCCGCCAGCCCAAGCGCATGTCGAAATCAACGTAGTTGGGGCCCAGACCCGTGTCGCGCGGGGCTCCAATGGGACGTTCATTCGTGGTGTGATTGTTTCCGTTGACCTCTCCTCCCGCCAGTAAGTTGAAAGGATGTCCACTGTGGTACGAGAAAATCGGAGCCAGCTGGAAACCAGACAAGATACTTTGCTTCCACGGGCTGTCGAATACTCCCGCGATCGCCACTTTGTGCCGCTCATCAAACTCGGAAACAGCACGATCTAAGTTTAGGTTCGTCGGATCCTGCGGCCCGTAGTCAGAGTTGAAATCCGTGGACGTGTCGAAGCCTTTGCTATAGGTGTAATTTCCGAACAACGCGAAATGGTCGCTGAAGCGCTTCTTTACTTCCACGATCCCGCCTTCGTACAGAGCGTAGGCTTCAGAGCTGTATGCGTTGTTCTGCACCACCAACGAATTCACAACGCAGGGATCGACGCCGGGAGCTGGCTGACAAGGATACGCCGGAACGCCCCCAACCTGCGGGACCTCGGTACCTCCCAGCGGATCGGCCGCCGGGCTCGTATTCCAGTTGCGATAGGAAACCGTCTGGCCATTGGCCAGAGTTACCGTGCTGAACGGCGCTAGTAATGGCGCTTGAGTGTCGTTGGTATCAATCGCCACCGGGAGTCTTTGCGTATGCGAATAGATGCCGCTGACAGAAATTGAGAACCCAGGTCCGAGCTCGCGTTCGATTCCAAATGAAGCCTGCTGCGCGATCGGAGGGCGGTAGCCTGGCTGGTTCGCGAAAACTACTTGCAGCGGACCGACGGGACCGGTGTTCGTGGGAAAGAGGCCGAACTGGTTCAAAGAGCCGGGGGTGATGCAGGCATAGTTTCCTGCAGCTGGTGTTGTGCACCCAATCAAGTTGTTCGGCGCTCCCCCGTTGAAGAGGGTAGGAAAAATCACTTCCGGTCCTTGCAGGCCCAATGCCGGAACCCCGCCGAGCGGGTCTACATAAATAGAAATCTCTCGGTTGCAAGGACTGGAGCCGTTACCGGGGATTATAGTTACCGGTCCTTGGTTAAATCCGCAGATTGAGGTCAGGTTGCCGACCTGGCTACCTGTTGAGCCGCTGTTCTCGGTTGCAGACCTATTGCTGTTCACAACTCCAAGGCTCAAGTCGACGTCGGGGATCTGGGCGTCTACGGGTCCGAAGAAAACCCCGTACCCACCCCGGATCACTGTCTTGTGATCCTTAAAGGGATCCCACGCGAAGGAAACTCGGGGGGCGAAATCCGTCTTGTACGTGGTCAACGGGAGAAATTGCGTGTCCAGTACATAGCGCAGGCCGTAGTTCAAAGTGAAATTTGGAGCGATCTTCCAGGAATCCTGCCCATAGAACGAGGTCAGCGGCCGGGTGTAATACGGGTATGTCGGATTTCCGAAACCCTGCTGGTAAACCTGGGGCAGTCCGAACGATGCCGATTGCAGGGGGTTGATGGTGGTGGTTGCCAGGTCTGGGCTGATCAAGCCTCCGGGAAGCGACCCAAAGATGAAGCGGCCGGGGAAAAAAGTATGCGATTCGGTGTGATTGCCGCGGAGTATCTCATCACCGCCGAACTTAAATGTGTGATTGCCAAGGATCTTGGTGAAATTGTCGGCGAATTCGTAGCGCCGCAGAATGCTGATGTTGGGTATGAAAATACTCGTTCCCAGGTTGTTGATAAAGCTTGGAATCTGCAGACCCACTTCTCCCGGCTCGTTAGGAATCACGTTGAAGCTCTCGTAATCCCATTGCACCCGGGCCTCGTTCTGCGCGGTCGGACTGAACTGGCGATACCAGGCGCCCTGCAGAGTGTTGTCATAGGTGTGGGTCGAGCTTCCCGCTGAAAAAGCCGTCAGGGACTGCACATCCGGCGATTCCTCGAGATCGTGCCCATACCGGTAGGTCAAGGAAATCTCGTTGTTCGCATCCACGCGGTGATCCAAGCGGCCCGACGCCAAGTATTCACGCGTGTCGTAAGGAAATAATCCTCCCTCAGTTTCGAACTGGTTGACTAGGAAGCCATTCAGCGCTGATTGGCCGGCTGATATGAACGGGTTGGTCAAACCTGGATTCGGGTTCACCGTCAAAACGCTCTCGAGAGCGAGGCCGCATTCACTCGGAGGCGCTGAGAAACCTGGCAAGCAAGGCGCCGGTGTCGTAGAGGGGTTGGCCTCGAGCGCGGCAATGATGTTGCTCTGTGCTGTCGTCGGACGAAGAATGTTGGTGTCAATCAACAGGGGAACTGCGTTTTGCGCATTCTGCCGCAAGCCTTCGAACGCAACAAACAGAAAGGTCTTGTCTTTCTTAATCGGAAGGCCCAGCGTTCCACCGTATTGCTGTCGGCTCAAAGTATCTTTAATTGGCGAGCCCAAGGTATCGGGGTTGGCAGGATTGAAGGTCTGGCCGGCTTGCAACGCCTGGCTGAAGGAAAACGGATTTTGGGCGTCCAGCGCGTCGTTGCGGAAAAAACCATAGAGTGTCCCGTGCACATTGTCAGTGCCGGACTTGGTCACAATGTTGATCGACGCACCGGTCGCTGCACCTAGGTCCGCGCCGTAGTTGCTGCGGTTGATTTGAAATTCCTGCACCGCGTCCTGGCTCACAGTCAGGCGCACACCGCCGGCATCGTCTCCGGTCTCACCACCGTCCACCGTTATGTCGTTTCCCCGGCCATTGCTGCCGTAGAAAGACAGCCCGCTTTGCGGGGTCTGCTTAACTCTATAGTCCTGATCATCCGTTAACCGGGTGGAATCGGACACGCCCGGCACGAGCAACGTAAATGTAAGGTAATCGCGCCGGTCGATAGGGAGGTCAGCGATGTACTGTTGTGAAATCCTGTCCGCTTGACTCCCGCGTTCAGTTTCCACAATAGGTGGCTGGTCCGTCACCTCGACCACCGTCGCGACCTGCGACGGTTTCATCTTGAAATCGGAAGTGACCGTCTGCCCGATGGCGACCGGGATGCCTCTTCGAATCTCGGTGGCAAACCCCGACATTTGCGCACTGACGTCGTAGGTGGCCGGTGAGAGCCCCACCACTCGGAACTGGCCGGTACCGTTCGTGATTGTCGTGCGCTTCAGACCAGTCTGATTGTCGACCACATCGACCGTCGCTTTCGGCAAGACGCCACCGGAAGCGTCAGTTACCGTCCCGGTGATCTCTCCCGATGAGCCGACGCCCTGCGCGCGAGCCATGCAGGTTGCGAACAGGAAGCACAGAAGAACGGATGCGGTTGACGTCACGGTGGAATAGGCAACGAACCGTCTCCACGAAGATGCCCCCAGGCATGAGGCCGCACGACGATCCAAGCTGCTCTGTGCAAAACCCATATTTCCCCCTTGCTTAGGCTTTGTCTGAATTACGCAAAAGGCAGACTCGTCCCATTTCAGCGCGCCGCGTCGGGCAAGAGCGTAGCTGCGTTTTTCAGATTCATCAAATGAATTTTATGGATGACCATATATGCTTCCAAAGAATCAAGCAATCCGTCCGCGGATAGACCGCAGACCGGCGGGAACACTCCGTGCCGCAACCTACCGTCTTCTTTCGCCCGCGACCGATTGCGCGGCCAGGAAATCGAAAATCGCTGTTTCCGCAGCCTTAGGTTGATCGGTCGGGAAGAGATGGCTCGCGTGTTCGAGTACGACGAGTTTTGCACCGGGAATGCGCGCCGCAATCAATTCCCCGTTACCGACCGGAACCAGGCGGTCGACCTTCCCATGAATCACGAGCGTTGGAGCTGTGATCTGGGGCAGGCGGCTGAACGATTCCCACGTCAGTATGGCCTGTAGTTGTGCGAGATAGCCGGCCGGGCTGGTCGGCCACGGCTGACGCCGGGCGATATCTTCATCGATTAAGTGCCGCGGCGTCGCGGCGTCGTAGATAAAAGGGACCGCGGCCTCGGCGGCTTCTTCCCTGGTCATCCAAGTACGGGCCTTCAGCATCTCGACTGCGGCCGGCTCTGCGCGCTGCGCGTTCGGTCCTCCGGCTGCCGTGCAGCCGAGAATGAGCGACTGCACGCGTCCGGGATACTGCAACGCAAATTCCTGAGCGATCATGCCGCCCATCGATACTCCAAAGACATGGGCGCTGGAAACACCAGCGGAGTCGAGCACGGCGGCTGCGTCCGAAGCCATCAGAGCGATCGAATACGGGCCTGGAGGCACATCGCTTTGTCCCGCGCCTCGATTGTCGAGTGCGATGGTGCGGTAGGAAGCCGACAGTGCCGGCCGAGTGCGATACCACATGGCAGAGGGGTAGCCCAGGCCCATGATCAACAAAATCGGTGCGCCTATTTCCTGCTCGTCCCAGTAGATTTTCGTTCCTTGGTTATCAGCAAATGGCATTTCAGTTCCTCTTTCAGAACGAATCGATCGCGGCCACGACCAGAACTTCCGACTGCCAAGACCGACATTAATCCGCCGCCACTTTGAGAATCAGTTTGCCGAAGTTCTCCCCTCTGAACAGCTTCAGGAAAGTGTCAGGAAAGGTTTCGAGCCCTTCGACAATATCCTCGCGCGACTTGAGCTTCCCGGCCGCCATCCAGCCCGCCATTTCCCGAGCGGCCTGAGGATAGCGGTCGGCATAGTCAAAGACCAGCATGCCTTTCATGGTTGCGCGATAAACCAACAGCGAGAGATAGTTGCGAGGGCCCTGGACCGGACCGGTATTGCAGTATTGCGAGATGGCGCCGCAGATTACGATGCGAGCGCCGCGTGCCAGGTTCGCGAGAGCAGCCTCGAGTATGTCCCCGCCGACGTTATCAAAATAGATGTTCATCCCCTGCGGACAAGCATTCCGCAACGCCGCAGTCACATCTTCTGATTTGTAATCAATGGCCGCATCAAATCCGAGATCGTTGACGACATACCGACATTTGTCGGGGCCGCCCGCGATGCCAACAGCGCGGCAGCCCTTGATTTTGGAGATCTGTCCAACTACCGTGCCTACGGCCCCAGCCGCAGCCGAGACAACTACTGTATCGCCGGTTTGAGGCTGGCCGGTTTCGAGCAACCCGAAATATGCAGTCATCCCCGTCATGCCCAATACATTGAGGAAAGTCGGAAGCGGTGCGACGCGCGGGTCAACTTCGATCAGTCCCTTTCCCTCGGAAATGAAATATTCCTGAACTCCAAAGGTTCCCGAGACATGCTTGCCAACGACGAAATTAGGGTTCTTGGAAGCCACCACCTGGCCAAGCGCCAAAGCCCGCATCACCTCGCCGATGCCAACTGGTGGCACGTAGGACCTGCTCTGGTTCATCCAGCCGCGCATGGCCGGGTCCAGCGATATGAACAGCACTCGGATCAACAGTTCGCCTTCGCGCAGCTCCCGAACCGTCTCTTCCTCATAGGCCCAGTCAGTGCGGTTCGGTATTCCAACGGGGCGCGAAGCCAGGGTGAATCTGTGATTGACCAATCCCATGGTCTCTTCCTTTCTAGTCAGACGGTGTAGCGCTCGCTGGACAAAAGTCGAGCCGCGATCTGGCGGCGAAGTGCGATGGAGTTCACCGGCATGTGGTCCGCATAGCAGCGCATGGCTGCGAGGTGCTTGCGCAAGATATCTCCTTCGGAGCAGGCGCTCAGCACGGTGCGCGAGAATCCCTCGATTCGAACGATCGCATCACGCAGGCATACCGCGCAGAAGTCCAGGGCGTTGCCGCGCTTGCCCGAGGATGTCAGCTTCTTGCACCGGAGCAGACCCGATTCCATGGCGAACACCTCCATGGCGATATCGGAGAGGTTCATGATGACTTCTTGTTGCTTCTCCAGCTGATCGCCGAATTTTTCGTGAGCGATGGCGAGGGTCAGGAGGAAGATTTTTCTCGCGTTGCTAACGAGGCGATCTTCTTCCGTTTCGGAAGCACTTTGCTTTTTGTCCGAGGAGCTAGGGTTTTCGCCCTGGCTCAAGACCGCACGCGCCGCTTCGAGAATAGGTAACTGTCCGCGGGCCGCACGCTTCAAGGGCATACCCATAATGACCAACCGATTGATTTCGTTGGTGCCTTCAAACAGCCGGTTGATGCGCGAATCGCGATAGGCTCGCTCCACTGCATAGTCCTGATGAAAACCGTAACCACCGTGGATCTGGACGCCTTCGTCAACCACGTAATCGAGCATCTCAGAAGCGAAGACTTTTACCATCGAGCATTCCGCCGCGTACTCTTCGACGGCCTGCATCTCGGTCACAGAGCTCTGTCTGTGTTCCGCGGACCTGGCCTGCAGTTGGCTTTCGATGAGTCCGGCCACACGCCAGGTCATGGACTCGGCCACAAAAATCCGAATGGCCATTTCGGCAAGTTTGTGCTGGATCGCGCCGAAGTCAGCGATGGCGGAGCCAAAAGCTTTTCTCTGCTTCGCGTATTTAACGCAGATGGCCAGCAGGTTCTTTGCGGCACCGACGGACGCAGGACCAAGCTTCAAGCGTCCGATGTTGAGCACGTTGAACGCGATGACGTGGCCGCGCCCGATTTCTCCGAGAACGTTCTCGACGGGCACAGCTACGTTATCGAGATAGACCGCCGTGGTGGAAGTGCCGCGAATGCCCATCTTGTGTTCCTCGGCGCCGCTGCTGACGCCAGGAAAAGCTCGCTCCACCAGAAAGGCGGTGAACTTTTCTCCTCCAACTTTGGCGAAGACGGTGAACAGATCGGCTGCGCCACCGTTGGTGATCCACATTTTCTGGCCGTTGAGTATGTAGTGCTTGCCGTCGGGAGACGGGTCGGCTCGAGTGCGCGCGGCAAGAGCATCTGAGCCGGACAATGGTTCCGTAAGGGCATAAGCAGCTAACAGTTCCATCCGAGCCAGTCGAGGAAGATATTTTTTCTTCTGCTCGAGGGTGCCGAAATAAACGATGGGGAGGGTGCCGATGCCGGTGTGCGCGGAGTGCCATCCTGCGTAGGACGCATCGCGCCCCATGTGCTCGGCGGCGACCATCAACGAGAGCAAATCCATTTCCATGCCGCCAAATTCCTCTGGAATAGTCATGCCCGTCAGACCCAGTTCGGCGGACTTCCGCAACACCGCGAGAGCAAGTCCCGGCTGTTTCTCGCGGATGGCAGGAAGATTCGGTTCGACTTCACTGGCCCAGAACTCGTCGATCATGCGGCCGATCGCAATGTGCTCCTCCGTGAGATCTTCTGGAGTAAACACCTGGGCGGCGAGCGCATCTTCAAAGAGAAAAGCCGAGCCTCTTGTCTTGCCGGAAATTTCTGTTAGTGTCGTCATGACTGCGATGCCCCCTTTCGAAGTTGACCATCTAAATTCGCTGAAACAATTCGAAGGCCGCGAACTCCCCCCGACGGATTGGCTGGTGCTGACCCAGGAACGCATCCAGAAATTCGCGGACGCCACCGAAGACCGGCAATGGATACACGTCGATCCAAAGCGAGCGGCGCGTGAGTCGCCCTACAGCGGCGCCATCGCTCACGGCTTCCTCACGCTTTCGCTGGTGAGCTATTTCTGCGGACAGGCGATTCGAGTTCGAGAGGGAGTCGGGATACGCGTCAACTACGGACTGAATCGCGTACGTTTTCCATCGGCGCTGCGGGCGGGTTCTGCGATTCGCGCCTGCGTGACCCTGCTTTCGGTCAAAGAATCTGCGGATTTCGTGGATATCATTTTCTTGGTGACGATCGAGAGCGAAGGTGCCGACAAGCCCAGTTGTGTTGCGGAGTGGCTGGTGCGGTATTACCGCGCATAGTGAGACGCGGGATTGGAAATCAATCATATAGTACCGCTTTCTGCGCACCGCAGCGAAGCGCGCATCAGGATCGCGATCCGGTGGGGCATGGTGGCAAAGCGTTCATCGTGCGTGAGCCCACGGGCGTAACGGTAATAGATCTGCTGAACAATTACCGCGACCTTGAAACGCGCAAAGGCCAAATAGAAAACCATCTCGTCGATGCCGCGTCCGGTCGCCAGCGCGTAACGGTGAGCCAACTGGGCACGGGTCAGTGTTCCCGGGATTGCCGTAGGAGCAGCATGGATTTCGTGCAGCTCATCTGTGTCATCCGGATCGGTCCAATAGGCCAGCGCTGTGCCCAGATCGGATAGTGGGTCTCCCAGCGTGCACATTTCCCAGTCTAGAACCCCAACTATTTTTGTGATGTCATTCGAGTCGAGCACAATGTTGTCGTACTTGTAGTCGTTATGAATGAGAGTAGCGCTGCTCGACGCTGGAACGTCCTGCATCAGCCACGCGGAAATGCTTCCGACTTCAGGCAGGTCGTGAGTCGCTGACTTGTGATAGCGCTCGATCCATCCTCTCACCTGGCGTTCGAGATAACCTTGCGGCTTGCCCAGATCACTAAGGCCGATGTTGTCGTACTGGACGGCATGCAAACGCACGAGGTTGTCGAGGAAAGCCTCGCTGAGATGCCGTGCCACGGCCGGAGAAAGCAGCAGGCCAGGTGGCAGCTCCCGGCGCAGAATGATGCCTCGAATCGGCTCCATGAGGTAGAAAGGAGCGTCGAGAACCGAAAGATCGTCACAATAGAGAATCACTTTGGGCGCAACTGGATACGTCCCGTGCAATCGGGAGAGCACGCGATATTCGCGGCCCATGTCATGAGCAGACTTCACGTTGCTGCCGAACGGCGGCCGGCGCAGCACAAATTCACGACCGCCCCAGGTCACGCGATAAGTCAGGTTCGAATGACCTGCGGGAAACTGCTCGACCGCAAGCGGGCCGGGACCATCGAAATGCCGGCCGAGATACGCGCGGAGCCGCGCCAGATCAAGTTCTTCCCCAGCTCTTACGGCAACGGCATTATCACAAGAGGCAATCATAGGTTCCGAACCGTTCGTCGTTTTTTCTCTGAACTGTGACTTCCTACCGATACGTGAGCAAGCGCTCGTCTTCGAGATGCGGGTGCGCATTGAACGCACTGAGCGTGAAACGTTCACCCGAACTTATAAACTCCGCGAACGAGGCGTTGCGCGACATCCAGGTCAGTTGCAGCGTCTCTGCATGTGACAAGTGCAAAGCACGCCGCATGGCAACACCAATCGGACCTCCGGAAGTGAAGACCACCGAATCTCCGGCGGGCGTCGCGCCGTTTACGATGGCTCCAATTCCCCGATCGACGCGGGCGCAAAAATCCCGCCAGGATTCCACACCGTAGATCACCAACGCACCACTCACCCACATGCCAATGATCGCCTCAAACATTTGTTGGAAACTTCTCTTTCGTGCGTCAATATCCTCGGCGCGCTCGAACGCGTGGCGAAGATCGCGGACTTCTTGAGATGTCTCCAGCACCTGCGGCAACCCCAGCTTCAGAACTGCTTCCGCCGGATATTCGTCGAACTGTTCCATCACAGCCACTTCAGGAAACTCTTGTCCGAGTCTTCGACAAGCTTCTTCGACGATGCGCGCGGTCTGCACTTGCCGGACACGAGGACCCGAACAGACGCGGCTGAACTGCACTCCGCGGCGGGCCCAGTATTCTCCCAGCAGGCGGGATTGCACTTCGCCGGTCGCGCTGAGTTTGTCATAGATCGGCTCCAGAAAAGACGCCTGGGCGTGTCGCACTAGAATGACGCGGCTCATAATTCTCGGCCTTACGCGTTGACGACATGTTCCTTATTGAACTCGGCAAATGTCTGGTTGGTCTCGGCAAGGCGCTTTAGTAGAGGAGCCGGCTCCCACAGTTCTCCGTGCTGTCGGCGAAATTCGCACACACGCTCGTAGACGTTTTTCAAGCCCACCGTGTCGGCATACCACATGGGCCCCCCGCGATACGGCGGAAATCCGTAGCCATTCAGGTAGATGATGTCGATATCGACGGCACGCAGCGCGTAACCCTCCTCAAGAATGCGCGCACCTTCGTTGACTAAGGCGTAGACGCAGCGATCGATCATTTCGGAAGCGGCAATTTTGCGCTGGGGAATTCCACCTTTGGCGGCCCACTTCCGTACCAGAGCACTCATTTCCGGATCGGTTACGGCGCGGCGCTGGTCGTCGTAGCGGTACCAGCCGGCCAGTGTCTTCTGGCCATAGCGACCCATCTCGCAAAGACGATCTTCCGCGATGGGCTGACGGACACCAGGTTTTTCCAGATGGCGATATTCCTTGCGAATCCGCCAGCCAACATCCAGTCCGGCAAGATCGCCCGTCGCAAGTGGCCCCATAGCCATGCCGAACTCGACTAGCGCATTGTCAACGGCCTCTACCTCCGCGCCTTCTTCGACCAGAAACTGGGCTTCGCGCCGATAGGGCCCGAACATGCGGTTTCCGACAAACCCGCGGCAGTTTCCCACGAGCACGCTGATCTTGCCGAGCTTTTTCGAGAGCTGCATGCAAGTGGCGATCACTTCCTTACTTGTCTTTTTTCCACGCACAATTTCGAGCAGACGCATGACGTTCGCTGGGCTGAAGAAGTGAGTTCCAATGACGGACTCCGGCCGCGAGGTGACGCCGGCAATCTCGTCGATGCTCAATGTGGATGTGTTGCTCGCCAAAATTGCGCCGGGTTTGCAGGCCCGATCCAGGTCTTGAAACACTTGCTTCTTGAGCGCCATCCCCTCGAAGGCCGCCTCCACCACCATATCTGCGTCGGCGAATCTGTCGTAGTTGAGGGTGGGTGTGATCAGGGCGAGCCGCTCGTCGACGAACGGCTGCGTGAAGCGTCCGCGTTGCACCGAACTGGCGTAGTTCTTTCGAATCTTTGCGAGGCCTTGGTCGAGCGCGGGCTGATCGACCTCCTTCAACAGGACCGAAATTCCGGCATTGGCAAAAACCATGGCGATCCCTCCGCCCATGGTCCCGGAACCGACGACGGCGACACTTCGGATTGGTTTGACCGGCGTGTCTTTCGGTACGTCCGGAATCTTTGCGACCTCGCGTTCTCCGAAGAAAACGTGGATGAGTGCCTTGGATTGATCGGAGAACAGACACTCCGTAAACAGTCTCCGCTCCACCTCGCAACCTTCTTCGAAAGAAAGTTTGGTGGCACCTTCCACCGCGTCAATGGCGGCAAGCGGCGCTTTCAGACCCCGCTGCTTCTTCTGAACATTCTCGCGGGCAGCCACTATAATTGCCGCGTTCTCTGCGGCGGTACCTAGTTTCTCCGAGCGTTCGCGCGTTTTTGGGATCGGTTTTCCAGCGACTTCGCGGGAAAAGGCCACCGCGCCGGCAAGCAGGTCGCCTTCGATCAAGCGGTCGATGATCCCGAGCCGGAAGGCTTCTACTGCGGCAACCGGTTTGCCGTCAGTACACATTTCAAGCGCCTTGGCAACGCCGGCAAGCCGAGGCAGGCGTTGCGTTCCCGCGGCGCCGGGAATGAGGCCAAGCTTCACTTCGGGCTGGCCGACCTGCGCATCGCTTGAGGCCACGCGATAATGACCTGCCATCGCCAGTTCGAGCCCTCCGCCAAATGCGGCGCCATGAATCGCCATCACCACGGGCTTGCTGCAGTTTTCGATGCTGAGAAGCAGTGGCAGAAGGCTGGCGCCGCGCGATTTGCCTGAGGTCATCTTTCCGAATTCCTTGATGTCAGCTCCTGCAACGAACGTGCGGCCACCGCCGATAAGAACTGCCGCTTTCACGGAGGAATCGTTGTTGATCTCTTTGATAGCTTCGCCAATTCCTTCCGGCACGCCGGGGCTCAATGCATTCACCGGAGGATTGTCGATGGTGATGATGGCGATATCGTTGTCTTTGCTTTTGCTCAGCCGTACCAGAGTGCTCATCGTGAACTCCGATCATTTCCGCCGCACGGGACCGGAACACGATCGATCATGAGCCGGGCGATGCGTTCGCGGTGAAACGTGGCATCGCCCAGCATCGTCTCGGACGCTTTTGCGCGGCGGTAGTAAAGGTGCAAATCGTTCTCCCAGGCAAAGCCGTTGCCACCGTGGATCTGTATGCTCCGGTTCCCCACAGTCCGGCAGGCATCGCTGGCGTACATTTTGGCAATCGAGGTCGCGGTAGCTGCGTCGGGAGCGTCGTGCTCCAAAGCCCACGCCGCGTAGTAAGCGGCCGAACGTGAGCTCTCGGTTTCAAGGTACATATCCGCACATTGATGCTGCACGGCCTGAAATGTTCCGATCGGCTTGCCAAACTGTTTGCGCGTCTTCGCGTAGTCCACGGTGACGTCGAGCATGCGCTGCATTCCGCCCACCATTTCCGCAACCAGAGCCACGGTGGCGACATCGAGAGCCAGCGCAAGATTAGCTCCATCACCCAGCTTCTCTGCAGGAGTGTTATGGAACTGAACGGCATAAACGTTTCGCGTGAGATCCAGAGCCGGCATCGGCGTAATAGATAAGCCGGGCGCCTGCGCTTGCACCAGAAACACGCCGGATTGCGCGGCAACGAGAATGAAATCAGCCACGTCGGCGTCGAGAACGAAGAGCTTCTCGCCCGTCAGCCTGCCATTAGTGGCAACAAGCTTCGCGTCGGCCAGTTCCCAGGAGGCGCCGCCTTCAAGTAAGGCGAGAGTCGAGCGCGCCTCGCCGCGACAAATGCGCGCGAGATATTTCGTCTTCTGCGCATCGCTGGCGACGGCATCGATTACCGCACCGGCAAGCGCCACAGTCGACCAAAACGGCCCGGGCAGCAGGGCGCGGCCTGCTTCCTCCATCAGAAGAATGAGTTCTACCGTGCCGAGCCCGAGTCCGTCATATTTCTCCGGGAAAATAATACCCGTGTAGCCCTGAGCGGCAATCTTCGACCAAAGAGCTGAATCGTACGGCTGCCTGCTTTCAGCCAGCTGCCGTACGTGCGTGATGGGGCATTCCCCTTCAAAAAACTGGCGCGCGTTCTCCTTGAGAATCTTCTGGCTCTCGTTCAAACCAAATTGCATGACTTGCTCTCAGTAGCTCCGGGGCAAACCCAGAACGAAGTGTCCGATGATGTTGCGCTGAATCTCCGAGGTTCCGGCCTCGATGGTGTTGCCGCGCGAGCGCAGGTATCCATAGGCCCAAGTCCCTTTGTCGATGGAGTGCTCGGAGGAACCTTCCAGCTGGCCGAACGGTCCGAGCAACTCCTGCGCTACCTGCTGCAATCGCTGGTTCAACTCGCTCCAGAAGATTTTCTGGATGGAACCTTCCGGGCCAGGCACTCCGGTTGCACTGATGCGGCTGAAGGCGCGCATCTGGTTCCATCGCATCACCTCAATTTCGGCGTAGCACTGTGCCAGCTTCTGACGGATCAAAGGATCTTGCGCCGCAGACTTTCCGTTCCGTCGCAACTGGCGGGCAAGCTCAATCAAGCGTTCCATATTCCGGCGAAAGGTAGTTTGCAGGCCCGCCCCAAAGGTGCCGCGTTCGTGCATGAGCGTCCCTATTGCGACGTCCCAGCCCTGATTCACATTACCTACAACGTTGTCGACGGGAACCCGCACATCCCGGAACGAGACCTCGGCGAATTCGCTCTCCCCGGTGATCTGGCGCAGTGGGCGAACGTTTATTCCTGGGGACTTCATATCTACCAAGAGCACGGTGAGCCCTTTGTGCTTGGGAAGATTTGGATCGGTTCGAACCACCAACTCACACCAGTCCGCAATCCAACCGTAGCTGTTCCACGTCTTTTGTCCGTTGACCACATAGAAATTGCCATCCAGTCGCGCCTCGGTTTGCAACGATGCGAGATCGGATCCAGCGTTGGGCTCGGAAAACCCCTGGCACCAGATTTCTTCGGCACTGAGAATCTTTGCCAGGTAGCGCGTCTTTTGCGCTTCGGTTCCGAACGCGATGATGGTGGGCCCGATCAGACCCAAGCCCAGGGTGTTGGCCATCGGTGGCGCACTGGCCAAAGCCATTTCCTGCCAGAAGATGACCTGCTGCATGAGATTGGCACCGCGGCCACCGTATTGCTTGGGCCACGAAACTCCCGCCCATCCGCCTTCGAATAACTTGCGCTGCCACGACCGCAAATATTCGAAGCGGGACTCCAGCGATTCCTCGCGCCTCTCCGCCCAGTCGGCGGGCACATTGGCCGTGAGCCAAGAGCGCAATTCGTCGCGGAATTGCATCTCCTCGGATGTCAGATTCAGATCCATCCCGCCTCCCCGCGGTCCGCTCGCCCGTATTTCGCACGCAGTTCTTTTTTCAACACTTTTCCAGTCGCAGTCTTGGTCAAGGTCTCGCAGAATTCGATCGAGCGCGGACATTTGTAGTGCGCCAAATTAGAGCGGCAGAACTCAATGAGTTCCGCTTCGGTCGCGGCACATCCTGGCTTTAAAATCACCACGCCTTTGGGGACTTCCCCCCATTTATCGTCCCGGACTGCGATCACCGCAGCTTCGTACACGGCAGGATGCGTCAGCAATGTTCGCTCCACTTCCAGCGACGAAATATTTTCGCCGCCGCTGACAATGATGTCTTTTTTGCGATCGACGATCAGGATGTAACCGTTCTCCATGACGACGGCCATGTCGCCGGTGTGAAACCACCCGCCACGCAGGGCTTCCGCGGTCGCCTCAGGATGCTGCCAATACCCCGCCATCACGCTGTCGCTGCGAGCAATGATTTCACCCATGGTCTCGCCGTCGTGAGGCACATCCTTGTCTTCGAAATCCACAACCCGCAGTTCTACTCCCGGATACGCATAGCCAGTCATGGACTGAAATGCATAGCGTTGCCCGAGTTCGCACACCACATCTGGCTTGAGCTCGGCCGTGGCGAGAGTGGGTGAACACTCCGTCAAACCGTACCCGGCAAAACACTTGCAGCCGAGTTTCATCTCGACGTCGCGCATCAGCGAAGGAAAAGACGCCGCGCCTCCAATCGCGATCCACTGCAGCGAACTCAGGTCATACTTGGAACGATCGGGACAATTCACCAATGCCGACGCCATGATGGGGACCAAGTTGAGGGAACCGACTCGCTCGCGCTCCACCAGGCGAAAAATCTCTTGCGGAACAAATCGCGGACTCATGACGTGCATGGCTCCCACGAGCGTTACTGTGTGCGCCGCTCCCCATCCATTGGCGTGAAACAACGGAATCGTATGCAGGAAGACGTCTTCATACTTGGCCTTGTGGAACAGAGCTACATGCAAAGCATGGAGATAGGTGTTCCGGTGGGTGAGCATCACGCCTTTGGGATCAGCGCTGGTCCCGCTGGTGTAGAAGAGTTCGCAGACAGAATTCTCTTCAAACGATGTAATTTCCGCGCGGTGCGGCGTCGCAGCGGCCAGGAGTTGTTCATAATTCTCACGAGCAAGCCAGTCCGCCTGAGGATCCGCATCAAGCAAGTGGTAGGAGCTGACGCTGGTCAATTTCATGCGAAAAGAATCGACCAGGCCGACGAACTCCTGCGCCAGAAATAGTTTGGTCGCGCCAGAATCGTTCAGGATGTAAGCAAGTTCATGAGACGCGAGACGGTAATTGAGCGGCAGCAGAACGGCTCCGGCATCAAGAACTCCAAAGTACGCCTCTAGCAGCCGATGGCAGTTCATGCTGAGAAAGGCGACCCGATCCCCCGGCTTCACTCCAGCCGCGCCCAATGCGCCAGCCAGCCGGGCCACGCGATCAGCGAACTGCGCATAGGTAAATCGCTCGTTCTGGCAAACCACCGCCGTTTTATTTGGAAATTGTTGCTCTGCATAACGGAGGAAGCGGACGGGCGTGAGAGGAATATTCATGGGCGGCGACTACCAGGCGGTTTGGCCTCCGTCCACGACGAGAACATGACCAGTAACGTAAGCCGAGGCCTCGGAAGCCAGAAAAATCGCCGCGCCTTTCAGGTCATGGTCATTCCCGAAACGATGGAGAGGAATCTTTTCCAGCAGAGACTCCTTGCGGTGCTCGAGAATCCAGCTGGACATGTGCGTGGGAAACCACCCCGGAGCGATGGCGTTCACCTGGATATTGTGCGCCGCCCATTTGCACGCCAGATCTTTGGTGAAGGCGATGACCCCACCTTTGCTGGCGTGGTAGCCGATGGCTTGCAGATCCGAAGAAGCTCCTCCCAGGCCCGCCACGGACGCGATGTTGATGATCTTGCCGTGTCCCTGCCCGATCATGGCTTTGCCCGCGGCTTGCGAGAACAGGAAAGTTCCCGTGAGGTTTATGTCCACGACCTTGTTCCATTGCTCAAGCGTCATTTCTTCAACCGGGGCTCCCCACGAAACGCCGGCATTATTAATAAGGATGTCGATGCGGCCGAAGCTTTGCAAAGTCAATGCCACCGCTTCCTGAATCGCAGCGGGATCTTTCACGTCGCAGCTGAGGGCGAGGGTTTTCACGCCCAGGCAGGCTAATTGATCGGCCGCTTCCTGACAGCGTTCTTTCTTGCGTGCACACAGCGCAACATTTGCACCCATCTCGGCCAACCCTTCGGCCATCTGGCGGCCAAGCCCGATGGAACCGCCGGTGATGATCGCGACGCGCCCGTTAAGGTCGAACAACTTCCTGGCATTCACAATAGAAAAGCTCCCGGCCAGCGGGTTCAACTTCGCACAAAGTGATAGTCAATATCACAATATAGCGACTAACATCAAACCTACATCGCATTCCGAAGAAAAACCTACAAGCCGATGCTGAAGCTGAACGCGAGCCGGCCAGAAACCTGTCCTCGGCGCAGTTTCTCCAGAACTTCGTTTGCCTCGGACAATGGCCGTGTCGCCACTTCACAGTGAACCTTCCCGGCGGCCCCCAGGTCGAGAATTTCCCGCAGATCCTGTCGCGTACCAACCGCGGAAGCCTGAATCCGGATTTCGCCTGCCGCCATCAGGATGGGCGGAAAACAAATGTCCTGAGCGGGCAAGCCCACGGCGAGCAGGACCCCAGTGGGACGCACACAGTAAAACGCCATGTCGTAGGCGGCTTTGGCCGCAGACGTCACCAAGGCCACGTGAACTCCACCCTGCGACCGCAATTGCTGCACCACTTTGTCAGATGCAGCATTCAGAGTCCTTGAGGCTCCGAAAGATTTCGCCAAGGCAAGTTTCTCTTCGCTGATGTCAACTGCAGTGATCTCCGCTCCGAGCTCGCAGCCGATCTGAACAGCGAGGTGCCCCAGACCTCCCACCCCAAACACCGCTAAGCGTTGACCGCTCGTGAGGCGCGACTGCTTGAGTGCGCGATAAACAGTAACCCCAGCACACAGCAGCGGAGCGGCCTGCTCCGAGGTAAGATTATCCGGAATGCTGGCGACGTAGGTTGCAGGTGCTTTCACAAATTCGGCATAGCCACCGTCCACGGTGACACCCGTGATTTGCTGCCGGACGCATAGGTTCTCGTTGCCTTCGCGGCAGAACTCACACTTTTCGCAGGTCCAATGGATCCAAGGCACGCCGACGCGGTCGCCGACCTTCACTCCCTGCGCAGCCGAGCCGACCTCAATAATGGTGCCTACCACTTCGTGGCCGAGGATGAGCGGTTTCTTGACGATCCCAGCCAGCTGCGGCCAGTCGCCATCCGCCACGTGCAAATCGGAGTGGCACACTCCGCAAACTTCAACCTTGATCAGAACTTCGCTCTCCGTGGGTTTGGGAAGAGGAACATCCTCAACTGTAAGTGGAGTCTTGAAATCGCGAAGCACGGCAGCTTTCATGTTCTTTTCCCCGGGAGCTACATCTATAAAGAATCGGTTGGAAGGCTCGCGGAATTCAGGGCTCGATCCCACGAAGAAAAAACTCCACTGCGCTGCGTACTCGCTCAGTGAGCTTGTGCGGTCCGGTCAAATCCACCGCCCACTGCCGTACGACAGTGTTGTAGAGGCCTTCCATGAATTCTGCCAAATGAACAACGGGAAAGTCGTGGGTAATCTCACCTCTCTCTTGCCCCTCGGCGAGAATCTCTCGCAGCAAACTAACCGTGGCTTCCTCGTGTCCGCGCATATTGGAACAACGCACCGGGTCCATCGCGCCCGAAAGGACAACCGCCTGCCAAAGCCTTCGGTCCGCCTCCACTTCCTTGGCCATACTGACATACAGACGACGCAGGCGTTCCGCCGTGCTCGCATCGGTCGATAACTCCGAGCGTAATCGGTCCCTTATGCAGGCAAATCCGCGTTCCCCGACCTCTCGCAGAACCGCGTCCTTGCTGGAAAAATATCGGAAGAACGTGGGCTGGCTGATCTCGAGAGCTCGAACGATGTCGTCGATCCGCGTGTTCTCAAAACCACGCTTGCGAAATAGTTTGATCGAGGTTTCGATGATCTGCTGCCGCAATCGGGCTTTCTTTCGCTCACGAAGCCCCACCGTCATATCGATTTCATATCGTTCGGCAACAATTCTCCGCTCCGAGCTCACTCGAGGCATTGGTTCCCCCAGGCACTGTCCCATGGCAGGCTGTCGCCTCGCGGACAATGTGATAGGCACTATAACAAAATAGCGACTAACACATTGAAGATTTTTTAAGAATGCCCAACTTCGCGCGGGATTACTCGGTCTGGTCAGCCGGATTCGAGGATAAGTGCTGGGCAATAGTTTCGACCAGCTTGCCTATGTTGCTGAGCGCAGTGATCGGTAAGTTGGTGAGAGTCTTATTTGTTGTGGAGTGCTTCACCTCGATAGACGAGGCATCTTCACTCTTCTGGACCCGAACCATGATGGTCTTGCCGCCTACCGAAACACCGAGCATGAGATCGACGACTCCCTGAACCAGCGCAGACTGGGCTCCGCCAAACATCGCGGGGTCCTTGCGCGACTCCTGGGCGAGAAATGGGAAATCGCGGACAAAGAACTCCGGTTTGTCCGCCTCGAATCGGTTGAAGGAAAAAAGTGTATTCTTGCTCTCCGGGTCCACCACTATAAACTTGTCTCCTCGAATCGCTCCTTGCACTTTGACGCGAAACATCGAAGACGTACCCTCGACGAAAATCCTGGTTTCGGCCTGGAACTGATTTGCAGGCAAGTCGATCTTGTAAGCGTGAGCGGCTTTGGTCGTCAGCGAGCGCACGGGAATAAAGCTGGTGTCGCGCAGGAGTTCGCCTGCCACATAGGACGCGGCGCGAAGAGCCGATTTGCTATCGCCAACCCGGATTGCAAACAGATCGTTGGCCTCCTGCGCAGAAGCCAGTAAGGGGATAAACAACTGTTCGAGCAGATCGTAACTAGCGGCGTAGAACTGTCCGGGTATCGAAACGATAGCAACTATGCTTCCCGATGCCGAAAGCTCGACTTGACGTTCACGATCCGCAGCCGGCATCGTCCCCTCCGTCAGAAAGTGAGCAACCTGTAAGGCCGCATACTGGCCTCCAGAGCACAGCTAGCATTTGAGCAGAAAACGTCGCAGGCAGAAGTCAGCAACAGTTTCGATCAACTCTTCAAGCCTATGTAAGCGTCCCACGCGTGTCAATTTACTTAGGTATCTCCCCATCGGATTGCTCAAAATGACTTATTCGTCGCCCCTTATAAATAGCCTCTGCCCTAAGGTTTTATCACCCGTTGCCGATATCACTCACAAGCGGGTGCAGGAAGAAAAGCAAGCGTACATTCGCCCAACTGGGAGTGAGTGCAGCTGATGCCCATTCGCGCTCTGATCGTCGACGACTCCTCAGTCATGCGAAAGATCGTGGAACGCTCGCTGCGCGACGCGGGCATCGACCTAACCGAGGTATTCCAGGCTGGCAACGGTGCCGAGGCGCTTACTGTCCTCAAGCAGAGCCCCGTCGATCTAATCCTCTGTGACATCAACATGCCGGTGATGGATGGGCTGGAATTTATCAAACAACTGCCCGGGGTGGAGAACGCGAAGGGGGTTCCTGTCGTTATGATTACCACCGAGGGCAGTGAGGCTCACGTGGTGCAGGCCCTATCGTGCGGGGCGCGTGGCTACATCCGCAAGCCCTTCACTCCCGAGCAGGTGAAGGAACATGTCATCCCCGTGCTGGCAGGCAAATCATGAAATCGGTGAGCGAGATACTGGCGGCCGGTGGCAGCCACGAAAACTGGATTCCACTGCTCGAAATGGCGACAAGAGAAGTCTTCGAACTCATGCTCGGTTGCCAACTGACCGTGTCCACAGCCGCGGAGGAAACGGCCCTGGACGTTACCGCTATGGTTGGCTTGGCGGGGAAGTTGTGCGGGGTGCTCAGCGTGCGCTGTGAAGGAAAGGCCGCCGCCCTCATGACGTCCAAGATGTTGGGCGTGGCTTTGGACAAAGTCGGCCCCGAAGTGACAGATGCGCTGGGCGAAGTCTGCAATATGGTGGCGGGCAACTTCAAGAACAAGATTGCAGGGTTAGGGGAAGGCTGCATGCTCTCTCCGCCCACAGTAATCATCGGCAGCGACTACAATTTGCACTCCCTGGCAGACTCCGCGGATCTCGAGGTTAGGCTGCGCTTTGAAGCTATGCCGATCGTCATTTCCCTTCGGATCCGCAGCTGAACCCGTTGTCGGCAGCTTTAGCGCACCCGGTTGGCGCTACTCTTCGACGCGAATCCTTTGTAGGGGGTGTTGCACAGAATGCTTTAAGACTCGGTGAGCGACGCTTAGTTCTGCGCTGCAGTCGGCCCGAATATGGTTGCAACCAGTCCAAAGATTCCTGCTACGGCCTCGTCAAGTTCAAAAGTAAACCGCACAAGATCAACGCCCTCAAGGTCGCGGTGTTCCTTCAAGAGGATGGCCCATGCCGGGTCGGCGATAAAGTCTGCCTTGCGCCGCTCATAGTAGCCGTACCCCATGCCGCGCATTCGACAGAGAAGATCGCTCAGGTGCACCAAGGCCACCAGCGGTTGCGCGGACTTGCTCAGCGCAGGCGCATGGTGGTAGGCGATCACCTGCACCATATCGTTGGCGAGGTGCCATTTCTCGGCCAGTGCGCGCCCGGTCTCGCAGTGGGTAAACCCCATGGTGGCGCGCTCTGCCTCGTCAAAGGGAATTTGCTGCCGCATAGCGTGCGCCACGGCCAGTTCAAACTCCTTGGGAAAGGCTATGCAGTTCACGAGAAACCCCAGATCGTGCAGCAATCCGGCCATGTAGGCCTTGTCACTGTCGGCCGATGCCAGCTTTTCGCTGAATTTGCGGCACACCATGGCACAGCCCAACGAATGCCTCCAGAAGACAATCGGGTCCAGGGCCCAGTTTTTCGCGGGAAAGGCGTTGCCCAGGCAGCAGGTTAGGAGAATGGTTTCGACCTTGCGCAGTCCAAGGCTGATCACCGCTCCCTTAATGGATTCCGGCGATTTCGCCAGACCGAACAAGGGCGAACTGGCCACCCGAAGGCACTGCACGGCGATGGTGTTGTCATAGGACACTAACTTCACCACCTCATCCAATTTCACTCGTTCCGCAGGCAAGCTTAGGAGTTCGAGCAAAGGCATAAAGACCGCTGGGATGGCGGGCATGGTTTCGATGCGCTGCACGCGATCGCGGATGGTTGCGCTGTAAGTGGTGGTCATAATTTGCCACTGCTCAGGGATGGTTTCCAATACGCGATCGTTCCGGGAAAATGAACGAGGTGAAACTTGTCGTTTAATCTCATCAGTGATTCGGAGGTCCCGAGGAAAAAATAACCGCCAAAATTGAGGTTGCTGAAAAAGTGGTCGATCACTTTCGACTTCGATGGACCGTCGAAATAGATGAGCACATTGCAGCAGAAAATGAGATCCATACCCTTCATGAAAAGCATCTTCGAGTCATCCTGCAGATTCAGCCGGCTGAAGCTGATCAGTTTTTTTACCTCCGGACGCACCTGCAGTTTCTTCTCGTCGACTGGCGAAAAATACTTTCGCTTGTAATGGTCCGTAGTGTTGCGCAGGGCGTAATCGCCATAGACCCCTGCCTTGGCCGCTTCCACGGAACGGTCATTGAGATCGGTGGCCACAATCTCCACTGTCCAGCCCTTCAGTAGCAGCTCACTTTCTTCGAGCATGCTCATCGCCAGGGTATAGGACTCTTCTCCAGTGGAGCAGCCCGCGCTCCAGATCCGCAGCCTCTTCATCACCTGCTTGCTTTTTTCCCCAACGATCTCCGGCAGGATCACCTTGCGCAGCGCCTCAATCTGCGGCAGACTGCGGAACAGGCAGGTTTCGCCGATGGTAACTTCGTTCAGCAGATGCCGGATTTCGGTCTCCCGGCTGGAGTGCGCGGTCAGGCGGTCCCAATACTCGCGGGAGCTTCGCAGTTCGAGTGCCTTCATCCTCCGGCCACAGGCGTCAGTCATCAGATAAAGTTTTTCTTCAAGCTGAAAAATGCCGCACACCTGGTACACCAGATCGCGGATTTGGCGGAATACCGGATCGATAGGTTCGCTGGCCTTGCCAGTAAGCGGCGTGGGGGCAGTTCGGGTGCCAGTTGTCATTTTGCTCGAGGCTCCAGGCTCGCGTAATTGTCCAGAGACGCATTGGTGCGAGGCGCGCGGCTCTGCAGCACGCGGCGCGCGATCTCCGGTGCCAGCTGATCCAGCGGATAAATCGCATCCGCCTGCCCGGCGGCATAAACCAGGCCTGGCATCCCCCACACTACCGAGGAAGCTTCGTCTTGAATGATCACCTCTCCACCGGCTTCACGAATGTGTTGCGCTCCCAGCACCCCGTCCGAACCCATGCCCGTCATGACCACGCCTAGAACATCGGCTCGATAGCCCGCCGCCACGGAACGAAACAACACGTCGACGGCAGGCCGACAGGAGTGCTCGGGCGGATCCTGGTTAAGCTCCAGTTGCCAGTTCATCCCAACCCGCACCACGGTCATGTGGAAGTTTCCTGGCGCAATCCAGGAGTGTGCGGACGAGAGGATCACGCCTGTGCTCCCCTCTTCCACCGGCATCGCCGAGTGGCTCGCCAGCCGCTCCGCCAGCATGCGGGTGAAAATGGGTGGCATGTGCTGCACCACCACGATGGGGACGGGGAAGTCTTTGGGAATCCGCGGCAAGACTTCCGCCAGAGCATTGGGGCCTCCGGTGGACGTGCCGATGGCCACAATTTCAATGCGCCGGTGGACAGGTACTCGAACCCGCGTGGGGGGACGGGGTGGAGGCAAAGACTTGAGCTTCGTGGAGGCACGTGCGCAAAGCGCCTTGATCTTGGGAATGAGTTCGGCACGGATCGCTTCGATGGCGACGGCCGGGCTGCCTGTATTGCTCGGCTTGGTGGCATAGTCCGACGCTCCCAGCGAAAGCGCATCCAGAGTTGCCGCCGCCCCGCGCTCGGTCAACGTGCTGAACATGATGACCGGCAATTTGGCATGCAGCTTGCGCAGCTCCGCCAGCATCTCCAGGCCGTTCATCACCGGCATTTCAACATCCAGGGTGACAAGGTCGGGATGGAGCTGCGCGATCTTCGCCAGAGCAATGTGCCCGTCGCTGGCGGAACCGACAACCTCCAGCTCCGGGTCCGTGGACAAGGTCTCGCATAGCAGCTTGCGAATCACCACAGAATCGTCCACTACGAGGATGCGAATGGGATCCATATTAAGTGCTTTGTGCCGGCATTGCGGCCCGCGCTGCGCCGAAAGTATTCCCGGCTTCGCACGTCAGGGTTGCAATGAAGCCTTACCAGTCCCCGCGGCCTTAGAACTTGTACCGTTCCACGAGCTCGCGCAGCGACGTGGCCAGCTTGGAGAGTTCTGCTGCTGCCTTTTGGGTGTCGACCGCTCCGCGCGACGTGCTCGCAGCGGCATCGGTTACACCCGCAATATTGCTTGTAATCTCACCGCTGCCTCGTGCTGCTTCGCCGACGTTACGCGCCATCTCGTTGGTAGTGGCGTTCTGCTCCTCTACCGCAGTCGCAATCGTGTTGGAGATGCCGTTGACCTGGTTGATGACGTTGCTGATAGATGCAATGGCGTCCACCGCCGCCTTGGTGTCGGTCTGAATGGCCTCGATCTTGCGGCTTATGTCCTCGGTGGCTTTGGCGGTTTCCTTGGCCAGCTCTTTTACCTCATTGGCCACCACAGCAAAGCCTTTGCCCGCTTCGCCGGCACGTGCCGCTTCAATGGTGGCATTCAGGGCCAGCAGGTTGGTCTGCTGTGCAATCGACGTAATGACTTTAATCACCTGTCCAATCTCAGTGGAGGAATCACCCAGTTTGGAGACGGTGGAATTGGCGGTTTCCGCGACCTTGACGGCGGAGGTTGCCACCTTGGCCGCCTCCGTCGCATTCTTGGCAATCTCCTTGATGCTGGCGCCCATCTCTTCCGCCCCGGTGGCGACGGTCTGGAGGTTCTGGCTGACCTGCGCGGTATTGGTGGAAACCACCTTGGCCTGGGCCGATGTCTCTTCCGCGTTTGCGCTCATTTGCTGACTGTTGGAGGAAAGTTCTTCCGAGGCGCTGGCCAGAGACTGGGCGTTCTGACCAATAGCTGCAAAACCGGTCCGCAAATTTCCGAGAAGTTTCGACAAGCCTTGTCCCATGAGTCCGACAGCGTCGCTGCCAAGTACGGTGATCTCCTGGGTAAGATCACCCTCGGACGCCGCCGTCACCACTTTCAGAATGCTGTCCACCTTTTGCTTTAGCTCCACGGCCGCGAGCTTTTCCCGCTCCGCTCCCGCTGCCACTTCGTTCTTGGTGTTCACCTGTTGCGTGATATCCGTAGCGTACTTCACAACCTTGAACGGCTTGCCGTTCAAGTCCATGATCGGGTTGTAGGAAGCTTGAATCCAGACTTCCTTGCCGCCTTTGCCGATCCGCAGGTATTCCGCTGCCTGGTACTCGCCCCGGTTCAGCTTCGCCCAAAATTCCCGATAGTCGGGGCTTTGCCGGTAGGCCTCCTGGACGAACATGCTGTGATGTTTGCCCTTGACCTCGTCGAGTGTGTAACCCAGGGTCTTGAGGAAGTTGTCGTTAGCGCCGAGGACGGTCCCGTCCATCTTGAATTCGATCACCGCCTGCGACTTGCCAATCGCTGCAATCTGTCCGGCATAGTCGGCGTTGGTCAGCTTCTGTTGCGTGATGTCAGTGGCGTACTTCACCACCTTGAACGGCTTGCCATCGCTGTCCATAATCGGATTGTAGGAGGCCTGAATCCAGACTTCTTTCCCGCCCTTGCCGATGCGCTTGTATTCCGCCGCCTGGTACTCGCCACGGTTTAGCTTCGCCCAGAATTCCCGGTAATCCCCACTTTGCCGGTAGGCTTCGTCCACGAACATGCTGTGATGCTTGCCCTTGATTTCGTCGAGGGTATAGCCCAAAGCCTTAATGAAGTTCTCGTTGGCCGTGATGACGGTCCCGTCCAAACTGAATTCGATGACCGCCTGTGACTTGCCGATCGCGGCCACCTGCCCGGCATAGTCCGCCGCCAACCTTGCCCTTTCGGTTATGATCTCCCAGGCCACCATCACGCCAAGGTAGTGTTGGGAATTGTCATAAATGGCGCTGGCGTTTAGGGCAAGAGTCTCCGGGCCCAGCCGGATTTCCGCCCGATGGGGCAGGTTCTTGGGATCGGCCAGGATCCGGCGCGGGTGCGCCGGATTTTTGTGGAAAATGTCGATGGAGTTTCCCACAATGTCATCGACTTTGCAGGGCAGCAGGTGCGCCAGCTTGGTCAGCGTGGCGCGCGAGGCCGGATTCATATAGCGGATGATCAGATCGGTGTCCGCGCGAATAAAATTCAGCGGACTGGTTTCCATCATCTGCCCGAAGATACTGTTTTGCGCCTGAGCTGCCTTGACAGCGCTTCCGGCCCTTTTCTGCAATTGCACCGCAGTGCTCATGTTCGATTCTCCTTAAGTGTTTGTCGGTATTTGGGCACCCGTTACTTGTTTGGCCACGATGTCTAACTCCAAGGACCCGACTGCGGTCATTGGTTCATTTCCTGGATAAGAAATTGGGCGATCTTCGGGGACAAAACAAATCCCACGTCCCACAGAATCGCGACAATCGGCGGTGCCGGATGCAGCATTTCTATGCTTTCCTCTCTTCCGAGATGGGGCCGGGATCAGCCACGTTGACCACGCGTTCCGTGTCCAGCAACAGCAACAGGCGTTCGGGCAACTTGTGAACTCCACGAATCATTTCCCGCGCCGTCCCCTTCAGCGTTTCCGGTGGCTGCTCGAAGGTTTTTTCTTCGACCTCGATGACGTCGCCGATCTCGTCCACTAGCAGGCTGAGCGCTCCGTCGTCGGTACGCACCACAACATTCATCGGCAAATGATCCGCAGCGCGTTCGCTCATGCCCAGGCGCCGCCGCAAATCGATGGCGGTTACAATCTGTCCGCGCAGGTTGATCAGTCCGCGCACCACCTGCGGCACCAGCGGCACCCGCGTCATCTCCTGATAGCGGATCACTTCCTGCACCTGCTGCACCGGTACTCCGAAGAAGTGTCGATCGAGAAAAAAAGTGCAAAACAGCTCGCTATTTGCCATGGAAACTTTTCCTCTTTATCCCGCGGCTGCGGCTTTGGCCGCTTCCGTAAAGAAGCCGGGATGCGCCGCCCGCACCACAGCCTTCACATCGAGCATGTCGGTCACCCGCTTCTGAACCACAGCCGTGCCCAGGATCCCGGCGCGCTCGGCCATGCGATCCAGCACCACGTCCTCGTCCACGATGTCGAGGATGCGCTCGACCACCAGGCCCACACTGCGTCCCTGCTCGGCGTAGACCACGACTTGCAACTGGCCTAGCGCGTCGGCGGCCATTTCGCCCTGGTCGCCTTCCGGCAGTTCCACCGCCTCTGAGATGCGAATCAAGGGCATGATCTGTCCGCGGTACTGCACCACCTGCCGCTCGCCCGTATTCTCCACCTTGCTGTTGGCAAACTCCTCCAGCCGCGCCACCAGCGAGAGGGGAACCGCCATGCGTCCGTTCTTGCCGGTCTGAAACAGCAGCAGGGTTTGCCGGTTCCCGGCGGTTTTTTCTCCCGAGGATGCTTCCTTCACGGCCATCGCGCGGTCCTGCAGCTCGCTGATGACATTCGCCTTCTGCGCCAGTCCCAGCGCATCCAGAATCAGCGCCACTTTCCCATCGCCCATGATGGTGGCGCCGGCAAACGTGTTTACTCCCTTGAGCTGTTTGCCCAGGGGCTTGACCACGATTTCTTCGGTATCGTTGATTTCGTCGACCACCAGACCGAACGGTCGACCCTCGGCTTGCAGTACTACGATGTTGACCACATTCCCCGCTTGCGACCGCGGCTCAGCAGCCCCGGCCAGTTCCAGCACACGGCTCAGATAAACCAGAGGCAGCAGCCGGCCGCGCAGCCGGTGCACGGGAGCGCCCTGCACCATCTCAATACCCTTGCTCACCTCATCGGCCTCGAGGCGCACCAGCTCGAGCAGGCTCACCTGCGGGATGGCATAGCGATCGCCACCGCAGCTCACCACCAGCGCAGGGATGATCGCCAGGGTCAGGGGAATCTTGACCCGAACTGTTGTGCCTTTGCCCAGTGCGGACTGAACGTCCACGGTTCCGCCTATCTTTTCTACATTCGTCTTCACCACGTCCATGCCCACACCGCGGCCAGAGACGTTGGTGACCTTTTCGGCGGTCGAGAATCCAGGCAGGAAGATCAGATTGAAGATTTCACGCTCCGTCATCCGTGCCGCCTGTTCGGTCGTGATCACTGCCCGTTCGAGCGCCTTCTTGCGGATCCGATCCGCGTTCAATCCAGCGCCATCGTCACTGATTTCGATGTTGACCTGGCCACCCTCATGAAAGGCTCGCAGAATCAGACGTCCGCTTCGATCCTTGCCCACCTTCACTCGGTCTTCGGGAAGTTCGATCCCATGATCCACCGAATTGCGGACCAGATGCGTGAGGGGATCCTTGATTGCCTCGATGATGGTTTTGTCGAGTTCGGTTTCTTTGCCTTCCATCTCGATGGCCACTTCCTTGCCGCAGCCGAGCGCCACGTCGCGCACCGTCCGCGGGAACTGGCCCCAGATATTTCCGATGGGCTGCATGCGGGTCTTCATCACTCCCTCCTGCAGCTCGGTGGTGATCAGGTTCAGACGCTGGGAGGCGGCCAGAAAACTGGTGTCTTTCATTCGGTTGGCGAATTGCAGGATCTGGTTGCGCGCCAGCACCAGTTCCCCTACCAGATTCATCACCTTGTCGAGCAGACCAACATCCACACGGATCGTGCTGTCTGAGGCGGCAGTTTGCGCACGAGAGGACTGCTGAACGTGCAACGCGTCCACGATGTCGGCCGGCCGAACAGCGCCCTGCTCTACCAAAATCTCGCCCAAGTGGCGAGGGTCTCCTTCTTTCTGTGCCTTGGCCGCGAGTTGGACCTCCGCCGGCGTGGCCCCCGCTCTCTCGATTAGAATGTCGCCCAGGTTCGCCGGCGAGACGGCGGCTTCCGGAGCGCTCTCAGGCGCGGAAGCAACCTGGCTCTTCGCCGCCACTTCGGGGGGCTGCTGCAAGCGGGTCAGGGTGGCGATCAGCTTGCTGTCGTCACGCTCTCCTTCGCTCCCGCTGGCCTCGATACTACCCAACATCTGGCGGATGGCATCCACCATCCCCAGCAGCGGGGTCGTGATCTCCGGGGTAAGAGTCATCTGGCCATCGCGCAACCGCGTCAGCAGGTTTTCGCCGACGTGCGCCACTTTTTCGAGCTTATTGAAACCCAGAAACCCACAAGTGCCCTTGATGGTATGAATGGTGCGAAAAACGCCTGCCAGGGCCTCCTTATCCTTCGGATTCTTTTCCAGGCCCACCAAATCCCGGTCCAGGCGGTCGAGGTTCTCGTAGCTCTCGACCAGAAAATCTTTGACGATGTCACTTTCGCTCATGGGTGCTTTTCCTTTTCAGATTGGGAGTGATTTCCGGCAGGCGAGAGGCTGCTCGTCGCCTGCCGCTGGATTGCACCTGTTTGATCGCGCCTTCTTTGGGTAAGCGAGGTTGCATGCTGTGAGGAATCGTCCGTTAAGTCCGCTCAAGTAGTTCATCGTCTGTTCAAGCATTTTCTTTAGGGGAGGAGCCAACTTCCCTTCCACAAGCCCGTTTCTGGAAAACTTGGGAATGGTCAACGATTCCAGTCGACGGTGCGTGAACACATCAGCGTCCGTCATCATCACGGAACGAATAAGGAAGCTCAAACGATTATTAGTATGAGCAATTGGTGGGATCATACGGCGAAGCCTTGGTCATCCACGTCCCGCGATTGACAAGGGCTTGATGGGCGGTTCCGCACATCTATCGTTAACAGCTCAAAGGCCGAACCCTGCTGAAGATCCAGTTTGACCGTATATCATGGACGTGGCCGATCATCGATGTCGTCTATCGCCTCAGACGTACCAGGAGATGACGCGGATCTCCCATGGTAATGCCAACCTTGAAGACTGGCCATGATGCCGCTCGCCGCCGATTCTGGTTGGCAATGTCCGGGTTTGTCATGGCGCTTGCGCTGCTGCCCTTTTCCTATAAAGTCGAACGCCGCCTGGAGACAGCTGTTCACATCAAGGGCGGAGAATCCGAAAAAGTCGACCGGGAACTGGCGCAGCGTTTCCAGTCTCCCTACGCGCACCGCCTGGTTTTGGTGATTAGCGGGATTCCCGATCCGGATTCGGCAAAAGGCGCAGACGCGTTGGGCTTCTTAACGACTTCATTGCGCAGTGTGCCCGGCGTGTCGGGCGCCGTCTCGAGTCTGGATTGGCCAGATCCTCTTTTCACTGGAAACAACGGCGGAGCCTTGATCATCGTTGGGTTGGACCCGCACGATGAGGCTGTCGAGGCGTTGGTGCCTAAACTGAGAGCAAGAGCAGACTGGATGGAAGGTCAGCTAAGGTCGCAATACCCCAAGATCAAACTGGAGATTACGGGTGAAACGCCACTGAACTTCGATCTTCGCAAAGTCAGTGCAGATGACGTCAGGCATGCTGAGGAACGGGCGATGCCAATAACTCTCTTGTTACTGTTGCTGGCTTTCGGCAGTCTTGTGGCCGCGCTGCTGCCGCTCGGAGTCGGAGTTCTTTCAATCTCGATGGCGATGGGTGCGGCTGCGATACTCGCCCATTACCTGCAGCTTTCGATTTTGGTCCAGAATCTGGCGACGATGCTCGGTCTTGGTCTGGGCATTGACTATGCATTGCTGATGGTGAGCCGGTTTCGCGAAGCGTTAGCTGAGGGCTGTGATCCCGGCCCGGCTGCGGATATTGCTGCCGGGCAAGCGGGGCGGACTCTGATCATTTCGGCCACGACCGTGGCCATCGGATTTTCAGCGCTGCTGACTGTGCCCATCAGCGAGCTGCGCTCGATCGGCATAGCTGGCCTGTTGGTAACGGTGTTGAGTGTCATGCTGTGTACATTCATTCTGCCTTGGGTGCTTGGCCTGCTAGGGCATCGCATCGATGCTGCGGGACTGCGGCGTTCGGCCAGACAATTCAAAACGCGAGAAGGCCTATGCGCGGCAAGCGAGCGCTGGGTGCGGTGGGGCACGATCATAACGCGCCGGCCCCGGACTGCTCTGCTTATTGCCGGGATTCCGCTACTGATCCTCGCATTCCAGGCCCGGAAAATCTCTCCCGGAGTGCCTGACCGTCACTCGCTTCCAGCCGCGGCCGAGTCGGTGCAAGCGCTGCACACGCTTCAAGCCATGGGGCGGTCGGGTATTGTGCAGTCCCTGCGAGTGATCCTGCAGTTGCCACCGCAGGCTCCGCCGCTCTCGCCGGCTGGCTGGCTGGCCCTCAGCCGCTTGACGAAGCACTTCGAGAGCGATCCCCGAGCGCAAGAGGTCTTGTCTCTTCCCACTCTCACGGGAATGGCCGACGCTGCGGATGCAGTCGACCAGGTGCCCGAGCCAATCCGCAAGAGTTTTCTTCGCAGCGATGGCCATGCTACCTTGATTGAATTGCTGCCTACCGCGACTCTTTCGCCCAACGAACAGATACGATGGGTGCGGGAGGTGCGTTCCACCGATGTCGGGGCGATCACCGGCGTGCCCGGCGCCGTGTTGCGCGTCGGCGGCGTTCCGGCACTCGAGGCAGATTATGACTCGGTAGTCAAAGAGCGGTTGCCGAAGGTGGTTCTCGGGGTGGTGTTGGGAAGCTTGCTGGCGCTTCTGGTCGGTCTGCGTTCTTTATTTGCGGCGGTCAAAGCAATTCTGCTCAATCTGCTTTCGGTTGGCGCTTCATTCGGTGCGTTAGTTGTCGTTTTTCAGGAAGGCCACGGGAGCAGAATCTTCGGGCTCGACGGACCAACCGGCACCGTATACCCGATCGTGCCGATTCTCTCGTTTGCCATTGTCTTCGGGCTGAGCATGGACTATGAGGTCTTCCTGGTGGCCCGAGTCCTCGAAGAACGGCGGCGCGGTCTATCCGAAAGAGCAGCGGTAATTGAGGGCCTGGCACGGACTGCCGGGCTTATCACGAGCGCTGCGGCAATCATGATTGCCGTCTTCGCCGCATTCACCGTGGGAAGCTTTCTGGTGGTCCAAATGCTGGGCTTTACGCTCGCCATCGCCGTGTTCATCGACGCCACAGTAGTGCGGATGATTGTCGGCCCGGCGTTGTTGCAACTTGCCGGCGACTGGAATTGGTGGCCTTTTGGTTTATATAGGGCGCCGGCAACCTCTGAAAAGGAGCTTATCCCGTGACGCCGAACACCGCGGATGCTCAAGTGACACACACGGCCTGACAACAGCCTGATCAAGCGATTCGATTCATTTCACTTGATCTTGTTGAGCATTGGCCTGGCTGATATCAAAATCCTTGCGTCCAAGATTTGCCTTTGGCGAGCCCCTCTCGATTGCAAGAATCGAGGAACCGGGCTTACCCAGCAGCTTTACCTCCGCTTGCATCGCGGTCCAAACGCCACCGACCTGCCGCAGCCCATAGTAAATGAATTCCTTCTGCTGTCCCGTCCCGCGAAGCGTTTTCACTACATGCACAGGATACAAAATGGTGCGGTCGATCCACGAAGTTACCGAATCATAATAAGTCCGGTCCTGAGAACCAGCCGTGCTCTTAAGGACGAAGCAATCCCGCGCGCCGTATTTCTCCGGGGCCAGAAGCCCCTGGCTCTTCCAGAAGAATTGGCTCTCCACCATGTCTTCATAGGAAAAGTCTGTTCCCAGTAGGGGGTCGTTCCAATGTTCGAATGGCAACACACTCGCGGTCTTTTCGCCGGGGAGCAATGCCGAGATGGTCACGTGCCCACTCAGGCTCATATGCAGAAGAAGGCTCGTCTTCTCTGAGCCAGGCCCCGAGATCTCGCACAGCAAACGCAAACCATCGGGAAACCAGTGGGCCTTAGCGACAAACTTGTAGCTCGTGTGTTTGCCGTCACCTTCTACTTGTGTGAGGCGCCCGGTCACGCGGTAGTCCAATTTCTCAATACGCTGGCGCGAAGCAGTCAGCACAGTTTCCAGGTCAGGATTCGCCGCGAAAGTCCGCGATGGATGCACCAACGACAACAGGACCAGCAAAGCGATGGCCGCTTGAATCGCCCCAAAGGCGCGATTCGCCCATCGGGCCTCTCGATACCGGCCGAACTTACGGCTGCGAGAGAGCATTACGACGCGGCGCAGGAAGTTCATAGCTATGCATACACCCGAAGTCCGAATAACCACTCGATAGTTCAAGACCTTGACGACATTTACAGCAACTGGCGAACCGTTGGCGTCCCCGACCACGATCGTTTGAACTCTCTCCAGTTGGCCGTTCGACTGCGTAACTTCCTGCTCTGCTTCGGCTTGCCAAACATTGCGGCCTAATCCGCCGGACAGTCCAGCCGGCGGTGGGTTCCTGATTAACGCTTTAGGGTCGGGTGTTCCGCGCAATTCTCTTCCTTGATCACCGCGACCCATTTCGCCCGTTCGTGGGCGAATCTCATTTAGTCTATCGTGTAGGAACCTACAATGTTTCCGGAGGGGATGGAGCAGAGCCAGTTGTGTGGTCCAGTGGCCGAGCTGGGTTCTCCGTTGGCGAAATCTGGTGCTAGAGTCGGTCGTGTTTTTGCCGGAAATTTCCACGCTACATCTTCGGACCCTGTAGGTTCAGGATAGCAGAACATGGCCCGACAGGTAATGGGGACATCCCGACGCCCGTGCTGGGTGGAGCGTAAAAATTTGCGTCGCTAAAGACCGTCCACTTGTACGCTGCGTGTCCCACGGCACCGGAGGCATCATACGTTACATCGAACGTACCCGATGCTCCGCTATTATTATTGATAACCGTTAGCGCGTAGGAGCCCTGTCCGTGTGTACGGGCAAACTGGCCGTAACTGAAGTCCTTGAGCAGACGGATGACGTTAGCTTCAAAGTTGCTCTGTCGAACACCACCGTTGGCCGTTTGTTGGTACAGAAGCCCTGCCCGGTAATGATGATCGTGTTGGCCCTGTAGTTAATGGACGCGGTGTCGATGCTGAGACCGTGTCCGAGTAACTTCGTTGTCTCATTTCTGATGATGCAGTTGCTCGAGAACCTTCTGCGCTGGATCACGCTGCATAGCCATGGGCGCCCTTTGCGCCTCGGTTTGAATTTCCGCTTCGAACTGAGATAGATGAAAGACTCCGACTAGTTTTTCGCCGGCCTCCTGTGTGAAGTAGAAAGGATCGTGCAGCGCGGCGCGCACCACTTCAGTCAGTTCAGGAACCTGACTTGGTGTGATTACTTCTTTCAAGCTCTCCAGTCCAGTGAGCGCGATCAGCCGGATTCGCTCCGGCACTCCGGGCCGGGCTTGCGCCAGCAGGATTTCGATTGCTTTCGGGTTCCTGGTTGCGACCAACCCGTTCAATGTGGCTTGCATGACGTGCATTTCGGGCTTCGTCAGGACCTCTGCTTGCAAGACGCCTAAGGCCTCCGCTACGCCCGATTTGCCCAATCCCCTGGCCGCAGCGGCTTCTACCGCGTAGCTGGAATCTTGGTGCAGAGCATTCACCAGTGCTCCGTAGACCTCGCGGTCGTTTGCGTACTTTCCCAGAGCTTCGAACACCGCCGTCCGTACTCGGCTATCTGGTTGCTGCAAAGCCGAAAGCAGAGCCGACCTGGCCTGTTCCGTTCCAATACTGCCGAGACTCACCGCAGCGGCTGCGCGAACGCCATAGAACCCATCGTTGCTCATGACCTGGGCCAGCGCTTCCACGCGCGCATCCGGGTTAGCAAGCGTAGTTGTGCCCAGTTGCTGGACCGCCCACAGCCGGCTCATCATCGACGGATCTCTCTCCGCTTCCGCAATCAGCGCATCGACCGGCTTATCAAACTGCACGGTCTTATCGATGAAACTGTCGGGATCGAAATCTACCCACCGCGGCTCGAAGTCGAGCGGAATCTCGAACTCTTGCTGTTGCAGATTGTCGCGAACCTGAACCTTCTTCCGTTTTCCATCCGAGCCGTACAGCGCCAGTTCGATGGGCATGTCAAAAATCGGCGTCTCAGCGTCGGTTCGCTGCGTCTGGGTGACGGTGACTTTCTCCGTCTTTCTCGCGGCGTCGTAGCTCGCCGCGACACGATAGTCGGGACGCCCAGCCATAAACACCCATTCGCGGAAGAACCAATCGAGTTCCTCACCGGTGGTTTCGCGAATGGACTTGATCAGTTCCGGCGTATCCGCGTCTTGGGCACGATGAACGACCAAATAATGGTGCAGCGCCTGAAAAAACAACTCGTGTTGCGACGCGGTGTGTGAAGCGCCCTCCGAGCCATCCACTAAATAACGCAACATATCCAGCACCGCTGCGCCCTTCTCATGTGTGGTCGCGTCGAACATATCGAAGGGGTCGCTATAGTGGCGATCGACGATCGGCCGTCGGTAGGAGTTGCGATCCTCGTCTTGCTCGGCGAGCTGATCGTTGTAAATCGCATAGCGATAGGCGTCGTTCCCTTCGTGATACTGCGTGTACAGTCCCTCCATATATGTAGCGAAACCCTCGTTGAGCCAGATGTTGGCCCAGTCGCGCCCTTGGACATAATCGCCAAACCACTGCTGGCCCAACTCGTGGGAAACGAGGTTGGTGCTGGGATAATCCTGGTCGGCGCGTTGGTCGTGCAGCGTGCGATCGGTTAGCGTGGTTGCGCTGACGTTCTCCTGGCCCCCGAAGAGAAAGTTCTGCACCGTGGTTTGAGCGTACTGCTCATACGGGTAATCGACGCCTGTGGCGCGCGAAAAGAATCCAATCATGTCGGGAGTCAGGTGAAAAGACCGGCGTGCCGTAGCTTCGTCGACAGAATCTGGAGCGTAGTAATCAACCGGCTTGTCCTCATATTTGTCTGTAAACCTGCGCCAGGGACCCACAGCAAGGGAGATCAGATACGAGCTGTGCGGGACGCTTTCCACCCAGTCGTAAGTTACCTGGCCCGCGGCACGTGTGACCTTCACCAGTTTTCCGTTCGAAACGACGATTTGTCCGTCGGGGACTGTCGTGACCGTCTCGCTTGTGGCCATGTCGTTCGGGTAATCCCAACAAGGAAACCAAAAGTGATTTAGCTCAGCTTCACCTTGCGAAAAGACCTCGTGCGGCCAGTTAGGATAACTCTGCGTCGGATTTACGAAAAACAGGCCGGTGCGCGGAAAGCCGTGATACACGATCCGAACGTTCAACGTGCTTGTAGGCCCGTAATCGTGATCGAGCACAATCCACAGACGCGGATCTTGCGACGTGTAGGTTAACTTGACGGGCATTCCGCGCGGCCGCTCTATGGTTACCGAATCGATCGTCAGTTCGGAGCTGTTCAGATAAAACTTGTGGAAGTGTGATTGGATGGGCCTCAGCTTAACCGTTTCGTCCCCGAAGACTTCACCTTTGAGCTGGTCGAAGCGCAGCTTCAGCTTGTAATTCTCGACGTGATAGGTTCGGCTTGGCGCCCACTGCAAAACGTTGGGGTTACCGAAGCTGTGGCCTGTTTCTTGTCCTGAAGCCGTTACGGCAATAATGCCGCTCACCATGAATGTAATTAACCCAAGCCCTCGCTTCACTCTGTGTTTTGCAGGGCTATTCGGCCAGACGCATTCGGCTTCGCTTTGCGATCCAACGCGCGCGGCAGGCGGCATGCCCTGTTGCTCCGTGCCAGACCCATCCGTCACTTGAACCTTCACACTGCGTTTACTCTTCATAAGGGACATGCGGCGGCCCTCTTTCTTTCGGCTCAGGATACTAACGGTGCGTCGCTAGTGCGGTTCGTCCAGGGTAGATTATAGGGATGAAAGGGAAATCAAATCCGGGAATGTGGTCTCAGCGCCGGAAGCGCTCGTTGCGCTCACCCTGCGCGAGGCGACCCGAGTGGTCCACCCAGCGAATTGTCGGCAAACCGGAGGCTATCCGGAAAACGGGGTTCTGCGAATTTTCACCGAGGAGGCAGGTCTCTTTACCGAGGCCTCGGATCCAGGTGGTTCACGGAACGGTTCCACAGAGATGCGCTGGTAACACACTTCCAGCACGGTCAAGTATTCTGTACCGCCCGGCAATTGAAGGACTACGCTATCACCCGCTGCCGACTTCATCAACGCGCGCCCCAGAGGTGACACCCAACTGATGTGGTTGCGGTTGAGATCGATTTCGTCGGTGCCCACGATGCTCACCACTCGGTCGGCTCCCGCGGCATTGGCATAGCGCACGGTCGCTCCGAAGAATGCCCTCGTCGCCGCCTGCCCCGCCCTCGGAGCTTCCGGGTCCACCACTTCCGCCCCTTCAATTCGCTTCGTGAGGAAGCGAATCCGCCCATCGATCTGCCGCAGCCGCCGCTTGCCGTACTGATAGTCGGCGTTTTCACTGCGATCGCCATTGCTGGCAGCCCACGCCACCACCTCCGTCACGGCCGGGCGTTCCCTGGTGAGCAGAAACCGGTGCTCATCTTTGAGACGCTCAAGTCCGCTCGGCGTGATGTAGTTCTTGACCGGCGTCGCGGGCTCGTCCCTTTTTGGTTTTCTCGTAAAGCCTTTTCGCATCTCGTAGTCTTTCCAGGGCGAATCCGGTGGGAGAACCAATGAACCCGGACGAACGCCGAAAAAAAACTCCGTAGGTTATCCGCGTTTATGGGAGTTCATCCGCGGCCCTAACTGATTTTTTCACGTCTTCCGGTCCCTTAGCGATCTTATCCATAATCTCGGACCAGTGCCCACCGAGGATGCCCCGTCCTTGCGTTTTTTGCAAGGGTGGACGGCGCCGGCGCCACTCTTGTCCGGCGTTACGCCCGCCGATGCAGAGCCTCTTTTGGGCCGCGCTCGCATGCAGTAATCGTCTCGCCTTCGGCTGGCAGAAATGGTTATTTTTTCTTCAATCGCTTGGTCCTATCAAATCGACGACTGCATCCAAATGACTAAACTGGCATGGTCGCCAGGAACATCTCCTCAGGAGAATCGGAATGAATAGCCTTGACCTCATGTTGAAACGCAACAAAGAGTCCGCTACCCCTATGCCGTCGCTTCCGCAATCTTTGCAAACTTTGAAAGCGGTAATCATCGGCTGCGCCGATATGCGAGTTGATCCTGCTCACGTGCTCGGAATTAAGCCCGGTGAGGCCGTCGTTATGAGAAACATCGGCGGTCGAGTCACGCCAGGACTGCTGGAGGAGTTCGGTCTTCTCGGACGAATCGGAGAGGTCGCCAGAACGATTCCGGGAGGCGGCGGGGAGTTTCACCTGATCGTACTTCATCATAAGGATTGCGGCAGTACGCGTCTCGTGGGAGATCCAGCTATGCTTGCGCACTATTTTCAGATACCGGAAAGGGAAGTTGAGGCCAAGTCAGTCCGCGATCCACACAAGTCAGTGGCGGTCGATGTTGCTGCACTCAGGGCGATTCCGGCATTGCCGGACGAATGGCTCGTCTCAGGCCTCGTTTATGACGTAGCGACCGGGCTTGTCGAGGTGGTCGTACCTGCGGCGCCAATTCGTGCCGCCAAAGCAGCCTGATGATAGAGACCGCGTAAGGGCACAGGCGACAGGCGTCACCGGCGCAGGAACTGTGTGGCAACGGACTCCGATGAGAGATACCGGTGCAATGGAAGCTGTTAACTGGAGCGTCACTGAGGGGCGCTGGCCCACCCTTGCCGTCACAATACTAACTGAGCCTGCTCCAGCTTTTCTTTCGTTGGAAAGCTGGGGCAGCCCCTTCAGGATCCCCGCAAAGGTGATTGCTCGGGTTGCGGTTGCGGCTTTCGCCTCAGGACCAACGCGGAGAACAGCGTGATGACGAGCCCAATCGGGAAGGGATGAATGAACGTGAGCGCTGCATTGAAGAATGGGTTTTTGTACAGCTCTTTGTATTTCCTGACCTGCTGAAGTTTTTCCTGGACGGCTGCCGGGCTCGCCCCCGAGGCGGTGAGCTTCTGAACCAAATGAGCGCCATATGCGTCCCAGAAGCCAGGCAGGAAGTTGTAGTAGATCACTTCCCAGGTTACGACATAGATGATGCAGGATATCAGCGTGATGGAGAGGCCGACGGCAAAAGCCTTTAAAAAGGTAATCTGACCATTGCCGATGTTGTCCCGGTAGGTTCGGATGCCGAAAAACACCATCAAGAACGAGAGCACGATAGAGGTGTTGCCGATGATCGCGCCGCGGTCGAAGCCAATCCTGCCACCGAAGGTCACCACCGCTATCATCATCAGCGACGAGATAGCGCCGGAAATCAGCCCGAAGGTGACGACGATCTTTCTCATATTCCAGTAATGTCTTTTATCCGATCCTGACCTTTCCACGTATGATGCCGGCGCCATGCTCATGCGGGCTCAGCGACCAGCCACGTCAGCTGCCGGCTTGGATGCCACTGGGATAACTACGATAAGGTTATCGCCTGCTCCGGGGTGAGTCATCCCAAGATAATCGAGCTTGTCGAGCCCCGATTTGGCGTCGAACCCGATGTCTTTCGTTGTCATGTTCGGCGCATAAAACATCAAGTGCGGAGGAAAAATGCCAGTGCCGTGCTCAGGGATCGCCCTCAAGCGGTTCTGGCTGGACATCATATAGAGGAATCCCGGTTTGCTCGGATACTGGTAACGGCCTTCCTTATATCCGTTGGCGATGTCTGCCTTGATTTCGGCCTCGGACTTGCCGTTTGTGCGCAGCTCTTCACCGTGCATGTAAACAAGCAAGAGAGTGCGGCTGCCTTCGGCGTCGAAGCACTGCGGCTCAATGGTTGTTTCTGCGGGCTTTACGAAATGCCGGCCAACAAAACAGCTGAAGCCGTTAGTGCCTTCACGCGCTTTCTCGTAGCCCTTGGGGCCAAGAACATAAATTGTGGCTTTACCGGATACCTCGACCGGGGCGGCGCTTTCAGCGAGTGCGATCTGCTGGTCACGTGGCATGGAAGCGTCGTAGACCCGGGGAAGTTCATATTCCGGGGCGGCGGCGGTTGCGGGAATGACCGCAGTGCTTGAAAACATGCCGATCGACAGAGTACCCACGACAAAGACCTTCAACGAATTCAGAGACTTCATGTTCGCTCCTTTTTTCAAAAAGTTCATGTTTTCATGAACTTCATGTTTTCATAAACTTCGTGTCGCTCGTATTGAGCGTCGATCGGCTCAACATACCGCGTGAGGCGGGGTCGATGTCGTCATCCTTTTGGCTGATTTTGGCGGCTGACAGAGAAATCATTCGTTTGGGGGAATGGTTATTGGCGCGCACCATGCTTGTGCACGAGTAAATCAGGGGAGGAGGCCGAATTCCTTGCCGAGTTGCACTGCTTGCGTTCTTCGTCTCGCCCCGAGCTTGTCGAAAACACGGCTGGAATGGGTCTTCACCGTGCTCTCGCTGACAAAAAGCTTCCCGGCGATTTCGCGGTTGCTCAGGCCCTGGGCGATCAGTTCAAGGATCTCAAGCTCACGGCGAGTGATATGGAGATCCTCACGTTTTCTTTCGTCAGGGATGAACGGTCCCTCGGCAGGGACGGGGACCTCCCTCACAACAATTGTCTGGCGTTTTGCTGTCAGCTTGAGGCCAAGCCAGATGCCAAGAACGGCAAAGGTCGCCGCGATCAATCCGCCGTAGATTTCGATGGAATGTTCGACGACCAGGAACTGATACTCGGTCCACTGGAGCAGAGCAATCAAGATTCCACCGATCAACCCGTACATGAGGACGTGGCGCTTCATAAGTTGCAGAAGGATTCGTTACCGAAATTATCGCACCGATGGTGGGGTAGGTCCTACTGCTTGCAGGGCCAGATCAACGCTCGACAGGTCTTGCCCGAGTCACGGGCAAACCTTCAATAATTCGAGTCCGACCAGAAACAATCCAGAAAGTTGCATAGAGCTTTGCCCAGTAGTCAGCTTTGCGAAGGTTTGCGCTGCCAACGCTCGTCGTCACTCGCGATCATGGTTCTTCTGCCCCGGTCACTTCTCTGAAGTCATGGCCTTGAGAAAGTGGTAGTAGAACTGCACGCCAGTGTTGAACGACTCGACAGGCAAACGCTCGTCTTTCCCGTGAGCACGTATGTCATTGTTGTCCAGAACGACGCCCTGTATCCCAAACGAAGGCATGCCGGCAGCATAGGCGTACCTACTATCGGAAGCCCCGATGGCCATGTTCGGCACAATGGGCATTCCGGGCCAGAACTCAGCGGAGATTTCACGCAGCGGCTTGATGACATCGTCCCTGAGTGCAACGGGGGGCAGCTGCTGCTCGTTGGGTGCGGTCGGCGCGATAGACCCGTCAATCCGGACGTAGCCTACTGTGACTTTGGGATCGGCTACGATCTTCACCAATTCTTGCCTTATCTCCTCCCGTGAATGCCCCGGGAAGATGCGGCAATTGATGTTGGCCGTGGCCGTCTGCGGCAACGCGTTGTTGGCGTGTCCGGCGGCCAGTCGCGTGGCAACGCACGTCGTCCGCATGGTGGAATTCAGAATCGGGTCGTCGGCCGAAAGTCCGGCAATCGCCTGCCGGTCTGGTGGATCTTTCAGAACTGCTTTCACCAGCGCAGCTTTCTCCGGGGGATAGCTTTCTGCCATTCCCGCGAGTTCGGCTCGCGTCACCGCGTTCAGTTCGAAAGGAAAGCTGTAGTGTTGCAGGCGCCCGAGAGCATCGGCCAGGTGATAAATGGCGTTGTCCGGCGTGGGCATTGAGCTGTGCCCGCCGGGATTCAGGCTGCTCAGCTGATAATCGGCGTACAACTTCTCGCTCGCATCTACTGTGAAACCAAGCAGCTTGCCGTTCTCCTCAGCCACTCCGCCGCCATCGTGGTTGAGCACGAACTCGGCGTCGACCAGGTCGCGATGATTCTTGACGAGCCAGTCCACTCCGTTGAAGGCTCCACCTTCTTCATCGGCGGTCAGCGCCAATATGATGTCGCGATCGGGCATGAAGCCCTCCTGCTTCATGCGGATCAGTGTAGCCATCATGATGGCATCGCCATCTTTCATGTCCTGTGTGCCGCGTCCGTAGTAATAACCGTCCTTCTCGATAAACTGAAAAGGATCGGTGGTCCAGTCGCTGCGTTTGGCTTCCACCACATCTAAGTGCCCGATGAGGAGCACGGGCTTGTGCGCGCCTGTACCGTGCAGCCGAGCGATCATGTTGCCCTTGCGCGGATTCGGGCCCATCACGACAACGTCCTGGGCCTGAAAGCCGGCATCGCGTAGGCGCTGGGCCATAGCATCTGCCGCAACGGTCGTGCTGCCAACCGAATCGGTCGTGTTGATTTCGATTAGCTGCTTGAAGATTTCCGTCGCCAGTTTGACGCTGGCCTCGTCCGCGGGCGTGCGCGCCGCAACCTGTGGACTCGCTGCCGTCGCCAGCGCAATTGCCGCCGTCAGGGCCGCCATCGCGCGCGCAGCACAACTGGGTAGGAAACGCATTCGTGGACTCTCCTTAATAACAGAGATGGGTATTTCTTTGGGTGCTCGGTAAAGCGTCAGTTGAAATTTGTTCGGCTTTGAACTCGGTCTTGAAGGACCTCAATGAAATTCGTCAATTCTGAATGGTCAGCCACCTGGGAGCGTACACCGCATCCCGCCGGAGACCGGCCTTCTCATCCCATCTGACTGCAACGGTTGTCTGCGAAAGTGGCACAATACCCGAACCGGACCAAAATAAAAGACAGAACTGAGCCCGGCTCTCCTCTGCGACGAGCCGTATGCCGCACCCTCAGAATACGAAGCGCAGGGCAAACTGCATGAAGCGCGGCTGCGTTAGCGTCGAAAGGTATTTGCCGAACTCCGCCGGGTCGGAGGAGAGCGACGGTTGTGCAGCGCGCACGTCGTAGCGCACTGAATTGGTTAGGTTGAAAGTTTGCCAACTGAACTCCACTCGCTTCCCCTCGCCAAGAGCGAAATCCTTGCTCACCCCGGTGTCGATGTCGAACATGCCGTCGCCAATCACATTGTTGCGGACCCCTGACTCTCCCGGCCACTCGGGGCGGAAAGCCGCCTCCGCCGCGGTCGGATTTTGGAAGATGTCCGGGCCGATGTACGCTCCGGTGGTGCCGTTGATCCTGGCATTCCTGGGGTTAGACGCCACTGGAGGCGGCCCGTTTGGCTCGGCATCGCCCTCGATGTTCCAGTCCGTTGCCCAGGTGGATCCGTTGTCGATGGTGATCGGGAAACCGCTGGTCCAGCGGAATACGCCGGAGGCGTGCCACCCGCCAATTAAGGCGTTGAGCAGCGGTGAAGCGCCTGATTCAATCGACTGGCCTTTGCCGAAGGGCAGACGATACACTACGTTGCCGTTCACCTGATGGTAAGCGTTGAAATCGGAGAGTCCCCGCAAGGCCAGCGGATCCCAGGCATTGATGACAATACCGCCGCCGTTCAGGTCGTCGCCCGTTCCACCCGTACCTTCATAAGGACCGATGCGCTCGGCTGCCGATGCCTCGTCAAACGATTTCGATAACGTGTAGTTAAATTGTCCCTGCAGGTTCGCTCCCCAGCGGACGTTGTAGGTCACCTGCAACGCGTTATAGGCAGATGTTCCAATATTGCGCCAGGCATAGAGCGAACTGAACTGGTCGTGGAAGAAATCATACGGACCGTTTTTACTGTTCGGGAGCGCAGGGCTCAATCCGGTAATGGAGTCGGGGACATCCATGAGGAACAGATTGAAAGTTTCGTTGTGCGGGAAGCAATTCCAGAGTTCGTAAACGTTTTGTGTGGCCGTCGGATTGGCGGGGAGGTTGCCGGCCGCGCAATTGAGGCCGTTCGCTGCGACCGAGGTTGCGGTACCGGCCCCCGCCCAGCCTGGAAACGTATTCTCGAAGAATGGTACGGGTTGGATCTGGTTAACAGGCGTGCCGGCTGCAGCAGCCTTCGAGAGGATGGTAGCTGACGGAAAATACGTCGTCTTGGATGCAGGATCTGTTGGATTGGCAGGCTGGGCCAGATCGACCTGCAAAGGCAGACGCCGGGCGATGGTCCCCACATACGCGATCTGAAGTGATGATTTGGGGGTCAGTTGCCGCGAGAGCGAGAAATTGAAGCGGTGCGCGTAAGGGGTCTTCAAACTCTGGTCTAGCCCCCAGTTGATAGCAAAAGCGGTATTGCTTGGCGTACTTGGGAAACCGCCGGGCGGCGTAGGTCCGAACAAACAGCCGGGATTGCTTAGAGACGCGCAGGGAGCAGGCAAGCAGGATTGCCCGGACGACCCCGGAGTAAGGCAGGTATAGCGCGGGGCGTTCGCCACCGTCACCACACCCGCAGGATTTCCCAGATCGGTGGAAAGGCCCAAAGAACCGTGCTGGTCAAAGGTGTTCACGATCGGAATGCCGAAGTGGTCGTACATGATGCTGTAGCCGCCGCGAATCGAGAACTCGTCTTTCTTTCCTAGAATCTTTGAGACCCAGCCGTCGCCGGTGTCCGGCGCCCAAGCTACGGCAATACGCGGTGAAAAATCCTTGTGGTCCCAGTTCCACAATCCCGGACCATTATTCTTGGGTCCGCCAAGCTCGAAAGAAATCTCCCCGGCATTGTTGGCCGGCAAGCCCTGCGCGGCTAACTTGGCGGTGTTGTTGAACCAGTCGGCGAGATTTTGATTGGTGCAGCCGCCGCCTGCGGCCGCCACGCACGGCGCAACCTGCAATCCGTTGGTTTCGTAAGGCGGAGCTTCCAGTACCCAGCGCAGACCATAGCTGACAGTCAAACGAGGCGTCATCCGCCACGTGTCCTGGCCATAGAATTCGTAGTCATTGACCGCAAAACGGCGACTGATCGGCGTGCCCTGGGCCAGCGAAGCCCCGCTGCGGTTGTAGTTATAAATGCCGTCTCCTTCGGCGAAAATCCCCACCAGGATTCCGGCAGCCTCGTCGTAATTCGGGCCGAAGTTCTCATTCACAGCCGGAAAGCCGTTGTTGCCCGGATCAAGCGGGCTGGTAGTGTTGGCGATTCCGCCCGTATTCAGATAGACCGGGTTGGTCTGCACGTCGGAGAACGATTCCGCATAGCTGGTGCTCTTGTTGCGAATCAGAAATAGATCGCCGCCGAACTCAAACGTGTGGTTCTTGCGGGTCCAGTTCAAACTGTCGGTTAACTGGTTGCTGGGGACGAAGTAAGTGATGGAGCGAGTAAAAGGAACAAGGTTGTCGAGCCCAGTCAACTCAACGGCTGGATACGGAGAGACACCGGCGGTCTTCGTTCCCTGGCGGATGAAACCCCAGTGAAAGTTGTTGACGAGTCTGGGGGAGATAATCGAAGTGAGTCCAACGGTGGAACCCTTGCTATCGTCCAACAGCGTGCTAGCCGCGGGCTGGTCGGGAAACTGTCGCGCTTGGGGCTCGTTGTAGTTTTGCATCTCTCCGCGCCAGAACAGGGTTTCCGTGCCGCTGGAGTTGATGTGCCAATCAGCCTTGAGGATGTATGTGTCTTTCTTCCAGTCAGCGTTCGAGGAAAACTCATACCCAAGCGTGTTCAACCCATCGCCGGCATTCTCATTGGCTGCCGGATATTGTGAGAGAAGTGCCTCCATTCCCGCGCTGGGGCCGATTCCGAGCGGGTCCATACCCGTAATCTGTTGCGGCGTGAGCGCAAAGTAGCCGGACTGCACGGGGTAGCTCGCCCCGCTTGCGCCCGTCACGCTGCCTCCCGGACACTGTGTTGCGTCCGTGCATAAGTACTGGAGAATACCGTCCCGCAGTTCTGCGCTGGGCACGACGCGCAATGTGGGAGTGCCCTGGGCTAGCCGAAACCCTTCATAGTTGGCGAAGAAGAAAAGCCGGTTCTTCTGGATCGGCCCGCCGACGGTGACGCCGAATACGTTGTACGAAAGCTCAGGCGCCTTGTTGGGTTCGTCACTGCTTATCTGCGAATATCTAATGAATGGGTCATTGGCGCTGAAGAGGGTATTGCGATTGTATTCGTAGGCCGAACCGTGAAACGTGTTGGTGCCGCTCTTGGTCACCAGCGCGACCTCAGCGCCGCTGGAATAGCCGGAATCGGCGTTGGAGTTAGCAGTGGTGACCCGAAATTCCTCGACCGAGTCAGGCGGCACATTTAACACGCTGGAAAACGCGTAACCATTGTTCTGGTCGTTGACCCCAATGCCATCCAGCGTGACGTTGGATTGGTCGCTGCGTACGCCATTCACCGCGCCGCTGCGCGTGTCCAGGGTTGAATTCAGGTTATCTCCCAGGTACGACACACCGGCCTGTAGGCTCAGCAACTCAACCACATTGCGGCCGGCGATTGGCAACTCCGCGATCTGGTCTTGCTCGACAACGTTGCCCAGCGACGCGTCAGTTCGATTAATGAGCGGCGTTTCGGCTTCGACGGTAACCGACTGCGCCACGCCAGCAACCTGCAACCGAATCGGTATGGTGGAGGGGGTGCTGACCACGAGCGTGACCTTCGCCGCCAGATAGGGTGCGAAGCCGGTTGCATTTACCTCCAACCGGTAGCTGCCCGGTGGCACATCCAGGAACTGGTAGAGCCCGGTACCGTTGCTTGTCGTTGTCCGCTGCAAGCCGGTCGCTGGGTCGGTCAAAGTAATCTTCGCGCCCGCAACGCTCGCGCCAGACGGGTCCGTAACGCTGCCGTTCAGCAGGCTGGTTGATTGCGCCGTCGCCAACGAGGCCACGAACGCCAACACTGCAAACGCCCAAATCGCGTGCCTGGTTCCCCGCATCCAGGGGACGCCAAACTCGTGCTGCCGACGGCTTGCTCGCTCATGGATTCGCATTATCGAAATAGCCCTCCCAGGAAGTGAGGCCCTGCGCGGCGAAAACACGTGAGATAAAATCAGACGTGTGTCCTGTTCTGCGCCCGCGAGCGCCTTCCAGTTCCTGCGCTTGTTCTCGGGCCGGATCCGACACTCCCCGCCCGAGTGCCGCGGATTATACCTGAAGATGGTACGAAGGATCATGCAGAAAAATGTGGTTGCGGAGCGATTTTTCTTGTCGGTAGGCAACTTGTTATCGATCTGCGTCCCGCCCAATTCTGCGGCGTGCGATTCAATTCGCCACCGACGATTCCGTAAAAAATCGTGGTGACCTTCGGCGGACTGCGCGTTTAACTACTGCCGGCCTCAAGGAGTTCAACAGGGGGGGAAATGGAAGGACGAACGATTGCCGAGTTCGAGGGGAATGACGGAAAAGTGGATGGCGGAGCGAATCAATGCAAGAAAAACGATTACATTATCCGAACTATTTCGACACGGACTTCACGATCATGAAGAACACGAGCCTTGTCGGCCGAGACAAAGTGGTGCTGGGTATTGGTGTCCAATTCTTTAATTTTTTCAACCACCCAAACTTCGGGCCGCCCGACAACGACAGCTCGGACTCAGGTTTCGGAGAGATCAGTACGATGGAGATGCCACCGACCAGCATTTTGGGATCTGGTCTGGGAGGCGATGTTTCCCCCCGGATGATCCAACTGAAAGCGCAGATCCACTTTTAGGTGCTTCTGGCCCCGTTAGGGTGCGGAAACCCGACTGCCTTGGCGAAGCTCAGTCCGGGCGAGACGGCGCTGGACCTTGGGTCGGGCGGTTCCGGCGGCTCCCGTCATATCCAGATCGGGGCGAAGATTATTTGGTAGTTTCGGAGGGAAACCACATACAAGGAAGCATGTGTCTCCGAATTCCTCCTCGCTGGCGTAGTGTCTTTGGAAGCCCGTGCCGGCTTGGGGCTTGATGTCGACCATTGGACCGCCTGAAATAATGAGAGGTCAGCTTGTGAAAATCTGAGAATTTGCTGATCAAGTGGCGAAGTCACGCTGGCTCCGGCCTCAATGTGTCAAGCATGTGTTTGCTCGTACACTTACTTTTCAACTGCATCAAGGTACTGGCTGTCGGATTTCAGTTCCACGTCGCTGAAATCTTCCGGCCATTCGCCGACACGGCCCGCGGAATCCGGTTCTGCGGGACGAACGGCAGAAAGTCCCGTTTCCTTATCGCGTTCGAACCAGTGCAGGATCACCTTTTCGTTCGCGATCCTGTCCTCGGCAACTGGCGAACTGTTGGCGTCCCCGACGGGATTTGAACCCGTGTTACCGCCGTGAAAGTCGTCCTAGAGTTCGTAACTGATTGAAATTAAACGGTACGGATAGCCCTCTAGGGCACTTATCGGACTGTGGAGACGGGTTATCGGACTGTTATCGGACTGTGATGGCCAGGTGCAAAGGAGCCTGAAAATCATGGACCCGACTCTTGTTTCCCTGCTGGACTCGATCCCGCAGAAATCACCTCGCTCTAAACTCGAAACTCACCGCGAACTCATCCGCCAGCTTCGTCGCAAGGGCTGCACGTATCGCGACATTGTTCGCATTCTTCGCGAGCGGATCGGGCTGCATGTCGCTGTCAGCACGATCCACTCGTTCATCAAGGTTCGCGCCAAACACCGTAAGCAGGTGCAGTACGAACTCCCACCGCTCGAACCGCAAGCGCCCGTGACCGCTCGCACAAACCCCGAAGACGTTGCCTCTCGAATTGCAGCGCTCAAGGCAAAGCCAGTCGAGCATAGGACAAAACCCAAACACTTTCACTTCGAAGAAAGCGAGCCGTTGAAACTTGTCGGCCAAGGAGGATCGCGATGAACACCCAACCAACAAACAAACGAGTCGTTTTCACCATGGGTGGCAAAGGCGGAGTCGGCAAAACCGGCCTGATGGTTGCCCTGGCTGAGTGGTTCGAAGCCAATGAGATTCCGTTCACGCTGCTCGACCTCGATACGGAAAACAAGGCACGGGGATCACTCAAGCACTTCTTCAACGGGTCAGTAGCTAAGGTGAATATTCACACGCCAGCCGGCCTCGACGCGTTCGTGGATCATCTCGAATCCGGTGCGGCGATCATCCTCGCCGACATGGGAGCCGGTTCGGGGCAAGTAGCAAGTGACTGGTTCGACGCGATGTATGAGGATGTCGCTGCTACCGGCGCGCGTTTCACCGCTGTCGGTGTTGTCACGTCAGACCCGGCAAGTGTTGAGAGTGTCCTCTCATGGGCGAACCGACTGCAGAGTCGGGCGCAATATCTGATTGTCCAGAATGCGACAAGTCCCCAGGCAGACTTCAGCTACTGGGACTCGGCTGAGCAAGCCATTCGTTTCCGCGAAGCGCTGTCGCCGACCGTGATTCGGATGGAATTTCGCTTGGCGGAACTTGAGAACCCCGCCCGGCAACACGGAATCCGCCTTGGCCAGGTTGCGACAAGGCAGAATGCGATCAACGAACTGAAGCGGGCTTCGATCGTGATGCGCGCAGAAAGCTATCGACGGCGGCTCTTCTCCGAGTTCGACCGGGCAAAGGAGATCTGCCTCCCATGAGCGCCGATCAGGAACTCCTCAATCTGGCAGGGGCGGAGTCCGAGAGCCAAACCCTGTTCGATGAACTGGCAGGGCTGGTGCCTGCTGAACGACTGGCGGACTATTACAGGGTCATCGCGCACACTCGCACCCTTGGTCCAAACGACGAGATGCTACGCCTACTGGAGGCAATGGGCCTCCTTGCGCTACTCACGCGAGAAACGCCCGCGGAGATCGCCGCAGAACGCAAGTCGTTGCAGAAGATTCTTGAAAGTTCGGCATCTCAAGCCAATGTAGTCGAGAAACGGATGGCTGGATACGCATCACACCTCGAATCACGCCTTGCTCAGTTGCCGAAGGAATTGGAAAGGGGGTTGGACCCGCCTCGAATTGCGAAGCTGCTGGGCGAAAGTCTGCGACAGTGTTTCCAGGAGTCCGGATTGCCGGGCACCGCCAGAGCGCTTGACCAGTCTTGTTCTGAAATGAACTCCGTTCAAGAGCAACTTGTGAATGTGCTGCGAGAAGTAGCTCACCCCGACATCGGGGTGATTGCGAGGACTAGAAGCGCCAATGATTCGCTCCTGCGGAGCATGACTACTAGGGCGCAACAGATGGACAATTTCCTTGTTAGGCTGGAAAAACAGATCTGGGCCGTTTGGCTGCCTGTCGTTGCCACTGCTGCTCTAGCACTGGGATTCGCATTGGGTACGTGGTTTGCCAACGTCCGACAAGGAACGCCGGAAGCATCAAGTGCCGCTCAGTCACAACAGATGCCAACGCCGGGAGCGCAGCAAGTCGTTCCGCAGCGGAACGCAAAGCATCATTGAGACGGGGCTAGGTCGCCAGGGAGTCACAAGAGACATGCCGAACATATGGTTCACGGCGGATTTTCATTTCGGGCATAACAACATAATCCGCTACTGTAATCGACCGTTTCGAAGCGTCGAGGAAATGGATCAAACGATCCTCGACCGTCTCAACGCCTCCGTTAAGGCCAATGACATCCTCTATTTCCTTGGGGATTTCTGCATCGGGAGCAAGGCGAAGGCTCTGGAGCACCGCAAGCAGATTCGCTGCAAGAAAATCTTTGCGGTGCCGGGTAATCACGACAAACAAGTTCGCAAGCTGACCGACGAGTTCTCTTGGTTCAGCAACCTTGCGGAAATCTCCATACATGGCCAACCCATCGTGATCTGTCACTATGCCATGCGGGTCTGGAATCGCTCCCATCATGGAGCGTGGCACCTGTACGGACATTCTCATGGGAACCTCCCTGACACACCTACTTCCCTTTCCATGGATGTCGGCGTTGATACACATGATTTCCGCCCGTGGCACTTCGACGAAATCAGCTTGCTGTTGACCGAGAAAGCAAAGGCGCGGAGCGAATTGCACCGCACTGCTCCATCAAATTCCCAGTAGTTCACCCTCGGTAGAAGGACACGGTCGCTCGACGTAATCATGTCTCGTCCACTGGCTCCAACTGGCGAAGCATCCCCAAGCTGATAAACCTGATCTTTCTCTTCGTTTTCGTTAGCCTCGTCTCGCCCGTGAACGGAATTTTCCTGAGTATCCCCGGCCTGTGCCGCACTGAGAACTTGCCAAAACTGTTCAGCTTCATCGTGAACCCGTTCGTACCCAAATTGTTGAGCAAAGTGTGCTCGATGCACGAGATAACGGTGTTGACAATGTGCTCTCCTTCTTTCTTGGTGGGCAAACTCAAAGCCTGTTGAACCCTCCCGGCCAACTCGTCCCGACCCATTCGTAAGCTCTCTTGCATGAAGTTCAACTCCTTTCGAAAGAGGTGTTTCACATGCTGAATACTGCGATTGTCACCAATCAACCCACGTTCCCGATGAATTTTCCCACCGAAAAGAAGCCGTACAGAACTGACCCGTTCACGTTGATCGATGGCCGCTTCGTCGGGCACGACGGATTCGTCGTCCCGAAGGACTTCGACGAGTTCCACCAACGGTTTCCCCACCATATCCCAAACTGGGTGAAGAGGCACACCGACAGGCTTGCCCTGAGAGAGGACTTGGAGGACTGGACGCAAGACCTGATAATCCACCTGAAATATCTGCCGCTCAAGTCCAAGCACCGGGAGGCCGGAAAGGAGGATATCGTTCAAACATTCGATCCTGGGAAGCACCACGGTGCGAACCAGGCCCGATTCTTGAACTACATCAACGTATGCCTCGCGAACAAGTTCAGAACCATTCATTCCAAACGCAGAAAGGACGCGATGTGCCACACGGGTAACTTGTCGCTGACCGGGCAAGTGGACGCAAAGAACTGTGGCGAGGTGGATGACGAGTATTGCCACGAGCACTCGGAATACCTTCGCCGGACTGCGGACATTTCCGAGAAGCGGGCACGGGACCGAACTTTCGTCAGAGAGTTCGTTGATTTCGTGAGGCGGAAAGACCTGAGCGTTCTGCCTGCAATACAGTCGATCCTAGCCACTGGCACGCCGGACGATGCGGCTGAGTTCCTTGGGATCACGGACGCCCGTTTCTCCCGGCTGCGGACTCGTATACGACAGTTGGGCAAGTGCTTCATGACGGGGGACGACCACATCCCGAAGCAGAGGAGGCCCTACAAAAAGCGTGCGAAGGCAATAGCGACGCCAAGCCTCGTCGCGGCCTGAACCAACCCGCAGAAAGGCCTTGAGCACCGGATTGGCGACGATTCGGTGCTCAGGTACGACGGACGGCGCTGGTAACGGACCGCCTTGGCACAGCCCGTGTCCATTTCTTGACAATCTCACTTCTTGAGACTGGGATGGTTCTTCGTGATCCAGTCTTCGACCTGGTTATAAAACTCGGTAGCCTGGACGATGATTTCTTTGGCTTCGGTCTCAGTGGCAACGTTAGAAAAGGTGTAGTCAATCGTGTTTCGCTTGCGCCGACAGGTCTCAAAATAGTCGGCATACTTGTGCGCGGGTTTGCCTAAGACAAGCTTCGTGCTTTCTAACGACACCCGGTGATGTCCAACCTTGCTCATGATCCGATATCCCGCACAGGCAATCGCCATGTTCGCGGCCTGGAGTGCTGCGTTGTAAGCAGTCGCAAATCTCCGATCTGCCGAAAGGCCACCAAGACTCGCGTCTGCTAGGTCGCGGGCGATCAGGGCCCGCATATTGTCTAATTCCTTCTTGGAGGTTTTGTGTTTCTGGGCTTCGTTATTTGCCAATAAGCTCGTCCAAGTCACTCTGGCCTCCTTTCACAAACTGTTTCCGTCCTCGTAAAACGGCGGCAAGGAAATGGTCGCCCGATTTGATTTTCTCCCGAAACTCCTCTGGGGAATAGGCCGAGACGTTGACCTCTCTTCCCAGGCGCGTCTCAGCCTTGCGGAGCGCTGGAGACAGGTCAGCAAGCCCTGCTCTGCCAATGACCATCACATCCACGTCACTCATCGCATGTTCCCGGCTTCGTGCGACGGAACCATAGATAAAAGCACTCTGAATCTTGTTCCCAAACGGCTTTAGTATCTGCTCCAAGATTGGAGCCAGCCCTGCAGTTTTTTCGAACAACTGCTGCAGGTCTCGGAACACCGGGGACTGGGTTTCCGCCTTGAAATATGCCCTTGTGCCTTCCCGACGATGCACCAATATTCCGCTTGCCACCAGAGACGATAGCTCCCGCTGAAGGCTCGACGGGCTGGTGCCCAAACGGCCGGCGAGTTCCGAAAGATACCACCACTTGTCTGGCTGGCCGAGGGTAGCCGCAAGCACACCTTGCCGTACCTGTGGGAACAACGCAGTCAGCAACGAAGAGTTACGCATATTGCGTATATTATTACGC